>NZ_JBICTW010000021.1:0-117650 GCF_043197815.1 Actinoplanes sp. NPDC048988 | reverse complement strand
GGGGCGCCTTTTCGGTGGGGTTGTGTTGGTGCTGGCGCCGGGGGCCCCCCGGGCCGGCGGCGGCGCGCGGGGGGGGGGGCGGGGGGGCCCCCCCCCCGGCCCCCCCCCGCGGCGGGCGGGCTCAGCCGACCTCGGCCGGGATCACGAAGGGGAACTCGTCCGAAGTGCCGGCCGGCGTCAGGCCGGTGCTGACCGCGGAGTTGGTGACCAGCGAGAACATCACCTCGGGAGCGTTGTCGCCGAGGCGGCGGCCGTTGAACCCGGCGAACGAGAAGGCGGCCGCGGTGCCGACGACGTACGGGAGGGTGTCCGGGAAGAGGCGCTGGACCACGGTGGCCGCGTACGCCTCGGGCCGGCTGGTGGTGCCGAGCCGCCGCACAGTGTCGCGGATCAGCTCCTCGGTTGCCTTGCCGTAGCGGTCCCGGTCCTCGGCCGGCCGGGTCTCGTTGGCGTGGCTGGACACCTCGGAGTCGTGGTCGCGGAAGATCGGCCAGATCATCGGCAGACCGGCCCGGTTGATCTGCCGCCAGCCGCCGACGTCGGTGGCGAGCTTGGCCACGCTCCAGACCCGGATCTCACGACCCGGCGAAAGCACGGGGTCGGAGTGCGGAATCTCGAGGACGATGCTCGAAACCGTTGCCCCGGCGAACGTGCTGGCCACGTCGGCCGGCGGGCGCGGATCGGCCGGCTGCCCGTGCTGCACGATCTGGTCGATCAGGCCGAGCTGCCGCAGGTCGAGGAAGAACGGATCGGCCGCGCGCCCGGCCCAGATCCGGATGCCACCTTCGCCGGAGGTGACCACGCCGCTGCGGCCCCGGGCAATCTCGGCTCCGGTGGCCGCGTCGTCGGCCGCTTCGGCTCCGGTGAGCCGGTAGACGCGGTAATTCTGTCCGGCGTCGAAGACCAGGCGAAGGGTGAGCGCCTCGACGCCCGTACCCAAGGCATCGATTTTGAACTCGTATCGGCCCTCGTCGTGGAAGCCGGCCGGGGTCGCGTCGCCGGCCAGCGAGGTGCGGACGTTCATGATCAGGACTGTCGCGCCGGGGCTGTCGAACACGTACTGGTCGGTGATGTTGAGGCGGGGATCCTGCCGGGCGAGCGGCGAATCGAGATGGTGGGACATGGTCGGCTCCTCAGTGGTCTGGCCGGAAGGGCTGTCGATGTCAGTCGCGCAGCGCGACGCCCTCGACGGCCGGGAAGTCGAGGGTGGTCTGGCCGACCGAGTTGAAGTAGTTGGTGAACGTGTTGAGCGCGACGGCGGCCACGATCTCGCCGATCTCGCCGTCGTCGTAGCCGGCCGCGCGAACCTTGGCCAGGTCTTCGTCGGTGACGAAGCCCTTACTGGCGATGATCGCCTTGGCGAAGGTCAGCGCCGCCTCGACCTTCGGGTCGGAAGCCCGCGCGCCGCGGCCGGCGACCAGGTCGTCCTCGGAGAGACCGGCCCGGGCGCCCAGCACGGTGTGCGCGGCCAGGCAGTAGCCGCACTCGTTCTCCACGGCCGCGACCAGGGCGATCTGCTCCTGCACCCGGCCCGGGAGCCGGCCCTTGGACAGCGCGCCGGAGAACTGGAGGTAGGCGTCGAGCACGGCCGGCGAGTTGGCCATCGCCCGCATCATGTTCGGGGTGACGCCCAGGGCCTTCTCGACCCGGCCGAGCAGCGTGCGGGCCTGACCCTCGGCGGTGGCGGGGTCGACGGTGGCGATGCGAGGCATGTCGTTCCTTCTTTCTGGCGATCAGTTTGTTTGGCAGTGCCAACTATTGCGGCAGAGGAGTCCTGGCGCAAGACCTCCCGGTTATGGCCAGAAACACAGGACACTCGCCGTACGGGAACTCGACGGGCGCTGGGGGCATGAACAGGTGTGAGCACAATGCCGGGGATGCCGCCGAAGCCCCACTCCGCCCGTAGCAGACCACCGGACGCCCCGGAGAGTCAGCTCGGCGACGGCGAGCTGTGGCGCCGCGCGATCGCCGGAGACCCGGACAGCTTCGGCGTGCTGTTCGACCGCCATGGCGACGCGATCCACAGCTACTGCGCTCGCCGCACCGGCTCCCTGGACACCGCCGACGACCTGGTGTCCATCGTCTTCCTCGAAGCGTGGCGCCGCCGCCACGACGTCGAGCTCATCGACGGCAAGGCACTCCCCTGGCTGTACGGCATAGCCCGGCGCACCATCCAGCGCCGCTGGCGCACCACCCGGCGCCACCGCGCCGCCCTGGACCGCCTGCCCGCCATCGCTAACGAGCCCGACCACGCCGACGGTGTCGCCGCCCGGCTGGACGATCAACGTCAACTGGCTCGGCTACAGGCGGCCTTCGCCCGGCTCCGTCCAGCCGAACAGGAAGTCCTGACCCTGTGCGTCTGGCAGGGCCTGGACTACGCCTCAGCCGCACTCGCCCTGGGCGTGCCCATCGGCACCGTCCGCTCCCGGCTGTCGCGAGCACGAGCCCGGCTGCACGCCGACGATCCCGTCCCGAACACCTCCACTGTCACGGAACCGGAGCTGTCATGACTTCCACCCTCAGCGGCATGGACCGTGAGCGGCACGCCGCCGTACGCGCCGTGCTGGTGCGGGAAGCGGCGACCGACCGCCGGCCGGTCTGGGCGCGGCCCGCACCGCGCCGCATCGGCCTGGCCCTCACGGCGGTGGCCGCCGTCGCCGTCACCTCCACGGTCATCCTCACCGCCGACCCCACCGCCCCGGCCGGCTACGCCAGCTGGAGCGCCGTCCCCACCAGCGCGACCACCGCCGCCGAGGCGAGCCGGCAAGCCGACGACGAGGACATCGCCACCCAGGCGTCCAAGTGCACCGACCTCACCGGCATCGGCGTCGGCATCCAAGGCGTCCCCGCCCGCCCACAGGCGGCCGCCCGGCGCAGCATCCTGATCGACCGCCGCGGTGACTGGACCTACTGCGTGGACATCACCAAAGGCTCCGGCACCGCCCGCGACCCCCTCATCGTCATCAGCGGCCTGAAAGGCGGCGACGACTTCCAGGGCGGGTCGTCCACGGTGTGGGACCACCCCTACACCTGGCCGGCCGGCACCGACGTCCAGGTCCTCGGCGGTACGCCGTACGCCACCCCGGACGAGGACCCCACGACCGCGAACTACTCCCTCAACGGCTCCCTGGGCCCCCAAGTGAACGGCGTCGACATCAACCTCGCCGACGGCACCACCGTCACCGCCACCATCCACGACGACTTCTGGGCCGCCTGGTGGCCCGGCCAGGCCACCACCGCCCGCGTGGACACCCTCACCATTCACACCAGCACCGGCACCAGCTACGACGTCGACCCCCGAACGATCCAGCTGCCATGGGCCCGATACGGAGCACACACAAGCGTCTGGCGTTGACAGGCGTTCCGGGGACATCGATCACCGGGCAACCGTGGTGGCCTCGGTGACGCCGGCGCTCCGGCCACCCGGCCGGACGATGTGACCGCGGCGGTGGGCCACGATGAGGAAGACGATGGTCAGCAGGGTGCCCGCGCCGACCGCCGCCACGCCGCCCTCGGGACCGAACTCCCCGCCGGTGAACAGCTTCGGACCGGTGATCGTGACGTCGAGCAGGCCCTGGCCGAGGCCGTTGCCGGACGACGTGAGGCTGAAGATGCCGGCGAGCAGGAAGTTCCAGGCGAAGTGCAGGCCGATCGGCACCCACAGGTTGCGGAAGGCGGCGAAGCAGGCGGCCAGCATGAACCCGGCTTCGACGGCGATGGCGAGCGCCCCCCAGAGGGTGGCCTTCTCGTTGAGCAGGTGCATGGCGCCGAACGCCACACCGGTCAGGATCAGCGACGGGTACGTGCCGATCCGCTCCTCGACGATCCGGAACAGCACCCCCCGGAACAGCACCTCCTCGGTCACGGCGGCGGCCGCCATGAACCCGAGGATGCCGGCCGTGTTCGGCACCGAGCCGATGCCGCCGACGTGGAAACCGCCGTTGAAGGCCAGGTTCACCGCGACCGACGCGAACATCGCACCGCCGATCAGCGCCCCCGCGGCGAATCGGGAAACGCCGCCGGCCAGTTCGGTGACCTCGCGATGCTCGGTGCGCCGCACCACCCAGCGGTAGGTGAGGATGGTCAGGACCGCCGACAGCAGGCCGGCGGCGAGGGTCAGCCACGGGTTGTCCCGCACCGCGGCGGTCGCTTGACCGCCCACCACCATGACCACCAGCACGGCCAGGAACTGTTTGACGAAACGCATGACGACTCCTTCACCAGGCCCGCGGCCCGGGGCGCCGCACTGAGAGGAAGGCTATGGATCAACGGCCCGGAAATCGTCACCGCACAGTGGACACCTGCGGGTAGCTCGCTCGGGGGACAAGGATCTGCCCCGGGCCAGGTGTCCCTCGGGCGGGGGACGACGGAGTGTCCACCGTGTGGTGACGTTTTCTCTCATCGATCTTTCTAGCGTCGTCGGCATGAGGAAATCATTTGCGGCCGTCATGCTCGCGGCGACGGTGGCGGGAGCCACCGTGGTCGGTATCGGAGCCGCACAAGCCACAACCAACGGCTCGGGCCTGGGCGCCACGCTGCAGTCCGACGCTGACGCCCTACAGAGGTACGGGGCACCCGGCGTGCTGGTCGAACTGGACACGCCGCGCGGTGACATCCGGGTGCGTAGTGGTCACGGCAACGTCGCGAGGCGCACCCCGATCGCGTGGGACGCGAAGTTCCGGATCGGCAGTTACACCAAGCCGTTCGTGGCGGCGACGGTGCTGCAGCTCGCCGGCGAACGCAAGCTGTCGCTGGACGACAAGGTCGAACGGTTCCTGCCCGGCCTCATCCGCAGCAACGGCAACGACGGCCGGAAGATCACCGTCCGGCAGCTTCTGCAACACACCAGCGGCCTGCCCGAGTACACCAACGCCATGACCGCCATGGGCACCGAGGAGGGATTCCAGGAGTCGCGCCTGCGTACCTGGACGAACGCCGAACTCGTCGGCCTGGCCACGCGGTTCCCGGCCGACTTCGCGCCGGGCACGCGGTGGAGTTACTCCAACACCGGCTACGTCGTGGCCTCGATGATCATCGAGAAGGTCACCGGCCACACCTGGCAGCAGGAGGTCCGCGACCGGATCGTGCGGCCGCTCGGCCTGCGCGACACCTACCTGCCGGGGACCACGCCGACGATCCCGCGCCCGCACGCGGTGGGCTACCAGCGGTTCCCCGGCCCGGGCGCGACGCCGGAGGACCCCCGCTACGGCGAGCCGATCGACGCCACACTGTTGAACCCGTCCCTGGCCGGCCCGGCCGGTGAGATGATCAGCACCGCGGACGACGCCAACACCTTCCTGCGGGCGCTGGTGACCGGCAAGGTGCTCAAGCGCGCCCAGCTCGCCGAGATGCAACGCACCGTGGCGACCGACGACAATCTGCGGGCCAGGTGGCCCGGCGCCCGGTACGGCCTGGGCATCGTGTGGGCGGACAACTCGTGCGGCGGCTACTGGAGCCACGGCGGCGACATCCCCGGCTTCATGACCCGCAACGGCGTCACCCCGAACGGCTCCCGCAGCGTCACCGTGTCGATCAACACCGACTCGCTCAAGCCGGACCCCGGCGTGCAGATGCCCACGGCGGACATCACCACCGACCTGGTCGACCACGCCCTCTGCAACGCCCGCTGAGCCCGGGGTCCGCTCAGTTCTCCACGAGGGTTCGCAGCGTCCGGCGGAACTGATCCGACGCACTGGGGCTGGTCCCGGCCAGGAACGTGCTCTCGGCCTTTCGGTACGCGACCTGAGCCGCGTCGTAGATCTGCAACCCCTGCTCGGTGAGCTCGACGACATTCTTGCGCCGGTCCGCGGGGTCGGGTCGTCGCGTGACGACGCCCTTGCGTTCGAGCACGTCCAGCAACGCCACCATCGTGGTGCGGTCGACGCCGAGCGTCTGCGCCACCTGCAGCTGCGACGCCGGTTCTCGGTTGGCCAGGACCCGAAGCGCCCCGAATTCCTTGCTGTCGATCCCCAGCGGTTCGAGCGCCGCGTCCGTCAACGCCGTGAGCTTCTGGGTCGCGTGCTTGAGGAGGTACCCCAGGACCTCGTGCGGGTCAGCGCTTGTGGACATGACCACCATCTTAGGCGTACTCTGATCGTCAGCACTACTGATCGTTTGAGTTCCTGACAATCAGAGTCACTTCGAAAGGCATCACCATGATTCTCGTCACCGGAGGAGCCGGCTTCATCGGCTCCCACACCGTCCGCGCCCTCACCGAGGCCGGTGAGGAGTGCGTCCTGCTCCAGCGCCGCACTCCGCAGGCTCCCCCGCACCTCACCGACCTGCCCCTTCACCTCGTCCAGGCCGACGTCGCCGACCTCGACGCCCTGCTCGCCGTCGGCCGGCAGTACCCGATCACCGGGATCGTGCACCTCGCCGTCGCCCTGCCCTGGCCGGTGACCGACGACGACCCGATCGAGGCCACCGGGGCGGCCCTGGAGGCGTTCCTCAACATCGCCCGCGCCGCGCAGGCCTGGGGTGTGCGCCGTGTCGTGACCGCGAGCACCATCGGCGTCTACGGCTTCGCCGCCGAAGATGGGCTGACCGAGGACGTGCCGATCTCCTTCGAGCACTCCCACCCCATCCCCACGTTCAAGAAGATCACCGAACTCCTCGCCGGCCACCTCTCGGACGTGACGGACGTGGAGATCGTCAACGCACGCATCTCGGGAACCTGGGGCCCCGGCGGACACCTGCCCGACCCGTTCTTCGCCGCCCCTTCCCTGGCCGACGCCGCAGCCCGGCGCGCCGAACCCGACCTGTCGGGGCTCATCGCGCCGCCGCACGCGGAGGACGCCCTCGACCTGCTGTACGTCAAGGACACCGGTCGCGCGCTCGCGCTGCTGCAGCTCGCGCCGAAGCTGAGCCATTCCACGTACAACGTCGCCTCCGGTCGCGCCACGAGCAACGCCGACGTCATCACCGCGATCCGCTCCGTCGAGCCGGAGTTCCGGTGCGACCTTCCCTCGGGCGGAAACCGCCCGGTGAGCTGGCTCGACATCACACGCCTGCGCGAGGACACCGGTTTCGAACCCCGGTACGACACCGCCGCCGCCGCCGCGGACTACATCGCCTGGCTGCGCGCGGGGAATCAGCGCTGACCCCGCGCCCCGCGATACTCTCTGTCAGTTACTCAGAAACCGAAGGAGAGTGTTGGATGGGAACCCGGGAAGAGATCAGTGGGCTGCCGCCGGAAGCCGATCTGGCCCGGGCGGACTCGCTGGCGCGCGAGATCTTCTCGGATGTCGCCAACAAGTGGGCTCTGCTGATCATCGAGTTCCTGGGCGACGGCGCCCTGCGCTTCGGTGAGCTCCGTACCAAGATCGGCGGCATCAGCCACAAGATGCTCACCCAGAATCTGCGCATGCTGGAACGCAACGGGCTGGTGGAGCGAACCGTCTACCCCACCATCCCGCCGCGTGTGGATTACACCCTCACCGAGGCCGGCGAGGGGTTGCGTCAGGTGGCCGACGGGATGTGCGGTTGGACCCAGCGGTACCTCGGTCACATCGAGGCGTCCCGTAGCCGATTCCGCGACCCGGCCGCCGGCTAGTCCAGCACGGCGACGGCCTCCAGCTCCACGAGGTGCTCCGGCACGTCGAGCGCCACGATGCCGAACAGCGACGCCGGTGCCGCCGGGGTGACGCCCAGCTTCGCCGCCGCGCGGCTGATCCCGTCCAGCACCAGCGGCATCTGCTCGGGCTTCCAGGCGACGACGTGCATGGTCAGCTTCACCACGTCGGCGAAGGTCGCGCCGACGCCGGCCAGAGCGGTTCCCACGTTCAGGTAGCACTGCTCGACCTGGGCGGCGAGATCGCCGTCGCCGACCAGCGCGCCCGACTCGTCCCAGGAGACCTGGCCCGCGACGTGGATGAGCTTCGACCCGGTGGCCACCGACACGTGTCGGTAGATCGGGATCTCGGGCAGCCCGCTCGGGTTCACCAGGGCTACGGCCATGTCAATTGCCTCCGTACTTTCTTTCGGTTACTGGAAAACCGTAGGAGGCCGATACCGATCGCGGAAGAACGCACTTTTTAGTGCCCCGGTCACCAAAAGGTGACCGGGGCCCGAAAAACCGGTCCCCCATGCGAGCGACAGCGAACTGTCCACTCCGTGGTGACGCTTTCGGCGAACTGATCGCTCTAGCGTCATCGGTGTTGCCAGCCGAGGGGAACGGAGAAAAATATGCACACGCTGGTCATGACTGGCGCGACCCGGGGAATCGGGCGCTTCGCAGCGGCCGCCCTGCTGCACGACGACCCGGAGCTCCGGCTTGTCGTCCTCGCCCGTGAGTCCACCAGCGCCGAGGCGATGCGTGAGCTACGGGCCGACGACCGGGTCACGGTCGTGAACACCGAACTGGCGAGTATCGACAGTGTCGAGTCGGCCGGCCGAACCGTGGGCGCTCTGCTCGACGCGGGAGAGCTGCCGCCGCTGCGCGGGTTCGCCGGCAACGCGGGCGTCCAGTTCACCGATGCCCTGCACACCACACCGGATGGCCTGGAGACCACGTTCGCCGTGAACGTGCTGGCCAACCATCTGCTGCTGCGCGCACTCGAATCCCGGCTGGCCGGCCCGGCCCGGATCGTGCTCACGAACAGCGGCACACACTTCGGGGATCTACGGCACACGTACGGACTGACCCCGGCACCACGCTGGGCCGACCCGAGCGTCCTGGCCCGGCCGGGCGCCTTCCCGTCGCCGGCGAGCGCCGCCGCGGGGTACACCGCGTACGCGACCAGCAGGCTCGCGGCGATGTACCTGGTGCACGAGTGGGCGAGGCGCCTGCCTCCTGGCGTGGACATCGTCGCGCACAGCCCTGGCCTGGTCCCCGCCACCGGGCACGGCCGGCACGCCAAGCCCTTCGCCCGCTTCCTCAACGACCGGGTCGTCCCGTTGCTCACGGTGACGCCGGCCATCGACGACGCCGCGACGGCCGGCCGCCGGCTCGCCGCCACCATCACCGGGCGCACGGCCGCGCCGTCCGGCTCGTACGTCGACCGCACCCGCGTGACACCCTCGTCGAGCGAGTCCTACGACGCCGACCGCGAACGCGCCCTGTGGGACTACCTCGAGGCTGTACGGCTGCGCACCATGAACGTATGACCGGCGGCGGACTTCAAACAGATGGGCGCCAGACCACGCTGACGTAGAAGAGGCGGGGGTCGTCGCCTGCCCCGTATTCGTGGTAGGAGGAGACGCTGCCTGAGCCGGCTGGGTGGCGGATCAGGTCCCGGGTCATGCCTGTGGCCTTCATGAGGGCGTCCCGGGCTGTCACCGGCTCCAAGTCGCAACCGAAAGCGCGCAGCGCTTCGGGGTATTCGGCGAATGGGTGTGAGCGGCGCCAGGCCGCGTGCTGCCAAGTGTCTGACTTGGACTGCTGGGCCAGCACCAGAACAGCTTCGGCGGGAATGGGAAAAGCGTCGGGGAAAGCGGGTGGAAGACCGCGTTCGTCGAGCGATTCCAGGAATGTCACGCCGGTGAGGATGTGGGCGTTCGCGTCGTATTCGTAAGGCGGCGCCGGTGGGCGGAGCGGCTCCAGGCGGCCGGACACCCCGCCGGCGTCGAGCGCGGCCAACGCCGCCGCGACCACCCGCGGGGCCTGGCCGGCGTGGTCCTGCAGATCCAGGTGGAGGGTCGGGCCGTCGTCGCTGAGAAAGGCGTCTGCCGCATTGGGTAAGGGCGCGGTGGGCTCGTCGGGGTGGGGGATGGCTCGGACGGCGTCCGCCGCGGCTCGTAGCGCGGCCATGGCCATCTCGTCGTCGGGAGATTCGCGGATCACCAGCACGGCTCGACCGGGGCGGTCGGCCACGTAGGCGGCCAGGGCGGCCTCGTCTCGGTGCAGCATGGCCGAGATTCTGGCACGGGCATCGACGTCGGTGAACGGAAAATGGCAACCGTCGGCCTCACCAGGCGGTCAACATCCGTAGAAGGAGCGGGCGGTGCCGGACAGCACGGCGCCGGCCTCCTCGGGTGAACAGCCGGACAGCAGACCGTCGACCGTCGCGGCCCACCGGTTCCAGCCGCCGGCCAGCGTGCAGACCGGCCAGTCGGACCCGAACATCAGCCGCCGCGGGCCGAACGCGGACAGCAGCACCTCGACGACCGGCCGGATGTCGGCCGGGCTCCAGAGCGCATGGTCGGCCTCGGTGATCAGCCCGGAGACCTTGCACATCACCTGCTCGTGCTCGGCCAGGCGGCGCAGCTGCCGTTCCCAGTCCGTGAGGTCGCCACCGGCGATCGGTGGCTTGCCCGCGTGGTCGAGGACCATCGGCATCTCCGGCAGACGCTCGGCGAGGCGGATGGCCTGGGGGAACTGGTGGCTGCGGACGAGAAGGTCGTACCCGAGACCACGTTGCCGGGCCGCCCGCAACCCGCGCTCGACGTCCGGGCGCTGCAACCAGCCGGGATCGTCCTCGCCCTGGACGAGATGACGCAGACCCCGCAGGTACGCGCCGCCCGGCCCGGCGCTCAACTCGTCGAGAACGTCGCCGACCGCCGGCGATGTCAGATCCACCCAGCCGACCACGGCTCCGACCAGCGGATCCTCGGCGGCCAGGGCCAGAAGCTCCCTCGTCTCGCCGACGGAAGCCAGGCAGTGCACCAGCACCGTGGTCCGCAACCGCCGGCCGGCGATCGGACGGGTGGCCGCCGCGGCCAGGTCCGCGGTGCCGAACGTCCGGCGGATCGGCTGGTGGGCCGGTTCGTCCAGCCAGGGCTGCGGGCGCCGGTCCAGATCCCACAGATGGTGATGGGCGTCGACCAGGCCGGGGTCAGACACGGGAGGACCAGACCGGACCGTCGGGGTACGCGTACTCCTTGAGCGCCCGCGGCAGCATCTGCGCGCTGAGCCCGGGCCGGGCCGGGGCCTGATAGCGGCCGTCGCGCAGGCGTACCGGGTCGACGAAATGCTCGTGCAGATGGTCGACGTACTCGATCACCCGGTCCTCGACCGTGCCC
Organism: Actinoplanes sp. NPDC048988; assembly: GCF_043197815.1. NCBI lineage: Bacteria > Bacillati > Actinomycetota > Actinomycetes > Micromonosporales > Micromonosporaceae > Actinoplanes > Actinoplanes sp. NPDC048988. The sequence continues at coordinate 106,691 of NZ_JBICTW010000021.1, read as the reverse complement.
GAGACGGCGACGTAGTCGAACATCGCCAGATGCTGCACCATCTCGCACAGGCCGACGCCGCCCGCGTGGGGGCACACCGGGACGCCGAACTTCGCGGCCAGCAGCAGGATCGCGATGTTCTCGTTGACGCCGCCGACCCGCGCGGCGTCGATCTGCACGATGTCCACGGCACCGGCCTGCAACAACTGCTTGAAGACCACCCGGTTGGCGACGTGCTCGCCGGTGGCCACCTTGATCGGCTGGACTCCGGCTCGTACGGCGGCGTGCCCGAGGATGTCGTCGGGCGAGGTGGGCTCCTCGATCCAGTACGGCCGGTCGGGGGCGAGGGCCCGCATCCACTCGATCGCGGGCGCGACATCCCACCGCTGGTTGGCGTCGACGGCGATCCGCACGTCCGGGCCGACCGCGGCCCGAGCGGCCCGCATCCGGCGGATGTCGTCCTCGAGCGACGCGCCGACCTTCAGCTTGATCTGGGTGAAACCGTCGGCCACCGCCTCCCGCGCGAGCCTGGTCAGCTTCTCGTCGGAGTAACCGAGCCAGCCCGGTGTGGTGGTGTACGCCGGGTAGCCGGTCTCGATGAGCCGGGCCGTGCGTTCCGGCCGGCCCGGTTCGGCCCGGCGCAGCAACTCGAGCGCGTCCTGCGGGGTGAGCGCGTCGCCGAGCCAGCGGAAGTCCACCTGCGACACGAGTTCGCCGGGTGACATCTGGCTGAGGAAGCGCCACACCGGCAGGCCGGCCCGTTTCGCGGCCAGGTCCCACGCCGCGTTCACCACCGCCCCGGTGGCCATGTGGATGACGCCCTTCTCCGGCCCGAGCCAGCGCAACTGCGGGTCGTGGGTCAGGGCGCGAGCGAAGCCGCCCAGGTCCGAGCAGATGTCGTGCACATCCCGGCCGACCACGTACGGTGCCAGCGCGGCGATGGCAGCCGCCTGCACGTCGTTGCCCCGCCCCGTGGTGAAGGCCAGCGCGTGACCCTCCAGACCGTCCGGGGCATCGGTCCGAAGGATCACGTAGGCCGCGGAATAGTCCGGTTCGGGATTCATGGCGTCGGATCCGTCGAGATGCTCCGACGTCGGGAAGCGCACGTCGAGCACGTCAAGGCCGATGATCGAAGCAGCGCGAACAGCAGTCATGGGGTCACTCCGGTCGTTCAGTCCTGGGCCTTGCCTGAGGTGATCCGCGAGAGCACGAGGGCGATCAGGATGATCGCGCCGTTCAGGGCGCCGATCCATTGCGCCGGTACGGACGCCAGGGTCAGCACGTTCTGGATCAGATAGAGCAACAGGATGCCGGTGAAGGCCCCGAACACGGTGCCCTTGCCGCCGTTGAGGCTGACGCCACCGATCACCGCCGCGGCGAAGACGGTGAAGATGTAGCCGTTTCCCTGGGCCGCGGCGACCGATGCCAGCCGCCCGGACAGGAGCAGGCCACCGAGGGCGGCGAGGACGCTGGCCACGATCAGCACGATGGTCAGAACCCGCTCGACGCGGATGCCCGCGGCCCGGGCGGCGTCGGCGTTGCCGCCGATGGCGTAGAGAGCGCGGCCGAACCGGGTGTAGCCGAGCACCACGATGCCGGCCGCGAACAGCACCAGGCACAGCCACACCGAGGCCGGCAGCCCGAGCCACACGGCCGTGCCGAGGTACATCATCGACGAGGGTAGCCCGAAGAAGGTCTGGCCGCCGGAGATGCCGGTGAGCAGGCCGCGGAGCACGATCAGCATGCCCAGGGTCACGATGAATCCGTTGAGCCCGAACCGCACGATCAGAACCGCGTTGGCGGCGCCGACCAGAACGCCGACCAGCAACGTGATCGGCACCGCCCAGACGCCGGAGAGCGCGCCGAGGCCGTGCCCGGCGCCGGCGGCCACGGTCAGCCACGCCGCGATGCCGGGCGCGAGGCCGAAGGTCGACTCCAGGGACAGGTCCATCTTGCCCGCGATCAGAACGAGGGTCTGTGCCAGCACCAGCAGAGCGATCTCCGACATCGTCTGCAGGATGTTGATCAGGTTGTCGCGGTTGAGGAACACCGGGCTGACCAGTTGCCCGATGACGGCGATGGCCACGATCGCCGGCACCAGCACCAGATCGCGCAGCCGGGCGAAACGGATCCGGGCCGTACGACGGCCGGATCGCGGCGGCGGGTCGGGTGCGTCGCGCTGGGACGCCTGCGCGGTTGCGGTGTCAGACATGCCGGTTCAATCCCTCCATCGCGGCCACCAGTTCGTGGTCATGCCAGCCCCGTGGCAGTTCGGTGACGAGGCGCCCTTGAAACAGCACCAGGACCCGATCGCAGGGGCGCAGGTCGTCCAGTTCGTCCGAGGCGACGAGCACGGCGGTGCCGCTGTCGGCGGCCTCGTCGACCTTGCTCAGCAGGAACTCCTTCGACCGGACGTCGACGCCGGCGGTCGGGTTGATCAGCACCAGCAGGCGCGGCTGACTGGCCAGAGCGCGCGCCATGACCACCTTCTGCTGGTTGCCCCCGGACAGAGCGCGTACGGCAAGCTCCGGACCGGTGGTCTTGATCGCCAAGCTCTCGATCATGGCGCGCGCCTCGGCGTCGGTCCGGCGCCGGCTGATCAGGCCGGCCCGCCCCAGGCGCCCGGCGATCGTCATGGTGGCGTTGTCGGCGATCGACATGTCGGCGACGAAGCCCTGGCGGTGCCGGTCCTGCGGGACGAACCCGATGCCCGCGGCGAGGCCGGCGCCGACGTCGCCGGGTTTGACCGGCGTGCCGCCGACGGTGATGGTGCCGGACGCGGGTCGCCGCAACCCGACGATGGTCTCGGCCAGCTCGGTCCGCCCGCTACCGCCGGCTCCCGCCACGCCGACGATCTCGCCCGGCCGGATGTCGAGGCTCAGCTCGGCGAAATTGTCCCCGCTCAGATCACTGACCCGCAGCATGGGCGTCCCGGCGGCGCTGACCGCCGGCCGTTCCCGGGTCGCCGTCAAGCCGCCCGCGTCGCCGGTCATCGCGGCGACGAGATCGGCGCGCGGCAACTCGGCGACCGGTGCGGTGACGATCCAGCGGGCGTCCCGGAAGACCGTCACCGTGTCACAGATGTCGTAGACCTCTTGCAGGTGGTGGCTGATGAACAGGAAGGTGACCCGCTGCGCCTGCAGCTCGCGGATCTTGCTGAACAGGCGGGCGATCGCGGCGGCGTCCAGCTGGGCGGTGGGCTCGTCGAGGATGATGAACCGTGCCCCGAAGGAAAGCGCGCGGGCGATCTCGACGAACTGCCGCTGCTCCACCGAGAGGTCGCCGGCCAGCGTGCGGGCGTCGACCTCCACCCCGTACGTGGCCAGCAGCTCCCGCGCCCGCCGCCGCACCCCCGGCCAGTCCAGGAGACCGGCGCGGCCGCGGTCCTGCCGGTTGAGGAAGAGGTTCTCGGCCACCGACAGCGAGCCGATGATGGTCGACTTCTGATAGACGCAGGCCACCTCGCGGCGCCATGCGTCCCGGTCGCTGATCCTCGGCGCCGGCCGCCCGCCGAACCGCAGCCGGCCGGCGTCCGGTTGCTGCAGTCCGGTCAGGATCGAGACCAGCGTGGACTTCCCGGCCCCGTTGCGGCCCACCAGAGCGTGCGTCTGCCCCGGCTGCACGACCAGATCGGCGTCGTGGAGGGCCACTGTCGATCCGAACCGCTTACTGATCTTCGTCGCCTCCACCACGGGCAGGGCGGCCTGGTTGTCACTCATGTCGTGCTGCCTCCGCTCGCCGGGTCGCCTCAGCTGAGGTTGTTGCCCCAGAGCGATTTGTCGTCGGACTTCACGCTCGGCACGCCGCCGTAGGTGGCGCCGTCCGCCGTGACCAGCGGGGCCTGCAGCTGGTCCTCGAGAAGTCCCGGCCGGACCTGGATGATCGTGCTGTCGTGGTCGGTCGGTCCCGGCTGGAAGGTCTTGCCGTCGATGGCGTCCTTCACGTACGACAGGGCGTACTTGGCATAGAGGTCGGCGGGCTGCGACACCGTGGCGTCGATCTCGCCGGCGGCGATGCCCTTCAGCTCCTGCGGGATGCCGTCGTTGCTGACCACGAAGACGTGTTTCGGATCGGTCGGCGGCACCAGCAGGCCGCGCTGTTTGAGCAGCTGCAGCGTGCCGGCCAGGGCGAAGCTGGACTGCATGTAGACGCCCTTGATGTCGGGGTGCTCGGTGAGCCGGGTCTGCAGTTTCTGCGAGGCGACGGCGCCGTCCCAGTTGGTCGCCTCGCCGAAGACCGTGATGTTCGGGTAGTTCTTCTTCATGCAGTCGTTGAACGCCTCGGTGCGGTCCCGGCCGTTGATCGAGTCCAGACCGCCCTGCAGCATCACGACCTTGCCGGCGCCGTTGAGCTTGGCCCCGAGGAACTGACAGGCCTTCTCGCCGTACGCCCGGTTGTCGGCCCGCACCACCATGAAGACGTTGCCGGTGTCGGGCCGGGTGTCGACGGTGACCACCGGAATCTTCTTCGCCTCGAGCTGCTGCAGCGTCGGCGCGATGGCGGCGGTGTCCTGCGGGGCCATCGCGACGCCCTTGACGCCCTGACTGATGAAGGTCTGCACGTTGGCGGTCAGCTTCGCCACGTCGTTCTGCGAGTTGGTCGTCTTCAGATCGACGCCGAGCTCGCCGGCGAACTGCGGTGTGTATTTGATGTACGAGTTCCAGAAGTCGGTGTCGGAACGCGGGTAGTCCACCCCGACCAGGGGCTTGCCGTCGGCGGAGGCGCCGGCGCTGCCGCCGTCGTCGCCGCACGCCGCGGTGAGCGCGGCGGCCAGCAGAAGCGCGGCTCCCGCGGTGCCGGTTCGAAGTCTCATCGGTGCTCCGATCTATCGCCGTCGATGGAACCGGACATGGGATGTCTTTGTAGACCCGTAGACGCAGCCCTGTCCATAGATCCGGCCGAAATTGCCGCGTAATGCCGAGTTAACCGAAAGCCGGGCCGGCTCCGCCGTGCTGAAGTACTCGGCTGACATGGGATGTCTCTGCTACGTTGGGCTCCCGGCAGGGAGGATCGACAGTGTCGTTGACGGACAAGGCCATCGCCCGCATCCGCGAGCTCATCCTCACCGGGGAGCTGCGCCCGGGCTCCCGGCTGCCGCCCGAACAGCAGCTCGCCGCCGACCTCGGCCTGGGCCGCAACCTCATGCGAGAAGCGGTCAAAGCGCTGGTGGTCGCCAATGTCCTGGAGGTACGCCGGGGCACCGGCACCTACGTCACCAGCCTCGAACCCGAGCTGCTGCTCGAGGGCGTGGGCGTGGCGGTCGAGCTGCTACAGGGTCATACCCTGCTGGAGCTGACCGAGGTACGCCGGCTGTTCGAGCCGGTGGCAACCGGCCTGGCCGCCGAGCGCATCTCCGGCGACCAGCTCGACGCCGTACGCGGACATCTCGAGGCCATGCGCGGCGCCCGCGACGACGTGGAGCTGCTCAACGAGCACGACGCCGCTTTCCACCGCGCCGTTTTCGCCGCCACCGGCAACCGGACCTTGTCGACGCTGCTGGACGGCGTGTCGAGCCGGACTCTGCGGGCCCGGGTCTGGCGCGGCCTCGTCGACGACAACGCCGCGGGACGAACCCTGGCCGAACACGAAGCGATCTACGCGGCCCTGGCCGCCCACGACGGCCCGCTGGCGCACGCGGCCGCGCTCCTGCACGTCGCCACGACCGAGAGCTGGCTGCGCGCCCACCTCGAGACCGAGACGGCGGAACCGGACGAGATCTGAGGCCTCGCGGCCCGGAGCCGGCCAACGTGGAACGAGCCGCCTGGTCCGGACGAGGCCAGGTATCATCGGTCCTCCGGCGAGGGGAGTACGGCGTGCGGGCTGAGCAGCGGGTGCGGCGGGCATGCCGTGCTGTGGTGCTGCCGCTCGTGCTGGTTCTCACGATCGCCTGGGCCGCGCTCAGCAGCGTCGATCACGATGAGACGCCCACCGCCGATACCCTGCCCCGCCTGGCGGTGGCCGCGGTCGTGCCTCAGTCGGCCACGCCGCTGCTGCCGGACACCCGGCTGACCGGTCGGCCGTTGCAGCCAGGCCTGTTGCTGTTCACGGCCACGCTCGTGGCGCTGCTGTTCGGTGTCCGGCGACGCGTGCGGTGGACGGGCACCACGGCGAGGATTCCCGCGGCGAAGCCGTCGCCGCTGCTGCACACGGTGGGAGGTCGGGCACCGCCACGCCGCACGGCGTAGTCGTGTCCCTTCTTCCTTCACCCGCGGAGCCGTCGACGAACGGTGGCCGTGGGCTCATCCGTGTCGAGGAGCATCCGAAATGTCGCGCGCTACTGCCGTGCGCGCAATTCTCGCCCTGGTCGTGCTGGCGGTTTCGGGATGGCTGATCGCCACCCGTTCGCCCCGGCTCGGGCTTGACCTGCGCGGCGGAACCCAGATCGTTCTCGAAACCCGGGACGGCGAGTTCGCCCGGGCCACCACCGCCACCACCGACGAGGCGCTCGAAGTGCTGCGCCGCCGCGTCGACGAACTCGGCGTCGCCGAGCCGGCGCTGGCCCGCTCCGGTGATCGCCGGATCATCGTGGAACTGCCCGGCGTCACCGATCCGGCCGAGGCGGTAGGGGTCATCGGCCGTACCGCCCAACTGACGTTCCATCCCGTTTTCGGCGTCGTCGCCGCAGAACCGTCCCCCGGCCCGAGTGGCGCGCCCGGTGGGGAGCTCGTCCTTGCGGCGGAGAGCGGCGAACGGTTACGGCTGGGACCCGCCGCCCTGTCCGGCCAGCAGGTCGACAGCGCCACCGCCGCCCTGGACCAGTTCACCGGCTGGCAGGTCGGCCTCGACTTCCGCGGTGCCGGCGGAGAAGCCTGGCGCAAGCTGACCGCCGACGCCGCCTGCGCCGCACCCGGTGATCCCGCACGGCGGGTCGCCATCGTCCTGGATCGGGAGGTGATCTCCTCGCCGCAGGTCAACGAGGACGTCGCCTGCGACGCCGGTATCGCCGGCGGCCGCACCCAGATCACCGGCGACTACACCGAGAGCGAGGCGAAGGATCTCGCCCTGCTGATCCGCGCGGGCGGGCTCCCGGTCCCGGTCGAGGTCATCGAACAGCGTACGGTCGGCCCGAGCCTAGGCGCGGCGGCGATCGAGGCGTCCGCGACAGCCGCGATCCTCGGCATGATCGCGACCATCCTGTTCATCATCGCCGTGTACCGGCTCATCGGCGGGATCGCCGCGATCGCCCTCGTCTGCTACGGCCTCATCTCCTACGCCGCGCTGCTGGCCATCGGGTCCACCCTCACCCTGCCGGGACTGGCCGGTTTCGTCCTCGCCATCGGCATGGCCCTGGACGCGAACGTGCTGGTCTTCGAAAGAGCCCGGGAGGAGTACGCGGCCCGCGGCGCCCGCCGCAGCCTGCGAACCGCCCTGCGAGGCGGGTTCAGCAACGCCTGGACCGCGATCATCGACTCCAACATCACCACACTGCTCGCCGCCGGGCTGCTGTTCTTCCTCGCCTCCGGCCCGGTGCGCGGCTTCGGCGTCACGCTGTCCATCGGTGTTGCGGTATCCATGTTCACCGCTCTTGTCCTGACTCGGGCGCTGGCCGGTCCGCTGGCCGATGCCCGCTGGCTGAACCGGCGGCCGGCCTGGAGCGGCCTCGCCGGCATCGGCTGGGTCCGGAGCAGGCTGGAATCCCGCGATCCCGACCTGATGGGACGCCGACGGCTATGGCTGGGGGTGTCCGCCGCGGCGGTGGTGCTCGCGGTCGCCGGCATCGGGATCCGCGGGCTGAACCTCGGAGTGGAGTTCACCGGCGGCCGCCTCGTCGAATACGCCGCCACCGCCCCGCTTTCGGCCGACGCGGCGCGAGACGCGGTCGCCTCGGCGGGACTGGAACGGGCGGTCGTCAACACCTCCGGTGACGGCAACATCAGCGTCCGGGCCGGCGCCTTCGGCGAGGAAACCGAAACGAAGGTACGGTCCGCGCTGGCCCGAGCGGGCGGCGGCGACATCCAGCGGCTGCGCGACGAGAAGATCGGGCCGACCCTCGGTGAGGAGTTGCGCCGCAACGCCCTGATCGCGCTCGGAGCCGCGCTCACCGCACAACTGATCTATCTGGCCGTCCGGTTCCGCTGGCAGTGGGGAGCGGCAACCGTGCTGGCCATGCTCCACGACGTGCTGCTGGTCGTGGGCGTGTTCTCCTGGCTGGGACGGCCCATCGACGGGGTGTTCCTGGCCGCCGTGCTGACCGTCATCGGGTACTCGGTCAACGACTCGGTCGTCAACTTCGACCGGATCCGCGAGCTGGTCCGGCCGAAGGACCGGCGCGGCACCCCGTTCGCGAGGCTGGTCAACACCGGCAGCCTGCAGACCGTGCCCCGCACCGTGAACACCGGCCTCGGCGCGGTCTTCATCCTCACCGCGCTCGCCGTGCTCGGCGGCGACTCCCTCGTCGACTTCGCGCTGGCCCTGCTGATCGGCATCGTCGTCGGCACCTACTCCTCGGTGTTCCTCGCCGCACCACTGGCGATCGTCTTCGAGTCCCGTCCCGGCGGTCTCGCCGCCGCGCCGCGGGCGCCCTCAGCTCACGGCTCCTGACACGCGCACCGGGCGTGACCCGCGTTCGTCAGGTACGCAGGCTTCAGACCGAACGTTCTACCCGCTAAGCTGGTGGCATGACGCGCGGCACAACCGATACTCGAGCCTCGGAATCGCGACCCTCCGAGGCTCGGCAGCGACTTCTCAGCACGGCGAGTCAGATCTTCTACGCCGACGGCATCCACGCGGTCGGCGTCGACCGGATCATCGCCGAGGCCAAAGTTACCCGGGCGACCTTCTACCGGCACTTTCCCAGTAAGGACGACCTCGTGGTCACCTATCTGCGGGAAGTGCACCAGATGGACCGCGGCGCCATCACCGCGGCCATCGCCGCCAACGCGACGGCGGCCGACGCCCTGCTGGCCATCGCGGACACCATCGCCGCCGGCATCAAGCGCCCGGGGTTCCGCGGCTGCGCTTTCCTCAACGCCGCCGCGGAGTTCCCCGACGTCGACCACCCGGTGCACCAGCAGATCATCGCCCACCGCCAGTGGTTCCTGGACACCCTCACGACGCTGATGGCTCAGGTCGCCGAGGACTCGTCCGACGCCGCCGCCCGCCACTTCGTCATGCTGCGCGACGGTGCCATGGCGGCCGGCTGCCTGTTCAACCCCGACCTGATCGTCGACACCTTCCAGCGCGGCGTCGAGGGCCTGGTCCGCATCCACGGCCAGCGTCAGCCGGCCGAGCGCTGACCGGCGGGCTGAACTCGGTGACACCGCTCGGCAGACCGGTGCAGCCGACGGGTGATCGGCGTGGTCCAGGCGCCATCAGAACGCGTCGTCACCGGTCAGGAATGCGATAGCCGCGCTGCTCCCCCGGCCAAAAGCGGCGCGGGGCTCACGCACGTCCGAGCGCGAAAGTCATCGCGAGGCCTGCTCGATGATCTTCGTGACGGCGTCGGGCCGGCTGAGCATGACCGCGTGCGACGCGTTCACCTCGGTGATCTTGGCGCCGGCGCGGACGTCCATCTTGCGCTGCAGGGCCGGGTTGATGGCCTTGTCCTGACGGGTCAGCAGGGCGTACGACGGGATCTTGCGGAAGCCCTCGGTCGCGCTGGCGTCGGTGACCGCCTTGGTGTTGGCCGGGCGCTGAACGGTGGCCAGGTTGGCCGCGTCGTCCTTGCTCAGGTCGCCGGCGAACGCCTCGCGGAACTTCGCCGGGTCGATGATGACCTCGGCGCCCGCGGGCACCGGGGTGGTGATCAGCGGCAGGGCCGGGGTGGACTGCGCGGCGAGCTCGCCGATGGTCTCGCCCTGGACCGGGATGAAGCCGGCGATGTAGACCAGCGACTTCACATCGGGTACGGCGGTGGCGGCGTTGGTGATGACCGCCCCACCGTACGAGTGGCCGACCAGGACCTTCGGGCCCTTGATGGTGGCGAGGTAGCTGGTCACGTACGCGCTGTCGCTGGTCAGTCCCTGGATCGGGTTGGCGATGGCCTTGACCGGGTAGCCGTCGTGGCGCAGCCGCTCGATGACGGGGTTCCAGCTGGACGAGTCGGCCCAGGCGCCGTGCACGAGCACGATGGTCGGCTTGGCCGGCTTGGTGTTCTTGCCGGAGGCCATGGCGGCGGCCGGAACAGCGGCCGCACCGAGCAGGGCGAGGGTGGTGGCGCCGACGACGGCGGCACGGCGGGAGAGACGGATACGCATTTCAGATCGAACCTTTCGATTGGTTGGACGGCCGCTCAGCGGCCGTAGGTCTCCAGGAGGCGCAGCCAGACCTCGCTGACGGTCGGGAACGCCGGGACGGCGTGCCAGAGCCGGTCGATCGGCACCTCGCCGACGACCGCGATGGTGGCGGCGTGGATGAGTTCGGCCACGTCCGGGCCGACCAGGGTGAAACCGACGATCACCTGGCGGTCCTCGTCGACGACCATCCGGGCCTGACCCGCATAGCCCTCGGCGTGCAGCACCGAACCCGAAACCGCGCCCAGGTCGTAGTCGATGACCCGGATGTTCAGGCCGGCCTTCTCCGCCGCGGCGGCGGTCAGGCCGACCGAGGCCACCTCGGGCTCGGTGAACACGACCTGCGGCACCGCCCGCTCGTCGGCGGTGGCCGCGTACCGGGCGTACGTACCGGTGTCGGCCGGCTCGCCCTTGGCCCGGGCCGCGATCGCGTCGCCCAGCACCCGCGCCTGATACTTGCCCTGGTGCGTCAGCAGCGAACGCCGGTTCACGTCGCCGGCGGCGAACAGCCACTCCCCCGCGCCGGCGACGCGCAGGGCGTCGTCGACCGTGAGCCAGGAGCCGGGCTCGAGACCGATGGTGTCGAGCCCGAGCTGCTGGGTGTTCGGAACCCGGCCGATGGCGACCAGCAGTTCGTCGGCGGCGATCTGCTCGCCGTCGGTGAGCGTGACGTGCACCGTGCCGGACTCGTCGCGGCGGACGGAAACCGCCTCGGCCCCGAGCCGCACGTCGACACCGGACTCGCGCAGCGCCTGGGTGACCCGCTCGCCGGCGAACGGCTCGGCCAGGTGGAGCACGCCGTCCCGGGCGAGCATCGTCACCTTGGCGCCGAGGCTCGTGTAGGCGGTGGCCATCTCCGAGGCCACGACGCCGCCGCCGATGACGATGAGCCGGCCGGGAACCGCCTTGGCCGAGGCCGCCTCGCGGCTGGTCCACGGCTTGGCCTCACGCAGGCCCTCGATGTCGGGAACCAGAGCGCTGGTCCCGGTCGCGACGACCACCGCGTGCCGGGCGGTCAGCGTGGTCACGGCTTCGTCGGCGCTGTACACCTCGACGATCCGCTCGCCGCTGATCCGGCCCTGGCCGCGGTACAGCCTGATGCCGGCCGAGTCGAGCCAGGAAACCTGGCCGTCGTCCTTCCAGTTCGACGCGAACGAGTCACGGCGGGCCAGAACGGCCGCCGCGTCCAGCTGTCCGGTGACCGCTTCGCGGGCGCCGGGTACCTGGCGGGCCGCTCGCAGCGCGGCGGTGCTGCGCAGCAGCGCCTTGGTGGGCATACACGCCCAGTACGAGCACTCACCACCGACCAGCTCCCGCTCCACGATGGCGACCGACAGACCGCCCTGCACCGCCCGGTCGGCGACGTTCTCGCCGACAGGGCCGGCACCGATCACAACGACGTCGTACGTGGTGTCGCTCATGTCAGTTTCCCTTTGCGGTACGGCCGAGCCGGACGGCGGCGATGAGGAAGAAGATGGCGCCCGGGATCGCGTAGCCGACCGCGTTGGTCATGGCGGGATCGGTCGCGGAGGCGGCGGCGAAGAACGACGAACCGGCGAGCACGGAGAGGCCACCGCTGATGATCATCGGCCACTGGCCGCCCATCTTCCGGCGGGTGACGCCGACGAACAGCTGGACCAGACCGGCCACGACGGCCCAGGCGCCCCAGACGCGCAGCACCGCCGGGATGCCGGAGGAACCGGCGATGGCCAGGCCGACCGCGGCGATCAGGCTGACCGCGATGTTGACGTACAGCAGGGCCGGCGAGCCGGTGGAGCGCGACGAGCGGGCGTCGATGACGGCGGCGGCCACGTCGACCAGCGGGTAGATCACCAGGAGGGTGGCGCTGAGCCCGGTGAGCTCGTCGGCGACCGCGAAGGTCACCCCGGCCCAGACCAGGGCGAAGGCGGCCCGGGCGAAATACAACCGCCGCAGGGCGGCCGCCGTCGTCGAGATGCCGGGAGCGGCAACGGTGGTCATAGTCATCCTCTCGGTGTTTCGTGAGCGAACGGACGTCCGGCGAGGCGCCGGGGACCGACCACCACGTGAAAGAACGAACGTTCTGTTGTGGCCAACCATGATGACTCCCCGAACCAATGTCAAGACGGAACGTTCTATCCGACAGGTTCGTCACAGGGAGTTCGGCGCGAACGAGGGCCGGGCGGTGGCTCCGGGACACCGCCACCGGGCTGCTGGACGCGCAGGGACGTGATCCGGGTGAGGGTTCAGCGCGGACGATTACCGACCTCAGCGTGGGCGGCGCAACCCGGCCGGCTGATCGGTCTAACCTGGCGGTCATGCGTACGCTCCGTATCGGCACCCGGAACTCGCCCATGGCCCTGGCCCAGGTCGAGCGGGTGCGCCGCATGCTGGCCGAGCGGTATCCGCACGTCGAGGTCCAGGTTGTCTCGATGACCACCAGCGGTGACCGGTGGCAGGGCGACCTGGCCCTGCTGGGCGGCAAGGGCGCGTTCACCAAGGAGGTCGACGGCGCGCTGCTGGCCGGCGAGGTCGACCTGGCCGTGCACTGCGTCAAGGATGTGCCCGGCGACCGCCCGGCCCCGGCCGGCACGGTCCTGGCCTCGTACCTGGCCCGCGACGACGTCCGCGACTGCCTCGTGCACCCGGCCGGGACCCGCCTCGAGGACCTGCCGCCCGGCGCCCGGATCGGCACCTCGGCCGTACGCCGGGTGGCCCAGCTCGCCCTGCACTGGCCGCACCTGACGCCGGTCCCGATCCGGGGCAACGCCAACAGCCGCCTGGCCAAGCTGGCGGCCGGCGACTACGACGCGCTGCTCCTGAGTGCGTCCGGGCTCGAGCGCATCGGCCAGGTGAACCGCATCACCCAGTACCTCGACGTCGACACCATGGTGCCCGCGGTCGGCTCGGGCACGCTGGTGCTGCAATGCCGCGAGGACGACCGGGACACGGTCGAGCTCGCCGCCGCGCTGGGCGATCCGCGCACGTGGCAGGAGACCGTGGCCGAGCGCACGATGCTGCACGTCCTGCAGGGCTCCTGCCACTCCCCCATCGGCGGCTACGCCCGGACCGAACCGGACGGGCGGATCAGCCTGCGCGCCCGCGTCGTCAGCCTGGACGGCAAGACGGTCCTGGACGCGCACGAGTGGGCCACCGACCCGGTCACCCTGGGCACATCGGTGGCCGCCGCCCTGCTGCGCCAGGGCGCTCGCGACGTTCTGGGGCCGAGCTTTAATGGGTGAGTGCTCAGATCGGACGCGGAACTAGTCAGGGCGGCGCGCACCGGGGACATGGCGGCGTTCGCCGTGCTCACCGAGCGGCACCGGGCCGGGTTGCGGGCCACCGCGATCGCGGTGCTCGGATACACCGACGAGGCCGAGGACGCCGTGCAGGACACCATGCTCACGGCCATGCGCAGGCTGCCCGAGCTGCGCGACCCCGAAGCGGCCGGGCCGTGGCTGCGCCAGATCGTTCGCAACACCTGCAAGATGCTTTTGCGCCGTCGTCAGCCGGTGCCGGTCGCCGAACCGGAACCGCTGATGCCGCCCGCCGGGGATCCGCGGCCGGACGAGGTGCTGGGCCAGTCGTACGCCCGGGACTGGGTCCGGGACGCGGTCGGCCGGCTGTCGCTGCCCCTGCGTGAGGTCGTCCTGCTGCGCTACTTCAGCGACTACACGTCGTACCACCAAATCGCCAAACTTTGCGGGATCGGCGAGGACACCGTGGCCAGCCGGCTGCGCGACGCCCGGCGGACCTTGGCGCACACGCTTCGCGAGACCGCGGACGACGCCCATCACGCGGCGGATCACGAGGCCCACCGCCGGCAGGCGCGGGACCATCTGACGGCGATGCAGAGCGGCACGTACGACCGGGTCCTCGACGACTGGTACCGGCCCGACCTTTCGGTCTTCGCGCTGGGCGGTCTGGTCGGCGACCGGTCGGCGCTGCGCGCGATGATGGACTACACCTTCGGCGCGGGTGTGGGCGTCCGGCTGCGGGACGCCACCGCCAGCGGGGAGGTGCTGGTGTGGGACACCGACTACATCAACCCGCACTCGGATCCCGAGCACTGTCCCCCGGGCTCGGCCTGGCTGATCCGCCTGCGTGAGGGCCGGGTGGCGCGGATGGGCGTCGCGTACGCCACGAGGTGAGACCGGCGTCATAGCGATCCGGGCGCAGTTTCCGCGGATCCGGCGCATCTCGTCCGGACGGGCCCGAACCGCGGGTCCCCGACGGAAGGGATCGGTCATGCCGATCGACGAACTGCCCGAACTGCTGCGCCCGGCGATCGAGAAGTACCGCGACGAGGCCGAGGAACGCGGACGACCGGCCGGCGAGCTGGTGACCGAGCTGCGGGAGCGGGGCGCGTTCGGCGTACTCACCCCGCGCGAGCGGGGCGGGTTCGGGGTGCCGGTGGCCGAGGCGCTGGACTTCTACGCCCGCGTCGCCCGCATCGACGGCCCGACCGCCTGGTTGCTGTGGAACTTCAACCTCGGCTTCGCGGCGGGCTGGCTGCCGGAGGAGGCCACCGAGCGGATCTGGGGCGGCGGCACGGCCCCGCTGATCGCCAACTCGGGCTCGCCGGGCCTGCTCACCCCGGTCGACGGTGGCTACCAGCTGAACGGCACCTGGAAGATCGTCAGCGGCGCCCACGTGGCCGAGTGGTACCTGCTGGCCGGGGCCGACCCGACGGCCGGAGCCGGCTTCGACGCGTTGCGCTTGTGTGCCGTGCCACGCTCCGAGGTGTCCATTCAGGACACGTGGGATGTGGTGGGCATGCGGGCGTCCGACAGCAACTCCGTCACCGCCGAGAACGTCTTCGTCCCGGCGCACATGACCCAGGCGTTGTTCGCCCCGCACCACGCCACCGGGCTGCCCGTGATCAACCTGCTGTTCCCCGGCTGCGCGGCCGTGCTGATCGGCATGGCCGAGGCGGCGATCGACGAGCTGATCGCCCTGGCCGCCGTGAAGAAGGGCTTCGACGGCATCACCCTGGCCGAGAAGGACCACGTGGCGATCGCCGTCGGCCGCTCGCTGTCGCAGGTGGCGGCGGCCCGGGGCCTGCTGCTGGCCACACAGCGCGACCTGGACCGGGCGGGCGCCGCCTCGACCGAGCTCGACCGGGCCGCCGTGCGCGGCGCCATCGCCCACGTGACGGAGACCGCCCGGACGGTCCTGACCGCCATGTACGAGGCCGGCAGTTCCGACCCGCTCTACCGGACGAGCCGGCTGGGCCGCATCTACCGTGACGGCATGGCCGCCGCCCAGGCCGCCAACCTCTCCACCACCCAGTGGACGATCCCCGGCCGGCTGGCTCTGAGCCAGCCGGTGGGCTGGCCGTTCATCTAAGAGGCGAGGTCCGGGTCTGGAATGGACAACGGCCGGCCCGGCGCACCGTCGGGTTCGGGATGTGGTGGGCTCAGCGCGGCCAGTTCTGCTCGATCATCAGGCAGCGCAACTCCATGGTCCTCTCACTGGCGTGCGGGCTCGGAGATGGTGAAGAAGTCGTCGATGAGCTGGGCCGTCCGCACGTCCTGGTTGGTCCGGCCCATCACGGCGGGGGCCTGGGCCGGTCCCGGGATCGTATGGCCGCCGCCGTGCACGGTGTAAAGCGCTACCGGCGGGTGCCCGGGCTCGCGGTATTCGGTGCGCTCGACGAAGGTCTTGGCGTCGGCCGCCGGCAGTTTCGTGGTGGTGGGCGCGGCGGTGATGCCGTTGCGGGCGGCGAAGTAGGCCGCGGTCTGGGGCGCGGACAGGCTGCGGCCGCCGATTTTGAACACCTTGCGCGCCCACCAGCTGAACTGCCCGCCCTCGTACTTGACGATCGGGTCCTTCGTGCCGTGGATGAGCAGGACCGGCATCGGCGCCGGCGGCGCGTCGGCGATCAGGAAGCTCTCGGGCGCCGGCATGGTCGCGGCGATCACGGTCGCCCCCGCGATCAGCTGCGGGGCCTCGTGGGCCAGGCGTATCACCATCTGACCGCCGTTGGAGTAGCCGACCGCGTACACCCTCGCCGGGTCGATGCCGTGGCTGACAGCGAGCTTCTCCACCAGCGCCCGGGCGAAACCGACGTCGTCACTGTCGTCGATGCGGGCCGGGAAGGCGCTCTCCCGCCGGGCGTCGTTCCAGTTGCCCTTGTGGCCGTCCGCGTAGACGACCACCGCGGCGCCGCTCTCGGCCAGGGCGTCGTAGGCGCGGCCGATGAACTCGCGGTGCTTGGCCCCGGTCTGCTTCGAGCCGTGGAAGACGAGCAGGAGACTCCGTCCGGGCCGGCCGGCCGAGGGACCGATGATTTCGTACGTCCGCCGGGTGCCGTTCACAGTGATGCCGTCGAGCATGACCGCCTCCTGAAGGGGATTAACTATCCGATCCCAAGATAGCAGGAGCGGATTTTTTATCCGATAGACGGAGTCGCCGGCGAGATCCACCAGCAGGGCGCACGGGTCAGCGAGGACGACGCGCGCCTCAGGCGTCCCGGAGCGGCGCACAGCGCCGGCGCGGTCTGCCTGCGGCGGTCGCGGGCGAGGCTCGGCGCCGCCGACAGCCTATGATATTTTTTCTTTTGCCTAAAGCGTTTAGGCAGACGTACCGTGGAGCGCGTGAAGCCGCTGACCGAGCAGGAAATCCGTGCCGCGTTCGTGAACTGCAGCAAAGGCGAGGCCAAGCGCCTGTACGTGCCACGTGACCTGAGTGACCAGCCCTGGGAAGAACTCGACTATCTGGGCTGGCGAGATCCCCGCGCCCCGCAGCGGGCCTACCTCGTCGCCGGTGACCAGGCGCTGGTTCTGCGGACCCCGAGCGCCGGCGCCGAGCGGATGCGGCGCAGCATGTGCTCGATGTGCACGGTCAGCCCACTGGCCGGCGTCTCGTTGATGGTGGCGCCGCGGGCCGGCGCGGCCGGCAAGCGCGGCGACTCGGTCGGAAGCTACTTCTGCAACGACTTCGGCTGCTCGCTCTACCTTCGCGGCAAGCGTGATCCGGGCCCCGGCGGCCGCCTGCCCGAGACGATCTCCCTCGAGGACAAGGTCGAGCGCCTGGCCACCAACCTCACCGCGTTCCTGGGCCGGGTCGCCGCGTGAACCGCGCGAAGGGGGAGAACCAGGACGCTTGACATACGTACGGCGAAACTCGGCGGCCTGGAAGTCGGCCGAATCGGACCGGCGCGATGGGCACGTCCCACGGCTACCGGCGGCGGCCGCGACGACGCCGAGTCGATCCGCACCATCCAACGCTGACCACCCCAGTGGCGCCTCAGTGGTACGTCAGTTCGCCCGCCTCGATGGTGGCGTCGATGCGGTTCTCCATCGGGGCCAGCGGGCACTGCCAGGCGTCGTCGTAGGCACAGGACGGGTTGTAGAGGTAGTTGAAGTCGAGCTTGACCCGCGTACCGGAAATGATCTGAAGGCCCCGGCCGAAGGTGCCCTTGACCGTGTCGGTGAGGTAGCGGCCGCCGCCGTAGGCGCCGTGGCCGCACAGGCCGTCGCGAACCGGAAGGAAGAGGCCGCCGCCGTAGGCCTTGATCCACCAGAGGGACAGCTCGCCGAGTGGCGTCTCGAGGATGCCGACCCGGTTGTAGTGAACGACGCCGTCCTCGCCGCCGGTGTCGATGTCGATCTCGCCATCAGCCGGGCGCAGCGTGGCTTCGACGATGGCGCCGTCGTTCGGCGGCAGGTAGCGCAGTCCGCGGAACTGGGCGCGAGCTTCCGGCGGGATGGCCGACTGGGGGTGCGAACCGAAGAGCTCATCGCGCTGGGCGCGGAACTCCTTCAGGTCGGTGTCGGCCAGATACATCCGGGCGACGGCGGCGCGATAGTCGGTGAGCTCCAGGGCGTTCATGGCCCCAAACGTATGGCGTCACGGATGCCGCCGTCCCGTGAAACTCGCCTCAGCCTCACGACTCGAACCGCTCTCGGCCATAACATCTTTTCTCCGGAAAACTTCCGGAAGATTTCAAAAGCTGCGACACGACCAATCTCGGCCTCGGCCCACACTTTCGGCAGCTGAGCTGCGCGCTTGTCCGCTTTGCCGAGAGAAAGTTACGAAACATCTCCGAAACTTATTGTTCACTGGTGATCGCTGCGCCTAGCATCGCTCACACATTGAGATGCATCCATGCCCTGCTCGAGAAGGGAGAGGCCGTGGAGACGAGTACACGTCGTGGACGGTCGTCGAGAATGCGGACCGCGGTCGGGGCCATCGTCACGGCGGCCGCCGTCGCGGTGGGCATGATCGCGACGATCCCGCAGGCGAGCGCGGCGGCCGACAACCCCTACCAGCGGGGACCGGATCCCACCGTGGCCAGCGTCGCCGCCCAGTACGGGTCCTTCGCCACCGCCCAGATCACGGTGCCGCCCGGCAACGGTTTCAACGGCGGCTTCATCTACTACCCCACCGACACCAGCCACACGTACGGCGCGGTCGCCATCGTGCCCGGATACACCGCCCTGTTCGCCAACGAGGAAGCCTGGATGGGCCCGCGGCTGGCGTCCTTCGGGTTCGTCGTCATCGGCGTCGAGACCAATAGCCGCAACGACTACGACGCCGCCCGCGGTACCCAACTGCTCGCCGCCCTGGACTACTTGACCAACTCCAGCGCGGTACGCGACCGGGTCGACCGCAACCGGCTGGCGGTCATCGGCCACTCGATGGGCGGCGGCGGCGCCCTGTACGCGGCCACCCAGCGCCCGTCACTGAAGGCCGCCATCGGCCTCGCGCCGTTCAAGCCGTCCGGCAACCTGGCCTCGGACACCGTGCCGACGATGATCATCGGCGGGATCAACGACACCACTGTCACGCCGTCCTACCTCGACGGCCTCTACCCGACCCTTCCGGCGGCGACGCCCGGCGCGTACCTCCAGCTCGCCAACGCCGACCATCTCTATTTCACCCGGCCCAACGACATCGAGCTGCGCAGCCAGATCGAGTGGCTGAAGATCTTCGTCGACAACGACACCCGCTACAGCCAGTTCCTCTGCCCGAGTGTCAAGGACACCACCGGCATCGTCCGGTCGAACGTCAAGTGTTCGACCATCCCGGGCGACGGTTCGACGCCTCCGCCCACCACGACGCCCCCGCCCACCGGGTCCAACCGGATCGTCGGCGCGCAGTCGGGCCGATGCCTCGACGTGCCGGGCTCCTCGCAGAACAACGGCACCCGGGTACAGCTCTACGACTGCAACGGCCAGGCCAACCAGACCTGGACGCTCACCTCGAGCAAACAACTGACCGTGTACGGATCCCGCTGCCTCGACGCCGCCGGCTCCGGCAACGGCTCGGCCGTACAGATCTACAGCTGCAACGGCCAGGCCAACCAACAGTGGAACGTCAACTCCAACGGCACCATCACCGGCGTCCAATCCGGACGCTGCCTGGACGTGTGGGGCACCGGCAACGGCCAGCAGATCCAGCTCTGGGACTGCAACGGCCAGGCCAACCAGAGATTCAGCCTGAACTGACCGAGCCGGCATCCCGTCGTCGAAAGAAGGTCTGATGAAGCGCCTCTTGAGTGTCCTGCTGGCGGCCGGCATGGCGCTGGTCGCCGGTCTCGCCGCGATCCTGGTGTCCGGTTCCCCGGCGATGGCGGCGAGCCTGACCCGGGTGACCAACTTCGGCACCAACCCGACCAACCTCAACATGTACATCTACGTGCCGGCGAACCTCGCGCCCCGGCCGGCGCTGCTGGTGCTGGTGCACTACTGCAGCGGTTCGGCGAGCGCCGTCTTCAACGGCAACGGCCACGACTACGTGACCGCGGCCGACCGCTACGGCTACATCATGGTGCTGCCCGAGGCCACCCGCAGTGGCAGCTGCTTCGACGTGTCGACCGCCGCCGGGCTCCGGCGCAACGGCGGCAGCGACTCCACCGGCATCAAGTCGATGGTCGACTACGCCCGCTCGCAATACCCGAGCATCGACTCCTCCCGCATCGTGGTGTCGGGGTTCTCCTCCGGCGCCATGATGACCAACGTCCTGGCCGCCGAATACCCGGACGTGTTCAGCGCCGGGTCGGCCTTCTCGGGCGTACCGGCCGGCTGTTTCGCCACCAGCGACGGGTCGATGTGGAACAGCCAGTGCTCCGGCGGCAACATCAGCCGAACGGCCCAGCAGTGGGGCGACACCGCCCGAGCCATGTACCCGGGCTACACCGGCGCCTATCCGCGCATGCAGTTGTGGCACGGCACCACCGACACCACGCTCGCCTACCCCAACTTCGGCGAGGAGATCAAGCAGTGGACGAACCTGCACGGCCTGTCGCAGACGCCGGCGTACACCGATCGCCCGCAGTCCTCGTGGACCCGGACCCGCTACGGTGACACCGGTACCCGGGCGACCGTCGAGGGGATCAGCATCTCCGGCGTCGGCCACCAGCTTCCGATGAGCGGCCAGATCGCGTACGCCATCTCCTTCCTCGGACTCGACCAGCCGTCCACCCCGCCGACATCGACCCCGCCGCCGACGACGACCCCGCCGCCCTCGGGCGGCGCGAACAAGATCGTGGGAACCCAGTCCGGCCGGTGCCTCGACGTGCCGAACGCGGCGCGCACCAACGGGACGAGGGTGCAGCTCTACGACTGCAACAGCCAGGCCAACCAGCAGTGGACCTACACGGCGAGCAAGCAGCTTCAGGTGTACGGCAGCATGTGCCTGGACGCGGCCGGTTCCGGCAACGCCTCGGCGGTGCAGATCTACGCCTGCAACGGTCAGAGCAACCAGCAGTGGAACGTCAACACCAACGGCACCGTCACCGGCGCCCAGTCCGGCCGCTGCCTCGACGTGTGGGGAACCGGCAACGGGCAGCAGGTTCAGATCTACGACTGCAACGGACGGCCCAACCAGCAGTTCACACTCCAGTGACCACTGCACGGAGCCACCTGTTAGCCGCCTGACCAGCTGACCTCGGAGGGCCGTTCGGGCCATCGCGGGTCGTTGATCATCTCCGGCAGCCTGCGCGGGTGCCTCGCAAAGATGGTGGCCGCGAACCCGTGGACAATTTCCTCCGGCCTTTGCGGACGCCGCTTCCGCCGCCGCGCTCCAGCTCCCTCGTTGCCCTGGTACGACGTGATGGGGCAGCGGCGGCAGAGGGAGAAGCGGCGGCGGACCGAGGAAACGCGCTCCGGAAGGCCAACGACGTCACGACCGCGCCGGGGGCAGCACCGTCTGCGAATGACTCACGGGACGGCGGAACAGCGGCGAAGGGCGCCGGTTCTGCCGGATCGGGTTCAGGCGTCGGTGGGCGGTTCGTGGTAGGAGCAGGTGACTCACAGTTCGGCGTCGCCGAACGGGACGTCGACGTACTTGCAGTGGTGGGGCCGGTCGGGCTGGTCCGGGTGCACTCGTGGGACGAAGAAGCGGCAGGTGAGGCACGCCGCACCCAACGCCATCGCCGCGATCCTGCTCGCCCTGCGCGATACCACCGGCGTACGCCCGCACTGTTACTTCGCCTGGGCCGAAGGCAGCCCACTCGTGCACATGATCCGCTACTTCCTGCTCGGCCGCGGCGACACCGCCCCCGTCGCCCGCGAGATCATCCGCGAACACGAAGCCGACCCGGACCGCCGCCCCGGCATCCACGTCGGCGCGTGACACCGGCGCCCGGCGCCTGCAGTTCGAGCTTCCGGACGGGCTGGCCGCGGTCACCGGCAAGGCCGCCGGGGCTTCGACCGGCGGAGCCCTGAACAGCAAGGACTCACAGCCAGTCAGGTCGGTCAAATCGGTCAGGTCGGCCACCTCGACGGCTTCGGCACAGATGCTCGGCTGACAGTGCCGAACTCACCTCGCGCGATGTAGCGGCAACTTCCCGGTAGCTCTTGACACTCGCAGCTTGGACTTGAAGGCGTGAACGCCAAGACCAAACGCATCATGCGCCAGATGCACGGCGGAGCCGGGTTCACCCTGCTCCGCCACCGCAGTCTTCTCAACTGACCTCACCCACCGCCACCACTGAAAGAGCACCAGTGCCTCTCATGGCACCGTCCGCCCCATCGGCAGAAATCGTTGGGCCGTCGTACGAACGTGTTACGGCCGGAGAGGAAGAGTTTCACCATTGAGGAGCTTCTTTCCCGCCTCGACCTTGGCTTCGTAGGCCGACGCCTTCTTCCACAACTTGGCCAGTTGCCGGGCATCGCCGAAGTCATAGCCGCGCGCGAAGAACGCGTCGACCATGGCCGCTTCTTCAGGTGTTTGACCGTCATAAACCTGCGAGGTCGGAGGGAACGGGAGGGGGCGCTTGTCAAGAAGCTGCTCGCCCGCCTCGATTTTAGTTGCGGTGATGTTCTCCGTCTTCCAGAGTACTGCCAGCCTGGCGGCATCGGCATAGTCGTATCCGGCGGCAGAGAACCGGGTGATCGCAACCCGGTCGGACTCGCTCAACCAATCCGGAAACCCCTTATCCGGACTCGGCTCAGCCTGCGCGGCCACCGTGACCGCACCAGCCGCCGACATCGGTTGATCGTTGTGACCATGGAGGTACGAGGCACCGGCGAACAGGCTGGCGCCGATCACCACACCGGCCGTTGACCGCAGGAACACCTGACGGCGCCGGTACCTGCCGGCCAAGGACTCGACCTTTGCCGTTAATGCCAAGACGTCATAGTTGGTGTGCTCGTACGCGGCCATTGCGTCGCTGAGCCGGTGGTCGTGTTCCACTGTTGCTCCTTGAGAGTCATCCATCCGTCTCAAAATGGTGGACGGGTACGCCCGAACTGTCGTCAGCCCTCAGCGGATCGACTTCCGAGCGCTACGTCTCTATGACTCCTGCCGCACGGCGGTTGTGCACACGCTCGACCAACTTTCTTGGCTGCGTCCGCCTCTGGGCTCGGTTCAACAGTCAACACCGCTACCACGGCGAATCAGCACAGTGCCACCACAGGCAGGAGGGCCGCCGGGTAGGAGCCGACCGCGCTGCTGGCGGCACAAGCAGATGTGGTTCGTCCGCACGGAGGGCCGCGGTGGGTCACTCTCGGCAAAGCCTGCCGCAGCCGAAAGTACCAGCAACACGGCCACCCAAGAAATCACGCGCCCTCGCCGGCGCATCGATAATGGACCGAAACGGAGAAGGCGCGGCAAAGTTCATTGCATATCGAAGATAAGGATGTGAAATTTCCCGCCCGCGAAATATTCTCAAGAACGTCTTAAGTTGCTTTCTCTTTCATAGTCATCAGTGCTTCGATCTGCCGGACACCCGTCCCGGCAGTTTCGGAGGCTTCTTCAGCAATGCGCGCCCCCCGCAAGGTGATCAGCGTAATCGCCGTGGCTACCGTCGCCATCGGCCTCCCCGTAACAGTCCGCTTCACGGCCGAGGCCGCCACGAGCCCGTCTCGGGCTCGGGCCGTTCAGGTCACGGGAAGCGTCGGCCTGGACGATCCGGCGAAGAAGGAAATCGCGATGGAAATTGTTTCCAGCGCGGAAAACTCGTCGCTCAACTGGAAGGCGCAGTATGCCTACATCGAGGACATCGGCGACGGCCGCGGCTACACCGCGGGTATCATCGGCTTCTGCTCCGGCACCGGCGACATGCTCGAGGTCGTCCGACTGTACGAGCTTCGAAAGCCGGGTAACGTGCTGTCGCCATTCCTGCCCGCCCTTGAGAAGGTCGATGGCACCGCTTCTCATGCGGGTCTAGGGAGCAAGTTGGTCAACGCGTGGCGGACGGCGGCCAAGGATCCGGTCTTCCAGCAAGCGCAGAACGAGGAAAGGGACGCCGTTTACTTCGACCCTTCGGTCGCGCAGGCCAAGGCCGACGGGCTCCGAGCGCTCGGCCAGTTCATCTACTACGACGCCATCGTCATGCACGGTCCGGGCGACGACGGATCGAGCTTCGGGGGAATTCGCAAAGCGGCTCTCAAGCAGGCTCAATCGCCGGCGCAGGGCGGCGACGAGGTCGCCTACCTCAATGCTTTCCTGGACGCCCGCAAGAAGGTCATGCGGCAGGAAGAAGCCCACGCCGAGACCGGCCGCATCGACACCGAGCAGCGGGTCTTTCTGCGCGCGGGAAACCTTGACCTTGATCCGCCGCTGAAGTGGGCGGTCTACGGCGCCGACGACACCTACGAGATCAGCGGCTAATTATCTTGGCAAGCAGGAAAGGACTGTTCCAGTCATGAACCGAATCAGGCGGCGAACGGCAGTACTCGGAGCCGTAGCCCTAGGCGCCCTCGGAGTAGGCGCTGTCGTTGCCTCACCAGCCCAAGCCGTGAC
Source organism: Actinoplanes sp. NPDC048988 (assembly GCF_043197815.1). Lineage (NCBI taxonomy): Bacteria > Bacillati > Actinomycetota > Actinomycetes > Micromonosporales > Micromonosporaceae > Actinoplanes > Actinoplanes sp. NPDC048988. The sequence continues at coordinate 82,305 of NZ_JBICTW010000021.1, read as the reverse complement.
CCCGTGCAACAATCGGCTGTGTTACGACGAAAACGCTGGCTATGAGGGCGCATCCGGACAACACAGCTCGGCCGACATAGTCAACCTGGGACCTTATTTCGATGGCTGGCAATGGCGCCCCGCCGGCTATCTGAACGACAAGATCTCCTCCATCCGAAATCACGATTCTGTCTCATGGTGCTTCTGGGAGAACGTGAACGCCACGGGCAATAAGTACCAGGTATACCCGGGCTGGGACGTGCCTCAGGTCCCCGCCTACATCAACGACAAGATCTCCTACGCCACCCGAGGTAACTGTTGGTAAATAGCCGGTAGCGGTGCCTTTTGAACAGCACAGCGACGTTCCGGGGTTGGGGCATCGAATCTTGGCCGACTGCTGTCTTGCCGGCAGCCCCGTCCTATGTCGACTGCAGTGCACCCGCCCCTGCCGTGGCCTGCACCGTCACGGTGAAAAAGGCTCAATGCGGCATGTCAGTTGCTGCGCCGTCGGTTCCGCGTCTGGTGATGGTGCGCGTCTGCGGATTTGACGCGCTCGTCGATGTCGCTGGCTGGTCATATCCAGCGGACCCGGATGGTGTCGCCGACGGCGCAAGGCTCGCCCAACGTCGAGATCGGACGGCAGGTCGGGAGGAGCAAGCAGCCGGTGATCGCCTAGCGAGCTCGATACGAGACCGGAGGGATCAACGCGCTCGCCGATCTGCCTCGTTCGGGCCGGCCAGGCGATCATCGACGAATCCGAGCTGATCATCTCGACGCTGGACCCGCGCCCGAGGCGTTCGGGGCGCGGCTACTCTCGGATCACCTGGCCCACGGCGGGATACCGGTCAGCATCGCAGAGGTCGCCCGGATGTGGCGCGCTACGCCCGTCGAAGGCAGCCCATGGCCGTGATACCACGGCATTCTTCATGCTCGGTGACCCCACACACCCGGTTTGAACGAACCGGCAACACTCCCGTCAATAGGAACGGAAGCGCCGAAGCCGGGCCTGATCCAGGTCCGTGCCCAGGTAGCGAATCTCCTAAGAAGGCGGTACACCATGGATCCGAAGACCGTTCTGCAGCAGTTCTGGGCCGACTTCGAGGAAGGCGACCTGGACCGCACCTGGGACACCTACGTCTCCCCCGACCTGATCATCCACCCGTCCTCCGGGTTCGAACTCACCCGTACGACGTGGCTGGCCGCCGAGAAGGGGTTGTTCAACTCCTTCGACAACATCCGAGTGCAGGTCCTCGACCAGGTCCGCGAGGGGGACAAGGTGGCGACCCGATTCGCCGTCACCGGCACCCAGAAGGCCGAATTCTTCGGTGTTCCGTCCACCGGCAGGACGGCCACGATGACCGGCACCACCGTCGACGTCGTCCGTGACGGGCGCATCGTCGAGCACTGGGCCGAGGTCGGAATCTCGCACTTCCTGCAGCAGCTGGCCGCCTGAGCCGCTGATCCATCACGTGAAGCTCGACTCCGGATGACCTCGAGCTTCACGTCGGTCCGCACGCGACCCACGGTGGCGACCGCTGGAGACAGCCCGGCGGCCGCCACCGGGTCCCCAGCGTCTCTCGGCGGGGCCGCCTCGGCCTTGCCGGAATGCTCGAGTGGCGCCTCGCCGTACCCGGCGCCTTGGTTTAAGAGGCAAAGCCTGTTCGACTGTACGGTGTTCTCATCGGTTCGCTTCGACATGACCGGCGACACGCACCCTGGTCAGGCCGACCGCCTTGTGAACAGCCCGGCCGACCTCCATGTCCGCAGCAACGCGGGCGGGCGCGACCTGTGACTGTCCACGGTGACTCTGGGAGAAGGCAGCCACTGCCCGTGGTCCGCTGTCTCCGGCACGCGCCGGCGTCGAAGTTCGAAGTGCCGTTGACCGCTGGTAACCCACGAACGTACCGACCAATCGTCCGATCGGTTCCCTTCCCGGCCGATCGAGCGAACCAAGGCGTGACAACCCACGTTCACAGCGTCGGCCACTGCCTCGAGGTGAGTGATCCCCGCCGCCTCGACCTGGTCCAGCAGGCCGTTGACGACCAACCGGCCGACGCCACGCCGCTGCCAGCGGTCCGCCACCAGGACGGCGAGATCGCCCGGCTGCGAAGAGTCGGCCGGCCACGCGCACTCGGCCATGCCGATCAGCTTGCCGTCGACGAAGGCCACGTGACCCAGCCAGCTCCGGCTGGAAGACACCGGGCGGCGCAGCCGGGCGAGGTAGACCGGCGGCAGCCGGGTGTTGCCGGTCAGGAACCGACTGGTCAGCGTGCTCACGGAGAAGGAGGACTCGGCCTCTTGGAGACGCTGCAGATCGCCCTCGGCCCAAGGTCTCGCGTAGATGTGTGGCCCCATGTTGTTGCAGACGCGGCGGCCGTCCGGCAGTTCATCGGCACCGCGGGTGCTGGGCGTCATATCATGCGCTGGTCAATGCCAGAGGCGTATGGGGTGCCGCTGACCGGACATGGACCTGAGGGGTCAGGGCCGAGGCGATCGCGCTGGCGACGGCGAATGCCGCGGCTACCAGCAGGCCCCACTGGAACCCGCCGACCAGCGCCTCGGTAGTGGTGGCCCCGTCGCCGAGCAGGGCGGTGACGTGCCCGGAGGACACGGTCGTCACCACGGCGACGCCCACGGCGCCGCCGACCTGACGACCGGTGTTGATCACCCCGGAGGCTGTCGCGGCCAGGTCGGGTGATACGTCAGCGACGGCGACGATCTGGCCGACGGTCAGGGTGCCCACGACACCCACCCCGAACAGGGCCAGGCCCGGCATCATGGTGAGGGTGTAGCTGCTGTCAGCGTCCGCGCGTGACAGCAGCACCAGCCCGGCCGCGGCCAGGACCGAGGTCCCCACCTGGACCGGCTTGGTTCCGAAGCGGCTCACCAGGCGGGCGGCGAGGATGGCACCCACGATGCCGGTGATGCCCATCGGCAACAGCCGCAGCCCGGCTCCGAGCGCTGAATAGTGCCTTACCTGCTGGAAGAAGATCGACGCCAGGAAGAACAGGATCAGGAACGCGCCGCCGTTGAGGGTCAGCGCGATCGTCGAGCCGCTCATCGTCCGGGTACGGAACAAGGAGAGAGGCACCAGCGGCCCGGCCGACCGCTGCTCGACCCAGGCGAACAGAGCGAGCAACAGGGCTCCCCCGCCCAGCAGGCCGATCACCTCGACCGACAGCCATCCCGACGCGTCCGACCGGATGACGCCGAGCACGACGAGGAGCAACCCCGCCGTGCTCAACAACGCCCCGGCGATGTCGAAGCTCCGCTTCGCCTCGCTCGCTGCCCGGCTTTCGGCCAGCAGCAGGACCGTCGCAGCCATGACGATCGCGATGATCGGCACGTTGACCAGAAAGATCCAGCGCCACGACCACTGGTCGACCAGGACTCCGCCGAGGATGGCACCGAAGGTCCCGCCCAGCCCGGCCAGGGCGCCCCAGATGCTCAGGGCGAGGGCTCGCCGCCGGCCGTGGGGGAACAGCAGAGTCACCATGCCGAACGCCGCCGGCGACAGCAGCGCGCCACCGAGGGCCTGCACCCCGCGCAGCGCGATGAGCTGCGCGGGAGTGGAGGCCAGCCCGGCGAGCAGCGAGGCGAGCCCGAACAGCAGCAGACCGGCCAGGAAGATCCGGCGCCGCCCTAGTAGATCGGCCAAACGACCGCCGAGCAGCAGGAAGCCTCCGAAGACGAGGGCATAGGCGCTGACGACCCACTGGAGCGCCGCAGTCGACGAGAACCCGAGCTCCTCGATGCCGGGCAGGGCGATGTTCACGATCGTGACGTCGAGCAGAACCATGAACTGGGCGATGGCCAGAACCATCAACTGGACCCAGGGCCGGTCGCGGACGCGGTCTTTCCATGACGTGGGCACGTCTGATCAGACGGTTCGCCGGGTCCGAGGTTCGTTCCCGGCCAGCGGAGATTCCCTTGAGTATCCGCCTCGCTCACGGGCTGGTTTCGTCAAGCGGGTGACGGACAGTGATGTGTCGACGGGCGATCAAAGAGCCGAGCGACCTCCGACCAGGGGCAGCTCCACGCGGCTGGCCGTCGGCACTACGGAAATGCGGGTGCCGGGCAGCGGCCGCAGCGTGTAGTCATGATCAGTGGAGATGACCACCAGACCGATCTGATGACCGGCCTGGAACACGTAATCCTTCGGCTGCAGGTTCCATCGCAGACGGTAGCGTTGCCCGGCGACCACGGGCTGGGAGATCTGTGCCGAAATCCGGTTCCGCGGGTCCATCCAGCCGCGCGATACCACCACGGGCGCGGATCCGCCGGGTCCGAAATCGACCAGCAGCGCGGTCAGGTTGGCGGCGGTGCGGTTGTCGATGCTCGCGGTCAGCGTCACATACGGGGTACCACTGAGCCGTGCGGGCTTGGTCAGGGGCGGACGGCGATAGATGAGCCGATGCGCCGCCGACGGATCGGCGATCAGTGCCTCCGCCGTCACGGTGCGGCCGTTGTCGGTGAAGGTGTCGACGCGGTTCGGGCCGGTGGCCAGTGGGACGGTGACCGGCTTCGACCCGGGCACCGGCCAGCTGGTCGCCCGCTCGGTCACGGTGGCGTTCGCGTCTTCGAAGGTCACCGGCGGCTCGCGGTCCACACCATTGTCGACGCCGTAGAGGTAGTGCTCATGCCAGCGGTCCACGGTTTCCCAGAAGTCCGAAGACCTGGCGACGCCGTGACCGCCGTCGTAGAGCCAAAGCTTCCGATCGACGCCGGCGCGGCCGAGCGCCTCCCAGAAGCGGATGCCCTGTTGAGTTTTGACGTTCCAGTCACGTAATCCTTGGACAACGAGGACAGCAGCCTTGATCTGACCGGCCCGCGCCGCATAGTCGCGTTCCGCCCACACCGGGGAATAGTCGCCGGAGACGCGGTCCTGCTCAGCTTCGAGCCGATCCATGGCTGCCGCGCAGGCCTCGGGGTGCTCGCGGGTCAGCACCGCCCTGGCCATGATGTCCAGGTCCTCGCCCTGGTAGTTGCCCGGCGCGACGACCAGTCCGTTGGCGCGGTAGTAGTCGTACCAGCTCGTGACCGCCGACATCGGGATGATCGCCTTCAGCGCCGACCGCCCGGTGACCGCAGCGGCGATGGGCAGGGTGCCGTCGTACGATGCGCCCCACATGGCGACCGACCGAGCCGACCAGGTAGCTCGAACGATCTTGCCGGCGGCGTCGTAGGCCCGTCCCTTGCCGTCGAGCCAGTCGATCACCGCCATGGTGGCGGCGGTCTCGTCCTTGCCTCCGGCATCGGGGCACCCGGTCGACCCCGCAGTGCCGAGACTGTCCATGATGATCGAAGCGTAGCTTCGGGCAACGAGATGGCTTCTGATGCTGACGCGGTCGTCATGCCGCCGGCGTTCGGTGCCCGAGGCGGAGCTCTGCTGCGGCAGGCTGCCGACGTCGACGTTGTGGTAGGGCACGTCCAGAAAGCCGCCGTAGTACGGCGACGCGTCGATGATCGAGGCGACCTTCTGACCGGCCCGATCCGTCTCGACGGGGCGGATGATGTTCAAGTGCACCCGGTCGGGCCGGTGGTCGTTGTCGCTGTCCAGCGGCGCCTCGACCCAGACATCCTCGACGATCGGTTCATCGTCGGCGGCCGGCCGGCCCGGGCCGGCCGGCACCGCCGACGCGGGTGACGACACCCCCAGGACACACACTGTCGCCGCCGCGAGCGCGGACGCGGTGCGGGATACGATCCTCAAACTTCTCTCCTCAGTAGAGCGTGCTCTCCTCTAGGACGCTCCTGATGACCTCGCCGTTGAGCTCGCATTCCCATCAATCGGCATTCTTGTTCCCTGGGGTGAGGCCGGCGCTGCCTCAGGTCGGGCGGCCGGGGATCCCGAAAACGGCCGCCCGCCCGCGCCCGCGCGTGTGGCCGAGCCACGTGGCTGGCCGATCGAGACGTCCACCGCCAAGCCAGTGGGCCGAAGGGCGAACCGCCGCCGCCCTTTGACCCCCAGCCACCGCTCACGTTGCGCTACGTGTATTGCACCGCGCCCGCCTTGACCACCTCGATCAAGCCCTTCACGTCGTCGCGAATCAGCAGTGTTTGTCCTGGCGACGCAGATAAGAACGTAGGGTTGCGATGTAGGCGCGCTCGTCTTCGAGCCAGGCGAAGTGGGCGGTGTTGGCGAACTCGGCCCGCTCGGAATGGGGCAGCCTGTTCTCGAGGCCGTCGAGGCATCGCACTTCGAACTCGTCGAAACGGCCACGGGTCAACAGGAACGGCAGCTTCAGCTCGCGCAGCCGGGACGTGCGGTTCCACGGAGCCAGGTTGCCGGTGACCACGAATTCGTTGGGCCCGTTCATGGTCGCGTAGACCTGGTTGCCGTCAAGATTGGCAATGGTCCGCAACAGGGCGTCCGGCAACTCCTTGCCCCGGTACAGGAAGTTGTCGTAGAAGACCTGCACCGCGGCCAGATACTCAGGTGCGGTGTAATCGCCACGAGCTTCGTAATAGTCCAACGTCCGCTGAGTTTCCCGCGGAAGCGTCGCCCGCAGCCGCTTGGTCCCGGCGACGAATTCCGCCGTGCTGCCGGACGTGCTGGCCAGCACCCCGCTGACCACACCACGCGGACGGCGCAGAAGGTACTCGATGGCCAGCCAGCCGCCGAACGAATGCCCGAACAGGTGCACCTTCCCCAGCCCCAGGGCGGAGCGTACGGCGGCAACCTCCGCGACGGATCGCTCGAGTGTCCACAGCGCCGGATCGTTCGGTTTGTCCGACCGTCCGCAGCCCAGATGGTCGTAGAAGATCACCTGCCGGTCGTCGCCCAAGGAAGCCAGCGGCTCCAGATAGTCGTGACCCGCTCCCGGCCCGCCGTGCAGCGTCAACAGTGGCACTCCGCGACCGGTGCCGACGACGTTGACCCACACCTTGCCACCGGGGACAGCGATCATCCGCTCCCCCGGTTCGAGCGGCCGGGAGCCGCTTCCGCCGGCGAGGGCCGGTTGCGCGGCGGCGGTGGTCGCGGCCACGCCCATACCGGCCGCCGCCAGCCCTAATCCGCTCTTCAGCAGAAGTCGGCGGTTGATTGCATTACCGTCGGCATTTGTCATCAGTTCTCCGATGGTCGGCCCGGAAAGAGGCGAGTGAAGACACGCCTTCGACCTCGTACGACGAAAGCGGCCCGGTTGAGTTCAGCCGCACCGGCGCGAATTCATCGGCAGGGCCCTGGACCAGCGCCGATAGGTGACATCGCCTATTCGCGTGCGGTGACCGCTGGTTGCCTCCAGCGGCGTATTGCGGAAAATCCTCCGGCATCAGCGTCACGTTGTAGCGGACGAGATTGTCCATTGCCTTCGCGTATTTCTCCGGCCTCCAGGCGGGAGACTGCTCGCCGTCGCGGGGTTCGTCCCCGATCTCGACGAGTGCCGCCGGCGAGCCATCGGCGGGCCGGTCAGCCGGCACCGTCCGTCAGGCCGCGAGATCGGACGGAAACCGGGGTGAGTACTCCTCTACGACAACTCGGCCGGGTACAAGGCTGAACGGAAGATGCCGTCCGGGTCGTAGCGCCGCCATAGCGCCAGGACGCGGTCGCCGGTGGCGCCGGGGTAGAAGCGGCGGAAGGCCGCCGCGTCGAGGCGGCTCTCGAAATTCGCGTACGCGCCCCGCGTATGTGCGCCGACCGGACGCCAGATGCGGTCGAGTGCCGTCCGGTCGCCGGGTGCGAAGACCGTGCCGACCACCAGCACGGTCGCGTCCCGGTGGGCGTAAGCGGTGGCGTCCGCGGCCACGTCGTTGACGGCGCCGCCGACCGATCGCAACTGCATCAACGCCGGATGCGGTCCGGTCACGGCCGCGGTGACGGCCTGGGCGGCGTTCGGGGTCATGGTGGGCAGCAGGCCGTTGGTGGTGTTGGCCGGCTGCTGGCCGAGGTTCGGATGCAGGTGGGCGGGTGACACCAAGGCCGCGTACGGAGCGCGTTGAGTGCTCTCATCGAGCAACGCGCCGATCTTCAGCAGTGGCGTGACGGCCCGGCGCATACGCCCGGCGTCCGTCCCGGCGTACACGGCGGTCAGCGACAGGATCGCCTGCCGGCCGTGGGACATGAGCATGGCCGCCGTACTGAGTTGACGGGGCGCCCGGGCCAGGTGCTCCGCCCATCGGGTCAGCGTGCTCCCGTCCCGGGCGACCGCCAGGGTCAGCTGGGCGACCGTGATGTCGCTCAGCTCGGTGGCCTCGATCTCGAACGCGGTGACGATGCCCACGCCGGCGCCGGCGCCGCGTACGGCCCAGAACAGGTCGGGCTCGTGCTCGGCGTCGGTGCGCACGACGCGTCCGTCAGCGAGCACCACCTCGGCCGCCCGGATGTGGTCGATCGTCAGACCGTAGTCGCGGACCAGCCAGCCCACGCCGCCCGCGGTGGCGAGGCCACCGACGCCCACGTTGCCGTGGTCGCCGGAGCTGATCGCCAGCCCGGCCGGACTGAGGGCCTGGGCCACCTCGGCCCACCGCGCTCCGGCGCCGACGCGCACCAGCCGGGCCCGGCGGTCGAGGACGCGTACCTGGTTGAGCCCGGACAGGTCGATGACCACGCCGCCGTCGTTCGAGGAGCGCCCCGACATGCCGTGTCCCCCACTGCGCACAGCGATCGGCAGGCCGCTGTCGCGGGCGTACCGCAACGCGACAACCACATCGGCGGTACTCTGCGGCAGCACCACCATCGCGGGTCGTGACACTTTGGTGTAGGTGGAGCGCAGGAGCCGGTAGCGCGGGTCGGACGGCAGCACAACCTTGCCGTCCAGCTCCTTCGGAAGAGTCGCCGGCGTCATCGGGCCACCCGCTCCCGCACGGCCGGGACGACCTCGCCGGCGAACAGCTCGAGCTGAGACTGTGATTCCGCGACCGGCCAAAAGATGAACGTGTCGAAACCCAGGCGGGTGGACCAGTCGGCCAGCGTGTCGGCCCACTGCTCGACACCGCCGGACAGGCCCGGTACACCCCGGGCCGGCCCGATCATGCCGATCACGTTGTAGACGCGCCTGATCGTCGCGGGGTCGCGGCCCGCCGCCCGGGCCGCCTCATCGATGATCTTCTGCTTGGCCGGCACCTCGTCCGGCTTCACGTAGATGTTCAGCGGCGAGATCCAGCCGTCGGCGTATCCGCCGGTCACGGCCAGCATCCGCGGACCTTGAGCGCCGAGCCACACCGGCACCGGCACGGCCGCGGCGGGCCCGGCCTGATAGCCCTCGATCCGGTGCTGCGCACCGTGCAGGCGCACGAAGTCGCCGGCCAGCGCCGGCTGCAGCACCTGCAAGGCCTCTTCGGTGTAGGTCACCATGTCGCGGTTGCTCCGGCGGGTGCCGCCCATGGCCGCGATGCCGTCGGCGAACGCGCCGCCGCCGACGCCCAAGGCCAGCCGACCGTGATGCAGCCTGTTGAAGGTGAGCGCAGCCTTGGCGAGCATGGCCGGAGGCCGCAGCTGCATATCGGCGACGTCGGTCATGAACCCGATCCGCCGGGTCTGCCCGGCCAGATGGGTCAGCCAGGTCCAGCTGTCGAGGTGACCGGCCTGGTAGGGATGATCCTGCACGGCCAGGTAGTCGAGTCCGGCCTCTTCAGCGGCCGAGGCCAGCCGTGCCGAGTCGTTGGCATGCGCCACGTCCGGGTCGAGACTCAACCCGAAGCGGAGAGGGTTCTTTGGCATGTCGACAACAGTCTTCGATGGTCCGCGTTTCGCCAACATGGCCATTAGTAACTTACAAAAAAGTAAGTGGAGATAAGCGGTTCACCGACTTCCAGCGCGACGAGCCGACCGCGCGCGACCAGCGGAGCATCGGCCGCCGCCGCCGGCTGCGCGCCGGCGGCAGCGGTCGTGTGCTCAGCGGCGCGGGGCGCCGGAGGCGAGTGCCAGGTCCTGCTGCAAGACGTCGTACTGGCCCTTCGGGTTCAGCTGCTCGTCGTAGATCAGGGCGGCGCCCTCCTGCGGGTCGGTGAACCAGCCGGGCACCCACGAGTAGGCGTCGCCGAATCCCCACGGCGTGAACGAGATGCAGGCGCGAACGGCCAGGCACGCCTTGAGCGTGCGGGACCAGTAGCTTTCCTGCGCGTACGGGGCGAGCGCGTCCACCGGCTCGTTGACGGCGTCGGGCTTGGTCTGCGTACGGACGTCCACCTCGGTCAGGGCGACCTTCAGCTTGAGGTCGGCGAAGCGCTCAAGGTTGTTCGTGAGGTCGGGGTAGCCGTACTGGGTGGAGAGGTGACCCTGGAATCCGACGCCATGGATCGGCACGCGCTGCGCCTGGAGCGAGCGCACCATCGCGTACACGGCGTCGCTCTTCACTCCGGTGAACTCGAGGTTGTAGTCGTTGTAGAACAGCAGGGCCTTGGGGTCGGCCTGATGCGCCCAACGGAACGCGTCGGCGATGTAGCCGGTGCCGCCCCACGCCTTGTACCAGATCGTCTGGCGGGGCTGGCCGTTGTCGTCGAACGCCTCGTTGACCACGTCCCACTGCCAGATGTCGCCCCTGAAGTGGCGCGCCTGGTCGAAGATGTGCTTCTTCAGTGCGGCCTTCACCTCGTCGTTCGACAAGGTGGTCGTGTAGCCGTCGGAGGACAGCCACGCCGGCAGCTGGTTGTGCCAGACGAGCGTGTGGCCGCGTACCAACTGCTTGTTCTTCTTCGCGAAGGCGACGACCTGGTCGGCCTTCTCCCACGTGTAGGTCCCGCGGACGGCTTCCACCTCGGCCCACTTCATCGCGTTCTCCGGGGTGATCGAGGAGAACTGCTCCGCGGCGATCCGCGTGTATTTCGCGTCGGTGCCCAGCAGATCCGGGTTCACGGCCGTGCCGACGCGCAGGCCCACGCCGGCGGCGAGCGCGCGGAGCGAATCGGCCGGGTACGACGGAGGTGGCGATGGTTTCGCGGTCGGCGGCACGGCACCGGCCGGCGACGAGCCGGCCAAAGTCAGCTGTCCGCCCAGCACCACCGCGGCGCTGACAACAGAAAGGACAAGTCGAAGACGCACCGGAACTCCTTGCGACGAGGACGATCAGGGTCCGAAACTTCCGGAAACATTCCGGAAGTAATTACTGGAATCTATGCGTGCCTCCTCAGGCGGTCAAGAGTTCCGCTCCCGATTCGCAACAGAGCGTGATGTCGTCCCGTGCGCTGACGGTCTAGAGTGGACGCGTGCTGGGAGTCGTCGCGGCCGCGCTTGGCGGGCCTGAGGTGTTGCAGGTGACCGAGTTGCCCGAGCCCGAGGCGGGGCCGGCGCAGGTGGTGGTCCGGATCCGCGCGGTCTGCGTCCACCCGGCTGACGTCGCCGCCACCACCGGAGAGATCCCTCTCGGGCCGGATGTGCCGCCGTTCTCGCCCGGGTGGGACATCGCCGGTGAGGTGGTGTCGGTCGGCCCCGGCCCGGCGGACCTCGAGGTCGGTGATCGGGTCGCCGGGATGATCCCGTGGTACACGACCCGGGGTGTGCCGGGCGGCTATGCCGAGTTCGTGGCCGCCGACACGGACTGGCTGGTGCGGTTGCCGGACGGGCTGGACTTCGTGTCCGCGGCCACCGTGCCGCTCAACGCCCAGACCGCACACCAGGGGCTCTCCCTGGTGTCATTGGCGATGCTCCCGGCCGGCAGCAGCATTCTGGTCACCGGGGCGAGCGGCGGTGTCGGCGGCTTCGCCACCCAGCTCGCCGTGCAGCGCGGCTACCGTGTCTTCGCGCAGGCCAGTCACGACGATGAGCAGTGGGTGCGCGAGCTCGGCGCGCACGAGGTCGTTCCCCGTTCCGTCGAGCTGTCCGCGGTGGGGCCGGTGGCCGCGGTGTTCGACGCGGTCCCCCTCGGCGAGGTGGCGGCCGCCGCCGTCGAGGACAGGGGGGTCGTGGTCGTGACCCGGCCCACGCCGGGCTTCGTTCCGGCCCGCGGTGTGCGCCAGGAGCTGCAACTCATCCGGCTCGACCGCGAGCTGCTGGCCGCGCTCGTGGGGCAGGTGGCGGCGGGACAGCTGCGCACGCGGGTCGCGGACACGATGCCGTTGACCGAGGCGGCCGAGGCTCACCGGCGGGTGCTGGCCGGCGGACTGCGCGGAAAGCTCGTGCTGACGGTGGGCTGACGCCCGATCACCGGTAGAGGGGCGAATTCTGGTCCAGGTACGGATCGGTGTCGGCCCGGATCGTCAGACAACTCGTGGGGATCGTGTCGACCATCGTGCCGGCGCCGTTCGGGCATCGGTAGCGAACCAGGGCCGCCCATTCGCAGGCGCTCTCGACGACTCCCGCCCGCCGGGCGCCACTGCGGTGCACCCAAACCGGGTCGCCCGGCCGGCACGCCACCGCGGGTTCCGGGGCGGCCGGCCCGTACGTCTCGGTGTGGTCGCCGTTCTCGCCGGCCACGACCCAGGTGATGCCGGTCCTGCCGGCGGCTTTCATGTGGCGCTTGGCGCTGAACATCGCCCGGTCGGCGCGGCGCAGCAGGTCGGTGAGGTCGGTCGAGCGGCCGGCCGGGACGACGCCGATCGAGGCGGTGACGGACAGCGCCTGTCCCCGGACGTCCATCGGGGGTGCGATCGCCGCGCTCAGCGCACCGGCCACGTCGTGCCACCACGTCTCCGGGACGTCGGCGTGCGGGGCGCGCGGCAGGGCGGCGAACTCGTCACCGCCGAGCCGGGCCACCAGATGCTCGCCGAGGCACGTGGCCATGCGCTGGGCGATCACGCGGAGGACCTCGTCGCCGGCATCGTGCCCGTACGTGTCGTTGATCGGCTTGAAGCCGTTGAGGTCGAGGATCACGACGGCCGGCGAGCAGTCGCCACCGCGCAACAGGTCCGGCGCGAGCGCGTGGAAGAGGCGGCGGTTGGCGAGCCCGGTGAGCTCGTCGTGGCCGGCCATCCATCGCAGCGAGGCGCGCTCCTGCTCCAACTGCTGGACGTGGGCCGCGAGCTGATCGATGCGGGCCTGGAGGCGGGCGACGTCGGGCACACCGCCCGTCTCGGCGGCTACCGGATCGAGGATCCGCATCGGCCGTCCTCTCAGAACTGCGGCGGACCAGAGGGAAGCGAGGGATCGCCAGGCGCCACAGTGGAATCATGACAGCGGGTCCAGGCCCGTGCAAGATTTCACGAGGACGGGTCTCACGATGACAGGATGCATCCTCGGCGGGTTTCGGCTACGGTAAGTGCCGCCGCTTTCGTGGTGAAAGTTTCGGCCGTCTGATTCCGCACTTCAGGCGGACGTCGGAGCGGTGTCATGTCGATTACATACAGCGAGCAACGCCAGGGGCGGGGGCACTGATGAGCAGCGAAACCGGCTGGATTATTTCCAGCAGGTCGACGGGCAACGGTGGCAGTTGCGTCGAGGCCCGCCGCCAGGACGGCCTCATCGAGGTCCGTAACAGCAAGGCCCGCGAGGCCGGCACCGTGGTGTTCACGACCGACGAGTGGGACTCGTTCCTGTTCGGCGCCAAGCGCGGCGAGTTCGACCGGCTCCTCACCGACTAGCTCGTCACTGGAACTCTCCGACCGGTACGGAGACTTTGAGGATGAGATCGAACACCCGCCGGTATTCGTCGATCTCGACCTGCTCTTCCAGGTAGAGCGCGCCGACGTGGGATTCGAGGTAGACCACGTCCGGGTCGTCCGGATCGTCGAACTCCAGAATCCGGAAGGCGCCGGCCATCGCCGCGTGCGCCCCCACCGAGAACGGCAGCACCCGGATGTCGGCCGTGTCCTGTTCGGACAACCGCCGGAGATGCTCGATCTGCCCTTTCATCACCTGCTCGCCGCCGACCGGCCGGGTCAGCGCCCCCTCACCGAGCACTGTCACGAGGCGGATCGGCGGCCTGCGGGCGAAGAGTGTCTTCTGCCGTTGCAGGCGCAGGTTGATATGGCGCTCGGCGATCTCCGAGTCGGCCGGCTGCTCGGCGCCGAAGACGGCTCGCGCGTACTCCGGGGTCTGAAGCTCGCCGGGAACGATCTCGCCGTCGTACCCGAACATCCGGGACGCGGACGCCTCCAGCCCGACGTACAGCTTGAACCACTCGGGGATCACCGGGCTGGCGTCCCACCACTCCTGCTGTGACGTGCCCAGCGCCAGGTCGGCCAGCGCGTCGGTGATGCTCTGGTCGGCACCGTAGAGCCAGCACAGCGCGCGTACGTTGGCCCCGGTGACCGGCACTTTGCCCGTCTCGATGCGGTGCAGCGTCGGCTCCGAGATGCCCAGCCGCGCCTGCACCACATCACGCCGGCTCATCCCCGACGCGGTGCGCAGCCGCGTCAATCGCCGCCCCAACGCCCGCCGCACGACGCGTTGGCCTGTGACCGGCACGCCTTACCTCCGTTTGCCAACCCCTGTGGACGGTGATGCCGACCACCGTACCGGCAACGCCGCGTTGTCAACAGGCAACTCGTCGTCCCGCTAAGCGCCGTATCCGCCGTCGATCCTCAGTACGGCGCCGGTGACGTACGAGGCCTCCGGGCCGGCCAGGAAGACGACACCCGCGGCGATCTCCTCTCCCCGGCCGTAGCGCCCCATCGACGTCGTCGGAAGGAACACGGCCGCGGCCGGGCCGTCGGCGGGGTTGGCGTCGGTGTCCACGAATCCGGACTGGATGACGTTGACCGTGACGCCCCGGCCGGCCAGGTCGCGGGCCACGCCCCGGCTGAAGCCCTCGAGAGCCGACTTCGTCGCCGTGTAATACGCCATCCCGGGGAACCCGGCCCGTGTTCCCACGCCCGAGCTGATGCTGATGATCCGCCCGTCATCGGGCAGCAGCGGCAACGCCTCCCGGATCGCCGCCGCCGGGCTCCGGTAGTTGGCGGTGAGCTGCCGCTCGATGGCGGCCTCGTCGGGATCGGCCTCGTCGATGCGGCCGCCGCCACCGATCCCGACGTTGTTGACCAGAATGTCGAGCTTTCCGAAATGATCGGCCACCTGGTGGATCAGGCCCACCGCCTGCGTCACGTCCGCCTGGTCGGCCCGGAACGCCGCCGCCCGTACCCCTTTCGCCTCCAGGTCGGCGACCACGGCCTTGGCCCGGTCCTCCGCGGCCACGTAGCTGATCGCGACGTCGGCTCCCTCGTCGGCCAGCGCCCGGGCGATCGCGGTCCCGATCCCGCGCGATCCGCCGGTCACGATCGCCACCTTGTTGTCCAGCTTCCCCATGACGTCCCCACTCCCTCGAGTTCTTGACTGTCCGGTCCAGATTAAGGGTAATGGACCGCGCGGTCAAGAACCGGTATCCTCGATCGCATGGCACGTCCGCGAGGGTTCGACGAAAAGCAGGTACTCGACGCCGTCCGTGATCAGTTCTGGGACGCCGGGTACGCGGCGACCTCCCTGGAGGATCTGATGCGGGTCAGCGGGCTCGGCAAGGGCAGCCTGTACGCGGCGTTCGGGGACAAGCATCAGCTCTTCCTCCGGGCGCTGCGCGGCTACACCCACGAGCAGCACGACCACCTCCGCCAAGCCCTCGCCGAGACACCCCGGGCCCTGGACGCGCTCCGCAAGATCCTCGAGCCACCGATCGGTGACGGCCCGCGGCGTGGCTGCCTGATGGCCAACAGCACCCTGGAACTCGGCAACGCCGATCCCGAAGTCCTCGATCACGCCCACCGCACCTACGAGACGTCCACCGCGCTGATCGCTGACGGCGTCGCCCGCGCGCAACGCGAGGGCGACCTACCCGCCGACGCGGATCCGATCGCGCTCGCACGGGCCCTGTTGGCCGCGCAACAAGGACTGCTCTTCATGAGCCGGACCGGCCTGGACGCGGCCGCACTCACCGCCACCGCCCGATCCTTGGCCGGCCAAATCCTGCCGGATCACCGCGAAGGCTGAGCCCGCCAGGCCGACCGGACCGCTCGCCGAAGTCGCCGTTCGCCAGCAGCCGGCGGCACCGACTGACCGCGCGGGGTACCGTTGCTGGTCTATGTTCAGCGGCCGCACCGTCGTCAGCGCGCAGAGGGCGCGCCGGTGGTCGGTGGTGCTCGCCGTCGCGCTGGTGCTCGCGACGATCCCGGTGGTCCTCAACGCCTGGCCCGTGCGGGCCACCGGCGGGGACCTCGCGTTGCTGCGCGACCGCATCGCCGCCTCCGGAACACAGAGCTTTCAGGGGTACGTGCAGAGCACCGGCCGGCTCGGCCTGCCCGCGCTGCCGAATCTGTCCCAGGTGACCGCTCTGCTCAGCGGCACCACCGAGATGCGCACCTGGTACGCCGGGGCGGACCGCTGGCGGGTGGACGTGCTGGGCCCGGGCACCGAACAGGACCTCTACCAGACCGCCGAGGGGCAGGTTCGCTGGGACTACGGCGAAAGCCAGCTCACCCGGATCCTCGGTGAGCAGCCGTTGCGGCTGCCTCGGGCGGCCGACCTGACCCCGCCCGAGCTGGTCCGCCGGGTGCTGCGCCTGGCCGCCGGCGACCGCGTCGATCCGCTGGCCGCCAATCGGGTCGCCGGGGTGGACGCGGCCGGGTTGCGGCTGGTGCCGGCCGAACCCGGCACGACCGTCGCCCACGTCGACATCTGGGCCGACCCCGGGACCGGCGTGCCGCTGCAGGCCGAGATCACCGCGAAGGGTGGCACCCGCCCGGTGTTCGTCACCCGCTTCCTCGAGGTCCAGTTCCGGGTGCCCGACCCGAGCGTCCTGACGCCGCCGGCGGAACGGCCCGGCATCGGATTCACCGTCACCGAGGCCCCCGACATCCTCGGTGTGCTCGCGGACCGGCAGCCGGCGGCCATGCCGCAACGGCTGGCCGGCATGCAGCGCCGCGACACCGTGCCGGGCCTCACCGCGGCGGGCGC
Source organism: Actinoplanes sp. NPDC048988 (assembly GCF_043197815.1). Lineage (NCBI taxonomy): Bacteria > Bacillati > Actinomycetota > Actinomycetes > Micromonosporales > Micromonosporaceae > Actinoplanes > Actinoplanes sp. NPDC048988. Next base: position 65,570 of record NZ_JBICTW010000021.1, on the reverse strand, counting down.
GTACGGCGCCGGGCTGAGCGCCTTCGTCGTGGTGGCGCTGCCGAGCCGGTTCGGGTCGCGGGTCTTCGAGCAGCTCGCGGCGTACGGCCGCGTCGTGACCGTCCCGGCCGGGACGGCGGCTCTCATCGCGACCGGGTTGCTCACCGCGCTCGTGGTGCGCACCGCGAGCGGAAACTGCCTGGTGACCGGCACGGTCGACGCCGCCCTGCTGGAGCGGGCGGCCGGCGATCTGGCCCGGGAGGCCAGCTGTTGATCACAACGCGCGATCTGACCAAGCGGTACGGCCGTACGGTCGCCGTCGACGGAGTCGATCTCGACGTTCGCGAGGGTGACCGGTACGGCCTGCTCGGCCCGAACGGGTCCGGCAAGACCACCCTCGTCCGGATGCTGCTCGGGCTGGTGTTCGCCACCCGCGGCGAGATCGAGGTGCTGGGCCGGCCGGTGCCCCGGCGCGTGCACGAGGTGCTGCCGTCGATCGGCGCGCTCGTCGAGGGTCCGGGCGCCTATCCGCACCTGTCCGGGCGCACCAACCTGGAGCTGTTCGACGCCAGCGGTCCGGGTCCCGGCCGGCGCGGCCGCCGCCACCGGGTCGGCGAAGCCCTGGAACGCGTCGGACTCGCCGGCATCGACCGTCGCCCGGTCCGGGCCTACTCACTCGGGATGAAACAGCGGCTCGGGCTGGCCGGTGCCCTCCTGCGCCGGCCGCGCCTGCTGATTTTGGACGAACCCACGAACGGGCTCGACCCGCGCGGCATCCGCGAGGTCCGCGACCTGCTCGGCGAGCTGAACGCGGAGGGAACGACGGTGTTGCTCTCCAGCCACCTGCTGGCCGAGATCGACGCCTTCTGCACCCGGGTCGGCGTGATGGACCGCGGCCGCCTGGTGGTGCAGGATGAACTGGCCCGGATGCACGAGCCCACCGGCCGGACCCTGATCAGCACCCCTACCCCGGAGCGGGCCGCGGCGCTGCTCGACGGCCGGGTCGAGCGACGCGACGGGGAGTCGCTGATCGTCCGCGGCGCCGATTCCGGCGCGCTCACCGCCGAACTCGTGGCGGCCGGCGTCACGGTCACCGCGGTCGTCCCCGAACGGCGCACGCTGGAACAGGTGGTGCTCGAGGCGACGACCGGGAGCGCCGACCGGATGGAGGGCGACCGATGATCCGGGTGGAGCTCGCCAAGCTGTTCCGCCGCCCCCGTACGTACGTGATCGCCGCCTTGCTCTGTGCCCTGCCGTTCATCGTCGCGGTGTTCCTGGCCACCACCGAGATTCCCCCGCCGCCGGGTCAGGGTGGCGCGTTCCTGTCGGCTGTGCTCAGCAACGGCGCCCTCTATCCGGCCGCCGCGATGGCGCTGGTGCTGCCCGTGTTCCTGCCGGTGTCGGTGGCGGTCCTGGCCGGTGACGCGGTGGCCGGCGAGGCGGCCGCCGGCACCCTGCGCTACCTGCTGATCCGTCCGGTCGGCCGGACCCGCCTGCTGGTCGCCAAGCTGATCTCGCTGGTCGCCTTCGTGCTGTTCGCCATCGGCGCGGTGCTGGTCACCTCGTACGTCACCGGGGTGACCCTGTTCGGCGCGGAGACCAGCTCGGCCGGGATCGCGCTGCCACCCGACGTGACCTCGCTGTCCGGTGTCACCATCAGCCCGGCCGGCCTGGCCCTGCGGCTGGTCGCCACCGTGGCGTACATCGTCGTGTCGATGGTGGGGGTCGCGGCCATCGCGCTGTTCCTGTCGACGGTGACCGACTCCGCGCTCGGTGCCGCCATGGGCGCGCTGGCCGTCCTGGTCACGAGCCAGGTCCTGGTCACCCTGGACGCGGCGGCGGCCGTCCGGCCGTACCTGCCGACCCGATACTGGCTGGCCTGGGTCGACTTCTTCCGCGAGCCGGTGCTGTGGCGCGACATCGAGCGCGGCGCCGCCATCCAGCTCGTCTATCTGGTCGTCCTGCTCGGCGCGGCGTGGGCCAACTTCGTCACCAAGGACGTGGCGGACTGAACCGCTAACCGCCGCCGGGACAGGCCGTGGGGGCGGCCAGCGGCTCGACGCCGAGTGCGGCGACGACCAGGGCCGACACCCGCGGATCGGTCGGCAGATCGCCGTGCGACACGCGAGCCCGGGGGCAGACGCTCTGCAACGGCACGTTCACCGCCCCGGCCAGCCGCGCCGAGTCGGGCGGCTGCACGGTCTCGTCGTCCTCGGTCCAGATCGACAGCCACGGCAGGCCGTCCGGCAGCGACTCGTCGATCTCCCGCAACAACGCGCTGCCCGGGACCAGCTGACGACAGGCCGCCGGGCAGGCGTCCGGAGCGAGCGCCGCACCCTCCCCCGCGATCCGCGTCCCGTGCAGGGGCGAGCCGAGCGTCACGACGCGGCGGGCCACCCGGGCGCCGTCGTACCGGTCCACCCACAGCCTGGTCACCACCCCGCCCGCCGAGTAGCCGACGACATCGACGGAGCCGCCGGCCTCCCGAAGGGCCTGGCGCACCGCGCCGTCGAGCGCGCCGGCCTGTTCGTAAAGGTCTCCGGTGCCCTCCCCGGGCAGGGTCACCACCCGGGCGGTACGCCCGTCCTCGCCGAGGCGACCGGCGAGAACGCTCAGTGCGGCGCGGCCACCGCCGTACCCCGGAACCAGCAGCACGATGCCCGGCCGGGTCTGATCCGGGCGGACACCGTCATCGCCGCCGCCGCGGAGCACGCGCGCGCCGATCACCACCGACGCCACGACGACCAGGACGCCGGCCACACCAGCGAGCAGAAGCCGACGTCGCGGTGACATCACTGCCTCAGCTCTGCTGTTCGGTGCTCCACAGCTGCCACACCGTCGTGCGCACCGAACGGGGCTGTTCGAGTACGACGCGGATCGTGTGTGCCACGTCCTCGGGGCGCAGGTAGGCGTCGAGGTCCGGGGAGCCCTCGGTACGGCCGGCGCCGATGGCGAACTCGGTGGCCGTTCCGGCCGGGCAGATCAGGGTGACGCGGGTGCCCTCGGCGCGCAGCTCGCGGTCGAGGGAGCCGGCCAGCCCGACCTGGGCGTGCTTGGTGCCGGCGTACACGGCCTCGTCGGCGCCGCCGCGGAAGCCCGCCACCGAGGAGACGATGATGATGTCGCCGCCGCCGTCCTGCGATCGGAACTGTTTGACGGCTGACCGCGCGCTCCAGACCGTGCCCAGGTAGTTGGTCTGCACCATTTCGGTCAGGGTGTCGTCGTCGAGGTCGAGGATGCCGCCGTACGCGCCGATGCCCGCGTTGGCGACCATGGTGTCGAGCCGGCCCCACTTGTCGACGGCCGCCTTGACCAGGGCGTCGCTCAGAGCGGGGTCACGGACGTCGCCGACGACCGGCACGACCTTGTCCTCGCCGAGGTCACTGACGATCTTGGCGAGACGGTCCTCGCGGCGAGCCGACACGGCGACCCGCGCGCCGGCGTCGACCAGCGAGTAGGCGGAGGCCGCGCCGATACCGGCGCTGGCGCCGGTGATCGCGACGACGGTGCCGTCCAGGGAGCGGGTGGTGGCATGAGGCATGGGGCTCTCCCGGCTGATGGAACGATCTTGTTGAGTGGTGCTTACCCAGCATCGGCCCAAGTACGACTGCCGCCGACAGATTGAGCCGCGGAGGTCGCTGTTAACCTTCACAATTCGCGATAGCGGAGTTGTCATAATCGGCGAATAGATGGGGCGCATCATCGCCAGAAAGGTGTTACCTAGACCCGGCCGGTCAGGTCGCGACGCGCTAAAAAATACGCTGGAAACGGATACATCCGGTAATTTCCCAGCCCAGGCGAACGCGCTAGACATCGATGTTTATCACTTGACCGGCGTATCGGTTAACGCTAACTTCACGGCCACGCAAGCATCGGGTCGCGCCGAACGGCCCTGGTCGGGAAGGAACCGAGATGGTGACGACACGTGCGGGCCGGGTCCTGCTCGCCGCGGCGCTGGCCGTCGCCGGCGCCATGGTGATCCAGGAGCCCGCGCACGCCGGCACCCTGGAGTTCCGCGGGGTGAACTGGGCCGACCAGCGGGACAACTTCGTCGACGGGGTGCTGTACGTGTCGGGTCTGGGCTCGGCCGACACGTACGCCACGGCGTCGGTCGTCGCCGACCGGGTGGTCGGGCAGCTCTACTCGATCACCGGGGCCAACACCGTCCGCATGCCGATCAACGAGCCGACCGTCGCAAGCTACTGGAACACCTACACCGGCGCGATCGACCAGGCGCTCACCAAGGGCAAGGTCATTCTGGCGTACTGGGCGCACAGCGGCGGCCGGCCCGCCGACGCCGCGGCCTACGACCGGATGTGGGACACCGTCGTAGCCAGGTACGCCGGCAACAGCAACGCCTACTTCGAAGTCATCAACGAGCCGCACGGATACTCCACGGCCGATCTGAACAACCTCTACAACGCGTGGCTCAGCCGGCACGCCGATGTACCACGCGGCCGGGTCATCCTCGACGGCGCCGGGCTCGCCCAGAACGTCGCCGCGGTCGGCCAGGACGGCCGGCTGGGCAACACCCTTCTCGCCGTACACGATTACTCGTTCTTCGCCGGCTTCGAGGACGAGACCTCGTGGGCGAACCACATCGCGAGCTCCATCGGCGGGTACGCCTCTCGCACCGTGGCCACCGAGTGGGGCGGCCCGATGGGCCCGGGCAGCAAGAACGGCGTCTCGTACGACACCATCGACTACGACATACCCAGCGGATCGTTCTTCGCCGACTACATCCGAGGCGTCAGCGGCAAGCTGCGCGAACTCGGTGTGGGTGGGGTCTACTGGCCCGGCCTGCGCGACGGCGACTGGTACAGCCTGACCCGGCGTACCGGCAGCGGCCCGAACCTGAACCTGACACTGACCAACCCCTCCGGGCTCAACCGTCTGCGGTATTCGTGGGGGCTCGGCACCGGGGGCAGCACGACGGTCCGCATCGTCAACGCCGCCACCGGCCGGTACGCCGACGGCCTGGGCCGTACCGCGTCCGGGTCCGACGTCGGCCAGAGCTCCGCCACGACCAGCCTCGACCAGCGGTGGGTGGTCGAGAACGCCGGCACCTATGTGCGAATCCGGAACCTGCGCACCGGGCTGTACTTCGACGGCATGGGGCGCACCGTCAACGGCAGCGCCGCCGGCCAGTACACCGGCGGAACGTCGGCCAACCAGCAGTGGACGGTGGTCACCGACGCCAACAACGTGCGGCTGCGCAACCGGGCCACCGGCCTGTATCTCGACGGTATGGGACGGACGGCGAACGGGGCGAGCGCCGGTCAGTACAGCGATTCCGCCAGCACCAATCAGCGGTGGAAGATCGTCGCCGCGGAAGAGGGGAAACAGCGATGAACGAAGCCCCCGCCCACTCGCGGCGCCGTACCCGCGGCCGTGCCCGGCTGCTCGTCGGCGGTGCCGTCGCCGTGGTGACCGCCGTGGCCTCGGTGGCCGTGGCCACCCTCGCGCACGCCGGCCTCAACGACCCGCCCGGGACCACGCTGAAGGCGGCGGCCGAGCGCAGTGGCCGGTACTTCGGCGCGGCCATGGGAGGAGACCGCCTCAACGACTCCGGCTTCCTCGCCATCGCGAACCGCGAGTTCGACATGATGACGGCCGTCAACGAGATGAAGCCCGACGCGACCGAGCCCAACCGCGGCCAGTTCGACTTCCGAGCCGGTGACGCGATCTACAACTGGGCCACCCAGCACGGCATGCGGGTGCGTGGCCACACCCTGGCGTGGCACGCGCAGCAGCCACGATTCTGGGGCAGCCTCAGCGGCGGCGGCCTGCGCACCGCGATGATCGACCACATCAACGGCGTCATGAGCCACTACCGGGGCAAGCTCGCGTACTGGGACGTGGTCAACGAGGCCTTCGCCGAGAACGGCGGCCGCCGCTCGTCGAACCTCCAGTCCACCGGCAACGACTGGATCGAGGTGGCGTTCCGCACCGCGCGCGCCGCCGACCCGTCGGTCAAGCTCTGCTACAACGACTACAACATCGAGAACTGGACGTACGCCAAGACGCAGGGCGTCTACAGCATGCTGCGGGACTTCAAGGCGCGGGGTGTGCCGGTCGACTGCGTGGGCCTGCAGACCCACTTCACCGGGGGCAGTTCGCTGCCGGGCAACTTCCAGCAGACACTGTCGAGCTTCGGCGCCCTGGGGCTGGACGTCGCGCTGACCGAGGCCGACGTCACCAACGCCTCGGCCACCCAGTACGCCGGGCTGACCCAGGCGTGCGTGAACGTTCCCCGCTGCGTCGGCATCACGACCTGGGGCATCCGCGACAGCGACTCGTGGCGCGGCAACGAGAATCCGCTGCTGTTCGACCGCAACAGCAACCCCAAGGCCGCGTACACCGGCGTCCTGAACGCCCTGAACGCCGCCACCACCACCGTGCCCGGGACGAGCACGCCCCCCAGCACCCCAGGCAGCACGCCGCCGGTCACCGGGCAGCCGGGCGCCTGCACGGCGACGTACCGCACGGCCGGCACCTGGGACGGCGGATTCCAGGGCGAGGTCACCGTGACCAACAACGGCTCGGCCCCGCTCAGCGGCTGGACCGTCCAGCTGACGCTCGCCGGCGGCCAGAGCATCGCCAACGTCTGGAACGGCGTCAACACCGGCACCGCCGGAACGGTCAGCGTCCGCAACGCGTCGTACAACGGCTCGCTGGGTGCGAACGCCTCGACCACGTTCGGCTTCCTGGCCAACGGAAGCAGCGGGACGGCACCAGGCGTCGCCTCGTGCACCAGCCCGTGACCGGGCGGGGGCTCCTCAGCCCCGGCCCGGCGTCCTCACTTGCCACTCACCACCAGGGTCGTTCGAGGGCCTGGTCGGTCCCGCCGGTGTGGTCCAGGCCGTCCAGGACGTCGACGTCGGCCGGGGCGAGCTCGAAGTCGAAGACCTGACCGTTCTGCTCGATCCGCTCCCGGTGGGTCGACTTGGGCAGCACGATCAGCCCGCGCTGCACCGCCCAGCGGATCAGCACCTGAGCCGGGGTGCGGCCCACCCGCTCGGCGATCTCGGCCACCTGCCGGTCGCGCAGGTGACGGCCGGTTCCCAGCGGGCTGTACGCCTCCAGCGCCACGTCACGGTGTTCGCACGCTTCCAGCAGTCCGCGGCGGAATTCGAACGGGCTGAACTGAACCTGGTTGACGACCGGCTTCACCTCCGCGACCTTCAGCAGGGCGTCGACCTCGGCCGCGCTGAAGTTGGAGACGCCGATCGAGCGGGCGTAGCCGCGCTCATGAGCACGCTGCATACCGTCCCAGGCCCAGGTCGGACCACCCTGCGGCCAGTGGACGATGTACAGGTCCACCGAGTCGACACCGAGACGCTCCAGGCTGCCCCGGGCCTCGGCCTCCGGGTCGCTGGAGCCGGGATAGAACTTGGTCGTGATGAAGACGTCCTCGCGGGCGACGCCGCTGTCGCGCAGCGCGCGGCCCACACTGGCCTCGTTGCCGTAGGCCTGCGCGGTGTCGATGTGTCGGTAGCCGGCCTCGAGCGCCCACCGCACCGCGTTCTCACATTCGGGTCCGTCGGGCACCTGCCACACGCCCAGCGCGAGCAGCGGAATCTCCGTGCCGTCGGCGAGCACCCGCGCCCGGCCGTCCTGCGTCAGTTTCCCTGCTGCCATTTCGTTCTCCTGCCCTGGTGGTCAGCGCCTGCCTCCGGTCGTACGGCAGGCGCCGCTGGCACCCTCCTACCCACGCCGCCCGAGAACAACCGGTATTCCGTGACGGTCCGAGAACCCATCCGCTCGGACACCGGCCGGCGATGTGGCGCTCCGCGCCGTCCTTGGTCTCCCGGCGTAACGTTGCGTCCAAGATCTGGACGGCCGGAGCGCGGAGAACTTGGAACCTATTCGATTCACTCTGCTAGGTCCGATGCATGCCTGGCGAGGAGACGAAGAGCTTCCTCTCGGCGCCAAACAGCAGCGGATCATCCTTGCCCTCCTCCTGTCCCGGGCCGGCGACTCGGTCAGCCTGACCGATCTGGTCGAGGCGCTCTGGGCCGACCAGCCGCCCGGCAGCGCCCTCAACGTGGTTCATCGGTACGTCGGTGCCCTGCGCCGCCTGCTCGAGCCCGGGCTGCCCCGGCGGGCCGAAGGGCAGTGGCTCATCGGGTCCGGGGGCAGCTACCGGATGCGGGTCACCGCCGATTCGTTCGATCTGCTGGCGTTCCGGCGCGACGTCGAGAAGAGCCGGGCGTCGGCCGAGTTGGGACGCTTCGAGGAGGCGCTTGAGCAGATCTCGGGGGCGCTGGAGCTGTGGCGTGACCGGTGTGCGGCCGGCCTGGACGCCGCCCTGTCCGATCATCCCTGGTTCGTCGCCCTCGAGAACGAGTGCACCGGCGTCGCCCGCGAGGCGGCCCGGCTCGCCCTGCGATGGGGGCGGCCGGCCGCGGTCCTGCCGGCTCTGCGCCGGTCGGCGGCCCGTAACCCGTTCGATGAGACGTTGCAGGCTGACACCATGCTGCTGCTCGCCGCCGACAGCCAACCGGCGGAAGCGCTCACGTTGTACCAGCAGGTGACGAAAACGCTGGACGACCAGCTCGGCGTGAGCGCGGGCCCGGAACTGCGCGCGGCATTGCAGTCAGTTCTGCACAGCGGCGACGAGGTCACGGTAGCGGCGGAGCCCGTGGGATCCGCCGCGCCGGACGGCTCAGCGGGCGCCGCCGGACCGGTCCCGGCGCAGCTGCCCTCTGACCATCCCTATTTCGCCGGCCGGCAGGAGGCGCTCGACGACCTTCTCGGCCGCGCTCGGCGTCAGACAGGCTCTCTTCGCATCTTCGTCATAGACGGCATTCCGGGCATCGGCAAGACGACTCTGGCCGTCCATCTGGCTCACCTCCTGGCCGCGGACTTTCCCGACGGGCAGCTGTACGCCGACCTCCGGGGCTTCGACGCCTTCCGTCAGCCACTGGACCCGGCCGAGGCGCTGCAGGGGCTGTTGTCCGGCATGGGCGTGATCGGGGTGTCCGACGGCGACGACCTGGAGGTACGCGCGGCGCTGTACCGCAGCGTCCTGGCCGGTCGCCGCGTGCTGGTGCTGCTGGACAACGCGTACGACGCCGACCAGGTCCTGCCGCTTCTGCCCGGCAACGCCGAAAGCCTGGTCATCGTCACCAGCCGCACCCGCCTGGCGCGGCTGGACAGGACGATGGGCGCGCATCTGATGACCTTGGACGTGCCCGGACCCGAGGAGGCGCGGGCGAGTCTGGTCAGCCGGATCGGGCCCGACCGGGCCGAGGCCGAGGCGTCCGCGCTCGACGAGATCATCGAACGCAGCGGGCGCCTGCCCCTGGCCTTGGCTCTCGTCGCCGCACGCGCCGGCGACCAGCAACTTCCGGCGATCGCGGCGGACCTGCGCTCGGCGCGCCGCAGTCTGGACGCGTTCGACGACGAGAACCTGGACAACGATCTGCGCGCCATCTTTTCGTGGTCCTATCACCGGCTCAGTCCCGCCGCTGCGCACTTGTTCCGGCTGCTCGCGGTACACCCCGGTCCGGACATCACCGCCGAGTCGGTGGCCGCCCTGGCAGATCTCGGCCCGGCCGAGGCCCGCACGTTGCTGGGCGAACTGATTCGAACCCGGTTGGTCATCCAGCATCGGCTCCACCGGTACCGGCTTCATGTGCTGGTCCGCACGTACGCCACCGAGTTGGCGGCGGCGACGGACAGCCGAGCGGAACAGACGACGGCGGCCCACCGTCTGCACGACTTCTACGTCCGCGCCGCCGAGGCGGCGAACCGCACCGCCGAGGGGCCGGGCGGCTCGGACGCCGAAGTCGCCCAAGCCATGGAATGGTTCATCACCGAACACGAGGTGGTGCGCTCCATCGTCGAGGACGCCGCCGGCCGGGGCGATTCCGCCACGGCCGGGCGAATGGTGGTCTCGTCTCAGTTCTTCTATCACCGGTACGGCTGGTGGAACGAGTGGCGCGACGTGGCTCAGCTGGCCGTGGAGGCGGCCGAACGGGCCGGTGATCCGCTCGGTCAGGCCCGGATGGAGCGGTCCCTGGCCGGTGCCCTGTACTTGCAGAATTACTACGAGGAATCGTTGACCCGCTTGCGAGTGGCCCAGCGGCTGTTCGAACAGGCGGGAGAGGATTCCGAGCGTGCACGGGTGCTGACGAACATCACCCGAGTGCTGCTCAGCGAGGGACGATATGCCGAGGCGCTGCGACACCACCGCCAGGCGCTTCTGATTCTGCGCACTCATAGTCTGCCCCAGGCCGAGGCGGCCGCCCTGCAGGTGATGGGTAACCACTTGGCCGCCGAGCGGCCCCGCGTGGCGGAATCCCTGGCCCGGAGGGCGGCCGATCTGTGCGCCGCGATGAACGACACGCAGGGCCTGGCCATCTGCGACGAATTACTCGCGCGATGCGCGTTGGCCCAAGGCCGGCCGGTCGAGGCGCTGGAGTATTCCGACCGTGGCATCAAGCGACTGACGGGCACCCATTTCCGGCTCGTGCGTTCCGAGGCGCTCACCACCCGGGGAGACATCCTCGTCAGCATGGGACGAACCGACGCCGCCCGCGAGGCTTGGCGCGAGGCTCTGACGCACTTCGACGATCGCCGGGTTCGCTACGCGATCGCCCTGCAGGAGCGGTTACGGCAGGTGACGCCGGATCAGGAGCCGGCCTGACGGCGGCGACACAAGATTCACGTCGCGGACATTGAACCCGCACCTGCCGGGGCCGTCCCCTTGGTGCCGTCACTTTCCGCTGCGCCGACTCTTGAGAAATCTGGTTACGACATGTCCGCTCTCCGCTTTCCCGCGTCCCTGCGACCTGGTGACCGTATCGGCGTGACAGCGCCGTCCGGCGGCGTCAACGCGGCCCTACGGCCCCGGATGGACTTCGCCGTGGCGACGCTGGAGAAGCGTGGCTACGACGTCATCGTCGGCGATCGCGTGAACGGCGACGGTCACGTCAGCGCTCCGCGCGCCGAACGAAGCGCGGAGTTGACCCGGATGCTGCTCGAACCGCGGATCCGGGCCGTCGTTCCGCCCAGAGGCGGCAGCGTCGCCATCGACCTCCTCGACACGATCGACTGGGACGCCGTACGGGGCGCGGAGCCCACCTGGCTGTGCGGATACTCCGACATCTCGACGATCCTGCTTCCGCTCACCCTGCTCACCGGCATCGCCACGGTCCACGGCTCGAACCTGCTGGACACCCCGTACGAACCCGCACCCGGTCTCCGGAGCTGGCTGGACGTCGCCGAGCTTCCGGCCGGGGCCACCTTCACCCAAACCTCGCCCGGCCGCTACCACAACGGCGGCGGACCGGCCGAGTGGTCGGCGCGCCCCGAAGCCACGACGATCGGTTACGAATCGGCCGGTTCCTGGCGGCTCCTCAACGGCCACGCCGACGACATCCGCCTGGCCGGCCGGCTCATCGGGGGCTGCGTCGAGACACTGGGCAATCTGGCCGGAACCGCATACGGGGACACCAGCGCCTTCGCCGGCCGCTACGCCCCCGAAGGCCTGCTGATCTACGTCGAGGTGGCCGGCGCCGAGGCCGACGAGGCTTGCCGGACCCTGCACGGCATGCGGCTGGCCGGCTTCTTCGAGCGCGCCACCGGCATCCTCATCGGGCGAACCGCCGCCCCGTCGATCCCCACCTTGACCCAGGACGAGGCCGTGCTGGACGCGCTCGGAGCGTTGGGCGTACCGATCGTCGCGGACGTCGAGTGTGGGCACGTCCCACCCACCATGCCGTTCGTCAACGGGGCGAAGGCCACTGCCGTTGTCGCCGGCGGCGTCGGCCGCATCACCCAGACCCTGTCCTGAGCTTTGATCGCCTCTCTCGCCCCGCCGGACAACCAACCATCCGCCTTGCACGTATGAGCACATCAGTAGGGGGAAATGACGGTGGACCCGAAGGAGATACGCCCTCCCCTGCTGAACCCGGTGGCCGGATCCGGTGGTATCGCCGCGACGGCCCCCGCTCCGGCCGTCTTCGCCACACTCGTCGGCCGCGAGAAGGAGTGCCGGCGGCTGCGCGACGCGGCTGCCGCGCTGGCCGGCCACACCGGTCGCAGCATTCGCGTCCAGGGCACCGCCGGTATGGGCAAATCCGCGTTCCTGAGCGCGGCGCTGCGCGATGTGGTCCCGGCCGGTGGCCGGGTCGGCTGGGCCGCGGGGAGCGAACTCGCCCAGCGAATACCGTTTCGCGTCCTGCTCGAATGCCTCGAGACGGCATTGCCCGACGACAACCGCTGCGAAGCGCTCCGGCGGCTCTCCGACGAAGTGACCGACGGCGCGACTCTGGCCGGGGCCGCCGGCCGGGCGGCCGGCCTGATCCGCGGTGCTGCCGCCGATGGGCCACTGATCCTGGTCGCCGACGACCTGCAATGGGCCGACGCCGGCACCGTGCGGGTATGGGATCTCCTCCGGGACAGCACGCGCGAGATGCCCTTGCTGTTGATCGGGGCGACCCGCCCGGGCGAGGCCCAGCCGCCGGGCGCCGATGAGGTGATCGAACTGACACCGCTGCCGGCAGCCCACGCGAGCCAACTCGTCCGGACCGTGATGGGCCGGGAGCCGGATCGCCGGCTCATCCGCGAGATCGTCGTCGAGGCCGCCGGTAACCCGTGCTATCTGCGACTTCTGGCCGCGAAAGGCTCCGTCCGGATCACTCCGGAACTCACCTTCGCCATCGCCGGGCACCTGGAGCATTACGCCGGCGCCACCCGGCGGGCGCTGAACGCCGTCGCGCACCTGGTGGCCGGGGACGAAAGCGTCGACGTCGCCGGTTGTGAACGCGGCGACCTGGCCGTCGTCACCGGCCGCGGCAGTGAGGACCTGCTTCGCGACCTGGCGCCGGCGGTTCGCGGCGGTGTGCTGACCGTGTCCGGTGAACGCATCGAGTTTCGCTGCCGGATCGTCGCGCGCGTCCTGCACGAGGAGGGCTCCGCCCCGCTGCGTGTGATGGTGCACCGCTCGTTCGCCTCGCGCCTGGCGGACGCGAACCGGCCACCGGAACGCGTCGTCGGGCAACTGCTGGCCGGGCCGGTGCCGATGCGAGGCCCGATTGTGGGCTGGCTGACCGACCACGTCGAGTCGCTGTTCGAGCGCACGCCCCACCTGGCGCTGTCGACCCTCGAACAAGCACGCTCTCAGGACGGCATCGCCTTCGCCGACCGCCTGGTCATCACCGCCTGGCTGGCCCGGCTGCGGCAGCGGCAGAACCGCGATTGCGTGGCCGAGGCCGACTGGGTGGCCGCGCACACGGACGATCCGCTCCTCAGGGGTGAGATGCGCTGGCTGGCCGCGCTCGCCCACGAGCGGAACGGCAACCACCTGCGCGCCGCCGGCATCGCCTGGGCCGAGTTGCGTGACGGCGGCGCTCCCGCGTCGCGGCAGAGCGGCTTCCGGTCCCTGCTCGACCGGATGAGCCCGCACCTGCCGTCCACCGCCCGGCCTTCCCTCCCCCGATCGGTGACCACCGGGCATGACACCGCAGTCAACTGGTGACCGGCGGGCCCGGGCCGCGGCGGCTCCCGGCGACGACGGCCTGGTGACGAGCCTGGCCGGCCGTGAAGCCGAGGCCGACCGGCTACGGGCGCTGCTCACCGAGACCGCCGAGGGCCGGGGCGCGGCCGTGCTCGTCGAGGGCGAGCCCGGCATCGGCAAGTCCGCGCTGCTGAACGCCGCTCTGGCCGGGGCCGGCGAGCTCGGATGCCACGTGGCCTGGGCCGTCGCGGACGAAAGCGATCAGAATGCTCGAACGCCGGTCGTGGCGCGGGCCCTCGGCCTGACCGGCGTCGAGGCGAACCCTTCGGAGGCCTGGCGAATTCTGGCGTACGTCCGCGACGCCTGCGCGAGCGCCCCGCTCGTGCTCGTCGTCGACGGTTTCCAGTGGGTCGGCGAAACCGACGTGCTCATGTGCGAAAGGCTGATCGCCGCTACCCGGCGACTGCCGCTCCTGGTGGTCATAGCCTCCCGCCGGCAACCGCGTGGCCGTGAACTGACCCCGCTGCGCCGCGCTGTGCGGGCCCGCCACGGGCACGTGCTGTCCCTGGGCCCCTTGCCCGCGGAAGCCGTGGCGGACATGATCACGGTCGCGGCCGGGGCGCCTCCCGGCCCGAATGTGGCCGAGGTGGCCCGTTCGGCAGGCGGTAACCCGTACGTCGTCCAGCAGGTCATCAACTCCCTGATCCGCCGAAACGCGATGCGGATCATCGACGGCCGGGCCGACATCGACCCGGCCGCACCCGTACGGATGCCACAGTCGGTCCGCACGGCGGCGCGTGCCGCGGTCGACCACCTCGGCGACAGCACGCGGGAGACGCTGCGGGTGGCGTCGCTGCTGGGCATGAGCTTCGCGGTGGACGACCTGGTCGCCCTGACCGGGCGTACGCCACTCGGCCTCATGGCCGACTTGGCGGAGGCGATGGCCGCCGACGTCGTGGTCGATACCGGGACCGAGCTCGCGTTCCGCGACACCTTCCTCCACCGGGCCGTCTACGAGAGCATTCCGGACGAGATCCGGGCGGCCTCGCACCGGCGCACGGCCGAGGTGCTCGCCCGCCTGGGCCGGGCGGACACCCGGGTCCTGGAACAACTGGTGGCCACCGCGCCCGAGGTCACCGAATGGGTGGTGAGCTGGCTGGCCGGCCACCACGCCGAGGTGTCTCGTCGCCACCCGCGCGAGACAAGCGAGCTGATGCGTCACGTTCTGGCCACCGCGGTGCCGACCGAACAACAGCGCCGGAGTCTGCGGACGGCCCTGAGCCGGCTGGACTTCCGCAACGAGCGATGGTCGACGGATTCCTGATCATGACCCGGGCGGCAACGGCAACATCCGCCAGAGGTCGCCGGAGTGCGCGGCTTCGATGGCGGCCGTGGCGGCATTCCAACTCGCGGGGAAGTCCGCACGGGCGTCGGCCTGGCGTACCCAGTCCCGGGTGCCGCTCGATCGGTGCGGCGAACGCGGCGTCGTCGCCGTCGAGGGCGGCGCGGACCAGTTCGGCACTCATGCCTGCCGGCTGTACGAACCCTGGCCGCACCCGGGTGCCACACGCATACTCATGCGAACCTCCTGTGTGGGCCGTCAGGCCGCTTCGGCGCCGCCGCCGATCGTGGTCTTGAGCGCATGCATCGCGTAGTGGGCGCGCGATTTCACTGTGCCGCGTGGTATGCCCAGCCGCTCGGCGGCCTGCTCGACCGACGCCCCGCGAATGTACAGCTCGGTCAGGACGTTGCGGTGGTCGGCGCTGAGCCCGTGGAAGGCCTCGACCACGCTCTGCAGCGCGAGCGTGCTGTCCGAGGTGTCCTGGATCGCCATCTCGGCGGCTTCCCGGATGCTGACCTCGGCCGGCCGAACCTGGCGCATCCGCGCGGCGTCGATGGCGACTCGGCGGGCCACGGTGAACAACCACCGCCGGGCGTTCTCCTCGCCGCTGGGCAACGACGCCAGATTGCGCCAGGTCCGCAGCATGGTCTCCTGCAGCAGGTCCTCGGCGGCGGGACGCTCGTGGCGGGTCAGGCTGAGCAGGAACCGCATCAGCGGGCGGGAGTAATTGGCCATGATGAATTCCATGCGCGACTCCGCCTCGCGGCGACGCGGACCACTGGCCCATTCCGGCGAACTGATAGAAGCCGCAGTCACGACAACCCCCAAAATCGATCTGATCTCGATCTGGAGCGTAAGAAGCGCCGCGTGCAACTTTTATGAACGGAAGTGCAAGGAAAGTGCCATCGGCCGATGTCGGCCGGCTCACATCATGAAGAACGGCGCCGGCGGGCCCCGGTTCACATCCAGCGCTCAGAAATCCAGGAAACTCCAAGGCGCAAACAGCCCAAACAGCAGAAAGGCCGGCGACCTTTTCGTCGCCGGCCTTCCCGCGCTTCGCTAGGCGCCGGCCCCGATGGGCTCGACGTGGCCGTCGGCCTGGCCTGTCTCGGTGCAGGCGTATTGCGGCTTGCTGACGAACAGCGACGAGTACTGGTCCGGCGGGATGACGCGGTAGCCGCCCGCCTTGGCCGGCGCGCACGCGTTGGGCGCGTAGGTGACCTCGATGATCGCGTGGGCCTGCCCGCCCGGCTTCAGGAGGACGCGTGGGGTCGCTCCGCCGTCTCGGATGAAGCCTCGTCCGAGCTGCTTGCCGCCGCCCGCGGTGACGAACGAGACGCCGGGGTAGCCCTCGAGGAAGCACGTGCGGGTCGCGGTGTTCCGGAACAGGAGCTTTTCGGTGTGTGTGCCGGCGTTCTGGCCGGTACCCGCCTCGTCGGCGACCTGGAGGTCGGAGGTTCGGCACTCGGGCGTGCCGGCCCTACCGCCCGCAGCGCCGGCAGGCCGCGAGGAGGCCCTCCCAGCCCCCGAACCACTGCTGCCCGAATCGGTGTTCGCGGCTCCGGTACCGCTCCCCGCATCGGGTTGACCGGTCGCACCGTCGCCGCTGGGCGCCGAAGCCGCGGTGGAGGGGCCCGGCGTGCTCGGCGCTGACGGCGCCGGACTGGCGCAACCCGCCGCCGACAGGACGAGCCCGGCCAGCCCGGCGACGATCGCCATCGATTGTTTGACGTTGCCCATGCCGCATCTCCTCACCTTGGGACCGCAGTCTGTTCGGCCCTCGTGCGGGGCGACGGTCGTTGGCCGGCGCGGTTCACCGGCACGGGCAACCCACAGGCCCGTCCCAGCCGACCCACAGGAATCGCCCGGGTGTCGATGCCCGAGGATCCCGGGCCTTGCTGTACCGGACATCGATCCCGGTCGAGCGGTGGGCCAGGACCGGCCTGTTTACGCAGTTCAGCGCGAGATCCCGGCTTCGTGCCACGCTCGGCGATCGCCCTTTCCCGGGTCGGGAGCCACGGTGACACTCGGTGACAACACATGATCCACCAGGAAAGGCCACAGAAAAATGAACAAGCGTCGCATCGCCCTCGTCGTGACCACCGCCGCGCTCGGTGTCGCCGGTCTCGCCACCGCCGGTACCGCCCAGGCCGCGCCGGCCGGCCCTGGAGTGGTCGTCGACTACGCCGCGCACACCGTCAAGGTCAGGCCGGCTTCCTTCCAGCCGTACAAGGACGTCAATTACACCAGCGTGAAGTGGACGGCACTCACCTCCACGACCGGCGATGCCACCGCCATCCGCAACATCAACACCTGCGTACCCGCCTGCGCCGCCGGCCACTACCAGCACACCCGCGTCAAGCTCCACTTCACCAACGTGAAGGTGTCGGACGGGCGTCGTGTCTTCACCCGGGCCCAGGTCACCGATCTCGCCACCAAGAAGACGACCACCACCGCCCTGCCGGTGTTCACGAAGTAGACCGGAAGGCGACGGGCGCCGATCCCCTCATCGGTTCTCGGGGATCGCGACGCCCGGGCCCAGCATCTCGATGTGGTGCCGAGCCGCCACGGCCGACAGCGTGGCCGGGTCCGTGGGCCCGTTCGCGGTGGCCTCGCTCAGCTCGCTGACGAAACGGTCGAAGCCGGCGGGCACGTGCAGGGTCAGGTACCGGACCGACGGGCTGATCACCGCGAAGCTGTGCGGTATGCCGCGCGGCAGCACCGCGACGTGACCCGCGGCCGCTTCGCGGCGCTCGTCGCCGACCTCGATGACCATCTCGCCCTCGAGCAGGATGAAGGTCTCGGTGGCGAGCAGGTGACGGTGCCGCGGCGTCGAATGCCCGCGACTGCCGGTGCTCTCGACCACGGTCAGCTCGCCCTGACTCTGATCCGCGGTGAGCAACATGCGGGCGCGGGAATCCAGCAGCCGGTAGACCGGCTGATCGTCCGGGGTGGTGAAGACGGACATGTACGGCCTCCTGCGAAAACTCATGCGCTACCAGTCGGCGGCGTCTGGAACGAGGACGGGAGGCCGGCGTCATCGTTCGACCGACCACAGCTTTGAGGCTCGGCACACAGTGCTCACGGCTACCGCCCGGCCTTCTGAACTTTCGTCGGGTCCGAGCGTCGTCCGCATCATGAACACACCACCTCCCATCGTCGACTCGGTCGACGACCTGGCGCCGCAGCTGGCCAACAACCGTGCTTACTGGCTCGGCTGGGGCAGCTCCTCGGACGTCGACGACGAGTTGCCGATCTACCGCAGCGACCTTCCGCACGCGATGCTGAACGGCGTGCTCCGGGCCCGTGGAGTCGACATCGACGCCGCCGTGGGCCGCGCTCGTCAGGCCCTGAAGGGCACCGGTTGGCTGTGGTGGTATCACCCGGTCGACAGCGACGCCGACGTGGCCGATCTGCTTGTCGCCCGCGGCGCCACCCTCGCCGGCGCCGTACCGCTGATGGCGGCGCGACTGGCTGACGTGCCCGACATCGCGGCACCGGCCGGCGTGCGCATCGAACCGGCGCGCACCGACGGGGAACTCGCCGCGTTCGCCCGGACCTATCTGGTGCCGAACGGCTTGACCATGGACGAGGCGGACGCCGCGGCCGAGGTGGAGCGTGCCCGCGACGACCGCTTCGACGATCAGCACCGTTACCTCGCCTGGATCGGCGACGAGCCGGTCGCCTGCGGCGCCCTGTCGATCAGCCATGGCGTCGCCGGCGTCTACAACATGGCCACCCGCGCCGAGTACGAGAGCCGCGGCATCGCGACCGCGCTGGCCGTACGGCTGCTTCGCGAGGCGCGAGGGCGCGGCCTGAAGGTGGCCACTCTGACCGCCAGCGCCCGGGGCGCCCTGGTGTACCGGCGTCTGGGTTTCACGAACGTCAGCGAATACCAGCTCTTCAGCCTCTGAACGAGTCTCGCCGTTCGGCCCTCTAGGTTCTCTGCCGGCTCGGGGATGTCACGGGTCGCCCCGCGACATCCCCGAGCCGGCTCGGCCCCTACCCGAGGTTGATACGAGCCATGGCGTCGCGAATCGACACCATGGCGTCCCACGGCTGCCCGAGCGACAGTCCTCCGTCGACCACCAGGTCCTGACCCGTCATGTACGAGCTGGTCTCGCCGGCGAGGTAGACGGCCGCACCGGTGACGTCGGTGCCGAGACCTGGACGCGGGAGGGCCTGCATCGACTCGGCCTGCTCACGCGCATAGGCCCCGAGCGCGATCAGGCGGTCCCGGGCCTGTTCCTCGGTCGCGCCGGCCGCCTTGCCGAAACGTGTGGTCGCGATGAACCCGGGAGAGATGCTGTTCACCCGGATGCCGTGCCGGCCGAGCTCGGCGGCCGCCCACTTCGTGAGGTGGATGAGGGCTGCCTTGGAGACGGAGTAGGCCACCCCGGCGTACACGACCCGCTCACCGGCGATGCTGGCGATGTTGATGATGCTGCCGCCCGATTCCTGCCGGCGCAGGTGACCGGCGGCGTGCTTGATGCCGTACAGCGCCCCCATGACGTTGACCTCCATGGTGGACCGGAAGTGTCCGGCATCGACATGCTCGATGCTGCCGAGGTGCGACGGCGACCCGGCGTTGTTGACCAGAACGTCCAGGCGGCCGTGCCGGGCGACCGTGTGATTCAGCAGATCGGCCACTTCGCCCTCGACCGAGACGTCGGCCGCCATGAAGGAGGCGGACGCCCCGAACTCGGCCGCCGCCGCCTCTCCCTCCGGCCGGCGGCGGCCGGCCAGCACCACGTACGCCCCTTCGCGCACGAAAGCGCGCGCCACGTCCAGTCCGATGCCGGTGGCCGCGCCGGTGACGACAGCCACCTTTCCCTTCAGCTCATCCACTTCCGGCTCCCTCCGTCGTTTCCGCTGTCAGGCGGGACGACGCCCGCGGCGCACCCGGGTTCAGCCCCGTCACCGGTGAACTTCGCATCACACCGCCGCGGCCGAGCCGGTCGCCCGGGAGGTCGCGCCTGTCACGAACGCTCCCGCATATGGATCCGCAGGGCGGCGAGCCGGTTGAACATGATCGACGGCAGGCGTTCCAGGTTGTCGTCCTCGAGCTGGACGGCGGGGAGCCACTCGATCAGATGCCGTAGCGCGATGCGCGCCTCCAGCCGGGCCAGGGGTGCACCTATGCAGTAGTGGATGCCATGCCCGAACCCCAGGTGGGGTGCCTCGCGGGTGACGTCGAAACGGTCCGG
The DNA here is from genome assembly GCF_043197815.1 of Actinoplanes sp. NPDC048988. Classification (NCBI taxonomy): domain Bacteria; kingdom Bacillati; phylum Actinomycetota; class Actinomycetes; order Micromonosporales; family Micromonosporaceae; genus Actinoplanes; species Actinoplanes sp. NPDC048988. Next base: position 45,574 of record NZ_JBICTW010000021.1, on the reverse strand, counting down.
CTCGGCCCCGGTGGCGAAGCTCGCGGTCAGGGGCGAGACGGCCACCACGTCGCCCTGCTGGACGAGCTGACCGCCGAGAGTGAACGTCTCGGTGGCGACGGCCGGCATGGTGGCCTGCACGACGCCGTCGTACCGCAAGGTCTCCTCGACCGTGGCATCGATGAGGTCGCGACGCTCGTGGACCAGCGCCAGCTGACCCGGATTGCGGAGCAGGGCGAGAACGCTGTTGGTGATCAGGCTGGCCGTGGTCTCGTGCCCGGCTATGAACAGGACGTACATCATGGAGACGAGCTCGTCCTCGGTCAGCCGGTCGTCTCCGTCACGGGCCTGGATCAAGGCGGTGATGAGGTCGTCCCCGGGCTCCCGCCGCTTGGCCCCGATCGTCTCCCGGAGGAAGCTCAGCATGGTGCCGGAGGCCTCGGCGAACACCGCGACCGAGTTCACCGAGCCGGCGGCCAGAACGGTGAACCAGTCACCGAGGCGCTCCTCGGCGTGCCAGGAGACACCGAGCAGCGCGCAGATGACGCGGAACGGCAACGGATACGCGTATTCCGACGCGACATCGACGACACCGCCTCGCTCCAAGGTCACGCGCCCGGGTGTCGGTCAGCGTGCTGCGGGCCTCGGCGTTGCCGGTGACGAGCCAGGCCGGCCGGCCTCCAGGCAGGATCACCCGGTTCACCGGGCCCCGGCTCGCCAGATCCCGCAGCGCCGCCCGGCGGCGACCGTCCGATACGGCGACGAAGATCTCGCTCACTCTCGGCATGCCGGCGGCGTCGTTCACAGCTCCGCACCCACCTGCGGCCGGAGCCGGGCCGCGATCTCCGGAGCGGCCAGAGCGGACCCCGGGTCGACGAGGTGGAACACCCGGATGAACGCTCGCGCGACCTCCACGTCGGTGGCCGTGGCCGCACGAACCTCAGCGAGATAGGCGGCCCGCGCCGGGTCGATCGGCGGGCGAGCGCCCACCGCCTGCGGAAAACGAAGATCGTTCGACGTCGCCGCGGCCCAGGGCCCGTCCAGCACGGCGTCGGCCGCGGCGAAGAACCGGGCGGCGACCAGGTCCGGGCCGGCGCCGAGAACGTCGGCGAGCGCTCGCGCCTGCAGCGCCGCCACGGTCATCCCCTGGCCGTAGACGTAGCTCAGGGAACACAACGCGTCTCCCATCACCAGGTAGCCCTCGGGCATCCCGGCCAGTTCCGTGTAATGGCGTCGCACCGCATGGGGGAACCGGATCAGCGCCGGCTCCCCGATCGGCTCCGCGTCCCGGATGATCTCCGCGATGTCGGGATTGTCGAGAGTCCCGGCGTAGGCCAGCATCCCGGCCAGATCGGTCGGCGGCGTCTCGCCGAACCACCCGTTCATCGAGACGACCCAGGTGTCGTTCTCCTCGGCCAGCACCAGACCGCTGTGCGGTTGCCCGGGGTGAGCCGGTGAGTTTCCGCCGAGGCGGCCGCCCAGATGGCGGCCACGGCTCCGGAAATGGCGCGAGACCGAGCTCAGCCCGAGCTCCACCGTCTCCTCGCGAACAGTGGGCAGGCCCAGCCGCCCGAGCCACACCGGGCTGCGGGAACCACGACCGCCCGCGTCGACCACCAGGTCGGCGTCCACCAGCCGGTCCGGCTGGGCCAGCCACACACCGGTCACCCCCGACCCGTCGGCGGCGGTACGCAGTCCGGTCACCTCGGTCGAACCGATGACCTCGACGTTGGCGATGGCGGCCACCCGCCGCCGCACGACGTGCTCGACCAGAGCGCGACTGCCCATGACCGTCGGCAGACCCGACCGGTGCGCCAGGATCGGATGACCGTCCAGGTACCACTGGATGTCGGCGGCGGCATCCCCCACCACGGCGCCGGCCGAGACCAAGTCCGGCGTGAAGCCGTCGATCAGCGCGCCGATCGCCAGTGCCCCGCCGGCCAGCATCCCGTGCGCCTGACGGCCCTGCGGCACGCCGCGGCGCGGCACGGCAGAGGCCGGAAGTTCGTCCCGGTCGAACACCAGGACTTTCTCGTACGTGTCACTCAGCACCCGGGCGGCCAACAGGCCGGCCAGCGAACCGCCGATGACGACTGCTCGGCCTCGACGTTTCCCGACTACGTGTTCCATGACAGCCCCTTCCGCGGTCAGCGCCGTACTGGCGCCTTCCGCCGGACGACGGCGGCTTGTCATCTCCGTTCGAGCGCATGCCGGGTGATTGGTGTCTCACCGTGCGACGATCCGGACATCGGCGGTCTCCTCCCCCGGCCACCACGCCGCCCACCAGCCGTTGCCGACAGTCGCCTGGACCGACCGGCCGTCCGGCAGGACGACGTCGACGCCGGTCACGCCGGAGCCCACCTGGCCGGACGCCAGCGCATACCGCCCGCGCCCGGAACCCGACCAGTCGACGTCCCGGAGCGAGGCTCGGCCCGCCGCGGGGGGCGGGAGGCGCGGTGTCACGGTCGCCGGACAGCCGGACCGGCCGTTCGCGGAGAAACAGCTGACCAGCGGGCCGTCACGCACCCACATGATCAGGAAGGTCGACCGGCCTCGGCGTTCGGCCAGTACCAGCCGGCCGGCCGTCAGGTCGGTGTGGCGCCGGACGGCGGCGAGCGCGAGCGGTGGCTGACCGGATCGGTGGTCGTCATCGGCGGCGGGTTCGCGGGTGTGGAGACCGCCGCGGCGATCGCCGAGCGGTTCGCGCGAGACGGCCGGGAGCACGGCGCCGAGCGGGTGGGCGCCTCTACGGCGTTCCGGTGACCGGCCGACTCGGCCGGCTGCTCCGAGCGGTTCTGTTCGCCTGGTTCATGCCGGCCCCGCCGGCGGGGCCGGCGTGCGCTTCGAAAGTTGCTGAGAGCGTCATTCGCACCGCCACGACGCGTGTCAAGGAGCCGAAGCGGTCCTTTCACCAGGCCGGTGAACCGATCGGGCAGCGCATGAGGTCGGAGGCGGGCGCCGATCGGTCCGGGGCGGGGCGTCGCCGCTCAGGCACGACCGCGGCGGCGCGATCGTCAGAAGGCGGAGCCGGCGGCGTATCGTTCGAAGCCGGACCGTCGGAGTGCAGCAGCATGCGACAAGCGTGCTGTTCAGGAGCGGCCCCGGCCTTGACCGTGGGCGACAAGAATTTGACCGAGGACGACATGAGCGTGATGGTTCGTGCCGCGGCCCTTCGTGGCCTGCCGGAACTCGTGCGGGAGATCGGCGGTGACGCGAGTGCCATGTTCGGCCGTTTCGACATGGCGCCCGCCGTGCTGAACACGACCGACGAGCTGGTGAGCGCGCGGGTGACCGGCGAGTTGCTGGAAACGTTCGCGGCCGACCTTCATTGCCCGGACCTGGGGCTGCGGCTCGCGGCCCGGCAGGATCTCGCGGTGCTCGGCCGGCTCGCTCCGGTCATTCAGCATTCGCTGACGCTCGGCGACGCCATCGACTCCATCACCCGTTTCCTGTTCATGCACAGCCCGTCCCTCGCGGTGACCGATGAGTCGGTGGCCGAGCGGGCGGAGCTCCGGGCCCTCCGCTTCGACTGCTTGATCGGGCCGTTGCTGCCGCAGGTGGCCGATCTGTCGCTGGGCTTGCTGCACCGCGTTCTGCAGTTGCTGTCGGGAGGCGAGTACGGCCTGGTCGCCGTCCACCTGGCCCATCAGCCGCCGGCCGCACCGAACCGGTACCGCGAGTTCTACGGGGTGGAGACCCATTTCGGCCGTCCGGGCAGCGCCCTGCGCCTCACGCGGACCAGCGGCGGCCTGCCGGTCGCCGGAGCCGATCCGTTCGTCCGGGAGGCGCTGCGCGAGTACCTGGGTCAGCATGTGCCCTTTCCCGAGCCACCCATCGAGGACCAGGTGGTACGCCTGCTGGGAAAGTCGATAGGCGGCGGCCAGGCCACCCTGCTGGACGTCGCCCGCCAGTTGCGAACGCATCCCCGGACCGTGGAGCGGCGGCTGTCCGAGGCGGGAACGACCTTCGGCGAACTCCGGGACGAGGTCCGCAAGGACACCGCCTACCACTTGATCACCGCCACCACCGCACCACTCGGCCGGGTGGCGCCGATGGTCGGGCTGACCGATCAGTCCTCGCTCAGCCGGGCGGTCCGCCGCTGGTACGGCATGAGCCCGCTCGCGCTGCGCCGCAGCCGTACCGGAAAGCTCAGCGCGGCCTTCGCCACCTGACGCTCACGCGACTCGCAGGAGGGGGCGCGCGAGGCCGGCCAGCGCTTCGCGGCAGCGTTCCGAGCCCTCGACCTGCTCGGCGCGGCGGCGGGCAAAGGCCTGGATCAGCACGGGGTAGCGGTAGGTGTCGACATCGACCGCCTCCACCAGATGGGCATCGACCAGGTCTTCCAGGGCGGCCCGGGCCTGGGCCCGGGGCAGCCCCGTCATGGCGCACACCTCGTCGACGCTGCGAACGGGCGGAGCGGCCAGCGCCGCGAGGCGGAAGACGCCGGCTGAGACCCCGTCCAGGCGGGCCTCCGCCCGGCGGATCGGCTCATCGACGATCTTGCAGTCCTCATGCATGACGACCGGCTGCCGCAGGTCGTCCGCCAGTTGGCTCATGATCTGCGCGACCGACCAGGCCGGCCGGTCGAGCAGGCGGGCCGCGGCGACCCGGACCGACAACGGGTGACCGGAGCAGGCCGCCACCAGGTCGCGGGCCACGTCCGGCTCGGCGGCGATCCGTTGATGCCCGGCGATCTCGCCGAGCAGGTGGAGAGATTCGAGTTCGGTGAGGGGTCCCAGCCGCTGCCAGGCGACGGCCGGCAACTCCAGCAACCGGCGGGCCGCCGTGACGATGAGAGCGCATCCCGGGAGCAGGGGCTCGACCTGGGCGCTGTCGCCCGCGTCGTCGAGGATCACCAGCATCTGGCGTCCCGAGGTCACCGTGCGCCACAGTGCCGAGCGCTCCGCGGTGGTCTCGGGCAGCGAGATGCCGGGCTGGATCGTCCGCAGCAACGTCGCGAGGGCGTCGTGGGCGCTGACCGTCCGGCCGAGGCGCGTGCCCAGATCCACGTACATCCGCCCGTCGGGGAAACGGTCGGCCAGCAGATGCGCCAAGTGCACGGCCAGCGTCGACTTGCCGGAGCCGCCGAGACCGGTGATGCCGGCGACCGGGACACTGTCCTCGGTGAGGATGCGGCGCAGCCGGTCCACCTCGGCGCGGCGGCCGGTGAAGTCCCGTACATCCGGAGGAATTTGATCCGGGCGAACAGCCCGCGGCTCCAGTGACACGTTCGGAACGCCGGCGGGCTCCTCACCTCGCAGCAACCGCTGATGCAGCCGCTGCGGGCCGGAACCCGGCTCGATGCCCAACTGCTCGGCGAGATCGGTGCGCAACCGCCGGAAGGCCCCAAGTGCCTCGGCCGTCCGGCCGGAGCGGTACAGCGCCGTCATCCACAATTCCGTCAGGCGCTCGTCCAGCGGCCGATCGGCGACCGCCGCGCCCAGGTCGGTGCAGATCTCCTCATGCCGGCCGAGCGTGAGTTCCGCGTCGAACAACTGCTCGTAGGCGGTACGGCGCGACTCCTCCAGCCGGGTGCGCTGGTCGGCGGCGAACTCCGCCTTCACCCCACCGAGCGCCGGGCCGGACCACAGCGCCACTGCCCGGCGCAGGGCCGCCGCCGTTCCGGCGATGTCACCGGCACGCCGGGCGTCACGCGCCTCGCCGGCGAACCGGTCGAATTCGTCGACGTCGAGGCCGGCGCCGTGCCGCACGAGGTGATACCCGCTCGCCGACCTGAGCAGTTCCACTCCACCGGCGGCGAGCAACTGCCGAAGACGGGCGGCATACGTGCGTACGGTGGCGTGCGCCGACGGCGGCGGGTCGTCACCCCAGAGTGCGTCGACGATGTCGTCGATCGGCACCGGGGTCTTCCGCAGCAGCAGCAGACTCAGCAGCCCGCGCTGCTGCGGAGATCCCAGCGGAACATCGCCGGCGTCCGTGACGAGACCCACGGGCCCCAAGAGGGTAAAGCGCACCATGAGAAGAATATCGGACGCCGACCAGCGAAGTTCACTGCTGTTCGATGTCTCCGGCCGACGGCAGGATGTTGTGGTTGAGACGGAAGACGTTGGACGGGTCGTAGTTCGCCTTGATCCGGGCCAGACGGCGGTAGACCGGGGCCGGGTAGGCCGCCCGTAGGGCCTCGGTGTCGAGACCTTCCTCACCCAGGAAGTTGAGGTGCTTGCCGGCCAGCGCCCAGGGTTCGAGGCCGGCGAACAGCTCGCTCGTCCAGCGCACGGCGGGCTCGGTCTGCTCGGGGCCACCGGCCGTGGCGATCCAGAGGACGAACTCCGCCTCCCGCAGCCCGGCCGCGCCGGCACCGGCCGGGGTGTCCCGCAGCGCACCACCGAGATGACGCAGCTCGACGATGTTCGCCGGCACGTCGGCCTTCGGCCCGATCTCCTCGATGAGCCGGGTCACCAGGTCGGCGGTCAGGGGTGGCAGGCTCAGCGTGCCCTCGGCGAACGGGGCCGAGCTGTCCGGGTCGGAGTAGATGGCGGCGAAGCCGGAATAGGGCATGTCGGCGACGGTGTCGACCATGACCGGCGCGGCGGCCCGCAAGGGCTTCAGCAGCGCCTCGCCGTCGGCCGCCGATCCGAGGAACGAGATTCGCACGTGCACGGTGAAGGTGCCGCGCAGCGGCTCCGGGAAGACCGGCAGGTCGGGCATCCGCATGAAGGCGATGGACGTGGTCAGCTCGTTCGGGGCCTGAGCCGTCAGATCCGCGTAGGCCCGCAGCACAGCCTCGGCGTGCTCCCCCGGGAAGATGATCGCCCCGCCGTGCAGCCGGGTGACGGGAAAGAGGTCGAACTCGATGGCCGTGACGACGCCGAGGTTGCTCTTCGAACCGCGGAACGCCCAGAACAGGTCCGGCTCGTTCTCGGCGTCCACATGCCGCTCCTCTCCGTCGGCGGTGACGACGTCCAGCGCGGTGACGTGATCGGAGGCCCAGCCGTACCTACGCCCCATGGTGGCGCTCAGGCCGCCGCCGAGGGTGTAACCGACGACGCCGACGAGCGGCGAGGAGCCGTTGAGCGGCGCGAGCCCGTACGGCGCCGCCGCCTCGACGACCTGCTGCCAGCGGGCGCCGCCGCCGGCCCGGGCCCGGCGCGCCGCCGGGTCGACGGTGACCTCGTCCATCCGGCGCGTCGTGATCATCAGGACGCGGTCACCGCCGACGGCGCTGCTGTGGCCGGTGTTCATGACCGCCACCGCGAGCTCGTGGGCCTCCGCGAACGCCAGCGCGGCCCGGATGTCGGACGGTCCGGTGGCGCCCACGACCACAGCGGGATTGTTGGGCACGATCACGTTGTACATCGCGCACTCCTCCGCGTAGCCCTCCTGGCCGGGCAGCAGGACCGGGCCCGTGACACGCCGGGCCAGTTCGGCGACGTCGGCGGCGCCGACCGCGGTCGATTCGTTGTCGATTGAATTCACCATGACTCCAGTTGATCGGCGTCGCGCCGACGTGGCGCAGACGAAACGTTGACGGGCCGGCCGGCTTCGGGGCCACGCTCGGCTCAGACGAAGTAGGTCCAGGTCTCCACGGTGCGAAAGCCCATCGCGCGGTAGAGCGACAGGCCCTCGTCCGACGCGTGCAGATACGCCGCGACGGCTCCGTCGGCGAACGCGTCCCGGACGACCCGCTCGGTGAGGGCGCGCCCGTATCCACGGCGCCGGGCGGCGGGCTCCGTGGCGACGTTCATGACGCCGACGAGATCGCCGCCGCGGATGCCGTACGCGGTGGCGACCGGACGGCCCGCGACGTAGCCGACGTACGCCGTCGCTCCCGAAAGATCCAGCAACTGCGGCGGCATGATGTCCGCGGTGACCTCCATCGGCATCTCGAAACCGGCGGCCATCGCGGTCAGGAAGTCGTCATGCCCGGCCGACCCCACCACCCGGACCGTCAGGCCGGCGGCCTCGTCGCCGGCCGAAGTCAGATCCGCCGGACGGCACACCATCGTCGGGGTGCGCTCCTGTTCGGTGCGCCCCCACTTCGCGGCGATCTCACGGGTCGCCCGGCTCGGCTCGACGCGGGTCTGGATCGTCCAGGGAACCTCGGCCCGCGCCGCCGTCGCCGCGAACCGGTCGACCTCGCCCGGGTCCGTCTCGCGGCGGCGGTGGAAGACACCGTTGAGCCTCGACAGGGGAACGCCGCTGAGCAACAGCTCCACGCCACGGTCACCCTGCCGGCTGACGGGCGGCGCAACCGCCTCGGACAAGCGGCGCAACCCGGCGAAATACGCGTCCGCCACCGCATCGGAAAGATCCATCTCTTCTCGTCTCCCCTCGTCTTGTGGGCCATCAGCGCGGACGACGGCACGGCCACGCGGTTGTTCACCGCGCCGGAAAATGAGACGGTCGCCTCAGCCGGCCCGCCGCACCACCCGGCTGAGCGCCACGCCGCCGCCGACGCCGAGGGCGGCGACCAGGGCACACCCGCCCAGCACACCGGCCACCGCGGGACCGGGCAGATGCCCGGCCTGCACCCGGCCGAGGTAGAAGCCACCGAGCACGGTCACGCCGATGACCTGCGCGAGCTGCTGTGTCGTGGCCAGGATCCCGCCGGCGTCCGCGGCGCGGTCGACGGGAACCTGAACGAGGCTCTGTGTCAGCAGCGGACTGAAGCTCACCCCGGTGGCCGCACCGGTCAGCACCATGACGGGCACCAGAGCGAGCGGACTCTGGCCGCCGCCGCGCAGGGCCCACGCGGTCAGCAGGTAGCCGGCTCCGGCGGTCGGCGCACCCACCACCGGAACCCACGCGTGCCAGGTCGGCGGGAACAGCCGCCACGCATAGCCCAGCGCGCCGAACGCGACCGCCATGGGCGCGAAGAACAAGCCGACATGCAGGGCGCTGTCCCCCAGCGCCGACTGCAGGTGCAGCGAGACGGTGAACAGGAAGCCGCCGTACGCGATCATCCCGGCGGCCAGCGCGGCCACGCCGGCCGCCATCCCCGGTGAGCGGAGCACCTGGAGATCGAGCAGCGGGTCACCGCCACCCGCGGCGACGCGGAGCTCGATGACGACGAACCCGCCCAGCACCAGCGCACCGGCCAGGATCGCGGCGAAGCTCCAGGCCGGCCAGCCCTGCTCACGGCCGAGTACGAGCGGCAGCACGATCAACAGGATTCCCGCCGACCCGGTGACCAGACCGGGCACGTCGAGCCGGCGCCCCCGGGAGGTGCCGCCGCCCCGCAGGTGACGCGGGATCAGGGCCAGGACGACCAGGCCCACCGGCACATTGAGCAGGAAAGCGGGCCGCCAGGACAGGCCGCCGATGTCGGCCGTGACGATGAGACCGCCGAGGACCTGCCCGGCGATGATCCCGGACGCCATGGTGGCGCCGTACACGCTGAGCGCCCGCGCCCGGTCGGCGCCGTGGAACCGCTGTTGAACGACGCTGAGAATCTGCGGAACGGTCGCGGCGGCGCCGATGCCCTGCACGAAGCGCCCGATGACGAGCACCAAGGTGGTGGGAGCCAGACCGCAGATGAGCGAGCCGGCCACGAACAGTGCCAGGCCCCCGGCGAACATCCGGGAGGCGCCGAGCAGGTTGCCCAGGCGGGCACCGGTGATCAGCAACACGGCGTACGCGATGGTGTACCCCGAGACGACGAGTTCGAGCACCGCGCCGGAGGCGTGCAGATCCGTCCGGACCGCGCCCAGGGCGACGTTCACGATGGTCACGTCCGCCGAGACCATGAACAGTCCGGTCACCAGGAGCGCCAGAGCCGCCCAGCGCGAGCGCTCCGGAGCCGGGGCCGCGCCCGGGGCCGGTCGTAGGGTTGTCGCATGGTGAATGTCCATGCTTCGACCATCCGGCGGCGCCCGCCCGCGCGACAGGAGCCTGGTTATCCGGGTATCACCGGCACCAGGCACCGGCGGCGGCCCCCTGCGAAGGTTGCGTCATGACGTCGACGACCGCGGATCCGCGAACGGCACGGCGCGCCGAACTGGCCGACTTCCTGCGGGTACGCCGGGAGCGGGTGACTCCGGGCGAGGTCGGTCTCGCCGTCGGCGGCCGCCGCCGTACGCCGGGATTGCGCCGCGAGGAGGTCGCCCAGCTCGCCGGGGTCGGCGTGACCTGGTACACCTGGCTCGAACAGGGCCGCCCGATCAACGCGAGCACCCAGGTGCTCGACGCGGTGGCGCGGGTGCTCCATCTCGACCCGGCCGAACATCAGCACCTCTACCGGCTCGCCGGCGCCCGGGCCGCGCTGCCGCCGGACCGGGCCTCCCACGCCGAGATCCCCGCCCCGGTGCGTGAGGTGGTGGCGGCCATGCATCCGATCCCGGCCACCCTGATCAACGAGCGCTTCGATCTGCTGGTGTGGAATCAGCCCTGGCAGACCCTGATCGAAACGCTGTACGACGTTCCGTGCGGACACCGCAACCTGATGTGGTGCAGCTTCACCGATCCGCAGGTCAGAGCGGGGGTCGAGAATTGGGAATTCGAAGGCCCGCATCTGGTCGCCATGTTCCGCGCCGCGTACGCCGAGCATCTGCACGACCCTCGGTGGCGTGCTTTCGTCAGCGATCTGCGCGCGCACAGCGATGAGTTCGCCATTCTCTGGGACCGGCACGAGGTCGCTGCCCCGGCCACGAGCCACCGTGTCTTCCGGCATCCGTCGGCGGGGCGCCTGGCCTTCACCACGCTGAGTCTCGAGGTGACGGAGATGCCGGGCTGCCGCATCCTCACCTACGTTCCCGCTGATGAGCCGACACGGGCGGCGATGCTCGAGCTGACGGCATAGTGAAAGGGTTGCCTCCGGTCTCGGAGGCAACCCGACCTCGGCGAGCGTCTCGGCCGGCGCGCCGGGGCTCCGCGGGGCTCAGGCCAACAGCCGCGGCGGGGCGGCGAGGACGGTGCTCGGCAGCGGATTCCAGGTGATCGTCCCGTCGGCCGCCCGGGCGACCCGGCCGAAGGGCTGGTCGCCGAAGTGGAAGGCGAAACCAACCGTCCCCGGCACCAGCAACTCGTCGAGCAGGCGCCGCCGGGCGGCCGGCACACTCCCGCCCTGCCAATCCGGGCCGGAGCCCCACTCCACATGGTTCAACTGCAACGGGTGGTGGAAGGCGTCACCGAAGCACAACAGCCGGTCGGCACCGGCCGTGATCAGATAGGACGTGTGACCCGGGCTGTGGCCGGGAGTGACGATCGCGCGTACGCCAGGAATCACCTCGTCGCCGTCCTCCAGCATGGCGGCGCCGGCCAGCACCGCCTTTTCCGGCGCCGCCCGCCACTCCGCCGCGGCGATCGCGTGGCGAGGAAAGGAATCGGCCCAGCCCACGTGATCGGGGTGCAGGTGGGTCAGCGCCAGCAGGTCGATCGCCGACGGGTCGTGGCCGAGATCCTTCAGCGTGTCGAGCAGCGATCCGCCATTGACCACGCCGCCACCCGCCTCGCCCCGCACCGGGCCCAGCCCGGCGTCGATCAGCAGTCGCCGCTCACCGGTTTCGACCAGCAGACCGCCGGCCGACATCGGCACCATGCCCCGTTCGTCCAGCAGATCGGGTGTCCACTCGCCGGGTGGTACGGACGGGAAGAAACCGGCGGCGGGGAAGGCCATGGCCCCGTCGACGACGTACGTGAAACGGACCTTGTCGAGCACCAGCGTGCGGACCGAGGACTGGTTCTGCAAGTTTGTCATGTTCGGGTCGACGGCCCCGGCGCCGAGACGTTCAGTGCTGAGGGGTAAGTGCCTCGAACCAGGCCTCGCTGCCTCACGCGAGGTCGTCAACCGCCCTCGAGTTGGTTCCTCACGTCGCGGGGCACCCGCACACCGCGAGTACGCAGGTCGGCGATGAAGCGGGCGGCGAGCGGGTCGGGTTCGCCCGGCGTCACCGCGACCAGCGGCCGAACCCACCGGGGCGAGAAGGAGCGGACGACGCCGGGGAAGCCCGCGCTGACCGCACTGACCGGGCCTATCGCGATGCCGAGGCCGGCCGCCGCGAGCTGGGGCGCCGCCGAGGTGACCGCCGTTCTCAGCACCGTCGTCAGGCTGACCCCGGCCGCGCCGAGTGACCGGTCGAGCCACGCGCTCAAGCCGTTGTCCGGTGCGAAGTGCACCAGGTCCTCGCCGTCGAGCTCGGGGAGTTCCACCGATGGCCGCTCGGCCAGCCGATGGTCTCTCGGCACCGTCAGCACGATCTCCTCCTCGGCGAGGACCGTGGAGGTGTAACGGCCGTCCACCGGGCCGGGCAGCACCAGAAGGTCGGCCTCCCCACCTTCGAGAAGGCTGAACAGGCCGTCCGGTACGACCGCCTCCTTGAGACCGATGGCCACCCGCGGGTGATGCCGGTGCCACGCGCGAATCACCGGGGCGAGCAGCGGCACGGTCAGGCTCTGAGCGCAGACCAGGCGCAACGTTCCGCCCTTGGCCTCACCCGTGGCCCGGGCCGAGCGCACCGCCGACGCGGCCGCGTCGATCGCCCGCCGAGCGTCCGTGACGGCAGCGCGCCCGGCCGGCGTGAGCGACACCCCACGTGACTCGCGGTGCAGCAGGGGCGTGCGGGTCTCGCGTTCCAGCGCGGCGATCTGCTGGGACACCGCCGGCTGCGACGAGTGCAGCAACCGGGCCGCCTCCGTGATCGATCCGGTGTCCGCCACCGCGACCAGACACTCCAGCGCCCGCAACGAAGCCATTCAGAAATCTTATCGCAGACCGTCGAAGTTCGGATTTTCCGGAGGGAAGCGATTCCGGCCGGCGAGTGCTGAAACCGTACAGAGATCACCACCACCGAGGAGAACGACATGGCACAGACCTTCATCACGGGCGGTTCCGGCTTCATCGGCCGGCGACTGGTCACCCGTCTGCTGGCCGACGGTCACACCGTCAAGGTCCTGGTCCGCAGCAAGGCGTCAGCCGACGTCGTGGCCGCGCTGGGCGCGGAGCCGGTACGCGGCGAGCTGACCGACCCCGAAACCTGGCGAGCCGGCGTCGAGGGCAGCGAGGTGCTGTTCCACCTGGCCGCGGAGACCGACATCACGACGGACCGGGACCAGCAGGAGCTGGTGACGGTGGGCGGCACTCGAGCCGCGCTGCAGGCGGCCCGGCAGGCCGGGGTGACCCGTTTCGTGCACTGCGGCAGCGAGTCCGCGCTTCTGGCCGGCGAGCCGCTCGTCGACGTCGACGAGAACGCGCCACTGCGGCCGGACTCCGAAGCCGCGTACTGCGCGACCAAAGCGGAAGCCGAAACGCTGGTCCTGGCCGCGAACGCGCCGGGATTCGCCACCGTCTCGATCCGGCCCCGGTTCGTGTGGGGGCCCGAGAGCTCCCTCGTCGAAGGTCTGGTGCAGGCGGCCCGCAACGGCGAGTTCGCCTGGATCGAGGGCGGCCGGCACACCACCGACGTCACGTTCGTCGACAACGCGGTCGAGGGTCTCGTCCGCGGATGGCTGCACGGCCGGCCGGGTCACGCGTACTTCATCACCGATCAGCACCGCGTCTCCCTCCGCGAGTTCCTTGAGACGATCTTCGCGATGTACGGAGTCGACGCCACCATCCCGGAGATCGACGCCGGTACCGCCGCCCAGGTGGTTCCCGTTCCCGCGCGCTGGTTCCTGGAGCAGACCTGCACGCTGCGCACCGACAAGGCCGTCGACGAACTCGGCTACCGGGCGATCGTCGCGCACGCGGACGGCCTGAACGCCGTGCGGGACGCGGTCGCCCTCAGCGCCGCCTGAGGTCTCCCACGCGGCGAGGTACCCGTCGCGGACGGTGACGTGGACCGTCCGCGACGACCCTAGCCCTCGTCGGTGCCGACACAGGTGCGGGGCCGGTCGTCAACGTTTCGTAGGCGTCGCGTCTGCGCCCGGCCGGTGGACTGAGACCATGACCGACACCGATCGCACCGCCCTGGCCGCCCTGACCGACCAGGCCGCCATCATCGACACCCTGCACCGCTACACCGCTGGACTCGACCTCAACGACGCCGACCTGCTGGCGTCCTCGCTCACCGAGGACGCCACGGTCGACCTCGGCCCGGCGATGCGCCGCATCGGCTACGACTTCCCTCCGCTCACGCCCCGCGAAACCGTGGTCACCAGCCTGATCGGGGCGGTCGGGCCGCTGGACAGCAGCCACGCCATCAGCAACGTTCGGGCCGCCGTCGACGGGGACACCGCGACGGTGTACGCCTACGCGCAGGCCCAGCACTTCAAGCCCGGCGTCGGCTCGGATCCGGCAGTGACCCGGCACGCGCTGATGATGAACCGCTACACCGCGACCATGCGCCGCGACGGCGCCCAGTGGCGCATCCAGCACCTCGACATCGCCAACGCCTGGTTCGACGGCGACCCGGCCATGCTGCTCGGCGACTGACACCGGCCGACAACACCAGGACACGACAACGCCCGGCGCGGCCGCTGACCTCAGCGGCCGCGCCGGGCTTGACTGGCATGGGCAGCTCGAGCTGTACCAGGGCGGGGCCCGCCGGTCAGCGGCTACGGTGCCGCGCGAGACGGTTCACCACCACGGCGGCGTCGGTGGGTATGCCGGACACGAGGCCCGAAGAGAAGGTGTTCTGGAACGGCAGTCCGACGAACCCCAGGCCGGGGACGGTCGCCGAGATTCCCCGCCGATGCGCGGGCCAGCCGTCCGGACCGAAAGCGCGCGGGGTCAGCCAGCCGAAGCCGGGCCGGTACCCGGTGCACCAGACGACGCTGGCCACATCGAGAACGCGGCCGTCGGCAAGGCGGGGCCGGCCGTCCCGGGTGCCGGCGACTCGGGGTACCCGGTGGACGCCGGCGGCTCGCAGACTCGCCGGCGACTGCCAGACCAAGGGCGCCGCCCGCCGGACCTTGGCCCGCACCAACCCTCCCAGCGCACCCGACGGCACCCGACGGCTGAACACCAGACGCTGCAACACCCGGCTGCGGGAAAGGGCGACGGGCACCGAGCCGGTGCTGGGCCCGGCCATCCACACCTCGTGCTCACGGGCGAGCTCCACGGCTATGTCGCCGGCTGATGTTCCCGCACCCACTATCAGCACCGGCCCGGGCGGCACGTTCGCCGGGTTCCGGTAGTCGGCGGAGTGCATCTGCGGAGGGCCGGGACTCAGATCACCGGCGAAGGCCGGAATCATGGGAACGCCGAACGCCCCGGTGGCCGCTATCACCGAGTCCGCCTCGAAGACGGTCCCATTGTCAGCGGTGATGCGGTGCTGCCCACCGGCGACGGTATGCGAGCGCACCCTGACGCCCGTGTGCAAGGGCATGGCGAAGTGCTCCGCGTACTCGCTCAGATAGTCCGCCATCTCGGTGCCGCTGGGATGGGCCCGCGGATCGAGGGGGAACGGCAGTCCCGGCAGCCGGCAGAACCGCGCCGGAGTGAACAACCGGAGTGAGTCGTAGCGCCGCCGCCAGACGTCGCCGGGACGGTCGTCACGCTCCAGCACCACGAACCGTTTACCGGCCGCACGCAGGTGCCAGGCGGCGGCAAGGCCGGCTGTGCCACCTCCGACCACAACGGTGTCGACCTCTGTCATCGCTGCTTCCTTTCTCGGGAGCCCGGCGCCCGGGCCGCCGTTCAACAGGCGGTCGGCCGTAGGGCGCTGGTGAGAAGGGCCCCACCGGCGATGGCGGCGATGCTGCCGGCGACCAGTGGGGAACCCGCCCCGATGTGGTCCACCAGCAGACCGCCGCCGACCGCGGCCAGGGCGATGGCGACCTGGAACACTGTCACGGTCACCCCGCCCAGTTGCTCGAGATGTGCCGGGTCGGTCCGGGCGGCCCAGGTCTGGGCCGTGGTCGGGACGCCGCCGAAGCCGAAGCCCCACAACGCGGCGGCGACGAACAGGCCGGCCCGGCCGCCTCCAGTGAGGATCATGGTCAGCATGCCCAGGCCGACCATCGCGGGAAACAGCAGCGCGGCGGCACGCAGGACGCGGTCGGCCAGCACGCCGCTGGCTGCCGTGCCCGCCACGTTGGCGATCCCGTAGACGAACAGCAGCACCGCCAGCCCGGCGGCGTCGATACCGGACACGCTCTCCGCGGCCGGGCGGATGTAGGTGAAGCCGGTGAAGTGACCGGCGACAACCACCAGGATCGACCCCAGTCCGAACAGGACCGGCCGTGACCGCAACGTCACGACCAGGACCCGGAGGCTGCCCGCCGCGTCCGGGACGAAGCGCGGCAGGGTCACCGCCTGCACGATCAGCGCGACCAGGGCCACCCCGGCGGCCAGCAGGAACACCCCGCGCCATCCCCAGAGCGCGCCGAGCCAGGTGCCGAGCGGGACGGCCGCGATCGTGGCGACCGAGACGCCGGCGTTGATCACGGTCACGGCGCGGCCCAGGTAGTCACTGGGCACGAGGCGGGCCGACATGGCGATCGCGACGGCCCAGAAGCCGCCGAGACTCACGCCCATCAGCAGGCGCGCGGGCAACAGGACGGCCAGGTTGGGGGCGATGGCCACCAGCACGTCGGAGACGATGGCCGCCGTCGTGAGCCCGACCAGCACCAGCCGCCTGTCCGTGCGGGGCAGCAGAGCCGGCAGGAAGAGGCCCGACAGGCCCGCGCCGATGGCCGTCATGGTGACCGCCTGACCGGCGGTGCCCTCGCTGACGCCCAGGTCGGCGGCGATGGCCGGGAGCAGGCTGGCCGGCAGGAACTCGGCCATCACCAGAGCGAAGACACCCAGACCGAGCGAGACGACGCCGGCCCATGACGCGGTTCGGTTTGCCGCCTGTTTCACGTCCGGCGCTGATGCGTTGTGCATGTGGGAACCCCCGTAGCTTGCCGTCGGTCGGTTGGTTGCAGGGCCCTACGGGAAGACGTCTATGTGGTTCAGCGACGGTGAGCCGGATCACGCAATGCCGCACCCTCGAGGTCCACCGCGATCAGTACGAGACCGCCGAGGGCGGACCGGTCGGGTCGACTTTGGTTTCGGCCGGGACGACTTTGGACGGCTGCGCCGCCGTGACGGGTCGGGCACGTTGACGTCATGACAGTCGACAGGAGCAGGCCCGGGCTGGTGCGGCGAGCGGTCACCAGCCCGGTCCTGCTCGTCCTTTTCACAGCGCCGTTCTTCGGTGAGGGCCTGTCCGGTTCCAGTCCGCCCTTCGAGCTTCTGCTGCCCTGGAACCTCGCTTTCATGGTGGCCCTGTACGGATGCGGCGCGCTCATCTGCCGGGAGGTCGCCCACCGGTTCGGGCTGGGGTTCGCCGGGCTGGTCCTGCTCGGCGCCGCGTACGGCGTGTGGGAGGAGGCGCTCGTCGACCGGTACTGGTTCCTCCCCCAGTTCTGGCAGGACTCCGGCATCGGCGCCTACAGCGTCGTGTGGCACACCAACGTGCTGCTCGCCGGTCACCTCACGGTGTTCCACACGGCGATCAGCATCTGCTCGCCGGTTCTCGTCGTCGAGTGGCTCGTTCCCCGGGCGCGAGACCGGCCGTGGACCGGCCGCCCGGGGCTTGTCGCCGCCGGCCTGGTGCTCGCCGTGACACCGGTGGTCTACGGCGAGTTCGACCAGCGCCCGCCGGCCCTCGTCCTCGCGGCCGCGGCGGCTCTGCTCGTCGCGCTCGTGACAGCGGCCTTCCTCGTGGGCCGCCGGCGACATCCGGCCCTCTCCCCACCGTGCCGACCGCGCCGAGGGCTCGGACTGCTCGCCTTCACCGGCGCCGGCGCCCACTGGGTCCTGACCTACACGGTCCCGTCGACCGGGCTGTCCTGGCCTCTCGGCGTGGCGCTGTCACTGCTCCCCGTGGCCATCGGTCTCTTCCTGATACCGCGCCTGGCCGTCACCGGGCCGTACGGAACCGACGGCATCCGCGTGGTGGCCGGCCTGCTCACGTTCTTCGTCCTCCTTGACCTGCTCGTCGCGCTGCTCGGTCGCTACGACATGATCCTCAGCGCCGTTCTCACGGTCTGGCTCACGCGACGGCTGTCCAGGTCGGGCACCGGCACACTCGATTCACGCGGATCGATTGACGGGCCGTAACAGGCTGGAGACAATGGACGCCTCTGGGAGCGCTCCCACTCCCCCGCCGCTCCGCGAAGCCTGAAGGGAACCTTCGTGACTTCAAACCTGCGTAAGCGGGTCACCGCGCTGACCGCGGCCGCCGTCGTGGCCACCGTGGCGCTGACGGGCCTGTCCGGGCAGCCGGCGTCGGCCGAACCGACGCAGCACATCCCCAACGGCGACTTCAGCGCCGGGACAACCGGCTGGTGGTCCACCGACAACGCCCCGCTGTCCGGCGCCGGTGGACAGCTCTGCGCCGACGTTCCCGGTGGCACCGCCAACCCGTGGGATGTCAGCCTCGGCCACAACGACATCCCGCTGATCGATGGCGCCGCCTATCGGCTGAGCTTCCGCGCGCACGCCAGCGCGCCGGCCACCGTACGGGCGAATGTCCAGCTCAATGAGGCGCCCTACACCGCTGCCCTGTCGCGGGACGTGGCGCTGACGACCGAGGACCAGAGCTTCGAGTACGCGTTCACCTCCACCCTGGACTCCCCCGGCGGCACCCTGACGTTCCAGCTCGGCGGCCGTTCCGAGGGTTTCACCTTCTGCCTCGACGACGTGTCGCTGACCAGTGACGCCGCCGTCCCGCCGGCCGGCCCCGAGCAGCTGGAGAACGGCGACTTCGCCGACGGCACCGCGGGCTGGTACTCCTACGGCACCACGGCCACCGGGGTCGAGGACGGGCAGCTGTGCGCCACCGTGCCGGCCGGGCTGGCCAACCCCTGGGACGCCGGGATCGGGCAGAACAACGTCGCGCTGAAGGCCGGATCGTCGTACACGCTGTCGTTCGACGCCTCGGCCACGCCCGCCGCCGGCGTCCGGGCCACCGTCCAGCTCGGCGCCGACCCGTACACGTCGTACTTCAGCCGTGACGTCGCGCTGACCGCCGAGCGCCAGCACCTGGAATACACGTTCACCGCCACCGAGGACACCGCCGCGGGCCAGGTCGCCTTCCAGGTCGGCGGCGCCGCCGCGGAGTACCGGCTGTGCCTGGACAACGTGTCGTTGATCGGCGGTGAGGAAGAGCCGCCGTACGTGCCGGACACCGGGCCACGGGTGCGGGTCAACCAGGTCGGCTACCTGCCGGCCGGTCCGAAGAACGCCACGCTGGTCACCGAGGCCACCGCGGCGCTGGACTGGCAGCTCAAGACCGCGGCCGGCGCCGTGGCCACGTCGGGCCGCAGCACGCCGCGCGGGGTGGACGCCGCCTCCGGCCAGAACGTCCACACCATCGACTTCTCCGCCTACACCACGGCCGGAACCGGCTACACGCTCGTCGCCGACGGGCAGACCAGCCACCCGTTCGACATCTCCGGCACCGTCTACCAGCGGCTGCGCTCGGACGCCCTGCAGTTCTTCTACATTCAGCGCAGCGGCATCGCGATCGACGGCGGCCTGGTCGGCGAGCAGTACGCCCGGCCGGCCGGTCACCTCGGCGTGGCCCCCAACAAGGGCGACACCAGCGTGCCGTGCCGGGCCGGTTCCTGCGACTACCGGCTCGACGTGCGCGGCGGCTGGTACGACGCCGGAGATCATGGGAAGTACGTGGTGAACGGCGGTATCGCCGTACAGCAGTTGTTGAGCAGTTTCGAACGCACCAAGACCGCCGTCACCGCCGACGGCGGCGCCGGCCTGGCCGACAGCACCCTGCGGGTGCCCGAACGCGGCAACAAGGTTCCCGACATCCTCGACGAGGCCCGCTGGGAGCTGGAATTCCTGATGCGCATGCAGGTGCCGGCCGGCCGGCCGTTCGCCGGCATGGCCCACCACAAGATCCACGACGCCAACTGGACCGGCCTGCCGATGCAGCCCGAGGACGACCCCGAGCAACGGGAGCTGCAGCCGCCGTCGACGGCGGCCACGCTGAACCTGGCGGCCACCGCGGCCCAGGGCGCGCGGCTGTTCGCCCCGTACGACGCGGCGTTCTCGGCCAAGCTGCTGACCTCGGCCCGCACCGCGTACGCGGCGGCGAAGGCGAACCCGGCCAAGCTGGCGCAGGACCTGGGCGGGGGCGGCGGCTCGTACGGCGACGACGACGTCTCCGACGAGTTCTACTGGGCCGCCGCCGAGCTCTATCTGACCACCGGCGAGGCGGCGTTCCTGACCGATGTGACGGCGTCCAGGCACCACACCGGCGACGTCTTCGCCGCGACCGGCTTCGGCTGGGCCAACACCGCGGCGCTGGGCCGGCTCGACCTGGCCACCGTGCCGAGCGCGTTGCCGTCCGCCGACCGGCAGCGGGTGCGCCAGTCGGTGGTCACCGCCGCCGACGGCTATCTGGCCACCCTCGGCGCCCAGGCGTACGGGCTGCCGATGCCGGGCAACGCGGGCAGCTATTTCTGGGGTGGCAACAGCAACGTCCTCAACAACGTCCAGGTGCTGGCGACCGCGTTCGATCTGACCGGCGCCGGGAAGTACCGCGACGGGGCGGTGCAGGGTGTCGACTACATCTTCGGCCGGAACGCGCTGAACCAGTCCTACGTGACCGGCTGGGGCGAGAAGGCGTCCCAGAACCAGCACACCCGGATCTACGCCCACGAGAAGGACGCCGCGCTGCCGCATCCGCCGGCCGGCTCGCTGGCCGGTGGCGCGAACGCGGGGCTGGACGACCCGTACGCGAAGGCTCTGCTCTCCGGCTGCAAGCCGATGTTCTGCTACGTCGACGACATCGAGTCGTACGCCACCAACGAGGTCGCCATCAACTGGAACTCGGCCCTGGCCTGGGTGGCGTCGTTCCTGGCCGATCAGGGCGCCGGCGAACCGGTCCCGGCGGCGTCCTGCCGGGTCTCGTACAGCAACTACGGCGACTGGGCGGACGGACGAGGGTTCACCGCGCAACTGGCGGTCACCAACACCGGCAGCACGGTCGTGGACGGCTGGGCGGTGCGCTTCGCCTTCCTCGGCGGTCAGCGCGTCCGCGAGGCGTGGTCGGCCGAGGCGGCGCAGTCCGGCGCCACGGTGACGGCCCGCAACGTCGCCGCGAACCGGCGCCTCCAACCGGGGGCGACCGTGTACTTCGGTTTCAACGCCACCACGCCGGGCGGCCCCAACCCGGCGCCGGAGCTGATCACCCTCAACGGGGCGGCCTGCGGCCGCTGACGGAGTCTCGGTAGCCATCCGGCGGCCGGTCGGCACAGCCATCCGGCGGCCGGTCGGCACAGCCGACCGGCCGCCGCTGAGCTCATACTCGTCGGTGTGGCCTTCCTGCTCTTGATCGGCCGGCGACGGACGTGAGCTCTCTGGGGCCGGCGAGCCGGCCGTTCGTCGGGCTGGCCGCCGGCGCGGGCGCCGGCTGGCTCTGGGGCTGGTCCGCGAGCGATTACGAAGCGATCGACTCAGCGGTCGGCACCGCGCTGCTGGGCGCCGTGGCCGGCCTTCTGGCCGGTGCAGTCGCCTACTCGCACGCCCGCCGCCGCCACCGCGATGGAGGATGACCGATTCGACATCGGTCCGGTCCCGCCGCGCCGGGGAAGGCTCGGCGGGGCCTCACTCGGCGGCGCTTCCTTCGGCCAGGCGGTCGTAAGTGAGGAAGGCGGCACCGCTGCCCAGCACGACGTGGTCGGTGAGGTGCCACGCGCGCGGGTGGAAGGTGGCACTGGCGGAGAACAGGGGGATGCCGGCGCCGATGGTCAGGGCGCCCACCTTGAGGACCAGCCGGTCGATCTCCTGGTAGAGCGCGCCGGCCAGCTCGGCGCCCCCGACCAGCCAGATGTCCTTGCCGGCACGGCGCTTGAGGTCACGCACCGTCGGGACCGGGCCGGCGGCGACCAGCTCGACGCCCGCGTCGGGGCTCTCGGTGAGGGTGCGGGAGAAGACCAGGTGGCGCAGGTGCGGGAAGGCGTTGGTGACCCCGGCCCGAAGTCCGAGCTCGTAGCTGCGGCGCCCTTCCAGAACGGTGTCGAAGTGGGTGCCCTCGGCGGTGACGGACAGGGCGGCACGGGCCCCGGCCGGCAGCGTCTCCGGGTAGTGGGCCGCGATGTGCTGGATGTAGTCGGCGGGCAGGGGCCAGAAGCCTCCGGGACCGCTGGGATCGGCGCCGTCCGGACCGGCGATGAAGCCGTCGAGAGTGGTGGCGACGTAGTACACCAGCTTGCGCATCGACGGGCTCGCTTTCGTGATGGTCGAGTCCCGCATCATGCCCTACGACAGCGGCACCGGCGCGGCCCGGCAGATCGGGACGCGCCGGTGATCCGGCTGCTCGGATCAGCTCGCGTTGGCGGTCTGCCAGCCGCGCTTGATGATGCGGGTGCTGCACGAGCCCGTCGTGGACCAGTTGTTGATGGTCTTCCAGGAGCCGTACTGCCGGAACTCGGTCTGGCCGCTGGAGGACTCGCAGTCCTGCCAGGCGCGGATGAGTCCGGTGCCGGCGGTGAACCTCACCGATGTGGTGGTGCTGGTGTACCGCGTCTGGATTCTGCTCGGTGCGGCCTGGGCGGCCGTGGGCACGGCCAGCAGGGCCGTGGTCATGGCGGCCGCGGCGGTCACGGCGGCAAGGGATCGTGTCATGAATTTTCCTCTCCCGGGCTTCGGTGTGGCACTGCGTCTACCGTGTTCGATGTCGGTCGATGTTTTGTTGAAGAACTGTTGAGCGCGGGGGCGTCATGCGGTTTCAGCTGCTCGGAGAGCCGCAAATTCACGCTCCGGGGCGGGTCGTGGCGATGGGGCCACCGAAGCAGGCGGTCGTTCTCACCGCCCTGCTTCTGGACGCCAACCGGCCGCTCACCACCGAGGTCCTGGTGGAACGGGTCTGGGGAACCGAGGCGCCCGGCCACGCGGCGCGCACGCTGCACACGTACGTCTCCCGCATCCGGCAGTTGCTGGAGCCGGGGGAAGGCCCGGTCCGGTTGCACCGTCACCGCGGCGGCGGCTACCTGCTCGAGCTGCCCGAGGAGTCGCTAGATCTGTCCGACTTCCGGGA
Source organism: Actinoplanes sp. NPDC048988 (assembly GCF_043197815.1). Taxonomy (NCBI): domain Bacteria; kingdom Bacillati; phylum Actinomycetota; class Actinomycetes; order Micromonosporales; family Micromonosporaceae; genus Actinoplanes; species Actinoplanes sp. NPDC048988. The sequence continues at coordinate 22,706 of NZ_JBICTW010000021.1, read as the reverse complement.
GCTCGTCGCCCGGGCGGCCGACCTGGACCGGGCCGATCCGAAACGCGTGGTCCTGCTGCGCGAGGCCCTGACGCTGTGGCGAGGTCAACCCCTCGCCGGCCTGCCCGGCGACTGGGCCGGCCGGGCGCGCACGCTGCTGGTCGACGAGCGGATCGAGGCGACCGTCCAGTGGGCCGATGCCGAGATCCGGACCGGCCATCCGGCCGCCGCGATCGGGCCTCTCACCGAGCTCGCCGAGCAGCATCCGCTCGTCGAGCCGTTGGCCGCCGCGCTCATCCGTACCCTGGCCGCCGCCGGGCGTACCGCCAAAGCCGTCAATCAATTCCTTTCCGTACGCCGTCGCCTGGTCGACGAGCTGGGCGTCGAGCCCGGCGCCGAGCTGCGGGCGGCCCACCGGGACGTCCTGCGCCAGACGCCGGAACCCGACGAGATCGTTCCGGCCCAGCTGCCCCTCGACGTGCCGGACTTCGTCGGCCGCGAGGCGGAGCTGCAGCGGTTGGACGACCTGGCCCGCACCGCGGTGATCGTCATCTCCGGTACGGCCGGGGCCGGCAAGAGCGCGCTGGTCGTGCACTGGAGCCATCGGGTGCGCCGCCGTTTCCCGGACGGCCAGCTCTACGTCAATCTGCTCGGCTTCGACCCGGCCGGTGTCACGCTGAGCCCGGCCGACGCGTTGCGCAACCTGCTCATCTCCCTGGGCGTGCCCACCGCCCGCATCCCGGCCGAGGTGGACGCGCGCTCCGCGCTCTATCGCAGCGTTCTCGCCGACCGCCGGGTGCTGGTGGTGCTGGACAACGCAGCCCATGAACGCGATGTGCGCCCGCTGCTGCCCGGCGCACCGGACTGCCTGGTCGTCGTCACCAGCCGCAAGCAGCTGCCCGGTCTGGTCGCCGCCGAGTGCGCCCGGCCGGTGGAGCTGGGTCTTCTGCCGCCCGCGCAGGCCCGGGAGCTGCTGAGCCGCCGGCTCGGCGCCCGGCGGGTCGCCGCCGAGCCGGCCGCCGTGGACCGGATCCTCGCCTCCTGCGCCCGGCTTCCGCTGGCGTTGACCGTCACCGCCGCCCGGGCCCTGCAGCAGCCCGAGCTACCGCTGACACGGCTGGCGGAGCAGTTGTACGCCGTACGGGAAAGCCTTGACGCTTTTGCCGGTGACGACGAGGCGACCGACGTACGAGCGGTGTTGTCCTGGTCCTATCGGGCCTTGACCCCCGGGGCGGCCCGGCTGTTCCGGCTGCTCGGCCTGCATCCGGGCCCCGACGTGGCGTTGCCGGCCGTCGCCGCCCTGCTCGGCGAGCCGGTCGAGGCCGCCGAGCGGCACCTGCGCGCGCTGACCCGGGCCAGTCTGATCACCGAGCACCGGCCGGACCGCTACCAGCTGCACGATCTGCTCCGAACGTACGCCGGCGAGCTGCTGCGGCCCGAGGAGTCAGCGGAGCCGTTGAGCCGGCTGCTCGACCACTATGTGCACTCGGCGTACGCCGCCGACCTGATCCTCTATCCGCACCGGGACGTTCCCGAACTCACCACCGACGGCCCCGTGACCAGGCCGGCCGACCGCGCCGAGGCGCTCGCCTGGTTCGCCGAGGAACACCAGATCCTGGTACGCATGGTCGGGCGCGCCCACCAGGCCGGCCTCGACTCCGGCGCGTGGCTGCTGGCGCGGGGGTTGACCACGTACTTCGATTTCCAAGGTCACTGGCAGGACTGGGTGGCGACCCAGCGGATCGCGCTGTCGTCGGCGACCCGCTCGGGTGATCCGGCCCGAGCGGCGTTCGCCCACCTCAACCTCGGTCTCGCCTTCGCCCAGCTCCGCCCGGAAGACGCGATCCGCCACCTGCGGCTCGCCCTCGACGGCTACCGGCGTCTCGGCCAGGCGAAGGGGCAGGCGCACACCCACAACGCGCTCGCCTCGGTCCTCGGCAACCAGGGCGATCCCCGGGAAGCGCTGCGCGAGACCGAGAGGGCGGTCGAGCTGTTCGGCCGGGTGGGCGACCAGGACGGGCAGGCGCGGGCGCTCAACAACCTCGGCTGGTACCACACCCAGCTCGGCGAGAGCGACCGCGCGCTGGCCCGCTGCCGGGAGGCGCTGCGGCTGCACCGGCGGATCGGCGACCGGTACGGCGAGGCGAACACCCTGGACAGCCTGGGGCTGACGTACCACCACCTGGGCGACCACGACCGGGCGGTGCGGGAATACCGGGCGGCGCTGGACGCGTGGCGTGAGGTGGCCGACCGCTACAACGAGGCCGGCACCCTCGGCCGGCTCGGCGACACGTACCAGGCCCTCGGCGAGACCGGCGCGGCCCGGAAGGTGTGGGAGAGGGCGCTGACCATGCTGACCGACCTCGGCCACACCGACGCCGAACAGATCCGCCGCAGCCTCGACGCCCTGCCCTAGACATTTCTTCCACATCGCTTCCACACGGCGGGCGCACCGTTACCGGCCATGACGACTACGAGGAAACGCCGGCTGGCGGCCGGCATCATGAGCGTCGTGGCCATGGCCACGGCGTCGCTGTTCGCCCTGTCCACACCAGCCGAGGCGCAGGCGGTCTGCATCGAGCCCGAGCCGGCCGCGCTGTACCTGTACGCGAACCGCAACGGCAGCGGTGACGTCTTCCAGGCCACCGTGTCCGTCATCGACTTCCGCGTGTTCGGCTTCAACGACAAGGCCAGCCGGGTCTGGAACAAATACGACTGCCGGGCCTGGGTGCTGTACGACGACAACCAGTTCGAGGACCGGCATTACTGCATCCGCCCCAACCAGACGGTCGACCTGCACCTCGAGAAGTGGAACTTCGGCGACAAGATCTCCTCGGTCAAGAAGCTCACCGGCAAGAGCTGCAGCGGCTACCCGACCTTCGGCTGATCGGCGACCGGCGGCGGCCCGCCTCCCGGGTGGGAGACGGGCCGCCGGCCTCGGTGCGGGTGACGGATCAGCGGCGCGTCCAGATCTGGTTGGCGGCGCCGGTGCAGGTCCACAGCAGCACCGCGGTGCCGTTGGCGGTCAGGTTGCCCTCGACGTCGAGGCACAGGCCGGACTGGTTGCCGCGGATGGTGCCGTTGGCCTGCGTCGTCCACTGCTGGTTGGCGCCGCCGTTGCAGTCCCAGATCTGCGCCTTCGCGCCGGCGGTCGCGTTGAGGGGAGCGTCCAGGCACTTGCCGAGGGCCTGCAGCGTTTGACCGGAGGCGGTCCAGCGCTGGTTGGCCCCGGTGCCGCAGTCCCAGATGACCGGCTGGGTGCCGTTGGTGGTGGTGCCGTTCGGGACGTCAAGGCACCGCCCCGACGCCGAACTGACCAGGGTGGTCCCGGTCGGGGTGGTCGTGCCACCGCCGCTGACCCGGAAGACCACCGTCCCGTGGGAGGGCACGGCGGCGCTGATGGTCCCCGTGGTGGTGGTGACCGCGCCGGTCCACGCGTCGGTGAGCGTGAACGAGCTACCGGACTTGCCGATCGCGGCGGCGCTGGTGGTCATGGTCGCGGTGCCGGAGCCGGGGTTGTAGAGCGCCACCGCCACATCACCGTTGGCGAGGGGCTTGGCCAGCACCCGGCGGCCGCTGTCGTTGGCGACCTGGGCGCCTTGGCGGCCGAGGCTGTCCTGGTTGATGGCGATCAGCCGGCTGTTCTTGAGGATCGTGGAGGTCGCGCTGTCCATGGACCGTACGTCGTTGCCGGCGATCAGGGGTGCCGCCATGACCGCCCACATCGCGAAGTGCGTGCGCATCTCGGTGTCGGTCATGCCGCCCCGGCCGACGACCATCATGTCGGGGTCGGTGAAGCCGCCCGGCCCGGCGTACCCGGCCAGCGGCACGGTGACGTCGATGATGTTCTTGACGCCCATCGGGTAGCCGTTGGTGTTGCCGGTGTCCCACCGGTTGGTGATGTCCTCGGTGGTGCGCCACATGTTGGCCACGTCGGTCCAGTTGCGCTGCGGGCCCGTACAGCAATGGAAGCTGTTGGAGTTGATGCTCAGCACGATGGGCCGTCCCGTCGCCCGCAGCGCGTCGCGCATCTTGGCGAAGGTGGCGACCTGGTCGTTGATCGTCCCGCTGCCGTCGCAGTAGTCGTACTTGAGGTAGTCGACGCCCCAGGCCGCGAACTGGTTGGCGTCCTGCACCTCGTGACCCCGGCTGCCGGTCGCGCCGGGGTAGCCGCCGGTGGACTGTGCGCAGGTCTTGGTTCCGGGCACCTGGTAGATGCCGAACTTCAGCCCGCGGGCGTGCAGATAGTCGCCGAGCGCCCGCATGCCCGAGGGGAACCGGGACGGGTTGGCCTGCAGGTTGCCGGCGCCGTCCCGGTTGGGGTCGAACCAGCAGTCGTCCACGACCACGTACTGGTAGCCGAGGTCGCGCATCCCATTGGCGACCAGCGCGTCGGCGGTCTGTTTGATCAGCGTCTCGTTGATGTTGCACCCGAAGGTGTTCCAGGTGTTCCAGCCCATCGGCGGGGTCCGCGCCACCCCGTTCTCCAGCGCCTGCGCGGACCGCGGCCCGACGGCTCCCAACGCCACGGCGATGGCGGTGATCGCGAGGACTGTCAGCAGAACGCCCTGCCATCGGGCACGTCCAGATCGGTGCACCTTCACTCCTTCGCCGTTCGCCACGCATTGAGGTTCAGCAATGTTAACCTTCACAACGCCGCGGCGACGCGAGCTCACTTTTCGGCATGAGCGAAGCGCGACCGCCGGCGGGCGACGAAAAGTGTTACGCGGCGTCACGTCGGACGGTCCTCAGCCGGCATTCGCGTCGGCGACGTCCCAACCCGCGAGCACAACCATGAACGCGAACACTTGCCGAGCCGGTGGCCGCGCGGGCAGGTCGGCGTAGGAGACGTCGCTGTCCAGGCGCTCGCGGCGAATGGAACCGGCGGGCTCGCCGTCGATCATGAGCCGTTCCTCCAATCGCCAGATCGGGGTGCGACGCCGGTGGTGAAGGTGCCGCGAAGAACAGCGCTCGGGTGTCGGTGGCCGGATTGTGCTGCTACCGCCCGGGGCGGCCGAGCCGTCTGAAGAGCCCGGCGATGCCGCCGCGGCCGCCCGCCGGTCGTGGCTTCGCATCTATCAGCTACCGGCCTATGCACCCGAGCTCAACCCGGCCGAGAAGGTCTGATCGACGATGAAACGGAGCCTGGCCAACCACTGCCTCCGCACCGGTGCTGACCTGCTCGCCGCGGTGAAGAACCGCCTCAAACGCCGGCAATACCGCCCTGGCCGGCTCGACGGCTACCTCACCGGAACGGGTCTATCCCCACCAACCCCGGCCCGACCCTGACCCCAAAAGGCGTCTAGCCGGTCACCGTGCGCAGCGCGCGGAAGTCCACCCGCGCCAAATCTTCGGACCGCAGCACGATGCGCAGCTCCGGGCATATCCGGGTTGACCGGCTGCGGCGCTCGAACGACTTGATCACCAATCGCAGCAGGTCATCAGGTGAGCTTTCGTCGATGCGTGACAATCCGCCGCCGATGAGCGGCACGGCGACCGGGCGCAGCTGTCCGTGCAGGCGTATCGCCTCCCAAAGACTGTCCAGGCTGACGGCGAGGTCGGCCGGCGTCGAGCGGGCGACGAGGTCGTTGCCCATGCGGCTGTACGCCACAGCGAACAGGCACCGGTCGTCCGGCCGCAGCACGGCGACCGTGCCGAGCGGATAGCGAACGAGCTTGCCCCGGCGTTTGACCGCCCGCGTTTCCCGCGATGCCGGCCGGACATCCCGCAGTGCCGCCCGCAACTGACGGTCGAGCGCCCCACGATCGCCGGCGAACAGCTCCCGCGCGGCCCGAGCTTGCATCGACGCGCCGTTGATCACGCGGTCGTCGGTGGTGTCGGTGTCGAAAGTGTCGGTGAAGCCGACCACCAGATGCGCGTCCCGCTCGGCGAAGAGGTCGCCGGCCGAGAGGACGACGGTGCTGGTCGCGCGGTCGCCGACCGTGAGCCGCAGCAATCCGCGCCGCTGCCGGCGTAGGGCGGCCCGGATTTCGGTGATCAATCCGAGCAGGACCGCGTCGCCGGGGCGGTCGGCGGCCAACGCCTCCGCCGCCGCCAGCGCCTCGCCCGGTCGGCCCATCTGCCGGTAGATCTCGATGAGCTCGAGAGTCGCGGTCCGGCGCATCGCCCACAAGTCGTCGATCAGGGGCCGGGCGAACGGCAACTGCTCGACGGCGGCGAACGGCCGGCCACGCCAGAGCGACAACGCCTTACGGAGCAGCTCGATGGCGATGACGCCGTCCTCTCGCGCGGCCTGCTCGACCAGGTGGCGGAACTGGACGAAGTCGATCCGGTGGGCTGGTACGAGCAGCCGGTACGCCGTCCGGCCCTCCGAGAGCTGCTCGACCAGTGACCCGGCCGGTCCCGTCCCGGGCGGATCGATCGCACGCCGGATCTCCAGGACGCGCTTTTGAACGGCGGTGCGCTCCTCGCGACGCACCACGTGGCCCGGGGCGTTCCATGCGTCCACGTACAGCTGCTCGACCGGCACGGCTTCGCCGGCCGTGGCCAGCCGGAGGAGAACGACGAGAGCTTTGGGTGGCAGTGAGCGGTCACTGCCGCGGGCCGTCAGCCGTATGGGCCCCAGCGCGTTCAATGACGGAAGCGGGTCGGAAGCAGTCGGGAAGCGGTCGGAGCCTTTCTCGGGAAGCATCGGTCGGCTCTCATGTGAGGTGGACAGAGCGTCGGGCCAGGTGGTGACGATACCGGCGCGGCCCTGTCCGCCGGTATCAGTCGGGAGGGCGGCGATCGAATGACGACAACGACGCGGTTCGATTCCTATCGGATGCGTACACCATGATGACCGGCCTGTCGCAGGTCATCCTCGTACTTCTGCCGGTCCTGGTCGGCGCGGCGGTAGGCGCCGTGCCGGCGATTGCCATCGAGCGCTCACGAGTACGCACCACCTTGGACACGCGATGGGATACGGCCCTTCATCAGACCTGCGCGCAGTTCGCGGTCACCGCCCGTACCTTGATCGACATTGCCGAGGAACTACCTGAGGCGGACGCACGCCGACGCCAGGAGGCCGTCGCCACGATGGCCCGCGAGCGCGGCCGGCTCCACGTCTTGTTGGCCGAGATCCGGCTGCTCGCCGATGCCCGGGTGCAACTGGCCGCCCGGCAGGTGGTTCGGCACACCTGGGCCGTGCAGAAGGTCGCGATCGGCGCCGGCCCGGCCGGCGACGGTGCCGCGCCGCGAGAGCGGGCGCTGGCCGGAATGTTCGAGTTTTATCGCGCGGTCCGGCTGCAGCTCCGAGTTCCGGAGGCCGATGAGCTGGCGCCGCTCAATCCACCGACGGAGAGGCGGCAATGACCATCGGTACGAGCACCCCCGACGAGCCGGAGCACGCGAGTCACGATCCGTCGCCCCCGATGGACACGAATCCGACGCAGTGGCTGTGCGGCGCCGTCTATGTCGACCTGGGCCTGCGCCGGTTCGTCCTGAACAAGTTCCTCGACGCCGGCCTGCGCACCTGGCCACCCAACTACGGGCTCGACACCACGGCCGTCGTGCGACATGCGTGGCGGGCTCAGCGATGGATGCGCCACCGGGACATCCTGCTGGGCCTTGTGGTCTTGAGCGCGCTGGTGGTGCTCGCGACCCGTTGGCTGAACCGCGGGGCCCTGGTGCCGACCTGCGTGGCCGTGGGCCTGATCGGGCTGCTGATGCTGACTCGGCGGACCCTGCGGCGCCGGAAAATCCGCCTCCGCGAAGCCTTCACATGGCTGCGCAAGCGCGGCCGGTTCGGACGCCGAGCGGCGGTGCTGGCGGCGCTGGCTCTGATGATCACCAGTGTCCTGTCAGGACACGGGCTCGTGCGGGCCTTGCGTCCCGGCGACGCCGTCGTGCTGGAGATCGCCGTCGCGGCGGTCGTCCTGATCGGCACCGTCGATGGTTTCGTGGTGCTGGGACGGGCGCGCCGGTTCCTGCCCCATCTCCACGCGACAACGCCGCCGGCGGTTGCGCTGCGGGATGCGGCGCCGCCTCTCCCCGTGCGGCTGGAGCGTCGTCTGAGCGCGCTCGAGGACGGCGCCTCTCCCGCGAAGGGATCCGACGGACCTCTGGCCCGCGTTCTCGTGTACGACCTACCAACCCGGCGCCGGACGTTCGTCAACAACACCTTCGTCGGCAGCGGCGAGTCCCTCGGCCCGTTCGAGATCAACATCGACGTTTCCAAAGGCCGCCGGGACCCGGACGGTAGGCGACGCGAGCCCCTCCCCGTCAACCTGGAGGAACTGCATCACGCCGTGGCCTCCGCCGCGGCGCGTCAAGACGCCACCGGCCTGTGGTGTGGGTTCCGGATGTACGTCGATGGCGCCAGCATCTCCCAGGAGCTACTGCCGACGCGGTCGGGGCGGCCGGTGGCGACACAGGAGCTGAGCGTCGTGCTGGACCGCCTGCGACAGCCCATGGTCGGGGAACGGACCTACCTGTGCGTGCAGCTTCCGCTGGCGAACTGGGCATATCAAATCATGCTGACGCTGTTCGTCCGAGCCGACCTCACCGGCGACCACCTCATCGTGCACAACGACATTCTGATCCTGCCCGGTCCTATGATCATCGGCCGGACATGGCCTCGTATCCCGACCGACGCATGGACCCACGCGAGCGGGGCGCTCCGGCTCGGGATCACGCGGATCTGGGGTGTCGCGGCGGTCAGCCCGGTGCGGGTTCTTTGGGATGTATGCGGTCTTCTCCGCCGGCTCTGGGGCCGCTTGTCCATCCAGAATCATGGGTGGCATCGCCGGCCACTCGAGCACGGCGCGGTCTACTCGATCCGCGAGAAGCTCGCCGAAGGCGCGGTCGTCGTCCATCCCGATGCCGTACAGGACATCAACACAGCCATCGCGTTTCTGATGCAACTGCTGCAGAACGGTCTCCGGGACTATCTGGAGAGCCGGGACATCGACGCCACGAGGCTCGACGACGACATCAAGACCGTCGTCAACAACCAGCAGACCAAGATCGAGGAATTGCACGCCAAGAATGTCACCTTCGGTGACCACAGCCAGGCCGGCGACACCAATCAGCGGGCCGGGGACGGGAACTCATGAGCGAGAGCAGCCGAACCAGCATCGGCAGCGTCCAGACCCACAACATGACGACCGGTGACTACAGCCGCGCCGGTGACGACAACTACGTAACCGGCCCCAGCGGCTCGGATCGGAAGACCGACCCCGACGACGTTTCCCGCAACGTCTTCGTCATCTACGGACGGGACGACGAGGCGCGTAAGGTCGTCTTCGACTACCTCCTGGCGCTGCGGCTCAACCCGCTCGAATGGGAGGAACTGGTCGCCGCGACGAGGTCGACCGCACCCTCGCTCGCCGACGTGGTCCGGAATGCTCCCCGCCGCGCCCGAGCGGTGGTGGCGCTGCTGACCCCGGACGACGTCGTCCACCTCCACCCCGCGCTCGTCGGCGATGGCGACACCGCGGCCGAACGCCGCACCGGCTGCCAGGCCCGGCCCAATGTGTTCTTGGAGTTGGGCATCGCCCTGGCAACGCACCCGTCAAGCACAATCGTCCTGCAAGCGGGCCTCATGCGAGAGACCGCCGATCTGGCCGGCCTGAATTACGTACGCCTCGACGACACTCCCCGGTGGCGCCACAAGGTCGCGGAACGACTGCAGAGTGCCGGCTGCCCGGTCAACTGGAGCGGCTTCTCGGCAGATCCGGAGCGCTCGGCCCAACTGGCGGCGTTCCGCCGGACGGCCCAGGGCGCCCCGCGCCCGTCTTAGCGCCACTGTGGTTCAGCTGAGGCGGCGCATAGTGTGCATGCGTGACTCGGGCGAGGGAAGATGTCGCCCGAGCCGCACACCGCGCAGGTGACGACGACGTGGACGCCGCACGAGCAGTTGCGCCATTCCCGCTGGGGAGGGGTGTCGGTGAAGGCCTCGTCGCACCATCGGCACGCGGTGGGCGCGGCGCCCGTGTCGAGGACGGCGTATCGGTGGTAGCTGTAGGCCACGATCCGGGGGTCCATGCTGCTGTGCAGTACGAGATCGCAGAGCTCGTCGGGAGTGTTGACGGTGCGGTGGGTCTCGTAGGTGCTGCGGGAGTCCAGGCGCAGGGTGAAGGTGACCCTCCAGCGGAACACCCAGGCGTCAGCGGGCGAGACGGTCATGGGCCGGCCCCGGTTCAGGGCTTGCCGAGCCTGGCCAGGGCGTCGTCGAGCTCGGCCATGGTGTCCGCCGGCTTGCCCGCCTCGAGTGCGAGTTCTTCCATCGCTTGACGGTAGGGATCCGATGCGGCTGTCGTGTCGAGGAACAGCGGATCTCCGATGTGTTCGATGTAGACGACGTCCGACAAGTTGGTGATCGTCTGACGGAGGATGGAGAAGGAGTTGCCGATGCCCCGCCGGCCACCCGCGCCGGACGGCAGCACCTGCAGACTGACGCTGGGCAGCCAGCTGACCTGGCGAAGGAACTCGATCTGTTCACGCATGACCTTCTCTCCGGGGAATGCCTCGGACAGGGCGGCTTTGTCGACCAGAGCCCACAAGCGGGGTGTTCGGCCGCGCAGGATCTCCTTCTGTCGCTGCATGCGGACCCGTACGCGCCGGTCGATCTCGGTCGTGTCGGTGTACCGGAGGCGGATGACGGCCTCGGCGTAGGCGGGCGTCTGCAGCAGGCCGGGCACGAACCTGACCTCGTACGTCCTGATGTGTTGCGCCAGGGACTCGAGGATGAGGTACGAGCAGAGGGAGCCGCCCAGGACGGTGCGGTCGTCGTGCCACCATTGCGGCTGGCTGAGCTCGCGAACGAACCGGAGCAGGGCTTCCCGCTGGTGAGGCTCGGTCACGGCATACATCTCGAGCATGCGGTGCAGGTCGGTTTCGGCCACTCCGATCTGGCCGCACTCGATCCGGCTGATCTTCGACTTCGACGCCGCGATGCCCAGTCCCGCTCCGGCGGCGGACATGCCGCGGGACTCTCTCAGCAGACGGAGTTGGCGCCCCAGGATCTGGTGAGCCTGGTTCGGGCGACCGTCCAGCCGGCTGGGCGAGGGCTGCCTGGGAGGGAGCACTTGGCTGCGCACGCGGCGTATGGTGCCGGATGGACAAGCGGAAGGGCAATCGCATCTGCAAAGTTGCATGCACGTGCAGATGCGATCGCAGGCAGCGTTGCGATGAGGAGTGCTCTTTACGGACCTTGTCCCGTTTGTGACCGCGCCCCGACACGGAAAGCCACTCCATCCTCGAACGGGTGACTCCGGTCGGCGTGGAGAACAGCTTGTCACGGCGCATGACATCTAGTCAAGAAGCAACCTGCTTGATGCCCAGTGTATCCGGCAGCCGGCTCGAATGGGCGACGCGGGTGATCCGCGGGGCCCTCTCGCACGTACTGCCTGCCAAGGTGTCGATGTGTGGGGAGGGTTCTCGTGCGGTGGCGTCACTTGTGGGGTCCGGTGCTCATGGCTCTGGCGATGGTTCTGCTCGATCCGCTGCGCTCACCCGCCCACGCGGAGCCCGGCGTGCCCGTACCGCCGGGGGAACTCATCACCGACACCAACGACGGTGAGATCACCGCGGCCGACAAGGATCTGGTGGTCAAGGTTCGGCTGGCCGGGCTGTGGGAGATCCCGGCCGGCCAGATGGCGCAGGAGAAGTCGCGCAATCCCCGGATCCGGCAGATCGGCAAGAGCATCGCCGACCAGCATGTCGTCCTCGACCGGCTGGACCGGGTCGCCGCCCGCAAGCTCGGCATCAAGGTGCCGGACAAGCCGAACGCCGACCAGCAGGGCTGGCTCGGTGAGATGCGGGACGCCGAGGGTGAGGAGTTCGACCGGATCTACATCGACCGGCTGCGGGCCGCTCACGGCAAGATCTTCCCGGCGATCGCGACGATTCGCAGCAGCACCCGCAACGACACCGTTCGCAAGCTGGCGCAGCAGGCGAACCAGTTCGTCGCCACCCACATGACGCTGCTGGAGTCCAGCGGCATCGTCGACTTCCAGGCGCTGCCCACGGCGCCGCCGCCGGCGCCGGCCACCTCGGCCGCGGTCGAGCCGGCCGCCCTGTCCCAGGCCAGTGGGAACCAGGCCGGCGGGACCCAGGCCGGCGCGGCCCCGGCCGGCGGCACGAATCAGGGTCTCGTGATCGGCGTCTTCGCGGCGGCGCTGGCGGCCGGAGCGTTCTTCACCTGGCGGACCACGTCGGCGCGTCGGCGGCCCCGTCGCCGGCGATACCACTACTGACGACGGGCCGGGCCCGGTCTCCGCTCCAGGCCGCTTCGAGGATCGCGGTCAGGCTGGCGGTGTCGGTGGGGCCCGGATGGTTCTGGATCAGGCGGGTCACGCCGCCGGCCATCTCCGCGAAACGGGGAAGGTCGGCGCGGGCCACGCCGATGTCGGCCAAGGTGGGCGGGAGGCCGATGTCGGCCAGGAGCTCGTCGAGCCAGGTGAGGAACGCACCCGCGGCCTCGGCGTCCGAGGCGCCGGCGACGTCGAGTCCGCACGCCTTGGCCAGGACGGCCAACCGGTCGCTGATGACCTCTCGGGCCGCGTCCAGCGCGTACGGCAGCAACAGCCCGACGCCGAGGCCGTGCGGCGTGTGGGTGGCGGCCCCGATCGGGTATTGGAGGGCGTGCGGGGCCGCGTTGCCCGCGTGGGAGAACGCGAGCCCGGCCAGCATGGACCCGTACGACATGTCCGCCCGCGCTTCCTTGTCGCCTCCGTCCCGCACGGCTCGGCGCAGGCTGCGCGCGATGCGTTCCACGGCCCGGAGCGCGTAATGGTCGGTGACCGCGTTGCGGCCGAGGAAGACCTGCTCCACCGGGTCGCGCGGCCCGTGCGGCCGGGGCCGCGCGGTGTAACTCTCCACCGCGTGGCAGAACGCGTCGATGCCGGAGTGGGCGGTGACGGTCGGCGGGCACGTGTAGGTGAGTTCGGGGTCGATGACGGCGAAGTGGGGCACGATGTGGACGCTGGACACCCCCACCTTCAGCTCGCGGTCTGGGTCGGTCAGCACCGAGACGGGGGTGAGTTCGGAGCCGGTGCCCGAGGTCGTCGGCACCGCGACGAGGGGGATCGTCGGCCCCGGCACTTTCGACTCGCCGTAGAAGTCGCGCGGCGTACCCCCGTGGCGGCGGAGGACGCCGACGATCTTGGCAAGGTCGATCACCGTGCCACCGCCGACGGCGAGGATCACGTCGGCGTCCACCTCGGCGGCGGCGGAGACGGCCAGGGCGACATCGGCCAGGGGCACGTCGGACGTCGCGTCGGAGAAGATCTCGACGGCCTCGACCTTCTCCCGTACGGCGGCGACGATCCCGGTCACGCCGGGCTGCCCCAGAAGCACCCGGTCGGTCACGATGAGGACGCGCGAGCCGCACTCGGCCACCATGCGCGGGATGTTCTGCGCGACCCCCTCACCCACTATCAGCTGGCGGGGTCCGCGGACGGTCTCAAGCATGTCTGTCCCTCCGGTCACGGTAGGTCGATGGCCGCGTAGGTGAGCTCGAGGTACTCGAGGATGCCCTCGTGCGACCCCTCCTTGCCGATCCCGGACTGCTTCACGCCGCCGAACGGGGCCGACGGGTCCGATATGAGACCACGGTTGACGCCGAGCATCCCCGTGTCGAGTCCTTCGGTGAACCGCAGCGCCCGCTGGAGGTCACGCGTGAAGACGTATCCGACCAGGCCGTACTCGGTGTCGTTGGCCTTGGCCAGCACCTCGTCGTCGGAGGTGAACGAGATGATCGGCGCCACCGGGCCGAAGATCTCCTCCCGCAGGATCCGCGCGTCCTCGGGTACGTCGGCCAGGACCGTGGGCGGGTAGAAGTGACCCGGCCCGGCCGGCCGCTCGCCACCCACCAGGACCCGGGCCCCACGATCGGCCGCTTCGGCGACGAGCGCGTCGATCCGGGTGACCGCGTCCTCGTCGATCAGCGCACCCACCTGTACGCCTTCGTCGAGTCCGTGGCCCAGACGGAGCGCGCCCATCCGCGCGGCGAAGCGCGCCGTGAACTCCTCCCGTACCGGCTCCTCGACGTAGATCCGATTGGCCGCGATGCAGGACTCCCCGATGTTGCGCATCTTGGCCACCATGGCGCCCTCGACCGCGACGTCCAGGTCGGCGTCGGCACACACGATCAGGGCCGCGTTGCCACCGAGTTCCATGGAACTGCGCAGCACGTTGTCCGCGGCCTGCCGGAGCAGCACGCGCCCGACCTCGGTGGATCCGGTGAAGGAGAGCTTGCGGGTACGGCTGTCGGCCAGCAACGCCGAGACCACCGCGCCGGATCGTCTGGTGGTCACCACGTTGACCACGCCCGGGGGCACGCCCACTTCCGCCATGATGCGGGCCAGCAGCAGCATGGTGAGCGGCGTCAGGGCGGCCGGCTTGGTGATCGTCGTGCAGCCCGCCGCGAGCGCGGGAGCGATCTTGCGGGCGCCCATGGCCAAGGGGAAGTTCCAGGGCGTCACGAAGACGCACGGCCCGACCGGCTTGGGCACGGTGAGGATGCGATATCCGCCGTGCGGAGCGGTGCTGTAACGCCCCTCGACGCGTACCGCCTCCTCGGCGAACCAGCGGAAGAACTCGGCGCCGTACGCCACCTCGGCCCGCGCCTCGGCGAGCGGCTTGCCCATCTCGAGCGTGATCAGCCGGGCGACCTCCTCGGTCCGTTCGGTCAGGGCCCGGTACGTGGCGGTCAGCAGCTCCGACCGCCGGCGGGGCGGGGTCGCCGCCCATCGCGGCTGGGCCTGGCTCGCCGCGTCCAGAGCGGCGAGTCCGTCGGCGACCCCGGCGTCGGCCACCTCGGCGATGGTCTTGCCGGTCGCCGGATCCTCGACGGCGAAGGTGGCGCCGCCGGTGGCCGCGCGCCAGGTGCCGCCGATGCGGAGCAGTCGGTGTTCGGTCACGCGATCACCGCCCGGCCGAGGACAGCGACAGCCCGGTGCCGGCGTCGAACAGGTGCGCCCGGTCCAGGTCGACCGTGACGTCCAGCGGCTCACCCGGCGTACCGCTGACTGTCGGTCTTGCCTTGACCTTGAGGATGTCGGTGCCCACCCGGACGTCGACCACCGTCCGGTCGCCGAGCGGCTCGAGTCCGTAGAGCCGGCCCGGCAGCGCCGCGTCTCCGCGCCGCTCGACCGACAGGTCCTCCGCGCGCAGGCCCAGCAGCAGCGGACGGCCTTCCTCGGCCGTGGTCCAGCGGGGCCGGGGCAACGTCCAGCCTTCGGCACCGACCAGGCGATCTCCCTGGGCCTGGCAGGCGAGCAGGCTGATCGGCGGGCTCCCGACGAACCCGGCGACCCACTGGTTGGCGGGACGCTCGTACACCTCGGCCGGCGTTCCCACCTGTTGCACCTTGCCCTCCTTGAGGACCGCTACCTGGTCGGCCATGGACAGGGCCTCGACCTGGTCGTTCGTCACGTAGACGAAGGTGGCGCCGAGGCTGCGGTGGATGCGGGTCAGCTCGGTGCGCATCTCGACCCGGAGCTTGAGGTCGAGGTTGGTCAGCGGCTCGTCCATGAGGAACGCGCGCGGGCTGCGGACCAGCGCCCGGGCCAGGGCGACACGCTGCATCTCGCCGCCCGACAACTGCGCCGGACGGCGTTGCAGCAGACGTTCGATGTGCAGCAGGCTCGCGACCCGGTCGACGGCGGCCGCGATCTCGCCCGAGGACCAGCGGCGCGCCCGCAGCGGCGAGGCGATGTTCTCGTACGCCGTGCGCCGCGGGTAGAGGGCGTAGCTCTGGAAGACCATGGCCAGGTCGCGGGCGGCCGGGGCGTCACCGGTCGCGTCCCGGCCGTCGAGGTGCACCGACCCGGCGTCCAGCTGTTCCAGACCGGCGATCGCTCGCAGAGTCGTCGTCTTGCCCGCCCCGGAGGGACCCAGGACGACGAAGAAGGAGCCGTCCGGAACGTCCAGCGTCACCCCGTCCAGGGCCTGGACCTTGCCGAAGGATTTGCGCAGCCCGTGCGCTGCCACGGTTCCCATCAGGCCACCAGCTCTTCCGTGCGCACGTCGTAGACCGCCGGGGCCCCGCCGGTGTGCCGCAACCCGACCTTGTCGTCGGCGGCGAAGCGGATGGTGGACGGCATCCGGACCCGGACGTCGTGCCGGCCGCCGTGGTCGACCACGTAGATGATCTCGTCGCCCAGCCACTCCGCGGAGACCACGCGGGCCGGCACCGACTGTTGCGCCCCCGGCTCCGTGACCTCCAGCGCCTCCGGCCGGACGCCCGCGACCAGGTCGCGGTCGCGCGGCACACCGGGCGGCGGCGTGAGGCCCAGACCGCCCTGGCCGCGCAGCTTCCCGTCGGCCACCTCCACCTCGATCAGGTTCATCGGCGGGGAGCCGATGAAGGCCGCGCAGAACAGACTCGCCGGACGGTCGTAGACCTCCAGCGGCGTGCCGATCTGCTCGACGCGGCCCTTGTTGAGGATGGCGATCCGGTGCCCGAGCGACATCGCCTCGACCTGGTCGTGGGTGACGTAGACCATCGTCGTTCCCAGTTCCCCCTGCAGGTGCTTGATCTCCGTACGCATCTCCGCCCTCAGCTCCGCGTCCAGGTTGGTGAGAGGCTCGTCCATGAGGAAGGCCCGCGGTCGCCGCACCAGGGCACGAGCGAGCGCGACGCGCTGCTGTTCCCCGCCGGACAACTGACGTGGCCGCCGGTCCAGCAGCGGGCCGAGCCGCATCAGCCGGGCGGCCTCCGCCACCCGGTCGCGCACCTCCGCCTTGGGCAGTCCCTCGGCCCGCAGGGGGAACGCCAGGTTGTCGCGAGTGCGCAGGTGCGGGTAGAGGGCGTAGAACTGGAACACCATGGCGATGTCGCGCTCGGCCGGTGGCAGGTCGTTCACCAGCGCGTCGCCGATACGGATGTCGCCAGTCGTCTGCCTCTCCAGGCCGGCTATAGCCCGCAACGTGGTCGTCTTGCCGCACCCCGACGGGCCGAGCATCACGAACAGCTCGCCGTCGCGGATGGACAGGTCCACGTGCTCGACCGCCACCGTCCCGTCCGGGTAGCGCTTGTGCAGGGCGGTCACCTCGATGCCGGCCATCAGCGCCGCACCGCCCCGAGCGTGACGCCGGCGACGAGATGCTTACGCACCAGGTAGGCGAAGATGAGCACCGGCAGGGCGAACACGACGGACGAGGCGGCCACCAGCCCCCAGTCCACGGTGGTGCCGCCGATGAGGCCGGCGATGGCCGGTGGAGCCGTTCGCACCTCGTCGCTGGAGGTGAGGAAGATGGCGAACACGAACTCGTTCCACGAGAAGATGAGCGCGAAGACGGCCGTCGCGGCGATGCCGGGCACGAGCAGGGGAAGGGTGAATTTCCGGAACGCCTGCAAGCGGGTGTACCCGTCGAGCATGGCGGCGTCCTCGTACTCCGCCGGCACCTCGTCGACGAACCCCTTCATCATCCAGATCGTGAACGGGACGTTGAACGCGGTGTAGATGAGGATCAGGCCGAGCGCGCTGTCGATGAGACCGATGTAGCGGTACATCAGGAAGATCGGGATCACGACCACCACGGGCGGCATGAAGCGGGTGGACAGGATGAAGAACAGCTGGTCCTTCTTGGCTTTGAGGGTGAATCGTGAATAGGCCCAGGCCGCCGGGACCCCCAGCACGGTGGCCAGCACCGTGGAGGCCCCGGCGACGATGACCGAGTTGAGGAACGCGGTGGACAATCCGGAGGCGACGAACACGTCCCGGTAATGGTCCAGCGTGACGTCGAAATTGAGGAACTTCGCCGGTACGGCGTAGACGTCCCGGTTCTCCTTGACGGACGTCTCGATCATCCACAGGACCGGGAACAACATCACGACGGCCAGCACGGTGAGCAGCACGCCCTCGAGCACCGAGCGGCCCCGGACGGAGAAGGTCATCAGTCCTCCTTGAGCTTGTTCAGGTACCGCAGGTAGAGCTGCGTGAGGACGATGACGACCAGGACCATGAGGATGCCGTACGCCGAGGCGGTTCCGGTGTTGAAGCCCAGGAACGCGACCTTGTAGACGTGGAACGACAACGTCTCGGTGGAGACACCCGGGCCTCCGCTGGTGAGGATGTAGACGAGGTCGAACAGCCGGAACGCCTCGATGGCCCGGAACAGCACGGCGATCAACAGCAGCGGCCACACCAGTGGAAGCGTGATGGTGCGGAAGCGGAACCACTCCGAGGCCCGGTCGATCGAGGCGGCCTCGTACAGGTACTTGGGCACCGCGGTGAGCCCGGCCAGGGCGATGAGCATGATGAACGGCGTCCACTGCCAGGTGTCGACCACGATCAGCGAGAGCAACGCCGTCCGCTGCCGGGTCAGCCATTCCACCGGCTCCAGGCCGAGCGAGCCGAGCATGCTGTTGACCACGCCGAACTGGGCGTCGAGCATGAACCGCCAGAACAGCCCGACCACGACCGGCGACAACATCATCGGAACCAGGAAGAGCGTGGTCAGCAGTCCCCGCCCGCGTGTGCGCCGGGAGATCAGGTAGGCGATGGTGAAACCGAGCACGGTCTGCAGGCCGACCGCGCCGATCACGTAGACCAACGTCGTCAGGGCCCTCAGGTGGACCTGGGCCGAGGTGAGGATGGCGGTGTAGTTGCCGAACCCGACGAAATTGGCGGGACCCCCACGGGTGGCCGAGTAGTCGGTGAAGGACAGGTACAGCGCCCACAGCAACGGGAACACCGACATGGCGAGCAACAGCAGCAGCGCGGGGGCGATGAAGGCCACGGCGAGCCGCCGGTCGGTCAGCCGGCGGGACCGGCCCGGGGCAGGCGGCTTCGGCGTTGCCGCCTGCCCCGGACGGTCGGTCATCAGCGAGACGCGGTCGCTCACAGTCCGCCGCCGCCCTTGCGGCCGCTGGAGTCGAGCACGTCCTGCTGCTGCTTAGCGATGTCGTCGAGCGCGGTCTTCGGGTTCTTCGCGCCGTTGAGGGCCGCGTTCACGTTGGTGTTCTCGATGTCGACCAGACGCGCGTACTCGGGCACGTTCCACATGTCCCGCATCCGCGGCACGGAGTCGGCGTACACCTTGTTGAAGGGCCCGGCGTTGAGGAACTCGGGCGAGCTCAGGGCGTCCGTACGCGAGGGCACGCCACCGGCCGCGGCCCACTTCTTCTGAACGTCGGCCTGCTCGAACCACTTCATGAAGTTCAGGGCCTCGGCCTGGTTGGCCGGGGAGGAGTACGCCGACACGTGCATGCCCATGCCGCCGAGAGGTACCAGGTTGGTCTTCTGGCTCGGCAGGGTCGCGAAGCCCAGCTTGCCGAGGATCTGCTCCCGCGTGGTGCCGAGCGTCGACTGCTTC
The DNA here is from genome assembly GCF_043197815.1 of Actinoplanes sp. NPDC048988. Lineage (NCBI taxonomy): Bacteria > Bacillati > Actinomycetota > Actinomycetes > Micromonosporales > Micromonosporaceae > Actinoplanes > Actinoplanes sp. NPDC048988. The sequence continues at coordinate 3,458 of NZ_JBICTW010000021.1, read as the reverse complement.
GGGTCGAGCAGGCCGCCGCTCGCGGCGATCCAGTTGAAGGCGATGCAGGCCTTGCCCTGCGCGACCGCCGCGTTCACCTCGTCGATGAACCAGTTGCCGGAGCCCTTGGCGGTCAGCGGCTTCATCTTGGTGACCAGGACGTCCATCGCCTCCTGGCCGGCGGCGTCGTTGAGGACACCGTCGATCTTGCGGTTCGGGGCGTCCCACAGATTGCCGCCGTAGACGCCGTTCACCGTGTTGTAGGTGACGGCCGCGGCGTCGGAGCCGTTGGCCTGGTGGAAGGCCAGCCCGCTGACGCCGGGGTTGTCGGCCTGGCACTTCGCGGCGACCGAGATCATCTCGTCCCAGGTCTGCGGTGGCTTGTCGCCGATCAGGTCCTTGCGGTAGATCATCGTCCAGGTGTCGCCGAGCAGCGGCAGCCCGTACAGGCTGGCGTTCTCGTCACGCTTGCCGGTCTCGGCCTGGGGGAACTGGCCGTAGGCGGCCAGCAGGTACGGGTCGTACGCCTGAACGTCGATGTTGCCTTTGACGAAGTCGGTGAGATCGAGGATGTTGCCGTTGGTGACGGCCTCGCCGATGTGTTGCGAGTCCAGGATCGCGACGTCGAAGTCGGTCTTGCGCGCGGCGAACTGGGTGAACATCGCGTCGTGCCAGTTCGCGTTCGGCACGGTGTTGACCTTGATGGTCGTGTTCGGCCGCTCTTTCTTGTATTCCTTGTTGGCGAAGGCTTCCAGCGCTTGGGCGGGGGGCCACTCGAACCAGATGAAGCTGAGGGTCAGCGGGTCCTTGGTGAGCTCCGGGATGGTCGCCGGCGCCTTCGGGGCGCTCGCCTTCGCGTCGTCGTCCTTGCTGCCGCCGCAAGCGGCCACCGTCGTGGCCATCAGCAGCAGGGCCGCGGACAGTCGTCCTATTCGCTGGGAATGCCGCATATTCCTGCCTGCTTTCTGAATGAAGACTTGGAGAACCTCGCTACGTGCTTCGCATCGCTGAGTGATTGGTGCCGAGCTGTCACGGGTACGCCGCATGACGTCGTTCAGGCATGCTTCGCGGAAGGTTTCGCGGCGGAGTCGGATGGCGATCGTCAGCCGCTTTTCCTATACGATCCGATGTGGGCGTCAGCATGTCGCAGCGTTGTGACTGATGTCAACAGGTTCGTCAAGGCGCAAGAAAGGACCTCTCGTCACATGGACGACGAAGCGACGATCGTGCGGGGACGCCGGCCCATGACGGACGCGATGCCGCCCGGGCGATCGGGCGGCCGGCTGGCCGACGAGGTGTACGACACGCTGCTCGGGCAGCTGATGTCGCTACGGATCGAGCCCGGCTCCCGGGTCACGATCGACGTCCTGGCGCGCGAGCTGGGGGTCTCGCAGACGCCGATCCGCGACGCCCTCAACCGCATGGAGGCCGAGGGCCTGGTCGTCCGGGTCCCCCACGCCGGATATCGGATCCCGCCCCAGATCACCCGTCACCGGTTCGAGGACATGCTCGAGGTACGCCTTCTGCTCGAACCGGCCGCGGCGCGCCGATCCGCCGAGCGGGCCTCGCCGGAGCAGGTGGCCGTCCTGCGGCGGATGCTGGCCGAGATGGCGGAACTGGAGGGGAGCAGCGGGCCCATGGCCTACGGCGCCTTCGGCCTGCGGGACGCCGCTTTTCACGACCTCGTCGCGCTGAGCGCGGAGAACGAGGTCATCCGGGAAACGCTCGCCCGCCTGCACAGTCACGTGCACCTCTTCCGGCTCCACCACGACACCCAGGTCACCCACCTGGCCATGGACGAGCACGAGCAGGTGGTGGCCGCGATCGCCGCGCGGGACCCCGACGCCGCCGCCTACGCGATGCGCCGGCACATCCTGCGGTCCGGCGAGCGTTTCCGGCGGCTGTTCGACGCGACCGCGGTAGAGGCTTGACGGGCGGGCCGGGCCGGGGAATATTGCTTCCATCGGATCGGATCGGATTGGATTTACCTCACCGTAACCGGATGCGAGGAGAAGCAGGTGCCCAGAGCACTGCTCCTGACCGGCGATGCCGCCGAGGAGCTCGACACCATGTATCCCTACTACCGCGTGCAGGAGGGCGGCTGGGACGTCGACGTCTCGTCCCGGACGATGCGCGACATCCAGCTGGTCATCCACGAGTTCGACCCCAACTCCGACGCGTACGTGGAGAAGAACGGCCGGAAGCTGCCGGTCGACGTGCCCTGGGCCGAGGTCGACGTCGAGCGCTATGACGCCCTGATCATCCCCGGCGGACGTGCCCCCGAGTGGATCCGGGTCGACGCCGACGTCAGGCGCATCACCGAGCACTTCTTCGCGCGCAACCTGCCCATCGCGCTGGTGTGCCACGGCGCCCAGGTGCCGGCGGTGTACGGGCTGTTGAAGGGCCGCAAGACGGCGTGCTTCCCGCCCATCACCGGCGACATGGAGAACGCGGGCGCGACGGTCATCGACGCCCCCGACGTGGTGGACGGCAACCTCGTCTCCTGCCGGGGATGGCCCGACATGCCGCAGTTCGGCCGGGCCATGATGGAGCTGTTCGCGAAGTCCGCCGACTCCCGGTGACGGCACTTCGGACCGTCACCGTCGACGGATCCGCCGTCCACGTCATGGAAAGCGGCACCGGGCCCACGGTGCTGATGCTGCACGGCTCCGGGCCCGGCACGACAGGATCCGGCGCCTGGGCGACGACGGCTCAGGCGCTCGGCCCGTCCCGGCACCTGGTGGCTCCCGATCAGGCGGGCTTCGGCCGGACGCCTCTGCCGGCGGGCTCCAGGGGAGGGCTCCGCACGTGGACGGCACAGGCCGCGGGCCTGATGGACGCCCTCGGCGCCGAGAGGTACGCCGTGGTGGGTCACTCCATGGGCGGCGCGGTCGCGCTGGCGCTGGCGGCCGCGCGCCCGCGGCAGGTCACCCGTGTCGTGGCGGTCTCGACCATGGGCGCCCCCGGGGCGCCCCTCTCGGCCGACCTCGACGCGGTCTGGGCCGCCCCGCCCGGCGAGGAGGGAGCGCGAGACATGCTGAGCCGCCTCTTCCACGACCAGGCTCTCGTCACCGACGCGGCTGTCGACGCCCGTGCCACCGCCATGCGAGCGGGCGCGGCGGCGTTCGCCTCGCTGTTCCCTCCACCTCGGACACAATGGGCCGACGACCTGACCCTCCCGGCGCGGACGCTGACCGAAATCCGCGCACCCGTACTGCTCATCCACGGCGCCGAGGACCGGCTCACCCCCCTCGGGACGGCCGCCCTGCCCCTGCTCGGCCACCTGGCCGACGTCCGGCTGCACGTCCTCGGCCGATGCGGCCACGTCCCGGCGATCGAGCACCCCGACGAGTTCAGACGACTCCTGTCGTGCTTCCTCGACGGCTAGGCCGTGTCCTGCCGATCAGTTGATCAGTTCTGGTTGATGTGTCAGGTGTGGGGCGTGGTGAGCTGACGGATAAGGCGTGGGCGGTGATCGC
>NZ_JBICTW010000020.1:0-167913 GCF_043197815.1 Actinoplanes sp. NPDC048988 | reverse complement strand
ACGGTGCGATCACCGCCCACGCCTTATCCGTCAGCTCACCACGCCCCACACCTGACACATCAACCAGAACTGATCAACTGATCGGCAGGACACGGCCTAGTTCGACTTCAACCCGTTCAGCAAGGCCTGTTTCCGCGCCGGCGCCTGGTTTGCTCGTGGTGACGAGGTGGACGCGTCGTGGCGGGTGCCGGATGCCGGTTGCGGCGTCCCGGTGGCCGGCCGAGAGGTTGTGGCGCGGCGGCGGGGTTGCCGGCTTCGCGGTGCGGGAACCGAAACCCTCGCCGGACACGAACGGGAGTGAGCCGGTCGCTGGGGGCGGGCGTTCTCGGGGCCGGCGTAGATCCGCGACGGCGCTCCGGGCGAGGCGTAGTGCGGTGTAGGCGGCCAGAACCAGCGCAGGACAGTGTCCAGACCGTGGGGCGCGGCGTTCCCGCCGCGCCCCGCGTTGTCAGGAACCGTCGCCGTTGACGCCGTCGGCCGGCTCGGCCGGGTCCTTCGGCTCGGACGGCTGGGGGGCGGCGGCCTTCTCGGCCGCCTTGTCCTCGGTGTCCTCGGAAGCGGCCGACACGGTCGGCTTGTCGGTGGCCGGGCTCGGCGGCGCCGCGTCGACGTCGCCCAGCTCCTTCTCCGGCACGTCCTGGCCGCCCTCGAGCAGCGTGGACAGGGCGGCCCCGGCGATCCGGCGGAACGCGCGGCCCTTGCGGCGCCGGTCGAGGACCGCCACCTCGAGCTGCTTGGTGGTCAGCTGACGGGTGGCGCCGTTCTCGCCGCCCACGCTGCCCAGCGCCTCGGCCGCCAGGGCCAGCGCCGACGGCAGGTCGGCCGCGGTGTCGTGCCGCTCGCGCAGCACGTTCGAGATCGCCTCGGCCTGCCCGCCCATCGCCATGAAGCCCGGCTCGTCCATCACCGAACCGTCGTAGGTGATCCGGTACAGCTCGTCGGTCTCGGGCGAGGAGCCGACCTGCGCGACGCAGATCTCCACCTCGTACGGCTTCTGGGTCTCGGTGAAGATCGCACCCAGGGTCTGCGTGTACGCGTTGGCGAGGCCGCGCCCGGTCACGTCGCGCCGGTCGTAGCTGTAGCCGTTGAGGTCGGCCATCCGCACGCCGGCCCGGCGCAGGTTCTCGAACTCGTTGTACCGGCCGACCGCCGCGAAACCGATCTTGTCGTAGATCTCGCTGATCTTGCGAAGGGTGGTGATGTTCTCGGCGACCAGCAGGATGCCGCCCTCGTACGTCAGCACCACGGCGGAACGGCCGCGGGCGATGCCCTTGCGGGCGTACTCCGAGCGGTCACGCTGGACCTGCTCGGGTGATGCGTAGAACTGCATGGCCACGGGTGGCTACTCCCTCATGAAGTCGACTGCGGGCTCTGGTCGGCGGGCGTCTAGCCGCCCGGGTTCTCCATGCGGCCGGAGACCACCTGCTCGGCCACCGCGGTGATCTCCTGCTCGGACAGACGGTGCGTGCCGTTCGCCGTCGCGCTCATCACCACCGGGAAGATCTTGCGGGTCAGGTCGGGCCCACCCGTCGCCGTGTCGTCGTCGGCCGCGTCGTACAGCGCCTCGACGGCCAGCCGGACCGCCTCGTCGGTGCTGATGCCGGGCCGGTACTTCTTCTTCAGCGCCGACTTGGCGAACAGCGAGCCGGAGCCGATCGAGTCGTAGCCGGTCTCCTCGTACAGACCGCCGGCCACGTCGAAGCTGAAGATGCGCCCCACCCGGGCCGGGTCGGCCGGGGTCAGGTCGAAGCCCGCGAACAGCGGCACGACCGCGAGGCCCTGCATGGCCGCGCCCAGGTTGCCCCGGACCATGCCGGCCAGCCGGTTCGCCTTGCCGTCGAGCGAGAGCATCGTGCCCTCGATCTTCTCGTAGTGCTCCAGCTCGACCTGGAACAGCCGCATCAGCTCGATGCCGATGCCGGCGGTGCCGGCGATGCCGATCAGCGAGTACGAGTCGGCGGGGTGCACCTTCTCGATGTCGCGGCTGGCGATGAGGTTGCCCATGGTCGCCCGGCGGTCGCCGCCCATGACCACGCCCTCGGCGGTGGCGATGGCCACGATCGTCGTACCGTGCGGCGCGATGTCAGCGGCCATCCCCGGCGGCAGCGGCCGGCGCCCCGGCAACATCTCGGGCGCCGCCTGGGTCAGGAACTGCGTGAAGGACGACGTCCCCGAGTTTTGGAAGAATGCTGGTAGACGCCCGGATGGATCAAAGTCCATTGCCACGTGGTTCCTTTCAGATACGTGATCGCCTCGGCGAGGAACACAGGATTGTCCCGGAACTGCCCGAGCCCGCCGTTGCAGTTGAAGCACAATATCCCGCGCACCCATCCAGTGCGATGATCGTGATCGACGTGTTGAGGGTCAGGAGCGCCACAGATCGCACCCCACCCTGCTCCGCCAGAAGCTCTTCAACGTCAGCTTCGGTGATGCCGTAGCGCCGCCGAAGGTGATACTCGCGAGAGCCACCCCAGAGCCGTTCCCTCGACTCCCGGCCGCGCGCGTTGGGACAGGGCTTGCAGTACCGGCCGTGGCCACCACTGTCGTTTCGGCTGCGGGGAAACTCCGCCAACGGCTTCGTCTCCCCGCAATCAGGGCAATAGCAGAGATCGGGCGGCTTCCACTCGCCGCAATCGCGACAGCGACGCCGCCCGTTCTCATCATCGCCCGGGAGAGGCATGTCCGATTTGTTCGGCTATGCCCTATTCTCCGCCCTTTTGCACGTATCCGCGCACAAATTCTTCGGCGTTCTCTTCGAGGACCGAGTCGATTTCGTCCAGGAGGTCGTCGACGTCCTCGGTGATTTCGGCGTGCCGCTCGGCTACCTCCGGGTTGGCCTCAGTGGTGACGTCCTCAACCTCTGAGTCCTGCCGGCCCTTGCCGGACTGCGACTGACCGCCGGTGTCTCGAGTTGCCATGGGGTACCACCTTTCTAGCCACCCGAAGCCCGCGACATCGGGTGGCTAAAACCTACCTCGCCGTTACGACAAAAAACCGCCCGTGGCCGCTCGTGTTTCTCAGCGGCTCGTGATGACTTCGAGGAGGTCCTTCGCGCTCTCGCACTTGTCGAACAGCGCGCCCACGTGCTTCTTGGTGCCGCGCTCGGGCTCCATCATCGGCACCCGCACCAGCGACTCGCGCCCGACGTCGAAGATGACCGAGTCCCAGCTCGCCGCGACCACTTCGGACGCGTACTGGGCCAGGCAGCGCCCGCGGAAGTACGCACGCGTGTCCTCCGGCGGCTCGGACATGGCCAGCTGCACGTCGGCCGGGTCGAGCAGCGTCTTCATCGAGCCGCGGGCCACCAGCCGGTGGTAGAGGCCCTTCTCCGGGCGCACGTCGGAGTACTGCAGGTCGACGAGCTGGAGTTTCGGCGACGACCAGGTGAGGTTCTCCCGCTCGCGGTAGCCCTCGAGCAGCCGCAGCTTGGCCACCCAGTCGAGGGTGTCGGCGCACTCGAACGGGTCGCGGCCGAGCTTGTCCAGGACGTCTTCCCAGCGGTCGAGCACGTCGAGGGTCTGCTCGTCGGCGTCGTCGCCCTCGCGCTCCTCGACGAACGCGCGGGCCCGCTCGTAGTACGCCCACTGCAGGTCGAGCGCCGTGAGGCGGCGGCCGTCGCGCAGGCGGATCAGGTGTTTGAGCGAGGGGTCGTGGCTGACCGATTTCAGCTCGCTGACCGGGTCGGCGATGCCGAGGTCGCCGCTGAAGACCTTCTCCTCGATCATGTTGAGGACCAGCGACGTGGTGCCGACCTTGAGGTAGGTGGCGATCTCGGAGAGGTTGGCGTCGCCGATGATGACGTGCAGGCGCCGGTACTTGTCGGCGTCGGCGTGCGGCTCGTCGCGGGTGTTGATGATCGGCCGCTTCAGGGTGGTCTCGAGTCCGACCTCGACCTCGAAGAAGTCGGCCCGCGAGGAGATCTGGAAGCCGGAGCCGGAGCCGTCCTGCCCGAGGCCGACGCGGCCGACACCGGTGAAGATCTGCCGGGTGACGAAGAACGGCGTCAGGTGGGCGACGATGTCGGCGAACGGCGTCTGCCGGCGCATCAGGTAGTTCTCGTGCGACCCGTACGAGGCGCCCTTGTTGTCGGTGTTGTTCTTGTAGAGCTGGATGCGGTGGGTGCCGGGGATCGTGGCGGCCCGCCGCGACGCCTCGGCCATGACCCGCTCGCCGGCCTTGTCCCACTTGACGATGTCGAGCGGGTTGGTGCACTCGGGCGTGCTGTACTCGGGGTGCGCGTGGTCGACGTAGAGCCGGGCGCCGTTGGTCAGTATCACGTTGGCCAGGCCGAGGTCTTCGTCGGCGAGGGCGTCGGCCGGGTCGTAGGCGGCCCCGGAGTAGGTGAATCCGCGTGCGTCGCGCAGCGGCGACTCTTCCTCGTAGTCCCACCGGGCGCGGCCGCCGCGGTTCAACTCGGGTCGTGCGCCGTAGGCATTGACCACCTGCGATGAGGTGACCATCGGGTTGGCGCCGGGCTGCCCCGGGACGGAGATGCCGTACTCGACCTCGGTGCCCATAATCCGTCGAACGCTCATGCGACCACCCCGCCCGCCGTACTGCCCCTGCTGCTCATGTACCGAGCCTAGACGCTCTGGCGCTCGTTCTCGCCCCGGGCCGTGCCCGGCAGCGCACGCTCGGTGGCCGTTATCGGCCTCGCCGGGCCGGGTCCAGCGATCTTGCGAACCAGTCGCTGGGCGGGAAGTTCCACCATTCGGTACGAGAGCCACGCCAGTCCTATCGCTCCAATGAGGTACGTAACCCCAGCGAGCAGGCGTACGAGGACGGGCTGCGTCCCGAGTTCCGGGACGATGCGGAGGGTCAGGAAGAGCAGAACGACGTGCAGCAGATACAGCGAGTAGCTGATCCGTCCGAGCCATGGCAAAACGAGGGGCATGGCCCGGTTTCGCATGGCGTATGCGAAAAGGAACGTGACGGCGAGCGCGGCCGTCGTCGCGTACGTCCTTTGCGAACCGAGAAGCCCGAGAGTGACCATCGTCAGGGCCGTGAGGCCGGCGAAGCGGCCGATCTGGCCGTGCTGCCAGCGGTAGACGACGGTGCCCGCGAACATCACGGCCAGGAACGTCAGGGCTTGCCGGGAGGAGGTGACGGTGCTGTCGGCGGTCGGATGCCCGTTGAGCGCCGGCACAAACACCACGGCCAGGCCGAGAACCCCGGCCAGCTTCACGAAGCGCCGCTTCAGACAGGCCAGGACCACCAGAGCCACGACAATGAGGAGTACGCCGGCGAGCACGCGACGCCGCGCGAAAGTGTCTCCGAACAGATCGTCGGGCAGGTACGGCCCGGCCAGCAGCGAGACGATCGCGAGCCCGGCCGCCCACCAGGCGCTGAGCCGGTGCAGGCGCCAGGCGTAGAGCCCGGTGACGATCAGGTAGAACACCATCTCGTACGACAAGGTCCAGAAGACCCGGACCACGCCGCGCAGCCCGGCCAGATCGGGGGTCATGCTCGCGTGGGCGAGGACGCCGGTCACGGTCTCGGCCCGCAGGGAACCTTGCCAGCGCATGAGCCCGGCCGTGACCAGCAGCGTGACCAGGGCGATCGTGACCAGGTAGGCCGGGTAGATCCGCAGCAGACGGCCGATCCAGAACCGGCGCAGCGAGCCGTGCCGCTCCAGCGACATCGGGATGACGTAGCCACTGACCAGGAAGAACAGGAGTACGCCGTACTTGCCGACGTCGATCTGGCGGTAGATCGCCAGGTGGCGGTCGACGCCGATCATCTGCGGGCTGAGATGGAACAGGACGACGGTGAGCGCCGCGTAGCCGCGCAGCGCGTCGAGCCACGCCATACGTCTCATGCCGTGGAGAACGACGACGCGGGCCGGGGGAAACCCCCGGCCCGCGTCTTACCGCTGTCGTTACAGGTACTGACCGGTGTTGCTGGCCGTCTCGATGGAACGGCCGGCCTCGGCGCCCTTGCCGCCGGAGACGAGCGTACGGATGTAGACGATCCGCTCGCCCTTCTTGCCGGAGATGCGGGCCCAGTCGTCCGGGTTGGTCGTGTTGGGCAGGTCCTCGTTCTCGCGGAACTCGTCGACGCAGGAGTCGAGCAGGTGCTGCAGGCGCAGCCCCTTCTTGCCGGAGGTGAGGAATTCCTTGATGGCCATCTTCTTGCCGCGGTCCACGATGTTCTGGATCATCGCGCCGGAGTTGAAGTCCTTGAAGTACAGGACCTCCTTGTCACCGTTGGCGTAGGTGACCTCCAGGAAGCGGTTCTCCTCGGACTCCGTGTACATCCGCATGACCACGGCGTCGATCATCGCGGCGACCGTGACGTCGGCGTCGTTGCCGTGCTCGGCCAGGTCTTCCGAGCTCAGCGGCAGGCCCGGCAGGATGTACTTGCCGAAGATGTCCTTGGCCGCCTCGGCGTCCGGGCGCTCGATCTTGATCTTCACGTCGAGCCGGCCCGGCCGCAGGATGGCCGGGTCGATCATGTCCTCGCGGTTGGAGGCGCCGATCACGATCACGTTCTCCAGGCCCTCGACGCCGTCGATCTCGCTGAGGAGCTGGGGAACGATCGTGTTCTCCACGTCGCTGGAGACACCGGAGCCACGGGTCCGGAAGATCGAGTCCATCTCGTCGAAGAACACGATCACCGGGGTGCCCTCGCCGGCCTTCTCACGGGCCCGCTGGAAGACCAGGCGGATGTGCCGCTCGGTCTCACCCACGTACTTGTTCAGCAGCTCCGGGCCCTTGATGTTGAGGAAGTAGCTGGTGTGCTTCTCCTCGCCCCGGCGCTCGGCGATCTTCTTGGCCAGCGAGTTGGCCACCGCCTTGGCGATCAGGGTCTTGCCACAGCCGGGCGGGCCGTAGAGCAGGATGCCCTTCGGCGGGCGCAGCTGGTGCTCCCGGAACAGGTCGGCGTGCAGGAACGGCAGCTCCACCGCGTCGCGGATCTGCTCGATCTGCGAGTGCAGGCCACCGATGTCGGTGTAGTCGACGTCGGGGACCTCCTCGAGGACGAGCTCCTCGACCTCGCTCTTGGGGATCCGCTCGTAGGCGTACGCCGACCGCGGCTCGATCATGAGCGAGTCGCCCGCGCGGAGCTTCTCGATCTCGAGCGAGTCGGCCAGGGAGACGATGCGCTCCTCGTCGGCGTGCGACACCACGAGCGCCCGGTCGCCGCGCTGCCCGTCGGGGCCCGCGAGGACCTCCTTGAGCGTGACGACCTCACCGGTGCGCTCGAAGCCGAACGCGTCGACCACGTTGAGCGCGTCGTTGAGCAGTACTTCCTGGCCACGCTGGAGGTCCTCGACCGTCAGCGACGGCGAGACCGCCACGCGAAGCTTGCGGCCGCCGGTGAAGACATCGACGGTGCCGTCCTCGTGTGCCGTCAGGAATACGCCGTAGCCGCTGGGCGGCTGGGCGAGCCGGTCAATCTCTTCCTTGAGAGTGACGATCTGGGCCCGGGCTTCCTTCATGGTCGCCACGAGCCGGTCGTTGTTCTCGGTCACTCGGGCCAGCTGCGCCTGCGTCGCCGCAAGCCGTTCCTCGAGCTGCCGGACGTGTCGTGGGCTTTCGGTCAACTTCCGCCTGACAAGGGCGAGTTCCTCCTGCAGGAACGCGACCTGGCTGGAGAGATCGTTGGCCTCTTTTTCCCAACGTGCGGCGCGGTTGTCCGCCTCGTCGCTGCGTGCCACGTCCCACCTCCCCGGGGGCTCGAACGTCTTGGGTTAACACTAGCCGCTGCGGGCCGGATTTCGACCCATGCAACACCCTCGTCACCGAGTCTTGATCCATTCGGCCGGTCCTCGCAAGTGTCTTGTCGGACCGTTCCGGTACGGTCGGCGGGGGCTACTTGCGGGAGGTACGGGGTGACGGCGCGGACCGGGAACGAGGAGTTGCAGGTCTGGGTCGATCAGGACCTGTGCACCGGTGACGGGCTCTGTGTGCAGTACGCGCCGGAGGTTTTCGAGCTCGACATCGACGGACTCGCGTACGTCAAGGACACCGCCGGTGAGCTGCTGCAATCTCCCGGTGAGCGCACGCCGGTGCCGCGTCGCCTGCTGCTCGAGGTGATCGACTCGGCCAAGGAGTGCCCGGGCGACTGCATCCACGTCGTGCGGCGCGCCGACGACGTCGAGATCGCCGGCCCCGACGCCGCCTGAGGTCTTTGCCACACAACAGCTTTCGCCGCATCCGCGGTCGGCTGAACCGGCCGTAAATTCGCGGAAAAAGTCACACGGACGTAACCGAGGTTTAGAGTGTCGGCCGTCCCACCAACGACGCAACGACGCGCGAAAACTCCTCAAGACGGGCGATTTGTCCGGGTCCGCCGTCGTCGAGGGTCTTGCCGAAGCGCAGCGCGTCGTGCCGGATCGTCTGCCGCGACTCGCCCTCGTCCATGCCGGGCGGCGGCACCGCGTCGTCGACCGAGCTCAGCAGCAGGTAGACGTCGATGCTGTCGACCCGGGCCTGCCCGTTCGAGGTGCGGGTGAGCCGGCGGCGGCAGCCCACCTCGGTGACCGTCGACAGCGGCACCACCCGCAGCGACGAGGTCATCGAGCCGACCGGGCCGTCGCCGGGCGCCACGTCCTCACCGTGCCACAACACCAGCCGGCTGCCGTCGCAGATGACGACCTCCTGCCAGACGCCGTTCACCTCGTTGACGAAACGCTCGAGGGTGAAGCAGAGCACCGAGGCCCCGCGCAGGACCCCGAAGAGCGCGTCCAGCGCCACTTCGGGGTCACGCAGATAGGCCCGGGCCGCCGAGTCGAGATCCTGGTACGGCGACCAGTCGGGGAAGACCGCCGGCATCTCGTTGCTGCCGCCGAATGGCGGAGAGCTCATCGCGCCCACCGGTCCCTCCCCCGTCGACCACCCCGCCCGCCACACTTGAACGGACTGAGGCAGTTCTCCTGTCGCCGCTTGGAAGCTACCCGACCCAGCCCGGTGGCGTCACATCTCCGGGGCAGTCTCGGGGCCCTCTTCGTCCGAGCGAGTGTCATCGATCTCGGCCACGGCCGCGGCGGCCAGGGCGGCCTGGGCGGCGCGGCGCAGCGCGTACGCCTCGGCGCCCTTGCTCGGCTTGCGCCGGCGCGGCGGTGCGGTCACACCGGGCGCTAGCTTGCGCGCCGAGACCAGGAAGGCGGTGTGCGCGATCATGCGGTGGTCGGGGCGTACGGCCAGGCCCTCGGCGTGCCAGTCGCGCACCAGCGACTCCCAGGCCCGCGGCTCGGTCCAGCCGCCACGCTCACGCAGCGCCTCCACCAATTCGGACATCTGCGGCGTGGTTGCCACGTACCCGATGAAAACACCGCCCGGGATGAGCGAACGCTCGACCATGTCGAGCGCCTCCCACGGGGTCAGCATGTCGAGGATGATCCGGTCGAAACCGGTCTCGGTGTTCGTCGCCACGTCGCCGTGGTGCACGTGCCAGGCCGGGTGCGGGCCGCCCAGGAAGGCCTCGACGTTCTTGCGGGCGATCGCGGCGAAATCCTCGCGCAACTCGTACGAGTGAAGCTCACCCGACGTGCCGATGGCCCGCAGCAGCGACATCGACAGGGCGCCGGAGCCGACGCCGGCCTCGAGCACCTTGGCGCCCGGGAAGATGTCGCCCATGGCGACGATCTGCGCGGCGTCCTTCGGGTAGATGACCTGCGCGCCGCGCGGCATCGACAAGACGTAGTCGCTGAGCAGTGGGCGGAGCGCGAGATAGGCCGTACCACCGGAAGAAGTCACCACGCTGCCGTCGGGCAGGCCGATCAGCGCGTCGTGGGCCAGCGCGCCCCGGTGGGTGTGGAACTCCTTGCCCGGCTGCAGCACGATCGTGTGCATCCGGTTCTTCGGGTCCGTGAGCTGGACGCGATCGCCCTCCCGGAACGGCCCGCGGTGCGCGGGCAGCGATTCGGTGTCGACAGCTTCAGGCGTAAGGGTCACAGCGTCTTTCACTTCCGTTGCTTAATGGGACGGCGGGGCTCCAGCACCTGGGCGACGTCGCCGACGCGGAGCACCCCGACGACGTCCTCGCCGGAGATGACCACGTACTGCGCGGCGGGATGCGCCTGGAGCGCGCGCACCACCTGCTCGCCGCTGAGGTCCAGCGGCAGCGCGGGCACCGCGTCACGCGAACGCGACACGCTGTCCACCGCCACCCAGGGGCGGCGATCCACGGGAACCCGCTCGGCGGCGACCGGGTCGACCAGTGCGGTGAGATTACCGGCCGAGTCCGAGACGGCCAGCACCACGTTCGGCCGGGGGTCCTCCGAGCGGCGCCGCTGCGCCTCACCCAGCGGCGTGCCGGCCGGCACGGTGAGCAGCGGGCGGGCCAGCTCACGCAGCTTGACGAGCGGGAAACGCCGGGTCATCCGGGCCAGCCGGATCGACTGGCCGGCGCCCTGCCAGAGCGTGAAGACGACCAGCAGGACGAAGAGCATGCCGAACAGGGTGAGCGTGCCCAGCTGGAAGAACCAGAGGGCGACCATGCCGGTGGCGAAGGCGAGCACCCGCCCGGCCCAGCCGGCGGCCTCGGTGGCCCGGTTCCGGTCCTTGATCAGGGCCCACAGTCCCGCCCGCAGCGCCCGCCCGCCGTCCAGCGGCAGCCCCGGCAGCACGTTGAAGAGCGCGACCAGGATGTTGCTGGCGGCGAGCTGGAAAGCGATCTGCCCGGCGGTCGTCCGGTCCGGGAGCGCGAACGTGGCCGCGGTGGCCACCCCGCCCAGCACCAGGGACACGGCCGGCCCGGCCAGGCTGACCAGGGCGTCGACCCGTGGGGTGGGCGCGTCGCGGTCCATCTCGGTCCAGCCGCCCAGCAGCTCCAGGGTGATCCCGCGCACCCCGATGCCGAAGCGGCGCGCGGTCAGCGCGTGACCCAGCTCGTGCAGCAGCACGGAGCCGAGCAGGCAGATCACGAAGCCGAACCCGACCAGGTACGCGACCGGACCCGGCAGGTCGAGCCCGTCGCGGACATAGTTGCCGTACACATAGGTGACCAGCACGGCGAGCAGGATCATCGACCCGTTCACGAAGACCGGGATGCCGAGGACGTGACCCACCGGCCGGGCGCCGCGGCGGTTCCTGGGTGTCGTCCTGCTCTCGTCCACGCCGTCGATGCTACGGAGTCGGTGTCACGGGACGGTCAGCGCGTTTTCGTCGTACCCCTGCCCTAGCCTCTTGGACATGACAGCACCCACGGTCTCCCCACCCCCGCCCGGCTCCTCCCGCCGGGACTCCACCGACCGGCCGGCCGGGCCCTCGCTGTCGCCGTCGCGGGCGGCCGACTTCAAGACGTGCCCGCTGCTGTTCCGCTTCCGCACCATCGACAAGCTCCCCGAGCAGCCTTCGGCCGATCAGGTACGCGGCACGCTCGTCCACGCCGTACTGGAAAGCCTCTTCGACCTGCCCGCCGCCGAGCGCACCCCCGAGGCCGCGGCGGCCCTGGTCGAGCCCGCCTGGCAGCGCATTCTGACCGAGGAGCCCCGCGCCGCCGAGATCCTGACCGAGTCGCCCCGCCGCGGCGTGACCGACCCGGCCGCCGTCGCCGCCGAGGCCGACGCCACCGGCTCGGCCATCCCTGGCCAGACGGCCCTGGTCGACGTGCCCGAGGACGCCCGGCTGGCCCGCTTCCTCGACAGTGCCCGCGACCTGCTGCCCGGCTACTTCGCGGTCGAAGACCCCAGACGCCTCGAGCCGGCCCAGCGCGAGAGCCTGGTCTCCACCCTGATCGACGACGAGTTGCTGATCCGCGGCTACATCGACCGCCTCGACGTCTCCCCCGCCGGCGACCTGCGCGTGGTCGACTACAAGACCGGCGGCGCCCCTCGCGAGGCCTTCGAGGGCCGCGCGCTGTTCCAGCTGAAGTTCTACGCCCTGGTCCTGTGGCGCACCCGGGGCGTGGTCCCCCGCGTCCTGCGCCTGCTCTACCTCAAGGACGCCGAGGCCCTCGACTACAGCCCCGAGGCCGAGGAACTGGAACGCTTCGAGCGCACGCTGGTGGCCCTGTCCGCCGCCATCGAGCGCGCCAAGAAGGACCAGGACTTCCGCCCCAAACCCAGCCGCCTCTGCGGGTGGTGCAACCACCAGGCCCTGTGCCCCGAGTTCGGCGGCACCCCGCCCCCGTTCCCGGCCACCCCCGACGTCCTCCAGATCGACACCACTCCCACCGACGACGACCGCCTGGCATGACCGGCAGTCCCCGGCTGATCCACTCGACCCCGTCCTTATGTGCCGTCCCCCACCGTGACGTCCGCCTGGCACATCCCGACCCTGTTCCTGGACGGTTTGTCGGCAATGGACGGTGTGTCCCGCCGGACCCGGCAATACTCCGCAACATCGTGCCCGAGCCGGACGAGAGCTACCGGCTGCCCGCGCCCCTCGCCCACGTGCCCGTCTCACGCCCCGCGACCCCACCCGAGGGCACGGGTGCCGGGATCGGCGGTACGGAGGCCCACGCGCTACTGGCCGAACGGCGCTGGCGGCCCATCGCCCAGGAAGCTCTGGCCCGCCCTTGGACTCCGGCGTCGCCAAGAAGCCGATCCTCGCCGCCTCACCAAACCCACCAACTGCCTGAGCCTCGCGTCCGGACAGGGCACCAGGTGTGGCGTCGCGGCCGGGTGCCGGGGTTAGTGCTGCACTGGGGTATCGGGGTCAGCGCTTCACTGGGCGCGGGGATCAGCGCTTCACTGGGCGCCAGGGTCAGCGCTGCGGCCCGTGCCGGGCCGGCGGTAGGGCGGGCTCCGGGCATGTCGCCGGTTCCGAGCGCTGGGCCGGGCGCGGGATCGGCACTGGGCTGGGCGTCGGTGCGCCGGGCGTCAGACTGAGCACGAGTTCGGCGGCGAACGGGCGCTGGCCGGATGCTGCGTCGGGGTCGCGTGCGGCGCGGAGCCCTGTCGTCGGGCAGGGCCTCGGGGCCGGCGGTGGTGATCAAGGGCTCCGGTGGCGGTGGGACGTCGTTCGGGGTGTCGGGATCGCTTAGGGTGGCCGCCATGTGCGTCGCTGTTGGCCGGGAGTGCCGGTGACCGTTCTGCGACCGCTGCGGGTCTTGGTGGCTGATGCGGCTCCTATGCAGCGGTCGGGGCTTCGGATGGTTCTTAGCGGGGCCTCAGCCGATGGGGGCGCGGCCGAGATCGTGGTGGCGGGCGAGACGGGGGACGGCGGCGAAGCTGTCGACCTCGCTCGGCGGCTTCTGCCCGACGTGCTGATCACCGATCTGGCGCTGCCGCGCGTCGACGGGCTCGGGGTCGCCCGGGCGGTCACCGAGGCCGGGCTTCCGGTGCGAGTGCTCGTCATGGGGGCCGGCGACACCGACGACGACGTGCTCGCCGCCATCGCGGCGGGGGCGGCCGGGTTTCTGAGCAAGGACGTGCCTGGTGCCGAGCTGATCGCGGCCGTACGGGCGGTCGCGGCCGGCGGGGCGGTCATCACGCCGGCGGTGCTGGCGCGGATCCTGGCCCGGGTCGCCGACGCGCTGCCGGCGCCCGAGACCACGACGGCCAGCAAACTCGACGCGCTCACCGAACGGGAACGGGAAGTCCTCGTGCACGTGGCCCGCGGGCACTCCAACGCCGAGATCGCCGCCGCGCTACGGGTCAGCGAAACCACCATCAAGACCCACGTCGGTCACGTGCTGACCAAGCTGCGCCTACGCGATCGCACCCAGGCCGTAGTCCTCGCCTACGAGACGGGCCTGGTCAAGCCGGGCGCCTGACCCGCTGCCGCTACCGGGGGTGCCGCTGCCGGGGTATCCGTGCGCCGGGTGGCTGCCGGGTACCGGTGCCGCGTGCGGCGTGTCGCTGCCCGGTGCCGCGTACCCCTGCCGGGTGCCGCGTGCCCCCGCCGCGTGCCGCCGTCCGGTGCCGCGTGCCCCTGCCAGGTACGGCTTGCCGCTGCCGGGGTGCGGCTTGCCGGTGCCGGGGTGCGGCTTGCCAGTGCCGGGGGCGGCTTGCCAGTGCCGGGGACGGCTTACCAGTGCCGGGGACGGCTTACCAGTGCCGGAGGGCGGCTTGCCAGTGCCGGGGCGGCTTGCCGGTGCCGCGGGGCTGTTGGAAGTGCCGCGAGGCGCTGGCGGATGCGGTGCGGGTGCGGGACGCCGCTGGTACTTCCGGTGCCGCTGTCCGCAGCCAAGTGCAGGTGCCGGTAGCGGGTGTGGGTGACGGTGGCGGGTGTGGGTGGCGGGCGTAGGTGGCGGGTGTGGATGACGGGTGGCGGGTGAGGGATGGCGGTGGCGGGTGTCACGGAACTCGGGGCTGCGGTGTCTTCGTGGGAAACGAGGAGGCACATCATGGCCGCGCCGGTGATTGTGGGAATTGACGGGTCCGAGCAAGCTCTGTCCGCTGTCAGGGCCGCGGCCGTTCAAGCGTGGCAGCGGAAGCTTCCACTTCGGATCGTGCACGCCTTCGTCTGGCCCTCGCTTCACGTGGGTGTCGGGCCCGTTGCCGATGACACGCCGGGCACTGGGCTTCGGCACCACGCCGAGGATCTGCTGGTGGAGGCGGCTGGGGTGGCGGCCGAGGCCGCGCCCGGGGTGCCGGTCGGCACGGCGCTGATCGACGGGGCGGCCACCCCTGTGCTGCTTGGCGAATCCCGCCAGGCTTCTCTGCTCGTGCTCGGCGACCGGGGGCTGGGTGGCGTCAGCGGGCTGATCATCGGCTCGGTGGCCGTGCATGCGAGCGCCCACGCACACTGTCCCGTCCTGGTGGTGCGGGGAGCCGGCCATCCCGGCGGACCGGTCGTGGTGGGCGTGGACGGGTCCGAGAGTTCACGGCTTGCCGTCGCGGCGGCGTTCGAGCAGAGCGCCGCCGCCGGTGCCGAGCTGGTCGCCGTCCTCGCCGGTGACGACGGTCTGGCGGGGCGGCTGCTGCTCGGTGAGGTGCTGGCCGGCTGGGGCGAGCGCTATCCGCAAGTGCGGGTGCGGGCGGAGGCCGTACGGGAAAGCGCCCGGAAGGTCTTGACCGAACGCTCGAGGACGGCGCGGCTGATCGTGGTCGGGGCACGGGGACGCGGCGCCTTCGAAGGGCTCGTGCTCGGTTCGGTCAGTCAGGCGCTGCTGCATCACGCGGGCTGCCCGGTCGAGGTGGTGCGGGCGCCGAAGGTCGAGCCGTCCGGCAACGTTGACATGTTCCCCGCGAAAGCGTCCTGAGCGGCCCACGGCACGGCGAAACGCCCCGAGCGGGGCTCGGGGCGTTTCGGGCGGCGGGTCAGCCGCGGCGCGGGTTCGGGGTGGGGCCGCGGCTCACGGGCCACTCCGGCGGGCCGAAGCGGTCGGCGCGGCCTCGGCGGCCGGTCAGGAGGCGGCGGCGTACGCCGGTGGCGGAGTTCTCGACGCCGAAACGGTTGTCCGGGAACATCAGGCTGCCCTTCTCTCGGTGGCGCGGAAGATGTGGATGTCGCCGCTGGCCGTGCGGACCCGCAGCTCGACCGTGCCGGCGCCGTCGGCCGAGGGCGGGAGCACGTCGTCGGGCACAGCCTCGGGCGCGGGGCCGAACCCGCGCACGGAGCCAGGTTCAAACCCGGGACCGGGCTCGAATCCAGGGCCAGGCTCGAATCCAGGGCCAGGCTCGGAACCAGGACCAGGCTCGAACCGTGAGCGAGGCACAGGCGGGAAGCCGGGCGGGGGCGGGGCACCGGGACCCGGCGGCGCGGGCGGCGCGGGCGGAGCGCCGGGAGCCGGCGGAGCAGTCGGCCCGGAAGAAGGCGGCGGGCCGGGAACGCCGCCGGGACCCGGCCGGAACCCAGGACCGGGGCCGGGGCGGAAGTCGGGGCCGGGGCCGGGGTGGTGGCCGGGAGTCGCGCGGAAGCCGGTGCCGGGCTCGTAGCCGAAGGTCGGTACGTGGACGGACTGGAGCATGGCCTTCAGGCCCGGCACCGCCGACAGGCCCGGCAGGGAGTCCAGGTCGACGAAGGCGCCCAGGCCCACGCCCGGCGCCGGCGGTGGTGCTGCCGTGCCGGCCGCTTCCGGGGTCAGGTCGCTGGTGGTACGGCCGGAGGCGCTGCTCAGGTCGAGCCAGACGCGCGTACCCGGCGTGATGCCGACGCTGACGTCACCCGAGGCCGTGCGGATGTCGCCGGTGCCGTTCGCCAGGCGGCCGATTTCGATGTCGCCGCTGGCGACCGTGGAGCGGACCGAGCCGCCGATGCTGTCGATGCGGATGTCGCCGCTGGCCGTCTTGGCGCTGACGTCACCGGTGACGTCACCGATGCGCAGGTCGCCCGAGGAGCTTTCCGCCTTCAGGGAGCCGCCGACCCGGCGTACCCGCAGATCCCCGCTGGCCGCCTGGAGCCGGGCGTCGCCGGTGACGTCGGCCAGGTCCACGTCGGCCGAGGCCAGGTCGAGTTCGACGGCCGACCAGACGCCGTCGGCCCGGACGTCGGCCGCCGTGCTGCGGCCGGTCAGCGCGCTGCCCAGTGGCACCCGGGCGGTGACGCGCAGTTTCGGTGAGCGGCGCAGCCGCCAGCCGGAGTCGGCGCCGGGTGGCTCGATGAGCAGCCGGTCGCCCTCGAGGACGACCCGGGTGCGGTCGGCGTCGTCGCGGCCCTTGTCGTCGAACGGCTCGATGTCGACCAGCACCGAGTCGCGGGACTCGGCGACCAGGTCGACCGTGCCGTTGAGGGCCCGCAGCGCGATGACGACCGGCGCCGGGTGCTCGAACTCGTACATGGGAGTCTCCTGATAGAGGGGGTCAGGCCTGGAAGTAGCCGGTGATGCGCTTCGAGCTGCGCGTTTGAGGAACCGCCGGGCCGTTGACGGCCGCGGTGACCGCGCGCACGAGCCACGCGTTGACCGAGATGCCCTCGGCCGCGGCCGTCTGCTCGACGTGGGTCTTGAGGGCTTCCGGCATGCGCAGCGTGAGCCGGGTGAGGTCGCCGCCGTCGACCGGCGGCGGCGGGGGCGCGGCCGGCGGCGTGAAGTCGGCGTGCTGGGTGACGACCAGGTCGGCCTCGCGGCCGCGTAACCGCACCTCGACGGTCGCGTCCCGCAGCCGGGTGGTGATCTCGGCGGCGGCGTCGGCCAGCGCCTCGAGCAGGGCCAGCCGGGCCGACGGTTCGAGCGAGTGGCCGAGCAGTTCGGCCGCGCGGGTGGTCTCGGGTCCGCCCGGGGCGGCGGCCGCGGCCAGGTCCGCCCGGAGGGTCTCGAGATACGGCGTCAGGTCCATGTCGCCACTATGACGTCATGAGTGACGTCAGTCAAGCGTCATCAGTGACATCTCAGGGACCACCCTGATGTCACCTACGGAATTCCCGTACCGAAATCTCCGCGTCCCGATACGACCCTGGGCTGACGTTTCCGCCCCGGTGCGCCGAAACACTGAGTCGGCCGGCCGGGGACTCGCCCCGGCCGGACCAAAGGGGGCACGGCAATGGACACATCGGTGGCGGCGCGCGCCGAGGAAGTGTGGAAGGTCTACGGCACCGAGGAGGCGCGCGTGGTCGCCCTGCGCGGCGTCAGCGCTAGCTTCGCCCGGGGCCGGTTCACGGCCATCATGGGCCCGTCCGGCAGCGGCAAGTCGACGCTGATGCACTGCCTGGCCGGCCTGGACACGGTCACCCGGGGCACGGTGCGCATCGGCGACACGGAGGTGACCGGGCTCGGCGACAAGGCGCTGACCCGGCTGCGCCGTGACCGGGTCGGCTTCATCTTCCAGCAGTTCAACCTGTTGCCGACGCTGACCGCGGCCGAGAACATCCGGCTGCCCATGGACATCGCGGGCCGCAAGCCCGACCCGCGGTGGTGGGACACCGTGATCGAGACGGTCGGCCTCAAGGACCGTCTGGGCCACCGGCCGAGCCAGCTTTCCGGCGGTCAGCAGCAGCGCGTCGCGTGCGCGCGGGCGCTGGTCAGCCGCCCCGACGTGATCTTCGCGGACGAGCCGACCGGCAACCTCGACTCGAAGTCGGGCGCCGAGATCCTGTCGTTCCTGCGGGACAGCGTGCGCGAGCACGGGCAGACCATCGTCATGGTCACCCACGACCCGGTCGCCGCCAGCTACACCGACCGGGTGGTCTTCCTGGCCGACGGCGAGATCGTGGCCGAGCTCGACGACCCGACCCCGGAGACGGTGCTCGAGGCGATGAAGTCCGGGGAGGTGCTGGTCTGATGCTGCGCGCGACGCTGAAAAGCTTGCTGGCGCGCAAGCTGCGGCTGGTGCTCTCCGGCCTGGCCGTGGTGCTCGGCGTCATGTTCGTCTCCGGCGCCTTCGTCACCACTGACACGCTTGGGCGTACGTTCGACAACCTGTTCACCGAGGGCTACGCGACCACCGACGTGGCCGTGACCGCGAAGCCGAAGGTCGCCGTGGCCGAGATGGACGGCGAAGAGGTGCCCACGCCGCTCAAGGCCTCCGTCGTCGACCAGGTGGCCAAGGTCGAGGGCGTCAAGGAGGCGATCGGCATGGTGGGCGCCGACGGCGCCCGGGTGATCGGCTCGGACGGCAAGGTGGTGACCAGCTTCGGCCCGCCGCGGATCGGCGCCAACTGGACCGGCCTCGACGCGATCATGGAGATGCGCCAGGGCCGCGGCCCGACGGCCGACACCGAGATCGCGGTCAACGCCGAGGTCGCCAAGGCCGCCAACATCAAGGTCGGCGACCGGGTGGCGGTGCTGACCCAGCTGCCGAAGCAGACGTTCACACTGGTCGGCGTCTGGGGCTACACCGACGACCGCGACTCGATCGGCGGCGTGCAGGAGGTCGCCTTCACCACCCCGGTCGCGCAACGCTCCATGCTGGGCCAGACGGGCGTTTTCACCCAGGTCACCGTACGGGTCGACGGCGGCCGGACGCCGGCGGCGGTGCGTGACCGGATCGCCGGGCAACTCGGCGACGCGTACGAGGTCAAGACCGGCAAGCAACTGGCGGAGGAGAGCTCGGCCGGGTTCAAGGACGCGCTCAGCTTCTTCAACAACATCCTGCTCGGCTTCGCCGGGGTGGCGCTGTTCGTCGGCATCTTCCTGATCCTCAACACGTTCTCGATCATCGTGGCCCAGCGGACCAAGGAGCTGGCCCTGATGCGGGCGCTCGGCGCCAGCCGCCGCCAGGTGATCAACTCGGTGCTGACCGAGGCTGTGGCGATCGGCCTGATCGCCGCGGTGCTCGGCCTCGGCGCCGGTATCGGGGTGGGCGCGCTGCTGGTCTGGCTGTTCGGCCGGATGAGCGGCGGCATGGACCCGGCCACGGTCGGCGTGCCCCTGGCCGCGGTGCTCAGCGCGCTGATCGTCGGTGTGGTCGTGACCGTGGTGGCGGCGGTGCTGCCGGCGCTGCGGGCGTCGCGGATCGCCCCGGTCGCGGCGATGCAGGACGTGGCCACGCCCGACCGGCCGCTGACCAAGGTCACGGTGGCCGGCGCGATCGTCGGGGCGGCCGGGGCGGCACTGCTCGGCGTGGGCCTGTACGGGGCGAGCTCGCTGCTGCTGATCCTGGCCGGCGTGCTGGTCACGTTCATCGGGATCGCGCTGCTCACCCCGCTCATCTCGAAGCCGGTGGTGGCCCTGCTGGGCCGGCTGTTCTCGTGGTCGGTGCCGGGCCGGCTGGGCCGGCTCAACTCGGGGCGCAACCCCCGCCGTACGGCCATCACCGCAGCCGCTCTCATGGTCGGCATCGCCCTGGTCACCGGCGTCACCGTGATCATGGACTCGGCCAAGCAGAGCCTGACCGCGCAGGCCGAGGACACCATCAAGGCGCAGATCGTCGTCTCGGGCGAGCAGAACGGCCCCCGGCCGCCGACGTTCGACGAGACCGTGCTGACCAAGGCGCAGCAGATATCGGGGGTGCGCTCGGTCGCGGGGGTCTGGAGCGACCAGGCTGTCATCGACGGCGAACGGACGTACGTCAATGCCACGGATGATCTGGCCAAGCTGGCCGACACCTTCGGGACGCCGGGGCTGACCACGCTGCGCGGCGACCAGATGGCCGTCAGCGTCGAGGAGGCCAAGGACCACGGCTGGACGGTGGGCAGCGTCCACGAGGTGCAGCTGCCCCGCGGCGAACTGCACAAATACACGATTGCGGCGACATACGACGAGGACCGGATGCCCGGCAGCTACCTGCTCGCGGCCGCCGCGACCAAGGAGTTCGGGCTCGTCCAGCCGGAGATCGGATTCGTCCGGCTCGACGACGGCGTCGCCGTCGAGCAGGTGCTGCCGCAGGTCAAGCAGCTGGTGGCGGACAGTCCGGAGGTCAACGCGACCGACCGCAGCGCCTTCATCGCGCAGCAGAGCGGCGACTTCGACACGGTCATCACGATGGTGCAGGTGCTGCTGGGCCTGGCGATCCTCATCGCCGTGCTCGGGGTGGTGAACACTCTGGCGCTGAGCGTGCTCGAGCGTACCCGGGAACTCGGTCTTCTCCGGGCCGTCGGCCTGGGAAGGGCGCAGACCATGCGCATGGTCACCGTCGAGTCGGTGGTGATCTCGGTGTTCGGCGCCCTGCTCGGCGTGGTGGTCGGCGCCGGGCTGGGCACCGCGGTGGTCCGCGCCCTCGACGGCGAGGGCATCACGGACCTGGTCCTGCCGTGGGACCGGATGGGCCTGTACCTGGGCCTGGCCGCCCTGGTCGGCGTGCTGGCGGCGGTGCTGCCGTCGATCCGCGCGGCCCGGCTCAACGTTCTCGCGGCGATAGCCCACGATTGACGAGCAGGCTCGCCAGGTAGTCGGGGTCCACACCCACCAGCGAGGTGCGCAGGTGGACCCCGTCGGTGGGCGGCAGCTCCAGTTCCGCCGGCACGGCCAGCACGGCCGCCCCCGAGGCAAGCGCGCTGGCCACGCCGGCCGGCGAGTCCTCGATGGCGACGCAGTCCTCGATCGGCACGCCGAGCAGGGTGGCGGCGGTCCGGTACGGCTCGGGGTCGGGCTTGGGCATGCTGACCTCGTCGCCGACCACCACGACGTCGAAGTTCTCGGCGCCGAGGGTCTTGAGGGCGACCTCGACCAGGCGGCGGCCGGTCGAGGTGACCAGCGCCGTGGGCAGCCCGGCCAGGCGTACGGCCTGAAGCAACTCCATCGCGCCCGGGCGCCACACCAGGCCCTCGCCGAACAGCTCGAAGACGCGGTCGGTCAGCCACTCGACGTCGGGCGCCTCGGGCCGGTCGGGCTGGCCCAGATCCGCACGCAGGATCCGCATGCTGTTGGCCATGCTGCTGCCGATCATCGCGTGCCGCGCCTCGGGGGACAGCGTCCCGCCGGCGTGCGCGGCCAGCTCGTGCAGCGCGATCTCCCACACCTTCTCGCTGTCCACCAGCGTGCCGTCCATGTCGAAGAGCACCGCTGCGGGTCGTCGCGCGTTCAGGATGAGCCCCTATCCGTGTGTGCCGTCACTGCCGGCCCATTGTCCCTTCACCTGCGGCGTAGCGTCTGGCTCATGAGAGACGTCTCACTGGAGCCGGTCACCGCGACCACGCCCCGGCCGGTGCGGCCGGCCCTGCTCGGCCAGCGCTGGGCCTCGGTGGCGTTCCTGCATTGGCCGCTGGACCCGGCGCTGGCCGCGCCCCTGCTCCCGGCGGGCACGATGCCCGACACCTTCGACGGGGTCACCTACGTCGGGCTGATCGGCTTCCGGATGGAGGACGTTCTGCACGCCCCCTACTTCGGTAGGTTCCCGGAGACGAACGTCCGTCTCTACTCTGTGGATTCGCAGGGCCGACGGGGTGTCGTCTTCCTCTCCATGGAGGCGTCGCGCCTCGTTCCGGTCCTCATCGCGCGGGCCACGCTCGGTCTGCCGTACCGGTGGGCCCGCATGCGGCTGACCAGAGAGGGGGACCATGTCACGTATTCGACGCGGCGCCGCTGGGGTGCCCGCGCGGGCAGCGACATGACGATCCGGGTCGGTTCACCGGTGACCGATCCGACACCGCTGGAGCTGTTCCTGACCGCGCGCTGGGGGCTGCACACGCGCGCCCGCTATCTGTCGAACGAGCATCCCCCTTGGCCGCTGCATCGGGCCTCGGTGGTCTCGCTGGCGGACGGGCTCGTGGCGGCCGCCGGCCTGCCGGCGCCGGCAGGCCCGCCCGTCAGTGTGCTCTACTCCCCTGGGGTCCCGGCCGTCTTCGGCCCTACCGCTTCCGGACGAGCGCGACGTCGGTGACGACCAGGAACGTGATGTGGCCGCCGTGCTGCTCGATGGCGGACGCGGTGTCGGCCAGGGCGGCCTCGGCCGCGGCCGGTTCGAGGATCCGGTACATCGAGACGGTGCTCAGGTAGTCGCGGTAGGCCCGCGCGTCGTAGGTCAGCGTCCGCTCGTAGCGGCGGATCTCGGGGGCGGTGAAGCGCTCGTCGGTGAGGCCGGCCGATGGCAGCTCCTGCTCGAACTCGGCGCGCATGGCGTTCTCCGTGCCCGCGCTCTCCGTGCCCGCGTTTTCCGTGGCCGGGAACCGGTGGCTGGTGTCCTCGACGAGGCCGTGCCGGGCGTCGACCTCGGCCAGCGCCGCGTGCAGGGCCGGGTCGGCGACCAGGAAGAGGTTCCAGAACGGCGCGAAGAGGCCGCCGGTCGCCAGCGCGCCCAGGGCCAGATCGGCGCGCCGGGCCGGGTCGACCCAGTGCCAGGCCTGGGCGCTGAAGACCAGTCCGTACGGCCGGTCGGGCCGCCACTCCTCCAGCGACGACTCGACCACTGTCACGCCGGGCACGTTGCGCCGCAGCACCCGTGCCATTCGGGCGTCCGGCTCGACGCAGGTCAGGTCGACGCCGGGCCGGGCGAACAGCGCGGTCGCCTTGCCGGTGCCCGCGCCGACCTCCAGCACCGGGCCGGGGGCCGCCTCGGCCAGCAGATCGTCGGCCAGCTGCCGGGGATAACCGGGCCGTACCCGGTCGTACTCGTCGGCCGCCTCGCCGAAGACCGTTCGCCGTTCACGCACGCTCATGGGGCCACAACCTAACCGCTCAGAGGGCGCACAGCGATCCCACAGTTTTCCGACGCACAGTAGGTGCACCAACCCATCCGGTTACTGGAGGTTCCTCGTGGGTGCTGTCCTCGCCATCGTGAGCCTGGTGCTCCTGCTGGTGCAGCTGCTGCTTGTGGCCCGGGCGGTGCTCGACTGGAGTGTCGTCCTGGCCGGCCCGTCCGCGCCCGGCGGTCTGCGCTCGCGCCTGACCAGCGGCGTGTTCAACCTGACCGAGCCGATCCTGGCGCCCGTCCGGCGGGTCGTTCCGCCGATCCGCGCCGGTGGCATGTCCATCGACCTGGCCTTCATCATCGTGTTCTTCGCCATCGTGCTGATCCGGTCGTTCATCTGACCTCGGGCGGGCCCATGTGCTGGACCCATAGGTTCTCCTCGACATAGACGCCGCGGTCCTGCCCGACGTCGACGCGCACCAGGTTGAGGGCGTCGGGCACCACGTAGTCGTACGTGACGGGAAAGACCATGCCGGTCCAGCTCTCCCACTCCGCCACGGTGCCCGCGATCACCATCGACTCGGTCGCGGGTCCCAGGATCCGGGCGCCCATCCGCTGGTGCGTCCGGATCCACGGGTCGATCGACAGGCCGTCGGCCCGCGTCCACGACGCGTACTCGGACATCGGCACCGTCGGATAGCGGTGTTTCCAGGTCGGCCGCAAAGGCGCGATCACATGCACCAGACCTTTGCTGTACGCCCGTCGGGTGAGCTCCCGGAGCACGACGGCCGCCAGGCCGCGCTTGTCGTGCGCCGACCCGACCGCCGCCGCCATGAAACTCAGCGTCGTCGCCTCCCGGCCGCCCTCGTGCCCCTCGACCGCGCGCACCAGCGCGCCGTCGTAGCCGGACGGCAGGTCGGCCACGGTGCCGTCCCAGGCCAGCGGGACACCCCAGCCGCCGGCCACCACCGCGCCGTCGTCGTCGAGCGCCATCACGTCGAAGAAGCTGAAGTGCTCCTCGACGCGGGCGAGATACTTCTTGGGTACGTCGTCGTGGAAGATGAACTCCGGCCAGCGCTCGCGGAAGACCGTCGCGGCCTCCTCCTGCAGCTCCGGGTGATCGACGCGCGTCACGATCTTCACCCCCGCGAGGGTAGACGCTCCGCTCACAGGAAGAGACCCCCTGTAGCGCGGATGTTCTGCCCGGTGACCCAGCCCCCGTCCGCCGACGCCAGGAAGGCCACCACGGCGGCCACGTCGTCCGGCCGCCCGAGACGCCGCAGCGAGGTCAGCTCGGCCGTCCGCGCCAGCACCTCGGCCGAGTTCGCGCCGCGTAGCAGGTCGGTGTCGGTGGCACCCGGCGACACCGTGTTGACGGTGATACCGCGGGGCCCGAGCTCCTTGGCCGCGACCACGGTGATCTGCTCGAGCGCGCCCTTGGTGGCGCAGTAGAGCGCCAGTCCCGGCGCCGCGACCAGGGTGTTGAGGGTGGAGATGGTGATGATCCGGCCACCGTCGCGCAGCAGCGGAATCGCCTCGCGGATGGCCAGCAGCGGAAACTTCACGTTCACCAGGAACGCCCGGTCGATGTCGTCCCCGCCCAGCTCCCCGATCGGCGCCGCCGCCACGATCGCCGCGTTGGCGACGAGAATGTCCAGCCCGTCGCGCACCGGCTCGAACATCGCCGCCAGGTTGCCGAGGTCCTCCTGATCGGCCCGTACGGCCACGGCACCGGCCACCTCCTCGGCCGCCGCTCGATTCTCCTTGTACGTGAACACCACGCGGGCCCCCGCCGCGGCGAGCCGCTTCACGATCGCCCGCCCGATCCCCCGCGACCCACCGGTCACCAGCGCCGTCTTTCCCCTCAGAGTCATGCCCGCACGCTAGGGAGCCGGCCGCCCACCGGTCTTGAACAATCGCGCACCGGCCTCCTCGAACAGCACCCGCAGCTCCCCCGGCGTGACCCCGGCCAGCACCCGCATCTCCCGCGTGAGATGCGACTGGTCGGCATACCCGTTGCCGGCCGCCACCGCGGCCGGCGCCGCCCCACCGCCGAGCTGCACGGCCGCCCGCTGAAACCGCGCGATCCGCGCCACCTGCCCCGGCGACAGCCCGACGTCCCGCCGAAACTCGCGCTCCAGCCGCCGCCGGCCCAGTCCCACTTCCCCGGCGACAGCCTCGACCCGCGGCGCCCCGGCCTCCTGCAACCGCCGCCAGGCCCACACCACCGCCGGATCCGGCCCCGCAGCCCTCGGCGCGGGAACAGCGGACGAGCCCTGCGCGGGTGCTTCGAGGCCGAGCGCGCCACCCAGGATCAGGTCGAGCAGTTCGCACCGGGCCGCCCAGTCCGGTGCGGCGGCCAGCCGCGACGGTAGCCGCGTGGCGTTCGGGCCCATCAGCTCCGACAGGGCCACCGTTTCACCGGCCAGCTCACCCATCGGCACGCCGAGGAGGGCGGCCACCCCGGCCGGGGTGAGCCCGACCGACACGCCATGGCCCCACGTGGTGTCGCCGTCGGTCGTATGCTCCGACCGCGGGCCCGTGACCAGCCCCGACGCCGACCCGAAGTCGATGATCAGCGTTGCCGAGGACACCGCCAGCAGCCGGTGCGCGATCGGCGCGCGGGCGCCGGACCGAAACCCGGAGTACCCGATCACATGCCCACGCAGCCGGCAGTCCGGCCGTCCCACGGCAACTTCGCAGGCCGCGACCGGCACCCCCACCGGCACCGAATGCACCTGCTCCCGCATCCACCCAGCTTCCCCGCCCCACCGCCCCCACACCAGCGCCGCGGACCACGCCTCGCCGCCCGAGTTCCCCGCCCGAAGCGCGCCCTCGACCGCCACGGCGACGCTGGGCCGCCCGCTCGCTTCGTCGCGCGGAGCGCCGCCTGCCAGCTATCGCCTTCGCCGACGCGCGAGACGGCGAGGTACAGACCCGGGAGTGGACTCGGGCCAGCCATGCAAAGGTGGCGTCAGGCTGCCGGAGGCAAAAGCGGCGTTAGGCAGGCCGAAGGCAGAAACAGCGTCAAGCGGGCTAAAGGGCGTCAAGCGGGCCAAAGGCAGAAACGGCGTTAGGCAGGCCGGAGGCAGAAGGGATGTCCGGATGGGCTGATGAAGACGCGGCCGCCCTGGTGCGTGGCGAGGTCGGCGTCGTCCAAGGGGCGCACTCGGCGGGCGCCGGACTGGCGGGCCGCGCTGTCCGCCGCTCGACCACGCCGCCGTCGGCACGGGCATGGCCGAAGCGCTCGAGAGCATCATGACCACCGACTCGCCGGTCTTCGAGGACGCCCGCACGCGGATGGCCGGGTCTCTCGATCAGCTGCTCGCCGGCCGGGACGGCCGTGGGCACCGTCCGCGGCGACGTCACCGGGCGCACCCTCCTGCGCGCGATGGGCGGCGTCTGCGAGATGCGCGCCGTCGACGGCTGGCAGCGGAAGCCCGGCTGATCACCACTATCCTCTTCGACGGCCTGCGGCATGGCGCGCCTGCGGGGCAAGAATCGCGGCGCAGCGCAGGTTCCGGTAGCGGCCCTCGTGGTCCAGGCCGTAACCCACGATGAGGCCGGGGCCCACGTCGAAGCCCACATAGGTCGGGGTGTCGGCGAAGCGGGCCGTTTCCGGTTTGCGGAGCAGAGCGCAGACCGAGAGCGACCGCGGGGCGCGCTGGGCCAGGTTGGCGATCAGCCAGGTCATGGTGAGGCCGGTGTCGATGACGCCGTCGAGGATGACCACGTCGCGGTCGCGGATGTCGACGTCGAGGTCCTTGAGGAGGCGGACGGAGCCGGAGGCACGATTGCGGGTGCTGTACGACTTGACGGCCATCCAGCCGATCTCGGCCTGGGCCGGGTAGGCGCGGGCCAGGTCGACGGTGAAGGTGGCGGCGCCGCCCAGCACACCGACCAGGACGGGGACGCTGTCGGCGTAGCGGGCGTGCAGGTCGGTGGCGAGCGCGGCGACCCGGGCGAGGATCTGCTCCTCGGTCAGGATCACCGCTTCGAGATCGCCGGCGACGTGGATGGCCTCCACCGTTAGTACTCCCGGGTGCTTGAGGATCTTTGTCTGTCCAGGACGATTCAGGTTCTAGTAAGGTCCGCGAGGTCCGAAATTCACTTTCTGGGGCGGCAGCATGGGGCGGCACTACACCCTCGACGAGATCCGGTCGCGCACCTACAAGGAGAAGGACGCGTGGTGGACCGTGCTGCTGGTCGACCCGCTCGCGGCGCGGCTCGTCAAGCTGGTGGCCCCTTTCCGCTCGGTCACGCCGAACCGGCTGACCGTCCTGGCCTTCGTGGTCGGGCTCGGCGCGGCGTTGTGCTTCTGGCGTGCAAGCTACCCGTGGCTGCTCGCCGGCGCGCTGCTGTTCCACCTCAGCTTCGTCCTGGACTGCATGGACGGCAAGATCGCGCGGCTGCGCGACGAGTCGTCGCCGTTCGGCTCGTGGCTCGACTACGTGTTCGACCGGCTGCGGGTGCTGGCGTGCGCGGTCGGCCTGTTCGGCGGGCAGTACGAGGCGACGCGCGACTTCACGTACATCTGGCTGGCCGGCCTGGTGATCTTCCTGGACATGTTCCGGTACCTGAACGCCCTGCAGATGGGGAAGGTGCGGGCCGAGGTCGGCGCCCCGGACCCGGTCGTGGTGGTGGACGCGCCGGTCGGCGCCACGGTGGCGCCCCGCTGGTGGAGGTACCGCAACATGCTCGTCGGCCGCCGCATCCGGCCGCACCTGTTCAGCGGCATCGAGTTCATGATGTTCGTCTTCATCGTCGGGCCGGTTCTGCACCAGGTCGTCGCGCTGACCGTGGTGTCGGCGCTGCTGATGCTCGCGTTCGAGCTGCTGCTGATCTACCGGCTGTACAACTTCACCCGAGCACATCGTCCATCACTGTCACCTCTGTGACCGCCGCGAAGCCGCTGGCCGCGTAAAGGTCGATCGCCCGGCTGTTGGCGGTCTCGGTCTGCAGCGACAGCCGGTGCGCGCCGCCGGCCCGGGCCTCCTGTTCGACGGCGGCCAGCAACGCCCGGGCCAGCCCTTGCCGGCGGGCCGCCGGGCGGACATAAAGATCTCGGATCAGCCAGACCGTACGCAGGGTCAGGGCCGCCGGCACCACCGCCACCGTGCAGATCGCGTCGCCGGCCACCCAGACCTTCATCCGCCCCGAGTCGACCTGTTCCCCCAGCCAGGCCTCCACCGCCTCCGGCGCCGGGTTGGCCCCGTAGTGCTGCCGGTACTCGTCGAGCACCCTCGCCGCCTCGCCGTACGGCGGCCCGGTCAGTCGCATCACGCCCACCCACCCATAATCGCCCGCTATGTCCCGAAAGATCGGTCATAATTCGAGCGTGGCGCACATCGACGAAGTGCTCGGACCGGACGACGACACGCTGACGTTCTTCCAGCCCCGGGCCCACGTCTTCGTCACCATGCTCTGGGTCGTGGCCGCGGTCTGGGTCACCACGCTCGGCCTGTTCACCGTGCTGCGGCTCGCCCTGGGCGCCACCCTCACGGTCGGCGACCTGGTCGTGACCGTGGAGCTGGCGCTGATCGTCCCGGTGGTCACCTCGGCCCTGATCATGCTGCTGGTGTGGCGCCGTCTCGGCTGGCTGCACACCTCGATGCGGGGCCTCGACTTCGCGGCCACCGGACGCCGCCCCGTCCACCTGCCCTGGGCCGGCGTCGACACGGTCGCCCTGCGCTACCGGGGCCCGTTCGCCGAGCTGATCGTCACCCCGCGCGACGGCGAGTTCGCCCAGGAACTCGACGGCCCCGGCCGCGCGCCCCGCACCCGCCGCCGCGACGGCCGCGTGGCGTATCTGGTCGACGTCGGTCTCATGTCGCCGGGCCCGGACGTGCTGATCACCGAACTGCACCGCCGCATCCCCGCCAAAGTTTGACCGAGCCAGGCCATACGAAATAAGCATGTTTTGGCGTTTTAGAGGCGGAATGTTCCGGCGCTGAGCGTGACACTGCGGCGGCGCGGCCGACGGGTGGTGTGGTGCGGGCGCAAGTAGGCTTTGGCTATGACTGAGTTCGACGGCCTTCCGCTGCTCCGCTCCCCCGTGGCTATCGCCGCCTTCGAGGGCTGGAACGATGCTGCGGACGCATCGACCGCGGCCGTGGAACACCTCGAGCAGGTGTGGCAGGCCCGCGAGATCTCCACCATCGACCCGGAGGACTTCTACGACTTCCAGGTGAGCCGGCCCACCGTCACGATGTCCGACGGCGAGACCCGCAAGATCGAGTGGCCGACGACGCGGTTCACCGTGGCCAGCCCGCCCGGCAGCGACCGCGACGTGGTGCTGATCCGCGGCATCGAGCCGAGCATGCGCTGGCGCACCTTCTGCGAGCAGATCCTCGAGGTCTGCCACAGCCTCGAGGTCACCCGGATCGTGCTGCTGGGCGCGCTGCTCGCCGACGTGCCCTACACCAGGCCCCTGCCGATCAGCGGCTCCGCCACCGACAAGGGCGCGGCCGAGAAGTACAAGGTGGCCCCCACCCGCTACGACGGGCCCACCGGCATCGTCGGCGTCCTGCAGGAAGCGGCCGGCCGCGCCGAGCTCGACGCGCTGAGCTTCTGGGTGCACGTGCCGCACTACGCCAACAACCCGCCCTGCCCCAAGGCGACGCTGGCCCTGCTGAGCCGCCTCGAGGACGTGCTCGACCTGCCGGTGCCCATGACCGACCTGGCCGAGGAGGCCGACGAGTGGGAGAAGCGCGTCCGCGCCGCCGCCGAGCAGGACGCCGAGCTGGGTGAGTACGTCCGCGAGCTCGAGGAACGCGTCGGCGACGAGGGCATCCAGCCCCTGACCGGCGACGAGATCGCCAGCGAGTTCGAGAAGTACCTGCGCCGCCGCGGCGGCTCGGCCGGCCCCACCGCCGGTTCCTGGTAACGGTTTTCCGAGCGCCACCACTCACGCACGTCGCCGTGGTGGGCCGAGCGTCCTGGGCGCGCCAGCGCCCAGCTCGGCCCGCCGCGGCCCTCGACGGGAGTTACGGTCCGTACGCCCCACCCCGCTACGACATTCTTATGCTTCCCGGCGTGTCGCTCCGGGCATGTCGCACCCTCTTGTGCATCCTAGGAACCTAGGGTTAGGAGGTCGGCATGACGATCAATCCCGGCGCCGCGGAGTTCCCTCACCGGCAGATCGCCGCCCAGCTGCGGGAACGCATTCGGAGCGGCGACTGGCAACCCGGCGAGCGGCTGCCCTCCATCCCGGCCATGGCGGAGATGTTCGGCGTGGCCAAGCAGACCGTGCAGCGGACCGTCGACCAGCTGCGGGTCGAAGGCATTCTGATCACAAAACCGGGTTCCGGTACGTACGTACGCGGCACCCGCCGCCGCCTCAACCGCCTGTCCCGCGGCCGCTACGGCGCCCACCGCGGCTACCACGCCGACCTGGCCGCCCGGTACCGCCAGCAGCTCGTCAGCGTCGGCCGCGAACCGGCCCCGCCCGAGGTGGCCGACGCGTTCGGGGTCCGGGACGGGACGGAGATGCTGGTCCGCCGCCACATCGTCAAGACGGACGACGCCACGGTGGAGCTGGGCGCCTCGTGGTTCCGCGTCACCGACGCGAGCGGCACGTCGCTGGAGCGCGCGGAGGCGTTCGGCCGGCCCCTCTACCAGGAGGCCGAGGACGTTCTGAGCAAGCGGTACGCCTCGGCGACCGACACGATCAGCGCCCGCCAGCCGAGCCGCGACGAGGCCGAGATCCTGCAGATCCGCCCCGACACGCCAGTGCTGCACCTGCTGCATGTCGCCTTCGACGAATCGCGCAAGCCGATCGAGGTGGCGCAGGCGACATGGCCGGGCCCGATGACCACGCTCACCGAGGAGTACAAGATTCCCGCCCCGATGCCGGAGCCGGAGCCCGGGCCGGGCCTGGCCCTGACTTAGGCGTCGCCGCCACCGTGGCCGGGGGTCAGGACTTCGGACGGCGCCGGGGTGAAGATGTCCTCGATGCGGCAGCCGAAGACCTGGGCCAGTCCGAAGGCGACGGACAGGCTCGGATCGTACTTGCCGGTCTCGATCGAGTTGACAGTTTGGCGGGACACGCCAAGCTTCTCGGCCAGGGCTTCCTGCGTCCACCGCCGCTCGGCCCGCAGCACCCGAAGGCAATTGCGCATCAGCGGTACCGCTCCTGGCGGGTAGCCTGCGCCACGGTCCAGGCGAGCAGCCCGAAGAGCAGCACCCAGGGACCTTTGAGCGCGGGCACGTCGGCGAACGAGTCCACAATGCTGTAGGTCAGAGCCGCGCCCACGGTAGCCCAGAAGGCCAGAGCGGACGATTCAACAGCGACGGTACGCTCGACGCCCTCCCGCCGCAGAGCCGCCCGCCCCACGACAAGCGCAACCACCAAAAACCCAACGGCCGCCACCCCGGCGACAGCCGCCGCAACCCAGCCCTCGGCTTCCTCGGCGATCAGCGTGCGCGCTACAGCGCCGGCGATGCCGGCCACCCAGGTGGCGCTGCCCGCCCAGACGGCGACGGCTTCTGTCCGCGTCAGTTCCGACCTTCGATCAGCCATGCCTCCGACTGTCGCGCTTCCTTGTCATGATGTCAAGCGTCCTTGTCTTTTCGTCGGGCGTTCTTGACATCGCCACAGGCGCGGTCGATGTGGAGGCGAGCGTCCCGGTCCGCGCCGGCGCAGGGGCTGGCCGGGATCAGGTCGCGGCCCATGTAGCGGCGGCGCCGACGAGACGGATGACCGCGGACCGGTTCCGGGAGGATGCCGATGACGTCGGCGCGGCGGCGGATCTCTGTGTGCAGGCGTGCCTGCGGGTCGTTCGACCAGATCCGACGGCAGAGTTCACGCGGGAACGCGGTAAAGGCGAGCAGGCCGGCGCGGGCGTTCGTCGAGGTGTTCGGCGGCGTCGCGCGGACGTGGGAACTTGACCCCGACCGCGACCAGGCCAGGCACGTCGGTTCGCAGACGAACACATAGGGGCCGGTTGCGGAACGCTTCGGCCTGGGCGCCCACACGCGGGGCCGGCGCGCGCCCTGAGAGCGGAGGGCGACTGGGGCCGGCAGCTGGAGCACCACGCGGCAACACGGGAGGCGGCGGAGTCCACATAGCTCGGCAGCTGTCAGGGGGCGGTTCGAAGGCGCGGGGCGACGCCGCGGAAGAGCGGGTGGGAAACGAGAAACCCGAGGTGTCCACACCGGACACCTCGGGTTCTAGTCAGCGGCGGCTGGCGCCGGTGAGGTTGTGGCTGGTCAGCCGAAGATGCCGCCGTTGCCGAGGACGCCGAGGCCCAGGCCCTGGTTCTTCTCGCCGTTCGGGCTGAGCAGGTTCACGAGGCTGACCTGGGTGTACTCGTCGTTGTCCTCGTTGTTCAGGCGGTAGTCGAGGTCGTAGTTCAGCGAACGGTAGTCGTAGTCGAAGTCGACGTCGTTGTCGTCGCCGTACGGGTTGTGGGCGACAACGGCAGCGTGGCTGTCGTGGGAGGCAGCGGCGGAGGCGGGACCCGCGAAGGCGAGGCTCGCACCGGCGGCCAGCAGAAGACCACCAACGTACATGACCGGACGACGCATGGTATTTCCTTTCGGACGATTGTTTGACCACCGAAAGTCTGGCCCTTTTGTGACCAAAATGTGGCTGATTTCGGATAGGTCCGACCGACCGCGTACAAAATCGCTGAACCGCCCAGTAACCCAAGATCACGGTCTAGGGTCCTCGCGGGGGCGCTCCACATTCGAGCGCGGGCGAACGGTGTGCTGAGCGCTCCCCGTGGTACGGGCCGGGCCGGAGACCGCGACACGCCGAGAAAAATCTCAGAGCCGCTTGGTCAGGTTGAGCATGTTGCCGTCGGGGTCGAGGACGTGGGCCACCCGCTGACCCCACGGCATGTCGTTGGCATCGGACGGAGCGGAGCCGCCGGCCAGCTCGACCGCCGGGAGCAGCGCGTCGACGTCGGCCACCTCGGCGCTCAGGATGATCCGCACCGGCGCCCCGGTTTCGGTGCTGTCGCGTTGGGCGAGGCCGAGTGTGGTCTCGCCGATCCGCAACTCGACGTAGAACTCGGGGCCCTCGTCGGGGAAGCGAAGGGTCTCCGTCGCGCCGAGCACCTTCTCGTAGAAGGCGCGCAGCCGGGGCAGATCGGGCGTGCTGGCGATGGGCTGGATCGAGGTCATGCCCGGTAGACCGCCCGGCCCGCCGAAACTCATCGGAGGGCCGGGGCCGGGAACCGCCTCAGAGTTTGACGCCGAGCAGAGCGTCGACGGTGCGGGACATCAGGGCGGGCGCCTGCTCGTCGTCACCGGCCGAGGACAGGGCGGCCTCGGCCCACGCGTCGACCAGCGCCAGCGCGGCCGGGGCGTCCAAGTCGTTGGACAGGCTCTCGCGGACGGCCGCCAGCAGGCCCTCCCCCGACGGGCCGGACGGCGCGGCCGCCGCCGCGCGCCAGCGGGCCAGGCGTTCCTCGGCGGTCTTCAGCACCTCGTCGGTCCACTCGCGGTCGGTGCGGTAATGACCCGAGAGCAGGCCCAGGCGTACGGCCATCGGGTCGACGCCGTCGCCGCGCAGGCGGGAGACGAAGACCAGGTTGCCCTTGGACTTCGACATCTTCTCGCCCGCGAGGCCGATCATGCCGGCGTGCACGTAGTGGGCGGCGAACGGCTCGGCGCCGGTCAGGGTCTCGGCGTGGGCGGCCGAGCACTCGTGGTGGGGGTAGATCAGGTCGTTGCCGCCGCCCTGCACGTCGATGGTGTCGCCGAGCAGGTTGAGGGCGATGGTGGCGCACTCGATGTGCCAGCCGGGGCGGCCGGGGCCGAGGTCGCCGCCGTCCCAGGCGGGTTCGCCGTCGCGGGCGCCGCGCCACAGCAGCGGGTCGAGCGGGTCGCGCTTGCCGGCCCGGTCGGGGTCGCCGCCGCGCTCGGCCGACAGCACGGTCATCTCGTCGCGGCTCAGCGACGACTCGTAGCCGAAACGCGGGGCCGCGGCCACCGAGAAGTAGACGTCGCCGGTGCCGTCGTCGAGCGTGTAGGCCGCGCCCGCGGTGATCAGCGAGTTGACGTGCTCGACGATCGACGGGATGGACTCGACGGCGCCCACGTAGTGCGCCGGCGGGATGATCCGCAGCGCCTCCATGTCCTCGCGGAACAGGGCCGTCTCGCGCATGCCGAGGACGACCCAGTCCTCGCCGTCACGCGCGGCCCGCTCGAGCAGCGGGTCGTCGATGTCAGTCACGTTCTGCACGTACGTCACGTCGTGGCCGTTGTCGCGCCACAGGCGGTTGACCAGGTCGAACGTGATCATCGTGGCGGCGTGGCCCAGGTGGGTGGCGTCGTACGGGGTGATGCCGCAGACGTACATCGTCGCCGCGTCGCCGGTGGGCAGCGACGGCTCCACCGAGCGGCGGGCCGAGTCGTACAGGCGAGGCGGCTGCCCCGATCCGGGCAGGGTCGGCACATCGTGCCCGGTCCAAGCGTCCATGGTTCTGAAGCCTATCCAGCTGGTAGGAACAAAGGCGGCGACCGTGACTTACTACACGGGCGGCCAGGGGATCGCCGGCCAGTCCTGCGGCGGCTGCGGGAACCGGCCGGCGCGCAGCAGGCGCTTGGCGCGCAGGCGTACGTGCTGCACCTCGGAGATCGTGAGGTGTTCCTCCAGGCTCGCGCCCAGTTCGCCGTCGAGCTTGGCGATCAGCTCGGGCAACACCGTGGCGGCCTCGTCGATCAGCGGCTTGCCGGTCCAGCCCCACAGGACCGTCCGCAGCTTGTTCTCCACGTGGAACGAGACGCCGTGGTCGACGCCGTGCACCGAGCCGGTGGCCGGGTAGAGCACGTGGCCGCCCTTGCGGTCGGCGTTGTTGATCACCGCGTCGAACACGGCCAGCCGGGCCAGCCGCGGGTCGTCGGCGTGGGCCAGCGCGTACGCGTCGCCGTCCTCGTCGCGGGCGTTGGCCACCGCCAGCCAGCCCTCGGGAACGTCGTACGCCGGCACGAAGCCGATCAGCGATTCCGCCGTCTCGGGCTCGTCGATCCACAGCTGGAGGGCGCCCGGCCCGAGCGGGCCGTCACGCAGGATCGTCGGCGGCACCACGTCCCAGCCGGTGGCCTGGGACACCAGGTACGCCGACACCTCGCGCCCGGCCAGCGTGCCGTCCGGGAAGTCCCACAGCGGTTTCTCGCCGCGCACCGGCTTGTACACACAGCGGCGGGTCAGCCCGGACAGCGTGATCTCGGCCCGCAGCGTCGTGTTCGACGCGTCGACGAGCCGTCCCTCGATCTCCATCTCGCCGCGGGCGAGCAGTTCGAGGGCGTCACTCTCGGCAAGCGCCGCCGCGGGCTCAGCCGTCACCGGTGGTAGCCGTTGTGCCGGGGGCAGAGGTGGCCGGCCGGGTCGAGCGGCTGGCCGCAGAGCGGGCACGGCGGGCGGCCGGCGTTCACCACGCGGCGGGCCCGGTCGATGAACGCGCGGGTCGCCTCGGGGGTCAGCCGGACCCGGAGCCGGTCGAGGTCGTCGTCGGGCTCGTCGTCCTCGTCGTCCTCGACATCGGCGTCGTCCTCGTCGGGGTCGTCGTCGTCGGGGTCGCCGCCGAGCTCGATCTCGACCTCGGACTCACCCGCCTCGATGGCCTCGATCACCACAGTGCTCGTGTCGACGTCGAAGGCGAGCCCGAGCGTGCCGACGCGGAACTCCTCGTCGACCGGGGTGTCGAGGGGTTCGTTGTCGTGCCCGGCCAGCATGGCCGTCTCGGGCAGCGAGACACCGAAGCGTTTGTTCGCCTCGACGAGCAGTTCCTCGAGCTTCTCGGCGAGCAACGACACCTGGACCTTCTCCAGCGCAACGCTGATCACCCGGCCGCCACCGCGGGCCTGGAGGAAGAACGTCCGGTCACCCGGCTCGCCCACCGTCCCGGCCACGAACCGCTCCGGCGGCTCGAAGGAGTGCACCTGGTGGGTCATGACGACAACCCTATCCACCGTCGGCGGCCCTCGCGCATCCCCACGGGGCCGGGTTCGCCCACGGCGCAACGCACACCAGCCAGCGGTAACCCGCCGGTCACACTGTGCTCTCCTAGACCCCTGCTCCGGCCCCGCCGCCGACGGCGGCGTCCGAGGCGACAGCCGCTTGCGGCACGAGCGACGACAGATCCGACGTGTCGTTGACGCGCACGACGAAGGGCCGTGTCGGGGTGTACCTGATCACGCTCACCGAGGCCGGGTCGGCCACGATGCGCTGGAACTGGTCGAGGTGCAGGCCGAGCGCGTCCGCCACGATGGCCTTGATCACATCACCGTGGCTGCACACCACCCACAGCGCCTCGGGCCCGTGCTCGGCCGTCACCCGGGCGTCCCACTTGCGGACGCCCGCGACCGCGCGCGTCGACATGGCGGCCATCGCCTCCCCGTTCGGGAAGACCGCGGCGCTGGGATGCTGCTGCACCACCGGCCACAGCTCCTGTTTGGCCAGCTCCTTCAGCGGCCGCCCCTCCCAGTCGCCGTAGCCGCACTCGGTGAAGGCCTCGTCCACCACCGGCGTGGCCCCGGGCAGGGCCAGCTCGACGGTGGTCCGGCAGCGGATGAGCGGGCTGGTGACCACCGCCGCGAGCGGCAGCGCCCGCAGCCGCTCACCGGCCCGCTCGGCCTGGCGGCGGCCGGTGTCGTCGAGCTCCACCGGCAGCCGCCCGGCCAGTTCACCGGTGGCGTTGGCGGTCGTACGCCCGTGCCGGAGCAGCAGAACGGTGGCCACTACTCGGCCACGCCGGACTCTTCGTACGCCTCGGCGACGATCCGGAGGGTGTCGATGCCGCTCTTGAGGTCGCCCACGTACGGGCTGATCGAGAGCGTGCCCACGCCGGCCGCGGCGTACTGCCGGATCCGCTCCTTGACCTGGATCTTGTTGCCCAGGATCGAGGTGCGCTCGATGAACTCCTGCGGGACGGCCTCGGCCGCCTCGGCCTTCTTGCCGCTGAGGTACAGATCTTGCACCTTGGCCGCCTCGTCGGCGTACCCCATACGTACGGCAAGCTGGTTGTAGAAGTTCTGCTCCCGGCTGCCCATGCCGCCCACGTAGAGCGAGGCGTAGGGCCGCACGACGTCGGCACACCAGGCCACGTTGTCGCCGAGCACCACCGGCACCGTCGGCGCCACGTCGAAACCGGTCAGGCCCAGGCCCTTCTTGGCCCGGCCCCGCTCGATGTGCTGCAGGTACTCCCCCGCCGCGTCCGGCGCGAAGAAGATGGCCAGCCAGCCGTCGGCGATCTC
This sequence comes from Actinoplanes sp. NPDC048988, assembly GCF_043197815.1. Lineage (NCBI taxonomy): Bacteria > Bacillati > Actinomycetota > Actinomycetes > Micromonosporales > Micromonosporaceae > Actinoplanes > Actinoplanes sp. NPDC048988. Next base: position 130,931 of record NZ_JBICTW010000020.1, on the reverse strand, counting down.
GCCGGCCAGCTCCAGGTTCTTCGGCCCGACGGCGGCCAGGTAGATCGGGATCGCCTCGCGCGGCGGGTGGAAGCCCAGCCGCAGCGCCTTGCCCGGCCCGTCCGGCAACGGCAGCGTGTAGTGCTCGCCCTGATACGACACCGGCTGCCGGGCGATCGCCATTTTCACGATCTCGACATATTCCCGGGTACGGGCGAGGGGCTTGCCGAAACGCACGCCGTGCCACCCCTCGGACACCTGCGGGCCCGAGACGCCCAGGCCGAGCCGGAACCGGCCGCCGGAGAGCGTGTCGATGGTCGCGGCCGTCATCGCGGTCATGGCCGGGGTGCGGGCCGGGATCTGCATGACGGCCGCGCCGAGGTCGATCTGCTGGGTCTGCCCGGCGATCCAGGAGAGCATGCTGACCGTGTCCGAGCCGTACGCCTCGGCCGACCAGGCGACGGCGTAGCCCAGCCGGTCCGCCTCCTGCGCCATCGCCAGATGGTCCTGCGGTGTGCTCCACGCCGATTGATAGCCGAGGCTCAGTCCCAGACGCACGTGCGCTCCCCTTCGTTTCAGCTGATCGCAGCCTAATGGCCCACCCTGAGTGATCTCGGTCAGGTAACCGACCGGTTCTAGCAGGGCGTCAGCATTTCCCTAAGGAGACTGTCTGAATAAGGTTCACTCATGCAACAGCGACCGCTCGGCCGAAGCGGGCTGGCGGTGTCGCGGCTCGCTCTCGGCACCATGACCTGGGGCCGGGACACCGACCCGGACGACGCGGCCGCGCAACTGAAACTCTTCCTCGAGGCCGGCGGCACCCTGCTCGACACGGCCGACGTCTACGGCGACGGCGACGCCGAGGCCGTGATCGGCTCCCTGCTCGACCACCTGGTCCCCCGCGACGAGGTGGTCATCGCCACCAAGGCCGGCCTCACCCCGCACGGCTTCCGCACCCGCGACGGCTCCCGCGGCAACCTGCTGCGCTCGCTCGACGCCTCGCTGCGCCGGCTCGGCACCGACTACGTCGACCTCTGGCAGGTGCACGGGTACGACCCGATGACGCCCCTGGAGGAGACGCTGGGCGCCCTGGACCACGCGGTCAACAGCGGCCGCGTCCGCTACGTGGGCGTCTCCAACTTCGCGGCCTGGCAGACCACCCGGGCGGCGACGTGGCAGGCGGCCTACCCGGGCCGGGCGCCGATCGTGGCCTCCCAGATGGAGTACTCGCTGCTGGAACGCGGCATCGAACGCGAACTCCTGCCGGCGGCGGCCGCGCTCGGTTTCGGCGTGCTGGCCTGGTCGCCGCTGGGCCGGGGCGTGCTCACCGGCAAATACCGCAACGGCCGCCCGCTCGACTCCCGGGCCGCCACCGAACACCTGGCCGCGTTCGTGCAGACGTACCTGGAACCCCGCAGTTCGAGCATCGTCCAGGCGGTCGTCACGGCGGCCGCCGGCCTGGGCGTCTCCCCCGTCGAGGTCGCCCTCGCCTGGCTGCGCGACCGCCCCGGCGTGGCCGCCCCGATCCTGGGCGCCCGCACGGCCGCCCAGCTCCAGGGCGCCCTGCTCAGCGAGGACCTGACCCTGCCGGCCGAGATCGCCAACGCCCTCGACGACGTCTCCGCCATCGACGTCGGCTACCCCGAACGCGACGGCGAGCCCTGACCCCTCACGGACGGCGAAGATCGCCGATTGTGACCACCGCCGCAGCGTCCGGGCGGGCACCGGCGTTGACCAGCGTAGATCTGACGCCGGGGTGGATAACCGCTGGTCAGTGCTTGTCGGAGCCCCGTGAGCGGGTGCACTCTAGGTGCCATGGACTACGAATACGCGCCGCTGAGGTTGCCCTCGAATGTCGATCGGTTGACCGCGGCGGCGCAGCTCGCCATTCAGGCGGAGTTCTCGGGATGGGAGCTGGCCCGGGTGCAGCTCTACCGGGACGGCACCCGCAAGGTGATGCTCCGCCGTCGTGTGCAGCCCACCCCGCAACCGGGGTTGAGCTACTGAGAAAGGCCCGTCCGAACGCGGACGGGCCTTTCTCGTCGACAACCGAAGAGCCTCAGTGGTGGTGACCGGCGTGGTCCTCTTCCTCGTCGGGCAGGTACGGGTGCTCGTCGAGGCGCCCGACCAGCAGGTCGCCCTGCTTCGGGGCGAACGGGCCGTCGCCGTCGGAGTCCTCGAAGGCCTCCAGGTCGAGCGGCTCGGAGATCTCGCTGACCGTGAGCAACCCGTCGAGCGGCTCCAGCTCGGGCACGTCCAGGGAGCTCAGCGAGCCGTCGCCGGCCTGCAGCAGCTCGAGCACGGCCTCGCCGACCGTCTCGACCGGACCCGGGTCCTCGTCCTCGGGGACGGCGCCGCGCCGGGCCGTCTCGGCCCGCCGCAGCAGCGCCGAGATGCTGGGCACGCGGTAGTCGCGGCGCTGGCGCACCGAGAGCACCTGCGGGTACGGGTCCGTCGACTCGGCCGGGTCGAAGCCGTCGACGCCGAGGCCGAAGCGCTGGTCGGCCTCGTCGGGGTCGATCGACTCGACGTCCCAGGGCGTCACCTCGCCGTACGCGTCGAGCATCTTCTCGTCGTACGCGAAAGAGGCGTTGTTGAGGTTGACGTACGCCTGCCAGACATCGTCGTCATCCATGCGGCCCTCGGCGGCCTTGACGGCGGTCAGATGCGCCCGGGCGGCCTCAACGACCCGCTCGAGGGCGGCGTCGAGCTCCGCGTTCTGGTCGGTCATCGAAGTGGGTCCTTCCACACAAAATCAGCTGTTTCGGAGCAGACGGTCGAGCACACGCACGCCGAACTCTAGTCCCTCGACCGGAACGCGCTCGTCAATGCCGTGGAACAACGAGGAGAACGCCAGGTCGGCCGGGAGTTTCAGCGGGGCGAACCCGAAGCACCGGATGCCGAGGGTGGCGAAGGCCTTGGCGTCGGTGCCGCCGGACATCATGTACGGGATGGTGCGCGCGGCCGGGTCCTCGGCCCGCAGGGCGTCGGCCATGGCCTCGACCAGCGCGCCGTCGAAGCCGGTCTCGACGGCGGTCTGCTGGGAGACGTGCTCGATGTCGATGCCGGGGCCGATCAGCTCGCGCAGTTCGGCCAGGAAGGTGTCGGCGTGCCCGGGCAGGGTGCGGCAGTCGATGGTGGCGCTGGCCCGGCCGGGGATCACGTTGTCCTTGTATCCGGCCTCGAGCCGGGTCGGGTTGGCCGTGTTGCGGACGGTGGCGCCGATCAGGTTGGCGATCGGGCCGAGCCTGGCGATGACCTCTTCCGGCTTCTCCGGGTCGAGCTCGACCTGCAGCGCCTCGCTGATCTGCTCGAGGAACGTGCGCACGGTCGGGGTGAGCACGGTCGGGAAGCGGTGCCGGCCGACCCGGGACACCGCCTCGGCCAGGGTGGTGATCGCGTTGTCGTCGTGCACGAACGAGCCGTGCCCGGGGCGGCCGGTGGCGTGCAGGCGCAGCCAGTCGAGGCCCTTCTCGGCGGTCTGCACCAGGTAGAGGCGCAGGTCGTCGTTGACGGTGAAGGAGTAGCCGCCGACCTCGCCGATCGCCTCGGTGACGCCGTCGAACGCGTCGCGGTGGTTGCGCACGAGCCACTGCGAGCCGTACTCCATGCCGGCTTCCTCGTCGGCCGTGTAGGCCAGCACGATGTCGCGGGGCGGCACGTAGCCGGTGCGCTTCCACTCGCGGACCACCGCGAGGATCATCGCGTCGAAGTCCTTCATGTCGATGGCGCCGCGGCCCCAGAGGTAGCCGTCCTTCTCCTCGCCGGAGAACGGGTCGACCGACCACTCGCTGGCGTCGGCCGGGACCACGTCGAGGTGCCCGTGCAGGAGCAGGGCGCCACGGCTGCGGTCGGCGCCGGGAATGCGCGCGAGCAGGTTGGCCCTCGTCGGCGCCGACTCGTGGATCTCGGACTCGATGCCCACCTCGCCGAGCTTCTCGGCGACGTACTCGGCGGCGACGCGCTCGCCGACCGTGGTGCGCGGGTCGCCGGTGTTCGTGGTGTCGATGCGCAGCAGGTCGCGGCAGAGGCCGGTGACCTCCTCGACGGCGGTGGTCTTCATCGCCTATTCCTACCAGCAGATGATTACGGGCCTTCAGTCAGATCAAGGGCGGCGGTGGGGTGGTTGGACTGGGAGGTTTGTGGCGGCCACCACTGCGGGAAACGTGACGGCCGTGACTTCGCTGAATCTTCCCCCGCTTCCGCCGCTGGGTGGCGAGACCACCGGGCGCAATGTCGTCGACGTCATCACCCAGCAACACCGCGACCTGCTCAAGCTGTGCGACCGCATGCTCGCCGACCCGGACGACAAGCGGGTCACCGACGTCGTGATCGCCACGCTGTCGCGGCATCTGAGCTGCGAGGAGCAGTATCTCTACCCGGCGATCCGCAAGGCCGTGCCCGGTGGCGAGGAGCTGACCGACCGGGAACTGGCCGAGGACCAGGCGCTGCTGGTCACCCTGCAACGGCTGCAACGGGACCCCGCGGCCCGGGACGACGTGGCCGCGGCCGTGCGCCGGCACGTCGACGCGGACGCCGAGGAGCTTCTGCCGGTTCTCGTGCAGATGGTGCCGATCGAGGATCTGATCCGGGTCGGTAACCGGTTCGAGACGGCCGAGGAGGCGGCGCCGACCCGTCCGCACCCGGCGACGCCGTCGGTTCCCCCGTGGAACAAGGTCGTCGATCCGGCCGTGGCCGTGGTGGACAAATTGCGCGATGCCGTCACCCGTCGTACGACGTACGCCAAGGATTTGTAGGGAAAACACCGGATTCGTTAACCCATTTGTCACAAGTGAGGGATGTTTCGAAGGCGCGTAGGGCTAGCCATCTATGTATATGTGGTCCTAACGTCACGCTATGAACCTGGAGCTGCGGCACCTCAAGGTGGTCTGCGCCATCGCGGAGACCGGCAGTGTCACCAAGGCGGCATCGCAGCTGGGGCTCGCACAGCCGGCGCTGACCGCGCAGCTGCAGCGCATCGAGCGCACCCTCGGCGGCCCGTTGTTCGAGCGGGACCGCCGGGGCGCGCGGCCGACCGCGCTCGGCGAGCTCGTCCTGGCCCGGGCCCGGGTGCTCCTGCCGGCCATGAAGGGCCTGCAGGACGAGGCGGCCCGGCTGGCCGGCGCGACCGGCGAGGGCCGGATGAGCCGCTACCGGTTCGGGGCGATCGGCGGTCCCATCCTCGGCGGCATGGTCCACCGGCTGTCCATGGCCGAGCCGGAGGCCCAGATCACCACGTACGCCTCGTACTACGTCGACGAGCTGGCCAACATGGTGATCGCCGGCAAGCTCGACTACTGCCAGGTCGGTGTCTGCGGCGACGCGATCCCGTCGGCCGACTACGGCCTGGTGTGGCAGACGGTCGCGGTGGACGCGGTGTGCGTGCTGATGCCCGAGGACCACCCGAACGCCAAGGGCACCGACGTCGACCTGGCCGAGCTGGCCAACGAGCAGTGGGTGGCCGGCACCGGCGACGGCTGCTTCGGCGACTGCTTCGCGGCGGCCTGCGCGCGGGCCGGCTTCACCCCGCGGCGGGTGCTCGAGAGCGACATCCGCGGCTGCGTCGACATGGTCGAGGCCGGGTCGGCGCTGGGGTTGTGCCAGCCCACGTTCCGGGCTCCGGCCGGTCTGGCCCACCGCCCGCTGCGCGGGGCGCCCCTGCGCTGGCGGTACGTGATCGGGTGGCATCCCGACTCGCCGGCCGCGCTCAGCGCGCACAAGCTGATCGAGATGGCCCAGGACGCGTACGTCGAAGTGGCCGCGCGCAATCCCGCGTACCTCGATTGGCGCGTCGACTATCCCCACCTGGGCGTCTACGACGGCCTGATACACAGCGGAAGGGGCCCGGCGTAAGCCGAGCCCCTTCGTCGCTAACTGGTACCTCAGGAGGCGTCGAAGGTCAGCTTGCCGTCGGCCGCGCCGACCTTGACCTTCTGCCCCTGCGCCAGGTCGGCGCCGAGCAGCATCTTCGACAGCCGGTTGTCCAGCTCCCGCTGGATGACCCGGCGCAGCGGGCGGGCGCCGAACTCGGGCTGGAAGCCCTTCTCGGCCAGCCAGTCGATCGCCTCGGTGGTGATCTCCAGGGTGATGTCCTGCGCGTGCAGGCGCCGCCGCGTCTCGTCGAGCATGAGCTCGGTGATCTGCCGGACCTGCTCCTGCTCGAGCTGCCGGAAGACGATGATCTCGTCGATCCGGTTGATGAACTCGGGCCGCAGCTGCTCCTTGAGGCGGCGGTCGAGCCGGTCGCGCAGCTCCTCCTCGGCCGCGCCGTCGGCGCCCGTGCCGAAGCCGACGCTGCGCCGGGTGCCGCTGATGATGTCCGAGCCGAGGTTGCTCGTCATGATCAGCACGGTGTTCTTGAAGCTCACCGTGCGGCCCTGGCTGTCGGTCAGCCGGCCGTCGTCGAGCACCTGGAGCAGGATGTTGAAGACGTCCGGGTGGGCCTTCTCGATCTCGTCCAGCAGCACGACGCTGTACGGGCGGCGGCGCACCGCCTCGGTCAGCTGGCCGGCCTCGTCGTAGCCGACGTAGCCGGGAGGGGCACCGACCAGACGCGACACGGTGTGCCGCTCCTGGAACTCGCTCATGTCGAGCCGGATCATCCGGTCCGAGTCGCCGAACAGCGCCTCGGCCAGCGAACGGGCCAGCTCGGTCTTGCCGACACCGGTCGGCCCGAGGAACAGGAAGCTGCCCACCGGCCGGTCCGGGTCGCCGAGCCCCGCCCGCGAGCGGCGGACCGCCTCCGCGACCGCCTCGACCGCGTTGTCCTGTCCGACGACCCGCTCGTGCAGGTAGCCCTCGAGGCGCAGCAGGCGCTCCTTCTCCTCCTCGGTGAGCTGGGCGACCGGGATGCCGGTGGCCCGCGACACGACGTCGGCGATGTCGGCGTCGGTCACCTGGGGCACGCCGTCGGCGGAGACGCCGGCCGACGCGATCTGCTCCTTCAGGGAGTTGATCTCGTCGCGGAGGGCCACCGCCTTCTCGTAGTTCTCGGCCGCCACGGCCTGGTCACGGTCGCGGGAGAGCTGCTCGAGGCGGCGCTCCTTCTCCCGGACGTCGGCGTCGGGGGTCTTGACCCTCAGCCGCACCCGGGCGCCGGCCTGGTCGATCAGGTCGATCGCCTTGTCCGGCAGGAACCGGTCGGTGATGTAGCGGTCGGACAGCTCCGCCGCGGCCTGCAGGGCCTCGTCGGTGATCCGCACCTGGTGGTGCGCTTCGTAGTTGTCGCGCAGGCCGCGCAGGATCGCGACGGTGTCCTCGACGCTGGGCTCGCCGACCAGCACGGGCTGGAAGCGACGGGCCAGGGCCGCGTCCTTCTCGATGTGCTTGCGGTACTCGTCGAGCGTGGTCGCGCCGACGACGCGCAGCTTGCCGCGGGCCAGGGCCGGCTTGAGCATGTTGGAGGCGTCCATGCCGCCGCCCTCGCCGCCGCCACCGGCGCCGACCAGCGTGTGGATCTCGTCCAGGAAGACGATCATGCTGTCGCCCGAGTCCTGGATCTCGTCGATGACCTTGCGCAGGCGCTCCTCGAAGTCGCCGCGGTAGCGGGTGCCCGCGACCAGGCCGGCCAGGTCGAGCTGGATGACCCGCTTGTTCTCCAGGGTCAGCGGCACGTCGCCGTCCACGATGCGCTGGGCCAGGCCCTCCACGATCGCGGTCTTGCCGACGCCGGCCTCACCGATGAGGACGGGGTTGTTCTTGGTACGCCGGGACAGGATCTCCACGGCCTGCTCGATCTCGCCGGCGCGCCCGATGACCGGGTCGATCTCGCCGCGGCGGGCGAGCTCGGTCAGGTCGACGCCGAACTGCTCGAGGGTGGGGGTGTTGGCGTTGCCGCCGCCACCGCCGCGCTGCGCCGCGGCGCGCGGGGCGCCCGGCTGCGGCTCGGCGGACTGCTGGAGCGCCTGCGGGTCGAGCTTGCCGCCCAGCAGCCGGCCGGCCGCCGAGTCGGGGTTGAGGCCCAGGGCCATCAGGATGTGCTCGGGACCGACGTAGGACGCGCCGACCGCGCGCGAGATCTGGAGGCTGTCGAGCAGCGCCCGCTTCGCGGCGGGGGTGAGCTGGACCTGCGTGGGCAGTTCCTCGCTGACGCCCGCCGGGCGGCCGAGAGCGGACAGCAGCTGCTCGGGGTCGGCCCCGGCGCGGCGCACGGTCTGCTTCATCGGCTCGAGCTGCAGAGTCGCCCAGAGCAGGTGGTCGGTGTCCAGGTCGGCGATGGTGCGGTCGGGGTCGGCCAGCTCGGCTGCCCGGCGCGCCGCCGCGGAAAGAACCTCACGGGCGTCGCCGCTCATGTACTTGGTGATGTCGATGCGCTGCGAACGGCGCGGGTCCGCCGCGCCGAAGAAGCGCGCGAAGAAGTCGTCCCACTGGCCGGGCCCACCCGGTCCGATCGGTCCGATGCTCATACGTCTTCTCTCTTCTCCGTAGCCGTTGTGCCGGGGGCCTTTACCCACCTTGCACGACCCCTATCAGCGCCGCGCGGGATCGATTGATTCCCCATCCGCCACAAAAGTTGACTCAGGTACGCTCAACTTCATGACCGTACCTCTCGTGATCGTCGACGGGGCGAACGTCGTCGGTTCTGTACCTGATGGGTGGTGGCGTGACCGGGCCGCCGCGGCCCTGCGGCTGCGCGACGCATTGACTCCGATCATGGAAACCGGCCTGCCCGATCTGGCCGGCCCGGTCGAGGTCGCGCTGGTCGTGGAGGGTAAGGCCGGCCAGACACCGCAAGCCGAGGGCGGCGTCCGCGTGGAACGCGCCGACGGCTCGGGCGATGACAAGATCGTCGACGTGGTACGGGCGGAGGCGCCGGCCAGACGCGTCGTGGTTGTGACAGCAGATCGCGGATTGCGCGATCGCGTGACACAACTGGGCGCCGAGGTGAGGGGGCCGTCGAGCGTACCGAGGCGCTGAATTGTGACCACTCTCCCACAGCCCGTAACCCCGGTCACTCGCCAGCGCCGCCGGTGAATGATTTGCCCCGTTCTGTTCGGCCCGGCCCGGCAGCCCTACCTCGGTGACGGCCCGGACGAGTTGCCGACCGCGATCCTGGACCAGGCCGCCGCCCACCTGGCCCCGCACGGCTCGCTCGTGCTGTTCAGCGGCGCTGGCGTGGTCGGCGGCCGTGACGAGTTCCAGCAGGCCGCGGCCGATCGCACTGGTCATGCTCGTCGCCACGCGGGGACCGAGACAGGCCGGGAGCCGGCAGGAATGGGCGGGACGATCGTGGGCATGCGGCACGCCATGACGATCACCGCCATGACCGCCGCGCCGACCGACGCGATCGACGCTGCCCTGATCGACCTGGGCCGGGCTCTGCGTGAGACCGGTTACGAGTTCACGACCGTCACACCGGCCACGCACGAGAGGGTCAACCGGCGGCCGCAGAACCAGCGGGCGTGCGGCCCGCGGGACGTGTTCGGGTGGAGCCGGCCGTTCGGGCCGGGCGTGCTCCCCGAGCGCATCGTCGAGCTGATGGACGCGGCCGGGGTGCTACGGCGCGACGGCGACGAGTGGCGCAGCACGGTGCGGTTCTCCTCGTACGACGGAGAGCTCTTCGTCCATTCGGCCTTTCCGACCGACGCCGAGGACTCGGTCTTCTTCGGGCCGGACACCTACCGGATGGCCGACGCCGTGGCCGCGCACGTCGAGAGCCGCGCGCACCCGATCCGGCGGGCGGTCGACATCGGCTGCGGCACCGGGGCCGGCGCGATCACGGTGGCCAAGCGGGCGCCGGAGGCCGGTGTTCTCGCGGTCGACATCAACCCGGCGGCGCTGCGGCTGGCCCGCATCAACGCGGAGCTGGCCGGCACGCCCGGTGTACTGCCGTGCCGCAGCGACCTGCTCGACGACGTGGACGGGGAGTTCGACCTGATCTTCTCCAACCCGCCCTTCATGATCGACCCGGCCGGCCGGGCGTACCGGCACGGCGGGGCGCACGGGCACGAGCTGTCCATGGCGATCATCGACGCGGCCGCGGAGCGCCTGGCCCCGGACGGCTGTCTGGTCCTGTTCGCCGGGACCGGGATCGTCGGCGGGACCGATCCGTTCCGCCAGGCCGCGGCCGAGCGGCTGGCGGGCACCGGCCTGCGGTGGGACTACCGGGAGTGGGACCCGGACGTGTACGACGAGGAGCTCGACGGGCCGGCCTACGCCCACGCCGAGCGGATCGCCCTCGTGCTGCTGACCGCGACCCGATGAACGGACCGACGATCGGGGTCGAGGAGGAGTACCTGCTGCTCGACCCGCGCACCGGCGAGAACGTGCCGGTCGCGCCGGCGGTGGCCGGGAAGTTGCCGGAGCCGCTGCGGGAACAGAGCCGGCGCGAGTTCCGGCACAGCATGATCGAGATGGTGACGCCGGTCTGCTCGAGCCTCGACGAGGTGGCGGACAGCCTCCGCACCATGCGGCAGGCCGCCGGGGAGGCCGCCGCGGCCGCCGGGGCGAACCTGGTCGCGCTCGGCGCCACGCCGGTCGGCGAGCCGGATCTGACGGTCACCGACGATCCCCGGTACCGGGCCATCGCCGGGCACTACGGGCCGATCGTGGGCGACCCGGCGGTCTGCGGGTGTCACGTGCACGTCGGTGTGCCCGACGTGGAGACGGCCGTCCAGGTCGGCAACCATCTGCGGCCGTGGCTGCCGGTCCTGCAGGCGATGTTCGTGAACTCGCCGTTCGCCGCGGGCGCGGACACCGGGCACGCGAGCTGGCGGGCCATGCAGCTCGACCGGTGGCCGAGCCTGGGGCCGACGCCGTACTTCGAATCGCCCGCCGATCTGAAGCGCATGGTCCGGTTGCTGGTCGGCGCCGGCGTGATGATGGACGAGAGCCTGCTGCTGTGGCACGCCCGGCCGTCGGCGCGCTATCCGACCGTCGAGGTGCGCGTCGCCGACGTGTGCCCGTCGGTGGCGGACGGGGTGCTGCTCACGGCCCTGGTCCGGGCGCTGGTCGGGACGGCCCTGGACGACATCGCGGCCGGCCGGCGGGCCCTGCCCGTCCCCGACTGGGTGCTGAAGGCGGCGCACTGGAACGCGGCGCACAGCGGGCTGGGCGGCACGCTGCTGGATCCGTCGCGGGAGAGCACCCGGCCGGCGTGGGAGCTGGTCGACGAGCTCGTCGAGACGGTGACGCCGGCCCTGGACCGGCACGGCGACCTCGGCACGGCGTACGAGCTGTTGGCGCCGCTGCGTACCGTGGGCACCGGCACGGACCGGCTGCGCCGCGAGCACGAGCGCACCGGCGACCTGCCGCGGACCCTGGCCGACGCGGCGCGCCGCACGCGGGCCGGGTGAAAGATCACCCCGCGGGTTCAATCCTGTTCACTCAAGAGCGACTGCCGCCGTACGCCAAATCGCCCGAAGTGGACTGTCCGGCCGCGTACCGGAAGAGTCTTTTCGCAGGTCGTGCCACACGTCGACTGGGGGCGTGGCAAAAGGGGCGTGCGGGGATACCCGGACAGGAAGGGGGCAGTACGCTTGCGACAGTAGTCCGGTTTCCGCACAGCAGGAGGCTGCACGGGTGGCCAGTGTCGCCGAGGTCAAAGCGGCCGTCGATGCCGCACTTCAGCAAGTGACCGAAGGGCAGGCGGCGATACAGGCGGCCCGGGAGAAGATCGGCGAGGCCCAGCAGAGCCTGGCCGCCGCGCTCGACGGCAGCGGCAACGACGCGGTCGGCGCGGCCCACGCGTCTCTGTCGCAGGCCGACCAGTCGCTCGAGGAGTGCCTGGGCGCCACACTGCTCGCGGTGGAGCAGGCGCAGACCTACACGGCGATGCTCTGACGCGATGTCGCTGATCCAGGAACTCGGCGCCCGGCTCCGCGCGACCTCGGACGAGCTGCCCACGGGGCAGGTGACCGTGGCGATGGAGAAACTGCGCAGCGCCACCGAGATCCTCATGTGGGTGCGGGAGCAGTCGGTCGACCCGATCGGCGTGCCGCAGCTGTCGAACGCCACCGAGGCGGCCGAGCGGGCCGCCGCCGCGCTGCGCCTCGCCCAGGACGCCATCGCGCAGTACCTCGCCTCGGTGGGTCTCAGCGGCGACGCGAGCGCGCCGCCCGACCGGGACTGGAAGGCCGGCCTCGAACAGCGCGACGAGAGCGCCCCACCGCCCGCGGCCCCCGACCAGGCGGAGCAGTTGGGGCCGTGGTGGCAGGAGCGGGTCACCCAGTTGACCGGCGAGCCGGCTCCCGCGTCGTCTGACAAGTCCGACAAGCCGGACACGGCCGAGCTTCTTCGGCGGGTGGCCAGCGGCGTACGGGCCGGGGACCGCGCCCGGCTCGGGCGCGAGCTGCACGGGGTGAACGCCTCGACCGGGCTCGCGCTGTCCGCCGTCACGCCGCCCGTGCTGCACCGCCTCGCCGGCGACCTGCTCGGCCACGAACCCCGCCCCGAGGACGTGCCGCGGCTGCGCTCGGCCGCCGAGGGCCGCGTCAAATCGCTGCTGCCGGGCACCTCACCGGCCGTGCTCGAGACCCTCATCGCGCGCATCTGCCGGGTACCGGCCGAGGGCGGCCGGCGGCCACCCGGCCACCCGGCCGACAACGCGGTGACCGCCAGCGTGCTGACCGGCGTCCTGCTGGCCCGGCTGGGCCGGGACGCGGGAACGCTCGACCCGTCGGCGCCGGACCCGCTGCGCCGCCCCGCCGAATCCTCCGACTCCTCCGGGAGCCCCACCCGACATGGCTGAGTCGACCGCACAGCAGGTGATGGAGATCCGGGCCGGGCTGTCGCACGCGCTCGGCGCGGCCGCGATCGCCCTCGACCGGGCCCGGGGCGCGCACGCCGCCGCCGTCGAGCGCCGCCGCAAGATCGAGTCGGCGGCCGAGGCGCGCCTGCGCAAGATCGGGGACGCGCGCGACGCCCGGATGGCCGAGATCGACGACCAGCACCGGGCCGACCTCGCGGCGTACGCCGAGGCGGCCGCGGCCGCCGCCGACCGGGCCGCGCCCGGCGCCGCGGGCGACCCGTGGGACGACTGGCAGGCGACCCCGCTCGACCGGGCCGCCGAGCTGCGGGTGGGCCGCCTGCTGCTGCCGCATCCGGAGAAGGTGCCGGCGCTGGTGCCGCTGCTCGACCGCGGTCACGTGGTGGTCCGCGGCGACCGCACCCTCGGCGACGAGGTGGTGGCCGGCCTGCTGCTGCGGGCGCTCGGCACCGCGGCGCCCGGCCAGGTCAAGCTCATCGGCTACGACCCGGAACACCTGGGCGGCGGCCTGGCCCGGTTCGCGCCGCTCGCCCCGGCCGGCGTGCTCACCTTCGTCGGGCCCGGCGGCCTGCCGGCGCTGCTCGACGACCTGACCGCCCACGTCCGCCGGATCAACGAGACCGTGCTGGCCGGCGAATACACGTCGCTGCGCGAACTCAACGCGGCCACCCACCGGCGGCCGGAGCCGTGGCGGGTCGCCGTGCTGCTCGGCGCGGGCGAACTGAGCCGGGCCGAACAGGCGCAGTTGCAGCGGCTGCTGCGCACCGGCGCCGCCTGCGGCGTCCACCTGGTCATTCAGGGCCTGCCGGTGCCGGCCGGCGACGGGATCGAGTTCATCACCGCCGCGAGCGACGATCACGCGCGGATCAGCGGTGCGGGTGCTCTTCCCGTACGGCTGGACGGTGGTCCCCCGCAAGCGGTCGTGGCCGCGACCTGTCGCCGGATCGCCGAGGCCGTCGAGGCCGGGCCGGCCCCCGTGGCGCTGGACAGCCTGCTACCGCGGGAGGAATGGAACCAGAGCGCGGCGACCGGGCTGAGCGCGCCTCTGGGCGACAGCCCGCAGGGTGTGCCGGTGCAGGTGACGCTGGCCGACTACCCGCCGCACGCGCTGATCGCGGGCCCGTCGGGCACCGGCAAGACCAACCTGATCTACGCCTGGATGGGCGCCCTGGCCGCCCGCTACTCCCCCGCCGAGCTCGCCTTCTACCTGCTCGACTTCAAGGAGGGCGTGTCGTTCGCCCGGTTCGCGCCCGGCCGGCGCGACCCGAGCTGGCTGCCGCACGTCCGGCTGGTCGGCGTCAACGTCAACACCGACCGCGAGTTCGGGCTCGCCCTGCTGCGTTTCCTCGGCGAGGAGCTGCGGCGCCGGGCCGACGCGGCCAAACGGTACGAGGTGACCAACCTGGCCGAACTGCGCACCGAGGACCCCGAGGGCAGCTGGCCGCGCATCGTGGCCGTGGTCGACGAGTTCCAGGTGCTGCTCTCCGGGCGCGACGCGGTCGCCGCCGAAGCGGTCGACCTGCTGGAGGACCTGGCCCGGCGCGGGCGCTCCCAGGGCATCCACCTGATCCTGGCCTCGCAGGACGTCAGCGGCATCGAGGCGCTGTGGGGACGGCCGGCCCTGGTCGCCCAGTTCTCGCTGCGCATCGCGCTGCCCCGGGCCCGGCGGATCCTGGCCGAGACGAACACGGCGGCCGAGTCCCTGCCGCGCTACCACGCGGTGGTGAACGCCGACTCGGGCGCGACCGAGGCCAACAAGGTCGTCCGGGTGCCGGCGGCCGGCGACCGTGAACGCTGGAACGCGCTGCAACACCGGCTGTGGCGCCGGCGCCCGCCCGAGCTGGGCCCGCCCCGGCTCTTCGACGGCGACGTGGTGCCACGGCTCGCCGACAGCCCCGACTTCCGCCGGCTCACCCCGGCCGAGTCGGTGGCGGCGCCCATGGTGCTCCTCGGCGAGACCATCGACGTGGCCGCCCGCTCGGCCCGCACCGTGCTGCGCCGCGCCCCCGGCCGCAACCTGGCCGTGCTGGGCACCCGCATGGACGAGGCGTGCGCGGTCCTGGCCACGGCCGGCATGTCGCTGGCGGCCCAGTTCCCGCCCGACGGCGCCCGATTCTCGATCCTCTGCCTCGACCCGGACGCGCGGGCGGCCGCGGCGGCCCTCTGCAACGACCTGCCCGACTGCGGCTGGTACGAGGCCGACAACGCCGACTGGCTGCTGGAGGACGCGGCGAGCGAGGCGTCGGCGTCGTGGCCGGCCGACCGGCCGCACTTCCTGGTCATCTACGCGGCCGACGCGCTGCCGGGCGGCAAGGAGGCGGCCGAGCAGCTGCGCACGATCCTGCGCCAGGGTCCGGAACGCCGCCTGCACGTGCTCGGCTGGTGGCGGGGGGCGGCCCTGCTGCGCGACGCGCTGGGCGGGCAGGCGTCACGCACCGACCCGATCGGCGCGTGGGTGGCCCTGGACGTGCACGGCAGCGAACTCGCCCCGTTCTACCCCGGGGCGGGCGCGCCGGCCTGGTACCCGCGCCCGTGGCGGGCCCTGCACTTCGACCGCTCGGTGCACCGTGGCGCCGAGGTGATCATCCCCTATGGAGCCGGCTCATGACCCAGGGCGGCGGCCTGCAGCCGGCCGACTTCGCGACAGCCGACTACCGCAGCGTCCTGCGCCGGCTGACCACCCTCGACGACGAGGCGGCGACCATGCGCGCCGAGGCGGCCCACTGGCACGACGAACGGGTGGCCGCGGCCGAGGAGGCGATCCACGCGGCCGACGAGGCGGTGCTCGCGGCGTCGCAGGAGGTGGCCCGGGCCCAGCGAGCCCTCGAGGAGGCGGACGCCCGGGCGGCGGGCCTGTGGTCGGAGTACGTCCACAAGGTGGGCCCGGTGGCCGAACGCTACGGCCGCACGGTCCCGACGGCGGCGATCCCGCGCCAGCGCTCCGACCGCGACGCGGACGACTACTTCGACGAGGTGGCCACGAAGGTCAAGTACACGGCCCCGGCCCGCCCGATCACCGGGGGCGTGAAGCTGCTGTTCGGCGTCTTCGGCTTCCTGGGCGGCGTCGTCGGCGTGATCCTGCACCAGGCGCTGCGCGAGAACGGCGGCTCGGCCACCGGCACGTGGAAGGACGCCCTCCCGGTGGTGGCCCTCCTGGTCCTGCTGGCCTGCCCGGTGCTCGCGGTGGTCGCCGCCAAGCGCGTGGCCGACCGCCGAGGCGTAGGCCTCGACACTTCCACGGTCGTCACAGTCCTGATCACCGGCCTGGTGACCGCCGGCATCCTCCTGACCGCCGTCCGAGCGGCCGCGACCTAACCGCTGAACCGCCGCAGCCCCACAAAACCGGCAAGATCTTCGGCGATCCAGCACCGTCAGGCGGCCTTCGACCTGCGCTTCAAGAAGTCCTCGATCTTGGCAGAGCGCACGAAGCCCTCGGGTGGCGCGCCTCCTGGCTCTTGCTCCACGCCTATGTCAGCGGGCCAAGTGGAGGTGCAGGACGGTGCCGCCGCCGGGGGCCTCGTCGATGGTCATGTGGCCGCCGTGGCGTTCGACGATGCGGCGGCAGGTGGACAGGCCTATGCCGTGTCCCTGGCGGGAGGTGGGGTCCACCTGGGCGAACATGTCGAAGACGCGGGCGCGCTGGTCGGATGGGATGCCCTGGCCGTTGTCGGTCACCGTGATGTCCCAGCCGGACGAGGAGGGCGTGCCGGCCACCGACACCCGTGGGGAACGGTCGGGGTGGCGGTACTTGATGGCGTTGTCGATCAGGTTCTGCAGGAGCTGGCGGAGCAGTGTCGGGTCGCCGGTGACCGTGGGCAGCGGGTCCTGGGCGGTCACCGTGGCGCCGCTGGTCTCGATCAGGGTGCGCAGGTCGGTCGTCACGTGGGTCAGCACGTCCGTCAGGTCGACCGGCTCGGCCGTGCTCGGGGCGTGGCCCGCCCGGGCGTACGAAAGCAAGGCCTGAACCAGCTGTTGCATGCGGTCCGTCGCGGCGACCGCGCCGGACATCCACTTCCGCGCCCGGTCGTCCATCACATCGCCGTACGTCTCGAACAGCATCTCCAGGTAGCCCCGGGCGCCGGCCAGGGGACGCACGAGGTCGTGGCTGACCGCGGCCGCGAAACCCTCCAGCTCGTCGTTCGAACGCCGCAGCTCGGTGACCAGGTCCTCGATCTGGCGCAGGTTCGCGCGTTCGCGGGTGACGTCGGTCAGGGCGACGACCGCGCCGATCCGCTCGCCGCTGTCGGCGATCATGCTGCGGGCGCTGGCCGTCAACGTCAGGAGAGCATCATCGGCCGTACGCAGGACGAGCTCCTCGTCGTCGACCCTGACATCCTCGCGCAGGGCTCGGAACAGGGGCGCGTTCTCCTGGGGCAACTCGGTCACGCCGTCCGGTTCGAGCAGGTTGATGCGTCCGGCGATCTCGGTCAGGTCGCCGGCGCCGCTCAGGGCGCCACCCCACCGCCGTACGGCCCGGTTGAGAATCGTCAGTTGACCTTGTTCGTCGGCGGCGGCGATGCCGATGTCCACGGTGTCGACCAGGGTCTCGACGAATTTGCGGCTCCGTTCGGCGTTCACCGCCATCTCCGCCGCGAGACGGCCCTGCCGACGGCGTTCGAAGAGCCCGACCAGCACACCGGCCAGGTCGGTGAGCCGTTCGATCTGACCGGGCGTGAGGTGTCTGACCACGTCGTCGAAGACGCAGAGCGTGCCCAGGGGGTAGCCGCTCGGGGCGATCAGCGGGGCCGAGGCGTAGAAGCGGACGTTCGCCATCCGGCCGTCGACCCACGGGTTGCCGGCGTACAGCGGGTGCTCGCGGGCGTCCGGAACGTACACGAACCGGCCCGTGCGCAGCTGAATGTCGCACATCGAGTCGGAGCGCGCCGAGTCGCCGCCCTCGAAGCCGACGGTGGTGAGCTGACACTGCCGGTTCTCGTCGATCAGGTTGAGAGTCGCGGTCGGCACCTCGGCCACCATCGCGGCGACCCGGACGACGGCTGACAGCTCGTCGTCGGCCGGCGCGTCGAGCAGGCGGTACTCGTGCAGCGCCGCCAGCCGGCGCCGCTCCCTCTCCGATCCGAGGTCGGACATCATCTTCTCCGATCGGCATCCTGGCCGGTCACCTTAACGGCCCTGGAGAGCGAACGGCGCAGCCGCGACGACAGGGTCAGCCGAAGGACTTCGAGAGGGTGATGACGGCTGGGCCGACGACGACGATGAAGATGGCGGGGAACATGCAGAACATGACGGGGAACAGGAGCTTCACCGGGACCTTCTGGGCCATCTCCTCGGCGCGCTGGCGGCGGCGCATGCGCTGATCGGCCGCGTGTTCGCGGAGGATGCCGGCTACCGAGATGCCTAGTTCGCCGGCCTGGATCAAGGCGGTCATCAAGCGCTTGAGGTCTCGGACCGTGGTTCGGGAGGCCAGGGAGCGCAAGGCCTCCGTTCTCGCGACGCCCAGGCGCATCTCCTGCAGGACGCGGTTCAGCTCGTCGGACATCGGGCCCTTCGTCGCGCCGGCCACCTGGTCCATCGCCGAGTCCAGGCCCAGGCCGGCCTCGACGCCGATGACCATCGCGTCCATCACGTCCGGCAGGGAGTAGAGGATCTTCTCCTGGCGTTTGACGCCGGCGTTGTAGACCAGCAGTTGCGGCATCAGGAAACCCGCTACCAGGCCGGCCGGGATGCCGAGCAGCACCGCGTCGGTGTCCTTGGTCCAGCCGTACGCGAAGAAGGCGCCCACACCCGCGCCGACCACCGCGCCGAACGGGCGGGCCCGCATCACCCTCGCCAAGGGCCAGGCCGGCGGGTTTCCCGCGTAGTCGAGCAGGCGGCTCAGCCGGTCGCGGCCGGCGGCCGGGGTGAGTAGTTCCGCCACCCGGTCCAGGCCCGCGATGACCAGGGAACGCAGGCGCCGCTGGACGGCGCTGCCGGTGTCCCGGCGCATCTCCGGGCCGGTGCCGAAGGCCGCCAGCGCCCGAAGGATCCGTTCGAAGCGGGGTGGCGGCAGCAGGACCGCCACCGCGGCCAGCACGAACGCGAGCACGACGCCCGCCACAGCCGCGCCCAGCACGATGTTGGCCACGGCTTACGCCTTCACCTGGACCACGATGCGCAGCCAGATCGCGCCGATCGTCAGCGCGACCACGCCGACGGCCAGCATCGCCCAGCCGAGCGGCTCGGTGAACAGGGGCTCCAGGTAGGCCGGGTTGGTCAGGTAGAGGATCAGGCCGGTGGCGATCGGCATGGCCGTCAGCACGTAGGCCGACATGCGGCCCTCGCCGGACAGGGCCCGTACGTGCCGGCGCAGGTAGGAACGTTCGCGCATGGTGTCGGCGGTGGTCTGCATGACGTCGACCAGGCTGCCGCCGACCTCCCGTTGCAGGCGCAACGCCATGACCAGCCACAGCATCTCGTCGCTGCGGGTGCGTTCGCCGATGCGTTCCAGGGCGTCCTCGAAGCTGCCGCTGATCCGGGTCTCGGACAGGGCGCGGCGCAACTCGGCCGCCACCGGGCCCTCGTCGTCGCGGACCGCCGCCTCGACCGACTGATGCATGGTGAAACCCGAGCGCAGCGAGCTGATCATCAGTTGCAGGGCGCCGGGCAGTTCGTCGGCGAACGCCTGCTCGCGGCGCCGGATCCTCGTGCGGAGCAGCATGTTCGTGCCGAAGAATCCGATCAGCAGGCCGAGCGGCAGGGCCGCGGAGAAGGGCAGGATCAGCTTCAGCAGTACGACGGTGGCCAGGCAGGCGTACAGGCGGACGGCCAGCCATTCGGTGGGGCGCGTCGTCGCGCCGAGCCGGTCGAGCAGGGGGGCGCTGCGTTCGGCCAGGTCGCTGAGCAGTTCGGACCGGTCCACCTTCCGGCCGGAGGCGTGCACCAACCGCCGCCACCACACCTCTTTCTCCACCTCGCGCCGCACGGTGAAGTGCTGCAGGGAGGCGAGGCGGCGCTGGATGGGGGTCCGGCCGAAGGTCGCGGCCAGCACGGCATACGCCAGCAGGAAGGTGGCCGCCGAGGCGGCGCCCACCGCGATGACGAAGGCCGGGATCACCGCGGGCGGCCCGAGAACATGGCCGGGGGCAGCGTCACCCCGTACCGGGAGATCACCTCGGCGAACTGGGGGCGGATGCCGGTCGAGCGGAGCCCGCCGGCGGCGCCCGGTGTGTCGGCGCCGGCCGTGGGGTCGTACAGGAAGAGGTCCTGAAGGGTGATGACCTCGGACTCCATGCCGACCACCTCGGTGATGTGGCTGATCTTGCGGGTGCCGTCCTTGAAGCGGCCGACCTGCAGGATCAGGTCGACGGCGGAGACGATCTGGTCGCGGATGGCCCGGCTGGGCAGGTCGAGGCCGGCCATCAGCACCATCGTCTCGAGCCGGGACAGGGCGTCGCGCGGGGTGTTGGCGTGCAGCGTGGTCAGGGAGCCGTCGTGGCCGGTGTTCATCGCCTGGAGCATGTCGAGGGCGGCGGCGTCGCGGACCTCGCCGACGACGATCCGGTCGGGGCGCATCCGCAGCGCGTTGCGGACCAGGTCGCGGGTGGTGACCACGCCCCGGCCCTCGGAATTGGGCGGGCGGGTCTCGAGGCGTACCACGTGTTCCTGGTCGAGCTGCAGCTCGGCGGCGTCCTCGATGGTCACCACCCGCTCGTCGGCCGGGATGAACCCGGACAGGATGTTGAGGATGGTCGTCTTGCCGGAGCCGGTGCCGCCGCTGACCAGGATGTTGCGGCGGCCGCGGACGCAGACGTCGAGGAATTCGGCGGCGGGCCGGGTCAGGGTGCCGTACGACAGCAGGTCGCCCACGGTCAGCGGAACCGCCGAGAACTTCCGGATGGTCAGCGAGGAGCCGTCGATGGCGATCGGCGGGACGATCGCGTTGACCCGGCTGCCGTCGGGCAGGCGGGCGTCGACCATGGGGCTCGCCTCGTCGACCCGGCGGCCGACCCGCGAGCAGATCCGGTCGATGACGCGGCGCAGGTGGGCCTCGTCGTCGAACTCGGCGCCGACCCGTTCGATGCGGCCGAAACGCTCCACGTAGACCGACTGGGGGCCGTTCACCATCACCTCGGTGATCGACTGGTCGCGCAGCAACGACTCGATCGGCCCGTGACCCAGCACCTCGTCGACGACCTCGTTGACGATCCGCGCCCGGTCGGCACCGGACAGCGGGGTCTCCTCGCGGGCCAGCAGGTCGTTGAGCGCCTCGCGGACCCGGCCGTCAAGCTCCTCGGTACTGTCGCCCCGGCCGGCCGCGTACAGCGACGGGCCCAGCTCGTCGGCGAGTTTGCGCTGGATGCGCTGCCGTACCTCGTACACCTGGTCGTTGACCGGGCGGCCCGGGCGGTGCCGTTCCTCGGCGGCCGGGGTGGGTGACTTGTCGGCCGGCGTGTTGCCGCCGATGCGGGACGACAGGCTCATGCCCGGCCCCGGCGGGACAGGAACCGGCGGCGGCGCACGGGGGCGGCCTCGACCCCGGCGCAACGGTCGGCCAGGGAGCGGATCGCGCGGCTCACCGGATGCATCGGGTCGGTCTGGCACAGCGGCTCGCCCGCGTTCACCGAGACGGTCACGTCACGGCTCGACGGCACCTGCACGGTGAACGGCATGCCGACCGCCAGCTCGACCTCGGCCGGGCTCAGGCCGACCTGGGTGTTGGCCCGGTTGAAGACCAGAAGCCGCTTGTCCTGGGCGTAGTCCAGCAGATCGAACATCTCGACGGTGAGCCGTACCGATTTCAGGGTGGGCAGGTCGGGCGTCACGATCGGCACGTACCAGTCGGTCATGTCGAGCGCGGCCAGCACCTGGTCGGTGACCACGGCCGGGGTGTCGACCACGATGAAGTCGTAGACGGGCCGGGCCGCGTCCAGCATCTCGACGACGAACTCGCGGCTCACCTTCTCCCCCTCGGCCGGGCTGGGCGGGGCGAGCAGGGTGTCCAGGCCGGGCCGGTACGGTGTGACGATCGAGCGCAGGCCCGGCTCGTCGAGCCGGCCCGCCATGGTCACCCCGCCGGCTATGTTCCGCTCCGGCGACAGCTTCAGCATGATGGCGATGTCGCCGAACTGCAGGTCGAGGTCGATCAGCAGGACCCGGCGGCCGCCGCCGGCCAGGGCCACGGCCAGGTTGGTGGCCAGCATGCTGCGCCCGTTGCCGCCCTTGCCGGAGAAGAGCGTGACGACCCGGGCGTACGGGGCCACGTCGGCCGACGTGCGCAGCGTAGTGCTCAGCGCCTTCGACAGGTCGATCGACCGGATCGTGGCGTCGCGCAGCCCCTGCTCGTCGTCCTCGGCCACGATCTCGCGCACGCCGGACTGGAGGCACCGCAGCACCACGCCCGGCTCCACCACCTTGCGGATCAGCACGACGCCGATGAGCGGGCGCTGGAGCCGCTGGTAGGCGGCGACCATCAGCGACTCCTCGAGCTCGACGGTGGCGCCCAGGATGATCAGGATGGTCTCGGGGTAGCGCCGCAGGTGCGCCTCGAGCTCGTCCATGCCGTCGAGCATGGTGCAGCCGACCTCGCGGAAGGCCGGTCCGATCTGCGAGCGCCGCGCGTCGTCGGGTTCGACGTAGACGTAGAGGCTCACGGGAACAACCCGGAGATGTCGACGCCGGGGCCGGGCACGGCGGTCGCCTCCGGTCCCAGCATGGCCAGGTAGAGCAGGCCGGTACGGGCGGCGTGCACCAGCCGCTGGGCGTCCGGCGAGTCGACGGCCAGCGTGACCACGTACCGCACGTAGCTGGACGGGGTGGTACCGGAGGTGGTCGCCGAGGCGGAGGGCGACGGCGTCGGCTTGGGGGTGACGTCGGGGGCCTGGGCCTCACCGATCGAGATGACCACGGCCCGCGGCAGCAGCAGCCGGGTGGTCTGCTCCTCGGCGTTCTGGGCGGTGGCCGGGAAGGTGCCGTAGACGGCGACCCGGTCCCCCGCGACCAGGTTGCCGGCGACCTGGGTGGGCACGCTGAGCTGAACGGTGACCGCGAGCATGCCCGTGGGCACCGCGAAGCCCCGGCTGGGCGCGGAGGCGGAGGGGCCGGCCGCCTGGAAGAGCGGGCGCATCAGCAGCTGCATGCGTTCGGCGGTGGCCGACAGGGTCAGCCGGTCGAGGTCGCTGGTCCAGCTGGTCAGGGTCCCCTCGGGCACGGTCCGCGCGGGCATCAGGACCCGCTCGGCCAGGCCCTTGGCGCGGATGTCGGCTCCCCTGGTCCCGGCCGGGATGCGCTGCTTGGCCACCAGCACCCACACCCCCTTCACGCCGTTGAGCGCCCGGCGGTCGGCGGAGTGGGCGTAGGCCAGGACCGCCACCCCACTGATACCGGCCAGCAGCAGCGCCGCGAGCAGGATCAGGACACGCCGTCGCATGTCCTAACGATCTCAGGTAAAGGTCAGCCCGTACGGCCAATCACCTGGACTCCATAGTCCGGTGAGGTGCCGAAGCTGGTCGGAAAGCTCTGCGTGATCACTGACTTGGTGAAGTAGCCGTAGATGCACAGCGAGGTGCCGCAGATCAGCGACTCCAGCGAGTTCAGTCCGGTGTCGACGAGCGACGACAGGGTGCCGGCCAGGCCGCCGATCAGGCCCTTGAACCCGGTGATCACGAACGGCGCGAAGCCGACGATGTGGAAGGCGGCCGGCAGCAGGTTGAGGGCGCCGATCATCCGGTCGAAGATCGGCACAAGGACGGCCTGGCCGCTCTGCACGAGAGTCTTCATCGTGGTGGTGCACTTGGTCGCGCCGGCCAGGTCGAGCAGCCCGGTGTACATCCACAGGTCGGTCGCCGCGCTGGGGGCGATGGTGGTGCGGCAGTTCGCGTCGGCCGACGGCGTCAGCCAGGCGTAGCCGCTCGGGTTGCCGGCCAGCGTGTCGGCCAGGGTGTTCTTGCAGACCGACAGGATGCCGTTGTTGATCGGGACCGCGTTGTTGCGCGGCGCCTCCAGGCCCAGCAGCGGGAACAGCCCGGTCCCGCCGAGCAGCGGGTCGAGGACCGGCAGCTGGAAGAACTTCGCGCCGTTCTGGGTGATCCGTTCCCAGTCGCATTTGGAGATGGTCAGCGCCAGCACGTTCGCCGAGGCGGGCACGCCCCAGGCCACCCGGGCGCAGGCGCCCACCTTCTTACCGGTGTAGGAGCCGCCCACCAGCGTCTGCGCGAGCCGGGGCGGCACCAGCGTGGAGCTGTTCGGGTTGCGGGTCGAGGTTCGCACCTCCACCTGGTGGTGGACCCCCGTCGTGACCGGCTGCGGGCGGCAGGTCGTGGTGGTGTTCCAGGTGGCCGGGCAGTTGGTGTTGTCGAGGCAGATCTGCGCGTCCGCGTACCCGTCCTTGGCGTTCTTGACGGCGTACGCCCCGGCGTTGACGGTCTGCGCCGTGACCGTGCAGTCGTCCTTCTTCAGCACGCAGGCCTGCGCGACCTTCCACGAGGCGGCGTCGGCGCCGCTCTGCAACTGCTCGCGCTCGGCGTAGAGCAGGCCGATGTCGATGACGATCGCGCCCATGCCCAGCAGGATGCCCATGCTGAGGAACAGGGCCACGACGACCGCGATGGCGCCCTGGTCGCCGGGCTCGCCGTCGCGCGAGGCGCGCGGGATGAGCGAGGTCAGCCCATGCACGACATGACCCCGATGGCCTTGATGACCGGGGTGCCCGGGTTCTGGCTCGCGCCGCCGAACATCACCATCAGCTTGAACAGCGGGGTGACCGGGGCGAAGGTCCGCTGCACGGTGACCGACGAGTCGACGGTGCCGGTGCCGCAGACGGCCGGGCCGGTGGGATAGGTCAGCGCGACGCCGGCGCCCACGATGCCCTGCACCTTGGCCTTGACCTCGGTGACCGAGCCGTTGAGCGCCCCCAGCCGGGCGCCCTCGCGAGCGGCCTCGGTGAGCTGGATGTACTGCTGGAGGTAGCGCCCCATGTCGATAATCCCGAACAGGATCAGCAGGAGCAGCGGCAGGACGATCGCGAACTCGATCGCCGCGACACCGCGATCGCCGCGGGCGGGCCCCCGGCCCGGCCCGCGGCGGAAGCTTCCGCGAGCGGTCAGATGGCGTTCATCAGGGTCTTGAACAGCGCGATGATGTCGTCGCGGAGCAGGCCCAGGGTCGCGACGAGACCACCGGCGATCAGGGCGGCCAGGATCGAGTACTCGACGGCGGTCGCGCCCTCCTCCGACTGGTGCGCGGCCCGGACGTACCCGATCAGCATCTTGAAGAATTCCACAGGTTCCCCCCGAGGTCAGCGGCAGCCGGTTCCGGCGGCCAGATGCCATACACATCGGGCGGGCAAAGGTCTGCTTGAGATCGCTCATGGGTGCGGGGCGGTGGCCGTCGGTTGCGGTCCGGATCAGCGTGACGACGGCGTCGAGCCCTGCGCCAGGACCGCGCGCAGCGTGCCGGCCAGCAGGTCCGCCGAGAACGGTTTGGCCAGGAAGGGCGACCCCGCGCGGATCATGCCCTTCTTGACGGCGATGTCCTCCGGGATGCCGGAGATGTAGACGATCTTCATCTCGGGCCGGACGGCCGAGGCGGACCGGGACAGCTCCCCGCCCGAGACGCCCGGCAGGCCCAGGTCGGTCAGCAGCACGTCGATCTTGCCGCTGTGCACGCGGCAGGTCATCATCGCGCTCACCGGGTCCTTGGCGGAGAGCACGTCGAACCCGCGCATCTCGAGCATCTGCACGGTCATCTCACGCAGATCCTCGTCGTCCTCGACCAGCAGGACGACGGGGCCGGCACGTTCCGTACGGTTCCACATCGAGATCCACGCTAGCGAGGACCACCGGGGTCCCGGGCCGGGTTCGGCGAAGAACCCGGCCGTCGATCACTCAGACGTTCGGTACGGCCAGCGCCTCGTTGAGCAGGCGCCGGGCCAGCACGAGCCGATCCGCCTCCTCCTCCAACGGCAGGTCACGTACCCGGACGGGCTCTCCCGCCAGCGCCATGCGCAGCGCCGGCGCGCAGTAGGCGGGGAACCGCATCGTGCGCCCCACCAGCCGCAGCACCACGTGGTCGGCGTCGTCGGCCAGCCGCCACCGCAGGCCCTCGCGGGCGCGGATCTCGTCGTCCGGTCCGAGACCGGCCGCGAAGTCGAGCTGGGCCAGCGGGCTGACCGGCTCGGGGCGGGCCGACGGCCAGTCCCGCGCGCGCAGGCGCTCGGCCACCTCGGCCGGCTCGACGGTGCTCAGCCAGTCACGCAGGGCCTCGACCGTCTCGGTGAGCTCGGGCTCGATCGCCTCGGGATCGGAGACGTCCAGGCCGTACGGCAGGGTGGCTCGCAGGCGGGCGTCGTCCAGGGCGAGGCCGAGCAGTTCCTCGACCATGGCGTAGCGGGTCATCGCCCGGACGCCGATGGTCAGGTGCAGCGAGCGGGCCCCCTGCGCCTCGGCCGAGTGCAGCCAGCCGCGGGGCAGGTAGAGCGCGTCGCCCGGCTCGAGCAGGATGTCGAAGGCGGGCTCGCCCTCGGCGGTGGCGCCGACCTCGTCGGCCCGGCCGCCCCAGGCCTGCCTCTCCAGCGGGTCGGCCAGCACCGGCTCGTGCAGCCGCCAGCGCTTGGTGCCGTCGACCTGCAGGACGAACACGTCGTGGGTGTCGTAGTGGGTGCTGAAGCCCTGGCTCTGCGGCGGGGTCAGGTAGGCGTTGACCTGCAGCGGGCGCCGCAGTTCGGCGCCGAGCCGGCGGCTGTACTCGATCAGCGGCGGCCAGAGCCGGTGCAGGCCCTGCAGGACCAGGGTGGCGCCCTCGGCGTACAACCGCATGACCTGGTCGTCGATGACCTGGTCACCGATCTCGGCTCCGGCGCCGCCCCCGCCGGTGAACCGGCCGGCCGGCAGCACGGTGCCGCGCTGGGCGACCCGCAGGAAGGGGGTCCGCAGCCCGCGGCGCGAGAGCAGCTCGTCGACCGCGGCCGGGGAGAGCAGGTCGGCGAAGCCGTCCGGGCCGGCCAGTTCGGCGGCCCGGGAGAGCAGTGGGGCGCGGCCCCAGTAGGCGGCGGCGAACTTGCCCGGTTCCACCGCCACGGCGCGGGAGAGCGCCGGGCTTTCGCCCGGCGCGTCGATCGTCATCCCGTGGTGCCCGATCAGGCGGCGGAGCCGTCGGCGCCACCGTCGTGGCCGTCCGGGTTGGCGCCGCCGTCGGCCGGGCCCTCGGCCGAGCCGTCCGCGCCGCCGTCGTGGCCGCCCGGGTTGGCGCCGCCGTCCGCGGGGCCCTCGGCCGAGCCGTCCGCGCCGCCGTCGTGGCCGCCCGGGTTGGCGCCGCCGTCGGCCGGGCCCTCGCCGGCGTTCGAGCCCGTGGTGGTGGTGATGTCGTCGTCGCTGAGAGACATGAGAGCTCCTTGGTGGTCCGTGGTGCGTGGGACCCCGCCATACCCCGTGATCATCCCGTCTAACCCGGCTGAGATCGGGGTATCGCAGGTCACGTGATGCACATCGGGACGTCGGGGTGGCAGTACAAGGACTGGCGGGGCGGTCTCTACCCCACTGGGCTGCCGCAGCGGCTCTGGCTGGAGCACTACGCGGCCCGGTTCCAGACCGTGGAAGTCAACAACGCCTTCTACCGCCTGCCCGAGCGGGAGACCTTCGAGCAGTGGCGGACGCGGACACCTGACGACTTCTGTGTCGCGGTGAAGATGAGCCGCTATCTCACCCACATCAAGCGGCTCAAGGAGCCGGCCGAGCCCGTTGCCCGCTTTTTGTCCAGGGCGGAAGGGCTGGGCGGCAAACTCGGGCCGGTGCTGATCCAGCTGCCGCCGACCCTCAAGGCGGACTTGCCGTCTTTGGACGCGACGTTGCGGCTGTTCCCGGATGATGTCCGAGTTGTCGTCGAGCCTCGGCACGACACCTGGTTCACGCCAGATCTGTGTGGTCTGTTGCGGCAAAGGCGGGCCGCGCTGTGCTGGGCCGATCGGGGCAGCCGGCCCATCACTCCCCTGTGGATCACCACCGACTTCGTGTACCTGCGGCTGCACGAGGGGCGGGCCAAGCCGTGGCCCCGATACGGCAAGGGAGCCCTGCGGGCGTGGGTGGAGCGGCTCACGGACGTACCGGAAAGCTATGTCTTCTTCAACAACGATCCCGGCGGAGCGGCGGTGATCGACGCCGCCGCGCTG
This sequence comes from Actinoplanes sp. NPDC048988, assembly GCF_043197815.1. Taxonomy (NCBI): domain Bacteria; kingdom Bacillati; phylum Actinomycetota; class Actinomycetes; order Micromonosporales; family Micromonosporaceae; genus Actinoplanes; species Actinoplanes sp. NPDC048988. The sequence goes on along the minus strand of NZ_JBICTW010000020.1, from coordinate 103,146 downwards.
GCCGCCGAGGCCGGCCGGCGTGGCCTTCACCGCACCCGCACCCCCGAGATCAAGCCCCGCCCGTAGGCTTGTCGAGGTGCGCAATCTCGAGCTGAACGGCCACGTCCCCGACCTCGGCGAGATCCATCGACTGGCCACCGTCAACTACGGCCACTTCACGTCGATGCAGGTCCGGTCGCTCGGGGTGAAGGGCCTGGCGCTGCACATGGCCCGTCTGGCCGACGGCAGCGAGGAGTTCTTCGGCTGGAAGATGGGCGTCGAGGACGAGGCCCGCGTGATCGCGCTCATCCGGCACGCCCTCGGCGATCAGCGCGACGCCTCGGTCCGGGTCTCCTTCATCCCCGGCCCCGAGGCGGACAGCCCGCCCGACGTCGTGGTGGCGGTCGGCGATCCACGGTCGTCGGATCCGGTCAAACCGTTGCGGGTACGCACCGACAGCCACCGCCGCGACTGGCCCGAGCAGAAGCACTCGGCCACCATGGGCCTGTTCGTCGCGCGCCGGCAGGCGGTCCAGGACGGATACGACGACGCCCTGTTCGTCGGCGACACCGGCCTGGTCAGCGAGGGCACGACCTGGAACGTCGCCTTCCACGACGGCCGGGAGGTGATCTGGCCGCAGGCGCCGATGCTGCGCGGCACGACCATGGTCCTGCTGCAGATCGCGATGACCATGAACGGCGTCCCGTGGTCGCTGCGCCCGGTCCCCCAGGCCGACCTGCCCGGCTTCACCGGCGCCGTCGCCGTCAACGCGACCTGCCCGGCCCAGCCGATCGCCTGGATCGACAACCAGGCCTACCCGGCCGGCGACCACCTCACGACGCTGCTGACCGACACCTGGAAGTCGGTCCCGTACGACGAGCTCTAGGGCACGAAGCCGGTCTTGTCGGCCTCGGTGATCTCGCGCAGCACGCGGGCCGGCACGCCGACCGCGATCACGCCGGCCGGGACCGAGTGGGTGACCACGCTGCCCGAGCCCACGATGGCGTCGTCGCCGATGGTCACGCCCTGGTTGATGGTGACGCCACCGCCGACCCAGACCCGGTTCCCGATGGTGACCGGTTTGGCGTAGCAGCCGCCGGCCACCCGCTCCCCCGCGTCGATGGCGTGGTTGGAGGTGTAGATGCCGACCCGCGGGCCGAAGAGCACGTGATCGCCGATGGTGATGCCGCCGCCGTCGAGCATCACGCAGTCGAAGTTGGCGTAGAAGTGGTCGCCGACGCTGATGTTGAACCCGAACTCGCACCGGAAAGCCGGCTCGAAGTGAGCGTCGCGCCCCACCTTCGCCAGCAGCCGCCGCAGGATCGCCTCACGCTCCTGCTGCGGCCGCCCGAAGCTCGCGTTGTACTCGTCGGTCAGCAGCACGGTCCGCTGCCGAGCCTCGACGAGCTCCACGGTCAGGTCGTTGTACATCAGCCCGGAGAGCATCCGCTCCCGCTGTGCCTCAAGCGTCACCGAGTAGTTCTATCAAAGTCGTCGCGTTGCGCTGCGCGTAGTCCGAGTAGCAGTTGTTCATGAAGACCTGGGTCCGGTCGGCGTCGGCGGCCAGTTCCCGGAGGCGGGGCGCCCAGGACTCGAGTTCCTTCTCCGAGTAGTTGTAGCCGAACTTCTCGTGGATGTCTTTGCTGGTCCACTTGTCGCTGTGGCCGTGGAAGCGGACCACCGCCAGGTCGGCCGTGGCGGCCATGATCGCAGGGATCGAGGACTTGTGGCCCTGTGGCATGTCGACGCCGACGAACGGCAGCTTGTGGGCGCGCAGGAAGTCCAGGGTCTCGTTCTGGTTGGCGCCGGAGAACCACGACGCGTTGCGGAACTCGAAGACCGGGCGCAGCGGCTTGCAGCGCGACGCCACCTCGAGCAGGTATTCCTTGTTGGACTTGCGGATACCGAACCACGGCGGAAACTGGAAGAGCACCGCGCCGAGCTTGCCCGCCTCGACCAGCGGATCCAGAGCCGAGAGGAACCGGCTCCAGATCTCCTCGTACGCCTGCGCGGGAAGGTCACCGGGGTAGACGTTCTTCTTGTCCGTCTCCGGCCGCAGATCCTTGTAGATCGCCGACACTTTCGTCGGGTGGCCGGTCAGCATGCTGAACGCCTTGATGTTGAACGTGAAGCCGTCCGGTGTGCGCTCGGCCCACAGCCGGGTCGTCTGCTCGGCCGGCGGCCCGTAGTAGGTCGAGTCGACCTCGACCACCGCGAACTGCTTCGCGTAGTACGCCAGCCGTTTCTCGGGCGTGTCCGCCGAGGCGGGATACCAGCCCGAGGCGAGCAGTGTCTTGTCCGTCCAGGACGCCGTACCGACCTCGATCGTGCCCATGGGTCTTCAAACTAGTCCGGATGGGCCGGGTCCGCCGCTCGACGAGCGGCGGACCCGGGACGCTGGTGTGCTCAGCCCGCGCGGCGCTCGCGGTTCTGCTTGCAGTGCACGCACGTGGTGGCCGACGGGAAGACCTCGAGCCGCTCCCAGGGGATCGGGTTCGAGCAGCCTTCGCAGTTGCCGTACGTGCCGTCGTCCAGGCGCGCCATGGCGTGCTCGGCCTGGGTCCGCCGGTCCAGAAGGGTCCGCAGCAGGGACGTGGCAGCGTCGCGCTCGGCCGTCTTGGACCCGCTGTCGGCCTGGTCGTCGCCGGCGGCGTCGCCGATCTCGACCAGGCGCAGCTTCTGGTTCTCGGCCACCGCTTCCTCGTACTCGGCGTTGATGTCGTCGAACCGGCCGCGCAGGATGGCCCGGATCTGTTCGATCTCCTCCGGCGTACGCCCCACCTTGGCGGCACCCTTACCCGTGATAACCGCTCCATTGACGAGCATGCGCTCCCCCTGCCCTTCTCTGCCCCTACCGGTGGGTTCCCCCGGGGACGACCCCATCGCACCGTGGTGCCGCCTGATACCCACCGCCGAAGATCCCAAACGGGGCCTCCGCTGAAAAAGTAACCGGAGCATAACTGTCAGTGGTCGGTCGCGCTACAGACTCGCTTCACCAACGTTCTTCGACGAGCGCCGGACGGCGCAGATCGTCCACCCGGACGACGACGTCGGCGAAGGAGGCGGGCGCGACCTCCTCGGCGTACCGGCGGAAGGCCGGCACCGTCCAGCGTTCCGCTTCGGGCGTACGCCGCAGCAACGCACCCTCGGACATCTCCAGGTGCACCGTCACGTCGAAGGCCAGGCCCCCGCCGAGCAGCAACGGGCCGCTGACCAGCACAACCGTGGTGTTCTCGAGCGAGACGTACGGGGACCGGGCCGCCCGGTCGGTCGACGCGTTCCACAGTTTGGTCACCACCCGGCCCGAGCCGCCGGGCCCCGTGGGGTCGAGGACTTCGCGGGCGAGCCCGGCCTCGTCGAACCAGCCGGCGTAGAAAGTGTCCGGATTGTCTCGTCCGAACTCCAGCCGCACCGAGGCCGGCCGGAGGAAGTCCGACGTGTCGATCCTCACCACCGGACGGCCCCGCTCCCGAAGCGGATCCACCAGGGAATCCGCGAGTTTTCCGGGGTCGGCCGCGGCCGGGCCGTCGACCGCAACCCGGAGGTAACTGTCGGGTTCCCGACTCATCAGGAAATCGGCCAATTCATTCACGAGGTTGCCGGTCGAGACGGGTCGCACACGCACGCCGGGAAAGACTACCCGTGGGGCTGGACGATCACCCGCGCGTCGTCGGCGAGCCGGTAGCCCACCCCGTACACCGTGGTGATGACCGGAACCGAACCGCCCAGCTTGAGTCGCAGCCGGCGCACGTGGACGTCGACCGTGCGCTCGCCGGTGTGGTCGTAGCCCCAGACGCCGGACAGCAGCTGGCCGCGGGTGAAGACGCGGCGTGGCCGCTCGGCCAGAAAGAGCAGGAGATCGAACTCGAGCCGGGTCAGCGGAAGCATCTCGCCGTCGAGCATCACCTGACGGCTGCCGGTCAGCAGGCGAATCTCGGGTCCGGCTCCCGCCTGGTCCGCCGCCAGCGGCGTTTCGACCGCGATGGTGCCCTGATTGTCCTGGACCAGCTCGCGCACGGCCTCGATCAATCGGCGGGCCTGCGGGCTGAGCGTGTCGCCGGTGAGCGGGATCGCCAAGGTCAGCGTGAGCGCGGGCGGTCTTTCGATCGCATTGACCGGCATTTCTGTTTCAGCCCCCTGGAAAAGCGAATACGACTGATCACACTCCGTAAACCGCGAACGATATTTCCGGTTTCGAAGGCGCTGGGTCAACCCGGCAACCACAGTGTGGGAAATCCGTTCCAGAACCAGCTTGCCGGACCGGAAATGCATTTTCCGAACGGATTCTGTCGACCTGATTAAGGGTCGCCGAACAGGCGTTTTTGAGACTTCGGCCACAAAAAAGCGCCGGGCTGGTTCGCCCGGCGCTTTCCTGAGGAACGTTGTTCAGTCGCCGCTCGAAATGAGCCGGCGGCCCACCGCCGCGATGAGCCGGTCGAGCTCGGAGCCGAACGGGTTGTCGTGCACCAGATAGGTCCACGTCGCGCTCGGCCGCACGATCTTGGCGCGGTCGGGCTCCCAGCCGTCGCTGAGGTCGGTCTCCTCGAACGTCTCGATGGTGCGCTTCTCGACGTCGAGCAGCAGCGTCTGGAACGCCGGCACGGCGGACCGGTGGAACTCGTCGAGCGGGTCCAGCTTGCCCAGCGCCCGCAGGTGCACACCCTCGCGCACCTCGGACAGGTAGGCCAGGTGGTCGACCCAGAGCCGGTCGAGCTGGAAGAGCGCGATGGCCCGGGCCGCCTCGGAGAGCACGTCCTCGTCGGTCTCCTTGGCCTTCTCGGGCGAGCGCTCGAGCAGCATGATCGCCGCCACCTCGGAGGTGAGCAGCCGCTCGCGGCGCTCGGCCAGGGCCACCCGCTGCTGCTCGATCACCACGCTGTAGCGCCAGGTGTTGCGGTGGATCTCGTGGTTGACGCCCTCGGCCACCCGCTGGGCGTGCTCGACCGCGTAGTTGACTTGGTCGTCGTGCACGACGCCGTCCATGTCCATCCGCGGCGAGGCGGGCAGGATGTCGCCCGCGTGCCGGGTGATCAGCTCGTCCTCGAGGCTGACGAAGAAGACCGAGCCACCCGGGTCGCCCTGCCGGCCGGCGCGGCCGCGCAGCTGGTCGTCGACGCGGCGGCTGTCGTGCCGGCCGGCGCCGATCACGTAGAGGCCACCGAGCTCGACCACCCGGTCGCGGTCGGCCTCGTCGCTGCCGCCGAGCCGGATGTCGACACCACGGCCGGCCATCTGGGTCGAGACGGTGACCGCGCCCAGCGCGCCCGCCTCGGCGATGATGGCCGCCTCCTCGGCGTCGTTCTTGGCGTTGAGCACGGTGCTCGGCACGCCGGCCGCGGCCAGCTGCTTGGCCAGCAGCTCAGACGCCTTGACGTCGAGCGTGCCGACCAGCACCGGGCGGCCCTTCTCGTGCGCGATCTTGATTTCCTCGACCAGCGCCTCGTCACGGGTGTCGTGCGCCGAGTAGATGCGGTCGGGCTCGTCCTCGCGGATGTTCTCGGTGTTCGGCGGGATGACCGCGACCTCGAGTTTGAAGTACTCGCGCAGCTGCTCGCCGACGTGCACGGCGGTCGCGGTCATGCCGCAGACCGTCTTGTAGAGGGCGATGTAGGCCTGCACGGTGATCGTGTCGAGCACCTCGCCCTCGGCGGTCTCGCTCAGGCCCTCCTTGGCCTCGACGGCCGCCTGGAGGCCGTCGGGCCAGCGCCGGCGCTGGGCGACCCGGCCGCGCATCTCGTCGATCAGCTCGACCGAGCCGTTGCGCACGATGTAGTCGACGTCGCGGCGCAGCAGGGTCTCGGCGTGCAGCGCGACGTTCACCGCCGACAGCTGCAGGACCTGGTCGTCGGCGTACAGGTCGATGCCACCGAGCTTCTCCTCGATCTTCTTGAGGCCGGCCTCGGTGAAGGCCACGCTGCGGCCGTCCTCGGCCACCTCGTAGTCCTTGCCGTTGACCAGGTCACGGACCAGGTCGGCCGCCTCGTGCACCGGGTCGCTCTCGGACGACAGGCTGCCGGCCAGCACCATCGGCACGCGGGCCTCGTCGATCAGGATCGAGTCGGCCTCGTCGACGATCGCGGTGGCCAGCTCGCGCTGCACCCGGTCGGCCACGTCGGTGACCAGCTGGTCGCGCAGGTAGTCGAAGCCGGCCTCGCTGACCGACACGTACGTGACGTCGGCCTGGTACGCCTCGACGCGCTCGTCGTGGGTCGAGGTCTCGGTGACCCAGCCGACGGTCAGGCCGAGCAGCTTGTAGACCGGCGCCATCCACTCCGCGTCGCGGCGGGCCAGATAGTCGTTGACGGTGAGGACGTGCACCGGGCCACGGCCCAGCCGTACGTGACCGAAGGCGGCGATGACGGCGGTCAGCGTCTTGCCCTCACCGGTGGCCATCTCGGCGACCCGGCCGTCGAGCAGCGCCATCGCGCCCAGCAGCTGCACGTCGTACGGCCTCTGCTCGAGAGCACGCCAGGCGGCCTCGCGGCCGACCGAGCAGATCTCGGCGTAGTCGCTCGCCTCGTTGGCAGCGGCGGTCAGCGCCTCGTCGTCCAGCTCGCTGAGGGCCTCCGCGTGAGCTTCGATCGCCGGCAACCTCTTGCGGAGCGGCCCGAGGTCGACCGTGGTGCCCGGACGCTGCAGAAACTTGCGGAAACGGCCCTTCAGCCGCTGAGACACACCCATGGCGCGCAACGGTACTCGATTTACCTGAGCGCTAGGTCACGACACTGCCGCCTTCGCCGACGTTTGCCCCACCCGCCGGCCGGGCACCATCGTCCGACGGACCACAGCCCGAGGGGGAACGCACCTTGCCGAATCAGCTGGTGTGCCGGCCCGAACAGGCGGGCCCGGTCGCCGTGCTGCGGATCAACGGGACGCTCGACCAGCTCACCGGCGACGCCCTGCAGCAGGCGATCCGCCTGCGCCTGGCCACCGGGCCGAGCCGGTTGCTCCTCGACGTGACCGAGATGCGCGTGGGCGATCCGCTCGGGCTGACCGCGCTCAGCGCCGCGGTCTGCGAGACGGCGGAATGGCCGAATGTGCCCATCGTGGTGTGCGGCGCCGACCCCCGTACCCGGCAGACCGTCGTCGAGGCCCCCGACTGCGAGGACCTGGAGTTCGCCGACGACTGCGACGAGGCGATCGCCGAGGGCGCCGCCGAGCCCGAGCCGCCGAGCATCCACGTCCGGCTCCGGCCCGTGCCCGACGCCTGCCGCCAGGTGCGGGCCCTGGTCACCCAGGCCTGCGCGAAGTGGCAGCGCGGCGAGCTGGCCGCGGTCGCCGCGCTGATCGCCACCGAGCTGGTGGCCAACGTCGTCCGGCACGCGCACACCACCATGGAGTTCACCGTGACCGCGCTGCGCGACGGGCGGTTGTGCATGAGCGTGCGCGACCACAGCCGCCGCATGCCGAAGCCGGCCGAGGCCGCGGTGACCGACGCCGGCGGGCGCGGGCTGCGCCTGGTCCGAGATCTGACCGAGGCGTGGGGTGTGCTGCCGGTGAACGACGGTAAGGTGGTCTGGACTCAGCTCAACGCCGGATGACTGTGAACCTGCATCGCGATGTGGTCGCCGTAGGCGCCTCCGCCGGAGGCGTGGAAGCTTTGCGCTCTCTGGTCGCCGGTCTTCCCCCGGATTACCCGGGCGTCCTGCTGATCGTTCTGCACGTCGCGCGATCCGCGCCCAGCGCCCTGCCGGCGATCCTCGACCGCAGCGGCCCGCTGCCGGCCGGCGCCGCGGCCGACGGCGAGGCCCTGCGGCCCGGCCACATCTATGTCGCGTCCAGCGACCATCACCTGCTGCTGCTGGACGGCCGGCTGCGGCTCACCCGTGGCCCGGCCGAGAACGGTCACCGGCCCGCCATCGATCCGCTGTTCCGTTCGGTGGCCCGGGCCGCCGGGCCGCGCGCGGCCGGTGTGGTGCTCTCCGGCTGGCGGGACGACGGCGCCTCCGGGCTGGCGACGATCGCCGCCCAGGGCGGCGCGACGATCGTCCAGGACCCGGAGGACGCCCTCTGCCCCTGGATGCCCCGCGCCGCGTTGACCCGGGTGACTCCCGACCACGTCCTTCCCGCCGCCAAGATGGGGGCGCTGCTTTCCGGGATGGCCGACATGGACCTTCCACAGTCACACCCGCCCAACGACCGCATGCTCGAGTTCGAGGTCGCCATCACCGACCCCAGGAGCACGCTGACCACTGACACGATCGCCGAGCCGGCCGGATACGGATGTCCGTCCTGCGGCGGCAGCCTCTTTCAGATCGAGTCGGACCCGATGCCCCGCTTCCGCTGCCGGGTCGGGCACGCCTGGTCACCGGAGAGCCTGCTCGACGAGCAGGCGCTCGCCCTCGAGAGCGCCCTGTGGATCGCGCTGCGCGCGCTCGAGGAGAAGTCCGCCCTGAGCCGGCGGATGGCCGGCGGCCGGCATTCGGGCACCGGCGTCCGCCTGGAGAGCCTGGCCGACGACGCCGAAGCCGCGGCCGCCACCATCCGTAAGCTGATCGACCGGCTCGGCGAACACCAGGCTCCGGCGTGACATCCGGTAGCGTCTCTGCCGTGCAGCCGGCCGATCCCCACTTCGAGGCGCTTCTGGTCTACCTGAAAGAGTCGCGCGGTTTCGACTTCACCGGGTACAAGAGGTCGAGCCTCATGCGGCGGGTCAACCGCCGGATGAGCCAGGTGAACGTCGGCGACTACCTGGAATACCTCGACTTCCTTCAGGTGCACCCGGAAGAGTTCACCGCGCTCTTCAACACGGTCCTGATCAACGTCACCGCCTTCTTCCGCGACGGCGACGCCTGGGACTTCCTGAGCAAAGAGGTGCTCACCCCGATCATCGAGGCCAAGGCCGACAACGCGCCGATCCGGGTGTGGTGCGCCGGCTGCGCCTCCGGCGAGGAGGCGTACACCCTGGCCATCGTCCTGGCCGAAGTGCTCGGCGTCGACGGGTTCAAGGACCGGGTCAAGATCTACGCCACCGACGTCGACGAGGAGCAGCTCAACGAGGCCCGTCAGGCCACCTACGGCGAACGCCAGATGCAGGGCGTGCCACCGGAGTTGATCGAACGCTACTTCGAACCGGTGAGCGGCGGCCGCTTCGCGTTCCGCAAGGATCTGCGGCGTTCGGTCATCTTCGGCCGCAACGACCTGGTGCAGGACGCCCCGATCTCCCGGATCGACCTGCTCACCTGCCGTAACACGCTGATGTACTTCAACGCCGAGACCCAGGCCAAGATCCTCGGCCGGTTCCACTTCGCGCTGCGCGACGTCGGCGTGCTCTTCCTCGGCAAGGCCGAGATGCTGCTCAGCCACACCAGCCTCTTCTCGCCGATCGACCTCAAGCGCCGGGTCTTCCGCCGCGTGCCCCGGCTCTACGCGACCCCCGGCGTGGCGTTCTCCGAGCCCGCGCAGGCGAGCGGCCTGCCCGTGACCGGCCTCGACGAGCTGCGCAACGAGGTCTTCGCGGCCAGCCCGCTGGCCCAGCTCTCGCTCACCTCCGACGGCATGATCGCGCTCTCCAACCGTCAACTCGAGACGATCTTCGGGGTCTCCTCCCGCGACATCGGCCGGCCGTTCCGTGACCTCGAGCTCTCCTACCGCCCGGTCGAGCTGCGCCGCTTCATCGAGCAGGCCCAGCTCGAGCGCCGCACGCTGCGCATCCCGGACGTCGAGTTTCAGCGCGGCTCCGAGCAGCTCAACCTCGAGGTCCAGGTCAGCCCGCTGGCCGGCGCCGACGGCAGCCTGCTCGGCGTCAACATCATCTTCCACGACGTCACCGCCTCCCGGCGCCTCAAGGACGAGCTCGAACACGCCAACCAGCAGCTCGAGGCGGCGTACGAGGAGCTTCAGTCGACCAACGAGGAGCTGGAGACCACCAACGAAGAGCTCCAGTCCACGGTCGAAGAGCTGGAGACCACCAACGAAGAGCTCCAGTCCACCAACGAGGAACTGGAGACGATGAACGAGGAGCTGCAGTCCACCAACGACGAGCTGCAGAGCATCAACGACCAGCTGCGGATCAGCAGCACCCAGCTCGACGAGGCCAACGACTTCCTCGAGACGGTGCTGACCAGCATGCAGGCGGGCGTCGCGGTGGTCGACCCCGACCTGCGGATCCGCATGTGGAACAGCCGGGCCGAGGACCTGTGGGGTCTGCGCTCCAGCGAGGTGATCGGCCAGCACTTCCTCAACCTCGACATCGGCCTGCCGATCGATCAGCTCCGCCCGCTGCTGCGCGGTGCTCTCGGCGCCGACGGGGAGAACGCCGAGATGCAGGTCGCCGCGGTCAACCGGAGGGGCAAGGCGATTTCCGTACGGGTGGCCTGCACGCCCCTGCGGCGCCGGGAGGGTGGCGCCCGTCCCGAGGGTGCGATCATTGTCATGGAGACAGCGGCCACAGAGTCTTCATGAACCGTTTGGCCTCCAGCCCCCGGGGTATCCGGCGGTCGGTCGGAGTGGAGGTGGGGACATGGCCATCGAGTACGAGGTCACGGGCACCACGTCCGAGCTGACCGTCCGGTTGAGCGGCGCGCTACACCTGACCGACGTGTCGGACGTGCACACTTATCTGCTCAAAGCGCTGGCCGAGCAGCCCGAGGCGTTGCTGGTGGACGTCTCGGCGCTCACCGTCGACCAGCCGCTGTCGCTCGCCGTCTTCACCGCCGCCAGCCGCCAGGCCGCCCGCTGGCCCGGCATCCCGGTGCTGGTCTACGGCGCCCAGCCGCCGGTCCACGCCCTTCTGACCGGTCCCGCCTATCACCGGCTGCCCGTCTTCGCCGGTGTGGAAGCCGCCCGGGCCGCGGTCGGTGCCACGCTCCCGGCGCTCTCCGAGGAGCTGCTGCCGGTGACCGGGGCGCCCCGGCACGCCCGCGACGTCGCCACCGAGGCCTGCCTGCGCTGGGACCTGCCCGGCCTGGTCGCACCGGCCAGCCTGATCGCGAACGAGCTGGTCAGCAACGTGGTCGACCACGCGCACACGATGATGACGCTGCGCGTGTCGCTGCGGCCGCGCTACCTCAACATCGCCGTACGGGACGGTTCGCCGGCCGAACCCCTGCGGCCCGGCCCGGCCGTCGCCGGCCTCAACCGCGGGCGCGGCCTGCTGCTGGTCGACGCGTCGGCCCACGCCTGGGGCTGGATGCCGTCGGCCGACGGCAAGGTGGTCTGGGCCTCCTTGGCCCGCCCCCGCGACTGACCGGCGGGACTGGCCTCAGGTGAGCAGACCGGCCAGGCCGGTCACGGCCAGGATTCCCGAGACGTACGGCTGGGCGGCGCTCAGCCGCAACTCGACCTCGGCCACGGACGCGGCCGACGCGGCGTCCACCAGCACGGCGATGCCGGCCGCGTCGAGCAGCGGCACCCCCGACAGGTCGATCACGACGGGCTCGTCACCGGCCATGCCGATCGCATGCCGCAGACTGAGGCGCAGCCGCTCGGCGGTGTCCCGGTCGACTTCGCCCCGGACCCGGGCCAGCACCACGCCGCCCTCGCGGGTGGTCAGAACCTCCATGGGGCTGCGCTCAGGCCGCGACTCGGCACCCTCCCACCGCGGCGGGACGTCACTCAGCATCGCCTCACGCAGCCAGGTCAGCGCCCGGGTGAGCAGCCGCGACACGTGCATCTGAGAGATGCCCAGCTCGGCCGCGATCTCGGCCTGGGTCCGGTTGCCGTAGAACCGCAGCGCCAGCATCCGCCGCTCCCGCGCGGGCAGCCGCAACAGCAGGTCGGCCACTGTCACCTTGTCGTCGACCAGTTCCAGGTCGCTGTCGACGCCACCGATCAGGTCGCCGAACTCGGCCGCCCCCTCACCACCCATGGGCGCGTTGAGCGACGAGGGCGCGTACCCGGCCGACGACTCCATCGCCTCCAGGACGGCGCCGACCTCGACATGAAGCCGCTCGGCGATCTCGACGGCCGTCGGCGTCCGCGACAGCATGCTGGTCAGCACCATCGTCGCGTGCCCGACCTCGAGACTGAGATCCTGAAGCCGCCGCGGAACGTGCACGCCCCAGGTCTTGTCCCGGAAGTGCCGCTTGATCTCCCCCGAGATGGTGATGACGGCGTACGCGGTGAACGACCCCCGCTCGGGGTCGTACCGGTCGACGGCCTTCACCAGTCCCAGCCGGGCCACCTGCTCGATGTCCTCGAAGGTCTCGCCGCGCCCCCGGTAGCGCCGGGCCATCCGCCCGGCGAAGGGCAGACAGAGCCGGGTGAGCTGCTCGCGCAGCGCGGCCCGCTCACTTTCCGGCGAGTCCTGCGCTCTTTCGGCGTACGCCAGGGCGGCGGCGTCCAGGTCGTCGAGCCCGTCGCCCACCTTGTGCCCCGGTAGGTCCTGCTGCCGAGCCTTCACGTCGCGGCTCTCCCCTCGACGACCGAGCCGCCCGGCCCCGGCCACGCCGGGACACGACCCCCCGGCCGCACGTCTGTCGGGCAGCCGAGGTCATCGACCCGACCGCCCTCTCGGCGACGTTACTGCCCGATGCGCCGAGACCACAAACACTTGTAAGAGTGCAATGAATTTTCCCCCGTCAGGCGGACGGCCCGTCCGCCCCGTCAGGCTGCCCATCGTCACCGCCGAGCGGCCGGTTGACCTGCCCCATGTTCGGCGCCTCGAGCCGCGGCCGGTTGGGACGCCCCGCACCCCCAGCGGGCACGTGCCCCGCCTCGGGCGCCCGGTTGAGCAGCCCGGATCCTTCGCCCGGCGCCCGGTTCAACTGCCCGGCGTTTTCCGCCCGGTTCAGCTGCCCCGCGTTTTCCGCCCGGTTGAACTGCCCCGCGTTTTCTGCCCGGCCGAACTGCCCCGCGCCCTCGGACGGTGCCGGGTTCGGGCCGGCGGCGCGGATCCCCAGCCCACTGGGCGCGTCATCGATCCCGCCACCGAATCGCACGGCATTCCCCTCGCCGCCCCCGGCGGGGGCGCTCGGCGCCGGACTCCGGCCGGGAAGGCCACTGGGGGCGCTGTCATTCGTACCCGGAAGAACAAACGGCGCGTCCGCCCCACTTCGGCCGGCTCCCGGCCCGGAGGTACCGGCTCGAGGCAACCCGCTGGGCTCCGCCGCCGGCCCGAATCCGCCCGCAGCGGGCTCTGGCGGGCGCCCCGCTCCAAGCAGCCCGGAAGGGGCCGGCGCTCCCCCCGCCTGCCGCCCGGCCGGCTGGCCGGCCACTCCTTGCTGGCTCGCCACTCCTTGCTGGCTCGCCACTCCTTGCTGGCCCGCCACTCCTTGCTGACCCGCCACTCCTTGCTGACCCGACACCGGCGGCGCGAACGGCGCGGGAGCACCAGCCATCCCCTGCGGAACCGGCGCGGCAGACGGTTCGGCGGCCTCCGCCGGAGTGCCGAATCGAACTGGCGCCCCCGACAGCCCGGACGGAACATCAGGAGACCCAAATGGTCCCGGAGCCGCGGGAGCCCCCGCGGCGGCCGAAACACTGGGCTGCCCGAACGCAGCCGATGGGTTGAACGTGGCTGGAGCAGCGCTCGCCTCGAACGGGGCCGGGGCGGCCGACGGGCCAGACGCAGCTGCGGCAGCCGAGGGGTCAGACGTGGCCGGCGCCGAGGACAGACCAGACGCAGCCGGAGGTTCGAACGTGGCCGGAGCAATCGGCGGCTCGAACCCGGCCGGGGCGGCCGTCAGGCCTGACGCGGCCGACGGACCGGACGCAGCCGGAGAAGCCGACAGGCCTGACGCGGCCGACGGACCGGACGCGGCCGGAGCAGCCGACAGGCCTGACGCGGCCGACGGACCGGACGCGACCGGAGAAGCCGATGGGTTGAAGGCCGCCGGGGCGGCCGGTGGCTCGAAACGCTGGGCGGACACCGGAGGCTCGGACGGCGGCGGGGTCAGCGGCTGCGGCGGGCGGTCCTCGGCGGACGGAGCCGGCTCCGGCATCGGGCGCGCGGGGGGCGACACCGGCTTGCCGACGGCGGCCGGGTAGCCGTTGCGCGCCGACGGCGTGAAGCGCGGGGCATCCAACGGCCGATTCTGGCGCCAGTCCGGCGGCAGCGAAGGAACCGGCATACCGGGCGGCGTCACCGGAGGAGCCGAACCTACCGGCCCGGCCGGCTGCCGAACGTCTCCCTCGACCGGCGGCTCGTTCGGTTCCGTCGCAGCCACCCGCCGCAGTGACGGGGAGGGCTCGCCCGCCGAAAGCGTGGCCTCGGCCGGCCATGGGCGCTCCAAGCGAATGTCGTCCGCCCGGAGATTCGGCGACTCGGCGACGTGATCGTCGGCCGCCGGTGCCGGAGGAGGCGTTTCGAATGAGAGGGCAACCGTCTTCGATGGTCCGCTCACGAAGCCGGAACCAACCGCAGGATCGGAGCCCGCCGGGCTGTCTTCGGGCGCCCCGCGAAGGCCGCCGCCCCGGTCCTCCCCCCATCGCGGAAGCTCGGCGCTCAGCCCGGGCACCACCGGCTCAGCGGCCGCCGGGGCTTCCCGCCCGAAGCCATCGCGAACCCCCAGACCCGATCCAGGGACTTCCCGAGTCATAGGGCTGGACGCGGAGGCATCCCGAGCGAGGCCCAACCCGGAAACCTCCCGAGCGGCCAGTTCCGGCGCTGAAGCATCCCGAACGCTGAGGCCTGACCCGGAAACCTCTCCGGCGGTAAGGCCGGACGCGGAAGCATCCCCGAGGGCGGGGCCGGAAGCGGAGGGCTCCCATGCCGCGGAAGGAGACGCCGGGGATTCCCAAGGCGCGGGCGCGGTGGGCTCCCAAACAGCCGCGCTCGGTGCTGCGGGAGAGGCCAGGCGGTGGGCGCCTTCGTCGGGCCGGGCGCGGTGCGGCGCGCCGAAAGCGGGCGGCTCAAGATCGAAGGAGGGCGGCTCAGAATCGAGGGCGGGCGGCTCGGGATGAACCGCGGCCGGACCGTACAGCTGGGTGTCGTAAGTCGGTGGCTTCGGTGGTGCCGGCGCGTAGTCGCCCGGTGAGGCGTGTGTGGCGTAGTAGGGCGGCGAATACCCGAAGTACGCCGAGGATGCCGGCCCGGCCGGCTCCGGAGATCCCCGTCCCTGCCGGGACGCCGACACCAGGCCCGAGGCCTCGGCCAAGCCGGCCGCCTCCAGGACCTCGGCGGCGGCGCGGCCGGCGGCGCACGGCAACGGTTCGCCGCAGGAGGGGCACGCCGTCTCGCCGCGGGCGCCCGCGTGGGCTTCGAGCATTTCCCGGGCGGTGCGCGCGAGGACGCTGTCCGGGTTCACGAACGCCTTCGTCGGTGCCACTGTTTCCCGCCCCCATCGCGCCTCGGCGAACCTGAGAACAGTTCACCGCCGGAGGAGGGCGATTCGCGCGATTTTCCGTAGATCGGGGACGGGCGGGGCGAACGAGCCGAAATTTCCGGGCGATAGCGCAGGTGGGCGCGATGAGAAGCCCTCAAGATCGATGCGGGGCGAACAAATTCACTCACGGTGTGGATCTAGTTGCGCTCCGTACGATGTGAATACTTCTCAGGAGGTGATCCCCCATGGACGACGTCGAGCTGCACCGCGAGCAGATCCTCCGGCACGTCAGCCCCGTCATCACCGGCCGGTTCGCCGGCTTCCAGGCCTCGTACACCCGGCAGGTCAAGATCGGGCAATCCGCCCTGATGGCGATCTTCGTGGCGGCCGGCATCACCCAGATGATCGGCTCGCTCCTGCGGATGCGCGGTCCCCGGCGCAGCTTCAAGGAGCTCAAGAAGGGTCCCGAGTTCCTGGTCACCCCGGTGCGGATCCGCGACGATCTCGGCCAGACCTACGAGGTCGAGATGCACGGGCAACTGCCCCAGTCGGCGCTGCACCGCGGTGATCTCGTGCAGGCCACCACGGCGCCGCAGAAGGACCACACCCTTCCCGTACGCCTGGTGCGGGTCATCAACCTCACGACGATGCAACCCCTGACGCCGCGCATCCCCACCATGTGGTCGCACCTCGGACCGGCGCTGCTCCTTCAGGCGATCCTCGGCGTCGCCGTGGTCGCCGCCCTGCTGGCCCTGGCTCTGGCCTAGAACCGCCTCAGAGCTTGTCGAGCGGGACCGCGTTGGCCATCGCCTGCATGCCGGCGTCGTTCGGGTGCAGGTGGTCGCCGCCGTCGAAGTCGGCGCGGAGCCGGCGCGGCTCGCCCGGATCGCGTACGGCCCGGTCGAAGTCGGCCATCCCGTCGAAGGCGCCGCCACCGCCGGCCCGGATCCAGTCGTTGACCCGCACGCGCACCCGGTCGAGCGCGGGCGACCAGGCTCGCCAGCCGTGGAACGGCGTCAGCGTGCCGACGACGACCCGCAGGCCGTGGGCGCGGGCGCGGGCCGCCAGGTGGGCCAGGCCGGCCCGGATCCGCGCCGGGTCGCCCTGCCGCGGCTGCTGCATGATGTCGTTGATCCCGAACAGGATGATCACCGCGCGGGCGCCGGACTGCTCGAGGACGTCCCCGGCGAACCGGGACTGACCGGAGCGCCCGGCCCTGGAGGCGATTCTGGTGTACGGATGTCCGGCGTCCAGCAGGAGACGATTGCCGCCGATGCCCACGTTGGCCACGCCGTAGTCCGGCTCGGGGCCGGCCGCCAGGCGGGCGGCGAGCAGGTCGGGCCAGCGGTGGTTGCCGCCCCGGACGGTGGCCGAGCCGTCGGTGATCGAGTCGCCGAACGCCACGACCGTGCCGGCCGCACCGGCCACGTCGACCCCGGCGACATAGAACCAGGCCGTGGTCCGCGCGGTGAACGGCTCGCTCGTGGGGTCGGCCGCGACGTCCATCGCGGCCGGGCTGACGAACGACACCTGCCGGCCGTTGACGTGCCAGGTCGACAGCGGGGGCCGGACCGGCGTCCAGACGGTGACCAGCAGGTCGGTGTCGGCCGGAACGTCGAGCGCGACCGGATCGCTGAGAACATCGGCGCCGGCCGGAACCGAGACCCGTTTGATGCCGTTGAACAGGACGTCGCGCAGCGTGCCGGGCGCGGCGCCGCCGTCGCTCGCGTCGACCGAGCCGTCGCGACGGCCGCCCGCGTGCGCCGAGACGGCGACGGTGACGTGCCCGAGGAGGAGGGGGCCGGCACCGAAGCGGTTGGTGAGCCGGACGCGGACCTTCGGGCCGCCCACCGTCGTGTGCACCACGTTGCGGACGGTGTGGCCGGGCGGTCCATTGCGGAATCCGGACGAGGGCGCGGCGGCCCAGGCCGTGGACCACTCCGGACCCGACAGCACGGCCGCCGTGGCCTGAGGCGCGGGCGGGGCCGCGCGCAGCGGTCCGAGGGCCACATAGGTGACGGTGAGAATCGTGGACAGGACGGAGACCGCCACGACGCCGATGAGCAAGCGCCGCATTCTCACGCTGCAACCCTCCCCAGGGTCTCGTCCGGATGAAAACCGGCACAGCCGGGTACCGCTGGTGTGTCGTTCCCCGGCGTCAACCTTCATCACATCGACGAGGATGGAAGGGACACCCTGTGCGATCTCATGCTTTGGTGTCGTCTGGCGCGACACGCTGAGCGTGTGGGACTTTGAAGCTCGTCGGAGAAAGGTGGTGTGCCATGGGCGAGGAAGTCGAGAAGACCAACTTCACCCGTGAGGACCGCGCCAAGTACAGGCACAAGATCCGACGGAGTCTGGACGTGTTCGCGGCGATGCTGCGCGAGTCGCGTTTCGAGTTCGAGCGGCCGCTCACCGGCATGGAGATCGAGCTCAACCTCATCGACGAGCGGGCCGACCCGGCGATGCGCAACTCCGAGGTGCTCGGCGCCATCGCGGATCCGGACTTCCAGACCGAGCTGGGCCAGTTCAACATCGAGATAAACGTCCCGCCGCGGCGGCTGGCCGGCGACGAGAACGTCGATCTCGAGCGCAGCCTGCGGGCCAGTCTGAACAACGCCGAAACCCACGCCCGCAAGGTCGGCGCGCACACCGTGATGATCGGCATCCTGCCGACGTTGCGGCGCGAGCACATGACGCTGGAGGCGCTGTCGGCCAACCCGCGGTACAAGGTGCTCAACGAGCAGATCTTCGCGGCCCGCGGCGAGGACCTCGACATCCGCATCGACGGCGTCGACCGGCTCGCGGTCACCACCGACACCATCGCGCCCGAGTCGGCCTGCACCAGCACCCAGTTCCACCTGCAGGTGAGCCCGGCGCAGTTCGCCGCGTACTGGAACGCGGCCCAGGTCATCGCCGGCGTGCAGGTCGCCCTGGGCGCCAACGCCCCGCTGCTGTTCGGCCGGGAGCTGTGGCGCGAGACGCGCATCCCGCTGTTCGAGCAGGCCACCGACACCCGGTCCGAGGAGATAAGGGCACAGGGGGTACGCCCGCGGGTGTGGTTCGGCGAGCGATGGATCACCAGCGTGTTCGACCTGTTCGAGGAGAACGTGCGCTACTTCCCGGCCCTGCTGCCGATCTGCGACGAGGCCGACCCGTCCGAGATCCTCGAGCGCGGCGAGATCCCCGAGCTGTCCGAGTTGCGGCTGCACAACGGCACCATCTACCGCTGGAACCGGCCCATCTACGCCGTGGTGAAGGGCCGCCCGCATCTGCGGGTGGAGAACCGCGTGCTTCCGGCCGGCCCCACCGTGGTCGACACGATGGCCAACGCGGCCTTCTATTACGGCCTGATCCGCACCCTGGCCGAGGCCGAGCGCCCACTGTGGACGCAGATGAGCTTCAGCGCGGCCGAGGAGAACTTCCACACCTGCGCCCGGCACGGCATCGACGCCAGCGTGTTCTGGCCCGGCCTCGGCTACATCCAGGTCACCGAACTGGTGCTGCGCCGGCTGCTGCCGATGGCCCATCAGGGCCTCGAGAAGTGGGGCGTCTCGGCCAGCGAGCGCGACCGCCTGCTCGGCATCATCGAGCAGCGCTGCCTGACCCACCGCAACGGGGCCGCGTGGCAGGTGCAGACCCTGCACGCGCTGGAGGCCGACGGCAACGACCGCCAGGAGGCGCTGCACGAGATGCTTCGGCGCTACCTTCCGCTGATGCACGAGAACCTCCCCGTCCACGAGTGGCCCTATCCGTCCTGATTCTCAGCGCCAGAAGTCGGATATGTCTCACGTTCGGCCGACAACCTGACATTTGCTGCACCTTTCGTCGCACCGGCCCCCGCGGCCGGTGCGACGCTGCTCACCCCCGGGCATGCAAAGTCGATCATCCGCGTTGACTCCCACCGCAGGGCCCGTGATTGGCTTCTCAATGAGAAAACTTGCGCGACAAGCAATCTTTGAGGATCCTTGTCGAGGGCAAGCAATGGAACAGGCACGCCAGGAGCCAGCGGTGACACAAGCAGTGGAGCGGTCCGCCGAGACCGCGGCGGAGGACGATCCGCCGGTCGCGCGCAGCCGCTGGGGCCGGCGACTGCGCCTGGCCGGGATCGTCGCGATGCTGGTCCTGTTCGCCGTCGAGCTGGTGGTGGGCTGGTCGTCGCTGGCCGGCGCGCTGCGGCAGCTGCGGGCGCCCCACGTCGGCTGGCTCGCCCTGGCCACGCTGGCCGAGGTGGCGGCGATGGGCGCCTACGCCCGGATGCAGGGCCGGCTTCTCCGATCGGCCGGCGTACGGGCGTCGCACCTCGACAACGTCAAGCTGACGTACGCGGCCCACTCGCTCAACGAGACGCTGCCCGGCGGCGCCGCCTTCTCGACGCGGCTGAACTATCAGCAGATGCGCCGCTTCGGCGCCAGCCCGGCCATCGCCTCGTGGACCATCGCCCTCAGCGGCATCCTCTCGGCCTGTGCTCTGGCCGCGGTGACCGTCGGCAGCGCCCTCGCGGCCGGCGGCGGCGCCGACTGGTCCCACCTGGCTGCCCTGCTGGTCGCGACGATCCTGCTGATCCTGGGCGCCCGCCGCGTGGCGAAGCACCCCGAGTCGGCCGAGACCCTCATCCGCACGCCGCTGGCCGCCGTCAACCGGCTGCGCCGCCGCCCCGCCACCCACGGCCAGGACGGCATCCGCGACTTCCTGCAGCAGTTGCGGGCCGCCCGCCTGCGCCCCACCCACGGCGCCGCCGCCGCGATCCTGGCCGTGGCCAACTGGTTCCTGGACGCCGTCTGCCTCTGGCTCTGCTTCCGCGCGGTCGGCGAACAACCGGCCGGCCTGACAGCGGTGCTTTTGGCCTTCTGCGCCGCCATGGCCGCCGGCACCATCACCATCGTCCCGGGCGGTCTGGGCATCATCGACAGCGCCCTGATCCTGGGCCTGATGGCGGGCGGGGTCACCACCCCCGCCGCGGTGGCCACCGTCGTGCTGTACCGCATCATCAGCTTCGGCTTCATCATCGGCCTCGGCTGGCTCTCCTGGCTCCACATCCGCCGTACCACCCATCAGGCCCCGCTCCCCCTCACCGCGCCGCCGACCGTCCCGGCTCTCACCGCACCCGCCATCCCCGCCATCCCCGCCTTCGCCCTCGGCGCCGCGACGGAGGCCAGCGCCGTCGCGCTCTTCCCGACCGCGGCCAGCACGGCTCTCGTCCCGAACGCGCGAAGCCCCAGGAAAGCCGAGAACCCGGCCGCCCACCGGCTGCGCGCTTCCGGCCGGCGCCTCGCCCGCTCGCCGAAGACGAACTCCGCCAAAGCCACCACCTCCTTCGCGCCGGAGGGGAACGCCGCCAAAGCCACCGCGTCGCTCCGGCCGGAGCAGAACGCCGCCCGAGCCGACGCTCCCCGTCAGCGCCGGGCCACCGGCGCGGAGGTCGCGGGCGCTCCCTGTCCTTAAGGTTCGCCGAGCACGCGTAGAACGCCGGCGCACAGGGAAATGCAGCGGTCGATGAGTAACGACCGCCAAGCCCCCCTGATCGAGCCGCCCCGGCTGCGCACCGAGGAAGAGCGGCACGCCACCCGGCTCGAGCTGTTCTTCGACCTCGCCTATGTGCTCGTCGTGGCCCAGCTCGCGCATTCGTTCGCCGGCAACCTGAGTGTGGCCGGCGCCGCCACCTTCGCCGGGTTGCTCGTGGTGACCTGGTGGTCCTGGGTGACCACCACGCTCTACGCCAACCGGTTCGACACCAACGACGTCATCTACCGGCTCGCCAAGCTCGCCATGACCGGCGCCGTCGTCGGCATGGCCGCCTCCGCGCAGGGCGCCACCGGCGGCGACGGCGCCCGGTTCGCGGCCTGCTACCTCGCGACCCGGATCATCCTTCTTCTGCTGTACGTACGGGCGTACCGCCACGTGCCCGACGCCCGGCGGACGATCGCCATCTATCTGAGCGCCGCCGGCATCGCCGCCGTCCTGTGGGCGGTGTCCATCCCGGTCGAGGGCACGGCCCGGTACGTCCTGTGGGGCGCCGGCATCCTCGTCGAGGCCGTCGCGCCCCTGATCGCCACCCGGCTCGGCGACGACGTGCCCCTTCATCTCGACCACATGCCGGAGCGTTTCGGCCTCTTCGTGATCCTGGTGCTCGGCGAGTCGATCGCCTCCCTCGCCACCGGCGTGCACGACGCGCACTGGTCCGGCTCGTCGGTGCTGGCCGCCGCCGTCGCCTTCACCGCCGTGGCCGCCCTCTGGTGGGTCTACTTCGACCTCGGCGGCGCCGCCGGCAAGCGGCAGTTGATCGAGGATTCGGACGAGGACGAGGAGAGCGGGGTCGTCGACGCGTACATCTATGGTCATCTGCCGTTGATCGTCGGGCTGGCGATCGCGGCGGTGGGCATCGAGCAGTTCGTGGTGCACCCGGCCGGCGAGCTCGACATGGCCGGCCGGTGGGCGCTGCACGGCGGCGTGGCCCTCTACCTGATCGGCGTCACCGTGGTGATGATGGGAACATCGGGCCGCCTGCGCTCGGCCTGGCCGTGGCCGGCCGCCGTCATCCCGGTGATCGTGGGGCTCGGCTTCCTCGAGTCGCTCCAGCCCGTGCTGGCGGTCGGGGCAGTGACGCTCGTCCTGGTCGCGACCGTTCTCGCCGGCATTTACGAGCAGCGCCGGGGCGCCCTGCGCACGACCGAGACGTAACCGGGAACCGCCGCCGCGCGTTATCAGCGCACACGGGTCTCCCCACAACTCGAGGCGGGCGGATTGCGCGGTTTCGGTTCGTTCATCGCTGTCGTCACACTGTTCGTCGCGGTGCTGGCCCTGGGACGCGACTACTACGAGGTCACGTACGAGGACGGCCGTGGCGTGCACGCCGATTTCGGCAAGCAACCGGACCGGGACGAGCACCGTCAGGTCGAGCCCGATCCGCAGCCGAGGCTGGGCGTCGTGAGACACCGGCCCGCGCGGACCGCCGTACCCAGGGAAACCGCAAGCGAACAACCCCAGATCGTCCCGGCGCCGTCGGAGACGACGGCGCAGCCGGCGGAATCGGCGGTGCCGACGCCGACCCCGGAGATCTCGGAGGACACCGGCGGAGAGACGGCCACCCCTGCCCCATAGAGGGGTGGCCGTCCGCCGGAGCTCAGAGCTGGTTCGACGCCTCGGTCAGCACCGAGCGCAGAATCTGCTCGATCTCCTGGAACTGTGCCTCGCCGGCGATCAGCGGCGGGGCGAGCTGGATCACCGGGTCGCCCCGGTCGTCGGCGCGGCAGTACAGGCCCGCGTCGAACAGCGCGTGCGAGAGGAAGCCGCGCAGCAGTCGCTCCGACTCCTGTTCGTTGAAGGTCTCTTTGGTGGCCTTGTCCTTGACCAGCTCGAGGCCGAAGAAGTAGCCGTCGCCGCGGACGTCACCGACGATCGGGAGATCGGTCAGGCGCTCGAGGTACGACCGGAACAGATCACTGTTGCGCCGGACGTGACCGTTGAGGTCCTCCCGCTCCATGATGTCGAGGTTGGCCAGCGCCACCGCCGAGCCGACCGGGTGGCCGCCGTAGGTGATGCCGTGCGCGAACCAGTTGGTGCCCTCGAGGAACGGCTCGGCCAGGCGCTCCGACGCGATCATCGCCCCGAGCGGCACGTACCCGCTGGTCAGCCCCTTGGCGACGGTGATGATGTCGGGCGTGTAGCCGTACTTGTGGCCGCCGAAGTACTCGCCGAGCCGGCCGAAGCCGCAGATCACGTCGTCGGAGACGAGCAGGACGTCGTACCGGTCGCAGATCTCGCGGACCCGCTGGAAGTATCCGGGCGGCGGCGGGAAGCAGCCGCCGGCGTTCTGCACCGGCTCGAGGAAGACCGCGGCGACCGTTTCGGGGCCTTCGAACTCGATCGCCTCGGCGATCCGGTCGGCGGCCCAGACACCGAACTGCTCCGGCGTCATGTTCTCGTCGGGGCGGCGGTAGTAGTTGGTGTTCGGCACGCGCATCGTCGACGGCACGAGCGGCTCGAAGTCCGCCTTGAGGGCCGGGATGCCGGTGATCGACAGGGCGCCCATCGAAGTGCCGTGATAGGCGATCGACCGCGAGATCACCTTGGTCTTGGTGGGCTTGCCGGTCCGCTTGAAGTACGAGCGGGCGAGCTTCCACGCCGACTCGACGGCCTCGGAGCCGCCGGTGGTGAAGAAGACCCGGTCGAGGTCGCCCGGGGTGAGGTCGGCGATGCGGTCGGCCAGCTCGACGGCCTTGGGGTGCGCGTACGACCAGATCGGGAAATAGGCGAGCTCGCCGGCCTGCTTGGCGGCGGCCTCGGCCAGCTCCTGCCGTCCGTGGCCGGTCTGCACGACGAACAGGGCGGACAGTCCGTCGAGGTACTTGCGGCCGGTGGAGTCCCAGACGTAGCAGCCGTCGCCGCGCACGATCATCGGGATGTCGGCCTTCTGGTAGCTCGACAGCCGGGTGAAGTGCATCCACAGGTGGTCTTTGGCGTCGCCGGCCAGCTTCTCGTAGTCGGGTGACTGGAGGTCGGTCAAGGGGTGCTCCTTAAAAGCTCTGCTCGAGCAGGGTGAGGCCGCGGTCGAGCTCGTCGTCGGAAATGATCAGGGGCGGCAGAAGCCGGATGACGTTGCCGTACGTGCCGCAGGTGAGCAGCAGAAGCCCGAGCTCGTGGGCCTTGCGCTGCACCGCCGCGGTGGTGACCGGGTCGGGGTTCCCGCTCTCGCCGACCAGCTCGAGCGCGAGCATCGCGCCCCGGCCGCGGATCTCGCCGATCACCGGGTGCTTGGCGGCCAGCGCCCCGAGGCGGGGCCGGGCCACGGCCTCGACGTGCCGGGCGGCGGCGGCCAGGTCGAGCTCCCGCATGGTCTCGATCGAGGCGAGGGCGGCGGCACAGGCGATCGGATTTCCGCCGTACGTGCCGCCGAGGCCCCCGGGGTGCACGGCGTCCATGATCTCGGCCCGGCCGGTGACCGCGGCCAGCGGAAGCCCGCCCGCGATGCCCTTGGCCGTGGTGATCAGATCGGGGACGACGCCCTCGTGCTCGCTGGCGAACCACGAGCCCGTACGGCAGAACCCGGTCTGGATCTCATCGGCGATGAACACGGCGCCGGCCTGCTTGCTCCAGTCGGCCAGCGCCGGCAGAAACCCCTCGGCCGGTACGACGAAGCCGCCCTCACCCTGAATGGGCTCGATCAGCACGGCGGCGACGTTCACCGCGCCCACGGTCTTCTCGATCTGCCCGATGGCGTACGCGGCGGCCTCGGCGCCGTCACGGCCGTCGCGGAACGGATACGACATCTGGACCCGGTAGATCTCACCGGCGAAAGGACCAAACCCTTGCTTGTACGGCATGACCTTCGCCGTGAGGGCCATCGTGAGGTTCGTCCGCCCGTGGTAGGCGTGGTCGAACACGACGACCGCCTGCCGCCCGGTGGCGTGGCGGGCGATCTTCACCGCGTTCTCCACCGCCTCGGCGCCGGAGTTGAACAGCGCCGACCGCTTCTCGAAGTCGCCCGGGGTGAGCGCGGCCAGCTCCTCGCAGACCGCCACGTACTGCTCGTACGGCGCGATCATGAAGCACGTGTGGGTGAAGCGCTCGACCTGGCGCTTGACCGCCTCGACCACCTTGGGCGCGGAGTTGCCCACATTGGTGACGGCGATGCCGGCGGCGAAGTCGATCCACTCGCGGCCCTCGACGTCGGTCAGGGTGCCGCCCGCGGCGGTGTCGACGTACGACGGGATCATGCTGCTGACCCCGCGCGCGACGACCGCGGAACGGCGCCGGTGCAGATCGGCCGAGCTTGGCATGCTTTCAACTCCTTCAGGCTTAGAGCCTGGATCATTTCACTGATTCCGTGGTGAACGGAAGCCCCGACAACTATTTCCGTGTTACATCTCTGGGTACGCTGCGCCGGTGCTCCCCTTCTACGTCGCCGGTCGCCCGGCCACCGGCAATGAAGTCCTGACGGTCCGCAATCCCTCGTCCGGCAGCGTCGTCGGCTCTACCTCCTACGCCTCTGAGTCACAGGTCGAGGAGGCGGTCGCGGCCGCCTCCCGGGTGCCGCTCGATCTGACCGCGGCCGACCGCGCCGCCGCCCTCGACGAGATCAGCCGCCAGCTTTCCGCCCGCGCGGCGGAAATCGCCGCCCTGATCACCGCCGAGAACGGCAAACCGGCCAAGTGGGCCTCGGGCGAGGTGAACCGGGCGGTGTCGACGTTCCGCTGGGCGGCCGAGGAGGCCCGGCGCTTCTCCGGCGACCTGCAGCGCCTGGACACCGATCCGGCCGCGGCCGGGCGGATCGCGCTCGTACGCCGCGTGCCGCGCGGCCCGGTCCTGGGCATCGCGCCGTTCAACTTCCCGCTGAACCTGGTCGCCCACAAGGTCGCCCCCGCGCTGGCGGTCGGCACCCCGATCATCGTGAAGCCGGCCCCCGCCACTCCCCTGACGGCCCTGCTGCTGGGCGAGATCATGGCGGGCCTGGACCTACCGCCGGGCATGTTCTCGGTCCTGCCGGTGCCGAACGACCGCATGCCGTCACTGGTCGCCGACCCGCGCCTGCCGGTGGTGTCCTTCACCGGCAGCGGCCCGGTAGGCGCCCAGATCCGGGCCGCGGTGCCGGCGAAGCACGTCACCTTGGAACTGGGCGGCAACGCGGCGGCCCTGGTGGCGGCCGACTGGGACGATCTGGACCACGCGGCCCAGCGCATCGCGACGTTCGGCAACTACCAGGCCGGCCAGAGCTGCATAGCGGTCCAGCGGGTCTTCGTCCACGCCCGGCACCGGGAGGCGTTCACGGCGAAACTGGTGGCGGCGGTGGAAGCCCTGGACGTGGCGGCCGAGGTAGGCCCGGTGATCGACAACCGGGCAGCGGACCGCATCGAGCAGTGGATCGAGGAAGCGGTCACGAAGGGCGCCCGAATCCTGACCGGCGGCACCCGCGAGGGAACAACAGTCACCCCGACGGTCCTGACCGACGTGCCGGCGGACGCCAAGGTGAACGCCGAGGAGGTCTTCGGCCCGGTCCTGGTGGTAACAGCGGTCGACTCGGACGAGGAGGGCCTGGCGGCCATCAACGCCTCGGCGTACGGCTTGCAGGCCGGCGTCTTCACCCGCCGTCTGGACCTGGCCTTCACCGCCCACCGCCGCCTCCAGGTGGGCGGCGTCATCATCGGCGACGTCCCCAGCTTCCGGGCCGACCAGATGCCCTACGGCGGCGTGAAGGGCAGCGGCTCGGGCCGCGAGGGGGTGGCCAGCGCGATGGAGGACTACACGGAACCGCGAGTCATGGTGCTCACTGGGGTGGATCTCTGACCGCTCCCCATGGCCGGGTGGCTGAACTTCGCCGCCCGGCCCGCTCCGCCAGCCGGTTTAGCCGCGCTTATTTCCGGCTCACGCCGGCTGGTTAGCCGCGCTTATTTCCGGCTCACGCCGGCTGGTTAGCCGCGCCTATTTCCGGCACACGCCGGCCGGTTTATCCGCGCATTATTTCCGGCTCACGCGGCCGGGTGGTTCCACCTCGTCCAGCCCACCATGCGCCGCTTCGCTTCGCCTCGACTCCCCACTCACGGCGGCCGGGTGGTTCCGCTTCGAACGCCACGGCCCACTCGTGCGGCCTTGCGCTTGGTTGCCCGGCTCCCGCTCGGGCATTTCACACCGCCCCCATTGAAACCGTATCGCTCGAAGACCGGCGACAGCAGTCGCTGCGGCATG
This sequence comes from Actinoplanes sp. NPDC048988, assembly GCF_043197815.1. Taxonomy (NCBI): domain Bacteria; kingdom Bacillati; phylum Actinomycetota; class Actinomycetes; order Micromonosporales; family Micromonosporaceae; genus Actinoplanes; species Actinoplanes sp. NPDC048988. The sequence continues at coordinate 76,279 of NZ_JBICTW010000020.1, read as the reverse complement.
GGCATCTGAATTTGGCATGATCGACAAATAGTCGCGGATAGATTTACCGCGCCCTCGGCGGGATAATTGGTCATGCGGTACCAACAGATCGGCTTATTCTCCCGCAAGCAGATGTCCGCCATGACCGACCGCACCCTTTCGCGCAAGTGGTTACCCGAAAAGGATGCGGACCGCCGCGAACTCGACCGCCGGCGCCAGTGGGGCCTGGCACAGCGCCACGGCTTCAAGCTGCTCCGCCTACGCCTCGAGGAGCGCGACCGCTTGGCCCGCGAGAAAGCCGACACCCACCGGCAGCCGCCAGCACCACCCTCGCCCCCGCAGCTCGAAACGCCACCCTCGGCGCTCCAGCCCGACGCCCCACCGTCGACGCCTAAGCCCAGAGCCCAACCGCCGATGCCTAAGCCCGAAGCACCAGAGTTGGCGCCGCGACCTCGAACGCCACCGCCGCCGCAGTCCCAAGCACACCCTCGGCGGCCCGCCCAACCTCAGCTTTCCACCACTCGGCCGCAGCCACGAACAACGGCTCAGATACTTCGACCAACTCCAGCTCAGACACTTCCACCGGCTCCACCTGAAACACAGCCACCGACTCCAGCTCAAACACAGCCACCAACTCCAGCCCAGGCACTTACACCGACTTCAGCCCAGACAGTTCCACCGAATTCAGTCCAGGCACGGCCGCGAGTAGCGATTCAGGCCAAGCCGTTCCGCGCAGCGAAGGCAGGACCGCGCCGCGCCATTAAAATAGAGTCCCACTCCGCGATAGAAACGGAGCCGCGCACCGCAGTAAAGAAAGGGCTACGCCCGGGAACGCAAAGGCCGCCACGACCGCAACGCTCGACAGGGCGACCGCCCATCCAGAATTTTCACAGGCCGGCGCATCAAAACCATGGCGGCGATCCCTGCATTTTTGTCGAGCATACCCGATCTGTTCTTATGTGCCAAATCCGAAGGGGAACTCGGGCCGCCCGAAATATGCGCCCATCGCGGCTTCTCAATTGGCGCGGACTCTTAAACCTTCGACGATCAATTGGAGGAGGCGCTCGCGCTCCTCGAGCTCGGGGGCCGCCTCGGAAGTCCAGGCCACGGCGTTGACCAAGGCGAAGAGCTCGCGCGCCGTCAAGTCTGGGCGGATTTTCCCGGACTTCTGAGCGCTGGCCAGCAGTGCTCCCGCGGCGTTGCGCATCGCGTCGCATGAGGAGTGGAGGGGGGAATCCGCGTCGGCCAGGGTGGCCATGATCGAGGCGGGGAGGCCCTGGTAGGCGCCGGCTCCGTAGGCGAACTCGATCAGCCAGGTTTCGAGAGCCTTGCCGGGCTCGTGCTGTTCGGCCAGGGCGGCGGCGCGCAGAGTCAGGTGGTCGAAGCGGCGGCGCATCAGCTGATCGAGCAGCGCGTCGCGGGTGGGGAAATGGCGGTAGAGGGTTCCGAGGCCCACCTCGGCGCGCCGTGCGACGTCGCGCAGCGACGCCTGGGTGCCCTGCTCGCGCACCACCACGCGGGCCACGTCGATGATCCGCTCTCGATTGCGCCGCGCGTCCGCCCGAAGCTCCCCCACAACGGGAGCTTAACGGCGACGCCTGCCCGGCTATAGGCGAAAAATCGGAAATGCGAGCGTGAGTACGGCTGGAGGAGGCCACCACACGGATACACCCACACCGAAGACCCTGCTGGACTGGCCAGCACGCAGCAAGCCCGGCGGCGGCAACGAGCAGGGGTTCGGCGACGCGGCCATCCCCGCACGGCAGCAGCGCGCAGCGGGTACGCGCGCGGAGAAACCCGACGGCCGCAGCGCATCGAGGTCCGCGCACGGAGAAAACCCGACGGCCGCAGCGCGCAACAAGGTCCGCGCGCAAACAGAACCCGACGGCAGCAACGCGCAACGGGGCTCGCGCGGACAGACTTCTACGGCGGCAACGCGCAGCAAAAGAACGGCGCGGGGAGGGCGATGCCGTGAAGGGCGGTTCAGCAAGGCTGTAGCGGAAAGAGCCACGGCGGCGCCAAGGTCAGGCGGGCCAAGCGGAACGCAACGTTGGTAAGGCGGAACGTCGCTCCGGCGGGCCAAGGATGGAGGCCCGCGCAGCTGGCCCGCGCGGCGCCCTCCCAGATCCGGCAGGTAAGGACGGATGCCTCGCAGCTGGCCGGCGCGGCGCCCAGGTCCGGCAGGCCGAAAGGTGCCCAGGACCGGTAGGGGCCAAAAGACAGCCAGGACCGCGAGGACAGAAAGGCAGCCAGGACCAGGGGCCGAAAGGCAGCAGGACCAAAGGGCCGAAAGGCAGCAGGACCAAAGGGCCGAAAGGCAGCAAGGCCAGGCGGCCGAAAGGCAGCCAGGACACCGCGCGGCCGAAACGGTCCGGGGCGGTGATCCGGAAGGGGCGGCGGGGCTGGTCGTGGGCGAGGGCTGGGCCCCCGCCCACGGTGGGTCAGTTCTTGTTGGTGTTTCGGCGGGCTCGGATGTTCGTGACGACCGCGAAGAGGACGCCCACGGCGAAGATCAGGGTGCCCATGACGTTGACCTGGGGTGGGATTCCGACACGGGTGGCGCCCCAGATGAACAGCGGGAACGTTTGGGTGGTGCCGGCCGTGAAGTTGGTGACGATGAAGTCGTCGATGGACAGGGCGAACGCCAGCAGCACGCCCGAGAAGACGGCGGGGAGGATGATCGGGAAGGTGACCTTCCAGAACGTCACCCAGGGGGTTGCTCCCAGGTCGGCCGCGGCCTCCTCGACCGAGCGGTCCAGGGTCATCACGCGGGCTCGGACCACCGTGGCCACGAACGAGATGGAGAACATCACGTGGGCGATGGTGATGGTGACCGCGCCCAGGCCCACCTGGAGGGAGGCGAACAGGGTCAGCAGGGAGGCGCCCATGATCAGTTCGGGGGACGAGATGGTGGCGAACATGATCAGGTTGAGGGAGCCGGAGCCTCGGAAGCGGTAGCGGCCCAGGGCGTAGCCGATGCCGGTGCCCAGGGCGGCGGCCAGCAGGCTGCTCACGATCGCGATGAGGATCGAGTTGATCAGGGCCTGGGTGAGGTTCGAGAGTTCGAACAGGCGGCCGTACCACTTGAACGTGAAGCCGACCCACTCCTGGTTGTAGCGGCCGGGGGTGTCGTTGAAGCCGAACGCGATCATGACCGCGATGGGGAGCACGAGCCAGGCGATGATCACCCAGACGTACGCGTGCATGAAGCCGGTGCCGGTGATGCGCCGCCGCGGTTTCACGGCGGGCGCGGCCGAAGCGGGCGCCTCGCGGGAAAGGAGCGTTGTCATCGCGCGGCCACCTTCATGACGTCCTCGGTGCCGAGCATCCGGGCGTACAGGAAAACGCCGATCAGCAGCACCGCCATCAGCACGAACGAGAGCGCCGAGGCCGTCGGATAGTCGGAGTTGACCAGGTACTGGGCCTGGATGACCTGGCCGATCATGGTGGTGCCGGCGCTGCCCAGCACGGCCGAGTTGACGTAGTCGGAGCTGGCCGGGACGAATGTCATGAGCACGCCGGCGAAGACGCCGGGCAGGGCCAGTGGGAAGATCACCTTGCGGAACGTGGTGGCCGGGTCGGCGTACAGGTCGCGGGCCGCCTCGACCACGCGCGGGTCGATGCGCTCGAGCGCCACGTAGATCGGCAGCACCATGAACGGCAGGAAGTTGTAGACCAGGCCGCCGATCACCGCGTACGACGTACCCAGGATGTGGAACGAGTCGCCGACCAGGCCCACCGAACGAAGCGGGCTGACCACCGGGCCCTCGTCGGCCAGGATCTGCCCCCACGAGATCGTCCGCAGCACGAACGACACGAAGAACGGCAGGAGCAGCAGGAAGAGGTACGTCGACTTGCGCTTGCCGCCGTGGAAGGCGATCCAGTACGCCACCGGGAAGGCCAGCGCGATCAGGATGATGGTCGCGACGGCGCCGTAGATCAGCGAACGGAAGATCTGCGTCTGGTACGACGTGATCGCGTCCACATAGGTCTGCCAGTGGCCGGTGAAGCGGTAACCGTTCACGATGTCGCCCTCCTGGAGGGAGAGCGACAACATCGTGACCATCGGCACCGCGAAGAAAATCAACAGCCAGATTCCGCCGGGAAGAACCAGCAGATAGGGCGCGAGCTGCCGTTTTACGCGGTTTTTCATGTCATCCCAGCACGATAGGTTCGAAGGTCTTCTGGAACTTCTGCTGCTCGGCGACCGACTCGAACGCCACGTAGTAGTGCAGCTTGGCGTACTCGGCGGCGGTCGGGAACACGAGCTTGCTGTTGGCGACGGCCAGCGCCGCGTCCTTGTCCTCGCCGGTCAGCTTGCCGGCGTCGGCACGCATCTGGGCCTGGGCGCCCGGTACCGGGCACACGTAGTTGATGTAGTTGGCCAGCGACGCCGCGGTCGGAACCTCGTAGAAGTAGTCCATCAGCATGAGGGCGTCGACCGGGTTCTCGGCCGTGACCGGGATGGTCATGTTGTCGGTCCAGATCGTGCCGCCCTCCTCGGGGATCACGAACCGGAAGTCGCTGCCGTCGGAGAGATTCTTCTGGAAGATGTCGCCCGACCAGGCCTGAGTGATCCAGACATCGCCGTTGCCGAGGGCCTCGACGTAGCTCTGGTCGTAGTACTTGCGGACGAGGGGCTTCTGCTCCTTCAGCTTGGCCGCCGCCTTCTGCCAGTCCTCGGCCGTGGACTTGGCCGGGTCGGCCCCGATCGCCAGCAGGCCGAAGTTGCCGAGCTCCTGAATGTCGGAGAACATCCCGATCTTGCCTTTGAAGGCCGGGTCCCACAGGTCGGAGAGCTTGGTGATGTCCCGCTTGGTCTTCGACCGGTCGTAGGCGATGCCGGTCATGCCGGAGGCCCACGGGATGCTGTACTGGTTGCCCGGGTCGAACGCCTCCTTCTTGTACGCCTCGCCGGCGTTCTTGGTGAAGTTCGGCAGCTTCGCCAAGTCGAGGGGGGCCAGGAAGCCCGAGTCGCGGAACTGCGTGAACTGGAAGCTGTTGGTGATGACCATCAGGTCGTAGTCGATGGACTGACCGGCCGAGAGCTGCGGCTGCACCTTGGCGAACCAGGGGCCCATCTCCTGGATGACCTCGTCGTACTTGACCGTGATGCCGGTCTTGGCGGTGAACGCCTTGAGCTCGGGCTGCTTCGGGTCCATGTAGAGCGGCCAGCCCGCGAAGCGGAGCTTGTTGTTCTTGACCTTGCCGTTCCAGAACTGCGCCACGGCGTCGGGGGCGGCGCTCGCCGAGTTCGACGTGCCCTTGCCCTGCACCCCGCAGGCGGCCAGGGCGGCGCCGGAGGCGGCCAGACCGGAGAGCTTCAGCGCGTCACGACGCCCGAGCCGCCGGCTGGTGAGACCGCGGAGCAGGGAGGGGTCGGAAAAGTTCGGCGCGGACATATCAGACTCCGATCATGTATGAATGCTGGGGGGCCCAGGTCAGATAGACGCGGTCGCCGCGATCGGCAAGATCGTCGGCGTTGGAGGCATTTTGATCGAAGACAGTAAAGTCCGCACCGGCCGCTGTGGCTACGGTGTAATTCGTTGAGGTTCCGTGATAAACGACTTCGGTGACTGTGCCGGAGAGCACACTGCCGCCGGTCGCCGTCACCGGCGGGACGCCACGGTGTAGGTCGATCTTCTCGGGCCGGACCGATACCTCGACCTGGTCCCCCGGGCCCACCTGACCCTCCACCGGCACGACGACCCGGTCCTGAGCCGTGTACGAGAGCAGCCCCAGTCCATTCTCGACACGATCCACGCGGCCGTCGACGATGTTCGAGGTGCCGATGAAGCCGGCCACGAACCGGGTGGCGGGCTTCTCGTAGATCTCCCGCGGCGAGCCCAGCTGCTCGATGACGCCCGCGTGCATGACCGCGATGCGGTCCGACATGGTCAGTGCCTCGCCCTGGTCGTGGGTGACGTAGACGAAGGTGATGCCGACCTCGCGCTGGATGCGCTTGAGCTCGATCTGCATCTGCTGGCGCAGCTTGAGGTCGAGCGCGCCCAGCGGCTCGTCCAGCAGCAGCGCCCGCGGGCGGTTGACCAGGGCCCGGGCCAGCGCCACGCGCTGCTGCTGGCCGCCGGACATCTCCCGCGGCGAGCGCTTCTCCATGCCGGTCAGCGACACGATCTCGAGGATCTCGCCGACCCGGCGCTTGATCTCGTCCTTGCCGGTCTTCTTCCGTTCCAGGCCGAAAGCCACGTTCTGGTACGTGTTCAGGTGCGGGAAGAGCGCGTACGACTGGAACACCATGTTGACGTCGCGCTTGTTGGCCGAGACCCGGGTGACGTCCTTGCCGTCGAGGAACACCGTGCCGGCGGTCGGCTCCTCGAAGCCGGCGATCATGCGCATCGTCGTGGTCTTGCCGCACCCGGACGGGCCCAGCAGCGAGAAGAACTCACCCTGGGCGATCGCCAGGTCGGTCCGCTTGACCGCGGGAACGGTCTCGCCGTGCGACAGATAGTTCTTGAGCACGCCGGCGAACTCGATCGCCGGCGTGCCGGCCGCGGGCGCTGTCGCCCGGGGACGGGCCACGCTGTGCTGGGGGGTGGTCATGGCGTTCCTCTTCGCGGTGGGGTGGCGTTTGGTGCGGTGGAGAAAGTCAGCCCAGATAGCTCATGACGTGCTTGATTCGGGTGTACTCCTCGAACCCGTACATGGATAGGTCCTTGCCGTAGCCCGAGTGCCCGAAGCCGCCGTGCGGCATCTCCGAGACGAAGGGCAGGTGGGTGTTGATCCAGACGGCGCCGAAGTCGAGACGCCGCGAGACGCGCATGGCACGGCCGTGGTTCTGCGTCCAGACGCTGGCGCTCAGGCCGAATCGCACGTCGTTCGCCCAGCGGACGGCGTTGTCCTCGTCGTCGAACTCCTGAACGGTGATGACCGGGCCGAAAACCTCGTCCTGGATCATCTCATCACGCTGCTTCAGTCCAGACACGACAGTCGGCTCGAGGAAGTACCCGCGGTCGCCGACGCGCTTGCCGCCGGCCACGATCGAGGCGTGCTCGGGCGTACGGTCGAGGAAGCCCTGGACCCGGGCCAGCTGGCCGGCGTTGTTGACCGGGCCGAAGAACGCGCCGGGGTCGGACGGGGCGCCGACCTTGGTGTCGCGCGCGGCCTGGGCCAGCGCGGCGGTGAAGTCGCTCGCGATCCGTCCCTGCACCAGCACGCGGGTGGCCGCCGTGCAGTCCTGTCCGGCGTTGAAGTAGCCGGCGCCGGCGATGGCGGCCGCGGTGGCCTCGATGTCGGCGTCGTCGAAGACGATGACCGGGGCCTTGCCGCCCAGCTCGAGGTGGGCCCGCTTGAGGTCGGCCGCGGCCGAGACCGCGACCTCCATGCCGGCCCGGGTCGAGCCGGTGATCGAGACCAGCTGCGGGGTGGGGTGGGCGACCACGGCCCGGCCGGTGTCCCGGTCGCCGCAGACCACGTTGAGCACGCCCGGCGGCAGGAACTCGGCGGCGATCTCGGCCAGCAGCAGGGTGCTGACCGGGGTGGTGTCGGAGGGCTTGAGGACGACCGCGTTGCCGGCCGCGACGGCCGGCGCGAACTTCCACACGGCCATGACCATCGGATAGTTCCACGGGGTGATCTGCGCGCACACGCCGATCGGCTCGCGCCGCACGTACGACGTGTGGTCGCGCAGATACTCCCCCGCGGACTTGCCTTCCAGGTTGCGCGCCGCGCCCGCGAAGAAGCGCAGCTCGTCGACCATCGGGCCGATCTCCTCCTGCCGGGTGGCCTCGACCGGCTTGCCGGTGTTGCGGCACTCGGCGGCGATCAGTTCATCGGCCCGCGCCTCCACGGCGTCGGCGATCTTCAGCAGGGCCCGCTGCCGTTCGGCCGGGGTGGCGTCCCGCCAGATCTCGAATCCCTTGCCGGCGGCGGCCATGGCCGCGTCGACGTCCTGGGCCGAGGAGACCGGCGCGAGCGCGTATGCCTCCCCGGTGCTGGGGTCGATCACCTGGGAGGTGACCCCGTCAACGTTGCCGGTGTGGGTCCCACCGACGAAGTTGCGCAGAACGGGCAGAGCGGCGCTCACTGAATAAGACCTCCGGGAAAGGCGCTGTGACAGCTCCCACACGAATCGACGTGAGGGACCTTGACACATGCGGCGGACTGAAGACAAGGGAATCCGAAGTAATTTCCAAGCCTGAAACGGAAATCGTGGTTCCGCGGCCGATAAAGCTACGTAATCCGGGGTTAGCCTCGGCAATACCTGTCGGCCACCGAGAGCGCCTCGTCGAGGATCGAAAGACCCTCTTCAACCTCCGCCACGCTCACCGTGCACGGCGGCGCGACGTGCACCCGGTTGAAGTGGGTGAACGGCCAGAGACCTCGCTCCTTGCAGGCCGCGGCAAGCTCGTTCATCGGGGCGGCCGCCGCGCCGGTCGCGTTGAACGGCACCAGCGGCTCCCGGGTCTCCCGATCCCGGACGAGCTCGATCGCCCAGAAGACGCCCAGGCCACGGACCTCGCCGATGCTCGGGTGCTTGGCGGCCAGCGCGGCCAGCCCGGGCGCGATCACGTCGTCGCCGATGGCGCGGGCATGCTCGACGATCCCCTCCTCCTTGAAGATCTCGATCGAGGCGACCGCGGAGGCGCAGGCGAGCGGGTGCCCCGAGTAGGTCAGGCCGCCCGGGAACGGGCGCTCGCGGAACGTCTCGGCGATCTCGTCCGAGATGACCACGCCACCGAGCGGCAGATAGCCCGAGTTGACCCCCTTGGCGAAGGTGATCAGGTCGGGTGTGACGCCCCAGCGGTCGACCGCGAACCACTCGCCGCACCGGCCGAAACCGGCCATCACCTCGTCGGCGATGAAGACGATCCCGAACTCGTCGCAGAGCGCCCGTACGCCGGCCAGGTAGCCGGGCGGCGGCACGAGGATGCCGTTGGTGCCGACCACGGTTTCGACGAGGACGGCGGCGACGGTCGACGCGCCCTCGAAGACGATCGTGTCCCGCAGGTGCGCGAGGGCCCGGGACGTCTCCTCCTCGGGTGTCGAGGAGTAGAAGGGCGAGCGGTACGGGTACGGGCCCCAGAAGTGCACGACGCCGATCGCGGTGGGCTCGTTGGCCCAGCGCCGCGGGTCGCCGGTCGCGGTGATCGCGGTGGAGGTCGAGCCGTGGTAGCTGCGGTACATCGACAGCACCTTGTGCCGGCCGGTGTGGCCGCGGGCCAGGCGCACGGCGTTCTCGTTGGCCTCGGCGCCGCCGTTGGTGAAGAACACCTTGTTGAGCGGGCCGGGGGCGAGCTCGCTGATCAGCCGGGCCGCCTCGCCGCGCTTGTCGTTGGCGAAGGCGGGCTGGATCGTGCAGAGTGTGGCCGCCTGCTCCTGGATCGCCGCCACCAGCCGGGGGTGCTGGTGTCCGATGTTGACATTGACCAGCTGCGACGAGAAGTCCAGATATCTCGTGTTCTCGTAGTCCCAGAAGTAGGAGCCGGAAGCGCCCGCGACCGGCATGGGGTTGATGAGCCCCTGCGCGGACCAGGAGTGGAAGACGTGGGCGCGGTCGTCCGCGCGGACAAGCTCGGCGGTCATCGGTTCGTGGGGAAGCCGAGGTCGATGGAGGACGTTCCCGGGTCGGGCCACCGGGACGTCACCACCTTGGAACGGGTGAAGAAGTGGATGCCGTCCGGCCCGTACATGTGGGTGTCGCCGAAGAGCGACGCCTTCCACCCGCCGAACGAGTAGTAGGCGACCGGCACCGGGATCGGCACGTTGACGCCGACCATGCCCGCGTTCACGTCGAACTGGAACTGCCGGGCCGCGCCGCCGTCCCGCGTGAAGATGGCGGTGCCGTTGCCGTACTCATTATTGTTGATCAATTCAACAGCTTCGGTGTACGTCTTCGCGCGGACCACACAGAGCACCGGCCCGAAGATCTCGTCGGTGTAGACCTCCATGTCCGGCGTGACGTTGTCGAGCAGCGTGACACCGAGGAAGTAGCCGTCGCCCGGCACGTCCGCCTCGCGGCCGTCGGCGATCACCGTCGCGCCCGCCTCGACGCCCCGGGTCACGTAGCCCGCCACCTTGTCCCGGTGCTGGGCGCTGATCAGCGGGCCCATCTGCGACTCGGGGTCGGTACCGGCGCCGATCTTGAGCTTGGGCAGCCGGGCCGCGATCGCGTCGACCAGCGGGTCGGCCGCGTCGCCGACCGCCACCACCACCGAGACGGCCATGCAGCGCTCGCCGGCCGAGCCGTAGGCGGCGTTCACCGCGGCGTCGGCGGCCGCGTCGATCTCGGCATCCGGCAGCACGATCATGTGGTTCTTGGCGCCGCCCAGGGCCTGCACGCGCTTGCCCTGGCTGGTGCCGGTCTCGTAGATGTACTTGGCGATGGGCGTCGAGCCGACGAAGCTCACCGCGGCGATGTCCGGGTGCGTGAGCAGGGCGTTGACCGCCTCCGCGTCACCGTTGACGACGGTGAAGACGCCGTCCGGCAGCCCTGCCTGTTTCCACAGCTTGGCCAGGAACAGCGCGGCCGACGGGTCCTTCTCGCTCGGCTTGAGCACGAAGGCGTTGCCGGCGGCGATGGCCGTGGTGCACATCCACAGCGGCACCATGGCCGGGAAGTTGAACGGGGTGATGCCGGCGACGACACCGAGCGGCTGGCGGATCGAGTAGACGTCGACGCCGGTGGCCGCCTGCTCCGAGAAGGAGCCCTTCATCAGGTGCGGGATGCCGGTGGCGAACTCGGCGTTCTCCAGGCCGCGGGCCACCTCACCGGCGGCGTCGGACAGGACCTTGCCGTGCTCGCTGGTGATGATCGCGGCGAGGTCGCCCGAGTGCGCGGCGAGCAGTTCGCGGAACGTGAACAGGACGGCCGAGCGCTTCGAGAGCGAGGCCGTACGCCAGTCCTTGGCGGCGTCCTTCGCGGCGGCGACGGCCTCGGCGACCTCGGCGGCCGAGGCGAGGTCGACCTCGGCCGTCTGCTCGCCGGTGGCGGGGTTGAAGACCGGGCCGACCCGGCCGGACGTGCCGGCGCGCTCGGCGCCTCCGATCCAGTGCGCGATACGAATCATGAGCGGAGATTACGTAACACCTCTGGACCGAACAATGGCCAAATCGTACTGTCACAAAGTCCATCCAACCGCCCCGCCCACCACCCTTGAACGGACTAGAGCATTGTTCGATGAGGTGAAACATCGCTTGGTCGCTGTCTCCGCGCGAGGGCTGGCCGAGGCGATCGGCCGCGCCGTGGGTGACGGGGCCTTAACTCCAGGAGCCCGGCTTCCCCCGGTACGCAAGGTGGCCGCGGCCCTGCAGATGTCGCCGACCACGGTCAGCGCAGCCTGGCAGCTCCTGCGCCGGTCGGGAACCATCCGGACCGACGGACGTCGCGGCACCATCGTCGCCGAGGATCGGCTCAGTGGACCGGGTCGCTACCGGGCCGCGCTGCGCGGGAGCTCCGGATTTCCGCTGGACCTCTCCACCGGCGTACCCGATCCGTCGCTTCTGCCGGTGTTGCCGCCTTTGGCGGGCCTGTCCCCCGCGCCGACCAGCTATCTCGACGAGCCGGTCCTGCCCGCGCTGGCCGCGCTGTTGCGCGCGAGCTGGCCCTATCCGCCCGAACGGCTGGCCATCTTCGACGGCGCCATGGACGCGATCGACCACATCGCCTCGTCCCTGCTGCGCCTCGGCGACCGCGCCGTCGTCGAGAACCCGTGCTTCCCGCCCCTGCTCGACCTGCTCGACGCCCTCGGGGTGCAGGTCATCGGCGCCGGCACCGACGCCGCCGGCATGCGCCCGGAGGAGCTGGCCGCGGCCCTCGCTCAGCGGCCCGCCGCCGTCTTCCTGCAACCTCGCGCCCACAACCCCACGGGTGCGTCGTGGTCCGGCTCGCGGGCCGCGTCCCTCGCCGCGGTGCTTGCGGAGACCCCCGGGGTGTACGCCGTGGAGGACGACTCCGCCGGAGACGTGTCCTCGGCGGAGCTGTTCTCGCTCGGCTCACACCTGCCCCGGCAGACGGTCCACGTCCGCAGCTTCTCGAAGTCGCACGGCCCCGACCTGCGCCTGGCCGCGGTCGGCGCCCCCGCCGCCGTCCTCGACCCGATCCTGGAACGCCGCCTGCTCGGACAGGGCTGGACGAGCCGCCTGCTGCAGCACCTGCTGCTGACCCTGCTCACCGACCCGGCCTCGATCGCCGCGGTCGCCCAGGCCCGCTCGGAGTACGCGGCCCGGCGCCGCCCGGTCGAGGACCACCTGGGCCTGCCACCGGGCGACGGCCTGAACCTCTGGCTGCCGGTCGCCGACGAACAGGCCGCCCTGATCTCCCTGGCCAGCGCCGGCATCGCCGCGGCGGCCGGCGCCGCCTTCACGGCCGGCCCCGCCACACCCCACCTGCGCGTGACCGTCGGCCTGATCACCGGCGACCACGCCGCGGTCGCGGCCCGCCTGGCCGAGGCCGCCCGCGCCCCGGCCCAGGCCGTCCCGCGTTAGAGGGCGTTCTCCGCGAGCTCCCACAGGCGGTCGGCCGCGGCCGGGTCGAGCGACCACGGGGCCACGCCGCCGCTGGCCTCCGGCCCGCCCGGGACCCGCTCGGCCTCCTGACAGTAGATGAAGTACCGCCCGCTGACCTCCTTCGGCAGCGGGTAGGCGGCCAGCAGGACGTTGGTCGCCGCCGCCTGATCCGGGGTGGAGAAGTAGTCCGGCAGCCGGGGGTTGTCACCGGCCATCCCGAACGCGCGCAACGTGTCCTCGTCGAGGTGGCGTTGCAGGTTCGTGGCCACGTACCCCGGGTCGGCCGTGTTGGCGAGCACCCCGTCGGCCGCCCAGCGCCGGGCGAGCGCCACCGCGAACAGACTCCCGGCCACCTTCGAGTTCCGGTAGGCCTTCCACGGGTCGTACGGCTGCCGCTCGAATTGCGGGTCGTCGAAGTCGAACCCGCCCTTGGCCTGGATGCCCGAGCTCACCACGACGACGCGGGACTCCCCCGCCGCGCGCAGGTTCTCGTGCAGGCCGGTCACCAAGGCGAAGTGCCCGAGGAAGTTGGTGGCGAGCTGCATCTCCCACCCGTTCTTCGCGGTCTCGCGGGTGGGCAACGCCATCACCCCGCCGCCGGCGACGATCCCGTTCAGCGGTCCGTCCCAGCCGTGGACGAAAGCTCGCACCGAGTCGAGATCGCTCAGGTCGAGCTCCCGCTCACGCCCGGCGGGCCGCCGCGTCGCCACGATGACCTCGGCCCCGGCTCGGGTCAGCGCCTGGGCGGTCGCCATCCCGATGCCGGAGGCCCCACCGGTCACGATGTACCGGCGCCCCGCGAGGTAGACACCCTTCAGCACCTCGTCCGCGGTGGTGCTGCCGTCGAACGGCGTAACAAACGGCTCAGTCATGCCCCCCACTACGCGGGCAATCGCCCGGAATTCACCGCTGTGACCGGCGACGCATCACTCGAACGGGCGTCATGGGACCAGTTGCTTCATCACTACTGGTCGTGTGACTATTTCGACCATGAGCACATGCGACACTTTGCCCATGACCGAGGCCACTTTCGATCACCCTGAGCCCTGGACGGAGGCGGAGTACCTCGCGCTCGGCGAGACATCTAGTCGCATCGAGCTAGTCGACGGGGGGCTCTGGGTGAGCCCGGCCGGGAACATCGCACACCAACGCATATCGGACATCCTCGTCCGCCTTTTGCACCCGGCGGCACTGGCCGCGAACTTGAACGTCGTCTCGGCGAACAATGTTCGGCTGGCCACGGGCAGGATTTTGATCCCTGACGTCGTGGTCGGAGCCATAGATCGGCAGGGCATCACCGTGGAGGCGTCGAAGATCGAGATGGTCGTGGAGATCGTTTCGCCTAGCTGCGTCACCGGCGTCGTACTACGACTGCTCCATCGCCGGGGCGGCGAGTACGACGAGACCTCCGTCGCCGAGCACGGCGATACCCTCCGCTCCGAACGGCCGTTCCCCATCGAGGTGGACACGACCGCTCTGCTCGACTTCTGAGCGGCCATGATGCCCCTGACCGAGGCCGAGTACCTGGCCATCTACGAGCCCGCGCGCCGGATCGAGTTGATGGATGGGCGATTGCGGCCCAGCCCGGCGCCGAGCTGGCCCCACCAGGAGATGTCATGGCTTCTCGTGGGAGCGCTGCGGACGGCGGTGGCGGCGGCCGGATTCCGGGTCGCCGCGTCCGTCAACGTACGGCTCGACATCGACCGCATCGTCGTCCCGGACATCGTGGTGACGCGGGATCCGCAGCCGGGGCTGGTCATCGACAGCACCGACGTCGTGCTCATCGCGGAGATCGCGCCCGAGAACGCGCTGACCGACCGTGGGCTGCAGATCCGGTACGCGGCCGCCTACATCCCCTGGTACCTGCTGGTGGAACCGCACCGGCCCACACCCGACGTGATTCGGATCCAGCTGTTCCGGCTCAGTCACGGGCACTACTCGCGGCAGGCCACGGCGATCTCCGGCGACGTGCTGTCGGCGGCGAAACCGTTCGCCATGTCCCTGCGGCCGGAGGACTTCCTGGCCGGCCGGTGAAGCCTCAGCGGCGGGCGGGGCGGAAACTGTCGAAGACCAGTTGGAGGTCGCCGCGGTAGCGCTGCCAGTCGGCGTCCCGGGTCTGCCAGTAGAACCCGTAGGCCTGGGTGGTGGCGGTGATGACGCCGCGGTTGTTGACGTGCTGGCGGACACCCTTGCGGGTGAAGGTGAACTCCCAGTCGGCTGCCTTGCGGAAGTAGTCGACCTCCCTGATGTGGATCTCACGGTAGGAGGGGAAGTCGCCGGCTGAGACCCGGTAGTCGGCCTTGCCCCGCCAGTCGGCCACCGGGTCGGGTTCGGGCTTGCGGGTCTGGTCGATGCCGAGGACGCGGCCGGTGGAGCTGTCCCGGAAGTAGACCATCGTCTTCTCCTGGGAACGGGTCCAGCCCTCGGGCACGTAGACGGCGAAACCGGTCGGGTCCCGGTAATCCCGCCAGCCGTCCGGGAGCGCCGGCAGGCCGGACCCCGATCCGGGGGCGGCGGGCGCGCTGGTGGGCGGCGCGGCAGAGGTACGGGAGGCGACCGCGCTCGGCGAGGCCGCGGTGGGCGACGCCGGGGCCGAGGCGGACCCGGTCGGGCCGGCCGACGCGGGGCCGCCCGTCGCGGGAGTGGTGGCGGCGACCGGCGGCGCCTCCGCGGTCGTCCCGTCCCCGGTGGAATCGGCTCCGGCCCGGACGACCATCCAGACGACACCCGCCAGCAGCAGAACAGCGACGGCGGCGGCCAGCCCGATCCGCGTCCGCCGCGACCCACGAGCCGCCCCCGGCCCACGCTCCAATACCTCCGCACCCAGCGGCGAGTCACCCGGCCGCACGTCACCCGGCGGCTCGTCGTCCGGCGGCTCGTCGTCCGGGGCGGGAGACGTGGGGGTGGAGGGTGCGGGCTCAGCGTTCGAAAGACGCTCAGCTGGGGTGGAGGGGGCGGGAAGCGGGAGCTTCGGCGGTGAGGCCGGGGCGTCGCTCTCCGCCGGCGAGCCGGTCGCGGGGATGGTGCCGTCGGGTGAGTCGTCCCTGCGTACAACCGAAGCATGACCGTAGGAACCGGAAGCCGCCGCACGCAGCAGGTGTTCCGCCTCGGTCGCGCCGATTCTCTCCGCCGGATCCTTGCGCAGCAGGCCGGTCAGCAGCGGCTCGAGTGGACCCGCGCGGCGCGGCGGATCGGGCTCGTCGGCGGCGAGCGCGGTCAGGGTGGCGATGGCCGACGTGCGGTGGAACGGCGACTGGCCCTCGACCGCCGCGTAGAGGGTCGCGCCGAGCGACCACAGGTCCGAGGCGAGACCAGCCACGCCCGTCCTGGCCCGTTCGGGTGACATGTACTCGGGCGAGCCGATCAGCACGTCGGACGTGCTCACCGCGGCGTCGCCCTCGATGGTGGCGATGCCGAAATCGGTCAGCAGGACGCGGCCGTCGTCGGCCAGCAGGACGTTCGCCGGCTTGACGTCGCGGTGGGCGACGCCCGCCTTGTGCGCGGCCCGCAGCGCGGACAGCAGTTCCAGGCCGATCCGGGCGACCCGCCGCGGATCCAGCGGGCCCTCGTCGCGCATCGCCTCCTGCAGGGAGCGCGACGGCACGTACTCCATGACGATCCAGGCGTGGCCGTCGACCTCGAGGACGTCGAAGACCTGGACCACGTTCGGGTGTCCCAGCCGGGCCGCGGCCCGCGCCTCGCGCAGCAGCCGGCGATGCTCCGCGTCGCCTTCCTGGAGGAGTTCCTTGATGGCGACGTCGCGCTGGAGGACCTCGTCGCGGGCACGCCAGACACGGCCCATGCCGCCCTGTCCGAGGGACTCGTCCAGCCGGTAGCGACCGGTAATGAGGGGCATGCGGGTCGATATACCCCACTGTGTGCGCGCTCAGACCTGCGCGGATGCTTCCAACGGCTTCGGAATGTGCAATACTTCCGGCACTCGGAGTCGAAAGTTTCGAAGCCGGGTTCGAGCATAAGAGGAGAGACGGATGGCCGTGGGCGGGCGACGGGTGACGATCGCGACCATCGCGGAGGCCGCGGGGGTCTCCGTTCCTACGGTGTCGCGCGTGCTCAACGGGCGCACCGACGTGTCGCCGGAGACGCGCGACCGGATCGAACACCTTCTCCGGGAGCACGACTACCGGCCTCGTAACTCTCGGCAGCCGCTGCGGGCCGGGCTGATCGACCTGGTGTTCCACGATCTGGACAGTCCGTGGGCGGTCGAGCTGATCCGCGGCGTCGAGGAGGTCACGCACGCCGCCGGCGTCGGCACTGTCATCTCGGCCGTGCACCGGCGGACCGCGTCGACCCGGCAGTGGTTGCAGAACCTGCGGTCCCGGCAGTCCGACGGCGTGATCCTGGTGATCTCCGACGGGGCCGGCCCGGTGAGCACGGAGCTGCACCGGCTGAACGTGCCGATGGTCATCATCGACCCGGCCGGCGGCGCGGCCGCCGACGTGCCGACGATCGGCGCCACGAACTGGGCCGGCGGCCGCAGCGCCACCGAGCATCTGATCTCTTTGGGACACAAGCGGATCGGCCTGATCGAGGGTCCGCGCAACCTGCTGTGCAGCCGCGCGCGGATGGACGGCTACCGGGCCGCGCTGGAGTCGGCCGGGCTGCGGGTCGACCGCAAGATCATCGAGCCGGGCGACTTCAACCACGAGTCGGGCTTCGCGGCGGCCGAGCGGCTGCTGAGCAAAGAGGACCGGCCGACCGCGATCTTCGCGTCGAGCGATCAGATGGCGCTGGGCGTCTATGAGGCGGCGCGCCTGCGCGGGCTGCGGGTGCCGGACGATCTGAGCATCGTCGGTTTCGACGACCTGCCGGAGGCGCGCTGGTCGTCGCCGCCGCTGACGACCGTGCGGCAGCCCCTGGCGGACATGGGCGGGCTCGCCGCGCGTACCGTCCTGCGGTTGTCGCGCGGCGAGCCCATCGAGACTCCCCGGGTGGAGCTGGCCACCGAGATGGTGGTCCGGGAGAGTACCGCTCCCCTACTTGCCGAAGCCGGCCGTTAGACCGCTGAGCAGCTGGCGCCGGCCGATCGCGTACAGAATCACGATCGGGACGGTGGTCAGCGTGACCGAGGCGGCGATGGCGGGCACGTTGATGCCGAACTGGCCCTGGAAGTTGGCCAGCGCCAGCGGGATCGCGCGCTGATCGGGGCTCTGGGTGAGCACCAGCGGAAGCAGGAAGCCGTTCCAGATGTTCAGCGCGCTGTAGATCGTCACCGTGACCAGGGCGGGCCGGGTCAGCGGGAGCGCGAGCCGCCACATGGTGCCCCACTCGGAGGCGCCGTCCATCCGCATCGACTCGAAGAGCTCCTTCGGGACGTCCCGGATGAAGTTCGACAGCACGATCACGGACAGCGGGATGGCGAACGCGATCGACGGCAGGATGATCGCGAGCAGGGTGTCGTACAGCTTGAGCCTGATGATGATCAGGTAGACCGGGATGATCACCGCCTGGAGCGGGATGGCCAGACCGGTCAGGAAGACCCAGTTCATCGCCTTGAGCGTGCGGTTGCCGGCGCCCCGCACGATCGCATAGCCGGCCATGAAGCTGACCGCGACGGCCGGGACGACCGCGCCGACCGTGATGACCACGCTGTTGAAGAAGTACCGGACGAAGTCAGCCTCGATGACCGCTTTGTAGTTCTCGAACGTCAGGTCGGTCGGCGGAGCCAGCGGGTTGGTGATGAAGTACGTGTCCTGGGTCTTGAAGCTGGTGATGACGATCCAGTAGATCGGCAGCATCACGACGAAGAGCCAGAGCCAGCTCAGCGAGCCGCCGAACCAGTTGTAGCCGCGGAACCGGCTCTTCCTGGCGCGAGGGCCGGGCGTGCCGGTGACGGTCGTGGCCGGAGTCCGCTCGGTGATGGTCGACAACTCAGACTCCTTCCAGCTGGCTCTCGTCGGCACGGCCGCCGAGTCGCCGGAACAGCAACGACAGGACGAGTCCGACGAAGACCAGGATGACGGCGATGGCGCTGGCCGGGCCCATCAGGTTGGCCTGGAAGCCCGTCTGGTACATCTCCAGCGCGAGGGTCCGGGTCGAGTCGCCGGGGCCGCCGCCGGTGAGCAGGTAGATCAGGTCGAAGAAGAGCAGCGAGCCGACCACCATCAGCGTCGACGAGGTGATGAGCGTGTACTTCAGCTGGGGCAGCGTGATCGAGAAGAACTGCCGCATCCGGCCGGCGCCGTCGATCTGGGACGCCTCGTACATGCTGGTCGGGATCTGCCGTACCGCGCCTTGGTAGATCAGCGTGTGGAACGGGATGAACTGCCACGACACGATGAAGATCAGGGTGGCCACGGCGAGTGTCGAGTTGCCCAGCCAGTCCTGGTTGAGCGCGTCGATGCCGAGGCCGGCGCCGAGACCGAAGTTCGGGTCGAGCAGCGCCTTGAAGGTGATGGCGATGGCGGCCGAGCTCAGCAGCAGCGGGATGAAGAACAGCACCGCGAGCAGCTCGCGATACCGCTTGCTGGTGGCCAGGAACGTGCCGAGCAGAATCGACATCGGAGTCTGCACGAGCCACGACAACGCCATGATCACGAAGGTGACCCAGAGGGCGTGCGGCAGACCCGGGTCCTGGAGCGCGGCCTTCCAGCTGGTCAGGCCGGTGACCTCGATGTCGCCGATGCCGTTCCAGGTGGTGAAGCTCAGGAACAGCACGCCGAACAGCGGGATGATGCCGAAAAGTACGAACCAGACGAACGCCGGCAGTGCCATCCAGGTGACGGAGCCGGAGCCGCTCCGCCCGCCGCTGGAGGAGGAACTGCCTTTCGTCCGTACGACGGGCGGAGCGATGGTGGTCACTTGCCGATGACTCCGTTCATGGCGTCGACCCACTGCTGCGGGGTGACCTGGAGCTGGAACAGCTTCGCGATGTTGTCCAGCAGGGTCTCGGCAGCGGTCGGGCTCAGGGCCTGGTCCCAGGACTGGGCGAAGACCTTCGCACCTCCGGCGATCGCCGACATGTCCTTGAGGAACGCCGCGTCGTCGCCCGTGAACAGGCTGTCGCTGTTCTTCAGAACCGGCACGCCGCCGGACTTGACCCAGCCGGCCTTCTCGTCGTCGTCGACCAGCGTGGTCGAGAAGAACTTCTTGGCGATCTCCTTGGCCTCGGGCGTGGCCTTGGAGGAGATCGAGAGGTACTGACCCGGGTTGCCGACCGTGTTGCTCGGGTCGCCCTTGCCGCCCTCGACCGTCGGGAAGTTCATCCAGCCCAGGCCGCCGTCCTTGACGAAGTTGCCGCCGTCGGCCTTCTGGATGCCGTAGGACCAGGAGCCGTGCAGCATCATCGCGGCCTTGCCGGTGTAGAGCAGGGCCTGGTCGGCGTTCGAGTCGGCCGTGGTCGACGAGAAGCCCTTCTGGAAGCCGTTGGCCTTCACCAGATCCTGGATCTTGGTGAGCATGTCCAGCACGGCCGGGTCGGACCAGGCGCCCTTCTCGCCGGCGAAGACCCGGTCGAAGACCTCGGAGCCGGCCGTACGGTCGAGCAGGAACTCGAGCCACATCATGTTCGTCCAGCGGGACTGGCCGCCGAGCGAGAACGGGGCGATCTTCTTCTCGTTGAACTTCGGGACCAGCGCCATGATCTCGCCCCACGTCTTCGGGGGCTGGACGCCGACGCGCTCGAAGACCTTCTTGTTGTAGAACAGGACGATCGGCTGCACGGTCTCGACCGGCAGCGCGTAGATCTTGCCGTTGACCGTGGCCGCGCCGAACGAGGACGGGAGGATCTTGTCCTTGACGGCGGCGTTCTGGCCGAGCCAGTCGGTCAGGTCCTCGACCTGGTTGGAGGACACGTATTCCTTGAGGCCACCGCCACCCCAGCCCCAGATCATCGTCGGGCCCTGGTTGGCGCCGAGCGCCGTCTTGATCTTCTGCTTGTAGGCGTCGTTCTGGAAGAACGTGGGGGTGATCTTGGTGTCCGGGTTGGCCTTGTTGAACCGCTCGATCGCCGCCGTGCGGATCGGCTCACCGGGCTCGCCGCTCAGCGACCAGTAGGAGGCCGCGCCGCCACCACCGCCGCTGCTCGAACCGCCGCTCTTGTCCTGCGGGCCGTCGCTGCCACAAGCCGCCAGAGCCGCGGCACCAGCTGCACCCGCGGCCAGGCCGAGGAAGTTACGCCTATTGATCACGCTGATCTCCGTATTTGTTTATTGCCGCTCGGATGGGGTGGTCGTGCGCGTCACAGAGACTGCAACTTTCGTACGACGACCGCAAGTTAACGTGAGGTTTCGTTAACGTAGGGTTTCAGGGTGATCATGTCAAGGGTCTTGCCGTGGTCGCGCTCCCACGGCAAAAGTGGACGCCGTCTCACCCTGCCATCAGGGGGCAACCTAAGATCACCCAGCACCGAAAGTTCGCGCTGTAAAAATACTGAAAGTTTCGGAACCTCTGAGGAGTCGCGCCGTGACCGTAGAACATCGATGGCAGGATCCGGCGCTCCCCGTCGCTGACCGTGTCGAGGCCCTGCTGGCCGCCATGACCATCGAAGAGAAGGTCGGCCAGCTGGGCAGCCGCTGGCTCGGCAACGACATGCAGGACGAGCAGGAGACCGACCCGGAGGAGACCCTCAACGTCGCTCCCATGCAGGACGTCTTCGCCGCATCCGGCACCATCTCCCTCGAGGAGGCCAGCCGGCAGGGCCTGGGACATCTCACCCGCGTGTACGGCAGCAAGCCGCTCACGCCGGCCGAGGGCGCCGCCGAGCTGGTCCGTCAACAGCAGATCGTCCTCGCCAACTCCCGCCTCGGCATCCCCGCCCTGGTCCACGAGGAATGCCTGACCGGCTTCACCGCCTTCGGCGCAACGGTCTATCCCGCCGCCATCGCCTGGGGCGCCACCTTCGACCCCTCGCTGGTCGAGCGGATGGCCGCCGCGATCGGCCGCGACATGGCCGCCCTCGGCGTGCACCAGGGCCTGTCCCCGGTGCTCGACGTCGTGCGCGACTACCGCTGGGGCCGGGTCGAGGAGACCATCGGCGAGGACCCGTACCTGGTCGCGCTGCTCGGCGCGGGCTACGTGCGGGGCCTCGAGAGCGCCGGGGTGATCGCCACCCTCAAGCACTTCGCGGGCTACTCGGCCTCGCGCGGCGCCCGCAACCACGGCCCGGTGTCGATGGGCCGGCGCGAGCTGCTCGACGTCATCCTGCCGACCTTCGAGACGGCGATCCGCGAGGGCGGCGCCCGGTCGGTGATGAACAGTTACTCCGACGTCGACGGCGTTCCCGCCGGCGCCGACCCGTGGCTGCTCACCACGGTGCTGCGGGAGAAGTGGGGCTTCACCGGCACGGTGGTCTCGGACTACTGGGCCGTGCCGTTCCTGGCCTCGACCCACCACATCGCGGCCGACGAGGCCGAGGCCGGCGCACTGGCGCTGACCGCCGGCATCGACGTCGAACTGCCGGACACGCTGGGCTTCTCGGCCGACCTGATCTCCCGGGTGCCCGAGTCGGTGATCGACCAGGCGGCCCGGCGGCTGCTCACCCAGAAGATCGCCCTCGGCCTGCTGGATCCGGACTGGACGCCCGCGTCGTCTGTCGCCACCGCCGGAGATGTCCAGCTTGACTCGTCTTCAAATAGGGCACTCGCGCGGGAGATGGCCGAGAAATCGGTCATCCTGCTCGACCCGGGTACGGCGTTGCCGCTGCCCGCCTCGAGCCGGATCGCCGTGGTCGGGCCGGCGGCGGACGACGCCCGCACGTTCATGGGCTGCTACGCGTTCCCCAACCACGTGCTGCCCCGCTACCCCGGCATCGGGCTCGGCGTCGACGTTCCCACGGCCGTCGAAGCGCTTCGGTCCGAGTTCGCCGAGGTGTCGTACGCCCGGGGCTGCGACGTCAACAGCGAGGACCGCTCCGGCTTCGACGAGGCGGTGGCCGCGGCCGGCTCGGCGGACGTGGTGGTGGCGATGGTCGGTGACCTGGCCGGTCTGTTCGGGCACGGCACCTCGGGCGAGGGCTGCGACGCCGAGGACCTGCGCCTGCCCGGCGTCCAGGGCGACCTGATCGAGGCGCTGCTGGCCACCGGCACGCCGGTGGTGGTCGTGGTGGTCAGCGGGCGGCCGTACGCGCTGGGCGGCATCGCCGGCCGCACGGCCGGCCTGGTGCAGGCGTTCATGCCGGGCGAGGAGGGCGCCTCGGCGGTCGCCGGCGTGCTCTCGGGCCGGGTCCAGCCGGGCGCCAAGCTGCCGGTGCAGATCCCGCGCCACCCGGGCGGGCAGCCCGGCACGTACCTGCAGCCGGCGCTGGGGGCGGAGAACACGGGGGTCAGCAACCTCGACCCGACGCCGCTGTTCCCGTTCGGGCACGGCCGCTCGTACACCACGTTCGAGGTCGACGACCTGCGGATCAGCGCGGAGTCGGTGGCGACCGACGGCGAGTTCACGGTGACGGCCCGGGTACGCAACACCGGCGAACGGGCCGGCGACGAGGTCGTCCAGCTCTACCTGCACGACCCGATCGGGCAGGTCACGCGGCCGGTGAAGCAGCTGACCGGCTTCGCCCGGGTGCCGCTGGAGGCCGGCGAGGCCAAGGACGTCGAGTTCACGGTGCACACCGACCGGACGGCGTACACCGGCCGCGACCTGACGACCATCGTCGAGCCCGGCGACATCGAGGTCATGGTCGGCACGTCGGCGGGGAACCTGCCCTGCCGCGGCAGGGTGACACTGACCGGCCCGGTGCGTGAGGTCGGCCGCGACCGCCGCCTCGTGACGCCGGTCGAGGTCCGCAAGGCCTGACCCTGTTGAGATCGACGTCGATCCTCCCGTTCCGAAAATTCGGGCGGGTCGGCGTCGAAAACTATCGTCGCTGTCCCGTTACCTTCCGGCCGATCGGGCCCGCCAGGTCTGCCCTTCGGCCCATTTGCGATCTTCCCGTTTTGACGTCTCGTCATCCGCCCGCTTTCAGCCGGCGCACGTTTCGGCCGGCGGCCTTTTCAGCCGGCGGCCAGCAGGCGGGCGAGTTCGGTTCGGGACCGTACGCCGAGGCGGGCGAACACGTTGCGCAGGTGATGGTCGATGGTGCGCGGGCTCAGATGCAGTTGCCGGGCGACCTCACGGTTGGTCGCGCCCTCGGCGACCAGGCCGGCGATCCGCTCCTGCTGGGCCGTCAACGGCGTACGGCCGATGGGGTCGACCTTGGCCCCCGCCGCCCGCAGCTCCCGCATCGCCTGCTCGGACCAGGGCCGCGCGTCCAGCCGGTGGAAGGTGTCGACGGCCCGGCGCAGGTGGTCGCGGGCCTCGGCCGGCCGGCGCCGGCGGCGCAGGTGACGCCCGTACAGCAACTCGGTGTGGGCCCGGGCGAAGCCCGGACTGTCGTCGCGCTCGTGCCACCCGAGCGCCTCCCGGAAGTGGTCCTCGGCGGCGTCGTAGTCGCCGGTGGTCAGCGCCCGGCACCGCGACCGCAGGGCGAGCCAGCCGCTCTGCCGGGTCCGCCCCGCCCACTCGTCGAAGACGGCGGATCCCGTGACCCCCTCGACACCGAGGTGCGCCGACGCCTCCAGCAGATGCGGCGTGACGGCCACCCGCAGAATCAGGGAGCCACTGGAGAAGATGCCGGCCAGCCTCTCCGACGCCGACGCCGGCTGCCCCGCGACAAGATCGAGCAGGGCTTCCGCCCAGTCACTCAGACCACGAACCTCCGCGTCCGCGCGCCGGGCGGCCGCCAGGCGTTCGACAGCGGACTCCCGGTCCCCGACAAAGGCGGCCAACAGCCCGAGCAAGGCCAGGTGGGTGTCGGCCAGATCGGGCCGCCCCGCCCCGCGCGCGATCGCCGCCCCGTCCAGCGCCGAGGCGGTCGCCAGGTCGTACCGCCCGGCGGCCAGATCGGCGAAGGCGGCAACCTCCAGCGCCGCCGGCACCAGAGCGTGGGTGCCGGACTCCCGGGCGAGACCGGCGGCCCGCCCGGCGAGCCGCGCCGCACGCTTGTCCTGCCCCAGCAGAAGTCCCGTGTTGGCGGCCCGAATCAACCCGGCCGGATCGGCGGTCCCCTCGGCCAGCCGGAGCACTTCCCGCAGATGCCCGAAGGCGGCGTCCTCCGCACCCGTCATCAGGTCGGCCACCCCCACGACCTGATGCAGCGCCATCGCCTCGTCGGGCGTCATCGCCTGAGGCTCGACCGTTCCCCGGCCCGCCCGGGCGACACCGCCTCCCGATTCGGCCACCGCAGTCCGCCCGTCGCCGAGACACTCGGCGACCTGCCGAGCCAATTCCGGATAACGCCCAGGTTCGCCCGTACGGCTGCACGCCTCCCCCGCCAGGAGAAGAGCCTCCAGTGCCCCGCCCGGATCCGGCTTCATCAGCTCATCCGCGACCTCGAGCAGCACCTCCTGAGCGGCGGCCGGCGCCTGACGCAGATTGATTTCGGCGAGTACGCCGCGCGCCCGCGCCCGGACGATCGCACTCCCCCGCAAATTCCCGGCCCGCCGCACGAGAAGACCAGCTTCATGGGTACGCCCAGCGGCCATCAACGACCGCGCGGCGGCGAGCAGAGCCGTAGCCGCCTCACCGGCCGACCCGCTGAGCTCAGCCGCCCGCCGCTGCGCCCCGGCGGCGGCGACGGGCGGCGCTTCCTCCGCCGCCACCATCAGTTCCCGCGCGAGCTCGTCATCGGGCCCGGTGGCCACCGCCGCCAGATGCAGAAGTGCGGAAAGCCGGCGCCCGCCCGCCCCGAGAACCCCGGCCAGAGCCAGATGCGCCGCACGCCGCCGCCCCAGCGGCTCCTCCTCACAGACCACCGACCGCGCAACCCCCGGCGTGAACCTGACCCCGTCCTCCCCGACCACGACGAGCCCGGCCCGCTCGGCGAGATCCAAATCGGACAACAGAGCCTCCACCCCGCCCTGCTGCCCGCCCTGCTGATTGCCACCCCTGCGAGCCGCTCGCGGGCGCTCTCGCGCCGCATCCGTCTGAGCGGCGACTTCCCCGTTCCGCTCGGCTTCCCGGCCCGCCGCACTCCCGCGTGCCGTATCCATTCGGGCCGCTGCGGCCAGTAGGTCGACCGGGCGGGCCTCCGGGTCGGTCGCGGCCAGCAGGAGCAGGGTGCGCGTGGGCCGCGGCAAAGCCGACAAGCCGGAGTGGAGGCGCCGGCGAAGCCCGCTGCCCGGAGGAAGCCCGGCGGGCAGGGCGGCATAACCGCGGCGCTGCTCCGGAGTCAGCCCGGCCGCCAGGTCGGTCAACGCCGCCGGGTTCGCACAGGCGAGGTCGAGCAACCCGGCGACCACGTCGTCGGTGATGTCCGGGGCCAGTCGCCGCAGCAGTTCCCGGCACGCGTCCTCGTCGAGCGGCCGCAGCCGCCGCATCGGCAGCCCCGCCGCGGCCGCGTGCCCGGCGGCACTCGCCGTGACCGAGGCGAGCAGCGCCACGGCCGTACCGCCGACGCGCCGCGCGGCCAGCCGGATCACCTGCCAGCTCGGCCGATCCAGCAGGTCGGCGTCGTCGAACAGGCACAGCACGGGCCGCTCCACGGCCGCCCGGCGCAGCAGAGCCACGACCGCCAGGCACAGCGGCAACGGCCCGGCTTCCGGATCACGCCCGCCCGCCACCGACAGCAGCGGCTCCCGCCACTGCGCCGGCAACTCCGGCAAGAACCCGGCGAGCGGCCCCAGCAGCCGTTCGAGCCCGCCGTAGGCGACCTCGGACTCGTCCGCGTGCCCCGGAACCGAAATCACGAGCCACCCCGAAGCTCTGCCAGCGCCGACCGCTCTGCCGGCACCGTCGGCCCAGCCGGCGGCGGCTGCGCTGAGAAGCGCAGTGCGGCCCTCGCCCGGGCCCGCGGCGAGCACCAATGCCGCGCCCCGGCCCTCGGCCGCTCCTTGGAGCAGGCCGCCAATCGCGGACAGGTCGGCGTCACGGCCGACCAGGGCAACTTCATGCACTACCGGTGCATTAAGCATGCGGCGAGTCTGTCGATCCGGGCGGCGCCGGGGAAGCCCTTTTCGGTTGATGAAATTTCGCGCTCGTTAACGGGCGGTTGCCAACGCCGGTGATTTCGCCGATGCGCGACCGGCCCGAAGCGGCAAAAACTGACCGCCATCAATCTCCTACCCCCGAGGAGCGCGTCCGATGCATCACCTTCGCAAGGTTCTCGCCGCCGCGGCCACCGCCGTGGCGCTGTCGGTCACGGTCGGCGTCGCGCCGGCTCAGGCGGCCGACAACCCGTACGAGCGTGGCCCGAACCCGACGCTCGCGGCGCTCGACGCCAGCCGTGGCCCGTACTCGGTCGCCACCGAAAATGTCTCGTCGCTCGTCTCCGGCTTCGGCGGCGGCGTCATCTACTACCCGACCACCACCAGCGAGGGCACCTTCGGCGCCGTCGCGATCTCGCCCGGCTTCACCGCCACCTGGTCCAGCCTGGCCTGGCTCGGCCCGCGCATCGCCTCGCACGGCTTCGTGGTGATCGGCATCGAGACCAACACCCTGCTCGACCAGCCCGCCCAGCGCGGCGACCAACTGCTGGCGGCCCTGGACTACCTCACCCGGTCGAGCTCGGTGCGCAACCGCATCGACTCGTCCCGGCTCGCCGTCGCCGGCCACTCCATGGGCGGCGGCGGAAGCCTCGAGGCCGCCCGTGACCGGCCGTCGTTGCAGGCGGCCGTCCCGCTCGCTCCGTGGAACCTGACGAAGTCGTGGTCGAGCAACCGCGTACCGACCCTGATCGTCGGCGGCGAGTCCGACACGGTCGCCCCGGTCGCCACGCACTCGGAGCTGTTCTACAGCAGCCTCAACTCCGGCTCCGAGAAGGCGTACCTGGAACTCAACAACGCCAGTCACTTCTTCCCGCAGTCGGTGAACACCCCGACCGCCCGGCTCGCGGTGGCCTGGCTGAAGCGCTTCGTCGACAACGACACCCGCTACGACCAGTTCATCTGCCCCGGCCCGACCGGCCTGTCGATCCAGGAATACCGCAGCACCTGCCCGCTCTCCTGATCCCAACTCCCACAACGCGGACGGCCGGCGGCAACCCCGCCGGCCGTCCGTGCCCCTAGGGGGCAAGGCCGGGATGCCACCGATTCCGGCCGGCGCCGGCTGATTCCTACGCTCCGTGCATGAGATTGATGGCGGTCGTCGCTCCCCTGCTGATGCTCTGCTACGGCCTGCTGCGGTGGGTGGACGGTTGGGACGGCGACCGCGGCAACGGCCCGGCGTGGGACATCGGCCACGCCGCCTTCTTCGCCGCCATGGTCCTTTTCGCCATCCTGGCCGTTCAGATGCGTCAGCTCATCGCGGCGCGGAATCCCCGAAGCCGGACCAGTACGGTCGTCGCGTCCGTGGCCGCCGCCGCGGCGGTCTTCGGGGTGGGCTGCTTCCTGTGGGTGATCACCGGCGACTTGTTCGACACCTTCAGCGAGCGGGCCCCACTGCCGGACGCGCTGGAGACGACCGGCCCGGCCCTGTTCGGCCTCGGCATCGTCGTCCTGATGGCCCAGCTGGCCGCGGCGCGCCGCCTCCCTTGGTGGAGCCCCGCCCTGTTCCTGGCCGGCTTCCTGGCGATCCCCGTCGACCTGGACCTCCTGCCGTTCGCGGCCACGGCGATCCTGATCGCCTTCGTCCCGCTGGCCCGGCCCGCCCACACATCCGAGCTGCCGGCACAGCCGTCTCGCGCCTCGTCACCGCGCCGCTGATGCGATCGCGGGCGTCGGTCAGGCCGGTTCGGCGACCGTGGGGACGTCAGCCGGCCCGAGGTCGCGCCGGCTGAGGGCGTAGGTCGCCATTCCCTGATACGACTCCGCGAGCCTGAGCACCACCATCGGGCTCTCGGCCAGCGGCGGAACGTCCTCGCCGAGCTCGTACCCGAGCTCGACGACGTCACCACCGGCGCCTGCCGGCTCCTCGGGGTCGTCGTCCGGATCGTCGAGAATCAGGCGACTGCCGACGGGCGCCGAGGGATCCCACGTACCGAAGAAGGTCCCGCTCTCGACGATCTTCACGGTCGAGGGGCCGACGCGGGTCCACCGGAGCATGGTCAGCGCGGCACCACCGGCGTTCTCCCAGACCGACCAGCCCGACCCGTCCGCGTGCAGGGCGATACTGCTGGCCTCCATGGAACCGTACTCATAGGGCGCACTGTCCCAGAGGCCCACCAACTCGTCGCTCACCGTGCCGTCTTCGCGCCCTGAGAGCGTTCACATGGACCGCGAACCGCAGCGGACTCGGCGAAACGCGGTCGATACACGACGGACACGATCCGGTACCGCCCCGAGGGATGTCAAGATCCCAGTTCGACCTCGTTGCCGCGCACGACCGCCAATGTCACGAACAGGTAACGGCGGTGTAATGGGCCCTTGACAGCGCGTACACCCACCCCGCATGTTTGCGTTCACATTTCCGCTACCCGCCGGTAAAGGACGACTTCATATGAGCCGCCGCCCCGTCATGTCCGATGTGGCCGCCCGGGCGGGCGTGTCCCATCAGACGGTGTCGCGTGTGCTCAACGGACACCCGCACGTCTCACCCACGACCCGCACCCGGGTGCTGGCCGCCATCGCCGAACTCGGCTACCGCCGGAACCTGTCGGCCCGGGTGCTGGCCACCGGCCGGTCCAACGTGGTCGGTGTGGTCGCCCAGAACACGACGCTGTACGGCCCGTCCAGCATGGTGCAGGCGATAGGGGAGGCCGCGCTCGGCGCCGACCTGTCCCTCACCGTGGGCCACGTGGCCGGCTACGACGCCACCGCGGCGTCCCGGCGGATCGTCGAGCGGCTCGTGCAGCAGGGCGCGGCCGGCCTCGTCTTCATCGCTCCGGTCGACGCGGCCGCCGAGGCGATGCGCCTCGTCCCGCCCGGCATCCCCATCGTGACGGTGGACGGCCTGCCCGAGTGGGACGTCGCGAACGTCTCGGTCGACCAGTACGCCGGCGGCCGGCTCGCCACGCAACACCTTCTCAAACACGGCCACCGCACGGTCTGGCACGTCGCCGGCCCGGAGCAATGGCATGGCAGCCGGGCCCGGGAGTCCGGCTGGCGCGCCGCCCTGGCCGAGGCCGGCGCCCAGGCACCGCCGATGTTGCGAGCCGGCTGGTCGGCGGCGTCGGGCTATCAGTGCGGCCGCATGCTGGCCCGCATCCCCGACTGCACTGCCGTCTTCGCGGCGAACGACCACGTGGCCCTCGGCGTGATGCGGGCGCTGGCCGAGCAGGGCCGCCGGGTACCGGAGGACGTGAGCCTGATCGGCTTCGACGACGTGCCCGAGGCCGCGTACTTCCATCCCGCCCTGACCACGATCCGGCAGGAGTTCGCCGACGTGGGCCGCCAGGCCCTCCGGCTGTTGCTCGACCAGCTGGTCACCGGCGCCCGGACGGCGACCTCCACGCTCGTCGAGCCCGCGATGGTCGACCGGGACACGGTGGCCGGCCCGCCGGTGCGGGGTGGCTCATGACGGTCGAGCCGCAACCCGCTCGCGAGATCTGGTTTCTCACCGGCAGCCAGGACCGGCACGGCGAGGACACTCTGGCCCGGGTGGCCGCCCAGTCGCAGCAGGTGGTCGCCGAGCTCGACGGCTCCGGCGACGTCCCACTGCCGATCGTCTGGCGCCCGGTGCTCACCGACGCCGCCGCGATCACGGCCACCATGGTCGCCGCGAACACCGACGACCGCTGCGCGGGCGTGATCGCCTGGATCCACGCCTTCTCCCCCGCCAAGATGTGGATCAGCGGCCTCCAGACGCTGCGCAAGCCGCTTCTGCGCCTGCGGGCGCCGGCCGGCCTGCCTCGGCCGTGGACCACCGCGACCACACTGCCGGCCCACCGGAAGCGATCGGCGATATCGCCGGTTGTCGATGCGACGCGCACGCCGTATCAGCTGCTCGCGGGAGGGCTGTGATGAGGCGATATCCTGCCCCGGGTGAGCGTGAAGCGCGGACGACCGCCGGGCATGATGGACGTGGCCCGGCTGGCGGGGGTCTCCCATCAGACAGTCTCACGGGTGCTGAACGAGCACCCGAACGTGAGCGAGCAGACCCGTCTCAAGGTACAGGCCGCGATCGCCGAGCTCGGCTATCGGCCCGACCGGGCGGCTCGCGCCCTGGTCACCGGCACCTCCAAGGTGATCGGCGTGGTCACCCAGAACACGGCGCTGTACGGGCCGGCCATGATGCTCACCGCGTTCGAGGAGGCCGCCCTGGCGACCGGATTCGCGGTCAACGTGGGTAGCGTCCGCAACCTCGACGAGCGCTCCATCGCCGACGCCGTCGAGCGCCATCTCGACCAGCGGGTCGCCGGGCTCGTGGTGATCGCCCCCGTGGCGAGCGCCGGCCCGGCCCTGGCCCAGCTGCCCGAGCACGTGCCGCTGGTGACCATCGACGGTGACCCGGAGCGCACCAGCACGCTGGTCACGGTCGATCAGGTGGCCGGCGCCCGGGCCGCCACCGAGCACCTGCTCGCGGCCGGCCACGAGACCGTCTGGCACATCTCCGGCCCGTCCGACTGGTTCGACGCGGCCGGCCGCGTACGCGGCTGGGAGTCGGCGCTGCGCGACGCCGGCCGGGAGATCCCACCGCTGCTGACCGGCGACTGGAACGCGGCCTCCGGATACCGCAACGGCCAGCTGCTCGCCCGCCTGCCCGAGGCGACCGCCATCTTCACGGCGAACGACCACATCGCGCTCGGCCTGCTGCGCGCCCTCAACGAGCACGGGCGCCGGGTGCCCGAGGACGTGAGCATCGTCGGCTTCGACGACGTTCCCGAGGCCGAGTACTTCACGCCGCCGCTGACCACCGTCCGGCCCGACTTCGACGCCGCGGCCACGGCCACCCTGGAACTGCTGCTCGCCCAGATCGAGCAGGAAGGCACCGCCGACGCCGCGCGGCGCACCATCGCGCCGTCCCTGGTCGTCCGGGAGAGCGTGGCTCCTCCGCCGGCCTGACGCCCAGTTCCCCCGCCGGGACCATCAGGGGAGTGATGGTTCCGGCGGGCCCGCGTACCCTCTTTGAGGTGCCGCTGCTATTGGTCCTCGACGGGAACAGTCTCCTGCACCGGGCCTACCACGCGGGCGCCGGTGACGGGTGGGTCGACGCGGACGGCCGGCCGATCTGGGCCTTGCGCGGCCTTTTCGGCTATCTCGCCCGGGCCGCCGCACATCTGCGCCCCGACGCCCTCATTGTCGGCTTCGACTGCCCCTCCTCCTCGGCCCGGCGGCTCACCTATCCGGCGTACAAGGCCCATCGCCCCGACAAAGCGCCCGACTTGACGGCCCAGCTGCTGGAAGCGCCGTCCCTGCTGCGCGACGCCGGCGTCTGCACGGTGGTTCACGAGTCCTGGGAGGCCGACGACGTGCTGGCCAGTGCCGCCGCGTCGGCCCGCCGGGACGGGTGGCGATCGGTCCTGATGACCAGCGATCGTGACGCGTTCGCCCTGCTCGACGAGCACACGTCGGTGCTGCGGGTCCGCAACGGCGGCTTCGACGAGGCTGTGCTCGTCGAGGCCGCGGGCCTGCCCGAGCTCTACGGCGTGCACCCCTGGCAGTACCGCGACTTCGCCGCGCTGCGCGGCGACCCGTCCGACAACCTTCATGGTGTACGCCGGTTCGGCGCGGCCACCGCGGCCAAGCTGCTCGCCACGTTCGGCAGCGTCGAGGCCGCGTGGGAGGCCGGCGCCGCCCTTGTCCGCGACGCCGTGGGCGCTCACGCCGCGAAGCATTTCACCGACCCGGCCGCCCGCGAGATCGTCGAGCGCAACCGCGAGCTGATGAGGATGCGTCTCGACCTGCCGATCCCACCGCTGGCCTCGGCCCGACTGCCTCTGAGCATGAGTGTGATGAGAAAGGCATTGCGGACGCGCGGCATCAACCTCGGTCCCTCACTGTGGGCCCTCACCGGCGGCTCGCCCCCGGTCGTGGAGGACGGCGCCGACCCGATTCCCGAGGTCAGGCCCTGGGTCTTCCGCGGTGGCCTGACCGCACGCCGCGATCCCACACCGGGTCAGCTCTCCCTCTTCTAGGGTTTCCGCCGTCTCCGCTTAACTTGATCTTCAGACCGACGTCTAGTTGCCAACTCTTTGCAACAGCATCTCCGCGCCAATATGCTGCGGTCGCTGGGAACATTCTGAGAGGAGGCCTGTCATGGACACGACGGCGATGCACATAGCCAACGGCATCGTGAACGGACCGGTGTCAGCGATCTTCGCCGTCTTCGCGGTCGTGGCTCTGGCCTTCTGCGTCCGCAAGGCCCGCGCTGACCTGGACGACCGGCTGGCGCCGATGGCCGGCCTGGTCGCGGCGTTCATCTTCGCCGTGCAGATGCTGAACTTCCAGGTGCTGCCGGGCGTCTCCGGCCACCTGCTGGGCGGCACCCTCGCGGTGATCCTGGTCGGCCCGTGGGTCGGCGCCCTCTGCGTCTCGACCGTCCTGATCGTGCAGTGTCTGCTGTTCGCCGACGGCGGCCTCACCGCGATCGGCCTCAACATCACCAACATGGCGCTGCTCGGCACCGCCGCCGGCTACCTGCTGGTCGTCGTGCTGCTGCGCTTCCTGCCGAAGAGCCCGGCCGGCCTGGCCGCCACCGCCCTGATCGCCTCGATCATCTCCGTGGTGATCGCCTCACAGGGCTTCGTTCTCGAATACGCGCTCGGCGGCACCACTGAGCTGTCGCTTCCGTGGATCTCCGGCACCATGGCCGGCGTCCACCTCCTGATCGGCATCGGTGAGGGCGTCATCGCCGCCACCACCGTTGCCACCGTGGCCCGTGTCCGGCCCGATCTCGTCTACGCCCTGCGGCGCTTCCGCAAGCCGCTCACCGTCGAAGTGGGAGCCCCGGCATGAGCAAGCGACTCGGATGGTTCCTGGCCGGCGGCCTGCTCGTCGCCCTGCTGCTGGCCGGCGTGGCCAGCAACTTCGCCTCCGGCAGCCCCGACGGTCTCGACTACACCGCCCGCGAGGGCTGCACCTTCAACGCCGACGGCGAGATCACCGGCGGCACCTGCATGGCCCAGCAGGAGGGCGACCACCAGCTCTCCGACAGCCCGCTGGCCGATTACGGCATCAAGGGCATCGACAACGAGTTCCTGTCCACCGGCCTCTCGGGCGTCCTCGGCGTCCTGATCACCTTCGGCATCGGCGGCGGCGTCTTCTGGCTGGCCCGCCGCCGCGGCCAGAGCACCGCCGGCACCACCGAACAAGGCCACTGATGGGCGCCGGGCACGCTCACCCTCTCCACCTGCTGCGCGAGAGCCCGGTCCACCGGCTCGCACCCGAGGTCAAGATCGCCGCGGTGCTGCTCTTCACCATCATCGTGGTGATCACCCCGCGGACGGAGTTCTGGGCCTTCGGCGGCTACTTCGTGCTTCTCACGGCGGTGGCGGCGGCGGCGCGCGTGCCCGCGCTGTGGCTGGCCAAGCGGGCCACCATCGAGCTCCCCTTCGTCCTGCTCGCCGTCGCCCTGCCCTTCTTCGGCCAGGGCGAGCGGATCACCTGGCTGGGCATGTCGCTGTCGGTCGACGGACTGCACGGCGCCTGGAACATCTTCGCCAAGGGCACCCTCGGCGTCCTGGCCTCCCTCCTGCTGGCCGCGACCACCACCATGCGCGACCTGATCCTCGGCCTGGACCGCCTGCGCTGCCCTGCGGTCTTCACCCAGATCGCCACCTTCATGCTGCGCTACCTCGACGTTCTCGCCGACGACGCCCGCCGTATGCGCATCGCCCGCCTGGCCCGCGGCTACGACCCGCGCTTCCTCTGGCAGGTCAAGGCCTTCGCCGTCAGCGTCGGCTCACTGTTCCTGCGCGCCTACGAACGTGGCGAACGCGTCTACCTCGCCATGGTCGCCCGCGGCTACCAGGGCCGTCTCCCCCGCCCGGCCGACGACCGTGCCCCCACGGGCCAGTGGCTGGCCGCCGCGGCCCTGCCTGTGGCCACCGCCGGGATCGCCCTGGCCGCGACCCTGGGATGATGTCCGGGATGAGCGAGACAGAAACGGCGCTGCGGGTCGCCGGCGTGCACTTCGCCTACCCGGACGGCCACGTCGCCCTGCGCGGCGTCGACCTCACCATCCCGGCCGGTGAGCGCGTAGCGCTCCTCGGCCCCAACGGGGCCGGCAAGACCACCCTCGTCCTGCACCTCAACGGCATTCTGCACGGCGGCACCGGCACCATCGAGGTCGCCGGCGCCCGTGTCGACCCGGCCGACCGGGCCGGCCTGGCCGAGATCCGCCGCCGCGTCGGCATCGTCTTCCAGGACCCCGACGACCAGCTCTTCATGCCCACGGTCGCCGAGGACGTGGCCTTCGGCCCGCAGAATTTGGGAGTACGCGGTGACGAGCTCACCGCCCGTGTCGACGAGGCCCTCGCCGCCGTCGGCATGTCCGAGCACCGCGACCAGGTCCCCCACCATCTTTCCTTCGGCCAGCGCCGCCGCGTCGCCGTGGCCACGGTGCTGGCCATGCGCCCCGAGATCCTCGTCCTCGACGAGCCCTCCTCGAACCTCGATCCCGCCAGCCGCCGGGAACTGGCCGAGATCCTGGAACCGCTGCCCGTCACGGTCCTGATGGTCACCCACGACCTCCCGTACGCCCTCCAGCTCTGCCCCCGCTCGGTGATCCTCGACGCCGGCCGCATCGTCGCCGACGCGCCCACCCCCGAGCTGCTCGCCGACGAGGACCTTCTGCGCGCCCACCGCCTTGAGCTTCCGTTCGGCTTCGACCCGGTGTCCGCCGCGGCCCGCCTGCGCGCCTGACCTCGCCCGCCTCGCCCGACCTCGCGTGATGGAACCAGGGAAACGCCGCCACATACCCTCCGAGGCCGAGATACTCGACGCCGCCCTGGCCCTGCTCGACGCGGGCGGCCCGGCCGCTGTCACCATCCGCGGCACCGCGGCCGCCATCGGGGTGGCCGCCAACGCGGTCTACACGTACTTCGCTGACAAGGCCGCCCTGCACCATGCCCTGATCGAACGCATGCTGGAGTTGCCCGACAAGATCACCGGCGCTGATGACTGGCGCTCCGAAGTGGAACAGCTCGCTTTGGAGCTGAGGCGCCGGCTGGTGGCTCACCCCGGCGCCGTCCCCCTGCTGCTCGGCGGCCCGATGGAGGGCGCCGGCCCGTGGCGCCTGGGCGAACGCCTGCTCGCCCTACTCGCCGAGGGCGGCCTCGGCGCGGTGGCGGCCGCGCGTGGCTCGTACGCCGTCATGGTCTTCGTCCTGGGCTCGATCGCCCTAGAGGTGGCCGATGTGCCGGGGGCGGGCGCCCTGCCACCAGAGGCCGAGCGCGTCGACGCGCGCCGGGCCGCTCTCAGCGCCGTGCCGGTCGGCGCCTATCCCCGCACCGCCGCGGTCGCGGGTGTCATGGCCACGTGGGTGGGCACGGAGCAGTTCTGCTGGGGGCTGCGCCGGCTGCTGGACGGTCTGTCGCCCTCGTGACGCTCTCTCTTGTCGAGTCAATCCGGTGGCCGAGCGCTCTGCGAAGCCTCACCCACCGACACGTGCGGTCCCGACCTTAGGCCACCGCCAGCCAAGATCCTCAGTTATCCACAGTGGAAAAGTTATCCACAGGCGGCGCGATTGGCACACCGGGCGATCGCGCCGAGGGCTAACTTCTCGGGCAATCGAGCGAGAGGAGCCGCAGCCATGATCCGAGAGGTCCTAAGCGGAGAGAGCCCCGTCCGAGCCCAGCGCGAGGATGACGAGTTCACCCCGGTGGTCGATCGCGGTGAGCCGCTGGTCGTCGAGGCGCTGGAGCGTGGCGATCCCGCTGCCGAACTCGCCGGCCAGGCGCGGGCCGACCGGCGGGCCGGTCCAGTCGACGGTCCAGGCGAACAGCCGGAAGTCGTACGAGGCGGCGACGACCACGGTGGCCTCGGCCGAGCCGAGCAGAGCGACGGTGCGTACCGGCTCGGGGGCGCGCAGCGTGACGCCGAGCTCGACCTCGTAGGCCCGCGGATCGAGCCGGATCAGGCGGATCGCCTGGTGGGCGGCGGTGACCACGATCCGGTCGGCGAGCGCGTCGACAGCCCGGACCGGCAGCTCGTGCTCGACGATGACCGTGCGGTCGCCGAGCGGGCCGGCGGTGACCGTGCGGTCGTCGGCCACAATCATGCCGTCGCGGAAGGCTACCGACGGGGACGACGGCTCGCCGGCCTCTTGGCGGGAGTAGCCACCCGAGAAGACGTCGAGCAGATAGGGGCGGTCGCCGAACGACGCGACCGCGATCGCCCGGCCGCCGATGGCGAGCGAGCGCGGCCGGATGGCCGCGTCGGTGTGCCGCCAGAGCAGCCGGTCGTTGGCGTCGACGGCGAACACGGTCCCGTCGTATCCGCCGGCGATGACGTAGCGACCGTCGGGCGACCAGGTGACGGCCCGAAGCGGCGCCGCACCCGGTCGAAGCGTGCGGATCGGGTCGAGCTGGCGCGTGCGCAGCTCGATCGCTCCGTCACGGCGGCCAAGAGCCAGCGTCGCCGCGTCGGGCGACCATGCGCAGGCCTCCGCGGCGGGCGCCTGCCGAGCGGCAAGAGGATTGGGGTCGCCGGCGAGGTCCCGGACCGAGACCATGCCGCTGCCGCCGACCGAGACGACCAGCCCGCCGGCGCTGACGTCCAGGCTCAGACAGTCGCCGACCTCCCCGAGGTACTTCTCGCCGAAGGCGTGCCAGACGGCGGCCCGGCCGTCGCCGAGCTGGCAGAGCAGGTGCTGTCCGTCGGGCATCCAGTGCACGGCGGTGACGGGCGCCGGGTGGCCGCTCAGGACCTTCATGAGGGCCGGCGGCCGGTCGTCGACGACGCGCCAGACGGCGGCGGTGCCGTCGGCCGAGCCGGTGGCGAGCAGGTCGGCGGCGGCCGGGTTGAAGGCAGCCCCGAGGACGGCCGACCGATGGGCTAATTCGGTCAGCCTGGTCGGTCGGGCCGGGTCGCTGGTGTCCTGCACGAGGACCCCGCCACCGTGCGAGCCGCTGGCGAGCCGTCGACCGTCGGCACGGAACGCGACACAGCTGACCGGCGCGGCACCGGCCGCGGCGCTCCCTGATGTCACCCGAACCATGCTGGACACGAACCAGCAACGAGTCAATACGACAATCGGTCAGGAGACGGGTTGAAGCCGCACAAGGTCCACCCTTCGGTACGACTGGCCGGACGCGCCCGGAAGTGCGCCGACGGCCTCCTCGATCGCGGCCCGCAGCCGCGCCTCCTCCCCCGGCCGGTCACGGTGCCACGCGGTTCCCCAGATGCGGTGCAACCGCCAGCCGAGCCCGGCCAGGATCTCCGCGCTGATCCGGTCGCGGTCACGCGCCGCCGCGATCGAGGCGTAGCGCGGCCCGTCACACTGGACGCCGAGCGCGTACACCTCGCCGTCGTGCGCCGGGTGCCGCACCCCCACCTCGACGCGGAAGCCGTCGGTGCCGACCGCCGTCCGCACCCGGTAGCCCCAGGACTGCACAAGCGCGGTGATCTCCTCGGCCATCGGGTCGACCGCGGACGGGAACGGCGCCGGCGCCAGGCCGCGCTCCGCGTACTCCAGATAGGCGGCCAGATGCCGTACGCCCGCGTTGGCCGACGCCGGGATGTCCCTCGACCGGATCGACGAGACGATCTCCACACGCCGCCGGGCCCGGGTGATCGCCACGTTCAGCCGGCGAACGCCGTTGCGCTGGTTGAGGGCGCCGAAGTTCGTGCTGATCTTCCCGTCCTCGTCGTGCGCGTACCCGATCGAGAAGATCATGACATCGCGCTCGTCGCCCTGCACCGACTCCAGGCTCTTGACGAACAAGCCGTTGAGCCGGTCGCCGTCGAGAAAGCGCTCCAGGCCGGGATGCTTGGCGACCGCTCGCCCCAGGGCCGCCTCGATCGCCTCGGCCTGCGCGACCGAGAACGTGACCACGCCGAGCGACTCGTCGGGCCGCGTCGTGAGGCTGTGCACGATCCGCTCGGCGACCCGCTCCGCCTCGACCGGGTTGTCCCTGGTCGTGCCCCGGCGGTAGACGCCGCCGGCGAGGATCAGCTCCACACCGGACTCCGGATCGGACGCGTTCGCGCACGGGAAGGTGATCAGCCGGGCCTGGTAGAAGGCGTGGTTGGCGAAGGCGATCAGCGCCTCGTGCCGGCTGCGGTAATGCCAGGCCAGCGCCAGCGTACGGAAAGCGCCGCACGCCTTGGCCAGCTCCAGCACGGACTGGAAGTCGTTGACGTCCGTCGCCGCGTCCTCCGCCGGCTCATCCTCGTCCTGGGGGTCGGCGTCCGCCGAGGGCTCGACGGTGGACGACACCGCGAAGAAGGACGTCGGCGGCAGCTGCTTGTCGTCGCCGGCCACGATCATGGCGGAGGCGCGGTAGACGCAGTTGACCGCGTCGCCGGGCGTGATCTGCGAGGCCTCGTCGAAGATGACCACGTCGAAGGTGAGGTCGGCCGGCAGGAACTGACTGACCGCGAGCGGCGACATGAGGAAGCAGGGCTTCACCGCGAGCACGGTGTCACGCGCCCGCCCGATCAGCTCCCGCACGGCCAGGTGCCGGGTCTCCTTCATACCTTCCCGGCGCAGCAGGGCAAGATCCTCCGGCTTGCGCGCGGCCGCCTTGCGTTCGCTGAGGACCGTCGCGATCGCCGCGGGCGCGCTGCCGGCGAGCGCCGCGTCCATCCGCCGGAACTCCTCGACCAGCCGGTCCCGCTCGGCCGAGCCACCCGGGTGCAGTCGCCGGTCCGAGCGGATCACCGCGTCGGCCCAGGCGGCCAGCAAC
This sequence comes from Actinoplanes sp. NPDC048988, assembly GCF_043197815.1. Lineage (NCBI taxonomy): Bacteria > Bacillati > Actinomycetota > Actinomycetes > Micromonosporales > Micromonosporaceae > Actinoplanes > Actinoplanes sp. NPDC048988. Next base: position 37,176 of record NZ_JBICTW010000020.1, on the reverse strand, counting down.
GCCCGGTCGAGCACCTCCCGAATCCGCTCGGGCGGCACCCGCTGCTCGGCACAAGAGTCGACGGCCGCGTCCAGCCCGTGCGCGGCGAGCGCCCGCCGGGCGGCGAGGTGGCCGAACCACTCCTGCTGACCCGTGCGGTCCTCGATCAGGTCATCGAGGAAGCGGCTGGTGTACGCGTCGAGAGCCGCACCGATCTCCTCGTGCCGGGTGGTCGCGAACGCGGCGACGACACCGTTCCGGGCCTGCTCCCAGGCGCCGGCCCGCTCGGCGAGGGCGCCCGCCGCCACGCAACCGTCCAGAGCCGCCGCCTGCTGGTCGGTCAGCGGCCGGTCCGTGCCCGTGGCGAGTCGCCGGGCGGCCGACGCCCAGCCAATCGCCTCGTCCAGGCCCTCGCCCAGGCCGGCCAGGGTCCCGTCCTCGTCTGTCCGCGACGCGAGCTCCTGCTCCGCCTCCACGACGGCCTTGCGCAGCCGGGCCAGGCGCAGCGCCTCGGCCAGGTCGACGTCCCGCTCGCAGGCTCGGCTGTAGGCGCGCAGCACCGTCGCCGCGGCCTTCAGCGGCTCCACCCGGGCCCGCAGCCCCGCGATCTCCTCGCGGATCGTCTCGGCTTCCGGCTCGCGGACCCGGCGCGCCTGAGCGGCGATCCGCGCGAGCCCCGGCAGCGGCTTGCCCACCTGTTCGGCGACCTGCTGCACGGCCTCGGGCGGCGAGAGCCGCAGCACCTCACCAGCCACCTGCACCGCCTCGTGGATGGCGTTGAAGTCCGTGGCCTGGCGCCGCCAGTAACGGCCCAGCAGGGGCGCGTACTGCCGCTCGGCCGCGGCCTGCTCGCGCAGTGCCACCTTCCAGGCCACCGCTGTGCCCAGATGCGCGACCGCCTCGGCCGGAGCCATCGCCGGCTGGGCGAAGGCGGCCACCGCTTCCCAGTCCCGGCGGTACGCCCGGAACAGTTTCCGCAGGCCGCGGTGCACGTTGGTGAGCCGGTCGGCGAGCTGCTCCACCGGCTGCTCGACGATCGACTCGTGAAAGTAGCGGCGGGCCTGCGCCTCGGCCGCGGCCACCGCCTCGGCCGAGCGGCGCAGTGCGGTGGCCGCGGCCGACACGGTGGCGAGCACCCCGGCGCCGAACCAGAACGGCTCGGGGCGGTTCGGCCGCGACGCCAGGTCGGCGATCGCGGCCAGCCGGGACAGGTCGGCGAAGGTGACGACGGGCGGCAGGCCGAGCCGCGAAGCGATCGGGCCCAAGTCGTGCAGCACCTCGTCGAGCACGTCGGCGTCCTCGGCGTGCCGGTGGGCGGCCTCCTCGGCGGCGTCCGCGGTGAGCGTGCGCGGTTCCAGAGCCGGTGGGGCGACGTCGGGCAGCTCGTGCCATTCGACGCCGGCGGCGGAGCGGACCGCTGCCCGTGCCTGCCGGACCGCGGTGAGGTCGCGGCTGCGGCGCTCGGCCGAGCGGCCGACGGGCTCCAGGCTCGTCGCCGTGAGCCATTCGCCGGGTACGCCGTCCGGGCGCCGCGCGGCGTGCGTGACCAGGGTGGCGAGCTTGCCGGCCTGGGAGGGCCGGGTGACGCCGAACGCCTCGGCCGCGGCCTGGTTGCGGCCGGCGACCTCGGCCAGCGAGCGCAGCGCGGCCCGGGCACGGCGGAGGCGGTCGTCGAGCGGTTCCCGCTCGATCACGTCACGCCAGAGGAAGTCGCCGGCGATGGGCCGCCAGCAGCGGGCGAGCTCGTCGGCGGCCTCGCCCAGGCGTTCCAGCGACTCGGGCGTCAGCGAGTTGACCGAGACGTCGGGCAGCGGGACCTCGGCCGGGCCCAGCACGCCCAGCACGTCGTAAAGGCTGCGTCCGAGCGGCTGGCGCACCTCGTTCATCGCGACGGCGTAGTCGCTGAGGCGTTCGCGCCGCTCGCGGAGCTGCTCGCGGTCTACTGGGCGGCCGGCGTCCGGTACCGGCTGGTCGTCGAGTGCCGCGGCGAGCTCGCGGGCCACCTCCTTCCGCGTCGCCTTGTGGCTGTGCAGTTCGAGCAGGTACCCGTCCAGGCCGGCGCCCGCGAGCCGGTTGTGCACGACCTCGAGCGCGGCCGCCTTCTCCGAGACGAAAAGGACACGCTTGCCGGCGTGCAGCAGGCAGCCGATCATGTTGGCGATCGTCTGCGACTTTCCGGTGCCGGGCGGGCCGTCGAGCACGAAGCTGTGGCCCTCGACCGCGGCGGCCACGCAAGCCCGCTGCGAGGCGTCCGCGTCGAGCACGAGCGGCATGTCCTCGGGCGGGGCCAGCCGGTCGATGTCGGCGATCGGGATCGGGTCGAATCCGGCGCCCGGTTCGCCGCCGGCCAGCGCGCGGATCAGCGGGTGGGCGGCGATGCGCTCCTCGTTGTCGAGCAGGTCGCGGTACATCGCCTCCTTGTGGAAGGAGAACGTGGAGAGCAGGACCGTCTCGTCGGCGTGCCAGTCGCGGGTGCCGATGGCCTGCCGAACCTGGGCGAGGTAGTCGGGCACGTTCAGTTCGGCCAGGCTTCCGGTGGCGGGCAGGTCGACGCCGAGCCGGCGCAGGCGTACGGCAAGCGCGGGGTTGACCACGGGGTCGTCGCCGGTGGACCGCAGCTTGGGCACATCGCCCGGCCCGAGCGCGGTCAGCTCGACCGGGAGCAGGAGGATCGGGCTGGTGAAGGCGACGTCCTCCTCGTCGCGCCAGCGCAGCATGCCGGCGGCGAGATGCAGCACCGGCACGCCGCGGTCGAGGAAGTCCTGACGCGACTTGCGCAGCAGGCGGCGCAGGTGGCCGCCGAGCGCCGAGGCGGTGAGCTCCGTCTTGAACAGGCCACCGGCCTGAGGCTTGGCGCCGAAGGCGAGGAAGCCGTAGTCACGGCCGTCGCGGATCGCGCGGACGATGTCGTCGGCCGGTGGGCCTTGGACGTCGATGGTGCCGGTCTCCGACCGCTTGAAATTCAGCAGCCGGTTACCGGCGTCAAGATTGACCAGACCGTCACGCCAGGCACTCAAGGCCGCACGCTCCGCAGACAACTCGGACATGCAACACATTTCATCAACTGGCGCTCACGTTCGCTGGAGAATCACCAATCCAGCTCTTCACCAATAGTGGTCCTCGTCCGCCTTGCGGTAGTCGTTGATCTCGTCGAGACGGCCCTCGCCGGCCAGGCGGACCCACGCCGGGTTACCCAGCAGCACCCGGCCGAGGGCGATCAGGTCGTACTCACCTTGACGGCGGCGGTCGAGCAGTTCGGTCATCCGCGACGAGCCGATGAAGTCCCGGGCCAGGCCGACCGAGCCGACGGTGATCGACGGCAGGCCGGTGAGCCGCTTGGCCCAGCCGGCCAGGTTGAGCGGGCTGCCGTCGAAGGCGGGCTCCCAGAAGCGCCGCTGCGAGGCGTGCAGCACGTCGGCACCCGCGGCCGCGAACGAGCCGAGGATCGTTCCGAGCTCGTCCGGGGTGTCGGCGATCCGCGCCGCGTAGTCGCGCTCCTTGAACTGGGAGAACCGGACGATCAGCGGCATCGACGCCGGGATCTCGCGGCGGACGGCGCGGATCACCTCGGCCGGGAAGGCGGCCCGGTCGGCGCCGAAGCGGTCGGACCGGCGGTTGGTGCGGGGCCACAGGAACTCGTCGAGCAGGTAGCCGTGCGCGGCGTGGATCTCGACCGCGTCGAAACCGGCTCGCACCGCGGTCCGGGCCGCCCGGGCGTACGCGTCGAGCAGCACCGGGAAATCCCGGCCCGCCATGGCATGGGTGTCCGGGCGACCGGCCTCGGGCACGGCCGAGGGAGTCCAGGCCTGCACCCCGTCGACGGGCTCCCGCTGGCTGCCGAGATGCCAGAGCTGGGCGGCGATCCGGCCGCCGGCGGCGTGCACCTCGTCGGTGACCAGGCGCCAGCCCGCCTCGCGCATCCGGGGGACGTCCGTCTCGTGACCGGCCGACGGGTGGTCGATCAGCACGCCCTCGGTGATGATCAGCCCGACGCCGTTCTCGGCGCGCCGGCGGTAGTAGCCGGCCGTGCGCGAGGTGGGCGTACCTCCCGGCGACTGCGAGCGCGTCATCGGCGCCATCACGAATTGACTGCTCAACGACATTCCGGCCAGCGTGACCGGCTCACTCAGGGCGCTTGTGGTCATCATGGAGTCACGGTAAAACTTGACATCCGTGTAAGGGTCAAGAGGAGTTTCTGTGATGCGTATCGGCGACCTCTCCGCCGCGACCGGCGCCAGCCCTCGTTCCCTGCGGTACTACGAAGATCAGGGCCTGCTGACGAGTTCGCGGAGTTCGGGCGGACAGCGGCACTACGCGGAGGCGGCCGTCGAGCGGGTGCGCCTGATCCAGTCGCTGCTCTCGGCCGGCCTGAACAGCGCCACGATCCAGGACGTCCTGCCCTGCATCAACAACGAGGCCATCCGTACGCCGTGGCTGGCCGCCCGCCTCACCTCCGAGCTCCAACGGGTCGAGTCGCAGATCGAGGACCTGCACCGGACCCGCACCGTCCTGGCCGGGCTGGTGAAGCAGTACCGCGTCGAGTGAAGTTGTCGTACCCCCGTGCCATGCTTCGGGGCGTGGAGGTCGACTTCGAAAGCGAACTGTGGATCTGGGACGCGCGTAAGGGTGAGAGCTGGACCTTTGTGACGCTGCCGGCGGAGGAGTCCGAGGACATCCGTCATCTGACCGAGGGCATACGGCGGGGGTTCGGGTCGCTGCGCGTGCGCGCCTCGGTGGGCAGCAGCACGTGGCAGACCTCGATCTTCCCGGGGAGCCAGAAGGGAGCATTCGTTCTGCCGATCAAGCGCGCCATCCGCGAGGCCCAGCGCCTGGAACCCGGCGACACGGCCGCGGTCACCGTCAAACTGCTCGACGTCTGAGACGGCCGGTCCCGGCGTACCACGCGGGCGCGCCGGGACGGGTGAAGCGGCTCAGAACCAGCGGCGACGGCGGTAGTGGCCGTGGTGCCGGTAATGGCCGTGATGACGGTAGTGGCCGTGGTAGCCGGGGGCCTGACGGTAGTGACCGTGGTGGCCGTAGCCGCCGGGGTAGGCGCCCGGGTGGCCGTAGGCGCCCGGATGCCCGTACGCGCCGGGGTGGCCGTAAGCGCCCGGGTGGCCGTAGGCGCCGGGGTGCTGCCCGTACGCGCCGGGGTGGCCATGGTGGCCCTGGCTGCGGGCGATTCGGTGGTTCACCTCGCGCAGCATGCCGTCGACAACCGCGTTGTGGCCGCCTCCGTGGCTGCGCTTCTGGAGTTTCGACGCGACCATCGAGAGCACGAACCTCTTGAATCCACCGCTCATTGGTGCCAGCCTCCCTGCCTGGGTGACCATCAACGGTACGTGGTCCAGTCGAGTACCAACTGTGACCTGGCTGGCGGTTTCCTGAGATCGGCGCCTACGCCACGCCGGGCCGGGTCATCAGGGGGTTCCGCAGGTGCACGGCCTGCTGGCCGAAGGCGCCGTCCGCGTAGAAGCCGTTCTCCGCCACCCAGAACTGGTAGCCGTAGCCGCGCGCCGATCGAACGGGACGACATTCCCTGAGCCGCCGGGTCCGAGCGCGGGAGCACCATCAGACGAAGGTCGTCCAGGCCGGGGCCGTGGGCGTCGCCCGCAGGGGCATGCGCGCCTCGGCCGGGGTGCGGTCGCCCTTGCGCTGGTTGCAGCCGCCGCACGCGGCCACCGTGTTGGTCCAGGTGTTCAGGCCGCCGCGCGAGCGGGGCAGGACGTGGTCGATGGTCGACGCCGCCCGGCCGCAGTAGGCGCAGCGCCGGCCGTCGCGGGTCAGCACCCCGGCGCGGGACCACGACGGGCCGCGGCTGTGGCGCCAGCGGGTCACCACGTACGAGACGAGGCGCACCACCTTCGGCACGGGCCAGACGCCGATCACCGCGTCCGGCTGGGACTCGTGAACCTCGGCCACCCGCCGCACCAGCATGCGGACGGCGTGCCGCAGGCTGACCCGGTGCAGCGGGCCCAGATCCGCATTTATGACAAGTACGTCGCTCACGTTCACAAACTAAGGAGATCAGCGCGCGTTGATCAATCGAATAATCGCCTCACCCCTTCACCGCGCCCGCGGTCATGCCGGCCACGATGCGCTTGTTGAAGAACAGGAACATCAGCAACGGCGGGATCGTGATCAGCAGGATGTCCATGAACAGAAGGTTGTATTGCGTTGAGTACGCCGACGAGAAGTTGTACAAAGTCAACTGCACTGTCGCGTTCTGATCGCCCGGGAGGAAGTACAGCGGATTCGTGAAGTCGTTGAAGATGGTCACCGATTGCACGACCACCACCGTGATGATGACCGAGCGCAACAGCGGCAGAATCACCCGGAAGAACAACCTCAGCGGACCGGCCCCGTCGATGACGGCCGCCTCGTCCAGCTCCCGCGGAATCGTCGAGATGAACGCCCGGAACAGCAGGATGCAGAAGGACAGGCCGAACGCCACCTCGATCAGGATCAGCCCGGGCATCGTCCGGAACAGGCCCAGTTTCTGCAGCACCCAGATCGTCGGCACCACGGCCGGCGGAATGATCAGCCCGGACAGGACCAGGAAGTTGATCAGGCCGCTCCAGCGGGTCCGGCGGCGCTGCAACACGAAGGCCACCATCGCCGCCAGCACCACCAGGATCGACACGCTCGCCACGGTCAGGATCGTGCTGTTGATGAAGGCGATGATCAGCATGTAGTCGCGGGCCTGCACGACGTCGGCGAAGTTCTGCACGAACTGGAACTGTGTGGGCCACGAGAAGTCCAACTGCGACGCCTCCTGCCGTGACTTCACCGCGGTCAGCAGGATGAACGCGAACGGCACCAGGAACACCACGACGGAGAGCAGGATCGCGACGAGGCTGAGAAGAACGCGCGGGCGACGAGAAGAGGCAACAACGGTCACAAGTCCACCTCTTTCTTGTTGAGGTAGCGCGACAGCGGAAACACGATCGCCGTGACCAGCAGGAACAGCACCACGTTGCCCGCGGTCGAGAGCCCGTAGAACCCGGCCTGGTACTGCTTGTAGATCACCGACGCGATCACGTCCGAGGTGAAGCCGGGGCCGCCGCGGGTCATCGCCCAGATCAGGTCGAACGACCTCAGGCCGCCGATCAGCGACAGCAGGATCACCGTGAACGTGGCCGGCCGGGCCAGCGGCAGCACGATCCGGCGGAAGTTCTGCCAGGCCGAGGCGCCGTCGACGCGGGCCGCCTCGAAGTACTCCTGCGGGATCGACACGATGCCGGCGATGTAGATCAGCGTCGCCAGCCCCACACCCTTCCAGACGTCGACCAGGGCCACCGACAGCAGCGCGTACGACGGGTCGGTCAGCCAGCCCGGGCCGTCGATGCCGATCACCGCCAGCGACTGGTTGATCAGCCCCTGCTCCGGGTCCATCAGGATCGTGAAGGTCAGGCCGACCCCGATCGTGCTGACCAGCACCGGGAAGAACACCACCGAGCGCAGGTAGCCGCGCCCGATGATCTGCGAGGTCAGCAGGACCGCTAGCCCCAGGCCGAGCACGACCTTCAGGCCGGACGTCACGACCGCGTAGACGATCGTGTGGGTGAGGCCGGAGACCAGCGCCGGCTCCTTGAAGAACGTCACGTAGTTGTCGAAGCCGATGAACTTCGAGTCGAACAGCGTCCAGCGGGTCATGCTGAAGTAGAACGACGTCACGGTCGGCACGATGAACAGCACGGCGTAGACGAGCGCCGCCGGCAGATAGAACCAGTTCGGGTACGGGCTCTTGGCCCGCTTGCCGCCGGCCGGCCCGGCCGCGCGCGAGCGCGACCGGGCGGACGACTTCTCGACGATGGCAGTCAAGGTGACCTACCAGCCCGACAGACCGAGCTGTTGCGCCTGCTTCTTGACGTCCTCGTCGTAGAGCTTGGCGCCGGCGTCGGCCTTGCGGATGCCGGAGCCGACCTCGACGCAGATCTGCTCGAGGGCCGGGCCCTTGACCGGGGAGAGGAATTCCAGGGCCAGGCTGGACGCGCCCGGCTGGTCGATGTACGCCTGCATGTCCTTGACCGCCTGCGGCACGGTGTCCGGGACCTTGCAGCCCTTGACCGCGAACGGCCCGGTCGGCTGGGACGCCGCCGCCTGCGAGGCGCAGCCGTCGGGGCCGGCGACGAAGTCGAGGAACTTCTTGGCCGCCTCGGCCTTGTCCCCGGTGGTGCTCGACGGGAGGTAGACGGCGGACGGGCTCCACACGGTCAGGCCGTTCTTGGCCGTGTCACTTCCGGGGATCGCGAACAGGCCGATCTTGTTCTCGGTGCCCGGGTTGTCGGCGATGAGCTGGCTGAGCATGGCCGACAGGATCGGGTACTGGGCGCCCTGTCCCGTGGCCAGTTTGGTCAGGCCGTCGGTCAGTTTGGCCGAGGCGAAGTCCTTGTTGATGTAGCCGGCGTCGTGGACCTGCTGCAGGTGCTCGAAGCCGGCCCGGGCGGGCGGCGACGTCGCGTACTTGGCCTGGTTCTTGGTGTATTTGTCGGCCCAGCCGGGCTCGGCCGCCTCGACGTTGTGGTAGTCGCCCAGGATGAACAGCTGGGAGGTCCAGGTCTCGCCGTACGTCTGGATGACCGGGTCGACGCCGGAGGCCTTGATCTTGGCGTTGTTGGCCATGAACTCGTCCCACGTCTTGGGGACCTGGAGGCCGAGCTTCGCGTAGACGTCCTTGTTGTAGAGGATCGCGCCCGCCATGAAGTTACCGAACGGGGCGCCGTACACCTTGTCCTCGAAGGTCACCGTCTTGGCGAAGTTCTCGTCGAGGCGGTCGGTGAAGCCGTCGACAGCGGTCAGGTTCTTCGACGGCGCGAGCGCCTGGAACAGCGAGCCCGAGTTGTACTGGAAGACGTCGGTCATGTCGCCGGTGGAGAGCCGGGTCTTGACGATGTTGTCGCCCTCGGTGCCCTGCGGGCGGGTCTCCACCTTGACCGTGATGTCGGGGTTCTTGGCGGTGAAGTCCTTGGCCAGCCCCTCCGCGATCTTGACCGTCTCCGGCTGGTTGTCGGTCAGGAACGACAGGGTGACCTTGCCGCCGCCGCCCTCGTCGTCACTGCTGCCGAGGCTGCCGGCGCTGCAGGCGCCGAGCGCCAATGTCGCCGACGCGAGAACTGACAGCGCTATTCTGCTGCGTTTCATCGATGCTCCTTAAAGGGAGAGGAGGGTGTGCAGGCGGGCGGCGAGCTCGTTCCCGCCGGGGATGAAGCCGTGTGCGGTGGCGGCGTCGACGAACTCGCTCGCGGGGGCGTCGAGGAACGGCGCCAGCCGGTCGGCCAGGACAGCCTCGTCGTCGGCCACACCCGCTTCGCGCGCGGCGGCCAAAGCCTTGTCCCAGCTGGGTTCGTGGTCCATCAGCTGCCGGAGTGTCAGGTCGGCGGTGCTTGCGCTTGCTTCTTGCGTGTACGGGTCGTCAGCCGTCCACGAGTGCTTCCCGTGCCCCACTTCGATCGAGTGGCCCACACCGGGAACGGTCACGACGGCCCGGGCGCCGACCGGGATCACGACGTCGAGGCGGACCGACCCGTCGGCGCGCTCCCAGGAGACCGAGGCTTCCCCGTACGGCGTCAGATGCTTGGCCGAAGCACGTGTGAGGTGCCGGCTCAGCAGCGGGCGCACCTCGACGCGGCGGTAGCCGGGCTGCGCCGGGGCGAGGCCGGCCACCCGGCGGTGCAGCCAGTCGGCGACCGCACCGAGCGCGTAGTGGTTGAACGAGGTCATCTCGCCCGGGTTGATCGAGCCGTCCGGGAGCATGCTGTCCCAGCGCTCCCACACCGTGGTCGCGCCCATGGTCACCGGGTAGAGCCAGGACGGGCATCCGGTCTGCAGGAGCAGGCGGTAGGCGAGATCCGCCTCGCCCGCGTCGGCCAGCGCGTCGGTCATCAACGGCGTGCCGACGAAACCGGTGCTGATCCGGAATCCGGCCGTACGGACGAGATCGGCCAGCCGCTCGGCCGCGTGTTCGCGCTGCTCCGGGGTGGGCAGCAGCGCCCACTGCAGGGCCAGCGCGTACACGGTCGGCGCGTCGCTGAGTACCCGGCCGCCCGCTGTCACGTACTCCCGGGCGAACGCTTCCCGCACCCGCTCCGCGAGTTCGCCGTACTCCCGGGCCACCTCGCCGTCGCCGATCGCGAGCGCCGCCTTGGCCACCAGCGAGGCCGAGTAGGCCAGGTGGGCCGTGGCCACCACGTCGGGGTCGGCCTTGGCCCGGAACGGGTCGGCCGGCGGCGCGGCCGGGTCGAGCCAGTCGCCGAACTGGAAGCCGCCGCTCCACAGCAGGTCGGCCCCGGCGAGGCCGGAGATCCGGTCGACCCAGGCCCGCATGCTCGGCAGCTGCCGCTCGAGCAGGCCCACGTCGCCGGTGCGCTGGTAGAGCACCCACGGCACGACTGTCGCGGCGTCGCCCCAGGCCGCCGCGGCCGGTCCGGGCTGGCGGATCACGTCGGGCACCACGTGCGGGACCGAGCCGTCCTTCTGCTGCTCGGCCGCGAGGTCGGCCAGCCAGCTGCCGAGGAAGCCGGCGGTGTCGAACAGGAACGTCGCGGTCGGCGAGAACACCTGGATGTCGCCGGTCCAGCCCAGCCGCTCGTCGCGCTGCGGGCAGTCGGTCGGCACGTCGACGAAGTTGCCGCGCATGCCCCAGACCACGTTCTCGTGGAAGCGGTCGAGCAGTTCGTGCGACGACGAGAACCAGCCCGTGCGCCGCAGGTCGGAGCCGACCACCACGGCTTCGACGTCCTCCGCGCGCAGTCCGTCGACGCCGGTCACCTCGGCGTAGCGGAACCCGTGGAAGGTCAGATTCGGTTCCAGGACGACTTCTTCAGAGCCTTCCCAGATGTACGAGTCGGTGGCGCGGGCCGTGCGCAGCGGGCGCACCGCGAGCTCACCGTCCTGGAGCACCTCGGCGTGCCGGACGACGACCTCCCCGCCGGCCCCGCCGCGCACCTTCAGCCGGACCCAGCCGACCAGGTTCTGCCCGAAGTCGACCAGGGTCCGGCCGGCGGGCGACGTGCTGACGGCGACGGCCGGGACGACCTGGGTGATCCGCACGGGCGGGCCGTCCGGCGCGACCAGCAGGGAGAGGTCGGCCTCGACCACGTCGACCGGGGTCTCGGGGCCGGGCGGCCGGCGCAGGTCGACGCTCTGGCCGTCGTACAGGTCGTCGGCGGTCACCGGGCTTTCCCGGGCGGTCCAGGAGCCGTCGGTGGCGAGCGCGTGCACCGCGCCGTCGGTGGTGACGACCTCCAGTTGCGCCAGCAGCGCGAGCCGGTCCCCGTACACACCGTGTTTGCCCTGGAATCCGAGGCGGCCGCGGAACCATCCGTTGCCCAGGAGCACCTCGAGGCGGTTGGTCCCGGTCGTGATCAGGTCGGTGACGTCGTGGGTCTGGTAGCGCAGGCGGTGTTGATAGGCGGTCCAGCCCGGCGCCAGCTGCTCGTCGCCGACCCGGTGGCCGTTGAGGTTCGCGATGTAGAGGCCGTGCGCGGTGACGTAGAGGCGGGCCCGGACCACGCCGTCCGGGATGTCGACGACGCCGGTCAGCAGCGGAGCCGGCGCGCCCCAGGCGCCGATCTCGCGCGGGCTGACGAACCGGGCGGTCCAGTCGCCCGGGCTCAGGAGCCCGGCCTCGACCGTGCTCGGCGCACTCCACTCGCTCCACGAAGCGTCGTCGCCGGCGCGGACCCGTACCTTCGCCCGGTCGCGAGCCGCGAGGGGCGCACCCGGCCAGGGCACCAGGATCTGGTCGCCGGAGGCGACCGCGAAGGTCTCGGCCGAGCCGTCGCGCTCGATCTCGATCTCGTAGCGGGTCTGCGTGTAGCCGTCGGGGGCGGCCGGAACCTGCCAGGAGAGGCGCGGGGTGGCCGAGCCGATGCCGGTCACGGGACTCAGATGATGATCGAAGCGGAGGTCGGTGGGTGCGGCGATGTCCGGCATTTCTCTCCAGAGCTAGTGCGTGAAACGATTCAAAGGCGGCCGGGACGATCCGGTGATCGATGTTTCGGACTGATGGCGAAACCGTTTCGCCTGGCACCGATCGTGCGTTGTGGCGCAGGCCACGGCATAGCCCGAGATGAACCGGAGGTAGCACGAAATTCACCTGGGGCCTACGGTGAGGCATGACCGACGAGCCCCCCGTCGAGACCACCGGCACGCTGCTGCACTTCATCGAGGGATCGGCCGTGTGGGCCGGGCACTACCTGCACGAGGACGCCCATCCGGTGCACACGCACAGCTTCGTCGAGATCGCGGTGATGACCGGCGGGCAGGGCACCCACCACAGCCTGGCCGGGCGGCACGAGCTGAGCGTGGGCGACGTGGTGCTGCTGCGGCCGGGCGTGTGGCACGGCTACGAGCAGTGCGTGGGCCTCGACCTGTACAACTGCTGCTTCTCGACCGAGCTGATGCGGCGCGAGCTGGCCTGGACCCGGCAGGACCCGCAACTCGGCCATCTGCTGTGGACCGGCCCGTACTCGGGTCAGCGCCGCGGCATCCTCTACGCCCACCTCGAGCCGGACCAGCTCGCCGGATCCCTCGAACACCTCGACGGCCTGCAGAAACTGCGCTCCCAGCCGCCGGCCCGCTACCGGGGCGACATGGTCGGCCGGCTGGTGCTCTTCCTCAGCACGCTGGCCCGCGTGGTGGCCGAGTCGGACGACCTGGCCGGCGACGCGGCCGGCATCCACCCGGCGGTCCTCGACGCCATGCGGATGATGGAGGCCCGCCCCGAGTACCAGTGGACGCTGACCGAGCTGGCGGCCGAGCTGCACCTCGCACCCGGCTACCTGGTCCGGCTGTTCAAGTCGGCGACCGGCCTGCCGCCGATGGCATACCTGTCACGTCATCGTGTCGAACTGGCCGCGGCCCGCCTGCTGCACACCGACCAGCCCATCAACAAGATCGGCGAGTCGGTGGGGTGGCCCGACCAGAACTACTTCGCGCGCCGCTTCAAGTCGCACTACGGGCTGAGCGCGTCCACGTACCGGTCGCGCTTCACCCGTACCGTCAAGCGCTGAAAAGCCTTTCCAACTGGGAGTCCAGGGCGGCCAGCGCCTGCTCGGGGGTGTACTGGCCGCCGAGAACGTACAGGCCTAGGCCCTCCATCAGCGCCAGCAGCCCGGCCGCGTCATCGGCCCGCCCGCCGAGAAGGCTCGCGATGAAACCGACCATCTGCTCGGTCTCGGCCCGCAGGGCCGGTTGCGGGTGGACAGCCGTGTATGCCAGGAAGGCCAGCGCCACCCGCCCGTTCTCCCGGCTCGGCTCGTCGAGCGGCAGCAGCGCGGTCACCAGCGCGCGCAGCAGCTCGCGCGGCGGCGGGTCCTCGCCGAGCCGGGCGATCGCCTTTTCCGCCCGGTCCCGGCTGCGCTCCTGCACCACCGACAGCGCGAAGGTCATCATCTCGTCCTTGGTGCGGAAGTAGTGCTGCACCATGCCCGCGCTCACGTCGGCCGCGGCCGCCACATGCCGCAGGCTGACCGCCTCGAGCCCCTGCTCCGCCGCCACCCGCATCAGGGCGTCGGCGATGAGCCGGCGGCGCTCGGCGTGGTCGACCTTCTTCGGCATGCCAGCGATGCTTTCACGCCGGTTCCGGCTGCCTCGCCCGGGCCGCCGCGACGAACCCGTCCGGGTCGTCCACGTAGATCCGGACGTCCCCGGCGTCCGCCCTTTCGATGTCCACGCTGGTCTGCCCGGCCATGACGATGTGCTTGACCCCGTCGACGACCTGAACGGACTTGTTCGACGGCAGCGAGCGGTACCGCTTGCTGACCGAGACCACGTCCGCCCACGGAATCGTGAAGTCGACGCCGTTGCCCAGCCGCACCCGGATCCCGTCGTCGCCGACCAGATGCGGATGCCGCCGCAGCCCCGCCGCGAAACCGATCATCCAGAGCAGCCCCCACACCCCGAGCGCGAGCACGATCCACCGCGCCGGCCCCCACGGCACCACCTCGCGGACGATCAGATCGAAGATCGGGATCTCGACGGCCGACAGCCCGATGAACACCCCCAGGATCGGTTTGACGACCCCGTGATAGGTGTACGCCATCTCGCCCTCCTTCAGAGGTACGGACCGGCGCAGCATCCACGCGAACAGGTTGCGCCACATCGCCGCCTCGACGGCCAGAAGCTTCCTCATGCCCTCGTCACCGTTCCCGCTCGCCCGTCCACCGTCACGACCTCACCCGTCCGGATCCGCGTGGTGGCCCCGGGCACGCAGATGACAGCCGGGATCCCGTACTCCCGCGCCACCGTCGGCCCGTGCGCCATGACCGCGCCGGTCTCGGTGACCAGCGCCGCCGCCGTCAGGAACAGCGGCGTCCACCCCGGATCGGTCGTCGCGGTCACCAGAACCTCACCCGGTTCCACGTACGCGCCGGCCGGGTCCAGCACGATCCGCGCCTGCCCGGTCACCCGCCCGGCCGAGGCCGCCACCCCACGCAGATCGGCCCCGTCGTCGCCCGGCAGCGTCGCCTCGACATCGGTGCCGTCGGACAGCAGCGCCACCGGCACGGCCCGGCGCCGCATCTCGCGCCGGTACACGGCCTTGCGAGCGTCGATCACGGCCCGCGCCGGCACGGCGTCCAGCTCCTCGACGGTCAGGAACATGACGTCGTCCGGGTCGTCGAACAGCTCGGCCCCGATCAGCAGCAACTGGCGGCGTACCTGCTGAAGCCGGTAGAGCCCGGCGAACTTGCCGGCCTCCCGCAGCCCGGCCAGCTCCCGGGCCCGCCCCAGCAGAAACCCGGCGAGGCGATTCTTGCGGCGCAGGTCGCGCAGCGCCCGCTCGGCCCGGTCCGCGGCCCGCGCAAACCGACGATCGGGCGCCTGCTCCGGGTCGGTCACGCGCAGGCAGTTCTGAATGGCGGCGAAGACGGGCGCCGGATCCTCACTCCACCGCGGCACCCCGACGTCGACCTCGGCCGCGCCGCGATGCCCGTACGCCCGGAGAAAGGCACCCAGGCCGAACTCCGGCAACGCCCCCGCCAGCCATCGCTCGGAGAGCTCACCCGGCGGGGTGCCGAGCAGAAGATCGCGGTGCTCCCCCACCTGCTGCGAGAGCCGCCACAGCGCGAGATCCATCTCGATGGTCACGTTGTGCGGCATTCCACCGAGCGCGGTGTGAACGTCGCCGTCGTTCTTCAGCAGATATCCCGGCACCGTCGCGGCGAGCATGCCGGCCGCAATGGGCCAAACCAGATCGTCCGGCGACTCACCTGTGTCCCATTCCCGGACAAAACGCACCCGTTCGGCGTGCGCCTCCTGCCCCCTCGGCTCGTGCCCCCTCGGCTCCTGCCCCCTCGGCTCCCGCCCCCTCGGCTCCCGCTCAGCACTCGTAGCCGCCGTCTCAGGGCTCCGGTGCTGCGGGGCCGGCTCTGCCGCCGGAAGGCCGACAGCTGGATCCGTATCGGCGGACGCCTGGCGCATCCGCTCGACGGCGGCGGTGAGGCGGACCCGGGCCGCGGCCGGACGGGCCAGCGCGCGGGCGATGCCCGTCGCCGCGCGGAAGGCGGTACGTGGCGACGGGGTGGTGCGGCGCGGGGCGCTGCCTGGAACAGGCGCGAAGCGCGGGTCCGCCATGACATGCCGGATGGCCGCCTGCGCTCGCGGGCCGAAGTCGACCGCGAGGAGCTTGACGAGCCGCTTGCGGGCCTTCGGGTCGCGTACCAGGTCGGTCATGTCGCCATAGAGGCGGCCGCCGATGTCGGTGATCTCGACGTGCAGGCCGAGCGGCTTGAGCATGGCGGTCACGAGAGCCTTCAAGGTGGACATGCCCATCGGCGTGGCCGGCTGGAGCATCCCCTGCACGTGCCCGAACTCCAGATAGACCCGCAGGTCCCCGGTCGGCGGCGGCAACGGGAAGAGTGTCGTGATCGGCCGCGATTGCAGGAGCCACAGCTCGCCGGCCTTGTCGAAGGCCCACTCGACATCCTGCGGCACCCCGAAGCGCGCCTGAAGCCTCTCGCCGGCGGCCCACAGGGTGGCGAGCGCTTCGCTGGTCAGGCAGCCACCCTCAGCCGGCCCTCCCCCGCGGAGATAGTGGTCGACGGAACCCTCCCCGTCCACGACGGCCGGTCCGGCACCGGCGGCCGCGTCGACCGCCATCTCGGTGCGGCAGCCGGTCACGGGATTGGCCGTGAAGAGCACCCCGGCCACCTCGGCTTCGATCATCCGCTGCACGACAACCGCGACATCACCGGAAGCGCCGCCACCCCGATAGGACGTCACGCGTTCCCCGGCGGCCGACCCGCGGCAGACCTCGATGGCAGCGAGCAAGGGTTCCAGACCCTCGACATCAAGCAGCGTCTCGTATTGACCGGCGAAGCTCGCCTCATCACCGTCCTCACCGGGAGCACTCGACCGCACCGCGACGCGGCCCCCACCAAGGGCGGCGTAGGCCCGCGCTATCTCAGCGCGCGGAAGCCCTCCGGCCCCGACTCGCACCCACTCACCGTCCTCAGCGCGCGCCCGCTCTCCGACCCCGACTCGCGCCCACTCACCGTTCTCAGCGGGCGGCCGCCCACCATCCTCAGCGCGCGGCCGCCCACCATCCTCAGCGCGCGGCCGCCCACCATCCTCAGCCCGCGGCCGCCCACCATCCTCAGCGCGCGGCCGCCCACCGGACTCGACACCCGTCGGGCCGCCGGCCTCAGCGCGCGGCAGGTCGCCCGCGTCAGTGGTGAGGCAGAAGCCGGGTGGGACCGGCTCGCCTTGCTGGATCAGGTCGCCGAGGGTGGCGGCTTTGCCTCCCACCAAGGGGCGCAGGGAGGCCGAACACTTCTCGAGGCCGATGATCTGCACGGGCGCACCTCCACGGTTGGCAATGCAGTTGCATTGCATCCACCGTAGCGCGGATGCAATACAACTGCAATGTCAAAGCTTGGCGTCAACACGCGGTTCACCGCGCGGAAACATTGACTCCGTGCAGGATGCATTTGTACGTTGTGTGCCTCGCTGGTTGTGGTCCCGGCCACGCCATCGACGCGCGCTCCGGTGGTGGCG
Organism: Actinoplanes sp. NPDC048988; assembly: GCF_043197815.1. Taxonomy (NCBI): domain Bacteria; kingdom Bacillati; phylum Actinomycetota; class Actinomycetes; order Micromonosporales; family Micromonosporaceae; genus Actinoplanes; species Actinoplanes sp. NPDC048988. The sequence continues at coordinate 20,196 of NZ_JBICTW010000020.1, read as the reverse complement.
GATTCCTTCGCTTCCGCCACCACCGGTGAAGCCGCCTCCGGTGAAGCCGCCTCCGGTGAAGGCAGCGCCGCCCCAAGCACCGCCACCCCAAGCAGCGCCACCCCAAGCAGCGCCACCCCAAGCAGCGCCACCCCAAGCAGCGCCACCCCAAGCAGCGCCGCCGAAGGGGTGAACGGTGAGCCGCACCGGTGGAGCGCAATCGGTAGACAGTCATCGGTGGAGCGGCCGACGGTGGAGTCGGCGCGGCAACCCGGTTGGAGCATTTTGCGGGGAAAGCGGAACCTCACCCCCGTCCGGATCGTCTGATCCGGCATGACTCGTCTCCGCAACACCCTCATCGCCGCCGCCGCTCCGCTGGCGCTGCTCTGTGCCTGTGCGCAGCCGGACGGGGCGGGCGCGGCTCCCAGTCAGTCCAGCGAGCAGGCCGGTGCCCCCACGTCCGGGGAGGGGGCGAACTATCTGGTCGCGCGCACCGAGTCGTACGGCGGCTTCGTTCCGCCCGACCGGACCGTCGGGGCGCTTCCGGCCGTCAGCGTCTACGCCGACGGGCGGGTCATCACCGAGGGGCCCGTTCCGATGATCTATCCGGGGCCGGCGCTGCCCAACGTGCAGGTCAGCCAGATCAGCCCGGAGCAGGTTCAGGAGCTCACCCGTCAGGGCGCCGCGGCCGGCGTGCAGGACGGCACCGATTTCGGGCGCCCCAACGTGGCCGACGCGCCGACCACCCGGGTCACCGTGCGCACCGGGCAGGGCACCCAGTCCGTGGCCGTCGAGGCGCTGCGGGAGAGCCAGGCCAACGATCCGATGCTCACCCAGCCGCAGCGGGACGCCCGCAAGAAGCTGTCCGACTTCGTCGGCACGCTGACCGGGCTGGCCGGCGACGCCAAGAGCACCACGTACGAGCCTGAGGAGATGGCGGTGCTGGCCCGGCCGTACACGGAACCGGGTGGCTCCGATCCGAAGAGTCCCGAGGTCGCCTGGCCCGGTCCGGCGCTGCCCGGCCCGTACCTGAACGCCGCCTTCAAGATCGGCTGTGTGACGGTGACCGGCGCCGAGCTCGACAAGGTGCTGACCGCGGCCGGGAAGGCCAACGCCATGACGCCGTGGACGTCGGGCGGTGCCCGGTACCTGATCACCTTCCGTCCGCTGCTGCCCGACGAGTCGGGGTGCTCCACCTTCACCGTCACCAAGGGCCGGCGATGACACCGATCGGTGATCCGGTCGAGCCGGGCCCGGACGACGAGCGGGACGAAAGAGGGCCGGGACAGGCGACGCCCGTCCCGGCCCGGCCGGCATGCCGGCCCGCGCTCACTGAACGCCGAGGAGATCCACGACGAAGATGAGGGTCTCGTTCGGCTTGATCACGCCGCCCGCGCCGCGCGAGCCGTAGCCCAGGTGCGGCGGGATGGTGAGCTTGCGGCGGCCGCCGACCTTCATGCCGGCCACGCCCTGGTCCCAGCCGCCGATGACCTGGCCGCCGCCGAGCGGGAACTCGAACGCCTCACCGCGGTTGTACGACGCGTCGAACTCCCGGCCGGTCGAGTGCGCCACGCCCACGTAGTGGACGCTCACGTACTGGCCGGGCTTGGCCTCGGGGCCGTCACCAACGGTGATGTCCTCGATCACGAGCTCGGCGGGCGGCTCGCCCTCGATCGGGCCGACGTCGGGCTTGTCCATGAGTTCTCCTTCATTGTTTCGTCGAACCCGACCACTCAATCACAGCGCCCCGGACGCACCGACAGTGACGTGCTGAACGACTCACGCCGATTCTCCGTATAGCTCGTGGTGAGGATCTACCGTCTCGCGGCGTGCGCTCTCGCCGCGGCACTCGTCTGGCCGGCCGCGCCGGCCTCCGCGCACGGCTCGCCGACCACGCCGATCAGCCGCACGGCCGCGTGCGCGAGGGGCGGCGAGGACACGGACGGCGCCGCCTGCAAGGCCGCCCGGAAAGCCAACGGCGGCGGTTTCGGCTCGTTCGACAACCTGCGCATCGCGGGCGTGGGCGGGCGGGACCGCGAGGTGGTGCCGGACGGCGAGCTGTGCAGTGGCGGGCTCGACGCCTTCAGGGGCCTCGACCTGCCGCGGGACGACTACCCGTCGACGAAGGTCACCGCCGGCGGTTCGCTGAGCGTCAGGTACCGGGCGACGATCCCCCACGCCGGACAGTTCCGCATTTTTCTGACCAAGTCGGCGTACGACCCGTCGAAGCCCCTGGCCTGGGACGACCTCGGCAGCAAGCCGCTCCTCACGGTCACCGATCCCCCGCTGACCGACGGCGCCTACGCCATGAAACTCAAACTGCCACAAAGGACCGGACGGCACATTTTGTACGTCGTCTGGGAGACCTCGAGCACCCCGGACACCTATTACTCGTGCTCTGACCTGGTGTTCCCGGCGGCGGCCGCCGACACCGTGACTCCTCAGGCACCCGCGACACCCAAGGCGACGAAGGCTCCCACGAAGGCGAAGCCCGCAGCCGCGCCACCCGCCGCCACGAAAGCCCCTGTCGTGACAAATCGGACGACGACGGCGGCAGCGGTAACCGAGGAGGCGACGCCGGAAGCGGCGCCGGCCGTGACGCCGGTGGCGGACACCAGCAAGGTGACGCTCGGTCATCACATCATCATCGGTGCGCTAGTGCTCGGCTTCGGCGCCGTGGCGTACGCCGTGGTCACCGGCGTTCTCCGCAGACGCCGCGAAAACCGTTGAACCCCACCGAGAGCCGCTTCGTACTGATGGTCGTCGACAGCAGGTCCCGCGCCCCCCGGGGACAGACGAAAGGCCGAGCATGAGTCGAGTTGGCTACGGAGAGGCGTCGTTCGGAGCCGCGGATCCGGATGCGGAGTGCTCCGATCTGTACGCCTTCGTCAGCCCGGAGGCCCCGGAGACCGTGACCATCATCGCCAACTACGGGTTCCTCAACCTCGAGTTCGGCGACGACGTCCTCTACGAGATCCACGTCGACTACAACGGTGACGCCCGGCCCGACCTGACGTATCAGTTCCGGTTCCGCACCGAGCTGCGCCACCGCGACACGTTCCTCTACAACACCGGCCCCATCGAGTCCCTGGACAGCGAGAACTGGAACCGGCGCCAGTTCTTCTCGGTGACCAGGGTCGACGCGTACGGCAAGAGCACCGTCCTGGCCACCCACCTGCCGTGCCCGCCGCGCAACCTGGGCCCGGCCGCCACCCCCGGCTACGACGCGCTGGCCGCCGCCGCGATCGCCGACCTGCCTTCCGGCGAGCGCGTCTTCGCCGGTCAGCGGGCCGACGCGTTCTTCGTCGACCCGGCCGCCGTCTTCGAGATCGGCGAGAACACCCGGGCCGTGGCCACCGGACCCGCGACCGTCAACAGCATCGCCGTCCAGCTGCCGCACCCCGGCCGGATGATCGGCGTGTGGACCACCGCCAGCCGCCGCGAACTGCTCACCACCGGCGACGACGTCCTGGTGGGCCCGATGGTCCAGGTCGCGCGGCGGGCCAACCCGCTGTTCGCCGAACTGTTCGTGCCGGCCGCCGACCGGGCCCGCTGGAACGGCATGCCGCCCTCGGACGACAAGCGCTTCGCCGACCTGGTCGAGCACCCCGACCTGGCCGTGCTCCTGCCGGTCGACCACCCCGGTCACTTCCCGCGCCTGGAAGGGCTGACCGCGCGCCGGGCCGACCTGGTGGCGATGCTGCTCACCGGCCTGCCGGATGGCCTGGTCGACGGCCTGCGCACCTTCACCGGCGACGTGCAGGCCGACATGCTGCGGCTGGACACGACGGTGCCGCCGTCGGCCGAGGAGAACCCGTTCGGCCTGCTCGGCGGCGACTTCGCCGGCTTCCCGAACGGCCGGCGGATCGGCGACGACGTCACCTCGGTCATGCTGCGGGCCATCGCCGGCGCGACCTTCCCCATGGTCGACGAGACGTACGAGCCCGACGACGCCGCCGCCCAGGCCGGCGCCGAGGCCCACCCCCGTACGCACGACGTGACCTTCCCCTACCTCGCGGCCCCGGAGGTTTTGCCGTGAGGCGCTCCGGGCACGGAGTGGTCGTGCTCAACATCGGTACCGGTATCGGCGCGCTCGTCATCCGAACGCCGCGCTGCATGCATGGTCATGACATCGAGATCAGCCCGGTGGAGGACCCCGCGCTGCGCACCCAGGCCACGGTCCGGGCCCGCTACGGGCGCGGCGGCGTCAACTACACAGTGGTCGTCGACTGTCTGCGCCCCGGCCGCTACACCATCTGGCGCGACCCGGTGACGCCACTGGCGGAGATCGATGTCCGGGGCGACCGGGTCGTCGAGTTCACCTGGCCGGTGACCGCACTCGCGGCGTGACCCACCGTGGCGGCATCCGGTCTAGGGTGGACGCCATGACGCGCGTGGACAAGCCCGTGCACGTCTCCCTGTCGACCACCGACGTGGAGGAGGCGCGGTCGTTCTGCCGCAAGCTGTTCTACGGGCCGTTGCAGGTCCACCCGACCGGTGACGTCTCGCGGTTCGCGTTCAGCGGCGACGTGGTGCTGCTCGGCCCGATCACGCTCGGCGAGATCAGCTACGGCGCCGACATCCACGTGGCCATCTCCGACCTGGAGACGGCCTACCACGTGCTGGCGCCGGTGACCGGCACGCTGCGCTCGCGTCATCGGGGCACGGTGGTGATGGCCGATCCGACGCGGGCCGCGGTCTACCGGCCGGTCGGCGACATCGACCTGGAGTGGCCGGGCAGCTGCCGGCTGCTGAGCGTCAAGGTGGAGCGGGCGGCGCTGGAGCGAGAGCTCGACGCGGCCCTCGACCAGCAGATCGTCTCGCCGCTGCTGCTCGGGGCGAGCTTCGATCTGATCGACGGCCCGGGGCGTACGTGGGCGTCTCTGGTCCGGCTCCTGCTGGCCGAGTTGCGGCACGCGGACGGGCTGGCCGCTCAGCCGCGGATGGCCGCCCGCTGGCGCGACCTGCTGGTCAGCGGCCTGGCCATGACGGTCGAGCATCCGTACGGCGAGGAGCCGGCCGGCATGCAGGGGCCGAACCGGCCGCGCACGGTGAAGCGGGCGCTGGACGCGATGCACGCCGAGCCCTGGCGGCCGTACACGGCGAACGATCTGGCGGCGATCGCCGGGGTCGGGGTCCGGGTGCTCCAGGAGGCGTTCCGGCAGCACGTCGGCATGTCGCCGCTGACGTACCTGCGCCGGCTGCGGCTCGACGGGGTGCACGCCGAGTTGTCCCGGTCCGACCCGTGGCAGGTGAACGTGTCCGAGGTGGCCTACCGCTGGGGTTTCACCCACCTCGGACGGTTCGCCGGCGCCTACAAGGCCCGGTACGGCGTACCACCGTCACAGACCCTGCGGGAACGCCGTTAGAGCTCGACTTTCTGGCCCTTGCCGATGACGACCACGCCGTTGTCGGAGACCGTGTAGAGCTTGCGGTCGCGGTCGAGGTCGACGCCGATCTGGGCGCCCTCGGGGATCACCACGTTCTTGTCGATGATCGCGTTGCGGATGATCGCCCGGCGGCCGACCGACACGCCCTCCATGAGCACCGCGCCCTCGACGTGGGCCCACGAGTTGACCCGCACGTTGGGCGAGATCACCGACCGTTCCACGAGCGAGCCCGACACGACCACCCCGGGCGAGATCATCGACTCGATGGCCCGGCCCTGGCGGTCGTCGTAGCCGTGCACGAACTTCGCGGGCGGCCACGAGCCGTAGTTCGTGAAGATCGGCCACTCGTGGTTGTACAGGTTGAAGATCGGCAGCGTGGCGATCAGGTCCATGTGGGCGTCGTAGAACGAGTCGAGCGTTCCCACGTCGCGCCAGTATCCGCGGTCGCGGTCGGTGCTGCCGGGCACTTCGTTCTCGCGGAAGTCGTAGACGTTGGCCTCGCCGCGCTCGACGAGCATGGGGATGATGTTGCCGCCCATGTCGTGCTTGCTGTCGGGGTCCTTCGCGTCCTTGGTCACCGCCTCGCAGAGCGCCCTGGTGGTGAAGACGTAGTTGCCCATCGACGCGTAGATCTCGTCCGGCGCGTCGGGCAGCCCGTCGACCTCTTTGGGCTTCTCGCGGAAGGCGCGGATGCGCTTGCCGTCCTCGGCCACGTCGATCACACCGAACTGGTCGGACAGCGACTTGGGCTGGCGGATGCCGGCCACCGTGACCGCGGCGCCCGAGGCGATGTGGTCCTGGACCATCTGCTTCGGGTCCATGCGGTAGATGTGGTCGGCGCCGAAGACGATGACGTAGTCGGGCGACTCGTCGTTGATCAGGTTGAGGCTCTGGTAGATGGCGTCGGCCGAGCCGGCGAACCAGCGGGGGCCGAGGCGCTGCTGGGCCGGCACCGGCGTGACGTAGTTGCCGAGCAGCGTCGACATGCGCCACGTCTTGGAGATGTGCCGGTCGAGCGAGTGCGACTTGTACTGGGTCAGCACCACGATTTTGAGGTAGCCGCCGTTGGCGAGGTTCGACAGCACGAAGTCGATCATGCGGTAGATCCCGCCGAACGGGACGCCGGGCTTGGCCCGGTCCGCCGTCAGGGGCATCAGGCGCTTGCCCTCACCACCGGCCAGAACGATTGCAAGGACCTTGACAGCCATGGAAGGACGCTAACTTTCCGCCAGCACAAGCGCCAGCCGAAGAGGGCAACTCGCCGTGATCGTCCCGGCGGACGGCCAGGATACCTGATCTTGAGCGTTCATGGGGAGGGAGTACTAGGCTGCGTGAGTGCTTCGAGTCGACCTGATCACACGCGAATATCCGCCGGAGGTGTACGGCGGCGCCGGCGTACACCTCGAATATCTGACCCGCGATCTGCGGGCCCTGGCCGACGTGCGGGTGCACTGCTTCGGGGCCCCGCGCACCGAGCCCGGCGTCACCGCCTATCCGGAGCCGGCCGAGCTGGCCGGGGCCAACGCGGCGCTGCGGACGATGGGGGTCGACCTCGAGATCGCCGCCGGCACCGAGGGCACCGACATCGTGCACAGCCACACCTGGTACGCGAACTTCGCCGGCCACACCAGCAAGCTGCTGCACGGCGTCCCGCATGTGGTCACCACGCACAGCCTCGAGCCGCTGCGCCCGTGGAAGGCCGAGCAGCTCGGCGGCGGCTACGCGCTGTCGTCGTTCTGCGAGCGGGTCGGCATCGAGAACGCCGACGCGATCATCGCGGTCTCCGGCGGCATGCGGCGCGACGTCCTCACCGCGTACCCGTCGGTCGACCCGGACAAGGTGCGGGTCGTCTACAACGGCATCGACACCGAGATCTACCAGCCCCACCGCGGCACCGACGTGATCGAGCGCCTGGGCATCGACCTGAGCCGGCCCAGCGTGGTCTTCGTCGGCCGCATCACCCGGCAGAAGGGCCTGCCCTATCTGCTGCGGGCCTGCCGGTCCCTGCCCGCCGAGACGCAGATCGTGCTGCTGGCCGGCGCGCCCGACACCAAGGAGATCGCGGCCGAGGTCGAGGGCCTGGCGAGCGAGCTGCGAGCCGCACGGGACGAGAAGGGTGTCATCTGGGTTCAGGAGATGCTGCCCAAGCACGAGGTCGTCCAGGTGCTCACGCACGCCACGATCTTCGTGTGCCCGTCCATCTACGAGCCGATGGGCATCGTCAACCTCGAGGCCATGGCCTGCGAGACGGCGGTCGTGGCCACGGCCACCGGCGGCATCCCCGAGGTGGTCAGCGACGGCGAGACCGGCATCCTCGTGCCGATCGAGCAGGCCGACGACGGCACCGGAACGCCGACCGACCCCGAGCAGTTCATCGCCGACCTCGCGACGGCGATGACTCAGCTGATCGAGGACCCGGCCCGGGCCGCGCAGATGGGCCTGGCCGGGCGGCGGCGCGCGATCGAGCATTTCAGCTGGTCGCACATCGCCGAGGAGACTCTCAAGGTCTACCGGTCAGTTCTCTGACGATCTGACGTGCGGCCGCCCGGCCACTGAGCCAGGCGGTCTGCACGCGGGGGCGGCCGAAGGCGTCGCCGCAGAGATAGACGTTCCCCCGGCGGGCGAAGCCCTCACGGCCCGTCCGGGGCTGGGCGAGGGGCCAGCGGAACAGCTCGACCGTGGGCTCGTCCTCGATGCCGAGCAGGTCGCCGGCCGCGCGAGCGAGCGCGGCCTCACCCCCGTACTCGAATTCTTTGAAGTAGCTCGCCGTCGAATGAGCGACGAGCACCGGAGCGCGATCGCCGCGACGGTCGCCGTCGTCGCAGAGCGTGGCCAGCACCGGATGATCGTTCACGAAGGCGCCGGCAAAATCGGGCCAGGTTCTTTCCGGGTACGTCAACACGGCCGTCAACACGGGCGACCAGGACTGTTCCCGGGCCTCGGGCAGGTCGGCCAGCCGCAGCGCCTGCGGCCCCGGCATCGCCAGCACCACGGCGTCGGCCGCCGGCAGCTCGGTCACCTCGGCCCCGAGCGTGACGTCGAGCCCGTCCGCGAGATCCTTGGCCAGGCTGCGCAGACCACCCGGCGCCGACCAGCGCATCGGTCCCGCGCCGTGCTGACCCCGGAACGTGTCGGTCCACGGGTGAGCCAGCCCGGCCACGCGCCACGACTGGAGCCGGCCCTGGAAGGACGGGTCGTCGGCGGTGACGTACGCGGCGCCGACGTCGACCGGCCGACCCGCCCGGGTGACACTCGCCAGGCGGCCCCCGACCACGTTGGCACGTTCGAGCACCCGTGTGGGCACACCCGCTCCGACCAGCTCACGAGCGCACGCCAGCCCCGAAATCCCCGCACCCACCACCACGACAGTCACACCCGGGAACTCTACGTGCGGCACACTGGTCCCCATGCTCCGCGTCCGCCGCCCACCCGTACGACTGACCTTGACCCTCGCCGCGGTCCTGTTCGCGACCGCCGTGCTGGGCCTCGGGCTGCTGCGAGCGGCGACGTACTCCGCGCCCGCCGCCTACTCCGCCCCGGTGCCGCCGGTGGCGTCGGCCCCGTTCACCGCCACCGCCTCCTGTGGCGCCTATCCGACCAAGGCCACCCGCGAGCTGCGCGGCATGTGGCTGACCACGGTCACCAACATCGACTTCCCGAGCAAGCGCGGCCTGTCCCCGGCGCAGGTCAAGGCCGAGTACCAGCGCTGGCTCGACCTGGCCGTGGCCCAGCGGCACAACGCGATCTTCGTGCACGTGCGGCCCTCGGGCGACGCCTTCTGGCCCTCGGCCTACGCGCCGTGGTCGGAGTGGCTCACCGGCAAGCGGGACGGCAAGTCCCCCGGGTGGGACCCGATGGCGTACATGGTCGACGAGGCCCACAAGCGCAACCTCGAGTTCCACGCCTGGTTCAACCCCTACCGCGGCACCCAGCCCGGCCCGGTCGGTCCGGGCGCCGACTTCCGCAAGCTCGCGCCGAACCATCCGCTGATCAAGCACAGCCAGTGGGCGATCGCCTTCCCGAAGGGCGAGACCGCGCGGCTCTACTTCGACCCGGGCATCCCCGAGGCGCGCAAGTTCGTCGAGGACTCGATGCTCGAGGCGGTCCAGAAGTACGACGTGGACGGTGTGCACTTCGACGACTTCTTCTACCCATACCCGGTCGCCGGTCAGGACTTCCCCGACAACGCCAGCTACGCCCGGTACGGCGCCGGCAAGTCGAAGGCCGACTGGCGGCGCGACAACGTCAACACGCTGGTCCGCGAGATGAACACGCGGATCAAGGAGCTCAAGCCCTGGGTCAAGTTCGGGATCAGCCCGTTCGGCATCTGGCGCAACAAGACCACCGACCCGACGGGATCCGACTCCAAGGGCCTGGAGGCGTACGACGCCATCTACGCCGACACCCGCAAGTGGGTCCAGCAGGGGTGGCTCGACTACATCGTGCCGCAGCTCTACTGGACCATCGGGTTCGACAAGGCGGACTACGCCAAGCTGCTGCCGTGGTGGGCGGCGCTGGTCAAGGACACCAAGGTGCAGCTCTGGATCGGCCAGGCCGACTACCGGGTCGGCGAGGAAGGCGCCTGGAGCGACCCGACCCAGCTCGACCGGCAACTGTCCATGAACGACGAGTACGGCGTACAGGGCCAGGTGCACTTCAGCGCCAAGCAGGTCCAGGGCGACAAGCTGGGCGCGGTGACCCGGTACCGGGACAAGCACTACGCGGCGCCCGCCCTCGTACCGGTGATGAAGCAGTTGCCGGCCGCGCCGCCGCCGGCGCCCACGCTGACCGGGGCGGCCCGCGGCGACGACGGAGCCGTGCACTTGCGGGGTACGAGCGCGGGGGCGAGCTGGGCCCTGTACCGGGTGAACGGCAAGACGGCCGACCTGGTGGCCACCGGTCGCGGCGGCACCGAGGTCGTCGACCCGGCGCCGCCCGCCGGACCGGCCACCTACTGCCTGGCCGGGCTGGACAGGTCGGGCAACGAGGGCGGGGTCAGCGCGCCGATCGCCGTCGCCGCGTAGTCCCAGAGCCGGTCGGCGGCCACCGGGTCGACCGACCACTCGGCCACCCCGAACATCGGCTCGGGGCCGCCCGGGACGACCTCGGCGATCTGGTTGTCCTCGTCGAGGTAGGCGCCGGAGACGCCCGCGAGCAGCGGCGACGCGGCGAGCAGCACCTCGCCGGCCGCGCCCTGCTCGGGGGTCTTGAAGCCGTCGGCGTGGATCAGGTTGCCGTCGTCGTCCATGGCACCCATGGCCCGCATGGCCGCCGGGTCGATGTGGCGCTGGAGGTTGGTGTGGACGCGGCCGGGGGCCATCGCGTTGGCGGCGAGGCCGCGGCGGCTCAGCGCCACGGCCAACAACACCTCGGCCGCCTTGGACTGGCTGTAGGCCACCCACGGGTCGTAGGGGCGGCGCTCGAAGTGCGGGTCGTCGAAGTCGACGCCGGCCCGCAGTTGGGCGCCGGAGCTGACCAGGACGATCCGGGCGTCGTCGGTGAGGTGCTGCCGCAGGCCGGTGATCAGGGCATAGTGGCCGAGGAAGTTCGTCGCGAGCTGGAGCTCCCAACCGTTCTGCGCGGTTCGGCGCTCAGGCACCGCCATGATTCCAGCGTTGGCTATCACCGCGTCGAGCGGCTTTGTCCACTTCTTCGTGAAATCTCGGGTCTTTTCCAGGTCGCTCAGGTCAAGTTCCCGACGGGTCGGGGTGATGACCTCGGCACCGGCGTCCCGGAGGGCTTTCGCCGCCGCCTGACCGAGCCCCGAGCCGCCGCCGGTGATCAGGAAGCGCTTGCCGGTCAGATCGACACCGGCCAGCACCTCGGCGGCCGTGCTGGTGGCGGTGAAGGGAATGTTGATCGTCGTCATGGTTCGAGTGTGGCGCGCTCAGGCTGGACGGTGAATGGCTCAGGGTCCAGTATTGTTTCGTGAGCGTCCAATCCGATCCTCTGCATGACGTCCTCGCCCTTGTCGGTACGACCAGCCGGCTGTCGGTGGGGTTCGCGGCCGGCGGCGACTGGGCGGTGGCCTTCGAGCCGCCTCCGGCGGTCAAATTCAATGCCGTACGCCGGGGAAGCTGCCTCCTGCAGGTCGACGGCGTCACCTATCCCCTGTCGGCCGGCGACTGCTTCCTGCTGACCCGCCCCCGGGCGTTCACGCTGGCCAGTTCGCTCGACGTGCCCGCGGTCCCGGCCGGCCCGATCTTCGCGGCCGCCACCGGCGGCGTGGCCCACGCCGGCACCGGGTCCGGCGTCTTCATCCTCGGCGGCCGGTTCGGCTTCGGCGAGCGCGCCGAGGAACTTCTGCTCGACGCCCTGCCGGCGGTGATCCACGTGCCCGGGTCCTCGCCCGCCGCCGCGACCGTGCGCTGGGCGCTCGACCAGATCGACGCCGAACTGCGGGACCACCCGCCCGGGGCCGGACTGGTCACCGACCACCTGGCCCAGGTCATGCTCATCCACCTGCTGCGGCTGCACCTGCGGGCCCACCCGCCGGCCGGCTGGCTGTCCGGCCTGTCCGACCCGGTGGTCGCGCCCGCCCTGCGAGCCATGCACGCCCGCCCGGCCCACCCGTGGACGGTCGCCGAACTGGCCGCGGTCGCCGCCGTCTCCCGCTCCACGCTGGCCGCCCGCTTCAAACAGACCGTGGGCCAGGGTCCGCTCGACTACCTCACCCGCTGGCGCATCGAGCTGGCCTCGGCCCGCCTGCGCCGCTCCGACGGCACCATGGCGGCCATCGCCCACCAGGTCGGCTACGCGTCGGAGAGCGCCCTGAGCACGGCGTTCAAACGGGTGACCGGCGTATCCCCCCGCGACTACCGGAGCGCTCATCTCGTAACTGCGGGAAGATGAGCCATGAGCAGCGAGCGCCCGTCCTCCCTCGACGCCCACTTCGACCGCCTCGCACAGATCGCCGACGACATGGCCACGACGGCCGAGGCGAGCGCCCGCCTCCACGAGCAGATGGCCGGCACGCTGCCCTCCGCCGCCGAGCACGCCGCCCGTGACCGCCTTTTCGCCGCCGCGGAACGCCGGGCCGCCGAGGCGTACCGCGCCCACCGTCTGCCGCCCGAGGACGTACGGCAGGCCGTCCGCGCCGCCCGCCCCGGTCCGGAGGAGATGCGGCAGCTCGCCGACCAGCGGATCGTCGGCGGAGAGGAACAGTGGGACAGCCGGGAGAAGAGCCTCCGTGATCGCGAACAGAAGCTGCGCGACCGCGAAAGCTTCCTGGACCGGCGCGAGGCGTTCCGCAGCGACCGCCGAGCCGAGCGCGACCACGCCGCCGAGACCCGCGACCACGCCGCCGAGACCCGCGACCACGCCGCCGAGACCCGCGACCACGCCGCCGACGCCCGCGACACCCGCGCTGACGCCCGCGACCGCGCCGCCGACCAGCGAGAGATCGACTTCGAGACGGAACAGCCCCGCCCGGAGTGACGCGCGGTGTCACCGGCGGGCGATGACGCCGGTCAGGAAGATGTCCACGCCCGCCAGGAACTGCTCACGGTCGTCGTGGTCCGGCAGTTGCGAGGCCGCCTCCCGCACCATCGGGTCCGGGTCGTGGTACGCCCATTGTGCCGCCACGGTCTCCAGGTAGGCCTTGCGGTCCGCGTCGCCGGCCGCTCGCCGGGCCCCCGCGGCGTACTGCGCGGCCGCGCCGAGGACGTAGTTGACCAACGCCGATCCGGCGTCCGCCCGGGCCGGTCCGGGCACGCCGAGGCGCCGCAGGTGCGATCCGAGACTCTTCCAGATCCGGAACACGGCGGGTTGCCATGGTTCGCGGGAGAGTTGGGTCCCGACCCACGGGTGCGCGTCGATCGCGTCGAAGATCCCGAGCGCGAGAGCACGGATGGCCCGCTCGGGGTCCTCGTCGTCGCCGGCTCCGGCCGTCACCCGCCCGACGATCTCGTCCGCGGCCGCGGCCAGCAGCCCTTCCTTGTTGGCGACGTGGTGATAGATCGCACCGCGGCCGGTCGACAGGTGGGCCGTCAGCGCGCGGACCGTCAGACCCGCCTCGCCGTTCGCGTCGAGCACCTCGACGGCCGCCTCGACGATCCGCTCCCGGGAGAGCGCATCGCTGCGCCTGGTGTTTCGCGGCCTGGGGTCGGTCATGTCCATCATCTTGACACAGTTGGACCAGTGGTCCAACCTGACTTGGACCGACGGTCCAAACTTGTCAAGAGGACTCACATGACTACTCCTGTCACCATCGTCGGCGCCGGCCTCGGCGGCCTCACGCTCGCCCGCGTCCTGCACCGGCACGACGTGCCGGTCACCGTCTACGACGCCGAGGACTCGGCCCGGTCCCGTACCCAGGGCGGTCAGCTCGACCTGCACGAACACAACGGCCAGCGCGCCCTCGAGATCGCCGGGCTCACCGCGGAGTTCCGCGCGATCATCCACGCCGGTGGTGGAGCGCAGCGGGTCCTCGATCAGCACGGCACGGTGCTCGCCGAGGTACCCGACAACGGTTCCCTGGCCCGCCCGGAAGCGCAGCGCGGCGACATCCGGCGCATCCTGCTCGAGTCGCTGCCGGCCGGCACCGTGCAGTGGGGCAAGAAGGTCGTGGCAGCCACTCCCCTCGGCCTGGGGCGGCACGAGCTCAGCTTCGCGGACGGCTCGACAGTCACCACCGATATCCTCGTCGGCGCCGAGGGGACCTGGTCGCGGGTGAGAGCACTGCTGTCGGACGAGAAGCCGGCGTACGCGGGTATGAGTTACGTCGATACCTATCTGCACGACGTCGACGACCGCCACCCTGACGCGGCCAAGGCCGTCGGCGACGGCGCCATGTACGCGCTCACCCCCGGCCGGGGGTTCCTCGCCCACCGCGAAGCGAACAACACCATCCACGCGTACGTCGTGCTCGACCGGCCGGTCGAGTGGTTCGACGACATCGACTTCGCCGACGCCGAAGCCACCAAGGCGCGGATCGCGGCCGAGTTCGAAGGGTGGGCGCCCGAACTGACCGCCCTGATCACCGCCGCCGACACGGCGCCGGTCCTGCGCCGCGTCTACCAGCTTCCCGACCGCCACCGATGGGCCCGCACACCGGGCGTGACACTGCTCGGCGACGCCGCACACGTGACCGTCCCCGGCGGCGAAGGCGCGAACATCGCCATGCTCGACGGCGCCGACCTCGGCGAAGCGATCGCCGCGCACCCCGGCGACGTCGAAGCCGCCTTCGCCGCGTACGAGCAAGTGATGTTCGCCCGCGGCGAGGCCGAAGCGGTGGCCGCGCACGAGACTATCGACCTCATCTTCGGCGACAGCGCGCCACACGGACTCGTCACCCTGCTCAACGGCACCGGCCAGGACGCCCGTTGACCCTTCTCTTCCTCGACGTCGACGGCCCCCTGCTGCCCTTCACCCACCGGTCGACCTCCCCGCCCGATCCCGCGCATCCGCTGCTTCAGCGCCTGAACCCGGCCGACGGCCCCCGCCTGCTCGCCCTGGGCTGTGACCTGATCTGGGCCACCACCTGGATGTCCGACGCCAACGACCTGGTCGCCCCGCGCCTGAGCCTGCCCCCGCTCCCGGTCCTGGATCTGCCGGCCGAGACCACTCCCCCGCCCCTGAACGGCCTGCACTGGAAGACCCCGTACATCACCGCGCAGGCCGATGGGCGGCCGTTCGTGTGGCTCGACGACGAGATCAGCGAGAACGATCGCTGGTGGACCGAGACCGCGTATCCGGGGCCGGCTCTGCTTCACCGCGTCGATCCTCACGTCGGCCTGGCCGAGGGGGACTTCGCTGCTGTCCGCTCGTGGGTGGACGGGCATCGCTGACGCGACATTTGTTCAATACGGGGGCTGTCCCGGGGCCGCATCGTCGTCGGTATGACGGGACACGGGTTGCACGTCGTTCAGGACGGGCCGCGGCAAGGGCCGGCGCTGTTGCTCATTCACGGATCGGGGGCGGCGGCGTCGTCGTGGGATCTGATGGTTCCGTGGCTGGCCACGGTGTGTCATGTCATCCGGGTCGATCTGTCGGGCTGCGGGCAGTCGCCGCCGGCGGCGGAGTACGACGTGCCGGGGCAGGCGGCGCTGGTGGCGCGGGTGCTGGACGAACGGGGGCTGCGGGGCGTGGCCGTGGCCGGGCACTCCAGCGGCGGCTACGTCGGCACCGCGCTGGCCGAGAGGCGTCCCGAGCTGGTGGGGTCGCTCACGCTGATCGGCACCGGGCCCAGCATGGACGCCCTGCGCCCGCAGCCGCTCGTGCTGCGCCTGCTGCTGGGGCCGCCGTTCGGGGCGCTCATCTGGCGGGTGCGGACGGACGCCTGGATCCGGAAGGGCATCGCCGCCACCGCGGCCCGGCCGGTCGACGTCCCGGACAGCGTGGTCGCCGGCGTTCGGGGGATCACCTATCGGAGCATGCGGAAGGTGTTGCGCGCCAACACCGCGTACCTGGAAGAACGCACCCTGCCCGAACGCCTCGCCGTCCTCGCCGTCCCGGTGCTGGCCATCTGCGGTGACGCCGACCCCAAGTGGGATCCGTCGGCGGCCCGCCGCTATCCCCGGGTCGAGATGATGCCCGGCGTCGGGCACCTCCCGATCCTCGAAGCGCCCGAAGCCACCAGCAAGCTGCTGCTGGACTTCGTGGGCGCCTAGTGTGGACGCATGCCGCGGAACTGGGCGTGGTCGGACGTGGAGGTCGCCGTGCCGCCCCGATCGAGCCTGCCGCCCGGGGTTCGCATGGCCGGGTTCCGTCAGCGTGCCGCCACCCCGTGGGACATCACCATGGTGGCCCATCCGTCAGTCACCCTGCTGATCGACCTGAGCGAGGGCGAGGGAGTCGACTACGACGGCGCCGGGCTGCGCGGCAGCGCCGTCATCGGGCTCCTGCCGGGCCGGCTCCGGGCGACCGGGCGGGCCCGGGTCGAGTGCCTGCAGATCCGGCTCGATCCGGCCGTGGCGGCGGCCGTGCTCGGCGAGTCACCCGAGCTCACCGGCCGGGTCGCGCCGCTGGGGGCGGCGTGGGAGGCGCGACTGCGCGCCGCCGCGTCGTGGGGTGAGCGGTTCGCCGTCGCGGCCGCGCTTCTCGAGCGGCGGGAACGCACCCGCCGGGTCGATCCGGAAGTTGCTCACGTCTGGCGGCGGACGCGGGTGAGCCGGGGCCGGGTACGGGTCGACGAGCTGGCCGCGGAGGTCGGCTGGAGCCGCCAGCGCCTGTGGTCACGGTTCCGTGCCCAGCTCGGCATCACCCCCAAGCGGGCCGCCCAGCTCGTGCGCTTCGACCGGGCCGCGCACCTGCTCGCCGCGGGGCACGCCCCGGCCGGGGTGGCGGGGGCCAGCGGCTACGCCGACCAGTCGCACCTGCACCGCGAGGTGGTCGCGTTCACCGGCTTGACCCCGGCCGCCGTCGCGACGGCGCCGTGGCTGGGCATCGACGACGTCGCCTGGGCGCCTTGACCGGTGGCGGACCATCTAAGGCATGATCACTGATCTCTCCCCCGAGCAGCTGGCGACGTACCGCAGCTCGGTCACCGCGCCGGACGACTTCGACGCCTTCTGGGCCGAAACACTCTCCGCCCAGGGCGACCTCGACGTGCGGACGCGTGAGGTTCCGACGAATCTGCGGACCATCACGACGTACGACCTGACGTTCCGGGGTTTCGGCGGCCAGGAGGTGCACGCCTGGCTGCGTGTGCCGGCCGGGGTCGAGGGGCCGCTGCCGGCCGTCGTGCAATTCGTGGGGTACGGCGGTGGGCGCGGCCACGAGCTGGAAAATCTGCTTTGGGCCTCGGCCGGCTTCGCCCACCTGCAGATGGACACGCGTGGGCAGGGCTCGGGCTGGAGCCTCGGTGTCACGCCCGACGAGGCGCCGTCGCCGCCGCAGGTGCCGGGCGTTCTGACCCGCGGCATCCTCGACCCGGCCGGCTACTACTACCGGCGGCTGTTCACCGACGCGGTCCGGGCCGTCGACGCGGCGCGAAGCCTGGACGTGGTCGACGGCGACCGGGTCCACGTGGTCGGCGGCAGTCAGGGCGGTGGCATGTCCCTCGCGGTGGCCGGCCTGCGCCGGGACCTGGCCGGGGTGGTGGCCTTCGTCCCGTTCCTGTGCGATTTTCCGCGGGCGGTACGGGTCACTGATGCCTTTCCGTACCGGGAAATCATCAATTATCTGGCCGTGCACCGCGGCGAGGAGGAGCAGGTGTTCCGAACGCTCGCCTACTTCGACGGCGTCAACTTCGCGGCCCGGGCGACGGCGCCGGCGCTCTTCTCGGTCGCGCTGCGCGACGCCGTCTGCCCGTCCTCCACCGTCTACGGCGCCTACCACAACTACGCCGGGGCCAAGGAGATGAAGATCTGGGAGTACAACGGTCACGAGGGCGGCGCCATCCTCGACGAGGAGAACGCCCTGCGGTTCCTGACCGGTGGGGCGGTCACTCGGTGAGGGCGAGCCGCACCCGCTCGGCGTACGGGGCCAGCTCGGCGCCGATCCGGGCCGACTCGGCCGCGGTGAGCGTGACCGCGGCCGGCCGCTGAGGCCGCCGCTCAAGCATCTCGGCCCGCAGACCGGCCGGCGGGTGCGAGGCGGACAACGACGCCCCGGCCCGGCGGGAGAGCAGGCGCAGCGCGGGCAGGCCGGCGGCCTGGTTGGCACGGGCGATCCGGGCCGCCGCCGGCAGGACGGCCGACGCGGCGCGATCCCGTTTACGTGTGTGGGAAAGCACTCTCTGTTCACCCGGAATCTTCCGGGACGGCGCCGGCGGGTCGTAACGTGGCGCGGTGACATCTGTGAAGCAGGAGCGGGTCGACAAGGTCGTCCGACGGGTCAGCGGCGCCGAGCGCACCTTCGCGGCACGGCATCCGGCCTTCACCGCGCCCATCCGGGCCTCGCTGGGCAAGCTGCGGGACGGCCTGGAGCGCGCCCACGACAAGAGCGAGCTGGCCACCGAGCGCGAGTGGTCCACGTACATGGCCTCGCTGGATCAGGGCCTGGCCGAGCTGGACGTCGAGGTGAGCCGGGCCGTCGAGGGCCGCGACAGCCGCAGCGTCGAGGATGTCCTGGCCCACCACACGTCGGCCCTGGAAGAGGCCGGCTGGCGCCTCCAGTTCTCCCTGACCAAGCAGGCCGCCGACTAGTCCTGCTCGCGCAGCAGCGCCCAGACCACCTTGCCCTCGCGGGTGGGCAGGGCGCCCCAGCCCTGCGAGGCTATGCGGACGATGTGCAGACCGCGGCCACCGGCCGGCTCGGGCAGGCGGCGGTCCCGGTCGTAGACGGCCAGGTGCAGGTAGGTGGTGCGCCGCGAGACCGGGCGGCGCAGCTGGCCGCGATGCGAGATGACGACGTCGATGTCGGTACGGGCGTGCCGGACGGCGTTGTTCACCAGTTCGGTGGCGACGAGCCGGGCCCGGGGCAGCAGCAGGGGCATGCCCCACTCCTCGCAGGCGGCGGTGACCAGCTGGCGGGCACTGGCCGACGAGGACGGGCGGGGCTGAAGCTGGAGCCGTACCTGGGAAGTCGTGGTCCGATGACTGGTGATCGCGGTGCGGGCCGATCGGATGGACGCGAAATGCGGCATCCGGGCGAGCTCCGGAGTCAGGTTGGCGGCGGCCATGCAGGTCACCACCGGCACGGGCGGCTCCATCCGCTCGCCCTGGGCGGCCGCGGTCAGCCAGAGCGAGGTGCTGCCGGCCCGCGGATCCTCGAACGCGGACAGGTCGAGTACCAGCCCGGCCGGATGGCCGGCCAGGCACTTGTTCAGCATCCGATACGACTCGAGCCACACCTGCCGGTTCCAGCGCCCGCGCACGCTCAGCTCGATGATGCCGGTGTCGTGGTCCACGACCGCCGTGACGGCCTTGTCGTCCCCTTGTCGACCCACGGACCGGGCATATCACGCCGGCGCAACCGGAGCCAATCCCCTCCGCGACCATTCCGTCACCAGTCGTGACACTGAGAGTGCAAATTGCAGGTGCGCACTTCGCCGCCGATCGCTATAAATCGACCATGTTCATCGAACTGGTCACCGGCGACATCACCACGTCGGCCACCGACGCGATAGTCAACGCGGCCAACTCCTCCCTGCTCGGCGGGGGCGGTGTCGACGGCGCCATCCACCGCAAGGGCGGCCCGGCCATCCTCGAGGAGTGCCGGGCCCTGCGGGCTTCCCACTACGGCCGGGGCCTCGCGACCGGCCAGGCCGTGGCCACCACCGCCGGCCGCCTGCCGGCGCGCTGGGTCATCCACACCGTGGGACCGGTCCACAGCACGGACGAGGACCGCTCGCCGCTGTTGCGCGCCTGCTACACCAACTCGCTCGACGTCGCGGCCGGGCTGGGCGCGCGTACGGTGGCTTTCCCGCTGATCTCGTCGGGCGTGTACCGCTGGCCCCGACCGGACGCGATCGCCCAGGCCCTGACCGCCATCGAATCGTCGACCGCCGACGTCGACTCGGTCCGCCTCGTCCTGTTCGACGACGAGACCCGGCGCCTCGCGGAGAAGGTCCATGGACTTCGCTGAGGCCTACGACGAGCTGAACGCGGACGACCACGACTACCGGAGACCGTCGAGGTGGCGTTGCCTCTGGTCACCTACGACACGTTCACCCACGACCGGCGAACCGGCGAACGCGAGGTGACCCGCGACGTGCTCGCCTTCCGCGCCCAGACTGCGCTGGAGACCTCCCTCGACGCGGCCGGGTTCACCGTCACCCACCGCTTCGGCGGCTGGCAGAAAGAGCCGGTGACCCGGGAGGCCCGCGAACTCGTCATGGTCGGGGACACCTAGTTGTTCTGACCACGGACGTTGGTGACGGGGAGATCTTGAAATAGGTGAGGGCCTTCGGGTTCGGTGTGGATTGCGACGTCCTACCCCGAAC
>NZ_JBICTW010000019.1:0-168282 GCF_043197815.1 Actinoplanes sp. NPDC048988 | reverse complement strand
CACTCGCTACGCCAAACGCGCCGCCCTTTACCGGTCATCGTTGCTGCTCATCGCCGCCCTAATCTGGCTCCGGTGATCGGCAGGACACGGCCTAGCCGTCGAGCCGGCGCAGCAACTCCCGGACGCTGGAGACGCTCGGGTGGTCGAGCGTTGTCAGCAGTTGTCCGCTTCGGTCCACGCGGTGCGCGCCGTGCCGGGCTGCCATCTGTCCGTGGTCACGGCGCCGGCCGCGGTAACCGGCCAGATCGAGGCAGCCGCCAAAGCCACCGACTGACACGACAGCCGGGTGGCGACCAGTGTCACGATCTCCGTGGCGGCCGATACCGGCTCAGCGCACCGGCTGTTACCGTCCCCGCACGCAGGAGTGCCCGAGGGCTCGCCTGCCTCTCACGGCACCTCGCCGCGGCCTTCGCCGAGGTGCCGCACCGCAACAGAAGGAACCGCACCATGCTCAACTTCCGCAGTCTCACTGTCGCCGCTTCCTGCATGCTGGTGCTCGCTGCGTGCAGCAGTGAACCCGACAAGGTCGAACAGGCCTCGTCGGCCGGCGAGTCCGCCGCCCCGGCGCAGGAGGCCGCCGCCAAGCCGACCGGGTCGCTGCTGCAGACCGGATTCGGCCAGCGCGACGAATACGTGTCCGTCGTCGCCTTGGTGAAGAACACCTCCGCCAAGGTCGGGCAGACCGTCACTGTGCAGTTCAACGTCACCGACGCCGCCGGCGAGATCCTGGGAAGCGAGTCGCAGGTCGAGTATTTCTCCCGCCCGGACCAGGTCCTACCCGTTCTGACGCAGGTCGACGTCTCCGGGAAGAAGGCGGCCAAGGTCGAGGCGACGCTGCTGGTGGAGGACAACGGCACGTTCGACAGCGAGCCGTTTCCCGAGATCCCGGCCAAGGCGACCATCGCCAAGTCCGAGTACGGTGACGGCTACACCGCCCGGGTGCAGGTGAGCAACCCGAAGGCCGAGCCGCTGAAGAATCCGCACATCACCGTCGTCTGCTACGACGCCGCGAAGAAGATAGTCGGCGGCGGCTTCACCTTCCCGGACATGATTCCGCCGTCGGGCAAAGCGGTCGCCCAGGTGGACCTGCTCACCGCCGGCAAACCCGCCCGTTGTGACGCCTACGGCACCCCGTCGGCCATCTGAGACCACACGGCGATCCGGTAAGGCGCGAACATGATGACCCCCGCACCGCCGGCACCGATCTGACCGCCGCATTGCAGGCGATCGGCTCGGTGCCCTCCGGCGTGCTGTGCCACGGGTGGTGGGCGCTGGAATCGGCGAGGCGTGACCACGTCGTTGACGCCATCAGCAGCGCGCTGCTGCCACCGTCCGTGGCCTTCGCTGTTGGGATACGACTTTTCCGGCGTGGCCGTCAGGCCGAGCTCAGCCACGCACCGCCCGGCGGCGGACCCCCGAAGGGTGACCACGACACCGTGGGGTCCGGGGGTCGCCCCCGGAGTAGGTACGGTGGGGCGGGCGGGACTCGAACCCGCGACCGAGGGATTATGAGTCCCCTGCTCTAACCCACTGAGCTACCGCCCCTTACCGGCGGCGATCCTAACCCGTGGGCCCTGTTCACAGCCAGCGATCTCCCGAGCTTATGCAGCGCCGCATCATCGGGCGGCTCCTACGCCCGCTCCCAGCCAGGACAGGACCGCGCCCGCCGTGCGCCAGCCGCCGGCCAGGGCGCCCTGGATTGATGGGCTGTCGCGGTGGTCGCCGGCCACGAACAGGCCGTCGCCCAGGTCGACCGGCTTGCGCAGGTTGGCCTGGGGTACCCGGGCCGACGGCAGGGCGTTGGGGATGCTGACGACCTCGAGCAGGTCCCAGTCGTCGGTCGGGGTGCCGTAGAGGCGGGCCAGCTCGACCCTGATCACCGCCTCGGAGGCGCTGGACGGGGCCGAGACGCCGACCACCGAGGCCGCGATCAGGCTTTTGCCGGTGGGCGCGTATTCGGGGGCCGCGTTGCTGACGACCACCGTGTTGGCGATGATCTCGCGGCGGTCGCCGTCCAGGACCAGTGTCGGCTCGTCCAGCGGGGCCCTGTCGGCGCCGAAGTAGAACGTTGTCAGGCCGTGCATGTCCGGCACCGGCAGCCGGCCCGGCAGCAGGGCGGCCGCCGACGGCGGGTCGGTCGCCACGATCACAGCGCGGCAGTGGATCTCGCCGCCTTCGGTGACGACCAGGCCGGGACCGATCGACAGGGTTCGGGCGCCGATCAGCAATTGGGGGTACGGCAGTGGGCCCGCGATCGCCGCCGGGAACGCCGCCATGCCCGCGGCCGGCACGCCCATCCGGCCTCGCGCGAACGAGCGCAGGATCATGGCGAAGACGTGGCTCGACGTGTCCAGGGATCGGTCGCCGAAGACGCCGGAGAGGAACGGCCGCAGCACTTCCTCGATCATGCGGTGCGACATGCCCGCTTTACGCAGGAAGTCCTGTGTCGTCGTCTCGCGGGCTTCCAGCAGCTTGGCCGCCGGCGCCGTCGCGCAGCGGGTGGCCAGCGCGGCGAACTTCAGGCGGTCGCTGAGCGTGCCCACCCCGGAGGTCAGCGCCTGCGCGGCGGCCAGCGGATCACGAACCGGGTTTTCCAGCCGGTGCAGTTCCCCGCCGCGGCGTACCAGCACACCGGGCGTGAAGTAGCGCATGTCCAGCGCGGCCACGTCGACCAGGGCCGGCACCCGTGGGTAGGCCGTGTTCAGGATCTGAAAGCCCCGGTCGAGGTGCCATCCGTCGACGGTGTCGGTGGTGACGCGCCCGCCGATGCGGTCCGACCCCTCGACCAGCAGCCACTCGACGCCGGCTCGATCAAGCCGTCGAGCAGCGGAAAGGCCGGCGAGACCGCCGCCGACGATGACGACGTCCACCTCAATTGGCTGCGACACGGGCACCTCACAAGGGGACGAACCAGGCAAGCCCAGAGTAACGGCGGCGGTGGGTCCGGGCAGGCGATTCGGTCACGCTTGCGCTTGACGTACGCCGGTGAGCGCGCCGCGGTGGCAATCACGCCCGGCCCGTACCCGCCCGTCTCTTACCCACCCGCCGTGACCTCACTCCCGCGGGAGGATTTCCGGCCGGGGTCCGCGATCTAGCGTGCCCTGCATGGCGGACATCGAGCACGAGCGGCGGGAGCTGCAGCAGTTCCTGCTCTACCTGGGCAGCGCCCTGACCGCCTGCGGCGAGGCCGTCAACCGGATCGAGGGCCGGCTCCGGCGCGTCGCCGCCGTGTACGGGGCGCCCGACGCGCGGGTGAGCGTGCTCCCGACGTACACCGTGGTCTCTTTGGAACCGGGACAGCCCGCCACCCTGGAACCCACCCGTCAGTTGCGCGGGGGTTTGCGGCTGGATCAGACGGCCGCCGTCTATGACCTGCTGCGGGAGGCCGACCAGCGACAACTGGAACCGGCCGCCGGCATAGCCCGGATTGAGCGGATCCTCGCGATGCGGGCACGCTTCCGCCCGGCGATGCAGATCGGTTCGTACGCCGTACTGACCGGGGGAATTTGCCTGGTCTTGCAGCCGACCTGGGGTGACTTGCTGCTGTCGACGCTGTTCGGCGCCATGGTCGGCGCCCTCAAGCTGGTCGGCGCCCGCTGGGTCAGCGTCCAAATGATCATGCCGGTGGCCGCCGCGTTCACCGTCTCGGCCGTGACCTTCTTACTGGCCGACACCGGTTGGGCCCACGCCGACCTGCGAGCCATGGTCGCCCCGCTGGCCACGTTCCTCCCCGGCGCCATGCTCACCATGGGTGTGGTGGAGATCTCCGCCGCCGAAATGGTCACCGGCGCCAGCCGCCTGGTCACCGGCGTACTCCAACTGCTTCTCCTGGCGTTCGGCATCGTAGGCGCCGCCCAGACCGTGGGCCTGCCCCGAGCCGAAACCCAGATCGAGGCCTTCCACCACTCCCTGGGCCCTTGGGCCCCCTGGCTGGGAGCCTTGATCGTCGCCATCGGCAGCTACCTGGTGCATTCCGCCCCACGCCGCTCTCTGGGCTGGCTCTGCCTGGTCCTCTACGCCGCCTGGATTGGCCAGTATTTCGGAAACATCCTGCTGGGCGGCTACTTGAGCGGTTTCGTGGGAGCTCTGGTCCTGACAGTCGTGGCCTGCCTGGTGGAACGCCTCCCTTCGGGCCCACCGGCCTTGGTCAGCTTCCTCCCCGGCTTCTGGCTCCTGGTTCCGGGCGCCCTGAGCCTCATAGGCGTCACCGAGTATTTGGGCGCCGACAAGGCCCAGGCTTCCCAAGACCTCCTGAGCGCCCTGGCCTCGATGCTCGCCGTAGCCCTGGGCGTCCTGTGCGGCCACCCCATCTACCGAGCCATAGCCAGATCCCTGGACAACTTCCACCCCCGAGCGGCAACCCGCCTTCAGCCGTGACCTCACCGCCCAGCGCAGAGCGCCGCACCGTCCGCGTCTCGGCCCCGGCCTCCCGACATACCAGCGATGATCAACCAACGAGTTCGCTGTCATGCGACACAACCCGCGACCCCGCGGGTCAGCCACAACCAAGACACCGTGGGCTACCGGCGACGGTTGCGTCCAAGGGCGTGGCGTAAGAAACGGCCATCCCTGATCCGTGTGAGTCGATGCCAGGCGGCGAGCTCGGCCGCCTGATCGGGTTCGGTGTCTTGAGTGGTGGCGGCTGGCGTGAAGCAGGCTTGGCAGACCGACCCACCGCAACCACGACATCGTGGGTCAACCGCGACCGACCGCCCACCGCAACCACGACACCGTGGGTCAACCGCGACCGACCGCCCACCGCAACCACGACATCGTGGGTCAACCGCGACCGACCGCCCACCGCAACCACGACATCGTGGGTCAACCGCGACCGACCGCCCACCGCAACCACGACACCGTGGGTCAACCGCAACCGACCCGCTCACCGCACCCAAGACACCGTGGGGTTTCCGGGGCTCGGCCCCGGAGCAGATACAGAGGCGGGGCCCCACCGGTCCGCGCTTTCTGCGGACAGGGAGACCCCGGGACTCGCCGCTCCCCCGATTGGACTCGAACCAATAACCTGCCGGTTAACAGCCGGCTGCTCTGCCAATTGAGCTACAGGGGATCGTGCCTGGCACCTGTGGTTCCTGGTGCCGGGGAACAGAGTACATGACGATCCCCGGTCTCCGCGAAGGGGATCCCCGGCACGCCGCTACCGGGCGAATCGCCTCGATCAGGAATACGCGACCGGCAGGATGGGTATGCACGGTCACATCGACGCAAGCGCGCGTCACGAACGGAAGGAGCCGCCATCATGCGCGGAAAGCTGATGTTCATCACCGGTCTCGCGGCGGGCTTCGTCCTGGGCAGCCGTGCCGGCCGGGAGAAGTACGAGGAGATCCGGGCCAACGCGAAGAAGGTGTGGGAGCACCCGTCGGTGCAAGAGGCCGCCGGTGTCGCCCAGGCGCAGGCCAACAAGCTTTACTCGGAGAGCAAGGACAAGCTGCAGTCGTCGAAGCTCGGCGAGAAGCTGCACGTGACGGCGGAGTCGTCCGACTCGTCCGACTCGTCGGTGTCGTCGCCCAGCAGCACCTCGACCACCGCGTCGACCACGTCCTCTTCGACGTACTGATTTCTCATCAGGGACCGCCCCGGGCCTTCGAGGTCCGGGGCGGTTTCTTGCTGTACGGGGTCAGGACGCCGACGAGAAGGCGGCGTCGAACGCGGCCGTCGGGGCGTCGAACGCGAGCCGCCTGACGAACTGCAGCGCTTCGGGGGCGCCGACCAGGCGGTCCATGCCGGCGTCCTCCCACTCGATCGAGATCGGGCCGTCGTAGCCGATCGCGTTCAGGGCCCGGAAGCAGTCCTCCCACGGGACGTCGCCGTGCCCGGTGGAGACGAAGTCCCAGCCCCGGCGCAGGTCGGCCCAGGGCAGGTGCGAGCTGAGCCGGCCGCGGCGGCCGTCGCCCGTACGGACCTTCGCGTCTTTGCAGTCGACGTGGTAGATCCGGTCCTTGAACTCGAGGATGAAGTTGACCGGGTCGAGCTCCTGCCACACGAAGTGCGACGGGTCCCAGTTGAGCCCGAACGCCGCACGGTCCCCGATGGCCTCGAGGGTCCGGCGGGTGGTCCAGTAGTCGTACGCGATCTCGCTGGGGTGGACCTCGTGCGCGAAGCGCACCCCGACCTCGTCGAACACGTCGAGGATCGGGTTCCACCGGTCGGCGAAGTCCTGGTAGCCGCGCTCGATCATGGCCGGCGGGACCGGCGGGAACATGGCGACGGTGTGCCAGATCGACGAGCCGGTGAAGCCGACGACCGTGTTCACCCCCAGTTTCGCGGCGGCGCGGGCGGTGTCCTTGATGCGCTCGGCGGCCCGCTGCCGTACACCCTCGGGCTCGCCGTCGCCCCAGATGGCGGCGGGGAGGATGTCCTGGTGGCGCTCGTCGATCGGGTGGTCGCAGACGGCCTGGCCGACGAGATGGTTGGAGATCGCGAAGACCTTGAGGTTGTGCTTTTCGAGCTGTTCGCGCTTGCGGTCGACGTAGTCGGGCTCGGCGAGCGCCCGGTCGACCTCGAAGTGGTCACCCCAGCAGGCGAGCTCGAGTCCGTCGTAGCCCCACTCGGACGCGAGACGGCACACCTCGTCGAAGGGCAGATCGGCCCACTGGCCGGTGAAGAGCGTGATGGGACGTGCCATTGCCGTTTTTCTCCCTCGGGCAGCCGTGACTTAGGCGGGCGGCGAGGGAGGCCGCCCAGGGTGGTGCCAACGCACGGCGGTATTGCGCCGGGTCGGGTTTGCGCCTCCCGATGACCGGCTCGCCACCATCGACTCTAGCCACCTCAGCGGGCGGCGCAAGGCTCGTTTTCCGGCTGCAGGCCGAGGGCGGCGAGCTCGGCCAACAGGTACGTCACGTCGTTGGTGATCTGGTCGGCGGTGGGGGTGCCGCTCACCAGAGTGAGGTTCTCGGTGAGGGGGCCGCCCGGGCCGAACAGCTGGCGGAGCCCGTCACGCCACCCGCTCGTGGTGGCGCCGGGAACGGCCACGACGCGTACCTCGACGATGGCCAGACCGGCGTCGGTGATGGTCTCGATGCCGGCGGCCGGATCGTCCCAGGTGCGTTCGCAGTGACCGAGGTCGAGGCAGACGCCGAGACGGTCCTTGTCGACCCGGCTGAGGGCGGCGACCGTCTGTTCGGGACTGTCCAGCACGTACCCCTCGGCGGGCTGGAAGCCGACGCGCACGGCGCGGCCGTTCTGCCAGGCCAGGTCGGCCAGGCCGTGGGAGAGGCGGCGGAGGATGCCGAGGGCGGCTTTGTCCTCGGCTTCGGCCCAGCCGGCGCGCGGTCCGAGGCCGATGGTGCTGACTGTGCCCCGTACGGCGTCGTCGTCAAGAAGGTCTAAAAGGACTCGGGCCAGGTCCAGGGTGTATTCGCGCCGGGCCGGGTCGGTCCAGGGCTTTTCCGCTTCTCCGGCTTTTGCAGCTTCTCCGGCTTCTCTGGCTTTTTCGGCTTTTTCGGCTTTTTCGGCGGCCTCCGCCGCGTCGCTGTTGGGGGGAGCGACGACGGCGGAGGCGCCCGCGGGGGAGGCACCCGCGTTGGAGGGAGGTCTTGAGGTCCCGCCGCCGCCCTCGGCGAAGGGCGCGCCGCTCAACGTGACGACTTCGAGCCGGCGGGCGTCGAGTTCGGCACGAAGCCGGGTGCGGGCGCGGCTCTCGACGGCGAGGGCGGCGGCGAGTGCGGGAGGAAGCCAGAGATTGACGCCGAGCGCGTCGGCGCCGAGGCGGGCACGAACCGCGCCGTAGGTGTCGAGCTGCCGGACGATGCCCGGTAGATTGCTCGCCGTCCCACTCGAATATCGCGAGGCGATCTCACATCCGAGGTGCACGATCCGGCCGGAGGGGTGTCTCAGCCGCATACGAGTCCTCCCCGGACCAGGGTCCCGGCGCATCTGCACGTGCATCCGCACGTGCTTACTGGTCCAGTATGGACCATGCGGCCGCCGGTGCTCGACGCGCGCGTGGCCGGCCGTCGCACTGCCATGACGCCTCCATCCGTGGAAACTCTGCCCTCGGATACGAGAGTCATGCGTCCTCAGGATCAGCGGCGTACCCGACGTGCGACGCCATGACCCGCACAAACATGATCTCCGCCAGCGAAAGAAATCGGCACTCACCAATGCTTTAGCCCTCAGTGACCTGCCGGTAGACCTTCCCGCCACCCTCCGGACGACGTGGTAATCGAACTTATCGATGTGCACCATATGCAACTTCGGGCATGCACGAAACGATCACTCATGCACCCGCACGCCAGGCTGCACCAGGCATTCGCCACTCCCCACGGTCTCGCCGCCCGGCCACAGCCCCCATCACCCGACCGAGTGATTTCCCGCCGCAACTAATGAACGAAAGCCGTTGTCATCTCAGGCCGTGGCCCACCGGCAGAGCACAACCCAGGCACGGCCCGGCGTGGGGCGGTCCCCCGCCCCGAACAGCGTCGCCCAGGCTTACGAAGCGGTCACCGGCGCCGCCCGTGGATCTTCATCACGGCGAGCTGACCGGCATCCCTCCACATCGGCGACGAACTCACCGTCCTGGGAGCCGAAAGCCCGGTCAACCCGATGGTGTCGTGGTCAGCCTTTGGCGGTCCGCTGCCGGGCCGCGGGTGGCTGGGCTCGGCCTGTCCGTCCTGCGCAGGTGAGCGTTGAGTCGAACCTGGTGAGCGCGGAGCGGCGGCTGATCGACGGAATCCCTTCGCGACGAACGGGCGATGAGGGAACGCAGCGACAGCCGATAGTTTTGGCAAGATCGTTTCTGCGTGGGGGTCTGGTGTCCGGCGAAAAAGCCAAGCGTCCGTGGTCGCATCCGGTATCGAACAAGGTGTTGCTGATCGCTGTGGTGGTGGGGGCGCTCGGGTCGGCCGCCGGCGCGCCGCCGATCGCTATCGTGCTGTGGGGCTGGGCGTTCATCGCCTGGCGTAAGCGCAAAAAGGAAGAGCGGGCCGCGCTCGGGGGTGCCCCTGTCGCGGGCGCGCTGGAGGTTCCGGACGATCGGCAGCCGTTGGCCGACGATCCCCGCTCGGCCTGGGCCTACCGCCGATACTGCGGCGGCCTGGAGCCGGCACCTGTCTCACCGGTTCTCGCCGAGCGCATCTTGGCCACGCTGCAACCTGGTGACCATGTCGAACTCATCGCCGACGCCGCCACCTGCGCCGGCTGGCAGGTCGACACCATGCTGAAGAAGGCTCGGCCGTCCAGCGGGGCGGCCATCGCGCTGCGGACGCTGCGCGGATGGATCGTGGCGGACCGGAAGACCGCCCGAATCACTGTGGCGCCCGGCCCGCTGGCCAAGGGCCGGGCAGTCCGGACAGCCGACGCTGTCACCTGGCCGGTCAGTGGACTGGCCATGGAGCTCTCCGCGCCCGACCGGCCCAAGTTCACCCTCAAGGTCTTCCTCGACCGGCTCAACACCGTTGACCTCGACATTCTCGAAGAGGGCGCGGGAGCCCACATCAGGCGCCTGCCGGAGGCGCCCGAGGTGCCGCCGGCCCCGGATCCCGACACCATGACGAACTTCGAGCCGGCACTACCGACCGGACTGCCCACGGACTGGAAAGCCGCCGAGGAGATCGCGCAAGCCCACATGTGCGAGATCGGCTTCTCGGACGCCCGTCTCACCGGCGCCGGACGTGACGGGGGCATCGACGTGACCTCCGCCCTCGGGGTGGCTCAGGTCAAGATGCAAGCCCTGCCGGTGGGCGCCGGCCTGGTCCAGCAGTTGCGGGGCAGTCGACCCGATGCGGCACATCACCTGTTTTACTCGACGTCCGGATACACCAGCGCTGCGCTGGAGGCCGCCGACCAGACCCACGTCGGGCTGTTCACCATCACCTCGTCCGGTGCGGTCTCGGCCGTGAATGACATGGCTCAAGGACTGGTACGCACCAGCGGCATCCGATCCGGCGTCTACCCGGAGGGGCCTGATCTGAAGCAGTGGGCCCAGGAGTTGTGTGACCGAGTCATGACCGCGGTCAACTCCACCGATGCCAAACGAGCCGCGCACCATGAACGGTATCCAGGACAGTGGAAGCGGGTGGCCGGGTACCAGTTGCAGGCACTGAAGAACCTGGACAACCGTCCGACGACCTTCGAATCGGCGAAGGCGGCGGTGATCTTCTACCACCACAACGAGCTACTCGCCGCCGTGTACTTCCGGGAGCTGGGAATCCCCTACCCGGGTGGAGCGGGTGACAAGGTTTCCGAGGAGCTGGAGGACTTCTACAGCTGACCTCGAGGCAGGCCGGCCCATCGTGCCGCGTGGGTGTCCTCATTCGAGGGGTTCGGTGTGCCGGTGGTCGTCCGGACGGTGGAGCTGACGTTCCTGCTTCCGGGGCGGCCACCCGACACCCCACGGTGTCGTGGTCGCCCTCAGCGGCCCGGCGCCGGGCGGCGGATGGCTGCGAGCGACTTCGCGATTGCTGACTCCCACGACTGCATCATGCTGGGGTAGTCGGCGGCGAATCTCCGGAGCCATTCGCTGCCCTCGGGTGTCAGAGCGCTCAGCTCATAAGTGACAGTGACCCCGGTATGGCTGCCGGCCGGCGACAACCGGACGTCCACCGTGCCGGCGTCGCGGCCCGTCGCGACCCGGGCGTATCGGATGCGGTGGTCTCCCTCGCGGTCGACGACGACCCAGGTGACCGGCTGTCCCCCGCTGTTGGTCACGAACACCGTGCCCACCACCGCGTCGCCGGCGACCGCCGTGGGGAACACCGGGTTCCAGCCTTCGACCCAGTCACGCTCGCCCCGCGCGGTGAAGAGATCTCATGTGCACAGCAAAGCACCTGCCGGGACCGGCTTGGAACACTTACCTTGCGGGCGCGTGGAGGATCCGGGGAGCGTCCGCGGGGCCGAATGCCAGAGAGCCTATCGGCGCGGGGGCTTTCGGCTGTGGAGGGCCGAGCACGGCCAGCGCCTCGATCCAGTAGCGGACCATCGCCCGGCTGGTGCTCTCCTCCCGGGGCACCCCCTCGTCGAGCCGGCGGCGGGCCGCCCGCGGGTCGGACAGGGCGAGGTCGGCGGCGAAGAGGTCGCCCCAGACCGTGGGCTTGCCGGGCAGGTCCTTCTGGCGGGTGGCCGACGGACCTCGGTGGAACGCGCCGGCCGTCAAGGGCAGCAGCTGGATGCCGAGGACGGACTCCGGTTTGGGGTCGAACCAGGTCGCGAAGTCGATTTTGGCGTCCCAGACGATGCCGGCGGTGGTGTGCGCGTATCCGGCCTCGCGGGTCAGACCCTCGCCGAGCCAGTACGTTCGGGCCGTCTCGGCCTCCAGCGCGTAGTGGGTGATGCCGTACGCGGTCATCTCGGCGTTGTCGCGGACGACTCCCCAGCGGGCCACCGCCTCCCAGGCCGCCACCGCCTCGCCGGACGACTCCTGATTGTTGCCGTCCGCGAAGGGGGCGAATCCGGAGGCGGCCGAACTGCCCAGATAGGCGTTGAAGGCCCGGAACGGCGGCAGGCCACTCGCGGGGCCGATCGCCAGTGAGCCGGCGTAGTCGCGGACGATCAGGTCGACCACGTCGCCGTACTCGCGGGCGAATGTGGGGTCCGCCGCGGCCAGCACGGCCGCGGCGCGGACCAGATAGCCGTACTGGAAGTGATGGTCGTTGTAGTCCTGGGCGCCGAACTCGGCCGGGACGGCTATCAGTCCACCCCAGACCGGGTCGTAGCCGAAGTAGCGCCCGTCGTTGGGTCCCGTGTGGGTCAGCCAGTCGACGAGTTGCGGCCGCAACCGGTTGAGGGCCGCCGTGCGCTGGGTGTCGGCGCCCGAGGCGGCCGCCACCTCGGCGATGGTGGACAGCCGGCCGAGTTCCTTGAGTCCGAAGTAGCTGCCGCCCTTGCCGGGCGGATCGGCCAGGTCACGGATCAGTTCGGCCAGCACGGCTTTGTTCGCCGCCGCGCTCAGCGGCACCTTCGGCATGGCGGTGAGCAGGCCGGGCATCGGGATGTCGATCCGCACCGCGTCGGCGGTGACCAGCGACATCGTGCCTCGCGCGTCCGGGTAGGAGCCCGCCAGTGGCAGCGGCCCGGCGGCCAGGCCGGCCCGGTGGTGCGGCAGCAGGGCCCACGCTCCGGATCCGCCGCCGGCCCGGCGCGCGGTGAGCGTCTGGCGGACCGTCCCGGCCGCGGCGTCGTACGTCATGGTGGCCGTGGTTCGTACGATCGGATCGCCGGTGCTGGCCTTCTCCCAGCTCGCCCGGTCGGCGCCGGCCGGGACCCGGGCGACGGCGAGTTGCCGGCCCGACCCGGTGACGGTGTTCCCGGTCGGCGCCAGATCGGTGCCGAGGACGTCCCAGCGCGCGCCGCCGATGTCGAGCCGGGCCCGGGTGGGCGAGCTGCCGACGTCGCGGAAGGTGCCGTTCAGGGTGGGCGCCGCCCCGTCGAAGCGCAGCCACACCACCGGACTGCCCTGGGCGAGGGTGATCTCGACGTGCCCGCCGCCGGCGAGCCCGACCCGGAGGACGACGTGGAAGGCGCCGTAACTCACG
Source organism: Actinoplanes sp. NPDC048988 (assembly GCF_043197815.1). Lineage (NCBI taxonomy): Bacteria > Bacillati > Actinomycetota > Actinomycetes > Micromonosporales > Micromonosporaceae > Actinoplanes > Actinoplanes sp. NPDC048988. The sequence goes on along the minus strand of NZ_JBICTW010000019.1, from coordinate 155,794 downwards.
ACGGTCACCGCGCCGGTGGCCGTGCCGACGGTGAGGGCGGGCACGAACGGGGTGATGACGGCGTTCGCCGAGGCGGTGAGCGGCGCGCCGCTGATCTGCACGCCGTCGGCGGCGGCCCGCACGGCCAGCGGATGGGTCCAGAGGGGCTGGGTCCGGGGCCCGGTCAGGGCGGAGCTCCACCACTGGTTGGTCGGCACCGCTTGACCGGCGAGTTCGCCGGCCTGAGCGGGGGCCTTGGTGGGGGTGGAACCCGCCGGCAGCTTCTCGGCGATGCTTCCGCTGCCGGTGACCGCGGGACTCGTGAGCGGCGACGCGGCGGCGTCTTCCATGACCTTTCCGGCGTCCCGCGGCGGCGCCGCGCCGGGCGACGAGGTGCACGCGGTCAGGGCGATGAGCGCCGCGATCGCGGTCGCGGCCGGGCGGCTGGGGTTCATGCGCTGTTCACCGCCGGGGTGCTGCCGGCGGCCGTGGTGGTGTCGACGACCACGGCGAACTGCAGACCCGGAACAAGGGTTCGTACGGTCGCCCGGGCCGCCGGGTCCGGCCGCAGCACGACCGTCAGCTCGTCCTCGGCGCTCGCCTGCTGGCCGGCGTCCACCTTCGGCTCGACCTTCTCCAGCGTCGCGGTTATCCGGCTGGAGAGGCCGGGGCCGGTCACGTAGGCGGTCATCCCGAGCCGGAACTTGCGCAGCTTCTCCAGCGGCACGTCGACCGCGAAAGCGACTTTGGCCGGGTCGTACAGGGTGACGATCGGCTCACCGGCGCGGGCGATCTGCCCGGGGGCCACGTTGATCCTGGTGACGATGCCCCCGGTCGGCGCCCGTAGCTTCTGCACCCGTCTGGTGTTCCCGTCTCCCTCGGCCGTGAGGGTGATGGTGGCCAGGATCGCGCCGGCGGTGACGCTGGTCCGCTCGGTGGTCTGCATGTCGGTGACGACCGCGGCGTCGGCCGAACCGACCGCGATCGGCTGCGCGATGAGCACGGCCTTGCCGGCGTCCACCATGTTTCGTTCGGCCAGGCGCTGCCGCACGATGTGGGTGCCGCCCGCGCCGGCCGCTGCCAACAAGATCAGCACTACCAGGCCGGTACGCGCGACGCGCAGGGCGCCGCGTCCTCGGCGCTTCGGCGGGGCCTGCGGTGCGGTGCGCTCGATGACCCTGGTCGAGTCGTCGTCGTGGGTTCTGACATTTTCGATCGTGGCGCTCATGGTCGTACCTCTCGAAGGTCTGGACCGGGTCAGGCGTTGGCCGCGACGTGCTGCGGCCGGATGGCGGTCTGCTCGCCGGCGGGCGAGGGCGATGCGGGCGAGGGCGATGCGGCCGGTGGCTTGGCGGCCGGCCGGAACCGGCCGCCGGTGACCGATTCGAGGATCATCCGGCCGAGGATCAGGACGATCATGGAAGCCCAGCCGACGGAGAGCCAGGTCGGGCCGGGATCGGCCATCACGAGCACACCGACCACGATGGCGGTGATGTTCAGTACCAACAGCGCGAACAGGGGCATGACCGCCCACAGTGACCGGGTGCCGTCACCGCCGGCGTTGGTGACCTTCCACTTCGCCGGACGCCCGAGCAGCACACCGCCGAGTGCTCGCAGATGTACCGGCGTCGCACCGATGCTGGCCACGATCGCCGAAAGCTTGAACCCGCCCGACTGCAGCCAGGTGACCAGCAGCACGGCCGCCTGGAACGGCAGGTAGTGGGTCGCCCAGGCGAAGCCGTCGGCGCGAATGGGGCTCAGCGCGAAGAGGAGATAGAGCGCCGGGAAGAGCATGAAGGTCAGCATCGCCAGCGACAGCAGGTAATGCGTACCGCAGAACAGATACTGCAGTCGCTGATCGATCGTCAGGCCGATGCCCCGCTTGAACAGCCGCCCGCGCAGCAGCACCTCGAAACCGCCGCCCGCCCAGCGCAGCTGCTGTTTCAGGTACGACGGGACATCCTGTGGGGCCAGCCCGCGGGCCAGCACCTGCGGGACGTAGATGGATTTCCAGCCGCGCTTGTGCAGCTCGATCGACGTCCAGATGTCCTCCGAGTTGCTGCCCGTCCAGATGCCGCCGATGGTGTCCAGCGCGGCCCGCCGGAACATCACGTTCGTACCGACGCAGAAGGCGGCGTTGAAGTGGTTCTTACCCGGGCAGACGAGCTCGTAGAAGATGCGCTGAGCCTCGCCGGAGCCGGTGGCGACCAGATTCACGTTGTTCGTGTAGAACTGCGGGGACTGGACGAATGCCACGTCCGGGTCGTGGAAGTGCGGCAGGATGCTGAGCAGAAAGCCCGGCTCGGGCACATGGTCGGCGTCGAAGATGACCACGAATTCACCGTTGGTGCGGGCCAGCGCGGCGTTGACGTTGCCGGCCTTCGCGTGCGCGCCGCCGGGGCGGCGCAGATAGCCGATGCCCGTCTGGTCCGCGAGGTCGCGCAGCTCATCGCTGTCGCCGTCGTCGAGCAGGAACGTCCGGTGTGGCAGGTCCATGTCGCGGGCCGCGATCATGGTGCGCCGGACCAGCGCCGGTTCCTCGCCGTACGCGGTGATGAAGACGTCGATGGACGGCACGTCCGAGCCGGCCCGGAGCCGATTGCGCCAGACCGTGGCGTCCACCGATTCGGGCCGGTCGTCGTGAGCCAGGATGGTCCACCACGTGCCGATCAGGTGCAGGGCGGTCAGGCCTTCGGCGGTCAGCATGGCGAACCAGAGCCAGCCGGGCCCGCGGTATGCCAGGTTGAGCAGAAACAGCTGATAGAACAGGGTCGCGGCGAGCGCCGCGATGATGGCTACCCGAGTCGAACGCTGCAGCGGCCGCCATGCCAGGCGAGCTGCCCGGGCCGGCGGAACTGGCGGTGCCGTCATGGATGCTCCCGAAAGCCTTCGATATGCAGCGCCGTGGATTCGGTGCCGTAGACCAGAGAACAGGAACATCCGCGGACGCGCGATACATCGATCCGAACATTTATATTCGGCGCGAGTTACGGATTTACTCGACACAGATGAATGATCTTCATCTATTTTTTGCCATGGGTGCTGAGCTGCGGACATGCATATCGAGGCGTTAAATGCTGATGACCTTTCGGTCTCCTGAATTTCACCAGCAACCGCCGATTAGTGGGTGAGGTCACAGAGCTCGCCCGCGAAATGGCGAATTTCGTCAATGCCACCGAAACCTCGGCGACACGGGAAGGCGGCGATTTGCCGGGATCGGCAGGAGACGCGACAAATCCTCGTTTTTGGCGGGGCTGTCCGGAGAAAGACTGACGGAGGCAGTTCTTCACTTCTCCGACGGAGGCAACGATGCCAGGAAACCGAGCAGTCGTGTATGAGGGGGCCAGACAGGTCGCGATTCACGAGATCGACTATCCGACGTACGAGCTGAAGGACGGGCCGGGCGTCAACAAGGCCAACATCGGGCGCCAGGTGCGGCATGGGGTGATCCTCAAGACGATCGCCACCAACATCTGTGGCAGCGACCAGCACATGGTGCGCGGGCGGACCACCGCCCCGCAGGGCCTGGTGCTCGGTCACGAGATCACCGGCGAGGTGGTCGAGGCGGGACCGGACGTCGAGTTCATCAAGGTCGGTGACGTGTGTTCGGTGCCCTTCAACATCGCCTGCGGCCGATGCCGTAACTGCAAGGAGGGCAAGACCGGCATCTGCCTCAACGTGAACCCGGATCGGCCCGGATCGGCGTACGGCTACGTCGACATGGGCGGCTGGATCGGAGGGCAGGCGGAGTACGTACTGGTCCCGTACGCCGACTGGAATCTCTTGAAGTTCCCCGACCGAGACCAGGCGCTGGAGAAGATCCTCGACCTCACGATGCTGAGCGACATCTTCCCCACCGGCTACCACGGCTGCGTGAGCGCCGGTGTGACGACCGGTTCGACGGTGTACGTGGCCGGCGCCGGCCCGGTCGGCCTGGCCGCGGCCACCTCGGCGTACCTGCTCGGCGCGGCCGTGGTGATCGTCGGTGACCTGAACGAGGAGCGGCTGGCCCAGGCCCGCAGCTTCGGCTGCGAGACGATAAACGTGGCCCAGGGCGACCCCACCGAACAGGTACGGCAGCTCCTCGGCCGTGACGCCCCGGCGATCGGCGAGCCGCTGGTCGACGCGTCGGTCGACGCGGTCGGCTTCGAGGCTCGCGGCCACGGCCAGAACGCGCAGACCGAGATGCCGGCGACAGTGCTCAACTCGCTGATGACGATCACCCGTGCCGGCGGCGCGATCGGCGTACCCGGCCTCTACGTCACCGGTGACCCGGGCGGCGTCGACGAGGCGGCCAAGGAGGGCTCGCTCTCGCTGCGGCTGGGCTTGGGATGGGCCAAGTCGCACTCGTTCGTCACCGGCCAGTGCCCGGTGATGAAGTACAACCGCAACCTGATGATGGCGATCCTGCACGACAAGGTGCAGATCGCGAAGAACGTCAACGCCACTCCGATCTCCCTCGACCAGGCCCCGCAGGGCTACCAGGAGTTCGACAAGGGCGCGGCCCGCAAGTACGTCCTCGACCCGCACGGCGTCGTCGGCAAGCGCGCCGCCTAGAAGCCGGCCGGCAGCCGGACCCGTTCCGCGGCGAGGTTCTCCTCGAGATCGCTGAGGCTCGCGGTACCCGGGATCGGGATCATCACCGGCGACCGCCGGAGCAACCAGGCGAGCGCGACCCGGGTCGGGGTGGCGCCGATCGCGGCCGCGACGGCGGCGATCCGGCGCGTGCCGCCGCGACGGGCCGCCATGGCAGGAATGCGATGGCGGCCCGCTCGCAGGCGGCGAGCAGGCCTTCCGGGTACGGGTGGAGGGCCTGGGCGAGCAGCTACTCGTTGGCGCCACCGCCGTACAGATAAGCGGTGTCGATCAGCGTGACGCCCAGTTCGACCGCTCGCCGCGCCACGGCCAGGGCGGACTCGCGAGCCGCGGCTGGTGTGGCCGGCAGGTGCATGGCGCCGAAACCGATGCGGACCGTCATCGCGGGAACGACTCGCGGATCGCGGCGTCGACGGAGCGGCCGGTGGGCGGGTCGACGAACAGGTCGGTCAGCAGCAGGCCGGCGGCGTGGGCGGGATTGATGCCGGACTCTTTGCGGGTGGCCCTCTGCATGGCGCCGCCGGCGCGCAGGGCCGCCTTCACGACGGACGCCGGCAACGCGTGCACGGGGCGCCGGTGGGCGGCGATGCGGGCGATCATCTCGGACCACGACAGGTTCTCGTCGGCGATCGGGATGTCGGCGCCGCTGCCGGCCTCGAGGGCGTCGGCGGCCGCCTCGGCGACGTGCCGGGCCGTGGTGACGGCGGTGCCGCCGGGCGGCGCGACCAGGGGCAGGCGGGATCGGGTCCAGCGGTCGAGCGGGGCCGACCAGTTGGGGAGGCGGTCACCGGACCGGCCGAAGACGAAAGGCAGTTCCAGTACGGCCACCGGCAGTTCCGGTCCGGCGGCGGCGCGACCTTCCCGGGCCTGTTCCACACGGCAGCGGATGTACGTGTGGTGCTCGGCCAGCCGCCATTGTGGATGCAGCCGGTCGAAATAGGTGTAGTACGAGCCCATCAGGACGCCCCGGGTCAGGCCCTGCTCGCGGGCCGCGGCGAAAAGGCGTACCACCGGGTCGACCATGTCCCGCCGAAAGGCGGGGTGAATCGGTTTGGGCAACGGCTTCTGCTCGTCGGTGCGGGTGGCCACGACAACGCCGTCGCAGCCGGCCAGAATGGGACGCGGATCGGCGCTTGTCAGTTCGAAGACGTGGTCGACCCCGGGGCCTGGATGGCGGGCGGCCGACAGCGGCGTGTGGCCGCGCTCGCGCAGCACCTGAACGACATGGGCACCGATGAGGCCGCTTCCGCCGACGACGAGAATTCGCACGTACGCATCGTCGCGCGCCCGTCAAGCCTTCGGGTTCACGGTGGACAGACATCCGGCGGTCTTGCCGACCAGGCGCAGGCCGACCAGGTCGCCGGCGCCCCAGGCCGCCTTCTTGGTGGTCAGCATCGGGTACATGATCTCGTACCTGTCGGCGATCTTCGGGTGGTCGAGGCCGACGGCGTGACCGATCTCGTGCATCAGCAACTGACCCGTGGTGCCGCCCTGTCCGGCCGCGAATCCGCGCGCCATTTTCTTCGTCAGGTCGGCGTTGAGGACGACGCGGCCCTCGGTCACGGCCCACGCCTGGGCGCCGGACGCGGTGAAAGCGCCCCGGGCCATGTAGCCGCCCATTCCGGCGGTGCTGGTCGTCTTTCCGAGCATGCTGCTGTGCACGCCCGGGGTGACCCAGGCGATCACGATTTCGGTGCCGGCCGGATAGACGCCGCTGTACCCCTTGGTGGCCGCGGGAATGGCCGCCGTCGTCCCTGCGTACCGGAAAGTCAGGCCCGTCGCCTTCGCGACGTTGGCGAACGCCGTCTTGACCTCGGGCAGGGAATTCTGCGGAGCGCGCGTCAGATTGACGCGGTAATCGATCGGGCCGGCACACGGATTCCAGCGGGCGACCGGGCCCTTGCCGTCGGTCTGGCTGAGCAGTTTGTAGGCCTTCGCGTTGCCGGCGGCCTGCGCGACACCCGGCTGCATGACGATCAAGGGCAGGGCGGCGACGACGGCGACGACGGCACGGGACCAGCGAGGCATGAAGGGCTCCGATTCTCAGGCGAGCCCTTGTAATCGGCCGGCCGGGCCCCGATCCGAGTTGCCGTTCGGTAGTTATCCACAGCCCTCACACGATCTTCCGCCGCTTCGGTACTGTCGGGCGATCGAACGGAGGTCAAATGCGCAGAAAAAGTGATGAAACACGCCCGCAGTTGGCCGACGAGACCGTCTCGCAGGCGGTCCACGCCGCCCGCGCCGGCCGGCTGCACGAGCTCGAGCAGTGCCTGATGCTGCTGACCGGCCCTCTCGGCGGCCAGCAGGTCAACCGTGCCCTGCTCACCGCCCTGCTCGACGAGGTGCGGGGTTGCTGGGCCCGCGGCTGGCAGCCGGCCGAGCTGACCCGCGCCGCCCGCCGCGACCATTCCGCCCGCCACGCCCGGCTGACGGGCGACGTGATCGCGGCCCAGATGCGCGCCCACGCGGCGGCCACCACCGACCACCGGTGGCAGGCGCAGATCGCCGACCTGGGCGCCACGGTGTGGTGGAAACACGACGACCTGTACCTGAGCGCGTGGGGCGACCGCGAAGAGCTTCCCCGCCTCACCACGATCGTCACCGCGATCGAGACGTTGTGCCTGCTCGCGTCCCTGCCCCCGATCGAGCTGATCGTCCCGCCGCCGGGCGCGCCGTCCTCGGCGGTCCCGGCCGCCGACCTCGACCAGCGCACGCTGAGCAAGGTGCGCGCCCTGCTGGCCAAGGCCGAGTCGACGGACTTCCCCGAGGAGGCCGAGGCGTGCACGGCCAAGGCGCAGGAGCTGATGGCCCGCCACCGCATCGACCACGCCCTGCTGACGGTCACCACCGGCCGGCGCGACCATCCGGCCAGCCTCAGGGTCGCCGTCGACAGCCCGTACGAGGCCCCGAAGACCCTGCTCCTCCAAGTGGTGGCCGAGGCCAACAGCTGCCGGGCGGTGTGGACGAAAAGGTTCGGCTTCTCCACCCTGATCGGCTTCCCCACCGACCTGAACACCACCGAGATCCTGTTCACGTCCCTGCTGGTCCAGGCGACCAGGGCGATGACCCACGAGAAATCAAGCGCCCGCTCCTTCCGCCAGTCCTTCCTGACGGCCTACGCCTCCCGCATAGGCGAACGCCTGACCGCCGCGGTGGACGAGGTGACCCCCTCGGCCGACCTGCTCCCAGTCCTGGCCGCCCGAGACGACGAGGTCCGCTCCGCAGTCGACAAACAGTTCCCCCACCTGACCCACCGCACCACCACCATCAGCAACAGAGCCGGCTGGCTCTCAGGCCGAGCCGCCGCCGACCGAGCCGCCCTACACGCCCGCCAGGAGGTGAGACACACCTGATCACATAGATGGACATCCCTTGTTAGCGTCGAGAGGCATGACCGCCAAACCCAAGTCCCCGGGCGGCGGCGACTCTCCGCATCACGCGAAGGGCCTCGGCTCACGCCATGCGGCGAGCGTGGCCGGCGCGCAGAACGCGGTGGCATCCGCCATCGAGGCGGGCACGGCCCATCCCGACGGGATTGGCGCGAGACCGGCACGGAGCGCGCCGACTTCCTACGACATCGAGCTCAGTCGAGTCATGGCCACCTATGAGGGGCTCGGTGAAGATCCACCCAGATTCCGGATCTCGGCCAACGACGCCGCACACCGAGAGCACGGCGCCCACACCATCGAACGGCATGGCTCGCAGATTCCCCTCGAGCGGGACCCCGGCTCGGGCACCCGGACGGTGGAGGGGCGGATCCACGGCGACGATCCTTGGCAGAAACCGGAGAACAAGTCGTTCAAATGGGACGACCCGACGATCATGACCCGGGAGGTCAACGACCATGTGCGGCGGAACTGGGAGACCATCCGCAGCGATCTGGCCCTGAGAGGTCGCTACGAAGGAGTGTATGAAGCAGGCCATCGCGTCGGCCACGGCTACTACAACAGCGGAATGTTCGGAACCGGGCCACGGCAAGCCGAGTACGCGGCGGTGAGCCGCGTTGTCATCCGGATCCGGCTCGCGCCCGGATCGGACCCGCCCGAGCCGTTCATCCTCACGGCGTTCCCGTCCGGATTTCCGACGAAGCTAGGGTGAGGTCGTGGACCCGTATCAGCTCCCCGAGCCCCTCCGCGCGCGCATGGCGGAACTGGAGGCCCGATCCTCCCTGGAGAAGGTCCGCTCCCTCCTGCTCGGCCACGTCGCCGACGCTGACAGCCTCGATGAGGTTCGCTCCCTGCTCAAAATGACAGCGGCGCACACCACGACGTACCTCCGCCAGGATCTGGACGCGATCGACGAAATCCTGACCGAGCCGCTGCCCCCCAACACGTTGCTTCACCTCGTGGCGGGCGAGGCCGGCTGGCCCTTGGACGACAACCCGACGGACGCCGGCGCTTCCCGCTTCCTCCGGGACCTGGCCAACATGATCCGTGAGGTCATCGACGAGGCCGAACACCGGAACATCTGAATCCCTGATGGGTTCGCCGGAACCGCTGCGGGCGCGAATGGCCGAGCGATCAGCTCTGTCGCCTGTCGACAAGGTTCGGGCCGTGCTCAGCGGCTACGTCGACGACGCGGAGAGCTTTGACGAAGTTCGGCGTGGGTTTGCGCGGACGGCGCGCACGAGCATGTTCCACCTGGAGCAATATCTGGTTGCTCTGGAGGTGGTCCTGGCCGAACCGCAACCTGAGGGGACACTGCTCCGGCTCGTCGAAGGGGACGCCAGCTACGGGCTCGACAATCCGACGGATGCGGGGGCGGCCGTGGTTCTTCGCCAGATATCGGAGACACTTCGGACCATGGTCGGGTCGGTCGAGGGGTGGCGCTGACCGCCTACATTCATGGGCATGAGTGACTTCCTTGACCCTGAAGGCTCTCGTGCCTATCTGCGGGACTGGAAGCAGCGGGTCGAGCGGAACGCCGCTGACGCGCAAGCCATGAGTGATCGGCTTGGGGAGCTGCGGAGCAGCGGGCGGGACGGCAACGATCTGGTTGAGGTCACCGTCGACTCGGCCGGGGTGTTGCGGGACATTCGTTTCACCGAGCGGATTCAGCGGTTTGCGCCTGATGTTGTCGGGCGGGCTGTCATGGCTGCTCTGGGTGAGGCCAAGCATGAGGCCGCCCGGCAGACGCGGGCGATCATTGTGGACACCGTGGGGGCCGACTCGCTGGCCGGGCGGGTCGTCGGGGAGCGACTGGCCGCGCATGGCTGACGGGTTCTCGGTCGACGCTGAGCAGATTCGGCAGCACGCGGCCAAAGTTGACGCTGTTCAGGAGCGGTTCGCCGCGGTCAAGGCGGCCAGTTCCGCCATCAGTCAGGACGACGCCGCGTACGGGCTGCTCTGCGGCTGGATCTCCGGCGTCCTGGAGTCGCGGCACGTGCGGCAGGACCAGCTGATCGCGTACGTCGAGGAGAATCTGCGCCTCGCCGGTGCGGCCCTGCGGCAGACCGGCGCCGGCTACGACCAGGCCGACGACGCCGCCGCGCAGCGCCTGCGGAAGGCGGGACGGCTGTGAGCACCTCCCTGGTGGCCAACGTCATCACCCCCGGCGGCGGCAGCACCGGCGCCTCCCTCGTCGACAGCTTTCACGGGCTGCACCAGTCCGTGAGCAGCGGCAACTGGGTCGACGGCGCGCTCGCCGGCGGGGCTTTCGCGCTCGAGGCCACCGCGACCGTCCTCGACCCGTTCAGCGCGCTGCTGGCCAACGGCCTCGGCTGGGCCATGGAGTACTTCGAGCCCCTGCGCGAAGTCCTCGACAAGCTGGCCGGCATCCCCGACCGGGTGGCCGCCCACGCCGCCACCTGGCAGAACATGGCCGGCGAACTCCAGTCGATGTCCGCCGACCTGCAGGGCCACCTGACCGCCGACCTTCCCGACTGGCAGGGGCCGGCCGCCACCACGTACCAGTCCCTGATGGCCAACAACGTGGACGCGCTGGGCGGCCTGAGCGTCCTCGCCGCCACCATGTCCTCCGCCACCGAGGCCGCCGGCAATCTGGTCACCTTCACCCGCGACATAGTCCGCGACCTGATAGCCGACCTGGTGGCTCGAGTAATCGTCTGGGCGGCCGAGGCACTACTGGTCATCACCATTCCCATAGTCGCCGCCCAAATAGCCTCAGCCGTCGTCAAATGGGCCAGCCGCATCCTCGGCTACACCACCGCCCTCATCACCAGCCTCACCAACTTGACCCGCCTGATGCAGGGCTAATTCACTTCAGAGGTACGGGATTGACGTCCGCCCCGCCGAAGTCCTCCCCGATCCCGCCATACAGCGCGGGCCATCTGCCGGCGAACGGCCGTAACGCGCCTTTCGCGCTAGTGCATGGCCGGGCCGAACGTCGGCTTCCGCCACGACGATGAGCTGGCCGGGCAATGGCTCAGTGTGCGCGGGCGGCCTGAAGCACCTCCTCGGCCGTCAGCGGGCTGTGCGGGTGATGGCTCAGCGACAACGGCGTTCGGATCTTCGTGGGTGCCTGGCCCTCCGCGGCCAGATAGAACTCTCCCACGGTGAGACGGGAGACGTCGGGCACGTCGCCGCCCTTGGCCTTGGCCATGTCCCGGGCCGCCTCGATCTGGATCGGGCTGTTCAGCAGTCCGTAGAGCTGCGTGGCCGCGTTGCCGGGAATCCGGTTGTGCAGGCCCTTCGGCGCCTGGGTGGCGAAGATCAGCCCGAGGCCGTACTTGCGGGCCTGCGCGGCCAGGGCCAACGTGCTCTGGGTGCAGGCGGTCATCGCCCCGGACGGCGCGAAGGTTTGCGCCTCGTCCATGACGAGCAGGCCGAGCAGCGGACGGTCGCCCGCGGGGTTCCGCTTGATCCAGGCGAACAGGGCCATCTGCAACTGGTTGACGAAGCTCTGCCGGGTCTCGTCCGAGGGCAGCCCGATCAGGCTGACCACCGAGACCCGGGCGCGCTTGCCGGGGGCCGGCGTGAGCAGGGTTCCGGGGTCCATGGGCGTGCCCTCACCGCCGAACAGCGGATCGTTGACCATGGCGGCGGTCAGGGTCTGGGCCAGGCCCAGCGCGATCTTGTCGGCGCCCTCCAGGTCGATGATCCCGTCCGGGAAGGTGTGCAGCGTGTCGATCAGTCCCTTGAGCCTGGTGCCGCCGCGGCGGCCGTAGTGCTCGACCGCCTTGCGCAGAACGGCCAGGCCCAGGTGGGCTTTCGGGGCGCGGCCGGCGACCATCGCCCGCGGCGCGAGCGAGGCGACGGCGGCGTCCACGGCCTCGTCGAACTCGTCCGGATCGTCGAGCACGCCGCGGAAGTCCGGCAGCGGCTGGAAGCTGAGGGGACGGCCCGACATGCGCCGCGGTGTCCAGACCACGACGTCGGTGTTGGCCAGGTAGTCGGCGGCTTTGGCCGGATCGTCCGCTCGCCAGCGCTCCGGGGGTTCGGGCCAGGCCTCACCGAGCCGGGCCAGGTCGTTGTTCGGGTCGAGCACGATGCTGGAGACGCCCTGCCGGGCACACTCCTCGACGATCCGCCGGATAAGTACGGTTTTGCCCGATCCAGAACCGGCGAAGATCGTCATGTGCTTGCGGAGGGACGCGAGACCCAGGAACGCCGGCGCCCCCGAGTCGTAGCCGTGCCCGATAGTGAACGCCCCACGCGGCTCCCGTGTGGACAAACCGGCCGCAGCGGATGGAGACGACCCAGGCACGGTCGGCGCCGCCGGTCCTGACAAACCGGACGGGGCAAACGGGGTTTTTACCGGCGAACCGGACGGATCAAATGATGCCTGTGCGGCGGATATGGACAAACCGGGTGCGGCAGGCGCGGCAGGGGCAGACAAACCGGGCGCGGTAGACGCCGCAGAGGCGGGCAAACCGGGCGCGGTAGACGCCGCAGAGGCGGACAAACCGGGCGCAGTAGACGCCGCAAGAGCGGACAAACCGGGCGCGGTAGGTGCGTTAGGCGCGGTGTGCGCGGTGGCCTCGGTCGGCGCGGTGGACGCGGACAAACCGGGCGGGATGGGCGCGGATGAAGAAGGCGCGTGCCAGGTTTTCGTGTCGGACAGGGCCTCGCGGATCAGCTGGATCTCGCTGGTCGGGCGGCGGTCGGCCAGCCAGGACTGGAGGTCGATGTTCTCCTCGGCCAGCATGACCCGGAGGGCCGACAGCACCCGCAGATCCTCGATGCCGAACGTGAGGATGCGGCCGCCCTCGGCGCGCAGGCCGTCCAGGGCCCGCAACGTCGCCGGACCCGACCAGTCGCCGTTGCGCAGGAGGAAGAGCTTGCGCTTGGGTACGCGGCTGTCGAGGCCGGCCGCCATCGCCGCCTTGCGCAGCCGGGACAGCGCGGCGTTGCCGTGATGGCCGCTGCTGACCGCCCGGAAGCACCAGTGGACCTGGTCCTCGGTGCTTTCGTCGAGGGTGAGCCGGAGCCGGGCGTGCAGCGGCGGATTCGTGCTCGGCGGCGGGTCGACCGAGAAGGCCTCGCCGGCGTCGCCCCGTTCGAGGATCCACGCCGTCAGCCCGGCCGCGAGCAGGCCCGGCACCGTACCGTCCTCCTCCGTCTTGCTCAGCGGGGTGACGACGTCCGCGTTCTTCTTCAGCTCGGCGAAGCGGGCGTCGAATCTGTCCATCTCGCCGGTCGCCACCGCCGGCGCGACCGGGCGGGGTTCGTGCGCCTCGGCGGCCGGGGGCGTGCCGAGCCGGTCGAGCTCCTTGATCTCGTCGTTGGCGATGCACTCCCGGATGTGGGTGTCGATCTCGATGAGCAGCTGCCGTGGCGTGTAGTCGCCGGCCGAGGTGAAGGCCGCCGGCCGGACCGGCCACGACGGGTACGGCGGAACGAACCCCATCTCCCCGTACCGGACCGCGAATCTCTTCTCGATGATCGCCCGGGCCAGGACGTCGTCCTTGATGACCTCGAGCTTCGGCGCCAGGCGGAACCGGTCGCCGACGGTGTCGGACGCCATCGTCCGGATGGCCGCCCACGAGTCCGGGATGCAGGCCACGACGGTGAGGGTGCGGCGGGTCACCTGGCGCAGGGCCATCAGGCCGTCCGCGATCTGGCTCAGCATGTACGCCTGTTCGGGGCTGACCTCCACGGCTTTCCGGAGGCGGGCGCCGGCGGCGATCGAGCTCTGCGCGATGAGGGTGTCGATCTGGTCGATGGCGATCACCGCCGGGCCGGTCAGCGCCAGCAGCCACGACAGGTCCTGCACGATCTGCTGGGCCCGCCGCGGTGCCCGGCGCATGCCCCAGGCGGCGCGTTCGCCCGGCTCGGACTCCTCCCCGGAGAGGAAGTAGTTCTCGGCCAGGTCGCGGTGGCCGACGTCCTCGGAGGCGCTGAGCGCGAGCGCCCGGGCCGTGTCCTGGCTGGCCCGGGCCACCTGGCGGTCGAACGCGCCCAGGCCCTCGATGAACGCGTCCAGGGCGGGCCGGGTCAGCTCGGTCTCGCCCATGACGGCCCGGCGCGCCGTGCGCGGGGCGCCGACCATGGCCGACAGCCGTCGCAGCAGGAGCACCAGTTGCGTCTCGGTGCGGCCCGGGACCGTACGGGAAAGACCGTCCATCATCGCGGCCAGCACGCTGTCCCAGAACCCGGCCGCGTCGAGGAGCCCGACGAGGAAGAAGTAGCCCTCCTGGTCCTGCACCTGTTGCCGGACCCAGCCGAGGAGGTGGGTCTTGCCGGATCCGCGCTGGCCCTGCACGACGAGACCGATGGGGCTGCCGCCGTCGCTGGCCCGGGCGTCCGCCACCCCGTCGAGCACGTCGCGGGCGACGGCCGTGTGCAGGCCGTCGACGTGGAACGGCATGGGCCGCCAGACGTCGTCGGGCACCGGCGCCCAGTTGAATCTCAGCGCGGCCAGGGCGGCCCGCTCACGCTCCTCCATCACACGCCGATCGACAGGACGTGCTTGTCCTGACCGCCGATGTGCAGGGCGGCGTCGTGGTCGGCGCCGGTCAGCACCTTCTGGTTGGACTGCGGGGCGAGGGTGACGCCGGGTTCGCGGCTGACCTGGCGCAGGGCCTCGTCCAGGGTCGCGCGCGCCACGTCCGGGAAGCACATCCGCAGGCGGGTGAGGCTGACCCAGCCGTGCGGCTCGTCCTTGAGGGCGTCGTACGCGCCGACGATCCGGGTGCGCAGGTCCGGGGCGGCCGCCGGCCCGCGCACGTCGCTCAGCGCGAACAGCTCGGCGAAGGACTTGCATCCGCTGCGCTCGAGGACGCGGTCGCGCAGGCCGGCCAGCACGGCCGAGACCGCCGCCGCCTGCGCGGTGGAGCCGTTGGACCGGAAGTTCAGCTCCTCCTGGACGTGCACCCATCCCTTGTCGTCGAGTTGCAGCGCGTAGGTGGGCCCGCTCTTGCGGCTGGCCACGTACTGCTTGCGGCCGAGCTTGTCACGGCTCGGCTTGCGGACGTCGAGGCCGTACACCGCTTTGAGCTCGGTGTTGAGGATCTCCCGCGCCTCCGCCATGAGAACGATCAGGATCGCGTTCTCGGCGGGAGTGAGGTCTTCGCCGGCCATGGTCATGTTCCTTCCACTGTTTCGCGCCGCCGGCCCCGGATGTAGGTGCCGATCTGATGAACGACCGCGCCCACGTCGTGGACGACTCGCGCGTTGGTGAACCGGAGGACGGCGTAGCCGTCGAGTTGCAGCTGCACGTCGCGCCGCCGATCGGCCTCGAAGCGCACCGGGTGGCAGTGTTCCGGGCCGTCCAGCTCCACGACACACCGCTCGCCGGGCCAGAAGAGGTCGAGGCGGATCGGGGAGCTGAGCGACGTCGAGGAGTACGTGTGGTTCCAGCGCCGGCCGGTGGCCCAGCTCTCGGCGGCGAGCGCGGCCTCCAGGGTGGACTCCACGGCGCTGGCCGGGTGCGGCTTGCCGATCGGCGCCGATCGGCCGCGCGGCAGCTCGCCGAGGGTCACCACCGGCACCCGGTCCGTGGCGGGCGCGGCCGGGCCGAGCAGCCAGACCGCGACCTTGGCGTTGTGGGTGAGCCATTCGCCGCCGGCCACGATCGCGTCCCGCTGGTACGGGGTGACCTCCAGCGCCAGGGGCACGAGCAGCACACAGCGACCGCGGCCGAAGGCCTCCGCGACCAGGCGGGCGAGCTGAGTGACCCGCGCTCGGAGGGGGATGGCGGGGGCGTCCTCCCGGTACCCGGTCACGGCGAGGACGGCCAGGTCGGTCAGGAACGAACGGCTGTAGTGAGCCCGCGACGCCCGGTCCGCGGCCATCAGGCGGATCGCGGCCGCTCCGCCGACGTCGGCTCGCCGCAGATCGGCCGCGTCCGGCAGCCATGCGGGAAGCAGTTCGACCGCCACCTGTTCGAGGTCGTCCAGCATCGCGCCGACGAAGTCACGCGGGGTCGTCCAGTCTGCGCTCGGACGGGTGACCACCGGGGCGAGGTCGGTGTGTTCGGCCACGGAACGGGCGATGTCGCCGGCCGGCGCACCCCGGACCTCGACGACCCGATCGGCCGGAACGCCGTCGAGTGGGTGGGTGGTGGTCATCGCCTCCGCAGGCTACGAAACGCCGTGGGCCGACGCCATAGGGTGTTCGTCGGATGTCGGATGTCGGATGTCGGGACCGGGCCGGTTCCGCCGCGGATCGGCTGGTGCGGGGCGCAACCGCACCATCCCTCGCCGATCCACGGCGGACAACCCGGACGGTCAGACCGGCTCGAGGGCCGGTTTCACCTCGCACCACTGCGACGACTCGGCCGACCGTGAGACCGCGTCGAGCACCAGCTGAACCTGTAGCGCGTCCGCGAACGACGGGGTGGGCTGGGTGCCCGCGGCGATCGCCTCGATGAGGTCGCGGACCTCGTGGGTGAAGGTGTGTTCGTAGCCGATGCCGTGACCGGCCGGCCACCAGGCCGACATGTACGGGTGGTTCGGCTCGGTCACCAGGATGGTGCTGAATCCCTGCTCCTCCGGCGGCAGGGCGCCGTCGTAGAAGGCGAGCTCGTTCATCCGCTCGAAGTCGAAGACCAGCGAGCCGAGCGAGCCGTTCAGTTCCACCCGCAGGGCGTTCTTGCGTCCCGTGGCGAAGCGTGTCGCCTCGTACGTGGCCACCGCTCCCCCGTCGAGACGGGCCAGGAACAGCGCCGCGTCGTCGACGGTGACCTCGCCGTACGACGAGGTGCCGGAGGCCGAAAGCCCGGACGAGGCCGACGGCAGCGGCCGGGACTTGACGAACGTCTCGGTCAGGGCCGACACCGCGGCGATCGACTGGCCGGTGACGAACTGGGTGAGGTCGACGATGTGCGCGCCGATGTCGCCCAGCGCCCCCGAGCCGGCCACGTCCTTCTGCAGCCGCCACACCAGCGGGAACTCCGGGTCGACGATCCAGTCCTGCAGGTAGGTGGCCCGGACGTGGTGCAGCTTGCCGATGCGGCCGGCGGCCACGAGCTCACGCATGAGCGCGACCGCCGGCACGCGCCGGTAGTTGAAACCGCACATGGCGAACACGCCACTGGCCCTGGCCGCCGCGGCGGCCATCTCCTGGGCCTCGGCCACCGTGTTGGCCAGGGGCTTCTCGCACAGTACGTGCTTGCCGGCGGCGAGCGCGGCCAGCGCGATCTCGCGATGGGTGTCGCCCGGCGTGCAGATGTCGATCAGATCGATGTCGTCCCGATCGATCAGCGACCGCCAGTCGGTGGTGTGTTCCGCCCAGCCGAGCTTGGCCGCGGCGGCCGCCACCGCGTCCGCGGAGCGGCCGGCCACCGCGGTCATCCGTGCCGACAGCGGCAGGTCGAACGCATGGTTGACCGTGCGCCACGCTTGCGAGTGCGCAGCCCCCATGAACGCGTAGCCGACCATGCCGACCCGCAGCTGTTCCGACATTTACAACCCCTTAGAAACCGAGCTTCGCGTACTGCGAAGCGTTGTCCTTGGTGATCGTCTCGGAGGCGAGCGTGATCTCCTTGGGCACCTGCAGCTCGACCAGGTCGCTCATTCCCTTGCCCTGTCCGATGAGCCGGGCCAGCGTGATCGCCGACGAGGCCATGGACGGGCTATAGGTGACCGTCGCCTTGAGCACGCTGTTGTCGGCCTTGATCTGGTCGATGGCCGCCTTGGAGCCGGCGCCGCCGACCATGAAGAACTCGCTGCGGTTGGCCTGCTTGATCGCGGCAAGCACGCCGATGCCCTGGTCGTCGTCGTGGTTCCACAGCGCGTCCATCTTGGGCAGGGCCTGCAGCAGCGCGGTCGCGGCGGCCTGCCCGCTGTCGGCCGTGAACTCGGCCGGGCGGCGGTTGGCGACCTTGAAGCCGTGCGCGGCGAGGGCGTTCTTGAAGCCCTCCGAACGCTCCTGGGTCAGCTCGAGCGAGTCGATGCCGGGGATCTCCCCGATGATCGGGTTGGTGACGCCCTTGGCCTTGAGCTGCTGGGAGATGTAGTTTCCGGCGGCCAGGCCCATGCCGAAGTTGTCGCCCTTGATCTGCAGCCGGTAGGCCGCCATGGACGGGAACGCGCGGTCGAGGTTGATCACCGGGATGCCGGCGGCCATGGCCTCGATGCCGGCCGAGTTCAGCTCCTTGCCGTCGTGCGGGAGCATCACGATCACGGTGGGCTTCTGCGAGATCAGCGTGGCGATGGCGGCCCGCTGCGCGGCGGCGTCGGCGCCGGCCTCGACCGACTTGAACTCGACGTCGGTGTACGCGGCGGCCTGCGCCTTGGCGTTGTTGGTGATGGCCGCGATCCAGCCGTGGTCGGCGGCCGGCGCGGAGAACCCGATGATCACCTTCTGGCCGGGGGCGGCGTTCGGGTTGGCGCTCGAGTCGGTGTTCGTGTTGACCTGGGCGTTGTTCTCGGGGGTGTTGCTTGTGCACGCGGTGAGAAGCGCTCCAGCACCGACGGCAGCACCGCCGAACAGAACGCGCCTACGGGACAAAGCGGACATGAATCCTCCCAAGGGGGTACCCGGAGACGGACCGGGCGAAAGATCAGCGCTTGAGGAGTTGCGTGACGGAGCGGAAGCGGAACTGCTGGATCAGGACGGCGAGCACGATGATCCCGCCCTTGACCATGTTCTGAACCTCGGTGGAGAGATTGTTGATCGCGAACAGGTTCGTGATCGTGGAGAACACCAGCACCCCGAAGAGGGCGCCGACGATGGTGCCGCGACCGCCGCTGAGCAGCGTGCCGCCGATGATCGCGGCGGCGATCGCGTCGAGCTCGTACAGGTTCGCCATGGCGGCCTGAGCACTGGTCGCCTGGGACGTCAACATGATGGCGGCGATGCCGCAGCACAGCCCCGACAGGGCGTACAGAAGAAGGGTGTGCCGTTTGACGTTGATGCCGGCCAGCCGGGCCGCCTCGGGGTTGCCGCCGACCGCGACCGTGCGGCGGCCGAAGGTGGTCCGGTTGAGCAGGACCCACCCGGCCGCCACGACCAGGGCCAGGATCCAGACCAGCATCGGGATGCCGAGGAGCTTGTTGGCGGCCAGGTCGTTGATGAACGTGTTGGCCGACACCTGGGTCTGCTTGCCGGAGATCTGGGCCGCGAGACCGCGGGCGGCGACCAGCATGGCCAGGGTCGCGATGAAGGGCACCAATTTGCCGTACGAGATGAGTACGCCGTTGACGAGCCCGACGCAGATGCCCACGACGAGCGCGGTGAAGATCATTCCCGCCGCGCCGTAGCTCTGTGTCGCCAGCGTGGTCGCCCACACCCCGGCCAGCGCGATGATCGCGCCGACCGAGAGGTCGATGCCGCCTCCGATGATCACGAAGGTCATGCCGACCGTGACCACGCCGATCGCCGACGCCTGCTGAAGGATCGTCAGGAAGTTGTTCTTCACCCAGGTCGGGTCGCTGTACAGGTCGGGCTTGGTGATGATGCCGACGACGATCAACAGGACCAGGACCCCGACCAGGCCGAGGTTGCGGATGACGTTGTCGTCGATGTGCCGGCGTTGCGCGCGTTTTTGCACCTCGGGAGGCGCAGTCTCGGTGATCATGCTGGCTCTCCCTCCATCAACGACCCCGCCATCACGAGGTCGAGCACAGTTTCCTCATCGATCTCGCCCGCCGGCGCCTCGCGGATCAGCCGGCCCTCGCGCATGACCAGCACGCGGTCGGACAGGCCCAGCACCTCGGGCACCTCGCTCGAGACGAGCAGTACGCCGACGCCGTTCTCGGCCAGTTTGTGGATGACCTGGTAGAGCTCGGCCCGGGCACCCACGTCGACGCCGCGGGTCGGCTCGTCGAGCAGCAGCAGCCGGGTGTCGCCGAGCAGCCACCGGCCCACGACGACCTTCTGCTGGTTGCCGCCGGACAGGGTGCGCACCGGGCGCGTCACGTCGCGGGGGCGCAGCTCCAGCGAGTCGGCCGTACGCTCGGCCGCCTTGC
This sequence comes from Actinoplanes sp. NPDC048988, assembly GCF_043197815.1. Classification (NCBI taxonomy): domain Bacteria; kingdom Bacillati; phylum Actinomycetota; class Actinomycetes; order Micromonosporales; family Micromonosporaceae; genus Actinoplanes; species Actinoplanes sp. NPDC048988. The sequence goes on along the minus strand of NZ_JBICTW010000019.1, from coordinate 135,906 downwards.
GCTCGCCGCCCGCGTCGGTGAAGCCGGCGCGGGCGAACCCGGAGAACGACGAGAGCGTCATGTTCTTGTAGATCGGCTCGTCGAGCAGCAGCGCCTGGCTCTTGCGCTCCTCGGGGGCCATTCCCATTCCCTTGCGTACGGCGGCGCCCAGCGTCCGGATGCGCTTGCCGTCCAAGGTGATCGTGCCGCTGTCGGGGCGGCGGGCGCCGTAGATGGTCTCCAGCAGCTCGGAGCGGCCCGAACCGACCAGGCCGGCGATGCCGACGATCTCGCCGGGGGCCACGGTCAGGCTCACGTCGGCGAACTCGTGCTCGCGGGTGAGGCCGTCGACGACGAGCAGCGGCGGCTTCTCCTCGAGCGTGCGGCGCGGCGGGAAGACGTACTCGATGGTCCGGCCCGTCATCTTGCTGACCAGGTCGCGGGTCGGTGTGGTGCGGGCCGGCAGGTTGGCCGCCGTCGTGCGGCCGTCCTTGAGCACCGTGACCCGGTCGCCGATCTCGCGGATCTCCTCGAGCCGGTGCGAGATGTAGATGACCGCGATGTTCTCGGCGGTGAGCTCCCGGATGATCCGGAAGAGGTTCTCCACCTCGTCATGAGCGAGCACGGCACTGGGCTCGTCCATGACGATCAGCTTGGCGTCGTGCGAGAGCGCGCGGGCCATGCTGACGATCTGTTTGCCGGCCGCGGGCAGGCTGCGCACGGCCTGCCGGGGCGGGATCTCCCCGTGCCCGAGCCGGGCCAGGATCTCTTTCGTCCGGGCCGCGGTGGAACGCCGTTTGGTGAAGCCGAGGCGGGTCTGCTCGTGACCCAGGAACGCGTTCTCGGCGACCGAGAGGTCGTCGACGAGGTCGAGCTCCTGATAGATGGTGGCGATGCCGGCGCGCATCGCGGCCTGCGGGGTGGCCGGGGCGAACGGTTCGCCCAGCCAGGTGATCTCGCCGCCGTCGGCGTGGTGGACGCCGGCCAGAGTTTTGATCAATGTGGACTTGCCGGCGCCGTTCTGCCCGAGCAGGCAGTGCACCTCGCCCGCCCGGACCTCTAGTTGCACGCCGTCGAGGGCGCGCACGCCGGGGAAGGTCTTAACCACATCGGTGAGTCGGAGGACGACGTCTTCGGAAGCTTCGCGTTGCGCGGGAATCGTCATGAGGCCTGCTCGAATGCCGTGTCGCTGGCCAGCACCGCGGCGCCGGTGACGCCGGCTCGGCTGCCCAGCTCGCTGAGGACGACGGGTAGGTTGCCGGTGGCCAGGGGCAGCGACCGGCGGTAGACCACACTGCGGATCTCGGCGAGCAGCACATGACCCAACTGGGCCAGGCCCCCGCCGATGACAATCATCGAAGGGTTGCTGAAGGACACCAGGGTGGCGAGGACCCCGCCGACGCGGCGGCCGCCCTCTCGTATCAAGCGGATGCAGGTGACGTCACCCTCGGCGGCGCCGTCGGCGACGTCGCGGGCAGTTATGGTGATGCGTTCCTCGAGGGCCTCGTAGCTCTCCGCACCCTCGGTCTCGGCGGCGCGCCGGGCGGCGGCCTGGTAGGCGGCGTAGCGCTCGGCCAGCGCCGGTGACTCGCCGGACCGGGCCGCGGCGAGCGCGTCGCGGGCCAGGGCGGCCCCGCTGAACAGCGCCTCGAGACAGCCGGTGTTGCCGCACGAGCAGACCGGCCCGCTCGGGTCGACCTGGATGTGCCCGATGTCGCCGGCGCAGCCGTCCACCCCGCGGTACACCGTGCCGCTGAGGTGGATGCCGCAGCCGATGCCCGTACCGATCTTGACGAAGAGGAAGTCGTCGACCGAGTGGGCGACACCGCCGTGGCGCTCGCCGATCGCCATGATGTTGACGTCGTTGTCGACCACGGCCGGGCAGCCGTGCTCCCGGGCCAGGAACTCGCGCACCGGGTACCGGTCCCAGCCCGGCATGATCGGCGGCGAGACGGGCACGCCGTCGCGGAAACTGACCGGGCCCGGCACGCCGATGCCGACCGCGTCGAGCCGGTCGAAGGCCCCGTCGGTGCGTGCTTTGGAGAGCAGTTCGCTCACCCGCTGCAGGATCACCCGCGGCCCCGAGCGGATGTCCGCCGCCTCTTGATAGAGCGCGACCGGCTCCAGCCGTCCGTTGGTGACCTCGATGTCGATGGAGCTGGCGCCCAGGTCGACCGCCGCGAAGCGCAGCCGCGGGTGCAGCTCGACCAGGGTGGACCGGCGCCCGCCGCGGGAGGCGGCCATGCCCGCCTCGGCGATCAGACCGGCCGCGACCAGCCGCTCGACCTCGGCCAGCAGGCGCGGGCGGGTGAGCTCCAGACGGTCCCCCAGCTCGGCGCGGGACACAGGTCCCTCGTCGCGCAACAGGCGCAGAATGCGCAGGTGGGGAGCATCGGCCAGGTGCACGGAGACCTCCGGAGGCGGTTCACACCGCGGTAACCGTGCGGTGTTGTGCCCGTCACAGTAGGCCCGTTCCGCCTCAGGAGTCCATACCTTCTCGAAGATCATTCCTAACTTTTGTCTATATGAGCAAAAGTGGGCTCGCTCGGGGACGCGAAAAGCGCCGGGCTTTCCGGCCCGGCGCTCCGTTGGTTCGCAAGATCAGCTGGTGCTGAGACCCTGTTCGCTGCCCTTCTTGAGCTTGCGGTCGTCGCGCAGCTCGAGGAACGGCTCGTCCGACGGGTCGTGCCCGGCGGCGATGGCCCGGCCCCGCTCCAGCTCGGCGTCGAGCTCGGCGCCGAGCAGGATCGCGATGTTCGAGATCCAGAGCCAGACCAGGAAGGCGATGACACCGCCCAGGGCGCCGTAGGTCTTGTCGTAGTTGGCGAAGTTGCCCAGGTAGATCGCGAACGCGCCGGAGGCGACCAGCCACAGCACCACGGCGAAGATGCCACCCGGGCTGATCCAGCGGAAACCGCCGGTCTTGGCGTTCGGCGAGGCCCAGTAGAGGATGGCGAACATCAGGCTGACCAGAAGCACCAGCACCGGCCACTTGGCGATGTTCCAGGTCATCACGGCCGCGTCGCCCAGCCCGATCTTCTCGCCGACGACCCGCGACAGGTCACCGGTGAAGACCACGATGAAGGCCGAGACGATCAGCATCAGGCCGATGACGGCGGTGACGCCGACCCGGATCGGCAGGGTCTTCCAGATCGGCCGGCCCTCGGGCACGTCGTAGACGGCGTTGGACGCCCGCATGAAAGCGGCGATGTAGCCCGACGCCGACCAGAAGGCCAGGACGAGACCGAAGATCGCCGCGAAGCTGGCCGTGCCGCTGTCGCCGACCTGGTTGAGCACGGTGTTGACGAGATCCTTGATCTGCGTGTTGCCGCCCGAGATGTCGTCGATCGTCTGCGTCACGGTCGCCTTGCCGTCGCTGCTGAGCATGCCGAGGATCGACACCAGCACCACGGCCCCCGGGAAGATGGACAGCACCCCGTAGTAGGTCAGCGCGGCCGCCCAGTCGGAGATGTTGTCCTCGGAGAACTGCTTGATGGTGCGCTTGACCGCCGCGAAAAGGCCCTTGCCCTTGAGCTCGGCCGGGCTGTCCGGCCCGGCCTCCGGCGGCACGGCGCTGAGGTCGTTGTCCCGATCCTCACCCGTCCGCGTGGTCGCCACGTCGAAGTCGCGCGCGCCTTTACTGCGCGCCGACGCCGACTCCGCGTCGTCCCGGCCGGCCCGCGCGTTCGCGGCCTCCCCGTGCCCGTCCTTCACCGACGCGGCGGTCGCCTCATCCTCATCGTGCTTGTGAAAAAGCTTCATCGCCGTACCTCCAGGCGCGGGCATCGCTGTAGCGCACGGCCGCTTCGGCGCGACCTGCAACAGTGATGCCCGCCACCAGCCGGGCTTAACCACCTTCACCCGGTCGGAAGTTGCCCCGGCGCAACCAAACGGCCGCCCGGGGCACGCGACGTCAGTTGGCTCTGACGCCCTCGCCGCTGTAACACTGCTGCCAGCGTTCGCCGCTGTCCCAGTCCAGGGTTATACAGCCATGCGGCGCGAAATAGGTGGCGGTCGTATCGGTGGACATGATCGCCATGTCGTAAACAGTCCCGGTGCGGAGGGCCGCGCTACACCCCCGGAGCTGCTTGGGCGAATTCCACGTCGCGCTGCTGCTCCTGAAGGTTGCCCACCCCGTAACCGTGCAGGTGTCGGCGGTAGTGGCGCTTGGCCCGATCGTTACCCAGATCTTGTAGGTGAAATGCGCCTGAATAGGCGGCGCCTCTACATAATCCGCTCTGGTTTGCAGACACAGGTTGATCGCATCCACGGTCACCTGGGCGCCCCACTGTTTGCAATTCACCCCCCCGTAGCGGGCCTGGGCCGGGGCGGCCATCGACGCCAGCCCGAGGAGAGCGACACAGAGAACAGTCAGAGCCCGTCTGACGGGTCGCCACAGCGATCGCCCAGCGGTATTGCGCATGCAACCTCCAAGATCCAGCCATCGCCCGCCGTAGCGTATCGATCACCGTGCGAATCCACAATGGATTCTACTGGCAGAGCTGGCGGGACATACGGCGGCCGGCCACGGTCAGGCCCGCGGCGAGCAGGGCCAGCAGGTAGAGGACGTCGAGGAGCTGGGGCCAGCCGGCGGTTCCGGTGCTCAGGGCGCGGATCAGGTGGACCGAGCGGTACAGCGGGGTGACCTCGACCAGCCAGCGCAACGCCGCCGGGTAGGCGGCGAGCGGAACGAACGTGCCGGAGAACAGGAACAGGGCGAACTGGCCCGAGGCGATCAGGTCGAAGTCCTGCCAGCTGCGGATCACGGTCGAGACGGCCATGCCCAGGCCGCCGAAGGCGAAGCCGACCAGGATCGTGGCCGGGAACATGAGCAGCGCGCGGGGCCCGGTGGTCAGATCGAGCGCCACCATGATCACCAGGAAGGCGGCCGAGTACAGCGCGCCGCGGACCATCGCCCACAGCAGCTCACCGAGCGCGATCTCGATCGGCCGGACCGGCGTGGCGAGGATCCCCTCGTACAGCCGCATGAACTTCATCTTCCCGAAGAAGTTGAAGGTGGTCTCGGACAGCGCCCCGGTCATCGCCGACGCGGCCAGCATGGCCGGCGCCACGAACGCCGCGTAGCCGACCACCTCGCCGCCGGGCAGCGTGATGTCGCCGATCAGGCCACCGACGCCCACCCCGATCGAGAAGAGATAAAGCACCGGCTCCAGGAAGCCGGACACCATCACGATCCAATAGGCCGAGCGCAGCGTGGCCACGTTCCGCTCGGTCACCGACAACGAGCGCCGGCCCATGCCGGGCGACAGGAGAAGCCGTGTCACCACGTCAGATCACCAGCCTTCGGCGGTAGCGGCGATGGGCCAGCCAGCAGCCGGCGGCGCACCAGGCGATCAGGTAGGCGGCGTGGACCAGGCCCAGCCACCCCGGGTTCAGGCCGAGGATGGCGTCGCGCGAGAGGTCGACGCCGTGCCAGAGCGGCAGCGCGTACGCGATCCAGCGCAACACCACCGGCAGCGACTCGACCGGGAAGAAGACACCGGAGAACAGCGACATCGGCAGCACCGCGAAACGCAGCAGGATCGCCAGGTAGCTGTCGCTGGTGATGGTCGCGGCATAGGCCGCCGTCGGCGCGGCCACCGACAGGCCGACGAGCACCGCCACGACCAGCGCCACCGGCGACCACCACGAGTGCAGCGTGCCGAAGGCCCCGGCGATCGCCAGGAACGCGGCGGCGCTGATCAGCACCCGGAACAGCATGAAGGCCAGATGGCCGCCGAGGATGTCGGTCACCCGCAGCGGCGCCGCCGCCTGCGCGAAGTACGTCTTCAGCCACTCGAAGGCGCTCAGCACCGGCCACGTCGACTCGCCGATCGCCGTCTGCATCGCGGTCGAGGCGATCAGGCCGGGCACGATCCAGTCGAGGTACGACACGCCCTCGACGCCGCCGGTCACGTACGACCCGACGCCCACCCCGAACCCGAGCATCGTCAACAGCGGCAGCACCAGCGACGACAGCGCGCTCCCCCGCCACGTACGCCGGTAGTTGACCAGGTGATATTCGAAGACGGCCAGCATCAGTCGACCAGCGTCCGGCCGGTGAGGTGCAGGAAGACGTCCTCCAGGCTGCTGCGGCGCACCAGCACGCTGGCCGGGCTCAGCGAGCGCCGGTTCACCTCCGCCACGGCCGCGTCGCCGTCGGCGACGTAGAGCAGGACCCGGTCGGGCAGCACCTCCAAGCGCTCACCGACGCCCTCGAGCTTGGACGCGTAGGGCTCCTGGGACTCGGCGTTGAACCGGAGCTCGACCACCTCGCGCGTCGAATACTCCGAGATCAGCTCGCGCGGGGAACCCGACGCGGCGATCCGGCCGCCGTCCATCACCACCAGGCGGTCGCAGAGCTGCTCCGCCTCGTCCATGTAGTGGGTGGTCAGCACCAGCGTCACGCCCTGCTGCTTGAGCCGGAACAGCCGCTCCCACACCAGGTGGCGGGCCTGCGGGTCGAGGCCGGTGGTCGGCTCGTCGAGCAGCACGATCTCGGGCTCGTTGACCAGCGCCCGCGCGATCGTCAGCCGGCGTTTCATGCCGCCCGACAGCGGCTCCACCTTGCTGTCGGCCCGCTCACCGAGCTGGACGAACTCCAGCAACTCGTCGGCGCGGCGGCGGGCCGTCCGGCGCGGGATGCCGAAGAAACGGGCGTACGTCGTCAGGTTTTCCCGCACGGTCAGCTCGATGTCGAGGTTGTCGAGCTGGGGGCAGACGCCGAGCTTGGCCCGGATCCGCGGGCCGTCGCGCACCGGGTCGAGCCCGAGGATTTCGAGCACCCCGCCGGTCGGCGGCGACACACAGCCGATCATGCGCATGGTGGAGCTCTTGCCCGCACCGTTCGGGCCGAGGAAACCGAACGCCTCGCCCCGCCGCACGTCGACGTCGATGCCGTCGACCGCCGTGAAGTCGCCGAACCGCTTGACCAGACCACGCGCGCGAATGAGGGAAGTCACACCCTGGACCTTAGGGCGGGGGTACGACAGAAATCCTCACTCCGGGCCGGCCATGGCCTCCTGGGCGGCCGAGACCAAGGTGCCGGTCACGTCGATCACGGTGGCGTGCGAGGCCGGGGTGCCCGCGTCGTAGCGGACCGTCCACGACAGGCCGTCCCGCCCGCTCACCCGCCGCGCCACGATCCGCACGCCGCCGACCAGGAACGGCTTGTCGGGGCGGTTGGTCGACACCTGCACGGGGTGGTGGTTGGTGTAGGCCACCGACTTCGACACGCGCATGCGTACCTGGTCGGGAACCTGGCCCGGGTCGAGCAGCAGGAAGGCCCGCACCGGCCCGTCGGCCATCACCGTGTAGCCGTCCCGCTCCTCGGCCACCTCGGCCGGGGTGATCCGCAGCTCGCGGCCGGACCAGGCCGCCTTGTGGATCTCGTGCCAGCCCAGCCTCTCGCCCGGCGGCAGCCACAGGCCGTGGTTGGTGACCACGACCGCGTGCTCCGGCTCCACAGCGGCCCAGGCCACCACCCGTTCCTCGGCGTCCAGCGCCGGCTTGAGCGCCGCGGGAAGCGAGGGACGCCGCCGAAACAAGCTCACAATGCACCTGCCGCCTGGTCACGCAGGGCCCGCGCCTGCTGTTCGAGCGAGAAGAGCTCCCCCGCGAGAGCCAGGTACTCGTCCTTGTGCGCGACCGGGTTGAGCCGCTGCACCTTGGACTTGAGGTCCCGGATCCGGGTGGTCACATAGCCGACCTGCAACCGGGCCAGGGTGATCTGTACGTAGCGCGGGTCGACGACCCCGTCCACGCGCAACGGCTCCACCGCCAGCTCGGAGATCAGGCCCTGCCCGGCCAGGTCGTCGCAGCTGTCCCGGACCTTCTCGATCCAGACCACGCCGCCGGACGAGGCCGAGGACGCGCCGCCGGCCGCGGTCACCGCCGAACGGATCGCCGCGTAGACCGGATCGGCGTAGTTCTCGGCGCCCAGCGAGTCGAACATCGGGCCGGCCATCACCGGCTCCTGCAGGGCCAGCTTCAGCGACTCCCGCTCGACCAGCCGTTGCGGCGAGTCGGGGGCCGCCTTCATCCGGGGCGCGGGCTGATCCGAGGCGCCGCGCAGGGCCGAGTTCACCGCGCGCTGCACGGGCTCGAGGTCCATGCCGAGATCGGCCGCGAGCTTACGGGCGTACTCAGGCCTCATCTCCCGGTCTTTGATCTTGGCGACCAGAGGAGCCGCGCGGCGCATCGCCTCGACCCGGCCCTCGACCGTGTCCAGATCGAAGCGCCGGATCGTGTGCCGCAACGCGAAGTCGACCAGCGGCTCCCGCCCGGCGATCATGTCGCGCACCGCGAGATCGCCCCGGGCCAGGCGCAGCTCGCACGGGTCCATGTTGTCCGGGCTGACCGCGATGAACGTACGCCCGACGAACCGCTGATCCTCCTCGAACGCCCGCAGCGCCGCCTTCTGGCCGGCCGCGTCCCCGTCGAACGTGTAGATGATCTCGCCGACCACGCTGTCGCTGTCGAGCAGCAGCCGCCGCAGCACCCCGATGTGATCGACGCCGAACGACGTGCCGCAGGTGGCCACGGCGGTCGGCTCGCCGGCCTCGTGGCAGGCCATGACGTCGGTGTAGCCCTCGACGATCACCGCCCGGCCGCGCTTGGCCATCTCACGCTTGGCCTGGTCGATGCCGTAGAGCACGTGCGACTTCTTGTAGAGCGGCGTCTCGGGCGTGTTCAGGTATTTCGGCCCGTCGTCGGAATCGAACAGCTTCCGCGCGCCGAACCCGATCACGTCGCCGGACAGATCCTTGATCGGCCACAGCAGCCGCCCGCGGAACCGGTCGATCAGCGAACCGGACCGGGCCGGCTTGGTCAGGCCGGCCGTGTTCAGCTCCTCGGCGGTGAAGCCCTTCTGCCGCAGATGCTTGGCGAGCGAGTCCCAGGTGTCCGGCGCGAACCCACACCCGTACTTCTCGGCCGCGTCCCGCCCGAAGCCGCGCTGCGCGAGGAATTCCCGGGCCTTGCGCGCCCCCGGCGTGGAGAGCTGCCCCTGATAGAACTCGGCCGCCGCCACATGAGCCGCCAGCAGCCGCTGCTTCTGCCCGGCCTGCGGCCGCGGCCCGGACGGCCGCGAGTCGTCGGTCTCGTACCGCAGCTGGATGCCGGCCCGCCCGGCCAGCCGCTCGATCGACTCGATGAACGACAGATGCTCCGCGTCCATCAGGAACTTGATGGCGTCGCCACCCTGCCCACACCCGTGGCAGTAGTAGACACCGCGAGCGGGCGCGACGGTGAACGACGGGGTCTTCTCGTCGTGGAAAGGGCACAGGCCCTTGAGGTTGCCGCCGCCGGCCGGGCGCAGTGTTACCGACTCGCTGATGATGTCCGCGATCGAGGTCCGGTCGCGGACCAGCGCGATGTCCTCGTCCTTGACCCTGCCCGCCACGGCATACATCCTGCCTCGCGTCAGGCGTGGGCCGCCACCAGGGTCCGGTGCCAGGCCACGGCGGCCGGATCGGTGAGCGACGCCACCTGGTCGATCACTACCCGCAACGCCGCCGCGTCACTGTCGGCTTGCTCATAGAGAGGGCGAAAGACCGGGTCAAGGGCTTGCGGCGTACGGGTCAGCGCCTGCACCAGCTCAATCAAGATCGTCCGTTGCTCCTCGTACCAGGACTCGGCGGCCCGGGCCCGCATCACGTACCGCAATGCCATGCCCTTCAGCAGCGCGCACTGATTACGCACCGTGCGCGGCACGATGAGGTCGGCGTCGTACCGGCGGACCTTGTCGACGCCGTACCGGCTCTGCGTGGCGCCGACCGCCGCGGCGACGAAGCGGCCGGTCAGGACGCTGGTCATCCGTTTGAGGGCGACCTGGGCCCGGTAGGTGCCGTCGTATCCGGCGACCTCGGTCACCACCGGGTCGGCCAGCAGCTCCTCGAGGGCGCCGGCCAGCTCGTCGGGGCTGTCGTCGGAGTAGGTGGCCGCGACGTCGGCGCAGAGCGCGGCCCGTTCGGCCGGGTCGGCCAGCAGGGGGCGCAGCGCCAGGTAGCCGCCGTGTACGCCGTCCTCGACGTCGTGCACGGAGTAGGCGACGTCGTCGGCCCAGTCCATGACCTGGGCCTCGAGGCAGCGCCGCTCGCCCAGCTCGGCCGGACGGGCCCAGTCGAAGACGGCGCGGTCGTCCTCGTACACCCCGAACTTCCGTCGTCCCGGCTCCCGCGGCCAGGGATATTTGCAGCTGGCGTCGAGCGACGCCCGGGTCAGGTTGAGGCCGGCGCCGGGCACCTTGGCCTCGAGCCGGGTCAGCACGCGCAGGGTCTGTGCGTTGCCCTCGAAGCCGCCGCACGGCTCGGCCACGGCGTGCAGGGCGTGTTCGCCGTTGTGCCCGAACGGCGGGTGGCCGAGGTCGTGGGCCAGGCCGGCGACGTCGACCACGTCGGGGTCGCAGCCGAGCCGTTCGCCCATCTCCCGGGAGATCTGCGCGACCTCCAGCGAGTGGGTCAGCCGGGTGCGCAGAAAGTCGTCGGAGCCGGCCGTGTGCACCTGGGTCTTGGCCGCGAGCCGACGGAAGCCCGCGGAGTGCAGCACCCGCGCCCGGTCGCGCTGGAACGGGGTACGCCCGTAGCCGCTGTCCTTGGCCGGCTCAGCGACGAACCGCTGGGCGTCGAACGCCGTCATGTTCTCAAGATTAGTGGGGCCGCTTCGACGACAGGACGCAGAACTCGTTGCCCTCGGGGTCGGCCAGCACGACCCAGCTCACGTTGCTCTGGCCGATGTCGGCGTGCCGGGCGCCCATGTCGATCAGGCGCTCGACCTCGGCTTCCTGGTCGTCCGGGCGCAGGTCGATGTGGAGACGGTTCTTGACCGTCTTGGCCTCGGGCACCGGCGTGAACAGCAGTCCGGGAAGCTGGTCGGGGCTCTTGCGGATCTCCACCTCGTCGGGCTGGTCGGTCACGATGACCCAGCCGCCGAGGGCTTCCGCCCACCACCGCGCCAGACGCCCGGCGTCCTGGGCGTCTACCACGATCTGCTCCCACTGCAACGCCATATGGCGCCTCCTTTATCGAAAAGTGGCGATCATGTTACGCGCACCCGGCGAGCGTCGCGAAGCCAACGACCATGACGCACACGGGGTGCGACTGGTCGCCGAGGGGTCGCCGGAGGATGGCCCACGGTGACGGCGTGAGACGTTCTGCCGCCACCGACCCGAGGGCTCGCCGGTGGCCGCGGCAACGAGGCACGGCCCGGCGGCGGCAGCAGCACAGCGCTGAGGAGAGAAGTGCCCGGCGTCGACCACTGTCTACAGGAGGCCATGGCGATTCCTGGCGCGGTCGGCGCCAGCATCGTCGACTACACCACGGGGTTCCCGGTCGCGACGACGGGAGCCGCACCCAACAACGACCACGAGGCCGCGGCGGCGGGCACCGCGGACGTCGTGCAGGCCGCGACGACCCGATCGCTCTACGTCTCGGCCCTTCCGCACGACCTGCTCGAAGACCTGATCATCACGACCGCCGGCGGTTATCACCTGTTGCGGCCGGTGCAGACCGACTTCGACAGCCGGCTCGTCCTCTACCTCTGGCTCGACCGGGTTCAGGGGAACCTCGCGGTGGCCCGCCGCCGCATGCAGACCCTCGCCGACGAACTCGTAGCTACGTAACGATGCAAAAGGGGAAAAGGTGACAACCTCGCGGACCGCCGCCCCGTCACGCCTGCTCACGCAGGTCACTGGCGAGCGGCAGACCGGCACCCTGGTGGTCGGTGGCCACCCGGGCGGCGCGGTCTACGTCCTCGAGGGGCGGGTCATCTACGCCGAGTCGCCGGCCGCGCCCGGCGTCGGCGAATTGCTCACCGCGTCCGGCCGACTGGCCGGCCGGACCTGGCAGAACGCGCTCGACCTGGGCACCTCCACCGCCCGGGTCGGCCGGCTGCTGGTCGAGCAGGGCCATCTCACCCAGGGCGAGCTGGAGCTGTGCGTGCTCGGGGCGACGTACGACGCGGCGTACTTCACCCTGTCGGCGCCGGAGGCGCCGATCGACTTCCTGCCGGGGGCGACCCACTGGCTCGGCCCGGTCGCCCACATCGACCCGGGTGCGATAACCCGGGAGGTACGCCGGCGGGTGCGCCTGCTCGACGAGATCTTCCCGGACGCGCGGGTGGACACGGCGCCGGTCATCCCGGTGTCGCGCCTGCCCCGCGAGCGGGTGGCGATCACCGCCCTGCAGTGGGAGCTGCTGATCAACGCGGACGGTCAGCGCACGCCGGCCGACCTGGCCCTGCTGCTCGGCAAGGCCGGCTACGCGACGATCCAGGAGCTGCGCCGGATGGCCGCGCTGGGACTTCTGGAGCTTCCGGAGGTACGGCCGGTGGAGACGCCGGACCTGGTCCGGCTGCCCCGGGCGCGCGGCACCGCGGTCGACATCAAACGTCCCGTCGTCAAAGCGGACGAGGCGCCGACCGTGCCGGTGGTGAGCGGCACCCGGGCGGCGGTGCCCGTGCCGGAACCGCCGCCGCGCCCGATGGAACCACCGCCGCGCCCGATGGAACCACCGCCGCGCCCGGTGGAACCGCCGCCGCGCCCGATGGAACCGCCGCCGCCGGCGGAGCCGCCGCGCAACTCGCTCTCGCCGCCCCGCCTCGCCCGGCGCAAACCCGGGGCGAAGCTGCCCAAGGAAGTCGCCGGCGAACCGCCCCCACCGGTACATCCCGGCACCGATGAAGTCCTGCTCAAGCGCATCCGTACGGCATTGCGAGCCTTGCGGTGACACGCGCACCCCCGCTCGCAGAAAGAGAGGCCGAGGATGACGGTGGATCCGGCGGTGCTCGAAGAGCTCGACCGCCTGAGAGGCCGCGTGGCGGAGTTGTCCGGCAGCGTCCTGGCCTCCACCGACGGGCTGGTGATCGCGCACGACGCGCACGGCATCGAACCGGACAGCATCGCGGCGCTGGCCGCCGCCCACCTGGCGCTGGCCCGCCGGTTCGCGCACGCGGTGAACCACGGTGACCTGCGCGAGTCGGTGGTCGAATGCGATCGGGGCTACATCACCTCGTACACCGCGGGACCGACCGCCCTGCTCACGGTGGTCACCTCGGGCGACGCGAACCTGGCCATGGTGCATCTGGAGGCCCGGCGATGCGTACGGCGACTGGTCCGGATCTTGAAGTTGGAGACCAAGCCGCAGCAGCGGCCGGAGATTCCGCAGCAGGCCGGACCGGCGGCGCTGACCCGGCGCAGCCCCTTGTCCACCCTCACGACCAACGCTCGTCGTCGGCAGGCGGCGGGTTGAGAAACGCGGCATCCGCCGCGACCGAACGGCGCCGCCGGGTGGCGGCCCGCCATCCCACCGCAACGGAGGACCCATCCATGGGCGACATGGACACCGCACTCAAGGAAATCATGGAAATCGACGGCGCCTTCGGCGTCGCGCTGGTCGACCACACGAGCGGCATGGCCCTCGGCACGGTCGGCGGCGGCAAGGAGCTCGACCTGACGGTCGCCGCGGCCGGCAACACGGATGTGGTGCGGGCCAAGCTCCGGGCGATGGAGATGCTCAACATCACGGAGAAGATCGAGGACATCCTCATCACCCTGGATACGCAGTATCACCTGATCCGGCCGTTGACGAGCCGGGCCGGCAAGGGGCTGTTCCTGTACGTGGCCCTGCGCCGTGACCGCTCGAACCTGGCCATGGCCCGGCATCAGCTCAAGCGCATCGAGAGCGACCTCGACGTCTGAGTTTTGCCTGGTATCACCGCGTGTCACTTCGGGGAGGGCCGATCACGGCCCTCCCCGTCGTCGTGGGTACCGTCGTCGGTGTGTCAGTGGAGGACGTCGTCCGTGAGGTGGTCAGCGGGGCGATCGGGTACGAGGCGGGTCTCGACGCGCTGACCGTGGCGCCGGCGGGCGAGGTGGACGCGGCCCTTCGCGGGGCGCTGAACGACGCCTTCGACCGTCTTTTCCGGGGCGGATGGCAGCCGGCCGAGCTGTACCGGGTCGTCGCCCGCCTGGGCGATCCGGTCAAAGCGGGCATGGTCGCCACGGCCGCCCTCGCCTACGCGGCCCGATTCTCCGAGGTCGATCCGCGCTGGACGGCGCAGGCGTCGTCGCTGCCGGAGGCCGGCCGCCGGCCCGATCGGATCACCCTGCTGGACGCGTCGATCGGCCTGCTCACCTCGCTGCGGCAACTGCCGTCGATCGAGGTGCTGATCCCGCCGCCGGGCACCGTGGCCGACCTGTCGCACAAATCAGACAACAGGATGCTTGATCGGGTACGGGCGTTGCTGGCCAAGGCGGAGGCGACGGACTTCCCGGCCGAGGCGGAGGCGTACTCGGCCAAGGCGCAGGAGCTGATCGCCCGGCACAGCATCGAGGAGGCGCTGACCACGGCCGGGCGCGCCGAAGTGGTGCCGTTCGCGCGGCGCATCGGGGTCGACCATCCGTACGAAAGCGAAAAAGCCTCCCTGCTGGACGCGGTGGCGCGGGCCAACCACTGCCACACGGTGTGGTCGCCCGAGCTCGGCTTCTCCACGATCTTCGGCTACGACGCCGACATCGACGGCGTCGAACTGCTCTACACGTCCCTGCTGGTGCAGGCCAACCGGGCGATGGCCCGCGACGAGCCGGCCAAGGGCAAGGCCCGGATCAAGGCGTTCCGCCGCAGCTTTCTGGTGGCGTACGCGATCCGCATCGGCGAGCGCCTCTCGCAGGCCACCCGGCACGAGATCGAACAGCACAGCGACCTGCTGCCGGTGCTGCGCAACCGGGACATCCAGGTTCGCGAGGTGATGCGAAAGGCGTTCCCGCGTACGGTCCGGGCCCGCGGCAGCCGCATCGACAGCCTCGAAGGCTGGGAGTCCGGCCGCGCCGCCGCCGACGAGGCCGAATTACGTTGACGGGTGGGGCAGACTGAGGTCATGCATCCGGCTTGACGCTGAACCTTCTTCGCGGTGCGGGCCCTCTCCGAGGGCGTGCCGCTCTACCCGGTGTACGCGCTGCTGTTCGCGGACGCCGGCCTCACCACGGCCCAGGTCTCCTCGCTGTTCGTGATCTGGTCGGTGGTCGCCTTCGCGGCCGAGATCCCCTCCGGCGCGCTGGCCGACACATGGTCCCGCAAGAGGCTGTACGCCGTCGGCGAGACCCTGACGGCGGCCGGCTACGCCACCTGGCTGCTGTGGCCGTCCTACCCGGGCTTCGCGCTGGGCTTTGTGCTGTGGGGCTTGGGCGGCTCCCTGGGCTCGGGCGCCTTGGAGGCTCTGGTCTACGACGCCGTTCCGGAGGAGAACCGTTACGCCCGGCTGATCGGCCGCGCCGAGACGGTGTCGATCGTGGCCATGCTGGCCGCAACGCTTCTGGCCACGCCGGCTCTGCATTTCGGCGGCTACGTCCTTGTGGGCGGCGTCAGTGTCGCCGTCAAACTTCTGGGTGGCCTGCTGGCGCTTCGGCTTCCCGAAGAACCCTCCGCCGCTTCGGACACTTCCGAGATGTCGTACTGGCGCACGCTGCGAAGCGGCGTGCGGGAAGCCGCCGGGACGCGGGTGGTCGCGCGGGCGGTGCTGGTGGCGGCGCTCGTTCCCGGGTTCAGCGCGCTCGACGAATACCTGCCGCTGCTCGCCCGGGACAAGGGGGCGCCGACGGCGGCCGTACCTCTGCTGTTCGGTCTGACCGCACTGGCCATGGCGGCGGCCAGCGCCCTCGCCGGCCGGGGGCGCGGCTTCTCCTGGGCGCTCGGTGGGGCGGCGGCCCTGCTCGCGGCCGGCGCTCTCACCCCGTACCTCGGGGGAATGATCGCCGTTTCCGCCGCCTTCGGGCTGCTCCAGTACGCGATGATCCGCGCCGAGGCCCGGCTCCAGGAGCGGATCACCGGGCCGGCCCGGACCACCGTGCTGTCCGTCGCCGGCTTCGCCAGTGAGGTCTTCGCCGTCGTGCTCTATCTCGGCTTCGCCGTCGACCTGCCGCTCGCGGCGCTCTTCGCCCTGGCCGGGATTCCGCTGCTGATCACGGCGCTGTTAGCCGCCTGAGTTCTCCATCTCGGCGCCCTCGGGCACGCTCTCGTCGTCGCGGCTGTCGAGCCAGCCGTAGGGCAGGGAGACCTTGCCCGGCGCGTTGACGCGGCCACGCGGCTTGCCCAGCTCCTCCTCCGGGAACGGCACCGACGGGTCGAGTTTGCCCAGCAGGTCGTCCAGCTCGGCCAGCGACGACACCATCGACAGGGATCGGCGCAGTTCGCCGCCGACCGGGAAGCCCTTCAGGTACCAGGCGATGTGCTTGCGGAAGTCCGCGCACCCGTGCCGCTCGTCCTCGAGCGCGTCGACCAGCAGTTCCGCGTGCCGGGACATGATCTTCGCGACCTCGCCCAGGGCCGGCAGCACCGGCTTGTAGTCGGGGCCCTGGGTGAAGGCCGCCTCGAGATCGGCGAACAGCCACGGCCGCCCGAGACAGCCCCGGCCGACGACGACGCCGTCGACGCCGGTCTGCTCGACCATGCGCAGCGCGTCGGAACCCTCCCAGATGTCCCCGTTGCCGAGAACGGGCACGTCGAGCGCCTGTTTCAACGTCGCGATGGCGTCCCAGTCCGCGTTTCCGGAATACCTCTGCTCGGCCGTACGGGCGTGCAGCGCCACCGCGGCGACGCCGGCTTCCTGCGCGATGAGCCCGGCCTCGACGTACGTCAAATGGTCGTCGTCGATGCCCTTGCGCATCTTGATGGTGAGCGGGATCCCGTATTCGGCGGCCGCGTCGACGGCCTGCTTGACGATCCGCCCGAACAGCTTGCGCCGCCACGGCAGAGCCGACCCGCCGCCGCGCCGCGTCACCTTGGGCACCGGGCACCCGAAGTTGAGGTCGACGTGATCGGCCAGGTCGTCCTCGCCCACCATCCGCACGGCCCGGGCCGTCACGTCGGGGTCGACCCCGTACAGCTGAAGGCTCCGGAAGTCCTCGTCCTCGGCGAACGCGACCATCTTGAGCGTCTTGGGGATCCGCTCCACCAGAGCCCGTGTCGTGATCATCTCGCAGACGTAGACCCCGCCGCCCTGCTCCCGGCAGAGCCGCCGGAACGCCACGTTGGTGATCCCCGCCATCGGCGCCAGCACGACGGGCGGATTGACGGCGCGGTCGCCGAGCATGAGAGGTGCGATGGTCACGCCTTCGAGCATGCCATGCTCCCGGGAATCACCCGAAATCCCGCCCGCTCAGCCGGGTCTCCGCCGCCACCAGGATCGCCTCCTCGGCGCGGGCTCCGGCGGCCCGTCCTGATACAGGACGAGCGCCTGAGGTGAGGCCGTCCGCACCCAGAGCGGCGCCCCGACGACGATCCGGTCGTAGGGCGGGTAGTCGATCTCCACGTCGAGGTAGGCCTCCATCAGCCACTCGCCGTGCTCGCCGATGTGCCCGTACGTGAAGCCCCGCTTCTCCCCCTCACCTATGCCGCCGCCCTGGTGGGTCAGCAGGTTTATCGCCTCCCGCGCGATCTCCTCGCGGTCGCTGCCGGAAGCCACAGTGCGACCGAACGAGGAGATGAAGCCGAAGATGTGGTTGGCCGCCGACGAGGACCAGCCCGTGTCGGTGGTCTGCGCCCCGGCGATGATGTCGGCCAGGTTGTCCTTGCTGCCGAACATGCCGACCGCCACGTGGGTGCCGTCGCTCGCGGTGCTGTCCGTGAAGATCGAGACGATGTTCTCCCGCTTGCCGAAGTTCACGAACTCGGCGAAGGACAGGGTGCCCAGGCCGGCCGCGAACCGCACCGGCGGCGGCGTGACGAAATCACGGACCGTGACGCCGGCCAGGTGCCGTTCGATCCGGTCCGCGATCTCCGGGCGGCTCATCGCCGGGCGCGGGCGGTCGACCTCCACGCCGGGCAGGAACGGCCCGGCCGGAGACTTCATCTTGGTCGAGCCGGTTCGCTGGACGGTGATCCGGTTGTCCTCGGCGATGCGGTCGATCCGTCGTTGGGACCAGTAGAAATACCGCGCGACGTCGGCCGGCGTTCCGGTCACAGCCCGTTCACCTCGGTCACTTGAGCGTCCACGCCACCGCAGTAGGGGCACCGGGCCTTGGGCAGGGTCCGCACCGGATGGGTGAAGCCCGAGCCGCACCGCCGGCGGCGGCACCGCAGCTTGGCCTCGGCCTCCGGATGCGTCGCCCGGGAGGTGCCGGTCAGGGCGTTCACCGTCCGCACGCCCAGGCCGGTCAGCACGGCGGCGCTGTAGTCGGCGGCGTGCCAGCGGCGGACCGGGCCGCCCACCATCTCCGCCAGGGCTTCCAGTGACAGCTCGGCCAGGGAGAGGTCGGCCGAGACCAGTCGCACCGAGTCGGCGTCGCCGGCCGCCCGCTCGAGGTCGAGGCGCGTCTCGTGCCGCTCGCTGTAGGCGGCGTACTCGGCCGGGAGGTAGTGCGCCCATTCCGGTGACTCGGCGGCGATCAGGGGCACACGCTCGCGCAGCTCGGCCAGATAGGCGCCGGGATCTTCGAGCAGGCCCGGCGCGTGGTAGTCGGCGAGCTCACCGATCAGCACCACCGGCTTGCGCCCGGCGGGACGGAAGAGACGCAGGTGTACGGCGCACGCGTAGTCGCCGGGGCGGAAGATCAACAGGAACTGGTCGGCCAGGGTGACGGCGTCGCGGGTGGGCGGCACCGGCGGTCCGGCCGTGGGCGGGACCGGCCACTCGATGCCGGGCAGGACCTCGTCCAGCGCCTGGTAGGCCTCGGCCACGGCCGGATGATCGAGCAGCAGGCCGGCCTCGTCCGCCGCGATGGCCCCGGCCGCCGTCTGGAGCCGCCGCAGGGCGGCCCGGAGCCGGTGCCGCACGCGCGGATGGGGCTTGCCGCCGCGCCACGGCTCGATGCCGGCGACGAGCCGCCGGATCCGCAGCGCGGCCAGGACGAGTTCGTCGGCCGTGGTCATGTCGGGCCGGCGGTGGCCGAGGCGGGCCGCCGTGTCCAGCTCGATCAGGGTGGTGAGCTCGTCGGCGGCCGTCTCGTAGAGGTGCACGGCGCGATCGATCTGCGAGTCGCGAACGGCCAGTTCGGCCACATCCACCTCGGCCCGCACGCCATGGCCGGCGGCCCAGGTTCGCAGCACCTCATGAAGACGAACGGCGTAGGACACCCTGCGTCGCCTCTCGATCACCCGGACGGACCCTTGCCAATCTCGCATCGATGACGATGCGGCGCAATGATCGGATACCTCTGGCAGAGTCGGCGGCGTGAGCGATGAGGGGAAAACGGCGTCGAGTCCGCGGCGGCTCGTGGTGGTGTTCCAGTCGGCCGTGGGTGAGGCGATGCTGCGGCTCGGTGCCGATCTGGGCTTTCAGACGGTGCTGGTGGAGCCGGATGAGGCTCGGCTGCAAGGACTGCCGCGGGCGCACGGCGACACGTTCGTACACGATTTCGACGCGGCGGGGCTGGATGAGCACACCGACGTGGTGGTGAGCGACCACCATCGGAATGAGATCGGGAGCGTGCTGAAGGACGCCCTGGAACGTGCGACCCGATGGATCGGGATCGTGGGGAACCCCAAGGTCGAGGGGCCGCACGTGGCGGCCCTGCGCGACCTCGGGGTCGGCGAGGAT
Source organism: Actinoplanes sp. NPDC048988 (assembly GCF_043197815.1). Lineage (NCBI taxonomy): Bacteria > Bacillati > Actinomycetota > Actinomycetes > Micromonosporales > Micromonosporaceae > Actinoplanes > Actinoplanes sp. NPDC048988. The sequence goes on along the minus strand of NZ_JBICTW010000019.1, from coordinate 116,397 downwards.
CAGATCGGGCGGGTGCACCGCCCGATCGGCCTGAACATCGGGTCGCGGACGCCGGCTGAGATCGCTGTGGCGACCCTGGCCGGGTTGATCGCGGACCGGAACGGCCGACCGGGCGGGTTCGAGTTCTAGGCTCCCGGCAGGCGCTTGAGGAGGTAGTCCTCGATCTGGGCCAGGCCGACCCGCTCCTGCTTCATGGTGTCACGGTCGCGCACCGTCACCGCGTCGTCGGTCAGGGTGTCGAAGTCGACGGTGACGCAGAACGGGGTGCCGATCTCGTCCTGGCGGCGGTAGCGACGGCCGATCGCCTGCGAGTCGTCGAACTCGACGATCCAGCGCTTGCGCAGGTCGGCGGCGAGGCCGCGGGCCTTCGGGGACAGGTCGGGGTTGCGCGAGAGCGGCAGCACCGCCACCTTGATCGGGGCCAGGCGGGGGTCGAAGCGCATGACCGTCCGCTTGTCGACGCCGCCCTTGGTGTTCGGGGCCTCGTCCTCGTCGTACGCCTCGAGCAGGAAGGCCAGCACCGCGCGGGTGAGGCCGGCCGCCGGCTCGATCACGTACGGCACCCAGCGCTCCTGCTTCTCCTGATCGAAGTAGGAGAGGTCGACGCCGGAGTGCTTCGAGTGGGTCGACAGGTCGAAGTCGGTGCGGTTGGCGATGCCCTCGAGCTCGGCGAACTCCGTACCACCGAACTGGAACCGGTATTCGATGTCCACGGTGCGCTTCGAGTAGTGCGACAGCTTCTCCGCCGGGTGCTCGAAGAAGCGGAGATTGCTCTCCGAGAGGCCCAGGTCGCGGTACCAGTTCCAGCGCTCCTGAAGCCAGTAGTCGTGCCACTTCTCGTCGCTGCCGGGCTCGACGAAGAACTCCATCTCCATCTGCTCGAACTCGCGCGTGCGGAAGATGAAGTTGCCCGGCGTGATCTCGTTGCGGAAGCTCTTGCCGATCTGCGCGATGCCGAACGGCGGCTTCTTGCGGGCGGCCTGGGCCACGTTGTTGTAGTTGACGAAGATGCCCTGCGCGGTCTCGGGCCGCAGGTAGTGCAGGCCCTCGGCGCTCTCGGTCGGGCCGAGGTAGGTCTTCATCAGGCCGTTGAACATCTTCGGCTCGGTGAAGGTGCCCTTGTTGCCGCAGTTCGGGCAGTTCAGCTCCTGCAGCGAGGCGGGCGGCGAGCCGTGCTTGGCCTCCCACGCCTCCTCGAGGTGGTCGGCGCGGAACCGCTTGTGGCAGGACTGGCACTCGGTCAGCGGGTCGACGAACGCGTCGAGGTGGCCGGAGGCCGCCCACACGTCGCGCGCGAGGATGACGGCGGAGTCGAGGCCGACGATGTCGTCGCGCTGCTGGACCATCGTGCGCCACCACTGGCGGCGGACGTTCTCCTTCAGCTCCACTCCCAGCGGACCGTAGTCCCAGGCCGAGCGGGTTCCTCCGTAGATCTCGCTGGAGGGGAAGACGAAGCCACGGCGCTTGGCCAGGCTGACGACGGCATCGATACGGTCGGCGGGCATGTTCCTCCTACGCCGGCTGGGTGTCGGCGGGGACATCGGTATGGATCGGGACGAACAGAGAATTTACTCCGCGAGCTCGCACACCTCGAACTCGCCCGTGGACGTGTTCTGGTCGAGCTCGGCGGTCAGCTGCTCCACGTCACCGCCGGCGTAGGTGGCCTCGACGGGCACGGTGAGGTTGTACGTCGCCTCGAGCTTGCCGAGGCGCCACGAGATGATCGGCTCCTCGGCCGAGACGCGGGCCTGGAAATCGGCCTGGGACTCGCGGCGCCGGGCGCTTTCGCAGAGGTCGCCGTACGCCGCCTTGTAGTTACCGGCCTTCAGCGCGCTCAGGTAGTCGTCGACCGCCGTGTGCGCCCGCTCCTGCAGCGCGCTCGACCCGGCCGAGACGAGGCCGATGAGCGCGGCGACCCCGCCGCCGCAGACCAGCACCAGCACCACGCCGGCGATGCCGAGCCCCATGCCGATGCGCCGGCCCTTGCCCTCGACCGGCGGCGCCGGGAAGGGCGGCTGCACGCCGGGACCCTGCGGGGGCGGCGGTACGAAGGGCGGCGCCGTGGTCATGTGCGCAACAGTAGTCGTCAGCGCCAGGGCTCGGCGGCCCGGTCGCTCTCCGCCTCGACCACCGGCGAGCCGGGCGCGGCCGAGGCCAGCGTCTCGAACGCGGACGGCTCGTCGAGCGAGCGGGCGAGCAGCGGGGTGGCGTGCACCTTCACATCGAAGGCGCCCAGTGCGCGCCGGTAAGCTCCGACCGACTCCCACTCGGTCACCAGCGTCCAGTGGGTGGGGTCCTCGAGCGCGCGGGCGAGCCGCCCGGAGAGATATCCGGGCCGCTCGGCGAGGGCGGCGAGAGCGGCGTGGGCCTGGGCGACGAACTCGTCGTGCGTGTCCGCCGGCACGGCGAAGCGGTTGAGCACCAGCATGGCGACAGGGTACGAGAGCCGAGACAGGGGTGACGCGGTGACACCGTCCGACAATGTGCTGCGCCGGCTGGCCCGGGTGAGCCCGACCACGGCCTTCATCGCGGCGCTGGCCGTTCTGATGGCGGGCCTGTTCCTGCCCGGGATCGTCGGGGCGGCGCTGTTGTTCCTGCTGTGGCTGGGTCTGGCCACGCTGACCTTCACGACCTGGCCGGTGCAGTCGCCGCCGACCCGCGCCATCCGGCTGATCATGCTCGTTCTGCTGCTGGCGGCCGTGGTCGCCAAGGCAGTGTGACCCATGCGCTTTTGACAATCATTATCATTGTCGGCGACAGTAGATGCTATGCGCCGCCGCCTGTTCGCCCTTCTGCTCCCGCTGACGATGCTGGCCGGCTGCGGCAGCGGCGCCGGCGCCGAGGACGGCAAGTTCGCCGTGGTCACCGCGTTCTACCCGCTGCAGTTCCTCAGCGAGCGCATCGGCGGCGACCAGGTGAGCGTCTCCAACCTGACCAAGCCCGGCGCCGAGCCGCACGACATCGAGCTCACCCCGCGCCAGGTCGGTGACGTGGCCGGGGCCGGCCTGGTCGTCTACCTCAAGGGCTTCCAGCCGGCGGTCGACGAGGCCGTCGCCCAGGAGGGCGAGGACCACGCGTTCGACGCCGCCTCGGTGGTGACCCTGCTGCCGGCGAGCGAGGACGACGACCACGCGGGCGAGGAGCACGAGCACGAGACGGCCGAGGGCGGCATGGACCCGCACGTCTGGCTCGACCCGGTCCGCTTCGCCACCATCGCCGACAAGCTCGGCGAGCGTCTCGGCCAGGCCGACCCCGCGCACGCGGCCGACTTCACGGCCCGCGCGGCCGCACTGCACGCCGAGCTCGACAAACTCAACACCGAGTACGCGACCAGCCTCAAGACCTGCGAGCGCCGCGAGCTGGTCACCAGCCACGAGGCGTTCCACTACCTGGCCGACCGATACGACCTGACCGAGGTCGGCATCACCGGCATCTCGCCCGAGGCCGAGCCCTCCCCGCAGCGCCTGGCCGAGGTGGCCGAGACCGCCAAGACGACCGGCACCACCACGATCTTCTTCGAGACGCTGGTCAGCCCGGCCGTGGCCGAGACCATCGCCCGCGAGGTCGGCGCCAAGACCGCCGTCCTCGATCCGCTCGAGGGTCTGACCGATTCCTCCCACGACTATTTCTCCGTGATGCGCGCCAACCTGACCGCCATCACCACCGCCCTGGGGTGCACAGCATGAGCATCGTCGACGTACGCCATCTGGCCGTCGGATACGAGGGCCGGGAGATCCTGCACGACGTCTCCCTGGCCGTCGACCAGAAAGAGGTCGTCGCCATCCTCGGCGCCAACGGCTCCGGCAAATCCACACTGATCCGCACGATCCTCGGGCTGGTACCGATCGGCCGCGGCGAGATCGACCTCTTCGGTACGCCGCAGCGGCGCTTCAAGCAGTGGGCCCGGGTCGGATATGTGCCGCAGCGTCTCGGCGCCGGCAGCGGGGTGCCGGCCACCGTCGGCGAGGTCGTCGCCTCCGGCCGCCTGGCCCGGCGCGGCATCTTCCGGCTGCCCGGCGCGGCCGACAAGACGGCCGTGCGCGACGCGCTGACCGATGTCGGCCTCCTGGACCGCGTCAACGATCCGGTCTCGACCCTCTCGGGTGGGCAGCAGCAGCGCACGTTGATCGCCCGGGCCCTGGCCGGAAAGCCGGACCTGCTGGTGCTGGACGAGCCCACCGCGGGTGTGGACGCGGCCAGCCAGGAGGCGTTCGCCGCCGCGCTGGGCCGCTTCGGCGACACCGGCGGCACGATCCTGCTGGTGGCGCACGAGCTCGGCCCGCTGCGCCCGCTCATCGACCGGGCCGTGGTGGTGCACGAGGGCCGCATCGCCTTCGAGGGCGCGCCGCCGGAGCCGGCCGGCCACCACGCCGAGCCCGACCACGACCACGTGCATCCGCACGCCGTCCAGCCCACCGCCGGCATCTGCGAGTGGGCCCCCACCGACCGCATGGCAGCAAACTGATGGATCTTTTCCAGTACGACTTCATGATGCGTGCCCTGGCCGGCGCGCTCATCATCGGCCTGGCCGCGCCGTCGCTCGGCATCTACCTGGTGCAGCGGCGCCTGTCGCTGATCGGCGACGGCATCGGCCACGTCGCCCTGACCGGCGTCGGCGTCGGCCTGCTGCTCAACCAGTCCCCCGTGCTGGCCGCCGTCATCGTCTCGGCCGCCGGCGCCATCGGCGTCGAGCTGATCCGCGAACGCGGCCGTACCTCGGGCGACCTCGCCCTGGCCCTGCTCTTCTACGGCGGCATCGCCGGCGGCGTGGTGCTGGTGTCGCTCTCCGACGACGCGAGCAGCAACAGCCTGATCCAATATCTGTTCGGCTCGCTGATCACGACGTCGCCCACCGACATCGCGCTGATCGCCGTGCTCGGCGCCCTGGTGCTGATCGCGATGCTGGCCTTCCGGCCGGCGCTGTTCGCCGTCTGCAACGACGAGGAGTACGCCCGGGTGAGCGGCCTTCCCGTCCGTACCCTCAATCTTCTGATGGCCGTGACCACCGCCGTCACCGTGACCATCGCCATGCGCACCGTCGGGTTGTTGCTGGTCTCGGCGCTGATGGTCATCCCGGTCGCGGCCGCGCAGCAGGTGACCCGCGGCTTCCGCAGCACGATGGTGGCGGCGATGCTGATCGGCGTCGGCGCGGCCGGCGCCGGCGTCGTCTTCTCGGCCGAGGTGGACACCCCGCCCGGCGCCACCACCGTCATCCTGGCCCTGGCCATCTTCGTGGCGATCGCCGTCGGCGGCGCGACCTGGCGGGTCCTGCGCCGCCGGGCCCACCCGCCGCGCGAGGTGGAGCCCCCTGACGTGGTTCTCCAGGAGGCCTGAGAATGGGTTACGAAACGTACGAGCCGGCCGGCGAGCTGCTGCGGGCGCTCTCCGCGCCGATCCGCGTCGCGATCGTCGCCGAGCTGGGCGCCGGCGAGCGCTGCGTGCACGAGCTGGTCGAGAAGCTGGGCGCGCCGCAGCCGCTGGTGTCCCAGCATTTGCGGGTCCTGCGCGGCGCGGGTGTGGTGCGAGGTGCACGACGGGGCCGGGAGATCGCATACTCCCTGGTGGACGACCACGTCGCACACATCGTCGCCGACGCCGTCAGCCATGCGAGGGAGGTTCGTTCGTGAGCACCGAGAGTCAGCAGCGCAACACCAAGCAGCGCAGTGCGGTCAGCGCCGTGCTGGCCGAGACCGAGGGCTTCAACAGCGCCCAGGAGCTGCACGCCATCCTGCGCGAGCGCGGGGAGCGGGTGGGGCTGACCACCGTCTACCGCACGTTGCAGGGCCTGGCCGACGCCGGCGAGATCGACGTGATGCGCCCACCCGGCGGCGAGCACCTGTACCGCCGGTGCAGCCAGGGGCACCATCACCACCTGGTGTGCCGGTCGTGCGGCCGCGCGGTCGAGGTGGAGGGCCCGGCGGTCGAGTCGTGGGCCGACAAGGTGGCCGGCAAGCACGGCTTCGTCGACGTCTCGCACACGATGGAGATCTTCGGAACCTGCCCCGACTGCGCGGCCAGGCCCCGGGACTGAGCACATGGGACCCTAACGGCGTGAAGCTCTATGCCGACAGGATCCCCACCGCCGTCCGCCAGCTGATCACCGACATCGTCGTGGTGATCTGGGTCTACCTCTGGGTTCGCGCCGGCCTGTGGGTGCACGACATGGTCGAGAAGCTGGGCGTGCCCGGCGCCAAGCTGGAGAGCGCGGGCGGCGGCATCGCCGACAACCTGGCCGACGCCGGCGGCAAGGTCGGCAAGGTGCCGCTCGTCGGTGACCAGCTGGTCAAGCCGTTCACCGGCGCCGCCGACGCCGCCCGCAACCTGGCCGAGGCCGGGCGCCAGCAGCAGGAGATCGTCGACCAGATGGCCGTCATCATGGCCCTGGCCGCGGTCGCCGTGCCGCTGGCGCTGGTGCTGTTGATCTGGCTGCCGCTGCGGATCCGCTGGATCCGCCGGGCCGGCGTGGCCACCTCCGTACGGAATCAGCCCGCCGGCCGTGACCTGCTCGCGCTGCGGGCCCTGGCCGGCCAGCCGCTGAACCGGCTGGCCAAGATGGGCCCGGACATCGCGCAGAGCTGGCGCAACGGCGACCCCGAGGCGGTCGACGCGCTGGCCGAGCTGGAGCTCAGGAGTCTCGGCCTGAAAGGTTCTCGTCGCTAGCCTCGGCGTAGTCCTGCTCGTCGTCCTCGTCGTCCTCGTCGATCCAGTTGCGGCGCAGCCACGGGATGCCGGCCCAGAAGGTCAGGAAGAACAGGGCGGTGAGGGCGCTGAAGATGAAGGCGATCGGCCGGTCCAGGATGTAGTCGGTGACCAGCAGGACGCTGGCCGCCATCGAGACCAGCAGGAACGCGAGGCCGCCGGTCGCCATCCGATGGGCGTACCGGACCAGTTCGGGCTTGCGGCCCTGACGGAACAGCGCCCGGTGGAAGGCGACCGGCGCGATGATCATCGCGGTGGCGCCCGCGGCGGCGAGCAGCGCCACCACGTACGTGTCCTTCTGGAATTGCGTGACCTTGGGGAAGCCGTTGCTGAACGGCAGGGTCAGCAGGAAGGCGAACAGGATCTGGATGCCGGTCTGCGCGACCCGCAGCTCCTGGAGGAGATCGGCGAAGTTGCGGTCCCAGCGTTGTTTCTCCGACTCGTGCTTCATCCGCGGCTTCTCGGGTGGCATGCCGCGACGAGTACCCCAAGGTGAACGTGAATCAAACTCCCTGGATGCGCGCTATGGCCGCTTCCGCAAGGGCGGTGGCCGCCTGCTCGGGGACCCAGTGGCTGATTCCTCGCATAGCGACCATCTGGTAGTCGGCGTCGACCCAGTCGCGGGTGCGCAGCGCCGCGGTCAGCGAGACCACGCCGTCCTTGTCGCTCCAGACGTAGGTGGTGGGCACCTGGATCAGGCGTACGTCCTTGAGCTGGTCGAAGGTCAGCGCCCGGTACCAGTTCAGGCCGCCGGTGAGCCGGCCCGGCTCCCGGTTGGCCTCGACGTAGAGGCCGGCCCGCTCGCCGATCGGCTTGAGCATCCAGCGCAGGGCGGCGGCGTCGTTGGCGAGCAGCAGTCGCTCGGCGGCGGCCGACTGGAAGACCTTGAAGTACGCCAGGCGGGCCCGCTGCGACGGCCGGGTCCGCAACGCCAATTGCAGCGCCTTGGGGTGCGGGACGGAGACCGCGGTGAGCGTACGGACCCGCTCGGGATGCCAGGCGGCGAGCATCCAGCCGACGTTGGCGCCCCAGTCGTGGCCGATGACGTGCGCCGACTCGAGGCCCAGGGCGTCGAGCACGCCGACCGCGTCCGCCACCGCCTCGGTGATCCGGTAGGCGCCGACGTCCGCCGGGCGGGCGCCCGGGGAGACGCCGCGCTGGTCCATGGCGTACGTCCGCAAGCCGGCCGCATGCAGTTTCGGCGCGAGCAGATCGAATTCGCGGTGGTCCTGCGGGAAGCCGTGCAGCAGCAGAACCGGGTCGCCGTCGGCAGGGCCGCCCTCGAAGACATCGAAGGTCAAACCCCGGGCCTTGATCTCCATGTGTGATCACTCCCTCGCTGGGCGCACAGAAGCAAGCGGTGTTAGCGTCATCGAAACTAATGCACGAGGTTTATTCGCGACGGTGCAGACGCCATCCCAGAGTCGCCGCATCTGCAACTCAGGGTAGGTCGCGAATAAACCTCGTCCGACAGGGGAGCGCACAGCGCTGAGAGTGCGGGTGACACCGCAGACCCTCGTACCTGATCTGGGTAATGCCAGCGCAGGAAGCTCGGGAGGAACCACATGTCATCTCGATGGCGCACCATCGACATCGTCATCGCCTCGATCATCGCCGTCGCCTTCGGCGTGATCTTCTGGGCCTGGGGCCTGCTTTGGAACGGCCCCGCCGACGCCATCCCGCTGCCCGGCCGGGCCGTGATCTACGGCGTGTGGCTGGTGCCGGCCGTCCTCGGCGCCCTCATCGTCCGTAAGCCGGGCGCCGCCTTCTACACCCTCACCCTGGCCGCGCTGGTGTCGGCCGCGGTCGGCACGAGCTGGGGCTGGACCCTGGTCATCCAGGGACCGCTCGAGGCGCTCGGGGCCGAGCTCGTGTTCGCCGCCTTCGCCTACAAGGCCTACAACCTGCCGGTGGCCCTGCTCGCGGCCACCACGGCCGGGGTCGTGGCCTCGGTCTACGACGCCTTCGTCTGGTACGGCGGCACCTCGTGGGCCACCATGCGCATCTGGTACATCGTCATCACCGCGCTGTCGTCGCTGGTCATCGCCGGCTTCGGCAGCGTCGCGCTGACCCGCGCCCTGGCACAGACCGGTGTGCTCGACCGGTTTCCGGCGGGCCGGTCGCGCGCCCTGGTCTGATCTGGTCTCATTCCCGATATGAGTGAGGTCGTTCTGCGCGGTTTCGGCTGGCGGCACGCGGGCCGTCGCGCCTGGGCCGTCCGCGACGTCGACCTGCGGATCGAGCACGGCGAGCGGGTGCTCCTGCTCGGGCCCTCCGGGGCGGGCAAGAGCACCCTGCTGTCCGCGCTGGCCGGCCTGCTGCCGGAGGACTCGGGCGAGTCCGAGGGCGCCATCGAGATCGACGGCCTCGACCCGCGCAAGGCCCGCGACCAGGTCGGCATCGTCTTCCAGGATCCGCAGACCCAGCTCGTCATGGCCCGCAGCGGCGACGACGTGGCCTTCGGCCTGGAGAACCGCGGGGTCCCACCGGCCGACATCTGGCCGCGGGTCAGCGACGCGCTCGACCGGGTCGGCTTCCCTTATCCGATCATCCGCTCGACCGCGGCGCTCTCCGGCGGCGAGGCCCAGCGGCTCGCGCTGGCCGGGGTGCTCGCCCTCAGCCCTCGCCTGCTGCTGCTCGACGAGCCCACCGCCAACCTCGACCCGGACGGCGCCGTCCTGGTCCGCGAGGCCATCGCCGCCCTCCGCCTGGACGCCTCCATGATCATCGTGGAGCACCGGGTCGCCGAGGCGCTGCCCCTGGTCGACCGCGTCGTCGTGCTCGAGCCGGCCGGGGGCGTCCGGGCCGACGGCGCGCCCGAGGTCGTGTTCGCGGCCTACGGCGATCGCCTGGCCGACGAGGGTGTCTGGGTTCCGGGCTTCACCATTCCCCCGCTCAAATCAAGATCAACGGCAGATCCTTCCCTCGTACGCACGGAGCAGGCCACAGTCGCGGGGCGCCTGGCCCCCGTGTCGCTCGGCGCCGGCGAGGGCGAGGTCCTGGCGGTGACCGGCCCCAACGGCGCCGGCAAGTCGACCCTGGCCCTGCTGCTCGGCGGCCTGCTCGCCCCGACCGGGGGCCGCGTGCACGCCTTCGACGACCCGAAGCCTCCGCACCGCTGGCGCGCGGCCACGCTGACCGGCCGGATCGGCTCGGTCTTCCAGAACCCGGAACACCAGTTCGTGACGACACGGGTGGTCGACGAGCTGGCCCTGGGCCCGCGCCGGCTGGGCCGCTACGACCAGCAGGTCATCGACGACCTGCTGGAACGGCTGCGGCTGACGAAGCTGGCGGCCGCCAACCCGTACACCCTCTCCGGCGGCGAAGCCCGCCGCCTCAGCGTCGCCACCGCCCTGGCCACCGCGCCGCGGCTGCTCGTGCTCGACGAGCCCACCTTCGGCCAGGACAGGCGCACCTGGATCGAGCTGGTCACCCTGCTGTCGACCCTGCGCGACGACGGCCACGCCATCATCGCCGTCACCCACGACGACGACTTCGTCCAGACGATCGCCGACCGCACCTTTCCGCTCGGCACCCCGCGCCTGCCCGACCCGCTCCCCCGCCGGCGGCGCCTGTGAACCACCTAGCGCACAGCCTCGGCCCTCCCGCGACCCTCTTCACCCGGCAGCGGCGCGGATGAGCTTCGTCCTTCAACCCGTCGCCGACCCCGCGGCCCCGCTGGCCCGGCGCAATCCCGTGGCCAAGCTGGGCGCGGCGCTGCTCTTCACGCTGCCGCTGCTGTCCACACTCGACCCGCTGACCCCCGCGATCGCCCTGGCCATCGAGCTGGCGGTGCTTCCTCTCTTCGGCGTACGGCTGTCGGTCCTGGCCCGCCGCGCCTGGCCCCTGCTGATCGCCGCGCTGGGCCTGCTGGCCACGATGGTCCTGTTCGCCGCCGACCGCGGCGGCCGCCTCCTGCTCGACCTGGGCCCGTTCGACATCACCACCGGCGTGCTGGTGTCGGCCCTGGGCCTGATCCTGCGCCTGTTCGCCATCGCCGTCCCCGGCGTGATCGTCTTCGCCACCACCGACCCCACCGACCTGGCCGACGCCCTGGTCCAGAACGCCAAGGCCCCACCCCGCTTCGCCATCGGCGCCCTGGCCGCCTTCCGCCTGCTCCCCCTGCTCGACCAGGAATGGCAGATGATCACCTTGGCCCGCCGAGCCCGCGGCGTCGACGCCGGCCGCAACCCCGTAGCGGCCCTGCGCCTGTTCGTCTCCACCGCGTTCGCCCTGCTGGTCGGAGCCCTGCGCCGAGGCGGCCGCCTGGCCGTGGCCATGGACGCCCGCGGCTTCGACTCGGGCCTGCCCCGCACCTACGCCCGCCGCCAGATCTTCACCCCCGCCGACACCGCCCTGCTGCTGGGCGCCGTGGCCCTGTCGGCCGTGGCCCTGGGCACCAGCATCGCCCTCGGCCTGTTCCGCCCGATCATCGGCTGATCGTCAGCGGGTGCGCACCGTGCCGTGGGCCGCGAACGACGTGCGGTCGCCCCGCCAGCCCTCGCGGGGCACCGCGGCGTCCAGCGCCGCCAGGTCCCGCTCCGCGAGCACGATGCCGGCCGCCGACGCGTTCTCCGCGAGCCGCCGGCGGTTGCGGGTGCCGGGGATCGGCACCACGTCCGGGCCGCGCGCCAGCAGCCAGGCCAGGGCGAGTTGCCCGGGCGTCACGCCGTGCGCCTCGGCCACCTCGGCCAGGGCCCGCACGAGGCGAGGTTGGCCGGCAGATGCTCCGGTCCGAACCGGGGGTCGGCACGGCGGAAGTCGCCCTCCGGGAACGGGCCGGAGGGCAGCGTTCCGGTCAGCAGACCCCGGCCGAGCGGGCTGTACGGCACCAGCCCGGCGCCGATCGCCCGGGCCGCCGGCACCACGTCGTCCTCGGGCTCGCGCCAGGCCAGGGACCACTCGAACTGCACGGCGGCGATCGGGTGCACGGCCGCGGCCTGGCCCAGCTGCGCCGGGTTGACCTCGGAGAGGCCGAGATGGCGGACCTTGCCGGCGGCGACGAGGTCGGACATCGCGCCGACGGTGTCGGCGACCGGCACCTCCGGATCGACCCGGTGCAGGTAGTACAGGTCGATGTGGTCGGTGCCGAGCCGCCGCAGCGACGCCTCGCAGTATCCGCGAACGTTCTCCGGGCGGCCGTCGAGGCGGGTGCCGTCCTCGCCGCGGACGATGCCGAACTTGGTGGCCAGCACGACCTCGTCGCGGCGGCCGGCGATCGCACGGCCGACCAGCGTCTCGTTGTGGCCCCGGCCGTAGCTCATCGCCGTGTCGATCAGGGTGATGCCGTGATCGAGGGCGTCCCGGATGACGGCGGCCGACACCTCGTCGTCGGCCGGGCCGTAGGCCTGGGAGAAGCCCATGCAGCCGAGCCCGATCGCGGAGGTGGCCGGGCCGGTGGCCCCGAGCGTCTTCTGTTCCATGCCGACGAGCCTGGGCCGCTACCGTTGATATGTCCAAGACTCGTTGGCGCTGACATTCATCGCCGTCCAAGATGAATCGATGGAGTTGCGCCAGCTGACCTACTTCGAGGCGGTCGCCCGCTGCGGCGGTTTCACCCGGGCCGCCGAGCAGCTGCACGTGGCCCAGTCCGCGGTGTCCGCGCAGATCCGGCTGCTCGAGGCGGAGCTGGGCGCCGAGCTGTTCACCCGAACGACCCGGCGGGTCACCCTCACCGAGGCCGGCGAGCTACTGCTGCACCGCGTACGCCGCGCCTTCGGCGAACTCGACGGCGCCCGGGCCGACCTCGAGGACCTGGCCGCCGTGCTGACCGGCCGGGTGACACTCGGCGCGACAGCGGTGCTCGGCGGATTCGACCTGCCCGGCGCCCTGGCCGGGTTTAACCGCCGTTATCCGGGTGTCGCGCTGAGCCTGCGCACCGGCCTGATCGCCGATCTGCTGACCCGCCTCGACGACGGCACAGCCGACCTGGTGGTCGGCCCGGTCCACGCGGATCTGCCGTCGCGTTTCTCGGCCCGCACGATCGCCCATGAGAGCGTGGTCCTGATCGTCCCACCCGGCCACCGGCTGGCCCGCACGCGCGCGACAGCCCCAGCCGGAAAACGCCGGGCCGGGCCGCGCCCCCTCGACGCGAACCTCACCCACGAGCGCCCGATCGACCTGGGCGAAGCGCGCGATGAGCCGTTCGTCTGCCTTCCGGCCGGCAGCGGGCTCCGGGCCATCCTGGACGAGGCGGCGCGGGCGGCCGGATTCACCGCCTGGGTGCCTTTCGAGTCGCACAGCGCGGCCAGCATCCGGGAGCTGGTGTCGGCCGGTCTCGGCGTGGCTCTGCTGGCCGGCACCGCGGCCGAGACCCCCGGCCCGCCGGTGGCGGTCGTGCCGCTGGCCGACGCCCCGGCGCATCCGGCGATCGGCGTGATCCACCATCGCGACCGCCGTCTCGGCGCCGCCACACGAGCCTGCCGCCGCCACCTGATCGACATCGCCGCGAGCCGACCGCCCACCGGCTGATCGGCACCGGTACTCGACGTAGGGCCGGTCGAGCCCGAGCACCATGCGCATCGTGGTCGGCTGGCCGGCCCCGTTCGGCCCTAGATGCCTCGTCCAGCCCGTACCTCTTTGTCAGTTCTCGCAGCGTTATCGCCATGGCCGGAACGCTGTGAGCGCGGGGGTGCCCGGCACCCGACACCAACGGCCGCGATCGACCTTACGAAAGTAATTTCCCCGTACGTCACTAGATCGACAGCGGGTGTTGGCGTGATCCGGACAACGTGTGCCAGGAAGAGCATGTGTCTATCTCCAACTGGGAGAACTCGCTATGGGTCACGGCCACGACCACACGCACGACCACACGCACGAGAGCGCCGGTGGCGACCTCGCCCCCGCCCTCGACCTGAGCATTCCGGACAGCGAGCTGTCGCCGTCCGACGTCTCCCGGCGCGGTTTCCTGCGCGGCGCGGGCCTGCTCGGCGCCGGCGCCGCCGCCTCCGTGCTCGCCGTCCCGTCGGCCGCCCAGGCCGCCGGCCTGCCGCACTCGCACGGCCCGGTCGGTGGCGGGTCGGACAAGGGCGGGTTCCGCTGGCTCGCCGGCGACCACCACATCCACACGCAGTACAGCTCGGACGCCCAGTACCGGGTGATCGACCAGGCCCGTCACGGCCGCGCGTTCGGCCTCGACTGGGTCGTCATCACCGACCACGGCAGCGTCGCGCACGCCAAGATCGGCGTGGAGAAGGTCAACCCGGACATCCGGAAGACCCGCGAGGAGTACAAGGACCTCCTGACCTTCCAGGGTCTGGAGTGGAACATCCCGGCCGCCGAGCACGCGACCGTCTTCGTGACCCCGAGCCGGAACGAGGTCGAGGTTCTCAAGCAGTTCGAGAACAACTACGACGGCAACCTGCTGCCGGCCACCAACACGACCGCGCAGAACGAGGCGGCCGCGATCGCCGGCATCAAGTTCCTCGGCTCGCAGGTCCGCGCCCGCAAGATCGACGGCGCGCTGTTCCTGGCCAACCACCCGGCCCGTCGTGGCATCGACTCGCCGCACGAGATCCGCAACTGGCGCGACGCCGACCCGTCGGTGGCGGTCGGCTTCGAGGGGGCGCCCGGCCACCAGGCCGCCGGCATCCCGGCCCCCAACGGCCGCGGCGGCGCCCGGGGCTACTACGACAACAACCCGTCGGCCGCGTCGTTCCCGGGTTACCCGCTGGAGAGCTACCGGACGTGGGGCGGCTTCGACTGGATGACCGCCACCGTCGGCGGCCTGTGGGACAGCCTGCTCGCCGAGGGCAAGGCGTGGTGGATCACCGTCAACTCGGACTCGCACGTCAACTACCTGGACCAGTCGGACCGGGGACCGGACAGCAACTTCGACGTCAACGGCAAGTACAACGACCCGGTCTACACCGGTAAGACGCTGACCACGGCCGGCGACTTCTGGCCGGGCTTCTACGGCCGTACGAACGTGGGCGCCACCTCGTTCGGCTACAAGGCGGTCATGGACGGCCTGCGCGCCGGCCGCGTCTGGGTCGACCACGGCCGGCTGATCAAGGGCCTGGACGCCCGGGTCCGTACGTCCGGCGACCGCCGCCCGTTCACCGGCACCCCGCTCGGCGGCGTGCACCAGGTCAGGCGGGGCACCAGCACCGAGCTGACCCTCGAGATCGACCTGCAGGACGTGCCGAACTGGGCGCAGTTCGTGCCGGTCCTCAAGCGGGTCGACGTCATCGTCGGCACCATCACCGGCCCGGTGAAGGACCGGGACACGTTCCAGGCCCCCGACACCAAGGTGGTCAAGTCCTTCGAGATCAACGCGGGCGCCAAGAAGGCGTCGCTGACGTTCTCGCTGGGCCGCCTGGACAAGCCTTTCTACGTACGGGTCCGCGGCACCGACGGCAAGCGCACGCAGCCCGGCCTGCTCGGCGCGACGGTCGACCCGTTCGGCCCCAAGCTCGACGTCTCGGGCGACGCCGACCCGTGGGGTGACCTGTGGTTCTACACGAACCCGATCTTCGTCCTGCCGTCGGGCCGGTGACCTTGTACCGCTCGGTGTCCACGTCGGCGGTGTCCACGTCGGCGGTGTCCGGGGTCAGCCTCGGCCACCGCACGACGGCGGAAGCCGATCACTGGATCCTGTCGCTGGACCCGGCACCGTCGCTGGCCTGCACGCATCTGGTGCAGAGCCCGTTCCCGCACGTGGCGATCAGTGTGACCGGAGCGTTCGAGACCGCTCCGGAGCTTCAGGAGGCAGCTGACGCCGCTGTGTCCGGAAAATTCGGGCGAGCCGTGATTTTCCGCGGCTCAGCCGAACTGACCGGCACGCTGACGGTGGCCGAAGTGCTCAAGATCAGCGCTATAGACCGGGTCGAGATCCTGGGCTCCGGCCCGGCCGACGATGCCGACATCGTGGACACCCGGGATTTCGTACGGCCGCAATTCCGCAGTGGCGATCTTGTGCTGACCACGACACCGGCCGCCGGCGGGGTGCTCGTCCCGTTCGAAACGCGGGAACCGACCCCCTGCTGCGCCGACCACTGACCAGCACTTTCTACGCTTGTCGGATGTCTTTGCAGTCCAAGCTCGAGCAGGCCACGGGCGGGGTGATGCTTTTCGGCGTCACCCCGCCCCGCCGCAGCGCCACACCGGAGAAGGTCCAGGAGATCGCCGAGGTCACCGTGAAGCGGCTGGCCGGCCTCGATCTCGACGGCCTCATCCTGTACGACATCGACGACGAGTCGGACCGGAACCCGGACGAGCGCCCGTTCCCCTACCTGCCGACCATGGACCCCGCGGTCTTCTACACCTCGTTTCTGGGCGCCTGGGAAAAGCCGGCGATCATCTACCGCTGTGTCGGCAAGTACGCGCCGGACGATCTGAGTGCCTGGATGGCCTCGGCCGACGCCAACGTGCTCAGCGTCTTCGTCGGAGCGTCGTCGGGCGACAAAGAGGTCCGCACGACGCTGCGCCAGGCCCAGGAGCTGCGCACCGCCGTACGGCCGAACCTGCCCCTGGGCTCCGTGGTGATCGGCGAACGGCACGCCCGCAACGGCGACGAGCACCACCGCATGATCGCCAAGCAGCGCCGCGGCAGCACCTTCTTCGTCACCCAGGTCATCTACGACCTGAACGAGACGAAGAACCTGCTCACCGACTACTTCTTCGAGTGCCGCGCGCTCGGCCTGACGCCGCGCCCGGTGATCTTCACGCTGTCCCTGTGCGGCTCGGAGAAGACCCTCGAGTTCCTCAAGTGGCTGGGCGTCGACGTACCCCGCTGGCTCTCCACGACACTGAGCCACTCCGCCGACCCACTGGCCGACTCGTACCGCGAGACCCTGGCCATAGCCCGCGACCTGCACGGCTTCTGCACCCGCCTGGGCATGCCCTTCGGCTTCCACGTCGAAAGCGTCTCCATCCGCCGAGCCGAAATCGAGGCCGCCACCGACCTGGCCGCCGAGGTGGCCACCCTTCTGCGCGGCTGACCCGCCCGAGCCCGGCGGCGCCGGCCATTGATGGACTCAGAGCGCCGCCAGCTCGTCCGCCGTCAACCGGACGGCGCCGGCGGCGATGTTCTCGCGCAGGTGCCGCGGGTCGCCCGTACCGGGAACAGCCAAGACGTTGGGTCCTTGATGGAGCGTCCAGGCAAGCCGGATCTGATGCGGTGTCACCCCGTGCGTGCGCGCGATCCGCCGTACGGCCTCGTCGTGGTCGTCGCTCGCGCCGTCCTCGCGGCGCGGCCCGGCAATGGCGAAGAAAGGCACGAAGGCGATGCCCCGCGCGGCCAGCGCCGGCACCAGGTCGTCGTCGCGCCGCAGGTCAACGGCGTAACTATTCTGCACGCAGACCACGGGCGCGATCGCGGAAGCCTCGTCGACCTGGTCGAGCGTCGCGTTCGACAGCCCGAGGTCGCGGATCAGCCCTTCGGCGCGCAGATCGGCCAGCACCCGGAACCGTTCCGCGAGCGAACCGCCGCGCCGGGTCAGGCGCAGATTGACCAGGTCGAGCCGTTCGACACCGAGCCGCCGCAGGTTCTCATGGACGTGAGCGCGCAGGTCGTCGGCCGTCTCCGCCCACGGCCCGACCTTGGTCGCCAGAACCAGTTCCCGGGGGTACGGATGAAGTGCTTCCCGGATCAACTCGGTGGCGTAGCGCGGAGCCCCTTCACCGACGTCGAGAACACCACCGGGCGAAACGTAGAAGGCGGCAGTGTCGATGTGGTCGACCCCCAGCTCGACCGCCGCCCGCACCACCTTGATCGCCACCGAGGTGTCCGCCCGCGGGGTGAGCCGCATCGACCCGAAACCCAGCCGGTTGACGACCCTGTCCCCGAGTTTCCCCACGCCCGCGGCGTCCGCTCTGATCACTGCGAAAACGCTAGCCGCGCGGGCCCCACACGCACTCCCCTCATCATCCGATACCGATTTCCCTGCTCACTGCTACTTTTTTAGGGTCGGAATCAAACACACCGGCCGTCGGTTGTCGCGACTATGACGACTATCGGATTCATCGGCAGCGGCTACATCGGCAGCGCCGTGGCGCGGCTGGCCGTCGCGGCCGGCTACGACGTCGTGGTGAGTAATTCCCGCGGCCCCGAGACGCTGAAGTCCCTCGTCGACGAGCTGGGCCCGAGGGCCCGCGCCGCCACCGCGGTCGAGGCCGCCACGGCCGGCGACATCGTCGTGGTGAGCGTCCCGTTCAAGGCCCACACTCAGCTCCCGGTGGCCGAGCTGGCCGGCAAGGTAGTGCTCGACACGAACAACTACTACCCGCAGCGCGACGGCAACTTCGAGGCCCTTGACTCGAAGCAGACCACCAGCGCCCAGATCGAGCAGGAGCATCTGGCCGGCGCGAAGGTGGTCAAGGTCTTCAACAACATCAACTTCAAGCACCTGGCCTCCCTGGCCCGCCCGGCCGGCTCCCCGGAGCGTTCGGCCCTGCCCATCGCCGGCGACGACGACCCGGCCAAGAAGACCACCACCGAGTTCCTCAACGCCATCGGGTACGACGCGGTCGACATCGGCCCCCTCTCCGAGTCGTGGCGCCAGGAACCGGGCCAGCCCGTCTACGGCCCGCCCTACGGCGCCTTCGAGGACCCCACCGGCACCCCAGCCGGCGCCGCCACCATCCGCGACGCCATAGCCGCCGCCCAGCGCTGACAGAGGCCGGCTGCCTCAGTCGACCGACCCGCGCCGAGCAACCCAGAACGTCTCCTGGCCAGTGACTTCGGCGATCTGGTGAAAGTCCGCGTCGTAGTGGAGGAGCACCATGCCGTGCTCCTCCGCCGCCGCGGCGGCCAACAGGTCGACCGGACCGGCCGATCGATGACTGCCGCCGTCGGTGAGTAACCGCTGCACCAACCTCGCCCGTGACCACACACGCTCCGGCATGACAATCCATCGATAGGATTGCTGCAGCTCGGCTTCCAGTTCGTCGCGATGGGCCCGGGAGTGAGCGCCATGGAGGATTTCGAGCTCGGTGATCTCGCAATCCGCGAAGAGCCCGTGCCTCATATGCGTGCGCCAGATGGCGTTCAGCTCCGGATTGCGGAGCAGACGATAGAACGCGCTGGTGTCGACGAGAAAGATCGGCGTTTTCATGGCCGATAGTTCGTCTTGTCTTTCAAGTGATCGAATTCGCCGGCCGCGGCCATCCCGGCCAGCCGGTCGAAGGCCTCGAGGCGACGTTTGCCCTCGACGACGTCGAGCACAGCGGCCTTGACGGTGTCCGCGGGACTCGACGTCCCCAGAAAAGCAGCGGCCTCGGCCAGCGTTTCGTCGTCAAGCTCGATCTCGATCCGGCCCATCAACGCCCCCATGGTTCCGCTCACCTCCTTCGCAATATAGCTTTACGATCTCGTGCCTAGCTGGCATACGACTAGGGTAGTCATGAGACATCGAAGCGCCAATGGGCCGGCGGCTTTGAATTCGAACAGGGGTTCGGTGTGATGCAGGCGGGGTGGGCTGAGACGATGGTGGGGTGCTTGTTGCCTTTTCTGTGACGCCGATCGGCGTGGGTGAGTCCGTGGGTGACCTGGTCGCCGAAGCCGTGCGGGTCGTGCGGGCCTCGGGGCTGCCGAACCGGACCGATGCCATGTTCACCACCATCGAGGGTGAGTGGGACGAGTGCATGGCCGTGGTCAAGCAGGCCGTCGAGGCCGTCGGGGCCAAGGGCGGCCGGGTCAGCCTGTCGCTCAAGGCCGACATCCGGCCCGGCGTGACCGACGGCCTGACCTCCAAGGTGGCCTACATCGAGAAGGTTCTGTCCGAGTGAAGCGCCTCGTCATGTGGGACATCGACTACACGCTGCTGCGCGGCGGCGGGGTGGCCGCCACTGCCTGGAAGGCCGCCTTCACCGAGCTCACCGGCGTTCCGTGGCGGGAGACGCCGATCTTCGGTGGGCGCACCGACATGGACATCTGCGCCGAGGTCTTCGCCACTCACGGGGTCACCGACTGCACGCCCGAGCGGTTCTTCCTGCGCTATGTCGAGAACGTCCAGAACACGAAGCATCTCTTCGCGGTGCAGGGTGAGCTGATGCCCGGCGTACGGGAGGTCCTGGCCCGTCTCGAGGAGCGGCCCGGCGTCGTGCAGACGCTGGTCACCGGCAACGTTCCCGAGGTCGCGCGGGCCAAGGTGGCCGCCTTCGAGCTGAGCGCGGCCTTCGACGACGAGGTCGGCGGTTACGGCACCGACGACTCCGTGCGGGCCACCCTGGTGCGGCGAAGCCTGGAGCGGGCCGAGGCCAAGTACGGCGAGCGTTTCCGGGCCGTGGTCATCGGCGACACCGTCAACGACGTCACGGCCGCGCTGGCCAACGGCGCTTTCGCCGTGGCCGTGGCCACCGGCTCCACCCCGGCCGCCGAGCTGGTCGCGGCCGGCGCCCACGCCGTACTGCCGGATCTCTCCGACGTGGACGCCACCGTGGAGCTTCTTACGTCGGGCTGACCGGGTTGGGCAGGGCGCCACCGAAGCGGCGGTCGCGGCTGGCGTACAGCTCGCACGCGTACCAGAGGTGGCGCCGGTCGAAGTCGGGCCAGAGGGTGTCGAGGTAGACCATCTCGGCGTACGCCGACTGCCAGAGCAGGAAGTTCGACGTGCGCTGCTCGCCCGACGGGCGCAGGAAGAGGTCGACCTCGGGCACCTCGGGGTGGTAAAGGTATTTCCCGATCGTCTTCTCGTTCACCTTGTCCGGATCGAGCCGGCCCGCCGCCACGTCGCGGGCGATCGCGGCCGCCGCGTCGGCGATCTCGGCCTGGCCGCCGTAGTTCACGCAGAACTGCAGGGTGAGCGTCTTGTTCTTCTTCGACATCTCCTGCGCCGTCTCCAGCTCGGAGATCACGCTTTTCCAGAGCCGGCCCCGGCGGCCCGACCACACGACGCGGACGCCGAGGTCGACCAGCTGGTCACGGCGGCGGCGGATCACGTCGCGGTTGAAGCCCATCAGGAAGCGCACCTCCTCGGGCGAGCGCTTCCAGTTCTCGGTCGAGAAGGCGTACGCCGAAAGGTAGGGGATGCCGAGCTCGATGGCGCCCTCGATGGTGTCGAACAGCGAGTACTCACCCTGCTCGTGGCCCTTGGTGCGGGACAGTCCGCGCTCCTTGGCCCAGCGGCCGTTGCCGTCCATGACGATCGCGACGTGCTTGGGCAGCGCCGCCTTGGGCAGCGCGGGCGGCGTCACGCCGGAGATGTGCGGGGTGGGTGGACGCGGCGTCATGCGGTGGGACTCTCCCGTCGATCGACCAGCGGGAGCGAGCGCAGCGCCCGCTCCATGTGCCATTGCAGGTGGGCGGCGACCAGGCCGCTGCACTCGCGGCGCACACCGGCCTCGGCGGCGTCCGCGATGGTCCAGTCGCCGACCGTCAGGGCGGACATCAGCCCCAATGTGGCCGGACTCGGGTGGGCGGCGCCGGGCGGACGGCAATCGGGGCAGACCGCTCCGCCCGCGGGGACGGAGAACGCCGCGTGCTGCCCGGGCGTACCGCAGACCGCGCACTCGGCCACGGCCGGCGCCCAGCCCGCCACGGCCATGCCGCGCAGCAGGTAGGCGTCGAGGACCAGACTGCCCGCGTGCTCGCCGACGGCCAGCGCCTTGAGCGCGCCGAGCGTGAGCTGGAACAGGCGCAGCGACGGCTCGCGCTCGACCGGGGTGAGCCGCTCCGCCGTCTCGGCGATCGCGCTGGCCGCCGTGTAACGCGGGTAGTCGCCCAGGAACTGTTTGCCGTAGAGCGCGACCGCCTCGACCTGGCTCACCGAGTGCAGCGCGCTGCCCACGCCCTCGGGCGAGCCGGCGAGCTGAAGGTCGATGTGACCGAACGGCTCGAGCCGCGCCCCGAACCGCGACGTCGTGCGCCGCACGCCCCGGGCGACCGCGCGCAGGCGGCCGTGCCGGCGGGTCAGCAGCGTGATGATCCGGTCGCTCTCGCCCAGTTTCTGCACACGCAGGACCACCGCGTCGTCGCGGTAGAGGTGGCGGCGATATCCGGTGGGCACGACAGCCATTCTGCCCGGTGGGTACGACAGACCCTGACCCGGATCTCAGGGTCATCTCCGGGAGGGCTCCGATGGTGCCACCGGGTCACCGGGCCATAGCGTCACCATCATGACCACCACCTGGGCCCGGCGCACCGGGATCCTCGTCCTCATCGGCGCAGCTACGGCCGCCCTGACCGCGTGCGGCGGGGTCGTCGGGGCCACCCTGACCTACAACGACGTCGAAAAGGCGAAGATCACCGAGATCCGCCTGTCCGGTGGTGCCGGGGACGTGTCGATCACCACGGGGTCCGTGACCGAGACCACGATCAAGCGCGTGATCCGCAACAGCTCCGACCCGGGCGACTCGTACCGGCTCGACGGTTCGGTCCTGCTGCTCGACACCTCGTGCGGTGCCGACTGCTCGGTGTCGTACGAGGTCGAGGCCCCGGCCGGGGTGACCGTGCGCGGCGACCTGCGCTCCGGTGACGTCAACCTGACCGGCATCGGCGCCACCGACCTCAAGCTGACCTCGGGCGACATCAACGTGCACGAGCCCGCGGGACCGGTGCTCATCAGAGCGACCTCGGGTGACGTACGGGTCCTGAACGCCAAGGACAAGGTCACCGTCCAGTCCACCTCGGGCGACGTCAACGTGCTGGACGCGGCGGGCGCGCTCGACCTCAGGATCACCTCGGGCGACATCAACGCCTCGCTGACCACCCCGGCCTCGGTCAAGGCCCAGACCACCAGCGGCGACGTGCAGGTGCGGGTGCCACAGGGCGCGTACAAGATCACCTCGCACACCGGCTCCGGCGACGACGAGATCCAGGGGCTCACGAGCGACCCGGCGGCCAAGAACACGCTCGATCTGCGCACCTCCAGTGGTGACGCGCTGCTGGTCGCGACGCCATGATCGGAGCATGAGCTTCTATCTCCCGCTGGGCGACGACGAGTTCCGGCCCACCAAGGCGACCGAGAGCCCCTGGGACACCGAGATGCAGCACGGTGGCCCGCCGGCCGCCCTGCTGGGCCGGCTGCTCAGCGTCGACGGTCAGCGCCTGGCCCGCATCTCGGTGGACTTCCTGGGACCGATCCCCCGCCGCGACTTCCGGGTCGAGGTGTCCCCTCTCAAGCCGGGCCGCCTCACCACGCTCAACGAGGCGAAACTGACGATTGACGGCCGTAC
The DNA here is from genome assembly GCF_043197815.1 of Actinoplanes sp. NPDC048988. NCBI lineage: Bacteria > Bacillati > Actinomycetota > Actinomycetes > Micromonosporales > Micromonosporaceae > Actinoplanes > Actinoplanes sp. NPDC048988. The sequence continues at coordinate 93,582 of NZ_JBICTW010000019.1, read as the reverse complement.
GGCGGTGATCGCGCGCGCCTGGCACATCGCCCCCGGCCCCCAGCCACCCGTGATCACGGAGACCACGACGGCCGACCCGCTGCCGGCCACCGCCGGCGTCTTCTTCCCGGAGAAGCCGGACTGGGGGTACGGCCAGGCCATCGAGTGGCGCGCCACCGACCGGACGCGCATCTGGACCAGGGTCGAACAGCCCCTGATCGACAGCACCGAACTCACCGGCCAGGACCGGGCCCTGATCATCGCCGACTCGGCCAACGGTGTCTCCGCGGTGCTGCCGCTGGACAAGTGGCTGTCCATCCCGCCCACCATGAGCACCGCCCTGCTGCGCGAACCCGTCGGCGAGTGGGTCCACCTGTCCTGCCGAACCGCCCTGAGCGACGACGGTCTGGGCTTGTGCACGGGCGAGCTGTACGACGCCGACGGCGCCATCGGCCAGGTCACCCAGCCCCTGGTGGTCCGCGCCCGCTGAAACCCGCGGTCAGTCGGCCGATCGCGGGGCGGGCCCGGTGACGGCCAGATCGGTGAAGGCGGGCGCCGGCGAGACCGGGACCGCGCGGGGACGGCGGCCCGGGATCAGGGCCGGGCGGCGGCCCGCCGAGCAGTCCTCGACCCAGCCGAGGGCCATCACCACCAGCGCCAGCAGGGCCGTGACCACGATCAGGCGCCACGAGATGCCGACCCAGCCGAAGATCGGCAGGCCGGTCGCGTTGGCCAGCCGCACCACCAGCAGGATCAGCGGCACGTGCCAGAGGTAGACGGTGAGGGCCCGGGCGTTGAGCACGGTGAGCACCCGCCACGACGGGATGCGCGGGTTCACACTGAGCGCGATCAGGATGAACGCGGTCGACCAGAGCGCGTTGGCCAGCGGGATGTCGTTGAGGTCGAGCCCGCGCGGCCCCGGGTGGGTCAGCGCCCAGGCCGCGCCGGCGGCGCCCAGCACGCCGGCCAGCCACCACCGGTGCCGGTGGAGCAGGCCGTCACGGGACAGCAGGCCGTCGTGGTGGGCGAAGCCCAGGAGCCACGCACTGCCGTACAAGCAAAGGTCCCGCACGATCGCCGGCGGCGTCAGCCCGGCGAAAGTGATCACCGCCAGCCCCAGGTAGGGAGCGATGATCGTGGGAAGCGGAAAGCGCCGGAACAGCGGCAGGGCGAGCGGTGACAGCAGCACGAACCACAGGAAGTCCCGCAGGTACCACATCGCGGCCAGGCCCTCGAGCCAGAAGCCGGTGGCCGGCGGGTCCTCGACCGGGAAGGCCCAGAGCAGCACCTTCCAGTCCCAGGCCATCCCGCCGATCAGCATGAACGGGACGGCGACGCCCACCAGCACCCAGAGCGCGGGCAGCAGGCGCTGCAGCCGCCGCTCGACCGCCCAGGGGCCGTAACGGTCCAGGGAGGCCGCCATCATGCTCCCGGCCAGGGCGAACATGACCGACATGGCCGGGAAGACGATCGTCAGGGCCGCCCAGCCGCTGGAGTGGTAGATCACCACCCGGACGGTTGCCACGGCACGCAAAAGATCCAGGTACCGATTCCGCATAGGGCATGTTGTTACCCAATTCCGGACCAGAGCCGCAAATCAGCGTGAGTTATCCCATAATCGAAAGATTGTCCTATTTAAGATCAAAAACCGAGCTTTCGGAGCTGGCGCGGATCCCGCTGCCACTCCTTCGCCACCCGCACATGAAGATCGAGATAGACCCGGGTGCCGAGCAGATTCTCGATTTCCGTACGGGCCTGACTGCCGACGTCCTTGAGGCGGGTTCCCCGCGAGCCGATGACGATCGACTTCTGGCTGTCCCGCTCCACGTACAGATCCGCGTAGATCTTGGTGACGCCGTTCTCCACCATCATCTCCTCGACCAGCACGGCGATGGAGTGCGGCAGTTCGTCGCGAACGCCCTCGAGCGCCGCCTCACGGATCAGCTCGGCGATCAGCACCTGCTCCGGCTCATCGGTCAGTACATCGTCCGGGTAGAGCTGCGGCGACTCCGGCAGGTGCTTGACCAGCACGTCCACCAGCGTCTGCACCTGATGCCCGGACACCGCGCTGACCGGCACGACCTCCGCGAAGTCGTACAGCTCACTCACCGCGAGCAGATGCTTGGCCAAGGTGGCCGGATCAACCAGGTCGACCTTGGTCACCACCGCGATGATCGTCGCTTTCAGCTCGGCCATCTCGGCCGAGATGAACCGGTCGCCGCGCCCCACCGGCTCATCGGCCGGGAAGCAGACGCCGATCACGTCGACCTCGCTCCACACCTCGCGCACGAGATCGTTCAGCCGCTCCCCGAGCAGCGTCCGCGGCCGATGCAGACCGGGCGTGTCCACCAGCACGAGCTGCGCGTTCTCCCGGTGCATGATGCCCCGAATGACGTGCCGGGTCGTCTGCGGCTTGTTCGACGTGATAGCGATCTTCTGCCCGATGATCGCGTTCGTCAGCGTGCTCTTGCCGGCATTGGGCCGCCCGACAAAGCACGCGAACCCGGCCCGGTAAACGTCATCGGCCACTTCGATCCGCGACGCTTCCTGATGCCGGTGCCGCTTCTTCCGCGGCTCACGCACATCCTCCCGACGCTCACTCGGAGCGACGATCGCCGGCGCTTCGGAGACACGCGGCGCCAGATTGGCCCCACGAGGCTTCCGCGGCTTCCGGACCTTCGCTTCCCCGCCAAGAGTCACATCGCGCGGCCGCACATCGGCGACCCCAGGCGCACCCGCACCCCGGCGGCCGGCGCCACCCCGCTGCCCAGCCCCGGCTGGACCGCCCACAGGGCCACGCTGACCCGTTGCGCGACGCTGCCCATCGCCGGGCCCGTCCACGCCCCGGCCCGCGCCACCGCGCCGCCCCGCATCCGGGCCACCAGCACTCAGGCTCACGCCATCACGCCGCCCCGCATCCGGTCCGTCAGCACCCAGGCTCGCGCCACCGCGCCGCCCCGCATCCGGTCCATCAGCACCCAGGCTCGCGCCACCGCGCCGCCCCGCATCCGGTCCATCAGCACCCAGGCTCGCGCCACCGCGCCGCCCCGACCCGAGTCCGCCCGAGTCCCGCCCGGAACCGCCACGCTCACCGGCACCGCCACGCTGGCCCGCAGCCGGGCCGGCCGCACTCCGGCTCGAGTCACCGCCCCGCCCCGAACCCAGACCGTCCGCATCCCGGCCGGCAGCGCCACGCTGACCCGCGCTCGAGCCGACCGCACCTCGGCCCACGCCGCCGCCACGCTGACCCGCGCCCGAGCCGACCAGGCCCCGGCCCACGCCGCCGCCACGTTGACCCGCGCCCGCGCCCGTGCCGGGCGCACCGCCGCCGCGCTGACCGGCGCCGCGATTCGTCCCGGAACCGCCGACTTTGTCCGTCCGACGGGCGGCGCGGCGCTCCTGCCGGCGAAGCTCGTTCCGCTCCCCCGCCGTCAGCCGCCGCTCACCATCGGCCCCGACCCGAGTACCAGCAGCCCCGGACCGCGGGCCATCGGAGCCGGACCGCTTACCGTCAGCCCCAGACCGCGCGCCATCGGATCCGGACCGCTTACCGTCAGCCCCAGACCGCGCGCCATCGGATCCGGAGCGCTTACCGTCAGCCCCAGACCGCGCGCCATCGGAGCCGGACCGCTTACCGTCGGCACCGGAACGCTTGCCCTCCACGGCTCGGCCGCCACCGGTCGGCCGGTTGCCGCCGGTGGAGCGGCTGCTGCGGGGCGATTCTTCGTTCCGGCCGGCCGCGTCCGGGCGCTCGCGTGCGTCGCTCATGCCGTGACCGTGCCGTGGACGGTGCCGGTCGGGTTCGCCACGTGGATCGGGGCCGACGGCGCCAGGTCGCGGACCGCCGCCCGGCCCGCCTCTTCCAGGCCGACCGCCGAAGTCACCACCGCCGCCGCCTCGATCTTCGTCGCGCCCGAGGCAACTGCCGACGCCACCGCGAGCTGGAGCGCGCTGATCGCCAGGGACGGCAGCGCGACGGTGGCCGCCGCGTACGTACGGCCGTCCTGGTCCCGTACCGCCGCGCCCTCAGCCGCACCCACCCGGGCCCGGGCCGAACGCGCCAGCGTGACCAGTTTGTTGTCCTCGGCGCTCAAAGCGAAAGTGTCAGGCATCCGCGGTTTGTCTTTCCTCGTCCTCGGAGTCGGCAGGCGACTCGGCTCCCTCGTCGTCCGGCTGTTCCGGTTCCACTCGGCGCACCAGCACCGAGTCGATCCGGTTGCGCCGGCCGGTTGTTCCCTCGGCGACCAGGTGCAGGCCGCCCACGTCGACTGTCGCGCCCGGGATGGGCACCCGGCCCAGCGCCTGGGCCAGCAGCCCACCGACCGTCTCGACCTCGTCGGCCGGCAGCTCCACCCCGTAGATCTCGCCGAGATCCTCGATCGGCAGCCGGGCCGTCACCCGCACCGCGCCGTCGGGCAGGTGCTCGACCGGCGGGCGCTCGACGTCGTACTCGTCGGTGATCTCGCCGACGATCTCCTCGAGGATGTCCTCGATCGTGACCAGCCCGGCCGTGCCACCGTACTCGTCCACCACGATCACCAGGTGGGTGCGGGCCGCCTGCATCTCCGACAGCAGGTCGTCGACCGGTTTCGACTCGGGCACGAAGGTCGCCGGGCGCATCAGGTCGGCCACCGCGTCGCCCGTCGAACCCGACTGCGTACGGCGGATCACGTCTTTCAGGTAGAGCAGGCCGAGCACGTCGTCGACGCTCTCGCCGATCACCGGGATGCGCGAGAAGCCGGAGCGCAGGAAGAGGTAGAGCGCCTGCTGGAGGGTCTTCGAGCCCTCGATCCACACCATCTCGGTGCGGGGCACCATCACCTCGCGGGCGATCGTGTCGCCCAGCGTGAAGACCGAGTGGATCATCTCGCGTTCACCGTGCTCGACGACGCCGCGCTGCTCGGCCAGATCGACCAGTTCCCGCAGCTCCACCTGGCTGCCGAACGGTCCCTCGGGGAAGCCCTTGCCCGGCGTCACCGCGTTACCGATGAGGATCAGCAGCGAGGCCAGCGGGTTCAGCACCTTGCCCAGCCACCGCACGAGCGGCGCCGCCGCGCGGCCCACCGCGTACGCGTGCTGGCGCCCCACCGTGCGCGGGGCCACCCCGACCACGACGAAGCTCACCACGGTCATCGTGCCCGCGGTGACCAGGGCCGCCGTCCAGCCGATGCCCCAGCTGTCCACCGCGACCAGCGCGACCAGCGTGGTCGCGGTCAGCTCGCACAGCAGGCGCAGCAGGAGCAGCAGGTTGAGGTGGCGGACGACGTCGGAGGCGACGGCGGCCAGCGCTCCGGCGCCCCGCTCGCCCTCGCGGGCCATCTCGCCCGCGCGGGCCGGCGACACCGAGCCGAGCGCCGCGTCGGCCATCGAGGCGAGGCCGGCCAGCAGCACCAGCAGCACCGCGAAAATGATCAGTTGCAGGTCCGGCAGGCCGGCCGAAGCCTCGGCCGCGCCTGCCGCGAATAGATTGGCGGGGTCCACGGCGCGTCAGCCGGTCTTCCGGCTGGCCCGCCAGCTTTGCAGCAGGCGGTTCTGGAGCCCGAACATCTCGCGCTCCTCCTCCGGCTCCGCGTGGTCGTAACCGAGCAGGTGCAGCGCGCCGTGCACGGTCAGCAGGTGCAACTCGTCGGCGGCGGAGTGCCCGGCCGCGGCGGCCTGTTTGGCGGCCACCTCGGGGGCCAGCACGATGTCGCCGAGCAGCGCCGGCTCACCCGTGCCGGCCTCGCCGGGCCCGTGGTCGACGCTGCCCTCGTCCATCGGGAAGGCGAGAACGTCGGTGGGCCCGTCACCACCCATCCAGCGATGGTTCAGCTCGGCCATGTATTCGATGTCGACGAGCAGGATCGACAGCTCCGCGAGCGGGTTGACCCCCATCTCGTCGAGCGCGTACCGGGCCACCGCGAGGATCGCGTCGGTGTCGACCTCGACTCCCGACTCGTTGGCGATCTCGATGGACATAGTGGTGCGTTTACCCCTTGAATCAGCGCCGTCGCCCGGACCGGCCGCCGCTGGCGGCCCGTCCCGGCACGGCGTGGACGGATTGAGTTGAGCTCTGTTCCTGCTCGGCGTCGTACCTCGCGTACGCGTCGACGATCTCCGCCACCAGCCGGTGCCGGACCACGTCGGAGCTGGACAGCTCGGCGAAGTGCACGTCCTCGACACTCTGCAGGATCTCGCGCACGACCTTGAGACCACTGGTGGTCCCACCCGGCAGGTCCACCTGCGTGACGTCACCGGTAACGACGATCTTGGCACCGAACCCGAGCCGGGTCAGGAACATCTTCATCTGCTCGGGCGTCGTGTTCTGCGCCTCGTCCAGAATGATGAACGCGTCGTTGAGGGTCCGGCCACGCATGTACGCCAGCGGGGCGACCTCGATCGTGCCCGCGGCCATCAGGCGCGGGATCGCCTCGGGGTCGAGCATGTCGTGCAGGGCGTCGTAGAGCGGGCGCAGGTACGGGTCGATCTTCTCGTTCAGGGTGCCGGGCAGGAAGCCCAGGCGCTCGCCGGCCTCGACGGCCGGGCGGGTCAGGATGAGGCGGCTGACCTGCTTGGCCAGCAGCGCCTGCACGGCCTTGGCCATCGCCAGATACGTCTTACCGGTACCGGCGGGGCCGATGCCGAAGACGATCGTGTTCTCGTCGATGGCGTCGACGTAGCGTTTCTGGCCCAGCGTCTTGGGACGGATGGTCTTGCCGCGGCGGGACAGGATGTTGAGGGTGAGCACCTCGGCCGGGCGCTCGGCGGTCTCGTCCTCCAGCATCGCCGCGGTGCGGCGCACCGAGTCGACCGAGAGCGTCTCGCCTTTCTCGATGAGCTCGATGAGCTCGGAGAAGAGGCGTTCCGCGGTGGCGTTCTCGGCGGGATCACCGGTGATGGTGATCTCGTTGCCGCGGACGTGGACGTCGCTGGCGAGAGTTCGCTCGATGAGCCGCAGGATCTCGTCCTTGGCACCCAGGAGGTTCACCATGATCTTCGGGTCGGCGACCGAGATCTTGGTTTGCACCCGCGCTGAGCTGCTGGAGCCTGCGCTGGAAGGGTTCGGCGTACCGGTCATAGGGCGGCCTGGAAGGCCTCCGCCACCTGCTCTCGTTCTCGGCGTCACCCAAACCTGGGCGGCGTGCTTCGAAGGAAGAGTGCCATCGTATCCGCTCGGCCGCCCGGACGCCGATGCCATTATCGCCGGACGGCCTGCGTCCTTATCAGGAAAAAACCCCGTCGGAAGCCCGGCCTCCGTCGAAGCCCTCCTGAACGCGGGCGAACCGGTAGGTGGCCCAGTGCATCTTGACGACCTCGCCCGCGGCGGAGCGAGTCAGGCGCAGGAGTTCCCCGGCCTCGCGCCCGGAAACCGTCCGGAGCACGTCGGGCTGCCCGGGCAGCGGCTCGAAGATCGCCGGCGGCGTGTCGGCCGGCGCCTCGGCCGAGCGGGCCTGCAGGGCCCCGTCGTGCCAGGAGAAGATGAACTGCGAGCCCTCGCCCCACCACGGCCCGAGGATCGAGCGGTACTCGGGCGGGGCCGGCGGCGCCGCGCGCCAGGGCCGGATGTCGGCCGGGTCGAGCTCGACCGCGAGGCGCAGCAGTTCCGGCACCAGGTCGTTGATCTCGCCGGCGGTGCCGGAGGAGCCGAGCACGGCGGCGGCCAGGCCGGCCGGGACGCCGTTGCCGCGACGGCCGTAGGCGCCGGCCAGGAAGCCGGGCATGGCGCCGTCGTGACCGACGTCGACCACGCGCTTGGGGTGCGGGATGAGGATGAGCCCGAGGCCCCAGCCGGCGCTCCAGAGCGTCTCGTTCGTGGTGGTGGCCGGGAAGCGCATCTCCTCGAGCGTGGCCGCGGCCAGCACCTTGCCGTCGGGGTCGATGAGCTCGGGGTGGGCCAGGAACGAGGCCCAGGTCGCCATGTCGCTCGCGGTGCTCCAGAGCTGGGCGGCCGGGGCGACCCCGCCGAGGTCGGTCCGCGGTTCGGGCCGGGCGGCGTCGGAGTACGCGTCGACCACGAAGCCGACAGCGGCCTGCGCGGGCGGTTCGAGGGTGGTGGCGGTGAGCCGCAGCGGGTCGAGGATCCGCTCCTGGAGCACGGCCGCCCAGGTGCTGTCGCGCAGCTTGGCCACGAGCTGGCCGAGGACGGCGAAGCCGAGGTTGGAGTAGTGGAAGCGGCGGGCGTTGGGCAGTACCCGCTCGGCCCGGTCGAGTTCGGCGATCAGGCCGGCGTCGTCGGGGGCGGCCAGGGTGTCCCAGACGTCGCCGTACGGTTCGCGCTGGAACCCGGACGTGTGCGAGAGCAGCCGCCGGACGGTGGCGTCGCCGTGCGCCGGCACGTCGAGGTGCTTCGCGATCGGGTCGTCGAGGTCGAGCAGCCCTTCGTCGCGGCACTGGAGCACCAGCACGGCGGTGAACGTCTTGGTGATCGACCCGATCCGGAACCGGGTGTCGGGGGTCAGGGGCCGGCCCGGGGTGCCGGAGTCGCCCACGGTGAAGACCCACGGCTCGCGGTCGGCCCGGTGCAGGGCGACCGACAGGGCGGGCACCCGGCCCTGGGCCTGCGCCTGGCGGGCGGCCCGCTCGTACCGCTCCTCGGCGCTCATCGGGGCGCCAGCATGGGACCGAGCGGCTCGCCGCCGAGAACGTGGCCGTGGACGTGGAACACTTCCTGCCCGGCGTACGCACCTGTGTTGAAGAGCAACCGGAATCCGTCCGTGAGAAGCCCCTCGGCCTCGGCCACCGCGGCGGCCGTGCTCAGCAGATCGGCCGAGACGGCCGGATCCGCCCGCGCGAGGGTGACCACGTCCGGGTGATGGCTTTTCGGGATGACCAGCACGTGCACGGGCGCCTTGGGGTCGATGTCGCGGAAGGCGAGGGTGGTGTCGGTCTCGTGCACGACCGTCGCAGGGATCTCCCCCGCGACGATGCGGCAGAACAGGCAGTCGGTGTCCACCTCGCAGATCTTAAGCTCACTCGCGTGAACCACAGGGATGGGAGCGCTTCCATGGACGATGTCGAGCGGTTGCTCGGGCAGTTGAGCCTCGAGGAGAAGGTGTCGCTGCTGGCCGGGCAGGACTTCTGGTCGCTGCCGGCGATCGAGCGGATCGGGTTGCGCTCGCTGGTGATGTCGGACGGGCCGATCGGCGTACGCGGGACCGGCTGGGCCCCGGACGACCCGTCGGTCGCGCTGCCGAGCCCGACGGCGCTGGCCGCGGCGTGGGATGTCGAGCTGGCCGAGCGGGCGGGCCGGCTGCTCGGGCTGGAGTCGCGGCGCAAGGGCGTGCACGTGCTGCTCGGGCCGACGGTGAACATGCAGCGCACCCCGCTGAACGGGCGGCACTTCGAGTGCTACTCGGAGGATCCGCTGCTCAGCGGCGAGATCGCGGCCGGTTTCGTGCGCGGCGTGCAGGGCGAGGGCGTCGGCACGACGGTCAAGCATCTGGTCGGCAACGACTTCGAGACCGACCGGATGGAGGTCGACGTCCGGATCCCCGAGCGGGCGCTGCGCGAGATCTACCTGGCGCCGTTCGAGCGGGTCGTCCAGGAGGGCGGCTGGGGCGTGATGAGCGCCTACAACGGCGTGAACGGCCTCCCGATGGCCTCGAACGGACCACTCCAGCAGGGCGTCCTGAAGGACGAGTGGGGCTTCGACGGCGTCGTCGTCTCCGACTGGCGGGCGGCGCGCAGCACGGTCGACGCCGCCCTGGGCGGTCTCGACATCGCCATGCCGGCGCTGGAGAACCCGTGGGGCGGCAAACTGGTCGCGGCGGTGAAGAGCGGGCAGGTCGCCGAGGAGATCATCGACGACAAGGTCAGGCGGGTTCTCCGGCTCGCCCGGCGCGTCGGCGCCCTCGGCCCGATTCCGGCAAATCCCGATAAGTACGATGGCGACGCGGTGGCACACGAGGTCGCGGCGCGCTCGTTCGTGCTGGTCCGGAACGAGAACTACACCCTGCCGCTGGAAGCGGCGGCCCTGACCAAGGTCGCCGTCATCGGCGCCCTGGCCACCGACGCGCGGGTGCTCGGCGGCGGCAGCGCTCAGGTCTCCCCACCGCACACGATCTCTCCGCTCGACGGCCTGGCCCGCGCACTGTCCGGAGTGGACGTCGAATACGCGATCGGCGCCGACCCCCGCCCGTTCCTGCCGGCCGCCCACGGTCCGCAGTGGTCGGACACCCGCGTCACCGTCGGCAGCCACTCCTTCACGGTCAACCCGGCCGCCGTCCGCTGGATCGGCTCGCTGCCCGGCGGCCTCGACCCCCAGGACGTCGAGTCCATCGTGCTGGAGGCCACCTTCGTCCCGGACGTCGCGGGCGAGCACACCTTCGCCGTCTCCGGCTTCGGCACGTTCGAGCTGAGGATCAACGACACGCTTCTGTACGAGGGTTCGCTGCACCCGCCGGGCACGGGCCGCGCCGACCTGCTGCTGTCCCCGCGCGAGCAGCGGGTCACCGTCGAGCTGGAGGCCGGCGTGCCGGCACCGGTCGTGCTGCGCCAGACCCTCGAACGCGGCATGGCCCACTCGGTCGCGACGACGCTCGGTCACCGCCCGCCGTCGCCGGACGCGGACGGGATGATCGAAGAGGCGGTGCGCCTGGCCGCCGGCTCCGACGTGGCGGTGGTGGTGGTCGGCACGACCGAGCAGGTCGAGTCGGAGGGCTTCGACCGGCGGTCGCTGGCGCTGCCGGGCCGGCAGGACGAGCTGGTGTCGCGGGTGGCCGCGGCCAATCCCCGGACGGTCGTGGTGGTCAACGCCGGCTCCCCGGTGCTGATGCCGTGGGCCGACCAGGTCGCGGCCGTCCTGCTCACCTGGTTCCCCGGTCAGGAGGCGGGCGCCGCCCTGGCCGACGTGCTGCTCGGCGTGGCCGAGCCGGGCGGGCGCCTGCCCACCACCTGGCCGCGCCGGGAGGAGGACTGCCCGGTGCTGGCGATCGAGCCGCGGGACGGTGTCGTGGCGTACGACGAAGGCGTCTTCATGGGTTATCGGGGTTGGTTGCGCTCCGGCGTGGCGCCTCTCTACGCCTTCGGTCACGGTCTGGGCTACACCTCGTGGCGGTACGACGAGATGGCCGTCAACGAGACCGAGGCGGTGGTGACCCTGACCAACACGGGCGCGCGGGCCGGCCGGGAGGTCGTGCAGGTGTACGTGGGACCGTCGCCGGTCGACCCCAACCGTCCGGAGCGCTGGCTGGCCGGTTTCGAGAACGTCGAGGCCCACCCGGGCGAGACGGTGACCGTGCGGATCCCGTTGCCGCCGCGCGTGTTCGAGATCTGGGACGGCGGCTGGAAGCGGCTGCCCGGCGAGTACCGGATCATCGCGAGCCGCGCGGTGGACGCTCCTCAGGTGACCGCCACCCTGAAGATCTAGCTGCCGCCCAGCAGCAGAAGACGCAGGCGGCGCAGCAGGTCGTCGGGCTTGAACGGCTTCACCACGTAGTCCCCGGCCCCGACGTGGAAACCGAAATCCACGTCGAGGTCGCGGGTGCGGCCACTGCACATCAGCACCGGGATGCCGTGGGTCGCGGCCGAGGCGCGCAGCTGATGGCAGACGGTGAGGCCGTCCAGGCCCGGCATGTCGATGTCGAGGATGACCGCGTCCGGGCGGTTGGCCCGGACCAGGTCCAGCGCCGTCGCGCCGTTGTCGGCGGCGATCACCCGGAAGCCGGCTCGCTCGAGCTTGAACGTCAGCAGGTCGCGGACGTCCTCGTCGTCGTCGGCCACCAGCACGACCGGGTCGTCGGCCGGCTTCCAGCTCGCCATGCCCGACCCATCCAGCTTGAACGACAACTTCATGGCCCCACCATCGGCTCCCGCCCTCCGGGCATGAGAGAAGTCAGCCGCGGCTCTGCCAGGCCGACCAGAGCGTGGCGTAGCGCCCGCCGGCCGCGACCAGGTCGTCGTGGGTGCCCTCCTCCAGCACCGAGCCGTGCTCCAGCACGATGATCCGATCGGCGCCGGCGGCCTGGGTGAGCCGGTGCGCGACCAACAGGGTGGTACGGCCCTTGGTGGCGCAGAGCGCGGACTCCTCCAGCTCACGCGCCCCGGCGCTGCCGGCCTCGGCCGTCGCCTCGTCGAGCACGGCGACCGCGGGGTCGAGCAGGACCAGCCGGGCCAGCGCCAGCTGCTGACCTTGGGCGGCGGTGAGCGGATGACCACCCTCGCCGACGATCGTGTCGAGCCCGGCGGGCAGGGCGCGGGCCCAGTCGAGCGCGCCGACCCGTTCGAGGGCGGCCTCGGCCTCCTCCCGGTCGGCGTCCGGTGCGGCCAGCCGCAGATCCTCGATCAGCGGCCCGGCGAAGACGTGGGTCTCCTGGCTGATGATCGCCACGATCCCGGGCGCCAACTGGTCGACCGGGACCCCACCGACAGCGGCCGTACCCGCCGAGGGCCGCAGAATCCCGGCCGCGATGGAGGCGACGGTGGTCTTGCCGGCGCCGGTCGAGCCGACCAGCGCCACCCGCTCGCCGGGCGCGACCCGCAGGGTGATCCCGTCGAGCACCTTCACCCGGTCGTCGTACCCGAAGGTCACATTGTCGAGGGTCAGTTCGGCCGTACGCAGCGGCGCCGTGCCGGCCGGCGCCACCGGCAGCGTGCCCACCCCGACCAGGCGGGCCAGCCCGGCCCCGGCGGCTTGGATCTCGTCGAAGGTGAACAGGATCATCGAGATCGGGTTGAACAGCCGGTGGAAGAGCACGGCCGCGGCGGCGGTCTCACCGACGGTGACCCAGCCCGCCCGCACGAACCAGAACCCGGCCACCAGAATCGTCGCGAGGCCGAGCAGTTCGGCCCGGTTGATCCGCCCGACAAACCGGGTGAAGAGCGTGAAAACCCCGACGGAGAGATCGCGGGCCCGGGCCGAGGCGTCGTCGATCGCGTTCAGGTGACGGCGTTCCAGCCGGTACGCGTGCACGGTGCGCACACCTTGAAGGCTCTCCATGAGCAGCTGCGACCGGGCCCCGATGGCGGAGCGCTCGGCCGCGTAGATCGGCGCCGACCGGGGCAGATACCAGCGAAGGGCGAGAAGATAGGACGGTACGGCGGCGAGCCCGGCCACCCCGAGCCGCCAGTCCAGCCCGAACATCGCGGCCAGGCTGAGCACACCGAGCAGAAGCGCCGAGATGACGGTGGGCAGGACTTCCCCGGCGGCGTTACCGACGGCGGCGACGTCGGCCCCGACCCGCGAGAGCAGGTCGCCGCGCCCCGCCCGGTCGAGCGTCGGCCCCGGCAGCCGCAACGCGACCCCGACGGTCTCCTCGCGAAGCTTGGCCAGGATCCGCTCCCCCAGCCGGCTGACCAGGGCGGTGGTGGCCCCGGCGGCGACACCCCCGACGAGAGCGGCCACCACGACAAGCACAGCGATCGACACGAGGCTGGTGTGCGAGGCGTCATCCCGCACGAGATCGACCAACCGCCCCAGCGCGGTCACCGGAACCACCGAGGCCCCCGCCGCCACAAGCCCGACGGCCACGGTGAGCGCCAGTTCCCCTTTCCGCTCCCGCAACTGCCGGCAGACCCAGGCCCACGTCTCCCCGGTAGACGCGATCGGCAGAGAAGAATCGCTCACCGGAGCATCACCCTTCCCCACCCACCACCACGCTCGCCGCTTTGCAGTAGGCCGCCGCATCTCTTCACAGCGGACAAATCCGAATCACCCGTCATCGGAGGACCGCCGCGCGGTACGTCTCGTCTGTGGCGGCGAGCGACGCGTGTGTGCCGGTGGCGACCACCTCGCCGTCGCGGAGGACGACCACGCGGTCGGTGACGGCCAGCAGGGCGGGGCTCGTCGTGACCAGCAGCGTGCCCAGTGTCGAGCCCGGGCGGTGGCGCAGGTCGCGGATGCCGCGGGCGATCGCGTGCTCGGTCACCGCGTCCACGGCCGTCGTCGGCTCGTGCAGGACCAGCAGTTTCGGCTCGGCCAGGAGCGCGCGGGCGAGTGCCAGCCGCTGCCGCTGTCCGCCACTCAGTGCCGCGCCCCGGTCGGCGATCGCGTGGTCCAGGCCGTCCGGGTGGGCCGCTACAACGTCGTCCGCCGCTGATGCCGTCAACACGTACGGCAAATCAGATTTTTCGGGGTTTATGAGGTTCTGGCGGATCGTGCCGGAGAACAGCTCGGGATGATGCGGCGCGACCAGCACGTCGGGCGAACCGTCGTCGAAGAGCTCGACCAGGGCGGCCGCGTCGGACTCGACCACCACGCCGACGCATTCACCACCCCGTACCGAAGGAATCGGATTTTCTCCGGCCGGCGGGTTCTGCGGCGAGACGGTGAGCACCGAGGCGATCCGCTCGGCCGACGCCCGCGACGACGCGATCCAGCCGGGCGCCGCCGACAGCGTCCCGAACGGCTCGCCCAGGAACGCGGCCAGCCCGATCACTGTCACCAGCTCGCCCGGCGTGATCCGCCCACTCAGCGCGAACCACCCCGCCAGAATCGCGATGCCGCAGGCCAGAAGTGTGCTGACGGTCGACGAGGCCGCCTGGAACCGCCCCATCGTGCGGGCCGCCCGCAGCGTCGCCTCCAGCGACTCGCGGCTCACCTCGCGATAGCGGTGCGCTGCCGCCTCCTGCGCGCCGATCCCCCGCAAAGGCCGCAGACCGGTCACCAGATCGGTGGCCAGAGACGCCGCCCGCCCGGCCACCTCCTGCCGCGCCGCCACACGTTTCGTGATTCTCGGCGCCGCCCTTTGCAACGCCAGAAGCACCAGAGGTGTCCCTATGAGTACAACCAGTCCCAGCCGTACGGAGATGAGGCAGAGCCCGACCGCGGAGATGGCCGTGGCAACCAGCGCGCCGAACAGGCGCGGCAGATAGTCCAGCAGGTAGGAGGTGGTGTCCGCGTCGGTAGTCGAGATCGTCAGCACGTCGCCCGTACGCACCTCGGTGCGCGGATCGAGGACCTTCGCCGCGACCTCCAGCCGCAGCAGGTGAGCTTCGTCGGCGATGGCCCGCATCAGAAGGCGCGCGCCGAGTCGGTACGCCGTGGTCAGCGCCAGGAAGAGCATCCCCAGCACACCGACCCAGATCACCAGTTGCCCGAGATCGCGGGTCGCCACCGCCCGATCGACGATCACCCCGATGAGGATCGGCACCAGCGCCTCGCAGGCCTGGTGCACCCCGATGAGAAAGGTGCCGAGGGAAACCCTGCCCCGATTACGAACAAGCGCCCGCCACAGAATGTTCACGGCCGCCACCCGGCAGTCTGTTCGGCCGGCGTGGCGCTGATCGTCGCGAACCCGCCCTCGACCACGTCCGGGCCCTCATGCTCGCGTGCCGCGAGACTCACTGCTTCCTCCCCTGCCGCAACAGCTTCCATCGGAATAGGTCCCCTCCACCGGCAACCGCGCCGCCACGTCACGACGACCCGGGCGCACGGATGGGCACATGCGCCATCAGCGGCACGGCGTTCAAAGAGGCCAGACGAGACGCTTCGACCCGTACGCGTCCTAGCCGCTCACCGGCCCGAACGGTCGAAAGCCGTGCGCACGCAGCACGGCGCCCGGGCCGACGCTTCTCCAGCCCAGCCCGTTGGGCGCCCCCTGCCCACAGACAGCCGCCGACACGGCCATCCGGGATTCCACCTTCACGATGAACCAATGCGCCGGTGCCCGGCCCGGTCAGGGTTGCCGTCCGCGCGGCGACGGCCGAAGGTCGCACCGGCACGTGGGCGACCGGTCGCGGCACGATCGCGCGGCGCTCGAAATCACCGCTCATCCGCGAAAGGCTCCGCCCGGGCCGGCTTGATCCACGTTCATCGGGTACCGACCTTGGCCCGGCAGATCCCCGAGATCAAGACCAGAGCGCCCACGAAGGCGATCACGGGTCCCGGACGGCAGCTCGCCGAGCGGAAAAACGGGCCGGCCGGAGACATCGACCGACAGCTCGCCGCACCGCCCGACAACCCTTCGGCGCCGCCGGTCGACGGCTCGCCAGACCAGATGGCGCGTCGACCGGCCCCATACGCAGACAGCCCGCCGAGCCGAATGACACCCCGGCCAGTGACGCGCGCCAGCAGCCCACCGAACCAAACGGCGCCTCGACCGGCACGATGCGCCAGCAGCCCACCGAGCCAAACGCCACCTCGATCAGCACCATGCATCGGCAGCCGGCCGAACCGAATGGCACCTTGGCCGGTGATACGCGCCAGCAGCCTGCCGGGCCGAGTGGCGGGGTAGCCGGTGACGGGAGCCGGCAGCCCCCGGGGCCGAGTGGCGGGGTAGCCGGTGACGGGAGCCGGCAGCCCCCGGGACCCAATGGCGGGGCGGTCGATGTCGTGGGCCGGCGGCACAAGGGTCGCGCTGTGGATGGCGGCGGAGGCCCTCAAACCCGGGCCGCGCGGGGTGGCCGGGCGCGCGGATGTTGCGGAGCGCGTCAGAACCATGACGGAAGGCTAGCCTAACCAACTCGCTGCTTCGTGATCACGTTCATGTTCGTCGCCGTTGTGACTCTGTGTGATGAGAGCCGCTTTCACTCTCCGTAATTTCGGCCTATAGTAGGAGACGCCTGGTTGGTCCGATTAGCCCGTAAGGAACGCTCCCATGACGCTCCCCGCCCTGCACGCCGACGCCACGTACCGTGACCTCGCTCCGATGATTCACCGTCAGCGACTGGTCGTGGAGGGTTACCCCACGTATGTGATCACCGCCGAGCACATCAAGGACTACCTGTCCCAGCTGTCGGTCGTGACCGACATGATCACGCTGATCGAGCCGGTGACCCACTGCAGCGACCTGTACGGCTGGGCCGGCTGGATCCACTGGGAGACCTCGGGCGCGCACTTCTACTCGTGGGAGCGCCCGATCTCGTTCTTCAGCGTCGACATCTACACCTGCAAGGCGTTCGACCCGGAGAAGGTCGTCGCGTTCACGGCCGAGTACTTCCGCACCACCGAGATCGTCGCGAAGGGCTTCTGATGTCGTACGCGCTCTCGTCCTCCGAGGTCAGCCTTCGCTGTGCCGCCGCCTTGGACGCGCACCCGTCGGCCGGCCGTTTCGTCGCCCTGGCCGTCGGCCCGTCCGATCCGCTGGCCGCCGTGGCCCGTACGGTCGAGCGGCAGGTCTTCGAGCAGACGTTCGGCAACGATGCCGACGAGATGGCCGCCGAATACGGCCCGTACGAGGAAAGCAGCCTTTTCTTCCTGGTCCTGGACCGGCGCACCGGCGTGCCGGCCGGCGCCGGACGGGTGATCGACGGCGGCGGCAAGACCCTCGACGAGGCGCCCGACCTGATCGGCAAGGACCTGTCCGAGATCGTCGCCACGCACCACATGCACGACGGCCGGATCTGGGACTTCGCCACGATCGGCGTCCTGCCGGCCTACCGGGGCGGCAAGTCGGGCCTGATGGTGAGTTCCCTGCTCTACCGCACCTTCCTCAAGGCGGGACACCGGGCCGGCGTACGTCATCTGGTAGCCCTCCTGGACCACCGCGCCCACCGCAACCTGGCCCTGCTGGGTGTCCCGTTCGTCCCGATGGCCGGCTCGGCCCCGTTCGCCTACCTGGGCTCACCGTCGACGATGGCCCTGCACGTCCCCTTCGCCGACATCGAGCCGTCCCTGGCCCGCCAGAGCCGCCTGCTCCGCCGCCTCGGCGCACCGTTCAGCGGCGAGATCCGCGCCAAGGGCCTCCGCCGCCTGATCATCCGCCGCCTCGGCGCCAAGATCTCCCACCAGGTCTCCACCGGCAGCGGCCTGGACGCCCACATCGCCCTCCCCGGCCTCGAGCGCCGCCGCCCGCTGGCCAAGCAGTCCTGACACCCGCGGCGGCGCCTACCAGCGCTGAAGCCGGGCGGACAGAACGGAGAGAGCGGCGACCCCGGCCGTCGACGTGCGGAGCACCTCGCGGCCGAGACGAACGGCAACTGCGCCGGCCTGTACGAAGGTGTCGCGCTCGGCGTCGCTGATGCCACCTTCGGGACCGACCACCAGGACGATCTCGCCTTCGCTCGGCAGGTCCGCTGTGGTCAGACGTTCCGTGGCCTCCTCGTGCAGAACGAAAGCCGCGGCCGCCGCGGACAGGCGTACGGCGACCTGCTTGGTCGAGCAGTCCGGATCGCCGCCGACCTCGGGCAGCCAGGCCCGGCGCGCCTGCTTGGCCGCCTCGCGGGCGGTGGACGCCCAGCGGTCCCGCGACTTGAAGCCCCGGTCCCCGCGCCACTGCGCCACCGAGCGGGACGCCGCCCACGGCACGATCTCGTCCACACCGATCTCGGTCATCGCCTGCACGGCCAGCTCACCCCGGTCGCCCTTGGCGATGCCCTGCACCACCACCAGCCGCGGATCGGGCGCGGCGACCTGCTCCCGCTCGACCACCTCGACGTCGACGCTGCCCTTGCCGACCGCGGTGACCCGGCCGGTCAGGCTGCCACCCCGCCCGTCAGCGAGGATCAGCGACTCACCGACCCGAAGCCGCTGCACGGTGGCGGCGTGGTGACCTTCGGGCCCGTCGAGCGTGCAGGTGGCCCCACCAGGCAGGACCTCAACCAGAAAGAGCGGCGCAGACACTCCCGCACGCTACCGAACCGCCCGCGCGCCCCGCCGCTCAGTCACCCTTCCCGGCGTCGGTGCCGTCACCGTTCGTCCTGGGCGGCCTCCGATAGAGCCGTTCGATGTCGTCGTCGTACCGGGACGTCCCCTTCCCGCCCCATCCACCACCGCCGCCGGCCGCACCGCCCGAGCCGCGACCGTCGTTCAAGCCCGCGATCGCCCCAGCGTCGGGCCCGCCACTTTCCGGCCCGCCGCTGTCCCGGCCGCCGCTGTCCCGGCCGCTATCACGCGGGCCGCCACTGAACGGGCCATCACCGGCCGGGCCACCACGATCCGGGGCGTCCAGGGCCGGACCGGCGGCGCGGTGGTCGTCGTGGACCGCGTCGATGCCGCCGCTGGCGCGGATCCGGGCCAGCGCGGCGTCCCACTCGTCCGGTCTGTCCTTAGGACTGCCCGCACCGGAGCGACCGGGGCGTGCCCCCACGAAGTAGTCGGCGTGCACGACGGCGGACCACGACAATCCGATCACGACGGCGAGTGCCGCCACCGCGCCCAGCCCCTGCGCGAAGTCTTCGAACCACTGGTACCAGGCCGGGTAGACGAGAGCCTTGATCTCGGCCATCCGGTCGGTCTGCGTCGTCCACGTCAGCGTCTCGTAGTAGTCCCGCAGGTAGCTCGGCTGGCTCGCGTCCGCCCCGACGCCCAGCATCCCGATCAGGAAGATCGCGAAGCCGATCCCGAGCGCCCAACTCCGCGCCCACTTCTGACCGCGGTGGATCTTCGGGGCCAGGAGCCCGTACGTCAAACCGGCCGTCCCCAGCACGATCAGCGTGACCGCCCCGTCGCCGTTTCGCAGGAGCGCGGGCTCGTTGATCCCGTACTCAATCTTGGTCTGTGTGATGACCGCGGTCAGCCGGGCCGCGTCGCCGGACGCCCACCACGTCAGATCGAGCACGCCGGCGGCGACCAGCAACACTCCGGCCGGCACCATCAGCCAGGCCAGCAGCGTGATCACCCGGACTCCGCGGGGGACGTCGCTCCCCGTCATGACGGCATGTTAGTCCGGTGAGCACGTCACGTTCCATGGCTGAATGGCCGATCGTCGCCGTTCCGACTCGGTCACCAGTTCTGCGGCGCCTGCTGCCGGGTCGTGACGTTGATGCGGTTGAACAGGTTGGTGGTGGCGATCCACAGCACGATCGCCGCCAGTCCGCTGTCGTCGAAGTGTTTCGCCGCCTCGTTCCAGATGTCGTCGGGCACCGCGTCGGCCCGGTCGGCCAGCCGGGTCGCCGCCTCGGCCAGGGCGAGCGCGGCTCTTTCGGCTTCGGTGAAGTACGGCGTCTCCCGCCACACCGCGATGGCGAAGAGCCGCTCGTCCGTCTCGCCGTTCTTGCGCGCGGCCCGCGCCCCAGAGTCGACGCACGGCCCACAACCGTTGATCTGACTCGCCCGCAGATGCACCAGTTCCAGCGTGCCGGCGGGCACGCCCGCCGAGTGTGCCGCCTTGTACAACAGGTTGATCGCCTTGACCGCGTCCGGAAGCAGTTCCGCCGGGTTCTCGATCCGCGCCTGCATGATGTCTCCTCCGACTTTCGTTCGGAACGCGTCACATCCGCGCGCTCTCATCCGTCGGCAGGTCGACGGACCGGACCGCCACACTGTGACCGATGTGGCGGCCGTCACATGTTCGTCACGGCCGCACGGGGAGGACACCATGGACGTGCACGACCACTTCGAGGCGAACCGGCCGAGGCTGCGAGCGGTGGCCCACCGCATGCTGGGCTCCACAGCCGAGGCCGAGGACGCCGTCCAGGAGGCCTGGCTGCGCCTGAACCGAGCCGGCGCCGACACCATCGACAACCTCGACGCCTGGCTGACCACCGTCGTCGGCCGCGTCTGCCTGGACATGCTGCGTTCCCGAACCACGCGCCGCGAGGACGCGTACGAGACGGAACCTCCGGCCCACCGCCCGTCCACCGACCCCGAACAGGAAGCCGTTCTGGCCGACTCGGTGGGCCTGGCCTTGATGGTCGTCCTGGAAACCCTGTCCCCGGTGGAGCGTCTGGCTTTCGTCCTGCACGACCTTTTCGCCGTCCCGTTCGACGAGATAGCCCCCGTAGTCGGCCGCTCCCCCGAAGCCGCCCGCCAGTTGGCCAGCCGAGCCCGCCGCCGAATCCAGTCCCACACCAAGCCGCAGCCCACACCACCGCCCCACGCGGCACCGCCCACCCCGGCACCGCCCCGCGCGACACCGCCCACCCCAGCACCGCCGCGCGCGACGACGCCCACCTCGGCACCGCCCCGCGCGGCACCGTCGACCCCGGCACCGCCCATCGCAATGGCCGAGACCGCGACTCCCGAAGTCGCCACGCCGGTGACCGGGCGGGCGTCCCTGAGACGTGATGCCGGGCGCCCCGCGTCCCACCGAACGGCCCCGCGCGACATCGTCGACGCTTTCCTGGCCGCCTCCCGGGCCGGCGATTTCGTCACCCTGCTGAGCCTGCTCGACCCCGACGTCCGCCTCCGCGTCGACGAGGCCGGCCGCAAGCTCGGCGCCCCCGCCGAGATCGACGGTTCGACCCTCGTGGCCCAGTTCTTCTCCGGCCGCGCCGCAACCGCCGTCACCGCCCTGATCGACGGCACCGTCGGCATAGCCGTCGCCCCCGGCGGCATGACCCGGATAGCGGTCCGGCTCACTTTCGAGGCCGGTCAGATCACCGCGATGGACGCCATAGCCGACCCCACCCGCTTGTCCACACTCACCATCGAACCGCTCTAGAGATCTCCCCAAGCCCGAGCAGCCCAGCATCCACTCCCCCGGACGGGCCGCCTCCCGGACCGGCGCCGGGTGAGATGTGGCGGCACCTCACCCTTCGCTTGATCCGGGAGACGGGGATCGGGAGACGCCCGGTGACCGCGCGACTGGCGGAGGGAAGCGGACGGCGACGGCCGCGATCCGTGCAGTTCCCCCAACGCGTGATCGACATGCGGAGACTCAGAACGTCAGCACCATGCGGCCCCGAGCCTCTCCTCTCGCCTGCCTCTGCCATGCCTCGGCCACGGACTCGAACAGCACCACCTCGTGGTCGACGACCAGGCGCCCGGCCAGGGCGTGCCCGGCGATCACCCGCAACGACTCGGCCCGCTCGCCGGGCGACAGCCCGTTGTTGGTGTAGCCCATGATTCGCAGCGAACCCGCACGCAGCACCGCCGACTCGATCGGGGCCTCGGCGCCGGCCGCACTGCCCAGGTTGACCAGCCGCCCGCCCGGCCGCAACACGCGCAGCGCGGCCGCGGCCGGCACACCGAAGACCGGGTCGAGCACGAGATCGACCGGCCCGTCCGCGGCTTCCCGGAGCAAACCGGCCATAGTGGACACGTCGTCGCCGGGCGTGAACGGGACGGTCGCCGCCGCGCCGAGCTCCGCCGCCCGAGCCCGGGCATCCGCCCAGCGCGCCACCGCGATGACCCGGCGCGCACCGGCCAGCAGCGCGAGCTGCACCGCCGCCTGACCCACCACTCCCCCGGCGCCGAGCACGACGACCTGCTCCCCGGCGGCCAGTCCGCCGGCGCGGGTCAGAGCCGAGTGGGCCGCCACCGCCGACAGCCCGAGCGCCGCGATCAATGGCAGCGGCACCGCCGGCGGAAGCTCCACGACATCGTCCGCCGGCACCGCCACCTCGGCCGCCATGCTGCCGTCGCCCGGGCGCATGCCGGCGGGCGTGGCGAACCAGACCGGCGCCCCGTCCGCCCGGTGCCCCACGCCTTGCACGCCCGGCACGTACGGTGTGGCCGGCGTACCGAAGTAGCTCGTACCCGAGGCGCAGAGCAGGTCGAGCGGCGTGATCGGCGCGGCCGCCACAGTGATCGGCACGAGGCCGTCGCCGGGTGGCGGCGCGGGCCGCTCCGCCACCGCCGGCGGCAGCCCGCACACGGTCAGCACGGCCGCGCGGATCATGTCGCGATGTCCGGGTACGGCTGCGCGAAGTGGGCCAGCCGCATCCCGAACGCCTTCTGGTATTCCAGCGGCTCGGTGTTGTCCCGCTCGAACATCGCGATGAACAGCGTCAGCGTGAGGAACGGATGGGCGCCCAGCTCGAACAGGCGCACGTGATCGTGCGCGATGAGCGCTTCCCGCTCGGCGTCGGAGAAGCGCAGCCACGTACTCGCCTCACCGGTGTGGCAGTTGAGCACCGAGTTGGCGCGCTCGGCCTCCCACCAGGTCACCATCTCGCGCGGTTCGACGCGGTAGCGCTCCACCAGCTCGGGGTCGCGGTCCACTGTGTACAAAAACTTGTTCAGCAGGTATTTGCTCACGCCGGAACTCCGTTCGGATACCAGGTGAAGTACGCCTCCATGGTGTGGAACAGGTCGAGCGTGTCGACGTGATGGGCTTTCGCCCCCGCCCCGGCCACGCCCATCATCAGCATGAAGTCCATGAAGCCGTGGGTGGCGTTGCCCGGCGAGTGCAGGCTGTCCAGCGTCACCTCGCGCAGGCAGTTGTCGAGGTCGCCGGAGGCGATCCACTCGACCGCCCGCCGGTCGAATTCCGGGTCGGGGCCGTGCGGCCCGAACTGCCGCGGGCCACCCAGCTCGAGCGACAGATGCCCGGTGCCGATGATCGCGACCCGCAGGTCGGACGGCCACTGCTCGACGATCTGCCGGATCGTCTCGCCCAGCTTCACGAAGCGCGAGGGTTGCGGCAGCGGCGGCGCGAAGATGTTGGTGTAGATCGGCACGATCGGCAGGTCGGCCTCGGGCCGCAGCGTGATGATCGGGCACGTGATGCTGTGGTCGATGCGCAGCTCGTTGCTGAACGCCAAGTCGAATCCGGCGTCCAGGCCGGCCCGCAGCACATGCGCCGACAGATCCTCCTGGCCCTTGAGCAGCATCCGCGGCAGGCCGAACTCGCGTTCCTCGTTGTACCAGTTCGCGTCGTAGAAGGGCGCCTTGCCGACCAGGAACTGCGGCATGTTGTCCAGCCAGAGCTGGTGGAAGTGGTCGGAGCCGACCATGACCAGCACGTCCGGGTTGGCCCGGGTGAGGGTCTCGCGGAATGCCAGGATCTTGCGGGTCCACTCGTCGGCGAAGGGCGGCCTGTCCTCCCCCGTCGCCGTGCTGGCCCGGTAGTAGAACGGGTGGTGGGTGGAGGCGATGACCGCGACGATGCTGGCCATAGTCAATCCTCTCGGGGTTCGTAGACGGCGTTGCGGTCGACGGTTTTGTAGATCTCCATGCCGAGCGGCCGGCGGCGTTCCTCGGCGAGATGCCCGAGCAGGCCGGCCGCCCGGGCCAGCAGGG
Organism: Actinoplanes sp. NPDC048988; assembly: GCF_043197815.1. Lineage (NCBI taxonomy): Bacteria > Bacillati > Actinomycetota > Actinomycetes > Micromonosporales > Micromonosporaceae > Actinoplanes > Actinoplanes sp. NPDC048988. The sequence goes on along the minus strand of NZ_JBICTW010000019.1, from coordinate 69,842 downwards.
CGAAGCCCCGCAACAGCTCGGTGGGCAGCCCCAGGTCGGCGAGGGCGGCGCCGCACACCCCGGCGCCGTTGAGCGGCAGCTTGCGCCCGAGCACCTGCGGATGGACCCGCCCGATGGCCTCGAACAGGCGCAGATGCGGCCCGCGCAGTCCCTCCTGCTCGGCGATCGCGATCAGCACGGGCGTACGCGGATCCTCGTCCTTGTGCACCGGATGGCCGAGCCCCGGAACGAAGCGACCGTCCTGTTTGGCGCGGCGCACCGCCTCGAGCGCGATGACGTCGTAGTCGCGCTCGGTCCCGGCCTCGATCAAGGTGTCGGCGAGGAAGCGCCCGCAGTCCTCGGTAACCCCGAGGAACCGGGAACCGCCGCCGAGGAGCCCGGCGGCCAGGGCGCCCTGCAACGATTCCGGCGCGGAGAGGTACGTCAGGCGGGCGGCGATCGCGGTCGGGGTGAAGCCGTGATCGGCCAGCGCCACGAGCACCGCCTCGAAGACCCGCACCTCGCCCGGGGTGGGCCGGCGCCCGGCGACCAGCCAGTAGGCCAGCTCACCGAAGCCGACCTTGCCCATCAGGTCGGCGGCGAGATCCTGTCCCAGCAGCGAGATGCTGGTCGGCGTCGACGTGCCGATGCCGGTCGGGAAGCTCAGCTCCTCAGCCACTTGCGGATCTCCTCGCCGTGCTCGTCCAGACCGGGCGGCGGCAGCTCGTACCGCGCCGGAGTGCCGGAAAACGTGATGGGGTTACGGACGCCGGGCACGTCGCCGACGGTGACGACGGGGTCGAGCCCGAGCTCCTCGGCCAGGGCCACTCCGCCGTCGATCGTGTTGATCGGCGCGCACGGCACGCCGGCCGCGATCAGGTCGCGGAACCACTCGTCCTTGGTTCGGGTCGTCAGCCGCTCGACGAGCAGCGGGCGCAGTTCGGCACGGTTGGCCGTGCGGTCCTGGTTGCGGCCGAACCGCGGGTCGGACGGCAGGTCGGGCAGGCCCAGCACCTGGCACAGCTTGCGGAACTGCCCGCCGTTGCCGGCGATGACGATCAGCTCGCCGTCGGCGGTGGGCAACGGCTCGTACGGGAAAAGGCTGGGGTGGGCGTTGCCCATCCGGTAGGGCACCGTGCCGCCCGCGACGTAACCGCTGGAGTGGTTGACCAGGCCGGAGAGCGCCGAGCTGAGCAGGTTGACCTCGACGTGCTGACCGCGCCCGCTCTCGCCGCGGTGGTGCAAAGCGGCGAGGATGCCGATGTTGGCGTGCATGCCGGCCATCACGTCGAAGACCGAGATGCCGGCCCGGTAAGCCGGCCCGTCGGGGTCGCCGGTGAGGCTCATCAGGCCGGAAATCGCCTGGATCATCAGGTCGTACCCGGGCAGGTCGGCGCCGGCGCCGGACCCGAAGCCGCTGATGCTCGCGTAGACGATCGCCGGGTTGGCCGCGGCGACGGACTCGTAGTCGAGGCCGAAGCGGGCGAGGCCACCCGGGCGGAAGTTCTGGATCATGACGTCGGCCCGACGGGCGAGCTCACGCGCCGCGGCCAGGTCGCCGGGATCCTTGAGGTCGAGGGCGATCGAGCGCTTGTTGCGGTTGATGCCCAGGTAGTACGTCGAGACGCCGTCGCGGGTGGGCGGCATCCACGTGCGGGTGTCGTCGCCGCCCGGTCCCTCCACTTTGATCACCTGCGCGCCGAGGTCGGCCAGCAGCATCGTCGCGTACGGCCCGGCGAGGATCCGCGAGAAGTCCGCCACCAGCAAGCCGTTCAATGGCCCCATCAATCCCAACCGCCGTTCTACGGACATGTGTCCGCCGGACCAGCCTCGACCAAGATCTGCATGCTGTCAACGCCTGTTGATCTGCTCGAAACAAACCATTGACACCGCGAAGAGGGCGGGAGAAGACTGGCGCGAACTCGTTGTCCGCTTGACGGACGAGCGTCCGAGAGGAGCTGCGATGAGCACGAACAGCCGGCCGACCATCCTGCGTAACGGCCTGGTCCTGACCATGGACGACTCACACACCGTTCTTTCCGGGGCCGACGTGCTCGTGGTCGACGGCCGGATAGCCGAGGTCGGCACCGGCCTCACCGCGCCCGAGGGCGCCCTCGAGATCGACGCCACCGGCGGCGTGATCATGCCGGGCATGATCGACACCCATCGGCACATGTGGCAGACCGCCATGCGCGGCTACGGGGCCGACTGGACCCTCACGCAGTACTTCGTCTGGTACTACCTGGAATCGGGCAAGCTGTTCCGCCCCGAGGACATCCACGCCGGCAACCTGCTGGCCGCGATCGAGGCGATCGACGCCGGCGTCACCACCACCGTGGACTGGTCACACGGCCTGCAGACCGCCGATCACGCCGACGCCGCGGTCGACGCGCTCGAGGCCGTGCCCGGCCGGTTCGTCCTGGCCTACGGCAACATCCAGCAGGGACCGTGGGAGTGGGCGACCTCCGGCGCCTTCCGCGACTTCTACCGCCGGCGGGTCGACGGCGGCAAGCTCGCCGGGTTCCAGATGGCCTTCGACGTCACCGGCGACCCGGCCTTCCCGGAGAAGGCGGCCTTCGAGGTCGCCCGCGAGCTCGGCGTCGCCGTCACCACGCACGCCGGAGTCTGGGGCGCCACCAACGACGACGGCATCCGGCTCATGCACGAGAACGGATTCATGGGTCCCAGCAACGTGTACGTGCATGCCGCCACCCTCACCCACGACTCGTACAACCGGATCGCCGCCACCGGCGGCTCCGTCTCGGTCTCCACCGAGAGCGAGCAGAGCGCCGGCCAGGGCTACCCGCCCACCTTCCAGCTGCGCCACCACGACATCCCGGTCTCGCTGTCGATGGACACCAGCGTCTGGTGGAGCGGTGACCTGTTCTCCGCGATGCGCACCACGCTCGGGGCCGACCGCTCGCGTGAGCACCTGGAGGCGCACTCCAAGCAGGAGACCGTGACACACGCCCACCTGCGGGCCGAGCATGTCGTCGAGTGGGCGACCCGGGGCGGCGCCCGCGCGCTCGGCCTGGACTCCCAGCTCGGCGCGCTCACGCCGGGACGGCAGGCCGACATCGTACTGATCAAGAACGACGCGTCGCCCGTGATGTTCCCGGTCCTGCACCCGTACGGGCACGTCGCCTTCCAGGCGCAGCGCGGCGACGTGCACACCGTGCTGGTCGGCGGCCGGGTCGTGAAGCAGGACGGCCGGCTCGTCGACGTCGACCTGGCCGCCGCCCGGGCCAAGGTCGAGGCGACCGTCGACTACCTGCGCGAGACGATGGGTGAACAGGCCTGGCGGCGCGGGATGAACCCCGACGTGCCCGAGACGGCGATCCGTGAGAACCCGTACCAGTACACCGAGTGGGACGCCGGATCGGCGCAGTGGAAGCATTAGGAGATGACCGACACCGGAAGGGGCACGGGGCCTGACTTCATCGAGGCCCTCGCGCGCGGCCTTGATGTCCTGCGTTCCTTCCGTCCGGGCCAGCCGTCGATGACGCTGAGCGACATCGCGGCCGAAACCGGCCTGGCCCGGCCTACGGTGCGTCGCATTCTGCTCACGTTGGAGGCGCTCGGCTACGCGCGCAGTGAGGGCCGCGGCTTCGCGCTGACCCCGCGGGTGCTCGAGCTGGGCATGGCGTACGTCAACTCGCTGAACCTGTGGGAGGTGGCCCGGCCGCACATGGAGGAGCTGGTCGGCATCACCGGCGAGTCGACCTCGATGGCGCAGCTTGACGGCTGCGACATCGTCTACGTGGCCCGGGTGGCGGTACCCAAGATCGTGACGTTGGCGGTCTCGATCGGCACCCGGTTCCCGGCCCCCGCGACGTCGATGGGCAAGGTGCTGCTCGCCGCGAAGGAGCCCCGGGTGGTGCCCGAGATCCTGGCCGAGCACTCCCGGTCGGGCATCGTCGCGCGGTACCGGCCCACGCTCGACGTCTTCATGACGGCGCTCCTGGAGGTGCGGGCTCGCGGCTGGGCGCTCGCCGACCAGGACCTGGCGCCCGGGATCAGGTCCGTCGCCACGGGCGTGCGCGACGGCAACGGCCAGGTCATCGCGGCGATCAACGTGACCGTGCACGCGGCCGAGACGTCGGTCGAGACCCTGGTCCAGAAACACCTGCCCCACCTGCTGCGCACCGCCGCCGACATCAGCGCCGACTACGCCCGCCTGGCCGCCGTCCCCACCACGACGGTCGCCGCCGCCGCCATGACCGACGCCGCCTCGGCCACGATGGACGCCGCTTCCCACTACTGACGCCACCTCCACCGCGACGGCGCCGCCCCCACACCACGACCGGCGCCCGTCCCTACACGACGACCGGCGCCGCCCGCGCCACGACAGGCGCCCGTGGCCACGTCACCACCCGTCCCGCCCCTTCACGACGGGCGCCGTACCGACGTCCCCACCCGTCCCGCCCCGTCACGACGGGCGCCGTACCGACGTCCCCACCCGTCCCGCCCCGTCACGACGGATGCCGTCGCGCAATGACCGGGGACGTCCGCGCCGGGATCGAGGGCTGCGCCCGGGCGTTGGCGTTTGGGCCGGTCGCGCTTCCAGACTGTGCTAAGGGCCGCTTGGGGCGGGCCATCGGCGGGTATGAGTGAATTTCATGAAGGTGGTGTCTGAGCTCTTCGAACCCGAGCCGCCACGCTGGGGCCTCCGGGGTGATCCATGGGTGTGGCGGGCGATGGCCGAGCGGCTCGCCACGACCTATCTACCGCCGTCCCTCAGTGAGGTCGAGCGGCTGCTCTACGCCGAGTTCGACCGCCTGGTCAGCGTCAACCTGGCCTCCGAGACCACCGCGTGGGTGGTCCGTGAGGAGTTCGCCCACGGTGGGCCGTCCAGCGGAGCCGTCCACCTGGACATCTGGCGAGCAGAGCTCATCCCCCTGCTCCTCGACCGAGCCAGCAGCCGAGTAGGCGGCTGACCGAAGGACCACGACCGAGCCAGCAGCCGAGTAGGCGGCTGACCGAAGGACCACGGCCGGGCCAGCAGCCGAGTAGGCGGCTGACCGAAGCGCCACGACCGGGCTAGGGGTTTGAGCGCGACCACTCACGCACGTCGCCCGGGTGGGGTGAGCGTTCCGGGCGCGCAGCGCCCTGCTCGCCCCGCCCGGGCCCTCGGCGGGAGCAGCGATCTGTACGCCCCACCCCGCTACGACATCCTGCCTTTGACCTGGAAAGGCTCAGTGGCCGTTGAAGGCGTCTCGCATGCGGCTGAAGAAGCCGCCCTGCTTGCTGAGCTCGGCCACGTCCTCGCCTCGGGTCTTGGCGAAGTCGCGCAGCATGCGTTCCTGGTCGGCGGTCAGCTTGGTCGGGGTCTTGACGTCGAGGTGAACGAACAGGTCGCCCCGGCCCTGGCCCCTCAGGTGGGGCACGCCCTTGCCGCGGATGCGCAGCGTGCTGGCCGGCTGGGTGCCGGATTTGACCTCGATGGCCTCTTCGCTGTCCAGCGTCTTGATCGTCAGGCGGGTGCCCAGCGCGGCCGCGGTCATCGGCAGCGTCACCCGGCAGTGCAGGTCGTCGCCCTTGCGGGAGTAGACGTCGTGCGGGCGCTCGTGGATCTCCACGTACAGGTCGCCGGGGGTGCCGCCGCCGGGGCCGACCTCGCCCTGCTGGGCCAGGCGGATGCGCATGCCGTCCTCGACGCCGGCCGGGATCTTCACCGTCAGCGAGCGGCGGGTGCGCACCCGGCCGTCGCCGGCGCAGGTCGGGCACGGGTGCGGGATGACCGTGCCGTGGCCCTGGCAGGTGGCGCAGGGGCGCGACGAGACCACCTGGCCGAGGAAGGTGCGCTGCACGCTCTGCACCTCGCCGCGGCCACCGCACGTCTCGCAGGTCGCCAGGTGGGTGCCCGGCGCCGTGCCCGCGCCCGAGCACTGGGTGCACAGCACCGCCGTGTCGACGGTGATCGGCGCCTCGACGCCGAAGGCCGTCTCGTTCAGGTCCAGCTCGAGCCGCAGGATCGCGTCCGCTCCGGGCCGGGTGCGGGGGCGTGGGCCGCGGCCGCCGCCGCCCGCCGCCGAGCCGAAGAAGGCATCCATGATGTCCTGGAAGCCGACGAACGGGCCGCCGGCCCCGCCGGGTCCGCCGGGACCCATGCCGCCGCCGGGCGCGAGCGGGTCGCCGCCCAGGTCGACGATCTGGCGTTTCTGGTCGTCGGACAGGACCTCGTACGCCGCGTTGATGTCCTTGAACTTCTCATGCGCTTCCGGGTCCGGGTTGACGTCCGGATGGTACTGCCGAGCCAGTTTGCGGTAGGCGCGCTTGATCTCGTCGTCGGTGGCTTCCCGGCTCACGCCGAGAATGCCGTAGTAGTCCTTGGCCACGGGCTCCGCAATCCTCGTCAATTTTGTGCTAGAAGGTCGCCCACGTAGCGTGCCACCGCGCGCACGGTCGCGATGGTGCCGGGGTAGTCCATCCGGGTGGGGCCGAGCACACCGAGCCCACCGACGATCGTCGCACCGGGGCCGTACCCCGTGCTGACCACGGACGCCGACCGCAGGTTGTCGATCTCGTTCTCGTCGCCGATCCGGACCCGCGTGGTGCTCGGTTCCAGGTCGCCGATCAACTTCAGCAGGATGACCTCTTCCTCGAGGGCTTCGAGGACCGGGCGGAGGGTGCCTTGGAAGTCCAGCACCCCACCTCTTGTCAGGTTAGCCGTACCCGCCAACGCGAGGCGTTCCTCACTGCGCTCGACCAAGGTCTCGAGGAGCACCGAGGCCAGGCACGCCATCGTGGCCCGGCTTTCCGGCGCGCAGTCGTCGACCAGGCCCTGCACCAGCGGTGGGGTGTCGGCGAGTTTCTTGCCGGCGAGCTTCTCGTTGACGCGGCGGCGCAGGTCGGTGACGTCCTCGGGCGGCACCGGGCCGGGCAGCTCGACCAGCCGCTGCTCGACGCGGCCGGTGTCGGCGATCATCACCAGCATGAGGCGCGTGGTGGAGATCGGCACCAGCTCGAGGTGACGCACCGAGGAGCGGGCCAGCGACGGGTACTGCACGACCGCGACCTGGCGGGTGAGCTGGGCGAGCAGGCGCACCGTGCGGTGCACGACGTCGTCCAGGTCGACGGCGCCGATCAGGAACCGCTCGATGGCTCGCCGCTCGGCCGGGCTCAGCGCCTTGACCTTGGAGAGGCGGTCGACGAACAGCCGGTAGCCGGCGTCGGTGGGCACCCGGCCGGCGCTGGTGTGCGGCTGCCGGATGTAGCCCTCCTCCTCCAGCACCGCCATGTCGTTGCGCACAGTGGCCGGGGAGACGCCCAGCTGGTGGCGCTCGACCAGTGCCTTGCTGCCGACGGGCTCCTGGGTCTCGACGTAGTCCTCGACGATCGCCCGAAGCACTTCGAGCTTGCGGTCATCGAGACTCATATGACCCCTCCCCCACTGCTTTGGCACTCCGGATGACAGAGTGCCAGTCTACGTCGCCGCGGACGGCAGCGCGATGATCGAGTGCGGATGAATAGACAGGGCATCAGCATGTCGCCCTCGACCGCATTGAAGTGCGGCCCTACCGTGTCAGCCATGACTGAACCGCCTCGTCCGCCTGGTGAACCGAACCCGAATGACCCCACCAGGCCGTTCAACCCTTATGCGGCTAACGACCCGACTTCCGGATCGACACCGCCGCCGTACACCCCGCCGCCGGGTTACGGCCCGCCGCCCGGATATCAGCCGCCCCCGCCGGGCTACCAGCCGCCTCCCCCGGGTTACCAGCAGGGATACGGCGGTGCTCCCACGCAGGACGACCGCACGTGGATCCTGGTCGCCCACTTCGGCGGGGCCGCGGGCGCGTTCCTCGGCGGTGGCCTCTCCGGCTGGATCGCGCCGCTGATCTCGCTGCTGGCCAAGGGCAACCTGTCGCCGTCGGTGCGCGCCGAGTCGGTGAAGGCGCTCAACTTCCAGATCACCTGGGCGATCGTCACCCTGATCGGCTGGGTGACGTCCTGCATCGTCATCGGCTTCATCATCATTCCGGTGGCCGCGCTGATCGCCATCATCTTCGGCATCATCGCCGGTGTGAAGGCGAGCAACAACGAGCCGTACGACTATCCGATGTCGTTGAAGCTCATCAAGTAGCCGAGCCGGGCACGGGGGCCCGGCGTTCCACAGTCAGACGACGTCGCGAATCACGGCGTCGGCCAGCAACCGGCCACGCAGGGTCAGTTCCAGACGCCCTTTCTCGTACGCCCGGGCGTCAAGCAAGCCGTTGGCCAGGGCCTGCTTGGCGCCGACCTGGTCGACCCGGTCGAGGGCGATGCCGTCGCGCAGCCGCACGCGCAGCATGACGTCCTCGACGTGCCGGTCCTCGTCGGTCAGCAGCTCGCGCGCGTGACCGGGCGAGACACCTTCGGCCAGCCTTTGCGCGTACGCCGTGGGGTGCTTGACGTTCCACCAGCGCACCCCGCCGACGTGGCTGTGCGCGCCCGGCCCGAGACCCCACCAGTCGGCGCCGGTCCAGTAGAGCAGGTTGTGCCGGCAGCGGGCCGCGTCCGAGGTGGCCCAGTTCGACACCTCGTACCACTCGAAGCCGGCCCCGCTCAGCTGCTGTTCGGCCGCCAGGTAGCGGTCGGCGGCGACGTCGTCCGAGGGGTACGGGATCTCGCCGCGCCGCATGCGGGCGGCCATCCGGGTCCCGTCCTCGACGATCAGGGAGTACGCGCTGACGTGGTCGACACCCGCGTCGACGACCGCCCGCAGCGACGCGTCGAAGTCCTCCGCCGTCTCGCCCGGCGTCCCGTAGATGAGGTCGAGGTTGACGTGCTCGAACCCGGCTTCGCGGGCCTCGCGGGCGGCCTGCGGCGCGCGGCCCGCCGTGTGCTTGCGGTCCAGGATCCGCAGCACCGCGGGCGCCGCCGACTGCATACCGAGCGAGATCCGGTTGAAGCCGTGCTTTCGCAGCGTCCTCAGATACGACAGATCAACAGATTCCGGATTCGCCTCAGTGGTCACCTCGGCGCCGGGCGCCAACCCCCACGTCTCATCGATCCCGGCGAGGATCCGCCCGAGATCGTCCGCGCTCAGGAGCGTCGGCGTTCCGCCGCCGAAGAACACCGTGTCCACTTTTTCGGGATTTACGGCTTTACTTGCCAGCCTCAACTCGCGCAGAACCGTTTCGGCATACGCCTCCCGGCTGCCCCCGCCGCCCAGCTCCGACGCGGTATAGGTGTTGAAATCGCAGTAACCGCATCGAGAAGCGCAGAACGGCACGTGGACATAGACCGCGAATCCGTTCTTGCCGGCCTCAGCCGTCGCGGTCGCGGGAAGCGACCCGTCGGAAGGAACAGGTAAACCATCGGGAAGTGCGCCGGCCATCCCTCAAGTGTGCACGCCGCCCGTTAGGGTGCCGCCATGGCTCTGGTCCGTACCGTCACCGACGCCGGGGTGACCACCATGACCCTGGACAGCCCGGCGAACCGCAACGCACTCTCCACCCCCCTGATGCGCGAGCTGCTGGACGCGCTGGCCGAGGCCGTGACCGACGCCTCGGCCCGGGTCGTGGTCCTCTCGCACACCGGCCCCGTGTTCTGCTCGGGCGCCGACCTCAAGGAGACCGCCGAGGCCCGCGAGACCGGCCGGGTCCCGGCCGAGCTCCTGGCCGACGTCCTGGCCGCGCTCTGGGAGTTTCCCAAGCCCGTGGTCGCGCGCGTCGGCGGTCCCGCCCGCGCCGGCGGGCTCGGCCTGATCGCCGCCGCCGACATCGCCGTCTGCACGACCGAGGCGACGTTCGCCTTCTCCGAGGTACGCCTCGGCGTCATCCCGGCCGTCATCAGCGCCACCGTGCTCCCCCGCCTGGCGCCGCGCGCGGCGGCCGAGCTCTACCTCACCGGCGACGTCTTCGACGGCGCCCGGGCGGCCGAGATCGGCCTGGTCACCGCGGCCGTCGAGGCCACCGATCTGGACGCCTCGATCGAGCGGTACTGCGCCGGGCTCGTGCGCGGCGGGCCACTCGCCCTCGCGGGCGCCAAACAACTTCTCCGCCGTACGCCCAAGGAAAGCGTCCGCGAGGAGCTCGCAGAACTCTCTCAGCGTTCGGCCGGATACTTCCGCTCGGCCGAGGGCCGCGAAGGTGTCGCCGCCTTCCGGGAGAAGCGCGACGCCGCCTGGGTCCCAGCGACCGGTCAGCAGTGACCAGGTAGTGGTGATCTCGTTGACTACTCTTGTTGCCTGAACAACTTTGGGGGTGTGGGTGCGCAGGACACCGGTCGTGGCGGCACTGGCGGTGGTGACGCTCGTTGGTGCGCTCGGCGTGTTCGCCGTCGTCCGCTCCTTCTCCGGCGGCCTCAAGCTGCCCAAGATCGGCCCGGAGTGCGTCGTGCGGGCCGACGGCGAGGTGACGCTCGACTACGTGCAGATGGCCAACGCGGCCACCATCACGGCCGTGGGCGTCCGCAAGGGCATGCCCGAGCGGGCCGTGGTGATCGCGCTGGCCACCGCGCTCCAGGAGTCGAAGCTGGAGAACCTCGACACCGGCGACCGCGACTCGGTCGGCCTCTTCCAGCAGCGTCCCAGCCAGGGCTGGGGCACGGTCGAGAAGATCAAGGATCCGAGGTATTCGGCCGACCGGTTCTACACCGCGCTGAAGAAGGTCAAGGGCTACCAGAAGATGCGGGTCACCGACGCCGCGCAGAAGGTGCAGCGCTCGGCCTACCCGAACGCGTACGAGAAGTGGGCCGACGAGTCCGCCGTGCTGGCCAAGGCGCTGACCGGCCGGGCCACCGGCGCGGTGGAGTGCTCGGTGAGCGGTTCGCCGGTGCTGCGTGGCGCCGCCGCGTCGGCCGCCCTGATGGAGGGCCTGCGGCTCGACTGGGGCAAGGGCCTGACCGAGTCGGCGACCGCCGGGCCGGTGGCCGGCCTGACCGTCGCGGTGGCCGACGTGAACGCCGGCTGGCGCTATGCCCACTGGCTCGTCGCCCATGCCTCGGCGACCGGTCTCGAACGGGTACGTTTCGCCGATCTGGAGTGGCACGCGCCGGACGGCAAGTGGCAGGCGGCGACCGCGCAGGGTGGCGCCGACAGGGGCCGCGTGATCGCCGAAGTGTTCGATTGACGTCCGATTTTCGGTGTGTGGCCGGAAATTTCGGACGGCGTTTTACTCACCCTGAGTGATGTTGAGCGTTTTCGGTACGCAGTTGCGTAGCGTATACATAGACGTGGACAGACAGCTACCGTCCTGGTACTAAGTAGGACGTGTCGAGGGCGATCGAGTGGATCCTTCTAGGTTCTGGCAGCTGTCTGGCGATCCTGGCCGGTGTGCGGGCGCATCGCCCGGCCCGGTTCGGCCCCTGGCTGCTGCTGGCCGGCGCAGTCGCGTCACTGGCCACGGGCGACGTCTTCTTCGCTCTGCGTGATCACGGCCTGGCCGACGGGTTCTATCTGGCGATGTACGTGCTGGTCGCCGGCGCGCTGCTGCGTTTCACCAGCGGCGGGTCAGTGATCGACGACCGGGCCCGGCTGATCGATCTGCTCGCCTTCGCCTGCGCCAGCCTGCTGGTCCTGTGGGTCTTCGTGGTCGGCGGCATGTCCGAGCTCGGCGGCATCTCGGCGGCCGACGTGATCGGCTCCATCCTGCTGGTCGGCGTCGCGGTCCGGCTCAACCTGGCCACCGGGCGCAACGTCGCGGCCATGCTGCTGCTGGTCGGCGCGCTGGGCATGCTGGCCGGCGACATCGCCTACCCGCTGGCCCCGGGCACGGCGACCGAGACCGGCTACCGGGTCCTCTATGTGGCCTGGGGCCTGGCCGCCCTGCATCCGTCGATGAGCCGGCTCACCATGCCCGAGACGCCGCGCCCGCCCGCCTGGCGCGGTCACTGGGCGGCACTGCTGGTCCTGTCCGTGGCGACCCCGCCACTGGTCCTCATGATCGAGGCGCTCACCGGGACGGTGGACGACGGTGTGCCGATCGCCGTGGCCGCTGTGATCACACTCACCCTCACCATCACCCGCCTGGCCGACGCGGTGACCCTCAACAGCCGCGCCCTGGCCCGCGAGCGCGGCCTGCGGAGCGCGAGCGCCGACCTGGTGGCCGCGCCCGACCTGCCCGCCGTCGACGAGGCGGTCCGTTCCGCGGTGGCCCTCCTGCTTCCGGAGCAGACGGTACGGCGTGTGGTCTTCGCCACCGACGACCGGCAGATGGCGCTCGAGGCCCTGCCGCCCGCTCCCGCCGGCCGCCGCCCGCGCAGCTGGTGGACCGACGAGTCACCCACCGCCGAGGGCACCCTGATCTGCCCGCTCTGGCTGGAACCGCTGGCCGTGGCCCGCCCCAGCGGCGGCGCCCTGGTCCTGACCGGCCGCCGCGACGCCCTGGTCGCGGCCCGCGACGCGCTCGAGGTCCTGGCCGGGCAGGCCGCCCTGGCCCTCGACCGGATCAGCCTGGTCGAAGCGGTCGGCCGCCGCGACAGCGACCTCTACCTGCGCGCTGTGATCCGCAACACAGCCGATCTGATGCTGGTTCTCGACGAGGATCAGCGCGTCCGCTACGCCAGCCCCGGCCTGCACGAGCTGCTGGGCGACGACGACCTCTCCCCGCTCTCCACCTTCGCCGACCTGGCCGACGGCGACGACCGGGGCCAGATCCGCCGGGCCTTCGCCTCCGGCGGCGACGGCACGATCTTCTGTGCGCTGCGCCGGCCGGACGATAGCCGGGTGCTGGTCGAGGCCACGTACCGCGATCTCCGCCAGGACCGTCTGGTCCAGGGTTTCGTGGTGACGATGCGCAACGTCACCGAGGGCCAGCCGGCGGTCGAGACCCTTCCGCACCGGGATCAGGTGGAGGACCTGCCGGCCTGGGTCAATCGCCGCAGCGCCCAGCACAAGTTCCGGTACTAGCTTCCGGCCTTTCCCGGAAAGCACGAAGCGCCGGACCACAATGGTCCGGCGCTTCGTTTGGCTTGCCTTATCGGGTGAGGCGGCGACGACCGCCGACACCCGCCACCAGGGCAACACCGATCGCGGCCAGGACAACCTGGAAGAACAGCTCGATCCAGTCGAAGCCCTTGGTGTCCGCGACACCGGTCGCGCGGGCGATCACGGTGCCCAGCAGGGCGGCCACGACGCCGATGACCAGGGTGAGCCACAGCGGGATGTTCTGCTTACCCGGAACAACCAGGCGGCCCAGGGCGCCGATGATCAGACCGACGATGAGCGCGGTGATGATGCCGGTGACAGTCATTGGGGGTTCCTCCTCGGGGGTGGAGCAAGTTGTTGCGTCCGTCGAGACCATGTGTTCCCGAGCTCCCCGAAAACCAAACCGCCCTATTTTTTATTTGCTCCCTTGGTGTCCGCGGAGTCGGATGTCGAGAGCGCGGCGATGAAGGCTTCCTGCGGCACTTCCACCCGCCCGACCATCTTCATCCGCTTCTTGCCTTCCTTCTGCTTCTCGAGCAGCTTGCGCTTACGGCTGATGTCACCGCCGTAGCACTTCGCGAGCACGTCCTTGCGGATGGCCCGGATGGTCTCGCGGGCGATGATCCGGCTGCCGATGGCGGCCTGGATCGGGACCTCGAACTGCTGCCGCGGAATGAGTTTCTGCAGCTTGGCCGCGATGGTCACGCCGTAGTTGTAGGCCTTGTCCTTGTGCACGATCGCACTGAAGGCGTCGACCGGCTCGCCGTGCAGCAGAATGTCCACCTTGACCAGATCGGCCACCTGCTCGCCGGAGGGCTCGTAGTCGAGCGACGCGTACCCCTTGGTCTTGCTCTTGAGCTGGTCGAAGAAATCGAAGATGATCTCCGCGAGCGGCAGCGTGTACCGCAGCTCGACCCGCTCGGACGACAGGTACTCCATGCCGAGCAGCGACCCGCGCCGGCTCTGGCACAGCTCCATCACGGCGCCGACGTAGTCGTTGGGAACGAGCACAGTGGCCCGTACGACCGGCTCGTGAATCTCAGCGATCTTGCCGGTGGGGAACTCGCTCGGGTTGGTGACGATCTTCTCCTCGGCGTCCTCGGTGAAGACGCGGTAGACCACGTTGGGCGCGGTCGAGATCAGATCGAGGTTGAACTCGCGCTCCAGCCGCTCACCGATGATCTCCAGGTGGAGCAGGCCGAGGTAGCCGACGCGGAAGCCGAACCCGAGCGCGGCCGAGGTCTCCGGCTCGTAGACGAGCGCGGCGTCGTTGAGCTTGAGCTTGTCGAGCGCGTCGCGCAGCGCCGGGTAGTCGGAGCCGTCGATCGGGTAGAGGCCCGAGTAGACCATCGGCTTCGGGTCTTTGTAGCCGCCCAGGGGCTCGGTGGCGGGCCGGACGTTGCCGGTGACGGTGTCACCGACCCGGGACTGGCGAACGTCCTTCACGCCGGTGATCAGGTAGCCGACCTCGCCGACGCCGAGCGCGCCGGCCTTCTCCATCTCGGGCGACACGACGCCGATCTCGAGCAGCTCGTGCACGGCGCCGGTGGACATCATCTTGATCCGGTCGCGGGCCTCGATCCGCCCGTCGATCACCCGGACGTAGGTCACCACGCCCCGGTAGACGTCGTACACCGAGTCGAAGATCATCGCCCGGGCCGGGGCGGCCGCGTCGCCGACCGGCGCCTGGAACTGCCGCACGATCTCGTCGAGCAGGTGGTCGACGCCGACACCGGTCTTGCCGGAGACCCGCAGCACGTCGGTGGGCTCGCAGCCGATCAGCTTGGCCAGCTCCTCGGCGTACTTCTCGGGCTGCGCGGCCGGCAGGTCGATCTTGTTGAGCACCGGGATGATGTGCAGGTCGTTCTCCATCGCCAGGTACAGGTTGGCGAGGGTCTGCGCCTCGATGCCCTGCGCGGCGTCGACCAGCAGGATCGCGCCCTCACAGGCGGCGAGACTCCGGGAGACCTCGTACGTGAAGTCGACGTGGCCCGGGGTGTCGATCATGTTGAGGACCGCGGTCTCGCCCGTGCGGTCACCCTCGCGGACGACCCAGGGCATGCGCACGGCCTGCGACTTGATCGTGATGCCACGTTCACGTTCGATGTCCATGCGGTCGAGGTACTGCGCACGCATCTGACGCGGGTCGACCACCCCGGTGATCTGCAGCATGCGGTCAGCCAGCGTCGACTTGCCGTGGTCGATGTGGGCGATGATGCAGAAGTTGCGGATCCGAGCGGGATCGGTGTTGCCGATCACGTTCACGCCGGGGTCGAGCGGTCCAGGCACGATCTTCCGTTCTTCTCAAGCCGAAGTACGCCGGCAATCCACCGACACGCTCTATCGTCCCACGCCCGCGCGGCGGCCCCCGCCCACACCCGTTCAAGCGCTCCGAACCCCACCCACTCCGAGCCGCCACACCACCGCCAGTGCCGCCCCACCGCACCCTTGAACGGCAAGAGCACCGCCGCCCCTGAGCGGCACGAGCAGCCCCCACCCCTCCGACGCCCTTGAGCGGCACGAGCAGCGTTACCGGTCCGACGCCCTTGAGCGGCACGGCCCGCCGACGCCCGGCGGCTGCCTGCGCTCAGACGCACTCGAGCGGCACGAGCGGCGCCGGAGGCAGCTCCACGCTGATGGCGTCCCCGGCCCGAACCGGCCCGCCACGGAGCACGACGGCCATGACCCCGCCCTTGCGCACCACGTTGCCCTGCTCGTCCTGCCCGATCACTTCCTTGAGCAGCCCCCGCTGGAACCGGTTGATCTGCTGGCACGGGTTCCGCAGCCCGGCAAGAATCACCGCCGGCCGCGGGTCTTCCCCGTTCTCCCGAGCCGCCGCATCGCTCCGCTCCGCCGCAGCCGCCACCCCCGCCGCCGCCACCGCCGTGGCCTCGTCCAGCGTCGCCGCCCCAGCCGCCTCCAGCACACCCGCCAGCGCAGCCGAGCCGTCGACTCCCCCGGCGCCGTTGGCCCCAGCAGCACCCGCCCGGGCGGCACCCAAACCGGCAACACCCGCCCCGGCAGCACCCAAACCGGCAACACCCGCCTCGGCGGCACCCAAGCTGGCAGCGTCCGGCCCGGCGGCACCCAAGCTGGCAGCGTCCGGTCCGGCGGAACCCGAGCCGGCGGAACCCGAGCCGGCGGAACCCGAGCCGGCGGAACCCGAGCCGGCGGAACCCGAGCCGGCGGAACCCGAGCCGGCGGAACCGGAGCTGGCGGCGTCCGAGACAGCGGCGGGCCGCGGCGGGCCGAAGCGCAGGATCGTGCCCAAGGGCAGCCCGAGCAGGTCGACGCCGCTGGTCGTCACGTTCTCGCCCAGGTTGCCGGGGTTGACCGAGTAGCCCTTCTCACCGACCTCCCCGAAAAGCTCCTCGTGGATCAGGTGCACCTGCCGCAGGTTGGGCTGCGTGGGATCCAGCTTCACCCGGTGGCGATGCCGCACGTTCACCCCGGCGTGCACGTCACCCTCGACCCCGAGGCCCGCCACGAGCACGATCTCGTCCCGCGCCGGCTTGGTGAACGAGTAGACGTCGTTGCGACTGACCGAAGCGACCGTTCCCCGGAGAAGAGTCATGTGCAGAGTCTCGCCGGGCCGCCCGGCCGGCTCGACCCGTTTCCCGCACCCCGGAACGCGGACGCGGGTTCGTCAATCCGGCGGCGCCAGGAACAACGCCGACAATTTGGGCAGCCGCCTCTGCATCTCCTCCTCGTTGTCGAAATCCCACAGGTCTCCCGCGTCGGGCCGCGTCGCGGGCCGGTCCTCGGCCGGCAGCTCCTGCCCGGTGGCCTGCGCGTAGGCGTCGGCCGCGATGTGCAGCACCTCCTCGGCTTCGAAGACGGCGCCGGTGTCGGCCGCGTTCTTCACCGCCTGCACGTTCGCCAGCGAGTCGGGCGCTTTCACCGTGCGGGCCACCGCGTCCCGGCCGTGCGCGATCAGCCAGCCCCGGAAGCTGTCGAAGCCCTCGTCGTCACAGCCACCGTTGATCAGGTAGGCCGCCGCCCACAGGTCGGCCGTGCCCGAGGCGACCATGACCTTGTCGAGATGTCGACCCCAGGCCACGATCTCCTCCGGATCGCGGGTCGCCAGGTCGGCGGCGGCGCGCTTGGCCACCTCGGCGGGCGAGGCGGGCCGGTCGGCGGTCGCTCGGCCGATGACCGCCCAGAAGTCGTCGGTTCTCATGACGAGGATCCTGCCAGCGGGGTACGACAAGAACGCGCGCGGCAGGATGGTGCCGTGCGGCCGATTTCCCTCCCCGACGTGCCATACGGCGCCACCGCCGTACGGCCGAATTGGTCTGACCTGCCGAAAAGCGTGCGTAAGGCGATCACCGCGAGACTCGGCGCGCCGGTCGTCGCCGCGCGTGGCGCCGGCGGCGGCTTCACCCGGGCCTTCGCCGCCGTCCTGACCACCGCCGACGGGCCCAGCTTCTTCGTCAAGGCCGCACCCCTCAAGGACCCCACTTCCGAGTGGTACGCCCGTGAGGGCTGGATCACCTCGCTGCTGCCACCCGGGGTCGCGGCCCCCCGACCGCTGTGGTCGATCGCCGAGGCCGGCTACTTCACGCTGTGCCTGGAGGCCGTGGACGGGCACGTACCGGCGCTGCCCTGGTCGCCGGCCGAGCTGGACGCCGCGCTGTCGGCCTGGTCGGCCGCCGCGCGGGCCCTGGCCGTACCGTCGCCCGAGCTGCTGGCGAGCGGCATCCCGGCCCTGCCGGAGATCATGCGGGCCGAGATGTCCTGGTGGTCGGAGATCGCCGCCGGCCGGGAGCCGATGCCGCACACCGCACGGGACACCGTCGCCCCGGGCCGCCTCGCCGAGTTGGCCGAGCTCGAACGGGCGGCGCCCGCCCTGGTCGCCGGCTCCGGCCTCATGCACGGCGACCTGCGGATCGACAACATCATGATCGACGGTACGGGCGCCGCCCGCCTCTGCGACTGGACGTGGCCGTGCCTCGGAGCGCCCTGGTTCGACACCGTCACGCTGCTGGTGACCGCCTTCGCGAGTGGGCTCGACGCGGACGCGTACCTCCGGGAATGGAACGCCCCACCGGACGGGGTCGACGGCGCCCTGGCCGCGCTGGCCGGGTATTGGCTCGTACGGGCGGCCGGCGGGCCGAGCAGCGCGTCCCCGCACAGCCGTCAGCATCAGCGTTTCAGCGGCGAGCAAGCGCTGTCCTGGCTGGCCACGCGCCGAGGCTGGCCGGCCTCATGAGGCCCTGAGCTGGGCACCGTTTTGGCGGCGCGCCCCGGTGCTGGTAATCTGGTCCTTCGCGTGTGGTGACGCGCCGTTGATCGCTGTTTCGACAGAGACTTGGGGCCACCCCGCTGAGACCGTTTCCGAACAACTAGTCAGGACAAGGCTGTCGCGTGGCGAACATCAAGTCCCAGATCAAGCGCAACCGGCAGAACGAGAAGGCCCGGCTGCGCAACAAGTCGGTCAAGTCGTCGCTGAAGACCGTGATCCGCAAGCTCAATGAGGCGAGCGAGGCCGGCGACGCGCAGACCGCTACGACGCTGCTGCGTGACGCTTCCCGTCAGCTGGACAAGGCCGTCAGCAAGGGCGTCATCCACAAGAACCAGGCGGCGAACCGCAAGTCGGCCATCGCCAAGCGCGTCGCGGCGCTCTCTGCCTGATCATCGCTGATCCGCTCGGCCGCCTGATCCGTCAGGGGCCGAGCGTTTGGCTGTTCGCCGCTTTCGCTGTTCACCGCAACGGCAGTCACCGGGCATCGCCGGACCCAGGGGTCCGCGGCGGTGCCCGGTGTCGTTTCGGCTATTCGTAGCGGCGGGTGGCCGACTGGCGGATCCACTGCTGCTGGACCTCGGCCTTCTCGACCCACGGCCGCTTGACGGGCGCGCCCCGCCCACTGTCGATCAGGCCCGGCAGCCGCCGCGTGGCATCCTCGGACACCCGCACGGCCGGCGCGTGTTCCACCGGACCGTACGCCGAAGCAGGCCCGTACGCCGCCGGAGCAGGACCGTACGGCGAGGCCGGTCGCAGCGGCGGGCTCTCGCTCATCGCGGCCCTGGTCGCCGGGTGGGACTGGATCAGCGAGCCCGCGATGACGTCGTTCAGCTTGACCATCACCGCGACCGTCGCCGGCAGGGCCAGGACGCCCCACCAGCTGACCAGCTCGGCCAGCGCGAGCAGAATGCCGAGAGCGACAGCGCCCTCGAGGTAGACGAAACACAGGAACCCACTCGGCGCCACGTGGTGGAGCCGCAGCATGCGCGCGTAGAGCGGCTGGTGAACGGCGGTCATCGGCCACCGCCCCGGCGCGCGGCGGCGACCGCGAACACGGCCCGCTCCAGCGCGTATCCCCGGTCCTCGGCGCCGCCCTTGACCGCGGCGTTGCAGTCGGCGGCCGCGCGCATCGCGTCGACCAGCCCCTCGGGCGTCCAGCCGCGGGCGCGCTCCTGCGCCCGCTGGATCTTCCAGGCGGGCATGCCCAAGGAGCTGGCCATCTGGTACGGGTTCCCGCGCCCCGCCGAGGCGACCTTGGCCACAGTCCGCACCCCGTCGGCGATGGCGTCGGCGATCGGCACCGGGTCGACGCCGACGTGCAGCGCCCACCGGAGCGCCTCGAGCGCACCCGGCACGTCGCCGACCATCGCGGCGTCGGCCACCGTGAAGCCGCTCACCTCGGCCCGGCCCTTGTAGTAGCGCGCCACCACGGCCTCAGTGATCTTGCCGTCGGTGTCCGCCATCAGCTGCGAGCAGGCCGCCGCGATCTCCCGCAGGTCGTTGCCGACCGAGGCCAGCAGCGCGGCCGCGGCCGCCTCGTCGCAGCGGCCCCCGTTGCGCCGGAACTCGTCGCGCACGAAGGCGACCCGCTCGCGGTCGCCCTTCAGTTTGGCCGCCGCCACCACTGTCGCCCCGGCCGACCGCAGCCCGTCGGCCAGCGCCTTGCCCTTGGCCCCGCCGAGGTGCGAGACGATCAGCGAGACCTCCGGGTCCGGGTTCTTGGCATACGCCACCAGGGCGGTGATCAGGTCTTTCCGCGCGTCCTGTCCACTGCGGACGACCAGCACACGCCGGCCGCCGAACAGGGACGGGCTCAGCATCTCGGCCACCTCACCGGCCGACAGCGCACCCGCCTCGTACTCCCGGACGTCGGCGCCGGGATCGGCGGCCCGCGCCCCCTCGACCGCCGCCGTGATCGCACGGGAGGCGAGCAGTTCCTCATCGCCTTGGACGAGCAGCAGCGGGGGAGGCGCGGTGTTCACGTCCAATATCGTCGCACGAGGGACTGACGTTTCCGCGTGGCTCACTCCTTAGCGCAGGCGCACCCGCCAGAGAACGCGAAACCCGACATATCGGCGTTCTGCCATATCCCCGGCCACAACACCGTCACGCAATCAGGCCGCATACCCCACCCGGCCGCCGGCGACGACCCGAACGTCCATCGACCCCCGTCCCCCGCGACAAGCGGTGCCCGAAAGGACGACCCCGGGCGTGTCGTCACTTCAGCAGGTCGGACGGCACCATCGAGCCGATCCAGGCGTCGACCCGTACGCCCCGATGCACCAGCCGCTGCCGCAGGACCGCCTCGTACCGAAACCCGGCCTTCTCGGCCACCCGCCGCGACGCGACGTTGCCCACCTCGGCCCGCCACTCGATCAGCCCGAGCCCGAGCGGCCCGAAACCCCACCCGCACAGGGCCCGGACCGCCGCCGTGGCCAGCCCACGCCCCCGCGCCTTCGGGTCCATCCAGTAGCCGATCTGCGCCGCCCCACTCCCGTCCAGCCCGAACCCGACCCGCCCCAAGGGCACGTCCTCCCCCGCCCGCTCGACGACGAACTCGGCCCGCTGCCGGCGAGGCCACGCCGCGATCGCCATCTCCCGTACGAAGTAGTCCGCGTCCGACAGGCGATAGGGAATCGGAATCTGGAGGTATTTCTGCACGGCCGGATCCAGCGACACCTCGTAGACCCACGGGATGTCCGCCTCCGTGAACGGCCGCAGCCTGATCTCCCCCGCTTCGACCACATCAAGTTCCACCCCACGATCATGCGGCCGGCGGACTGCCCCGGGCCACCACGGCCAGCCCCCGGCCCGTGTTCACCGCGGCGATGTCGCCCGATTGGTCCGTACGCAACACCCGCGCCCCACGCCGGGTCAGGCGCGCCAGAAGCGACGCGTTCGGATGGCCGTAGTCGTTGTCCCGCCCCACCGACACCAGGGCCACGTCCGGATCGATCCGGTCGACGAAGGCCGGCGACTGGTAGCTCGACCCGTGATGAGCCACCTTGAGCACGTCGGCCCGAACCGCCTCGGGCCCCAGGTGGTGCAGCAGATCCTCCTGCTCCTCGGTCTCGGCGTCCCCGGCCAGCAGGACCGTCCGGCCGTCCACTCGCGCCCGCAGCACCAGGGAGTTGTTGTTCGGGTCGGAGTTCGTACCGCGCATCGGCGCGATCGGTCCCAGTACCGCCAGCTCCAGGCCCGCCACCGTGTACGTCCACCCGTGACGGATCACGCGCAGCGGCACCCGCCCGGCCGCCGCCGCCACGGCGGATCGCCCGGCCGGCGGTTCCGGCCAGTCCGGCCCCGCCACGGCGAGCACGTCACGCCCCCGGAAGACGCCCGCCACCCCGCCGATGTGGTCGACGTGGAAGTGGCTGGCCACGAAGAGCACGATTCGCCGTACCCCCAAGCGCCGCAGGCAATGATCGACGGCGTTCGGCTCCGGCCCGGCGTCGACCACCACCGCGCTGCCCCGCCCGGCCGGCAGGACCACGGCGTCACCCTGCCCGACGGCACACGCCACCACGACCCAGCCCGGCGGCGGCCACCCCGGCGCCAGCAGGCGCACGGGAAGGGCACCGAGAACGCCGCCCAGCGCCACCACGGTGACCAGCCGCCGGATCAGCGGCCGCCGCGCCGCCACCAGCAGCCCGACCGTGACCACGGCCAGCAAGGCCGCCCCGGTCACCCCGCCCGGCCAGGGCAGCGCGCCCGCCGGTACCCGCGCGCCGTAGGTCGCCACCAGCACCAGCCACCGCACCGGCCAGTGCGCGGCCCAGGCCGCGAACTCGGCGCCGGCCGGCCACAGCGGCGACAGCACCGCCGAGCCCACCCCGAGCAGCGTGGCCGGCGCGATCGCGGGCACCGCCAGCAGATTCGCCGGCACCGCGACCAGGCTCACCGTGCCGGACAGCCCCGCCACCACCGGACCGCACGCCACCTGTGCGGCCGCCGGAACGGCCAGCGCCTCGGCCAGCCCGGCCGGGCATCCACGCCGCCGCAGCGCGTCCCGCCAGACCGGCGCGATGAGCAGAAGACCGCTCGTGGCCAGCACCGACAGCGCGAACCCCGGATCACCCGCCAACTCCGGATCGGCCAGCACGAGCACGGCCACCCCCGCCCCGAGCGCCGGCAGCGCCGCCCGCGGCCGCCCCGAGGCCAGCCCCAGCAACCCGATCGCCCCCATCGCGGCCGCCCGCACGACGCTGGGCGACGGCCGGGCCAGGATGACGAACCCCACCAACGCCACCGCGCACACCAACGCCGTGACCACCGGCCCGGCCCGGGTCCGCCGCACCGCGAACAGCACCACCCCGACGACGATGGCTACGTTCGCCCCCGACACGGCGTTGAGGTGCGTCATCCCGGTCGTCCGGAAGTCCTCCTCGAGCGCCGGGTCGAGCCGGCTCGTGTCACCCACCACCAGCCCCGGCAGCAGGCCGCCGGGCAGGTCGGGCAGCGGTTCGCAGGCCCGCTGGAGCCCGGCCCGCAACGCACCCGCCGCCCGCTGCGCCCACGGCGGCTCCCCCAGCAACGCCGGCGGTTCCCGCACCGACGCCACCACGGCCCGCAGGTCGCCCCCGCGCGGCGGCATGAGCTTGCCCCGAGCCGCCACCCGCTGACCCGGCAACAGCCCCCGCCACCCGGGATCACTCCCCAGCACCAGCCCCCGAGCCGGCAACCGCAGCGGCGCCGACCCGTCCGCCCGTACCGTCACCAGCTCGACCGCGACAAGATAGGTGGGCGGCATCCCCGGCGATCCGCGCAGGGCACGCGGGTCATCACGCACGACCATTTCCAGGTGTACGGGGTCACCCGCCCGCACAAGCGCCACCAGCGGCCCCGCCTCCCGCACGCTCACCCGCGCCGCGGTGGTCACGGCCCCGCAGGCCACCCCGAGCAGCGACGCCACCACCACCCAGCGCGCCGCCCGCAGGCGCCGCCGGGCGGATCGCGTCGTGGCCGCTCCGGCCAGCAGGGCGGCCCCGACACCGAGCAGCACCCCGGACCGCGCGGAAAGGTGCAGGGCGGCCAGCGCCGACAGCCACGTCGCCAGCGCGAACCCCGCCAGCCGAAGATCAGCCACGCCGGAGGTCATACCGTCACCAGATCTTTGAGCTGCTCGTAGCGGGCGTCGCCGATGCCGTCGACCTTGCGGAGATCGCTGACGGACTTGAAGCCGCCCTGGGCGTCTCGGGCGTCGAGGATCCGCTGAGCCAGGACCGGGCCGACACCGGGCAGCGCGTCGAGGTCGGACAGTGTGGCGGTGTTGAGGTTGACCGGGGCGCCGGGAGCCGGGGTGCCACCAGCAGCCGGACCGGTCGGCACCACGGCGCCCGGCGGCGGGGTGACGCCGACCAGGATCAGTTCGCCGTCGACGACCTTGCGGGCCAGGTTGAGCAGGGCCACGTCGACGCCGGGGTCGGCACCGCCGGCGGCGTTGAGCGCGTCGGCCACGCGAGCACCGGCGGGCAGGCGGACCAGGCCCGGGTGGCGGACCTTCCCGCCCACGGCGACGACCACCTCGGCCGCCTGGGAGGCGTCCGGCGTCGCACCGGTGAGGGCCGCCGCGCCGGTGCCGGCGGTGTCGCCGGCCGGCGGCGCCGACTCGAAAGCCGGCGGATCCACCGAGTCGACCTGCGGGCGGGCGCGCCACGCCAGAAAGGCGGCGATCACGATGACCAGTACGGCGACCAGGGCGAGTGCCTTCACGCCGCGCCGGCCGGGGTCGAACGCTCGCCAGCCGAAGCGCCGCTCCTCGCCGAACGCGCCGGCCGCGCTGAGCCCGGCCGGTTCCTCCTCCGGCTCCGCCGGCCACGCGTAGGGGACGCCGTCGGAGGTGGAGGGGGACGAGGGTATCGGCGGGTGGGGCTCGTCCCCCTCCGGCAGAACCCAGGCCGGCGGCGGCAGCACCCGCCGCTCAGACCCGGACGAAACCGCGGCTTCGACCTGCGGCCGCCCGACATCGCGGCCGGGCGGCGCCGCCCACGCCGACCCGGCCGGAAAACGGCCCTCCGCGGCCGGCGAGCCGACGGCCGGCGAGGACGAGACCGAGGCCGGCAAGGAGCCAACGGCCGGTGAAGAAGAATCAGGAGCCGGCAACGCGACACCGGCCGGATCGAGGTCGACGTCGTCCGGCCACGCCGGGATGATGTCTGACCAGTTCAGAGGCTCGCCCACCACAGCGAGGTCGGCCAGCCCCCGGTCCGGCCCGGGCGCCAGTGCCGACCGCAGCCTCTCGGCGACGGCCTCGTCCGCATTCTTCCGCTCTCGCACGGCCTGGACGCTAGGGACTTCGGCGACCCCGCGCCGCGGGCCCTGTGGACAGCGGTGCATTGTGGATAACTCACCGACCCGCCCCCGACCGTGCTATGGGAAGACCGTGACAATCACCGAATCCGCGCTGGCCACCGCCATCGAGCGGCTTCGCGCCGCCGGATGCGTCTTCGCCGAAGACGAGGCCGACATTCTGGGCGAAGCCGCCACCGACGACGCCGTACTGGCCACCTTGGTCGCCCGCCGCGCCCAGGGCGAGCCCCTGGAGCAGGTCGTCGGCTACGCCGATTTCGCCGGCGTCCGGGTCACCCTCCGTAAAGGCGTCTTCGTCCCCCGGGTTCGCAGCGAGCTCCTGGTCCGCACCGCGCTGGCCGAAAGCCCGTACCGGGTCCTCGACCTCTGCTGCGGCTCCGGAGCCCTCGGACTGGCCGTCCAACACCACCGGGACATCGAGCTCCACGCCACCGACCTCGACCCGGTAGCCGTCGCCTGCGCCCGCGACAACGGCATCACCCACGCCTACCAGGGCGACCTCTACGCCCCGCTCCCCCCGGAGCTCCAGCGCGGCTTCGACGTGATCCTGGCCAACGTCCCCTACGTGGCCACCGCCCACATCCCCCTGCTCCCCGCCGAGGCCCGCGACCACGAGCCCGGAACCGCCCTCGACGGGGGTATCGACGGCCTCGACATCTTCCGCCGCGTCGCCGGGCAGGCCATGATGTGGCTCGCTCCCCACGGCGTACTCCTCTCCGAGATCACCGAGGCTCAGGAGGAGACCGCCGTGCGGACCGTGACCCGACAGGGTCTGGACGCCGACGTGATCTACGACGAAGATCTCGAAGCGCGAGTGATCCGAGGCCGGAAGAGGGAGTAGCGCGGTGGGCCTGCTGCGAAGGCTTGCCCGGGCGCGCCTGGCCGCCCGGGTCATGCGGCGTCTCCGTCGCGCCGGCGTCACCGGCGCGCGCTACGACGCACACACATTCCAGCTGTGCTGGACCCCGCCCGGCGACGACGCCCCCACGATCGTCGAGTTGGCCCACTTCACGAGCAGCAAGAAAAAGGACATAGACCACCATCTGGCCGGTCTTCTCCCGGCCGTCCTGCCTCCGGCCTGGTCTGCGGTACGCCCGTTACTGCGCCCGGTCCTGCGCGGCGTCACCCCCGGCGCCCCGCTGAGACGCCCGGTGCTTCCTTTCCTGTACGAACATGTGGTCGTCGACCATCCGGAAACGATGATCTACGTGACCGCCGACCAGCCGAGCAAATGGGGCGTACGCCCGGAGGACGTCTTCGCCGCGGCCCGCGCCAACCTGTCCGGCGCCGTCCTCCAGGGCGAGGCCACCGAGCCGGTAGTGGTCCACTTCGTCGACGACGGCGACTCGTACTGGGTCTCCCACCTTCTGCTGGAACACTGGCTGGAACGCCTGGCCCCGCAGGTCGGCGGCTCCCCCGTGGCCTTCGCCCCCGACCGCGGAACCCTGCTGGTCACCGCCGACGGCAGCCGGCATCTCCCGGCCCTCTTCGCCCAGGCCGAGGAGATCTACGCGAAATCCTTGCGACCCATCACCCCCATGGCGTACGTCAGTGACGCCCACGGCTGCACGATCCCCTACAAAGCCCCTCGCGGCCATCCCCTGCACCACGCCGCATCCCGAGCCGAACGCATCCTCGCCATCCAGCAGTACACCCTCCAAAAAGCCGAAATTTCCGACAAGTCAGCGCGAGGCGAGGCCGCCGCGGACGTCGACGGCGCGGACGTCGACGCGGGCGGCACAACAGAAGGCAGCGCGGGTACGGGCCGTACAGCGAAAGGCGACGCGGGCACGGTGCGCGCGGCGAAAGGCAACGGGAGTACGGGCCGCGCGGTGGAAGGCAGGGCCCTGGAGCTGGCCGATATCGAGCTCGTGGGAGACGAGGTAGGCGGCTGGCGGACGAAGGCCATCTGGGAGCGTGACGAAGCCGTGTTGCTGCCCGAGGCCGACGAGGTGCAGCTCGGTGACCGCATCGTGGCCTGGGCGGAGCTCGCTCGCCATCTCAGCAGAGCGCCCGGGTTCGATCCGCGGCGCTGGGCGGCCGACGGGTGGCCGGTGGGGCGCTAGCGGCGGTGTACCACCACGCCGGCCAGGCCCGGGCCGACGTGGGCGGCCACGGCGGCGCCGATCTCGGTGATGTAGCAGTCGCGCATGCGGTCGCCCAGGCGCATCGCCACCGCGTCGGCCAGGGCCGTCGCCCTCTCCTCGGCCTCCAGGTGGTGCACCGCGATGTCCACGTCGCCGTCGCCCGCCGCCTCGACCGCGAAGTCGACCAGCTTGGCCAGCGCCCGCCCGGCCGTGCGCACCTTGTCCCGGACCACGATCGAGCCGTCCACCACGTGCAGGATCGGCTTCACCGACAGCGCCGTGCCCAGCAGCGCCTGCGCCGCCCCGATCCGGCCGCCCCGGCGGAGGAACTCCAGCGTGTCGACGTAGAACAGGGTGCTCACCCGCGACGCGTGGGTCACCGCCGACGCCCGTACGGAGGCAAGGTCCTGACCTTCCGAGGCGGCCGTGGCCGCCGCCAGCGCCGCGAAGCCCAGGCCCATCCCGGTCGTCCCGCTGTCGACCACCTGCACCGACGGGCCGATCTCGGCCGCCGCCAGCACCGCCGCCTCGTACGTGCCGGACAGTTTCGCCGACAGGTGGATCGAGACGATCCCGTCCGCGCCCGCCTTCAGCAGCTCCCTGTACGCCGCGGCGAACTGGGTCGGCGCCGGCCGGGACGTGCTCACCTGGGAGCGCCGCCCGCCCAGCGCCCGGGCCACCTCGGACGGCTGGATCTCGAGCCCTTCGAGCCCGTCCACGCCGTTGATCACCACGGTCAGCGGCACGACCGTCAGGTCATAGGTGCCGCCGAGTTCGGCGGGGAGGTACGCGGTGGAGTCGGTGACGACCGCGACGGGCATGCGGGCACGTTAACAGGGCCCGCTGTGCTCAGGCCGCGCGGATGGACGTCACCAGGAAGGGTGTGCCCTGCTGGCAGGTGGACATCATGCCCTGCTTGGCCTGGCCGGAGACCGTGACCTTGCGGCCCACGGTGGCGTCGGAGCGCATCGCCTCGTCGTCGAAGACGAGCAGGTACGACCCGGAGGAGTCGCTCAGGATCAGGCAGTTGGGCTCGACCCCGGCGGTCACCGTGCCCGTGATCGTCTTCGCTCCGGCCGCGGGCCGGCTGGGCTCACCGGCGGGACCGGACGTCTTGGCAGTGGGCACCGGAAGATCGATCACGTCGGAGGAGGAAGGAGCTGGGGCGGATGCAGCGGGGGCGGAAGGAGCGGACGCCGGCGCGGCGGCCGGGTCGCTACCGGCGCAGCCCGCGGCCAGCACAAGGAGCAATACGGCAGGAACGGCACGAGTCGTCAGCATGATGCTTGGACGCTACCGGATCTTCGCGGGTTCCCTACACCGGTGGCGGAGACGGCCGTTCCGTGAAGGGACCCACGTTGTAGGTCGCCAGCTGCCAGCCCCGGTCGTCGTCGTGGATCAGCTCGACCCAGTGGCAGTTCTGCAGCGCGCGCAGCGTCCGCACCTGCTCCATCGACCAGCCCAGCACTCGGGCGACGCCCTGGCGGGCGGCCGCGCCGTGGGTGGCGACCACCACCGTGCCGGTGGACGGCACCGACGCGGCCGCCTCGCGCAGCGCGTCGGCGACCCGCACGCTCAGCGCCTCGAGCGTCTCGACCTCGCCGCCGACCTCCTGGCCGGCTTTCCAGGCCGCGTACTGCGCCGGGAACCGCTCGGCGACCTCGGTCATGGTGAGGCCCTGCCAGGCGCCGAAATACCGCTCGCGCAGCCGCTTGTCGAACGTGATCGACAGGCCGCTGAGCGCGGCCAGCGCGGCCGCGGTGTCGGAGGCGCGCAGCAGGTCGCTGGCCACGATCGCGTCGGGCCTGAACTTGATCAGGAGCTCGGCGGCGTCCACGGCCTGCTGGCGGCCGAGGTCGTTGAGCGGCACGTCGGTCTGCCCCTGGACGCGGGACCCCGCGTTCCAGTCGGTGTTGCCGTGCCGCCAGACGATCAGGCGGGTCACTGCGCTTCCGCGTCGGCCAGGTCGCGGTCGACGAACGGCATGGTCGGGCAGTCCTTCCACAGCTTGTCGAGGGCGTAGAACTCGCGCTCCTCGGCATGCTGGATGTGCACGACGATGTCGACGTAGTCGAGCAGGACCCAGCGGCCCTGACGCTCGCCCTCACGCCGGACCGGCTTCGCCTTCTCCGGCAGGTTGAGCAGCGCTTCCTCGACCGCGTCGACGATGGCGATCACCTGACGCTCGTTGGACGCCGAGGCGATCACGAAGGCGTCGGTGATGTAGAGCTGGTCGGCGACGTCGATGATGACGATGTCCTGCGCCTTCTTGTCGGCGGCGGCCTGGGCGGCCGTCATCGCCAGTTC
The DNA here is from genome assembly GCF_043197815.1 of Actinoplanes sp. NPDC048988. NCBI lineage: Bacteria > Bacillati > Actinomycetota > Actinomycetes > Micromonosporales > Micromonosporaceae > Actinoplanes > Actinoplanes sp. NPDC048988. The sequence goes on along the minus strand of NZ_JBICTW010000019.1, from coordinate 41,062 downwards.
AAGAGCGCGTTCGGTAACGGACAAGAAAGTCCCCTCGGGTAGGTGTCCAGGTGACTTCAAGCCTCTCACACAGGTATGACATTCCCTTAGCCCCGATAGAGCCCACGCTTGTTGATGTACTGAACGACTCCGTCCGGCACGAGATACCAGACCGGTTTCCCGGCCGTCGCCCGCGCCCGGCAGTCGGTCGACGAGATGGCCATGGCCGGCACCTCCACGAGCGTGACGCTGTCGCGGGGCAGGTGGGCGTCGGTGAGCTCGAACCCCGGCCGGGTGACCCCGACGAAGTGGGCCAGCGAGAACATCTCCATCGCGCTCTTCCAGCCCAGGATGCGCGAGAGCGCGTCGGCTCCGGTGATGAAGAACAACTTCGAGTCGGCGCCGTAGATCGCCCGCATGTCACGCAGGGTGTCGATGGTGTACGTGGGACCGTCGCGGTCGATGTCGGCCCGGCTCACATGGAACCGCGGGTTCGACGCGGTCGCGATCACCGTCATCAGGTACCGGTCCTCGGCCGGAGAGACCTTGCCCTTCTCGTACGGCTGCCCGGTCGGCACGAAAACGACCTCGTCCAGGTCGAAGCGGGCCTGAACCTCACTCGCCGCGACAAGGTGCCCATGATGGATCGGGTCGAAGGTCCCGCCCATGATCCCGATACGGCGTCCGCCCATCGAAAGAGAATAGATCCCTTCCGGATCCGGCGGATCGTGGACGCCGCCGGCGACGTGCCACTGGTCACCTGACCGGGTCCGGCGGCACCCAGCCCCGTGCCAGGATGTCGAAGATCGCCTCGATGGCGGTGCGCGGATCCGGCCGGCCGCGGACGAGGGCGGGGATCTCCAGGACGAATCGGGCAAGGGCCATGCAGCCGAGGTCGTCGCGATCCGCACCGCATTCCTCGGCTATGGCGGCGCCGAGACTGTCGGCATGCCGGGTCCACATGCGTTCGGCGTACGAGCGCAGCGCCGGCGTGGCGTCGACCAGCGCGACGAACTCGGCCGCCTGAGGATGCCGCGCGATGGGCAGGTAGGCGCCCAGGAAGTGCTCGCGGAGGGCGCCGACGATGTCCTGGCCGCCGGCTCGCCCGCGCACCGCGGCGATCAGCTGAGCCTCGTTGTCCCGCTCCTGGTCGAAGACCAGCGCCTCCTTGCCGGAGAAATGTTTGAACAGCGTCGTGGTCGACACGTCGGCCGCGTCGGCGATCTCGCGCAGACTCACCCGGTCGTAACCGTGCTCGAGGAACAGGCGAAGGGCCGCGTCGGCGATCGCCTGCCGGGTGGCCGCCTTCTTGCGTTCTCGGCGGCCGACGGGTGTCTGGGTCATGAGCCGAGTATACGGATAGGTGGCATCAAGCAATAAGTTGAGTCGTTGCACTTTTGCATTCGTTCTGCTTTTCTTGGGGCATGACCTCACTCACCAGAGAAGCGCGGATCGACATCGTCGGCGCCGGGCCCGCCGGGCTCACCTGCGCTCGCATCCTGCAACGGCACGGCATCACGGTCACCGTCCACGACCGTGACCCCGGCCCCGGCGCCCGCGACCAGGGCGGCAGCCTCGACCTACGCGCCGACAGCGGCCAGCTCGCCCTGCACGAGGCCGGCCTCCTCGACGAATTCCTCCGGCTGTCCCGCCCGGAGGGCCAGGAGATGCGCATCCTGGGCGCCGACGGCGAGCTGCGGGCACGCATCGCCCCGGAGGAGGGCGAACTGTTCAAACCCGAGATCGACCGCGGCCGGCTGCGCGACCTTCTGCTCGATTCGCTGTCGCCCGGCACCGTCCGGTGGGGCCGGGCGCTCACCCATGTCAGCGGGCCTGCCGACGGCCCCCGCACACTGCATTTCGCCGACCGCTCCACCGTCGAGACGGACCTGGTCATCGGCGCCGACGGGGCGTTCTCCCGGGTTCGCCCGGCGGTCTCCCCGGCCGTCCCGCAGTACACCGGCGTGAGTTTCACCGAAGCCTGGTTCCACGCCGTGGACGATCGGCACACCGAGCTGTCCACACTCATCGGCCCGGGCAGTGCCACCGGAGCCGACGGCCGGCGCGCACTGTGGGGCCAGCGCAACAGCGGTGACCACATCCGCGTCTACATCATCCGCCGGGTCCCGGCCGACTGGATCACCGCCACCGGCTTACGGCCCGACGACACCGCCGGTATCCGCGCCCACCTGCTCGACGAGTTCGCCGGCTGGTCGCCCGGCATGCGGCGGATGATCAGTGACAACGACGGCCGGTACGTCGACCGGCCGATCTTCGCGCTCCCCGTCCCGCACGTCTGGGACCACGATCCCACCGTCACCCTGCTCGGTGACGCCGCCCACCTCATGCCCCCACTCGGCGTCGGTGTCAACCTCGCCATGCTCGACGCCGCCGGACTGGCGCTCGCGCTCGCCGGCTCCGCGACCATCGATGAGGCTCTTCGCGCCTACGAGGACGTCATGCTGCCGCGCTCCACCGAGACCGCCAAGCTGCTCGAAGGCCGCGCCGAAGATCTGCTCAGCGATGACCTGCCGCCCGAGTTCGGCGACGATCACGGCGCCTGACGGCACAGCGGCGGGGCGGCCGGATGAAGAATCAACCATCCAAGCGCTTTCGTACGGCGGTCAGCAGGTCATCCGCCGTGAAAGGCTTCTCCAGGAGGGCGACGCCGGGATCGAGGGTGCCTTGTGTGTGGAGTACGGGCTGCGCGTATCCGGACATGTAGAGCACTCGGGTGTCCGGGCGTTCCCGTACCAACCGCTCCGCAAGCTCCTTGCCCAGCATGCCGGGCATGACCACATCGCTCAGCAACAGGTCGATCTGCCCGGAATGCCGTGCCGCCACATCCAGCGCCTTGGTGCCACATTCGGCCTTGAGCACCTGGTATCCGGCGCCGGAGAGGATCCGGCCGGCGACATCGCGCAGCGCGTCCTCGTCCTCGACCACGAGCAGCGTCTCCCCGCGGCCCCGGGTGTCAGCCGCCGGCTCCGCGACGGCCGGTGACGTCGCGGAGGTGGCGGCCGCGGGCAGAAGAACGGTCACCGTGGTGCCCAGGCCGGGCTCGGAGGTGATGCCGACCTCGCCGTCGGCCTGGGTGACGATCCCGTAGACGGTGGCCAGGCCCAGGCCGGTCGCCTCCCCGCTGGCCTTGGTGGTGAAGAACGGCTCGAAGGCCCGCTCCACCACCTCCGGCGTCATCCCCTTGCCCGAGTCGCTGATCCGCAGCCGCACCTGGTCGCCGTGCCGCCCGGTGTCGATCACCAGGTTGCCGCCCGACGGCATCGCGTCGCGCGCGTTCAAAGCCAGGTTGACCAGCATCTGCTCGATCTGGCCGGGATCGAACGTCACCGGCGGCAGGTCCGGTTCGGGCCGGAACAGCAGCGTGATGTGCTCGCCGATCGACCGGCGCAGCATCGCCTCGACGGCGGCGATCACCTTGTTCAGGTCGAGCACCTGCGGGCGTACGACCTCGCGCCGGGCGAAGGCCAGCAGCTGATGGGTCAGATCAGTGCCGCGCTCGCCCGCCTTGATGACCTGCTTCGCGTCGGCCGCGATCATCGTGACGTCCGGTTGGGCCGACTCCGCCTCCTCGACCACGAAGCTCGCGTAGTTGACGATCACACCGAGCATGTTGTTGAAGTCGTGCGCGATGCCGCCCGCGAGCTGGCCCAGGCTCTCCAGCCGCTGGCTGCGGTGGGCCTGCGCCTCGGCCCGGAGCCGGGCCTTCTCCTGCTCGGCCCGGTCCCGCTCGGAGAGGTCGCGCACCACCGCCAGGGCGAGCCGCCCCTGCGGCGTGTCGACGATCGACACCGACGACTCGACCGGCACCTCGGAGCCGTCGCGCCGGCGTACGGTCGTGGTGACCGCCCCGATGGGGCCCGGACGTCCCTCCTCGATGCGCCTGCGGCGCTCGGGGAGCATCGTCCGGGCGTCCTCGGTGACGAGGTCGTTGATGTCGCGGCCGACCAGTTCGTCGCGCGCGTAGCCGTACAGTTCCAGCGCCCGGTCATTGGCCAGCACGATCGTGCTGCCCGATATGACCAGGATGGCGTCCGGGGCGGCTTGCAGCAGGCCACCGGCCAGTTCCTCGGACCACTCCACGCCTTCACCCCCGTTGATCTACGAGGGTATCGGTTGAAAGCGTGGCGAAAGGTCAAAAGCGCGCAGCAAGCGCCCGGCGGAGATCGTCGTCGGCGTCCTGGACCACCCGGCGCAGGATCGGGTCGAGATCGTCCGAGGCCAGCAGCCCGGCCGCGAGCTCGCGGGTCTCCGGCTCCACCATCACGGCCGGGAACGCGTACCCGGCCGTCTTCTCCGCGCTCATGCCGCTGCGCACCCGCATCATCTCGGGCATGTCGGCGAAGTACCGCGCCACGTACGGGCGGATCAGGTCGAGCTGCTCGGCGTGCCAGAAGCCGGACGCGGTCATCTCGACGAGCCGGTTGGACAGCTTGGTGTCGCCGATGATCGACTCCCAGGCGGCCGCCTTGGCCTCCGCGTCGGGCCGGGCCGCCCGCGACCGGGCCGCCCACTGCTCGCCGGTGGCACTGCGGTCCCGCTCGAACTCCGCGTCGATCACCGCGCCGTCGGCGGCACCGAGCACGGCCAGCCGGTAGACGATCAGCCAGCGCAGGTCGGCGTCGACGGCCAGGCCCTCCGGCACCTCACGGCCCTCCAGCCAGCCGAGCAGGCGCTTGACGTCGACGGTGGCGCCGATCAGGCCCCGGGCCGCCGCGAGCTGGCGCGATCCGCCGGGCTCGGAGACCGCGAGCAGCCGGTCGGCCGCCTGCGCGACCAGCTCGAGGGCGGCCGGACGCGTCTCCGGCGTCGAGTAGCGGTCGACCAGACTGCGGGTGGCCCGCAGCACGTCCTCCACCACCACGACCTCGGACTCGACCGGCAGCGCGGCCAGCACGAGGGTCACCAGCTCGGCGACCGGGCGCTCGCCGTCGACCACCGCGTCGAGCGTCGAGGCCCAGAGCACGGCCCGGGCCAGCGAGTCGTCGAGCAGGGGCAGCAGGGCCGGCACGGCCGCCGTCGACTCCTCGTCGAGACGGATCTTGGCGTACGTGAGGTCACCGTCGTTCAGGAGCAGGAGGTCCGCGACCGGCTCGCCGGCCAGCTCGGGCACCTCGGTCCGCCCGGTCGCCTCGACCTCGATCTCGATCCGCCGGCGCAGGACCACGGCGCCGTCGGCCGAACGGTCGTACAGCCCCAGGCCGACCTTGTGCGGGCGCAGCGTCGGGTACTGCTCCGGTGCGGTCTGGAGCACGGCCACCGACGCGTACGCCCCGCCCTCTCGGACCACCTCGGTCCGCAACGTGTTGACCTGGGCCCGGCGCAGCCAGACGTCGGCCCAGGCGGACAGGTCGCGCCCGCTCGACGCCGACAGCGCCTCGAGCAGGTCGGCCAGGGTGGCGTTGCCGTACGCGTGCGCCTGGAAGTGCGCGTTCACCCCGGCCAGGAACGCCTCGTCGCCCACCCAGGCGACGAGCTGCTTGAGCACGGCCGCGCCCTTCGCGTACGAGATGCCGTCGAAGTTGAGCAGCGCCTGGTCGGTGTCGGTGACCTCGGCCGGCGCCACCGGGTGGGTGGACGGGTGCTGGTCGGCCCGCAGGCCCCACGCCTTGCGCTGCATCGCGAACGTGGTCCACGTGTCCGGGAAGCGGGTCGCCTCGGAGGCGATACGGGTGCCCAGGTACTCGGCGAACGACTCGTTCAGCCACAGGTCGTCCCACCAGGCCATGGTGACCAGGTCGCCGAACCACATGTGGGCCATCTCGTGCGCGATCACGTTGGCCCGGTGCTCGCGCTCGCTCTCGGTGACGGCCGAGCGGTAGATGAACTCGTCCCGGAAGACGACCAGGCCCGGGTACTCCATGGCGCCGAAGTTGAACTCGGGGGCGAACGCCTGCTGGTAGTGCCCGAACGGGTACCGGATGTCGAAGATCTCGTGGAAGCGGTCGAGGCACTGCCGGGTGACCTCGAAGATCTCGGGCGCCTCGGCCTCGAGCGGCTCGGCCAGCGCCTTGCGCGCGTACAGGGCGAGCGGGATGCCGTCGTGCTCGCTGGTGACCGAGTGGTACGGGCCGGCGATCAGCGAGCACAGGTACGTCGAGATCGGCTTGGTTGGCGCGAACTCCCAGCGCCCCTCCCCGCCGGCCACCAGCGGGCCGTTCGCGGCCACCAGCCAGCCGGCCGGCGCGGTCACGCTGACCCGGAACGACGCCTTCATGTCGGGCTGGTCGAAGCTGGGCAGGATGCGCCCGGCGTTGTTGATGAACATGTGCTGGTAGAGGTATGTCGAGCCGTCGGCCGGGTCGACGTACTTGTGCAGGCCCTCGCCGTCGTTCGAGTAGCGCATCACCGCGTCGACCGCGAGCTCGTTGTGCTCGGCGAGGCCGCTCAGGTGCAGCCGCTCGCCGTCCATGGCCTCGGCCGGCACGGGCGCGCCGTTCAGCGTGATCGAGGCGACCGAGACCGGCTCGAACTCGAGGAAGGTCGAGGCGCCGGGCGTGGTCGAGAACCGCACCACCGTACGGGCGCCGAAGGTGTCGCCCTCGGCGGTCAGGTCGAGGTCGATCTCGTACTCGTGGACGTCGACGGTGGCGGCGCGGGCGGTGGCCTCGGCGCGGGTCAAACTCGGCATGACGACCATCATGCCGGTTTTCACACTGGCGTCACACCACCACCCCATTGCTATGGTGGGTTCATGCGTTGCGCGAACCTCACCTGGTGGCTGCCCTAGACGGGCGGCTACCCCATCGCGCAGAAACGGCCGCCCCCTTCGGGCGGCCGTTCTCGTTTCCCCGGCCTTCCGGAGGGTGCCGCCCCCACCCGGAAGGACCCACCATGACCCGTCGGCTCACCGGCTTCCAGCCCACCGGCAACCTGCACCTCGGCAACCTGCTCGGCGCCATGCGCCCGCTCGTGGCCGCACAGGACGATCCGGCCACGTCCGACTCGATCGCCATGATCGCCGACCTGCACGCGCTCACGGTCGAACATGATCCACAACGGCTGCGCGCCACCACGGTCGACGTCGCCACGCTGCTGCTGGCCGCCGGCGTGGATCCGCAGCGCACTGCCCTGATCGCCAACTCGCAGGTGCCCGAGCACTCCGAGCTGCACTACCTGCTCGAATGCGTCACCGGCTACGGCGAGGCCGCTCGCATGATCCAGTTCAAGGAGAAGTCGGCCGGCGGTGGCCCGGTGCGGCTCAGCCTGCTCACCTACCCGGTGCTGATGGCGGCCGACATCCTGCTGCACGACACCGATCACGTGCCGGTCGGCGACGACCAGAGTCAGCACCTGGAGCTGGCCCGCGACATCGCCATCCGCTTCAACAACCGGTACGGCCCCACGTTCACCGTGCCCGAGGCCATCCGCCCCGACGCCGCCGAGCGGATCATGGACCTCACCGACCCCACCCGGAAGATGAGCAAGAGCGCGCCCAACCCGGCCGGCCGCATCGGCCTGCTCGACCCGCCGGACGTGATCCGCCGCAAGGTCTCCCGCGCCGTCACCGACACCGTCGGCGTCGTCCGCCACGACGCCGAGAACCAGCCCGGCGTCACCAACCTGCTCGAGATCCTGCGCGCCTGCACCGGCGAGGCGCCCGGCGCGTTCACCTCGTACGGCCAATTGAAGCGCGAGGTGACCGACGCGATCGAGGCGGTCCTGGCGCCCGTCAGGGCGCGTCACGCCGAGCTCGCCGACGACCCCGGCCACATCCAGAAGATCCTGGCGGAGGGCCGGGCCCGGGTGCGTCCCCGGGCCGAGGAGACCGTACGCCGGGTCCGTGCGGCCCTGGGCCTATGGGACTAACGCCACCACGCGCTTCACGAAGGCACCGTCGACCTGGTCGTAGCCCGACGACTGGAACAGGGCCTGGGCCGCGGGTGAGCACGGGCCCGCCTCGAGCCGGATGATCGAGCGACCCGCGGCCAGGGTCTCCTCCTCGATCCAGACGATCAGCTGGCGGGCGATGCCGCGGCCCCGGAACGCCGGGCGCACGTAGACACGCTGCAGCTCGGCGATGCCGGGGTCGAGGGTCGGACGCCAGGCCGCGCAGGCCACCGCGCGGCCGTCCACGACCGCCACCAGGTACGTAGCGTCATCGTCGGGGGTGAAGGCTGCGGAGCGCAGCTCGTGCTGCTGGGCCGCGACCAGCGCGGCGAGCTCGGGGTCAAGGGCGGGCCGCGCTTCGATCATCACGGTCGTGACTCTAAGCGACATCCGTTTCCGGATGGTTGCCGCAATCTGGACGACTGCCTATTCGGCGGTGTCGTCCTCATCGTCTTCGCCGTCCTCGACCAGGACCGGCCGCTTGGCGTTCGACACGCTGGTGACCGTGCCGTCGGCCGCCATGTGCAGCAGCTCGTCGTCCGAGCGGACCCGGCGGGCCTTGCGGGCCGCGAGGCGCTGGGCGGCCGAGGCGCGGCCGCTTTCCTCCTCGAGGCGGGCGTCGGTGCCGCGCGGGCCGGCCACGAACTCGCCGGCGTTGGGCTGCCAGTCGAACTCGCGGGTGCCGATCCGGACCGGGTCGCCGGCATGGGCGCCCTTCTTGGCCAGCATGTCCTCGACGCCGACGCGCTCCAGCCGGTCGGCCAGGTAGCCGACGGCCTCCTCGTTGTCGAAGTTCGTCTGCCGGACCCAGCGCTCGATCTTGGCGCCGCGCACCACGAAGACGCCCTCGTCGTCCTGCTCGACGGTGAAGCCGGAGTCGTCGACGGCCTGCGGGCGCAGGACGATGCGGGTCGGCTCGGGCTCGGGCTGGGCCAGCCGGTGCTCCTCGACGACCTTGGCCAGGGCGTACGTCAGCTCCTTGAGCCCCTCGCGGGTGATGGCGCTGACCTCGAAGACGCGGTAGCCGCGGGCCTCGATGTCGGGGCGGACCATCTCGGCCAGGTCGCGGCCGTCCGGGATGTCGATCTTGTTGAGCACCACGAGCCGGGGGCGGTCCTCGAGGCCGCCGTACGCCGCCAGCTCGGCCTCGATCGCGTCGAGGTCGGCCAGCGGGTCGCGCTCGATCTCGGGCGCCGCCGCGTCGAGCACGTGCACCAGCACCGAGGTGCGCTCGATGTGCCGCAGGAACTGCATGCCCAGGCCCTTGCCGGTGGCCGCGCCCGGGATCAGGCCGGGCACGTCGGCCACGGTGAAGGTCTGGTCGCCCGCCTGCACCACGCCCAGGTTGGGCACCAGTGTGGTGAACGGGTAGTCGGCGATCTTCGGCTTGGCCGCCGAGATCACCGAGATGAGCGAGGACTTGCCGGCCGACGGGAAGCCGACCAGGCCGACGTCGGCCACGCTCTTGAGCTCGAGGACGACGTCGAGCGAGTCGCCCGGCTCGCCGAGCTCGGCGAAGCCCGGCACCTTGCGGCGGGTGTTGGCCAGCGAGGCGTTGCCCCGGCCGCCGCGGCCGCCGCGGGCCACCTCGAAGGTGGTGCCGGCGCCGATCAGGTCGGCCAGCGTCTCACCGTCGGCGGTCTGCACGACGGTGCCGTCGGGCACCTTGAGAACCAGGTCCTTGCCGTTGGCCCCGTCGCGGTTGGCGCCGGCCCCGCCGCCACCGTTGGACGCCTTGACGTGCGGGTGGAAGTGGAAGTCGAGCAGTGTGTGGATCTGCGGGTCGACGACCAGCGTGATGCCGCCGCCGTGCCCGCCGTTGCCGCCGTCGGGGCCGCCGAGCGGCTTGAACTTCTCGCGGCGCACCGAGACACAGCCGTGCCCGCCGTCACCCGCCTGCAGGTGCAGCACAACCCGGTCGACGAACGTGGTCACTGCTCGAACTCCTTTTGAAGAACAAAAAAGAAAGCGGGCCACGGACCCCGAGGGTCCGCGGCCCGCTTCTTGAAAACTTACTCCGCAGCCGGAACGATGCTGACGGTCTTGCGACCACGCTTCGTGCCGAACAGGACGTTGCCGGTCGCCAGGGCGAACAGCGTGTCGTCGCCACCACGGCCGACGAGCTCGCCCGGGTGGAACTTCGTGCCACGCTGACGGATCAGGATCTCGCCCGCGCTGACCAGCTGGCCACCGAACCGCTTGACACCGAGCCGCTGAGCGGCGGAGTCACGGCCGTTGCGCGAGCTGGAAGCACCCTTTTTGTGAGCCATGAGTGATCCGCCCCTTACTTCCCGCTCTTGATGCCGGTCACCTTGACGCGGGTCAGCGGCTGGCGGTGACCCTGGCGCTTGTGGTAGCCGGTCTTGTTCTTGAACTTGTGGATCCGGATCTTCGGACCCTTGGTGTGCTCGGCGATCTCGCCGGACACCGTCACGCTGGCAAGCTTGGCCGCATCGGTCACCAGGTTGTCACCGTCGACGAGGAGGACCGCGGCGAGCGTCAAGGCATCGCCGGGCGCACCCACGAGCTTCTCGACCTCGATCACGTCGCCCTCGGCAACCTTGTACTGCTTGCCGCCGGTCTTGACGATCGCGTACATCGGACGCGGACTCCCTGAGACTTACGCAGCGAAAGGCACTGCTTGGCGGATGTTGCTGGTCCCGGATTGTCAGGCACGGGAACACGACGCTGGAAAAAGCGCCGTCCGAAAGCGTACTTCATCAGGGGCCCCATCCCCAAACCGGGGACGAGGCTCAGCCCTTTCCGCACGCTTTGTCGAGTGTACCGGTGATCTGGGACATCTTCTCAGCGTTGATCTTGGTGAGATCGCCCTTGAGCGCCGTCACCTGCTTGCTCATGTCGGTCAGCGCCTTCTTCAGCGCCGGGTCGGTGGTCAGCTTGGCCATGTCGGCCAGGGCGTACGAGTAGCTCGTCACGTCCCGCTCGATCTTCTGGTCGGCCTGCTGCTTGGCCGCGGCGCCCTGGCTCGCGGCGTCGATCTGAAGCTTGAGGTCGGCGATGAAGGTCTCGCCGAAGGTCGTGCTGACCCGGCCCGCCTGGGCACAGATGGCCTGGGTGTCGGCACTGAGGGCGGCGTCGGCCGAGGCCGCGACCGACGGGTCGGCCGGGGCCGGCGGGGCCGGGGACGCCGGCGTCTTCCCTTGATCAGCGGCACCACCCGAACAGGCGGCGAGGGAAACAAGAACCACGGCCGCGACGGCCGGAAGAGAGAAACGCATGGGGGACTCGGTCTCCTCGGGGGAACGGGGATCGATCCCGCGAGGGTAACCGACGTCGATGGAAAAGGGCGGCTCGGTAGTTAACTTTCTTTACCGAACCGCCCTTTCTCACTTCTGATCAGGGACGGGTACGCCTGCGCGTGCCGCCGCGGCGCGACCTGCGCCGCCCGGCGCCGGCGCCCACCGGCTCCTCGTCGTCGGCCGCGTCCTCGTCCTCGTCGTCGGCCGCGTCCGGGTCGTCCGCGCCGGTCAGGCGCAGCGGCTCGGTCTCGGGCTCCGGCTCCGCGTAACGGGACAGGTCGTACCCGCTGATGTCGTAGTCGTCGTCCGGCTCGGCCGCGGTCAGCTTGGCCCCCGGCGTGACGATGCCCGAACCGTGGACCGGCGGCAGCTCGGCCACCAGCGCGACCGGGCTCTCGCCGGGCTCGCTGAGGACGACCTCGGTCGGCGTCGCCGGCGGGTTCTCCAGCGGCGTCTCGACCGGAGTCTCGACCTCCACCACGGCCGCCTCGGCCACCGGCGCGCTCTCGCCGCCGCCCCGGCGACGGCGGGACTTGCCTTCCTTCGCCGGCTGTTGCTGCTGCTGAGGCGCCGGCGGCGCGGTCGTGGTGGCCGCGGCCACCGCCTTGACCTGGTTGGCCGCGCCGTTCGGGCGCTTCTCCGGCACCGGCTCGGTGTGGATCAGCACGCCGCGGCCCTTGCAGTGGTCGCAGGTCTCGCTGAACGCCTCGAGCAGGCCGGCGCCGATCCGCTTGCGCGTCATCTGCACCAGGCCGAGCGAGGTGATCTCGGTGACCTGGTGCTTGGTGCGGTCGCGGCCCAGGCACTCGGTGAGCCGCCGCAGCACCAGCTCGCGGTTGCTCTCCAGCACCATGTCGATGAAGTCGATGACCACGATGCCGCCGAGGTCGCGCAGCCGCAGCTGCCGGACGATCTCCTCCGCCGCCTCGAGGTTGTTGCGGGTCACCGTCTCCTCGAGGTTGCCGCCGGCACCGGTGTACTTACCGGTGTTGACGTCGACCACGGTCATCGCCTCGGTGCGGTCGAAGACCAGGTGACCACCCGAGGGCAGGAAGACCTTGCGGTCCAGGCCCTTGAGGATCTGCTCGTCGATCCGCTTGTCGGCGAAGACGTCGCCCACGCCGGTGTAGCGGTGCATGCGCTCGAGCAGGTCGGGCGAGACCGACTCGAGGTAGTTCTCCAGCTCGGTGTAGGCCGAGTCGCCCTGCACGATCAGCTCGCGGAAGTCCTCGTTGAAGAGGTCCCGGACGACCCGGATGACCAGGTCGGGCTCCTCGGAGAGGGCGGCCGGGGCGTGGCCGTCGGCGGCCTTGCGCTGGATGTCCTCCCACTGGGCCTGGAGCCGTTTGACGTCGCGGGCCAGCTCGTCCTCGCTCGCACCCTCGGCGGCGGTCCGGACGATGACTCCCGCGCCGTCCGGCACGAGCTTCTTGAGTACGTCCCGCAGGCGCTTGCGCTCGTTGTCGGGCAGCTTGCGGCTGATGCCGGAGGCGTTGCCGTTCGGCACGTAGACCAGGTGCCGGCCGGAGAGCGCGATGTGGCTGCTCAGCCGGGCGCCCTTGTGCCCGATCGGGTCCTTGGTGACCTGGACCAGCACCGAGTCGCCGGAACGCAGCGCCTGCTCGATCGAGCGGGCCCGGCCCTCCAGCCCGGTGGCGTCCCAGTTGACCTCACCGGCGTAGAGCACGGCGTTGCGGCCCCGGCCGATGTCGACGAACGCCGCCTCCATGCTCGGCAGCACGTTCTGCACCTTGCCGAGGTAGACGTTGCCGACCATGGTGCCGGAGGTGCTGCGGGAGACGTAGTGCTCGACGAGCACGCCGTCCTCGAGCACGACGATCTGGATCCGGTCCGGCTTCTGGCGCACGACCATGACCCGGTCGACGGCCTCGCGGCGGGCCAGGAACTCCGACTCGCTCAGGATCGGCGGCCGGGTGCGGCGCTGCTCACGGCCGTCACGCCGGCGCTGGCGCTTGGCCTCGAGCCGGGTCGAGCCGGAAACACCCTGCACTTCATCGGTACGGCGCGGCTCGCGCACCCGCACGACGGTGTGCACCCCGTCCTCGATGCCGCCGGTCTCGCCGTCGCCGCTCGAGCCCTTACGGCGCCGCCGGCGCCGGCGGCGGGTGACACCCTCGCCGTCGGTCTCGTCGTCGTCCTCGTCGGCCGACGCCTCGGCGCCCGATTCGTCCGAGTCCTCGTCGTCCTGGTCGTTCTCGTCCTGGTCGGCCTCGTCGGCCGGGCCCTTGCCACGGCCGCGGCCGCGGCGTCCCCGGCGGCGACGGCGACGGCCGCTCGCGGAGTCGTCGTCATCGTCGGCGTCGTCGTCGACGCCGTCCTCGACGTCGTCGGCGCTCTCGTCGGCCTCGTCCATGACCGGCTCGGTCACGGTGTCGACGGCCTCGACCTCGGCCGGCTGCTCCTCGGCGGCGCCGCGACGGCGCCGGCGGGTGCGCCGGGTCCCCTCGGCGGGCTCCTCGACCACGGGCAGGTCGGCGACCTCGGCCTCGGCCTCGCCGACCGGCTCGTCGGCGGTCTCCGGCGCGGTCACCGCGGGCACGCTGGTGGCGCCGCGACGGGTACGGCGGGTCGGCGCGGGCGCCTCGGCCTCGGTCTCGGCGACCTCGGGTGCGATCGCCGGCGGAACGGCGGCGGTGCCCCGCCGGGACCGGCGGGCAGGCGCGGGCGCCGCCTCGGCCTCGGTCGGGTCCGGCGGCATGAACAGCACGGCCGGCGGCAGAGCGGCGGCCCGCCGGCGGCTACGCGGCGCCGGCTTCTCCTCGACGAAGTCGGCGTCCAGCGGCAGCACACCGATGACGGTGGCCTCCTCGGACTCCTCGGCCTCGGGCTCCTCGACGGCCGGCTCCTCGCCCGCGACGAGATTCGCGGCCGGAACCGACGTCTCACCAGCAGCGGCGGGGCTTGAGGTCTCAGCGGCGGACGCGGCCGGAGCCTGGGCCGCGGCCGGAGCCTGGGCCTGCGTCTCGGCGACGGGCTCGAGCGGAGCCACCTCGGCGACGACCGGCTCGAGCGGGGCCGGCTCGGCGGCGGGCGCCTCGGCCGCCGCCGGAGCGGCTGCCTTCTTGCGGCGGGTGCGCTTCACCGGGGCGGCCGGAGCGGCCTCACCCGCCGGCACCTCGGCCGGAGTGGGATCCTCAGCGGCGGCCGCGGGCGCGGCAGCGGGAGCCGCGGCCTTGCGGCGGGTCCGCTTCACCGGCTTGACCGGGGCTTCCTCGGCCGCCGGCGAGGTGACGGCCTCGGCGGCCGCGGCTATCGAGTCACCGGAAGTCGCGGCAGCATCCCCGGAAGCGGCAGCGCCCCCGGAAGCACCAGCGGTCCCGGAAGCGGCAGCGCCCCCGGAAGCACCAGCGCCGCCGGAAACGGCAGCGCTCTCCGGAGCCGCAGCGCCGCCGGAAGCGGCTGCGGCCTCGGTGGCCGCGCCCGGCTCGGCGCCGGGGGCGTCGGCCGGTGGCTTGGCCGCCGGGGCCGCGGCCTTGCGGCGCGGGGCACGCGTGCGGCGCGCGGGAGTGGTGGCTGCGGTGGCGTCGGGCGGAGTGACTGCTCCGCCCTGCTCACCGCCCTGGTCTCCCGAGTTGTCTCGGGGCTCGTTATCGAGCATGGGGCGCTCTCCAGTTCTGGCGGCCCCGGGCGCGTTTGAGCGCTGCCACGCAGGGTCGCCGCAAGTATTTCGGTCCCGCCGGGTTAGCGGCGGGCTTCCGAAGTCTGTCAAGGGACGCCGGCAGTAGCTAGCGCCCTCCGATGGGGGCGTCCTTACCCAGGAAGGGCTGGTTCGCGATCCGCGTTCAACGGATCGACGATCTCCCCCTGCGCGGTGAGCATGCCCTGGGCCAGCCGGGTCACCCGCGGGGGCACCGGCGGCTCCAGGCCCGCTACCGCGCGCAGGCCGGAAAGGACGTCATCGGGTCGCACGGCGGGCGTCACCTGTCGTACGACAAGGTCGATTATCGCACACGGTGTGCCGTCCGCCCCGGAAGGTAGGTCGGACTGCTGCGTCACAGCGATGCGAGTCACTGCCTGGCGGGCGTCGAAGGTGCGCTTGCCCTGCTTTGTCATGCGCTCGACCAGCACTTCTTCGGCATCCTGGAACGCCTTGACGGCCGAGGCGGCCGTGGCCGATTCAACAGTGGGGAGTTCGAGGCGCCAGTGTGAGGCGTCGATCCGGTCGGCCAGGCTGCCGCCGCCCTCCCGCGCGATCACCGCCTCGAGGACGTCGAGGCCCGGCGACAGGGCCGCGTCGAGGGCGACCCGCAGCTTCTCCGGGTCCACCTCCGCCTGCAGGCCGATCTCCAGGTACTCGGCCTCGCTGCCGACCCCGGTCGGCGCCGCGCTGGCGTACGAAATCTTGGGGTGTGGGGTGAAGCCCTGCGAGAACGCGATGGGCACCCCGCCCCGGCGCAGCGCCCGCTCGAAGGCGCGGGCGAAGTCGCGGTGGGAGGTGAAGCGCAGCGGGCCGCGCTTGGCGTAGCGGAGGCGGACGCGCTGGACGACCGGGGCCTGGCCGCCGACGGGCTGATTCTTGGGCGCCATGTCAGGCCGACACCTGCAGAGTGTTCTTGACCGGGGTCAGGGGCAGCAGCTTCTTGCCGGTGGGGCCGATCTGGATCTCGGTGTCCATGGACGGGCAGACGCCGCAGTCGAAGCACGGGGTCCAGCGGCAGTCGTCCTGCTCGTACTCGGTCAGGGAGTCCTGCCAGTCCTGCCAGAGCCAGTCCTTGTCCAGGCCCGAGTCGAGGTGGTCCCAGGGCAGGACCTCGAGCTGCTCGCGCTCCCGGGTGGTGAACCAGTCGAGGTCGACGCCGAAGCCGGGCAGCACCTCGGCCGCGGCCTCGACCCAGCGGGCGTACGAGAAATGCTCGCTCCAGCCGTCGAACCGGCCGCCTTTCTCCCAGACCCGGCGGATGACCGCGCCGACCCGGCGGTCGCCCCGCGAGAGCAGGCCCTCGATCAGCGACGGCTCGCCGTCGTGGTAGCGGTAGCCGATGGCCCGGCCCAGCCCGCGGTCGCTGTTGATCTCCTGCTTGAGCATCTTGAGCCGGGCGTCGATGACCTCGGGGCGCTCCATCGGGGCCCACTGGAACGGGGTGTGCGGCTTGGGCACGAACCCGCCGATCGACACCGTGCAGCGGATGTCCTTGGTGCCGGCGGCCTCGCGACCGGCCCGGATGACCTCATGGGCCATCTGGGCGATCTCGAGGACGTCCTCGTCGGTCTCGGTCGGCAGACCGCACATGAAGTAGAGCTTCACCTGGCGCCAGCCGTTGCCGTACGCGGTGACGACCGTCCGGATCAGGTCTTCCTTGGTCACCATCTTGTTGATGACCTTGCGGATCCGCTCGGAGCCGCCCTCGGGGGCGAAGGTGAGGCCGGTGCGCCGCCCGTTGCGGGAGAGCTCCTGGGCCAGGTCGATGTTGAAGGCGTCGACGCGGGTCGACGGCAGCGACAGCGAGACGTTGGTGTCCGCGTACTGCTCAGCCAGGCCGGAGCACATGTCGCCGATCTCGGAGTGGTCGGCCGACGAGAGCGAGAGCAGGCCGACCTCGGAGAAGCCGGAGAACTCGAGGCCCTCCTTGACCATCTGGCCGACCGTGGTGATCGAGCGCTCCCGGACCGGGCGGGTGATCATGCCGGCCTGGCAGAAGCGGCAGCCACGGGTGCAGCCGCGGAAGATCTCCACCGCGTACCGCTCGTGGACCGTCTCGGCCAGCGGGACCAGGGGCTTCTTGGGGTACGGCCAGGCGTCGAGGTCCATCGTCGTGCGCTTGGCGACCCGGAACGGCACGTCCGGGCGGTTGGGCACGACGCGCTGGATGCGGCCGTCGGGCAGGTAGTCGACGTCGTAGAACCGCGGGACGTAGATGCTCTCGGTGCGCGCGAGGCGCAGCAGCAGCTCGTCGCGGCCGCCGGGGCGGCCCTCGGCCTTCCACTCCCGGATGATCCCGGTGATCTCGAGGACGGCCTCCTCGCCGTCGCCGAGCACGGCGGCGTCGATGAAGTCGGCGATCGGCTCCGGGTTGAAGCTGGCGTGGCCGCCGGCCAGGACGATCGGGTCGTCCTCGGTGCGGTCGGCGCTGTCCAGCGGGATGCCGGCCAGGTCGAGGGCGGAGAGCATGTTGGTGTAGCCGAGCTCGGTGGCGAAGGAGAGACCCAGCACGTCGAACGCCCGCACCGGGCGGTGCGCGTCGACGGTGAAGGCCGGGACGCCGTTCTCCTTCATCAGCGCCTCAAGGTCGGGCCAGACCGCGTACGTGCGCTCGGCCAGGACGTCGGGCTGCTCGTTGAGCACCTCGTACAGGATCTGGACGCCCTGGTTGGGCAGGCCCACCTCGTACGCGTCGGGGTACATGAGGGCCCAGCGGACCGTGGTCTCGTCCCAGTCCTTGACGACGGCGCCGAGCTCGCCGCCCACGTACTGGATCGGCTTGCTGACCCGGGGCAGCAGCTGCTCGAGCTGCGGGAAGACGGAACTCACGCTCATGGGGCTCCAGGGTACGCGGCTATCCCGAAAGATCCGCCGCCGCCCGGTCCAGATCGGTGGCCAGCACGTCCTCGCGGAAGGCGCACAGCTGCAGCGTCATCCGGGCGGCCCCGCGCTCGCCGACGACCAGCCGGGTCGGGGTCCCATGATCGGACAGGTCGCCGACCAGGGCGTCCAGCAGCCGTACGCCGGCGCTGTCGAGGAACGAGACAGTGGTGAGGTCGATCAGCACCTTGCCGGCCGACTGGATCCGCTTGACGATCGCCTTGCCGATGTCGGGGGCGTTGGCCAGGTCGATCTCGCCGGTCAGGCTGACCAGCTCGGCATCGCCGAACTTCGAGAATCTGACCCACTGGTCGGTCACTCGTCGTCCTCTCCGCGGCTGCGCCTCATCGTGACCGTGGTGCCGTCGCTGCGGTCGAACAGCACCTGGTCCATCGATTCCCGGATCAGCTGAAGGCCCCGGCCGCGGGAGACGTCGGCGAGCGGCCCCCGCCACGTGCCGCGGTCGGTGACCCGCACCTCGACCGCGTCGGCGGTCACCGTCGCGACCACGTCGATCATGCCGAACGGGTCGTCGCGGTAACCGTGCTCGATCGCGTTGGCCACCGCCTCGGAGCAGGCCAGCAGCACCGCGTCGCGGCACTCGGCGCCGACGCCGTGCGCCACCAGCCAGCCCCGCAGGTCGGCCCTCAGCAGCGCGATCTGCATCCGGTCGGCGCCGATGGTGCGCTCGATGCGCTCCTCGGTGCCGAGCGTGAGGCAGAGCATGCAGACGTCGTCGGCGTGGTCCTTGCCGACCAGGGTGTCGGCCAGCCCGGCGGCCAGGCCCGGCAGCGGGGCGTCGCGCCGCCTCGCGTACTCGCGGGCCAGGATCTCGAAGCCCTTGTCGATGGGGCGGCTGCGCCGCTCGATCAGGCCGTCGGTGTAGAGCAGCATGCGGCTGCCGGCGGTCAGCCGGCGGCGGTGTTCCTTACGGCTGATGTCGCCGGCCCGGCTGCCGATCGGCGCCGAGCGCGCGTGCATCAGGAACTCCGGCGACCCGGCCGGCTCCTGCAGCAGCGGCGGCAGGTGACCGGCGCAGCAGTACGCCATCTCGCCCGTGTTCAGGTCGATCTCGGCGTACGCCACAGTGGCCATGCGGGCCGACTCGACCCGCTCGCAGAACCGGTCGAGGCTCTCGATCAGCCGGGCCGGGCCGTCCTCGTTCGAGGCGAGCGCGCGGACCGCGCTGCGCAGCTGGCCCATCGTGGTGGCGGCGTCGATGCCCCGGCCCACCACGTCGCCGACCACCACGGCCAGTTTGTCGACGGTGATCAGGAACGCGTCGTACCAGTCGCCGCCGACCTCGAGGTCCTGCGCCGCCGCCTGATAGAAGGTCTCGACCGCGAACCGGTTGTCGCCGCTGGGCAGGTCGCCGGCGAGCAAGCTGCGCTGCAGCGTGCGGGCGATCTGCCGCTCCTGCTCGTAGAGCCGGGCGTTCTCCAGCGCGAGCCCGGCCCGGTCGGCCAGGTCGCCGAGGAAGACCCGCTCGGCCGCGGCGTCGCGCCGGTCCGGCGCCATCCGCAGCGCCAGCGTGCCCAGCACCAGCCCGCGCGCGGTCAGCGGCAGCACCGAACAGTCGAGCACGTCGTCCTCGACCGGGAAGATCGCCTCGCCGCTGGCGGCCACCTTGCCGAGGCGTTTCTGCAGGAGCTCGGGGTCGGGCGCCGGGCTGCCCTTGGTCTCCTCGATCGGCACGGCGCCGACCTGCAGGCGCACCTCGGCCCAGTCGGCGATCTCGGGCACGAGCCGGTCGAGCAGCCGGCGGATGCGCGGCTCGAGCCGGTACACCTCGTCGAGCGCGCCGGTCGTCTCGGCCAGGAACTGGCTGCGCTCCTCGCGGCGGCGGACGTCGTCGTAGAGCCGGGCCCGGTCGAGCGCCTGACCGGCCTGCTGGCCGAGCAGCCGGACCACGCGCAGCTCGCCGTCGCTGAGCTTGTGCTCGCCCTTGAAGCTGAAGGCGAGCACGCCCAGCGTGAGGATGCCGGCGTGTTCGTCGGTAGGTCCGGTGGTCAAGGGCAACAAAACGACAGTGTTGCGCCCGGACCGCCGCATCGAGTCGACCAGGTCGGGAAAGTGCTGCTTGGCCTCGGTGATGGAGCCGACCACGTGCAGGTCGCCGCGCTCGGCGACCCGGGCCACGGCGCGCGGTGAGGAGCGCGGCATGTCGTCCCAGTTGCCGGTGGTCGGGTCGGTCGAGGCCACGGCCACGATCTGGTCACGTTCGGCGTCGACCAGATAGATGCTGCTGCTGGCGGCGCCGAAGGCGGCCTCGGGCGCCCGCACCACCGACTCGGCCACCTCGGCCTCGGTCGGCGCGGCCGACAGGTCGGCCACTATCTTCTGGAGCACCTGGACCCGGCGCTCGGAGGCCTCGGCGATCCGGCGGGCGAGCAGCAGCTCCGTCTCGTACTGCCGCCGCTCGGTCGCGTTGAAGATCATCGTCCGGATCGCGCGGGGCTGTTTCGCCTCGTCCCGGCCCAGCGTCGAGTTGACCAGGGTCGGCAGCTGGCGGCCGTCGGCGCAGACCACGTCGAAAGCCAGCTCGTGCACCTCGTCCTGCATCCGCAGCAGCGGGGCGTAGTGGGTCTCGTGATAGATCTGCCCGCCGGAGCTGAGCAGGTCACGGAAACGCCGATGCCCGACCAGCTCCCCGCGCGTGTACCCCGTCCAGGTCAGGAAGGTCTGGTTGACCCGGACGATCGTGCCGTCGGGGAGCGTGGTCAGGTACCCGCACGGCGCGTGCTCGTACAGGTCGTCAGGGTCTTCGTCCCAGGGCAGACGCAGTTCCTGCGTCACGTCCGGGCCACCAGGATCACTCACGGTCCGCTTCTTACAGCCAGGCCTTCATGGCGTCGATCGTCTCGTCCGGTGCGCTCAGATTGGGGCAGTGCCCCGTGGCGTTCAGCCGTACCAGCGTGCTGTTCGCCGTGTGCTTGTGAACGTAGTCGCCGACGGTGTCGGGAGCGATCACATCATCCGAGCACTGCAGGATCAAGGCGGGGGTACGCAGCTTGAGCAGATCATCGCGGTTGTCGGAGAGGAACGTGACCCGCGCGAACTTCTTGGCGATCTCGGGATCGGTGCGGCAGAAGCTGTTCGTCAGCTCGTCGCCCAGCTCCGGCCGGTCCGGATTGCCCATGATGACCGGCGCCATCGTGCTCGACCAGCCGAGATAGTTGCTGTCCAGTGAGTCGAGCAGCGACTCGATGTCGGCCCGGTTGAAGCCGCCGACATAATCCTCGGCCGGCTCGTTGATGTACCGCGGGGAGGGGCCGATCAGCACCAGCTTGGCGAACCGCTCGGGCTCCTTGACCGCGGCCAGCACGCCGATCATGGAGCTGACCGAGTGGCCGACGAAGACCACGTCTCGCAGGTCGTGCTCGTGCAGGATCTCGAGGAGGTCGTCGGCGTAGCCGCCGAGGGTCGAATAGCGATCGTCGTCGTACGCCGACAGGTCGGACTTGCCGTTGCCGACGTGATCGAAGAGGACGAGCCGATAGTTGTCCGCGAAGGCCGGAGCGACGTGGCGCCACATGTTCTGGTCGCAGCCATAGCCATGTGCGAACACCATCGGCTGACCGGTGCCGTTGCCGGTCAACGTGACGGCGTTTCTCTGTGTCGTTCTCATGTCCCGGTAACCATACGGCTCCAGAGCGTTCCGCACATCGCCCTGGTTGTCCGGCATTTGCATGCGGTTTCACCTTCGTCGTGATCTTCCGGGGTGGCGAACCGCATTTAACCTGGGACAAGACCCCTCGCCGGAGATCACCACCGGCAGCGAAGGAGATCGACGGATGGCCGACCAGCAGCCGGGCGACACCACGCCGGCAGCCGGGATGCCCGACCCGACCCGGCTCGAGGACGGCGCGGAACCCTCCACGGTGGACGCGCCGGCCCGCTGGAGCGGGGCCGCGGCCGTGGTACCGCCCGAGCCGAGGAAGCGGTGGTGGCAGCGCCCCACCGAGCCGGAGGACGACCGCCTGGCCACCCCGGCGGTCGACCCGTGGGCCGACTACGACACCCCGCTCGACCCGTTCCCGGCGGTTCCCGAGTCCCCCCTGCCGCCCACGCGGGTCGAGACCCCGTCTCCGACGAGGACCGAGCCGCCGGCGGCGCCACAGCCACCGACGTTCACCCACCGGCCACCGATCGCGGCCCAGCCGGCCCCGCCCGCCCCAGCCGCAGCCAGCCCAGTCCCAGCCAGCCCAGTCCCAGCCAGCCCAGTCCCGGCCAGCCCAGTCCCGCCCAGTCCGGTCCCGGCCAGCCCAGTCCCAGCCGGCCCGGCTGCAGGGCCGTACCCGGCGGCCGGGTCGCGCCCGGTGACGGGGCCGCCGCTGCCGCCCAAGCCCGCCAAGCAGCGCCGGCGGGACCGCAAAGCGGCCAAGCGCCAGGCCGCGCCACCCACCCTTCCCACCGGCAGGCCCCAGGCCGGAGCGCCGGGCAGGCCCCAGGCCGGAGCGCCGGGCAGGCCCCAGGCCGGAGCGCCGAGCAGGCCCCAGGCCGGAGCGCCGAGCAGGCCCCCGGCCGGGGGTCCCGGCGGGCCGCCGGGCCGAGGGCCGTTGCCCGCTCCCCCGCCCTGGGCGCCGCGCCAACCGGCCCGGCCGCTGCCTCCGCCACCTCGGCGGAAGCGGCGGTGGGGACGCCGGCTGGCGCTGTTCAGCCTGCTCAGCGTCGCCTGCTGCTGCGGGGCGCCGTTCGCGGCCTACCGGCTCTCGTCGGCCCAGTACCCGGTCACCGCCGTGCTGCCGGAGTCCTTCGCGGACCTTCAGCTGCGCGACACCCAGGACACCGGGGCCGACAGCTTCGCCGGCGAGTACAAGGACGACCGCGGCAAGCGGGTCACCGTCTTCGGCACGACCGGTTTCCGCCTCAACCCGGGCGACGACGTCGGCGCCCACCTCGAACAGGTCGCCGACGAGTACAAGCTCTCCGACGTTCGCGAGTTCGACCTCGGCGAGTTCGGCGCGCACGAGAGCTGCGGCGTCGGCCGTGACGACGGCGCCACCGTCGTGGTCTGCGCCTGGGCCGATCACGGCAGCCTGGCCACCGTGCTGCTCACCCGCCGCTCGGTCCAGGACAGCGCCGATCTCGTGGCGCGCCTGAGAGAAGCGGTGCTCACTCGCGGCTGAAGATGCCGGCTGAGGGTCAGTCCTTTTTCGGCGCGTAGCGCGGCACGTACTCCTGGCCGGTCAGCTTCTGGATCTCGGCCATCACCTCGTCGGTGAGTTCGCGCAGCGTGGTGCGGTCGTCGGAGCGGCCGGTGGGGTCGATCGGCTTGCCGAATTTCAGGGTGACCGCGCCGCCGCGCAGGCTCGGTGTCGGGTACGGCTGGCCGATCGGCTGGATCTTGTCGGTGCCGAGGCAGCCGACCGGGATGATCGGCACCTGGGCGCCGATCGCCAGCCGGGCCACGCCCGTACGCCCCCGGTAGAGCTTGCCGTCGGGTGACCGGGTGCCCTCCGGGTAGACCACCACCTGGTCACCGGCCTTGAGCACCGGGATGGCGCCGTCGAAGGCGGCCAGCGCGGCCCGCCCGCCGGCCCGCTCGACCCGCACCGCGCCCAGCCCGTTCAGCAGGTTGCGGGTGAACCAGCCGCTGAGGCCCGTACCGTCGAAGTAGTCGGACTTGGCCCAGAAGCACAGGTGCCGCGGCACTACCGCGCCGAGGAACAGCTCGTCGGCCACCGACAGGTGGTTGCTCGCGAAGATGACGCCGCCCGTTTTCGGGACGTGCTCGAGTCCCTCGACACGCGGTCGCCAGCCGTACTTGAGCGCATTGCCGACGGTGAATTTGCCGATCGTATAGAGCAGCGGCAACGGGGGTTCCTCCGGAACGGGGTGGTGCGAAAACAGTGGGGGGCGGCTGTGAGGGTAGCGGACGTCACCAGGGAAGTCCCTGTCGATCTTGCCGACGGACCCGGACATTCACCGTAGAAGGTGGGAAATGTCCGGGTCCGGTTGCTAGTTTCACAGCTTAGTGCTCTCGGGACACCTCGACCGTCACCTGTTCGCCGTCACCGACCTCACCTGCGAAACCACCCGAAGCGACCGGGCCGAAGCTCAGGCCGGTGGCCAGGGTCTCGCCCGCCACGAAGTCCCGGTGCGCCTCGACCGCCTCCCGCACCGGCGCCGAGGCCGAGACCACGAGCGTGATGCGGTCGGAGACCTCGAAGCCGGCGTCCCGGCGGGCCTGCTGCACGACCCGGATCACGTCCCGGGCCAGCCCCTCGGCCGCGAGCGCGGGGGTCACCGCCGTATCGAGCACGACGACACCCGCGCCCGCCGGCAGCGGTGCCGAGTTCTCGACGTCGGAGGCGACCTGCTTGAGCTCGTACTCGCCCTCCTGGAGGGTTACCCCGGCGGCGACCGGCGCGCCGTCGACCAGCTCCCAGTCGCCGGCCTTGACCGCCTTGATCACCTGTTGGACCTGCTTGCCGAGGCGCGGCCCCAGGGCCCGGGGCACGACGGTCAAGACCTTTTGGCTGTACGCGGTCACGTCGCCGGTGAAGACGACCTCCTTCACGTTCACCTCGTCGGCGAGCAGGTCGGCGAAGCCGGACAGGGCCGGCGCCTGCGGGGTCGCGACCGTGAGCCGGGCCAGCGGCAGCCGGACCCGCAGAGCGCGGGCCTTGCGCAGCGACAGCGCGGCCGAGGCCACGTCGCGGATCGCGTCCATCGAGGCGACGAGGTCGTGGTCGGCCGGCAGGCCCGCCGCCGACGGCCAGTCGGTCAGGTGCACCGAGCGGCCGCCCGTGAGCCCGCGCCAGATCTCCTCGGCGGTCAGCGGGGCCAGCGGGGCCACCACCCGGCATACGGTCTCGAGGACGGTGGCCAGGGTGTCGAACGCGTCCCGGTCACCCTGCCAGAAGCGGTCCCGCGAACGGCGTACGTACCAGTTGGTCAGCGCGTCGAGGTACGACCGGACCGACGCCGCCGCGCCTGAGATGTCGTACTCGTCCATCTGCCGCTGCACGTCGGTGACCAGCTCGCCGGTCTTGGCCAGGATGTAGCGGTCCAGCAGGTGGGTGGAGTCGGTCCGGAACGAGGCCTCGTGGCCCGACGCGTTCGCGTAGAGGCTGAAGAAGTACCAGACGTTCCAGAGCGGCAGCAGCACCTGGCGGACGGAGTCGCGGATGGCCACCTCGGTGACGGCCATGTCGCCACCCCGGAGCACCGGCGACGACATGAGCATCCAGCGCATGGCGTCCGACCCGTACGAGTCGAAGACCCGGTAGACGTCCGGGTAGTTCCGCAGCGACTTGGACATCTTGCGCCCGTCCTCGCCGAGCAGGATGCCGTGGCTGAGGCAGTTGCGGAACGCGGGCCGGTCGAACAGGGCCGTGGCCAGCACGTGCATGGTGTAGAACCAGCCGCGGGTCTGGCCGATGTACTCGACGATGAAGTCGCCCGGGTAGTGGTGCTCGAACCAGTCCTTGTTCTCGAACGGGTAGTGCACCTGGGCGAACGGCATCGACCCGGACTCGAACCAGCAGTCGAGCACCTCGGGCACGCGGCGCATGACCGACTTGCCGGTCGGGTCGTCCGGGTTCGGGCGGGTCAGCTCGTCGACGTACGGCCGATGGAGGTCGGTGACCTTGACCCCGAAGTCCCTCTCCAGCTCTTCGTAAGAGCCGTAGACGTCGACGCGCGGGTACTGCGGGTCGTCCGACTTCCAGGCCGGGATGGGCGAGCCCCAGAACCGGTTGCGGGAGATCGACCAGTCGCGGGCGTTGGCCAGCCACTTGCCGAACGAGCCGTCCTTGATGTGCGCCGGCGTCCAGGTGATCTCCTGGTTGAGCTCGACCATGCGGTCGCGGAACTTGGTGACCGCGACGAACCAGGACGACACCGCCTTGTAGACCAGCGGGGTGTCGCACCGCCAGCAGTGCGGGTACGAGTGGGTGTAGCCCTCGTGCCGCAGAACGACGCCCCGCTCTTTCAGGAGAGCGATGATCGGCTTGTTGGCCTCGAAGACCTGCACGCCCTGCCAGTCCGGCACGAGCGAGGTGAACCGGGTGTGGTCGTCGACGGTCACGACGGTCGGGATGCCGGCCGCGTTGCAGACGTTCTGGTCGTCCTCGCCGAAGGCCGGCGCCTGGTGGACGACGCCCGTGCCGTCCTCGTCGGTGACGTAGTCGGCCGCGAGCACCTGGAACGCGTTCGGCCCACCGGCCTCCACGAGGAAGTCGAACAGCGGCGTGTACCGCCGCCCGGCCAGCTCGCTGCCCAGCACGGTGCCGACCTGCTCCCAGCCCTCCAGCTCCTTGGCGTACGCGGCCACGCGCGACCCGCCGAGGATGAGCTTCTCGCCGTCCTTCTCGAGCACGGCGTATTCGATCGTGGGCCCGACGGCGAGGGCCAGGTTCGACGGCAGCGTCCACGGGGTGGTGGTCCACACCGCTATCTTCTCGCCGGTCTCGAGGCGGAACGTCACGGTCAGCGCCGGGTCGGTGCGGTCGCGGTAGACGTCGTCCATGCGGGTCTCGGTGTTGGACAGCGGGGTCTCACACCGGAAGCAGTACGCCAGGACGCGGAAACCCTCGTACACCAGGCCCTTGTCGTGCAGGGTCTTGAACGCCCACATGACCGACTCCATGTAGGCCGGGTCGAGCGTCTTGTAGTCGTTCTCGAAGTCCACCCACCGGGCCTGCCGGGTGACGTAGCGCTCCCAGTCCTTGGTGTAGGCCAGCACCGACGTACGGCAGGCCTCGTTGAACTTGTCGATGCCGAGCTCGACGATCTGCGCCTTGGTGGTGATGCCGAGCTGCTTCTCGGCCTCGACCTCGGCCGGCAGCCCGTGGGTGTCCCAGCCGAACCGCCGCTCGACGTGCTTGCCGCGCATGGCCTGATACCGGGGCACCAGGTCCTTCACGTAACCGGTGAACAGGTGCCCGTAGTGCGGCAGGCCGTTGGCGAACGGCGGCCCGTCGTAGAACACGTACTCGTTGGCGCCGTTCTCGCCGGCCGGCCGCTGGTCGACGGAGGCCTCGAAGGTCTTGTCGGCCCCCCAGTGCGACAGGACCGCGCGCTCGACCGCGGGCAGATCCGGGCTCGCCGGGACGCCCACGGCGTCGGTGTGCTGGGGATAGGCCATCGGTGGTCCTCCAACAGTCGTGATCAGACTGCGAGGACGAGCGATTCACGCCCGCGGTACCACCTCGCTTGACGGATCATGACGACCCGCCCGCTCATTCGTGCCCGGTTCTAATGAGGCCCTGGGGCCCGTTCTTCCGGAGGCTCCCCGGTGATGGCCGGATCGTCGCCTGTGTGCGAGACAACGATACCGGCCATCACCGGGCGCCCACTACCGCATTACCCCGAGGGTGGTGGACCAAAGCGACTTCCCTTCCCGGTCCCGCAGGTGGACCGTGAAGGCCCCGGTCCGCGCGTCGATCTCCACCTCGCCGAAGTGCTGGAACCCGGACGCCGGCGACGCGTTGGCCACCGGCGGCGCGTTGACGAAGACGGCCTTGGGCCCGAAGGTGCCGTCGAGGGCGTTCGGCCCGAACGCGCCCGCGTGGGCCGGGCCGGAGACGAACTCCCAGAACGGCGTGAAGTCCTGGACCGCCGCCCGGGCCGGGTCGTAGTGGTGGGCCGCGGTGTAGTGCACGTCGGCGGTCAGGAAGACGATGCCGGTCACCCGGTGCCGGTGGGCGTCCCGCAGCACCTGCGCGAACTCGAGCTCGCGCCCCAGTGGCGCGCCCGGGTCGCCCTGGGCGACACCCTCCTGAGCGGCGCCGCCGTCCGGCACGACCAGGCCGAGCGGCAGGTCGTTGGCGATGACCTTCCAGGTCGCCCGCGACTCGCGCAGGCCGCGGATCAGCCACTCGCGCTGCTTCGGGCCGAGCAGGCCACGCTTCGGGTCCGCGTACGTGTTGCCGTCGTTGACGTCCTTGTACGTCCGCATGTCGAGCACGAAGATGTCGAGCAGCGGCCCGTACGAGATCTTGCGATAGACCGGTCCCTCGCCCAACGGCGTCGGAACCCATTCGTGGTACGCCTGGTGGGCCCGCCCGGCCAGCACGTCCACCCGCTTCTCGGTGTACCGGGCGTCGTCCAGGATCTCCCCCGGATACCAGTTGTTGGTGACCTCGTGGTCGTCCCACTGGTTGAGCTGCGGCACCTCGGCCGCGAACGCCCGGTAGGCCGGGTCGAGCAGGTTGTACGCGTACTGGCCGCGGTACTCGTCCAGGGTCTCGGCGACCTTGAGCTTCTGCTCGGTCACCACGTTGCGCCAGACCCGGCCGTCGGGCAGCGTCACCGACTCGGCCAGCGGCCCGTCGGCGTACACCGTGTCCCCGCTGTGCAGGAAGAAGTCCGGCCGGCGGCGCCGCATCGATGCGAAGATCTTCAGTCCGCCGTACGCCGGGTCGATGCCCCACCCCTGCCCGACCACATCACCGGTCCACACGAAGCGGATGTTCTCCCGGCGCACCGGCGCGGTCGTGAACGAGCCGGTCAGCGGAGCGCTGAACAACCCCGGCCGGTCCAGGCTCTCGGCCCGCACCCGGTAGTGCAGCCGGCTCCCGGCCGGCAGGTGGCCCAGCTTCAGCTTGCCGGTCAGGCCGGTGGCCGGGGTGAGGACCGGGCCCCGGACCACCCGGGAGCCGCGGAAGTCGGGACGGCGGCTGACCTGGACCCAGAGCCGCCCGGGCCGGTCGGCGCGGCTCCAGACGACTGCCGAATCGGCGGTGGCGTCGCCACTCTGCACACCGTGGGTGAGGACCGGGCGGGTGCCGGCCGAGGAGAACGCGGGCGCTTCGAACAGAACCCCGGCCACACCACCGGCGACGCCGGCGCGCAGGAGATTCCGTCGGGACAGACTCGTCATGACTACGATGCCTATCGATCGGACATGACCCGTGGGTGGCCGTCTCCTAAAATCGGGGGCGTGATCCGCATCGAGATCGATGAACCGACCCTGGCGCGGACCCGGATCGCGATCAGCCCGCTGACCGAGGCCGTGGTCAGCCTCTACCTGCTCGAGCGCCACCCGTCGGCCCCGTGGCCGTACGACGGCTGGGCCCGGCGGGCGCGGGAGGTCCTGCGGACCGACCCGGCCACCCTCCCGGCCACGCTGCACATGCGGCTGCCATCGGTGTCGCCCGACTTCCTGGCGCCGCTGCCCACGTCGCCGCTGCCGACGATCGAGGAGCAGCTCGACGAGCTCCGGAACACCCCGGACGACGTGATCGACTTCCAGCTGGCCAAGCACTTCCCGGACGGGGATCTGCCCAATCTGATGCGGCCGTTCCGCGACGACCGGCGGGCCGCGCTGGCCCGGCTGGCCGACGGCATGCAGGCCTACTGGGACGCGGCGATCGCGCCGTACTGGCCGGCCATGCGGGCCGCGCTCGACGAGGAAGTGCTGCTGCGGGCCCGGGCGCTGGCCGCCGACGGGCCGGACGCGCTGCTCTCCCGGCTGCACGAGCGGATCCGCTGGGAACGGCCGGTGCTCAGCCTGATCAAGCCGCTCGACCAGCAGATGGAGGCGGTCAACCAGCGGCTGCTGCTGGTTCCGCTGATCTTCTCGCGGGGCGCGCTGCTCTGCTCGGGCGACCACCCCGAGATCGTCATGGTCACCTACCAGTCGCGCGGCGCCGCGGTCCTCGCCGACGGCCCGCCCCAGCCCGTCGATCGCCCGGACGACCGGCTGGCCGTGCTGCTCGGCCGGGGCCGGGCCTCGATCCTGCGCGCGCTGACCGTCCCGGCCACCACGACCGGCCTGGCCACCGCGCTGGGCCTGGCCCCGAGCACGGTCTCCGAACACCTCTCCGGCCTGCAGGCGGCCGGGGTCGTGCACCGGCGCCGCGCCGGCCGCCGGGTGCTCTACGGACTTGAACCGGCTGGAGTGGCGCTGGTCAATCTCCTCGGGGATTCGGCCCGGACCGAATTCGTTTCCTGAGAGGCCCCGGCTTCCCTACGGTCGGGGCCATGGGGAGCGACTACGCCATCGAGGCGGATGACTTACGCCGGACCTACCGGGCGCGTACGGGCTGGCTCAAGCCGCAGCGCACGGAGCTCGAGGCGGTCCGCGGGGTGACCTTCACGGTCGGCCGCGGCGAGCTGTTCGGCCTGCTCGGGCCGAACGGCGCCGGCAAGACCACCACCATCAAGATGCTCAACACCCTGCTCATCCCGACCTCGGGCACGGCCCGGGTGGGCGGGTTCGACGTGGTCACGCAGACCAAACAGGTACGCCGGCGCATCGGTTACGTCTTCGGCGGCGACCGTGGTCTCTACGACCGGCTGTCCGCCCTGGACAACCTGCGGTACTTCGCCGAGCTGTACGGGGTGGAGCCCCGCGAGCAGAAGCGCCGCATCGCCGAACTGCTCGACCTGGTCGGCCTGGCCGGGCGGGAACGCGAGCGGGTGGAGGGCTACTCGCGCGGCATGCGCCAGCGGCTGCACATCGCCCGTGGCCTGCTGCACTCCCCCGACGTGCTCTTCCTGGACGAGCCGTCGATCGGCGTCGACCCGGTGGCCGCGCGGGAGCTGCGCCGCACGGTCGGCGACCTGGCCGCGACGGGCACGACCGTGCTGCTGACCACCCACTACATGGCCGAGGCGGACGAGCTCTGCGACCGGATCGCGGTCATCTCGGACGGGCGGATCCAGGCCCTGGGCACCCCGGCCGAGCTGCGGAAGCACGCGGACGGTTTCCGGGTGGTGGAGGTCGAGGCGTACGGGGTGCCGGAGGCCGCCGTCGACTCCCTGCGCGGCCTGCCCGGCGTACGGGAAACCGCGGTTGAAGTGAAAGGCTCCTTGCAGTTGCTGACCGTGCACTCGGACGCCCACGTGGACGTCCAGGGCGACGTGCTGCGCGAGCTGGCCGGCATCCGTCTCGGCCGCGTGAACAGCCGCGAGCCCACCCTCGAGGACGCGTACGTGGCGATCGTGAGCGCGGCATGAGGACACTACGACTGCTGGCGGTCGGGACGCTGCTGCACGCCAAGCAGATCAGCCGGTCGCCCTTCGAAGTGGCCATCGCCCTGGTCGTGCCGGTCGTCCAGGCCACGCTCGCGGTCTACCTGTTCCGGTCCGGCGGCGAACAGCATCGTCTGCTCGAGGCCGCGGTCGGCGCCGGCGTGATGGGCGTCTGGTCCTCGGTCCTGTTCGGCTCCGGTGGCGCCATCCAGAACCAGCGCTGGCAGGGCACCCTGGAAATGATCATGATGACGCCGCGCCGGCCGGCCCTGGTGATCCTGCCGATCACCATCGCCACCGGCCTCACCGGGACCTACGCTCTGCTGGCCACTCTCGCTTGGGGCCGATTGCTGTACGGGATCCGACTCGACTTCGCCCATCCGGTCGCCTTCGTGGTGGCCGCTGTGGTGTGCGTGATCGGGCTCGGCATGTTCGGCCTGCTGCTGGCCGCGACGTTCGTGCTCATGCGCAACGCCAACGCGCTCGCGAACACGCTCGAATACCCGATCTGGCTGGTCTCCGGCATGCTCGTGCCGATCACCGTGCTGCCGGCCTGGACCGTCCCGGTGGCGGCGATCCTGCCGACCACGTGGGGTGCCCGGGCGCTGCGCGAGGCCACCGGCGGCGGGCCGGTGTGGCCGTCGGTCGCGCTCTGCCTCGGCATCAGCCTGATCTGCGCGCTGGCCGGGTTCTTCGTGATGGGACACGTCGAACGCCGCGCTCGTGCGGCCGCAACCCTGGCGCTGGCATGAAGACGATCAGACTGATGGCCGTGGGCGGGACGATCGCGTACCGCGCCCTGTTCAACTGGACCACGCCGGGGATGTTCGTCGGCACGCTGCTGGTCGGGCCACTGTTCCAGCTGCTCTTCTTCGCCTACCTGGGCCGGCAGCTGCAGGTGGCCGACGACCGGTTCTACATCGTCGGCAACGCGGTGCTGACGGCGTCGCTGGCCTGCGTCTTCGGGGGCACGATGGCGGTGGCGAACGAGCGGCGCTACGGCACGCTCGGGCACGTGCTGCTCTCGCCGCGCAGCCGGACACTCATCTTCTGGGGGCGGGTTCTTCCGTACGCGGGAAACGGTCTTCTCATCGCCGTGGTGACCCTGACGGTGGGAGCGCTGCTGCTCGGGCTGCGGATTCCCCTGTCCGCGCTGCCGGGGCTGCTGCTGGCCATGGCGGTGGGGTCGCTGGCCTGCGGATTCTTCGGGCTCACGCTGGGCGCGCTGGGCCTGCGGTTCCGCGACGTGTGGGTGATCTCGAACGTCGCGGTGGCGCTGTTGCTGCTGCTCACCGGCGTGAACGTGCCCGCCGCGGACCTGCCCGGCTGGATGGTGACGGTCGGTCAGTGGCTGCCGATCACCCACGCGGCCGACGCGGCCCGCACGCTGGCGGCCGGGGAAGGACTCACGGCGGCCGCGCCCGCGCTGGGCCGGGAACTGCTGGTCGGCGCCGTCTACGCGGCCGCGGCCGTCATCCTGCTGAAGATCTTCGAGACCGAGTCGCGTCGCCGCGCCAGCCTCGACACGCTCTAGCGGCTGGGGAACCAGAGGTCGATCTCGCGCTTCGCGCTCTCCGGCGAGTCGGAGGCGTGCACCAGGTTCTCCCGGTTGGACAGGGAGAAGTCACCACGGATCGTGCCGGCGGCCGCCTTGCGGCCGTCGGTCGCGCCGATCATGGACCGGACCACCTCGATGACCTCGTCGCCGCTGAGGATCAGCGCGGCCAGCGGGCCCGAGGTCATGAACTCCTTGAGCGGCGGGTAGAACGCCTTCTCCACGTGGTCGGCGTAGTGCTGGTCGGCCAGCGCCGCGTCCATGGTGCGCAGCTCCAGCGCCTCGACGGTCAGGCCCTTGCGCTCGAACCGGGAGAGCACCTCGCCGAGCAGTCCGCGACGCACGGCGTCAGGCTTGATGAGCACGAGCGAACGCTCGGTGTTGCTGGACACGGTGTTTCTCCTTTTGGCGACACGCGGGAGGTTCAGCCTATCGGTACCGGGAATCCGGCGAGAGCAGACGCCGGACCTGCCGTACTTTCGCTCCGGTAGCGCCGGGCAATAACCTGACGGTAACGAGCGGGAGGTCCACATTGGCAAACCAGACCGGCCGTCCGATCGCACCGGCACGGAAGCTGGTGGCGGCGGTAGCGGGCACGATCGCGGTCTTCGTGGTGGCGCTGGGACTCGGCATGCCGAGCATGGGCGTGGTCATATTCGGCGTCGTCCTGCTGGTGCTGGCAATCGCGCTCGGCTCCGTCAACGTGGTGCGCCGCGGCGCCCGCGCCTGGGTCACCGGCACGGCCGAGGTCCGCTCGATCACCCCGCCGCCCACGTCGGCCGCGGCGTACGGCCGGGCCCGCATCCTGGCGGTCGTGGTCGCCCCCGGCCTGCCCACCTCCGAGGTGGAGATCAACGAGTCGAAGATCCCGGTCGTCAAGTGGCCGGCGCCGGGCGACACCCTGCCGGTCACGGTCGACGTCGACGACATGCGCCGTGTCCGCATCAACTGGAACGAGGCGGTACCGGGCGCCCGCGGTGAGGACCCACCCCCGCCGGCCATGCCCGACTACGACGACTTCGAGGCCCAGGACGACGACGCGGCCCTGCTGGACGACTTCGAGCCCCCGCCGTGGAAGACCCGCGACCGCCAGTGGGGCCGGGGCCCCGACGAGCCGCCGCCCCCGCCACCCCCGTCGGCCTCACCGCCCCCACAGGCCTTGGACGACACCCAGGTGGTCGTCCGCGACACCCCCGCCGGCCCGGTCGTCGAGGGCGAGTTCGTCGACCACGACGACACCCCGCCCACCCTGCCCCGCCGAGCCCAGAAAGCCGAGCCGGACACCCCCACGGTGGCCGCGACAGCCGGCGCCGCCGCCGCGGGAGCCGCCGCCGGCGCGGCCTCGACACCGAGAACCCGCCGCCCCAGCCCACACCCCCACCGCAGCGCCACGGCCACGGTCGACCCCGCGGAAGCACCCACCCGCAGCACCCCGAGCCAGCGCGAGCCACACCCCGACGACGAGATCCCCACGGACATCCCGCTCGACGAGCCGGCCGCACAGCCCCTCCGCCCGGAACCGGTAGCCACGTCGACCCCGGCCACGCCCGCGCCAGTGAGCTCCTTCCCGACCGCGCCCCCGCCGTCGACACCGCCCCCCACGGCGCC
Source organism: Actinoplanes sp. NPDC048988 (assembly GCF_043197815.1). Lineage (NCBI taxonomy): Bacteria > Bacillati > Actinomycetota > Actinomycetes > Micromonosporales > Micromonosporaceae > Actinoplanes > Actinoplanes sp. NPDC048988. The sequence goes on along the minus strand of NZ_JBICTW010000019.1, from coordinate 7,344 downwards.
GCCCCCGTCGACCCCGCCCCCCGCTTTCATCGATGACGAGATCGACCTCCCCCTGGACAGCAACCCCGAGCCGGCCCCGGAAACGACCCCACGGGCCGCTTCCGCCCTCCAGGACGACTTGATCGCCCCACCGGCCGAGACGATCCCCGACGACCCCGCCCCCTCCGAGCCCGCCCCCGCTCCGTTCCACTCCTCAACCCGCTTCGTCTCCAACGCGGCCCACGACGCCACCTCTGTTTCCTCCGCCGGTACCGCACCCACCTCCTCCGGGGCCTCGCCCGCCGACGCCACCTCGCGCCCCGCAGCTGAGACCCCGCCCTCCCCGGGCAGGTCGCCTTCCGGCACCGCCGAGGCCCCGGCCCACGCGGACACGGCGCCTTCCGCCGCCAGCGACACGACCTCTTCCCTTGGGGCAGGCGATCGCATCCCGCCGGACGAGGACGTCGCCGCGGTCCCATGGAGGCAGGAACCGGCGCAGTCCCCGAAGCCGGACGCCGCTCACGTCGCCGCGGTCCCGGTGACCGACGCCGCCCAGCCTTCGGAGGCCCCTCCCCAGTCCGGACCGAAACCCGGCTTCCTGGCCACCGCCGTCAGCGCCGTGGCCGCAGCCGCCGTGGCCGCCGTGAAGAAGACCGGCAAACACGACCAGGACCGCGCCGCCCGCCCCGAAGACGAGCCTCCCGCCGCTGCGCCCTCGGCAGACGAGCCTTCCGCCGCTGCGCCCTCGGCAGACGAGCCTTCCGCCGCTGCGCCCTCGGCAGACGAGCCTTCCGCCGCCGAGCCGCGCACCGTCAGGCCGTCGCCAGCCGCCGCGCCGCCCGAGTCACCCGCCGCCTACCGGTCCACCACCGCTCAGTCCGCCACAGAGTCCGGACCCGCCACCACGCCCACCGCCGCAGGGGCCGCGTCCGCCGCAGAATCCACGCCCACCACCGCGAGGTCCGCCGCTGAGGATGGGCCGGCCACCACGCCCACCGCCGCACGGGCCGGGCACGCCACCGCGACGTCCGCCGCAGAGGCTGGGCGCCCCACCGCGACGTCCGCCGCAGAGGCCGGGCCGGCCCCTGCGGCTGCGGCCGTGGGTTCGGTCGGCGTTTCTCCGCAGCCGGCTGCTCGTCCGCCGGCGCCCGCGGCGGCGGCCGCCGGCGAGATGCCGGCCGCCGAGACGAGCCCGTGGTCGCGGCCTCGGCCTTCGAGTGGCGCCGCTGTTCCCGTGCCAGCCGCCGCGGAGCAGCCCGCCGCGCGCACCCAGGCCCCGGACAGCGCAGAGGCGGAGGGCAGCCCGGCACCCCACCAGCACGCCTCGGGTGTCGCCGCCGTTCCGGTGTCGGCCGCGGCCGAGCAGTCCCCCGCCCACACTTCGGCCCCGGCACCCCACTTCGCCGACACCGACGAGCAGGCTCCCGCCCGCGCTCAAGCTGCGGCCGGTGAGGGCGTTGGGGAGACGGCGCCGCGGCCCCATGCGCCTAGTCCGGCGGCTGCGGCTCTGGCCGAGGCGGCCGCTGCGGCGGCGGCCGGGTCGGTGGGTGGCGTGGCGGCCGGCTCGGTGGGTGGGGCGGGGCGGAGTCCGTGGGCCGGGCTTGGCGGTACCCGCGAGCCTGATGAGGGTGCGGCCGATGTCATCACGGCCTATCCGAGTGCTCGGCCGGGGCCCGCCGGAGCCATTCACGGGGTGGGGATCACCGTGCTGGTCACCGATCTGGTGCGGTCGATCGGGTTCTACCGGGACACGCTCGGGTTCTACGAGATCGACCATGGCGAGGGCAGCGCCGTGCTCGCCTCCGGGGACACCCGGCTGGTGCTGCGGGCCGTGCATGGGCTGGCGGCTGAGGCCGGGCGGCTCATCTACCTCAATCTTGAGGTCGGCGATGTGGAGGCCGTCTACGAGGAGTTGCGGGCCAAGGGTGTCGAGTTCGTGCACGCCCCCCGGCCGGTCAACCGGGGGGACCGGCTCGAGCTCTGGTCGGCTTCCTTCCGGGATCCGGACGACCACAACATCGCCATCACCCAGTGGCGGGCCATCCGCTGACGGCCCTGACCGGCCCGGTCAGAGCAGACCGGGCCGGCCCAGGATCGTGCGGCGGACGCTCAGGGCGTACAGCCAGGCCGCGCCGAAGATCAGGCCGAGGACAGCCAGCGAGTAGTGGAAGAACCCGCTGGCCAGGAGCAGGACCTGCAGGACGAGGCCGGCCGGCCAGGCCCACGAGCGTTTCATCATCCCGGACAGCGCGATGGCCAGCACGGCCAGGCCGATCACCGAGGCGATGCCCCAGCCGCTCAGATCGCCGCCCATGATGCGGATCGGCTGGATCGCCAGCAACAGGATGATGGCTTCCATGACGAGCGTGCCGGCGCCCATACCCCGTACGGCCGCCTGAGGGTTTTTGAGCCCCGACCGTGGGGTCTGCTCGGGCGACGGCGAAGGGGACGTCATCGCTTCAGCAGCTTCCGGGCGTCCGCGACGGTGACCACCGAGCCTGTCACCAGCACCCCGACGCCGCTCAGCTCGCCCGACGTGTCCTCCTCGGCCAGCACCACGGCCTCCTCGATCGCGTCCGGCATGTTCTGCGCCACGGTGACCCTGTCCTCGCCGAAGATGTCCGACGCGATCTGCGCCAGCTCGTCGACCGGCATCGAGCGCGGCGAGCTGTTCTGCGTCACCACGATCCGCGCCGCCACCGGCTCGAGCAGGTCGAGCAGGCCGGAGACATCCTTGTCGGCGAAGACCGCGACCACCGCGACCAGGTGCCGGAAGGCGAACTCCTCCTCCAGCGCGGTCACCGTCGCCGCCATGCCGTGCGGGTTGTGGGCGCCGTCGAGCAGGATCGCCGGCGCGCTGCGCACCCGCTCCAGCCGGCCCGGCGAGTCGACCGAGGCGAAACCCTCACGGACGAGCTCGACCTCGAGCTGCTTGCCCTTGCCGGCGCCGAGGAACGCCTCGACGGCGGCCAGCGCCAGCGCCGCGTTCTGCGCCTGGTGGGCGCCGAACAGTGGCAGGAAGATCTCGTCGTACACCCCGCCCAGCCCTTGCAGGGTGAGCAGTTGACCGCCGACCGCCTGGGTGCGCTCGACCACGCCGAACTCGCGGCCCTCGCGAGCCAGGGTCGCGCCCATCTCGGCCGTGCGCTCGAGGATGGGCCGCATGGCCTCCTCGGTCTGCAACGCCGTGATCACCGTCGCGCCCTTGTGGATGATGCCGGCCTTGGCCCAGGCGATGTCCTCGATGGTGTCGCCCAGCCACTCGGTGTGGTCGAGCCCGATCGGGGTCAGCACGCAGATGCCGGCGTCGATGACGTTGGTCGCGTCCTCCTCGCCGCCGAGCCCCACTTCGACGACCGCGATGTCGACCGGCGCGTCCGCGAACGCGGCGTAGGCCATGGCGGTGGTGATGTCGAAGTAGGTCAGCGGCTCCGCGTTCCGCGCGTCGATGAGATCGGACAAAGGGCTGATTTCGTCGTACGTCGAGGCCAGGCGCTCCTCGGAGATCGGCTCCCCGTCGAGGCTGATCCGCTCGCGGACCGTCTCCAGGTGCGGGCTCGTGTACCGGCCGGTGTGCAGGCCGTGCGCCCGCAGCACCGCGTCGATCATGCGGGCCGTGCTGGTCTTGCCGTTGGTGCCGGTCAGGTGGATCGCCGGGTAGGCGCGCTGGGGGCTGCCCAGCACGTCCATCAGGTCCCGGATCTTCTGCATGTCGAACGCCATGCGGGTGAAGCCGCGCCCGTTCAGAGCGGCCTCGACCTCTTCGTAGGTGCTCATGCTGTAGGCAACGCTGAGAGGGCGGCCGCAATTCGCGTGAGGTCGGCCTCAGCCGTGCTCAAGCGGTCTTTGATCTTCGCGACGACCTGCTCCGGCGCCTTGCCGACGAACGACTCGTTGCCGAGCTTGGCCCGGCACTGCGCCGCCTCCTTCTCGGCGGCCGCGCGGTCCTTCTCGAGCCGGGCCCGCTCGGCCGCCACGTCGATCGCGCCCCGGGTGTCCAGGTCGACCGTGATCGCGCCGGACACCGCGAGCGTCGCCGTCGCCGTGAAGTCGGCCGCCGGCCGGTCGAGCCGGGCCAGCGAGCGGATCAGCGCCTCGTGCGTGTCGATGCCGGCGTTGCCCAGGCCGGTGAGGGCCGCGCTGACCCGCTGGCTCGGCTTGAGCCCCTGGTCGGAACGGAACCGCCGGACCTCGGTGACCACCTTCTGCAGGGCGGCCAGCTCCTCCTCGGCGGCGTCGTCGATCAGCGCCCGATCGGCCACCGGCCACGCGGCCCGGGTGACCGTCTCACCGCCGGTGAGCGCGGTCCACAGCTCCTCGGTGACGAACGGGATGACCGGGTGCAGCAGGCGCAGCAGCTGGTCGAGCACGTGACCGAGCACCCGCTTGGTCGTCTCGCCGCCCTCGGCGAGGACCGGCTTCGAAAGCTCCAGGTACCAGTCGCAGACGTCGTCCCACGCGAAGTGGTACAGGGTGTCGCAGATCTTCGCGTACTCGTACGCCTCGAAGTACTGGTCGACCTCGCCGATCACATGCTGCAGACGCGACAGGATCCACTTGTCGATGGCCGACAGCTCGGACGGCGCCGGCAGCGGCCCCTCGACCGTGGCCCCGTTCATCAGCGCGAAGCGGGTCGCGTTCCACAGCTTGTTGCAGAAGTTGCGGGAGCCCTGGCACCACTCCTCGCTGATCGGCACGTCGGAGCCGGGGTTGGCGCCGCGGGCCAGCGTGAAACGGGTGGCGTCGGCGCCGTACCGCTCGATCCAGTCGAGGGGGTCGACCACGTTGCCGAACGACTTCGACATCTTCTTGCCGTGACCGTCGCGAACCATGCCGTGCAGGTTCACCACGTCGAACGGCTGCTTGCCGTCCATCGCGTACAGGCCGAACATCATCATCCGGGCGACCCAGAAGAAGAGGATGTCGTAGCCGGTGACCAGGACGCTGGTCGGGTAGAACTTCTCGAGCTCGGCCGTCTGCTCGGGCCAGCCCATGGTCGAGAACGGCCACAGCGCCGACGAGAACCACGTGTCGAGCACGTCCTCGTCCTGCTTCCAGCCTTCGCCGGTGGGCGCCTCGTCGTCGGGGCCGACACAGACGACCTCGCCGTCCGGCCCGTACCAGACCGGGATGCGGTGACCCCACCACAGCTGGCGCGAGATGCACCAGTCGTGCATGTTGTCGACCCAGGCGAAGTACCGCTTGGACAGCTCGGCCGGCTCGATGGTGACCCGGCCGTCGCGCACGGCGTCGCCGGCCGCCTTGGCCAGCGGGCCGGTGTTGACGAACCACTGCAGCGACAGCCGCGGCTCGACGGTGGTCTTGCAGCGCGAGCAGTGGCCGACCGAGTGGATGTAGGGCCGCTTCTCGGCGACGATCCGGCCCTCTTCGCGCAGCGCGGCGACGATGGCGGGCCGGGCCTCGTAACGGTCGAGCCCCTCGAACGGGCCGTGCACGGTGACGACCGCGCGCTCGTCCATCATGGTGATGCTGGGCAGGTTGTGCCGCTGGCCGATCTCGAAGTCGTTCGGGTCGTGGGCCGGCGTCACCTTGACCGCGCCGGTGCCGAACGCGGGGTCGACGTGCTCGTCGGCCACGATCGGGATGCGCCGGCCGGTGAGCGGCAGCTCGACCTCGGTGCCGATCAGGTGCTTGTAGCGCTCGTCGTCGGGGTGCACGGCCACAGCGGTGTCACCGAGCATGGTCTCGGCCCGGGTGGTGGCGACGACGATCGCGTTCTCGCCCTCGCCGTACCGGATCGAGACGAGCTCGCCCTCGTCGTCGGTGTGCTCGACCTCGATGTCACTGAGCGCGGTGAGGCAGCGCGGACACCAGTTGATGATCCGGTTGGCCCGGTAGATCAGCCCGTCCTCGTACAGCCGCTTGAAGATGGTCTGCACGGCCCGCGACAGGCCCTCGTCCATGGTGAACCGCTCACGCGACCAGTCGACGGAGTCGCCGAGCCGGCGCATCTGGCCGAGGATCGCCCCGCCGGACTTCGCCTTCCACTCCCAGACCTTCTCCACGAACTTCTCGCGGCCCAGGTCGTGCCGCGACAGCTGCTGCGAGGCGAGCTGCCGCTCGACGACGTTCTGCGTGGCGATGCCGGCGTGGTCCATGCCGGGCAGCCAGAGAACCTCGTACCCCCGCATGCGCTTGAGGCGGGCGAGCGTGTCCTGGATGGTGTGGTCGAGCGCGTGCCCGACATGCAGGGAGCCGGTCACGTTGGGCGGCGGGATGACGATGGAGAACGGCGGCTTGTCGCTCTTGGGGTCCGCGGTGAAGTAGCCCTCCGATACCCACTTCTCGTACCGCCGCTGCTCTACCTCGCCCGGCTGGTACTGGGCTGAGAGGCCACCAGTGGGCCGGCTGTCGGGGGTGCGGGTCTCGGTCGCATCGGTCACCCGACAAGTCTACGGATGTCGCAGGACAACGCCGAATTCGCACCACCCACTGATGACCGGGATTGCTACGCTCGCCGAATGTCCGAATCCGGCCCCGCCGAATCCCCCTCGATCGACATCGGCACCGTCGACCCCGCCTCTCCTCCGGCTTCTTCTCCCGCCACCTCTTCTTCCGCCTCTTCGGCCGCTTCCGCCGCTTCCGCCACTTCCGCCACTTCCGCCGCTTCCGCCGCTTCGGAGCCGCGCCGCCGTTTCACGGTGCGCCGCATCGCCCTCGGGGCGGTGCTTGCTGTGGGCCTGGCGGGTGCGGTTGCTTTCGGCCGTACGGGTTGGCAGATCTACACGGAGAAGGACGCCACCCTCTCCGCGCCGGCCCAGATCGGCGACCTTCGCCTGGACGAGAGCCCTTCCGGCAAGGAGACGGCCGAGTACCTGTCGACAGCGCTTTCGGCCGACGTGGAGCTCGACAAGTCGGTGGGTGCGGTCTACCAGGACACCGCAAGGAAGAATGTGCTGTTCCTGGGCGGCACCGGCCTGTTCTGGACCCCGTCGAACGACTTGGAGACGGCGTTCGGCTTGATCTCCGACGCCGAGGGCGCCGTGACCGGCCTGCACGACGTCGACGCCGGCCCGCTGGGCGGCACCATGAGGTGCGGTTCCACCAAGACCGACGACGGTGATCTGACTGTCTGCGGCTGGGCCGACCACGGCAGCCTGGCCATGGCGATGTTCCCCAGCCGTACGGAATCGGAAGCGGCCACGCTTTTCCGCGAGATCCGCTCGACCGTTCAGAAGCGCTGAATCGCCGGCCCTTATCCGGGCCGGCCTTTATTTGACCCCAGAAATGACAGTAGGCCCACCCCGAAGGGTGGGCCTACTGTTTCACGTTGAGTCCGGCGGCGTCCTACTCTCCCACACCCTCCCGAGTGCAGTACCATCGGCGCTGGAGGGCTTAGCTTCC
>NZ_JBICTW010000018.1:0-208539 GCF_043197815.1 Actinoplanes sp. NPDC048988 | reverse complement strand
GATCAAGCTGGCGTTCCGGCGCGACCAGAGCGGTGACGAGTCCGTGCTGACCGAGGCCAAGGCGCTGATCCGGGAGTACCTGCACCGCCACGTGACCAACTGAGCGGCGCTCACCCCAGGAAGGCATGGCCCTCCCCGCGGTAGGTCGGGGTCGGCGTGGCTGTCTCACCGTCGATCAGCTGCAGCTGGTTGACGTGCTCACACAGCTCGCCGGCCTTGGCGTGACGGAACCAGACCCGGTCGCCCGGCCGCAGCGTCGCCGCGACCGGCCCGACCAGCGGCGTCTGCACCTCGCCGGGTCCCTCGTCGGGCTTGAACTTCAGACCCGCGGGCAGGTACGGCGTGGGCTGCCGGGACGTCTCGGCGGGCCCGGAGGCGATCCATCCGCCGCCGAGAACCGTGGCGATCTGGGGCGCGGGGCGCCGGACGACGCTGAGCGCGAAGAACGCGGCCGGGGTCGGGCGCCACGCGCTGTAGGCGTCGAACAGCGTCGGCCCGTACAGCCCGGAACCGGCGGTGACCTCGGTGACGGCCGGATCGGCGCTGGTCGCGGCCACGCTTCCGGTGCCGCCACCGTTCACGTACTCCAGGTCGGCGTGCTCACGGATGGCTCTGACGGCGGCGCCACGGCGCTCGAGCAGTTCGGGGAACGACCGGGACTGCATCAGGCGGATCGCCCGGCCCTTCAGCGCCTGGCCGGGTGGCAGGTCACCCAGTCCGGCGATCTGGGCCTCGTACGACATCATCCCGACCAGCTTGAAGCCCGGTCGCGCGACCAGGCGCCGGGCCAGAGCTCCGGCCTGCGCCGCGGAGTGCACGGGCGACCGGCGTACACCCAGATGAAGTGGCCCCGCCGGCCGCCAGGAAGAGTCCAGATCGAGGCACAGCCGTACGGGTTCCGGGCGCGCTCCCGGCGGCGTCACCTGATCGACGATGTCGAGGTGACTAGGGTGGTCCACCATGATCGAGATAGCGGCGGCCAGGTCGGGCTGGGTCGTGAGCTCGCGCAGAGCGATCCGGTCGACCGTCGGATAGGCGACCAGCACGTCGTCGGTCACGCCCTCGCGGACCAGCCAGATCGCCTCACCCAGGGTGTACGCCATGACACCGCGCCAGCCGGGCCGGGCCAGCACCCGGTCGAGCAGCGCCCGGCAGCGCACCGACTTGCTGGCGACCCGCAGCGGCTTGCCGCCGGCGCGCGCCACCAGCTGGGCCGCGTTGTCGTCGAAGGCGTCCAGGTCGACAGCGGCCACCGGCGTCTCGAGATGCGCGGTGGCCCGGTCGAGCCGCTTCTGCAGGAGTGTGCGGTCGATCACGCGTGCAACTTAACGTGTGATGAAGGCAACGCGAAAGGCCTTCACTTTTTCGATACCCGAACGTGGGCGAACAGGGCGGTCAGGGCCGCCCGATAGAGTGCACCCTGCGGGGATCACGGGAGGTACGGCCATCGACACCGAAAAGCGGGAAACCGGACCGGTAGACCTGTCGGGAGCGGCGGCCCTGCGCTCCGTCCTGCGCATCCGGCCGTTCCGCCGACTCTGGCTCGTGCTCGGCCTCGCCTCCTTCGGCGACTGGATCGGCCTGCTCGCCACCGGCATCTTCGCCGCGGCCCAGTTCCAGAGCAGCGCCGGGCAGGGCGCGGCCTTCGGCGGCACCATCGCCGTCCGCCTGCTGCCGGCCCTGCTACTCGGTCCGATCGCCGGCGTCTTCGCCGACCGGTTCGACCGGCGCTACACCATGGTCATCACCGACCTGATCCGCTTCGTCTTCTACGGATCGATCCCCCTGGTGCCGCTGCTGGGCGGCTCGCCCGGCGTCACCGTGGCCTGGGCCGCCATCGCCACCTTCATCGGCGAGACGATCACGCTGATCTGGATCCCGGCCAAGGAAGCGGCGGTCCCCAACCTGATCCCGAAATCGCGGATCGAGGTCTCGAACCAGCTGACGCTGGTCACCACGTACGGCATCACACCGATCCTGGCCGCGCTGGTCCTGTCCGCCCTGACCGCGGGCGTGCAACAGTCCGGGGTGACCCTGCCCGACTGGGCCGCGCCGGTTCAGCTGGCGCTCTACCTGAACGCGATCTCGCGGCTCGTCACCGCGCTCACCGTCTTCTTCGGCATCAAGGAGATCGGCGGCAAGAGCGCCGAGCGCCAGCGCGAAGCCCAAGAGCAGAGCATGGTCCGCCAGTTCCTCGACGGCTGGAAATACATCGGCGGTACGCCACTGGTCCGCGGCCTGGTCCTCGGCATCTTCGGCGCGTTCGCCGCCGGCGGCATCGTGATCGGCGCGGCCAAGACCTTCGCCACATCCCTGGGCGCCGGTGAGGCCGCGTTCTACCTGCTCTTCGGCACCATCTTCATGGGCCTCGCGCTCGGCATCGGCCTCGGCCCGATGATCATCCGCGAGCTGTCCCGGCGCCGCTGGTTCGGCATGAGCATCGTCCTGGCCAGCGGCTCGGTGATGTTCCTGGGCGTGTCCTTCCACCTGTCGATGGCCCTGGTCGGCGCCCTGCTGGTCGGCGCCGGCGCCGGCATGGCGTTCCTGGCCGGCACGACCCTGCTCTACGGCGAGGTCGACGACTCGGTCCGGGGCCGGGTCTTCGCGGTGGTGCAGATCGGCGTACGGATGGTGCTGCTCCTGGCCATCACACTCGCCGGTTTCCTGGTCGGCCTGGGCAGCTCCCGCCGCGTCGACCTGGGCGTCCTCAGCTTCGACGTGTCCTTCACCCGCGTCCTGCTGCTGGTGGCGGGCGCGGCCGGCGTGGCCGTCGGCATCAGCTCGTTCCGCCAGATGGACGACAAGCGCGGCGTCCCGGTCCTGGCCGACCTGTGGGGCTCCATCCGCGGCCGCCCCCTCTCCCCGGACGAGCAGTTCGTCCGCAGCGGCGTCTTCGTGGTCTTCGAAGGCGGCGAGGGAGCGGGCAAGTCGACCCAGGTCCGCCGCCTCGCCGCCGCCCTCGAAGCGGCCGGCCACGACGTGGTCGTCACCCGCGAGCCCGGCGCCACCGACGTCGGCGCCCGCATCCGGGGCCTGGTCCTGGACAAGGGCGACGCCCCGTCCCCGAGGGCGGAGGCCCTGCTGTACGCGGCCGACCGGGCCCACCACGTGGCCACGGTGGTCCGTCCCGCCCTGGCCCGGGGCGCGGTCGTGATCAGCGACCGCTACGTCGACTCGTCACTGGCCTATCAGGGCGCCGGCCGCACGCTGCCGGTCGCCGAGATCTCCTGGCTCTCCTCCTGGGCCACAGGCGGCCTGAAACCCGACCTGGTGGTCCTGCTCGACGTCGACCCCACGGTGGGCCTGGGCCGAGTGGACTCCCGAGGCGAGGGCGCGGACCGCCTGGAAAGCGAGTCGCGTTCCTTCCACGAGCGCGTCCGCTACGCCTTCCTCGACCTGGCCGCCGCCGACCCTCGCCGCTACCTGGTCCTGGACGCCGCCCGCCCCGCCGAGGAGATCGGCACCGCGGTAACCACCCGCCTGACCCCCCTCCTGACCGGCGACGGCGTACACCCGGCCCCCGCCTCCACAGCGGTCCCCCCGGCCCCCGACTTCGAGGCCCCCGACCTCCTAGCCGCCGAAGCCGCCGACCGAGCCACCGCCGCCCACCCCACGGCCGCCCACCCCACAGCCGCCCACCCGGCCGCCGCGCACCCCTCAGCCGCCCACCCGGCCGCCGCGCAGCCCTCAGCCGCGCCTCCGGCCGCCGCGCAGCCCTCAGCCGCGCCTCCGGCCGCCGCGCAGCCCTCAGCCGCGCCTCCGGCCGCCGCGCACCCCTCAGCCGCGCCCCCGGCCGCCGCGCACCCCTCATCCGCGCCCCCGGCCGCCGTCCACCCCCTGGACGGGCAGCCTTCAGCCGGGCACTCCGCAGCCGCGAGCCCCGCAGCCGCGCACCCCATGGCTGCCCCTCTCTCGAACGGGCAGCACGAGGAGCCACCGCTCGAGGAGATGGCCGAATTGCTCGGCGTCAACGACGACGAAACCCCGGACGGCCCCACCCGCACCGGCCACCGCTGACCGCGCCAACCCCAAGCTCGCCCACCAACCAACGCCGGCCCGGCCTCGCAGCGAGCCAAACGGCGACCGCCGAACCGCCTGGAAAGCCCGGCGACGAGCCGGCGCCGCCACGGGTGGACAGTGACCGTCGGACGGCCGCGAGTCTGGCGACGAGCCGGTGTTGCAGCCGGCCGAACGGTGACCAGAGGACCGGCCGCGAGTCCGGCGACGAGCCGGTGTTGCAGCCGGCCGAACGGTGACCACCGAACCGGCCGGAAGCCCGGTGACGGGCCGGTGTTGCACTCAGCCGGTCGCTACGGCGGGTTCGGCGCTAGTTGAGCGGAACAGACCACCTCCGTACCTCCTGAAGGGCGTCACCCCCTCCAAAGGGTGAGCATCATGGCTTCGACGGCGATGTCGGGTTTGACGTTTTGGTCGATGGCGTCGCGGCAGGCCAGGACGGCCTCGAGGCGGCGCAACGTGCTCTCCGCGCTCCATTTCTCAGCCGCGGCCGCCGACTGCGTCGCGGTGTCGGTGTGTACGACAGCGACCGGCGCGCGCAAATTCGTAATAAGGACATCCCGGTAGAAGCCCGCCAGGTCGACCAGCGAGCGGTCGAGGGCGTCCCGCTTCGACCGGGTAGCTCGGGACTTCTGGCGCTTCTCCAGTTCCTTCAGCTGGCCGGCGGCGCCGCGCATGGCACCGGCGGCGCCCCGGCCCGTGCCGCCCGCGCCCAGGGCCTGTTCCAGCGCCGCCCGCTCGGCGGCGTCGGTCTCGATCACCGCTTCCGCCGCCTCGGCCTCGGCCGCCTTGATCAGCGCGGAGGCCGCCTCGTAGCAGGCGCCCACGCTGCTCAGCCGCCGCGGCACGGCGAGAACGGCCTCGCGCCGGCTACGGGCTTCCGGGTCGTTGGCCAGCCTTTTCGCCCGGCCGACGTGGCCCTGCGCGGCCGCCGCGGCCCAAGCCGCGACGTCGGGCGCCACGCCGTCGCGGCGAGCCAGGACCTCGGCCACCGCGTCGGCGGGCGGCTGGCGCAACGCCACCACGCGGCAGCGCGACCGAATGGTCACCGAGATGTCGTCCGGATGCGTCGACGGCGTGCAGAGCAGGAAGACCGTGCGCGGCGGAGGCTCCTCGATCGCCTTGAGCAGCGCGTTTCCGGCCTGTTCGGTGAGGCGGTCGGCATCCTCGATCACCACCACCTGCCACCGGCCGCCGGAGGGCGCGCTCGCCGCCCGCAGCACCAGGGTCCGCATCTCGTTGACGCCGATCGAAAGGCCTTCAGGCACCACGAACCGCACGTCGGCGTGGGTCTTGCCGAGCGCGGTGTGGCAACCGTGGCACTCACCGCAGCCGGCGCCGTCGCGCTCGCACTCCAGCGCGGCCGCGAAGGCCCGCGCCGCCACCGAGCGCCCGCTGCCGGGCGGACCCGTGAAGATCCACGCATGGGTCATCGCGCCGGCCGGCACCTCTTCACCGGCCACGACCCGCGCCGCCGCCGAGGCTGCCTGGCGCAGCGTGGCGACCGCCTCGTTCTGACCCACCAGGTCTGCGAAGACTTCACTCACGCACACGATGGTATTGCGCCGGTCCGACAGTCTTCGAAGTTATCCACAGGCGGGTTATCCACAGTGGAGAAGTCGCCGTAGCGGAGCCTTCACTCTTCCGGGTACGTTCTGGTCCCGGCAAGTGACGCACGGTGAGGAGCCTCCGGCATGGCGCGTGAGATCGACGAGGCGTGGATCAGCGAAGCCATCGACCGACATCGTCGCGTCGAGCAGCTGCGGGCCGAGTTCGAGCGCGCCGTCGAGTCGCACACCGTCTCCGTGCACTCGCCCGACGGCTCGATCGAGGCCACCGTGACCGCCACTGGCCGCATAACGGACATACGCGTCCGCGGCGGCCTGCATCACCGCGAAGCGACCGAGTTCACCCGCGAACTCCAGACCGTGGTGGCGACGGCCGCCGACGCCGCCCGATGGGCCCGCGACAAGCTGCGCGGCGAGATCTTCGGGCAGCCGCGATCCCTGGGAGAGGACTGACATGGACCACCTCGCCGAACGCCTCGACCGGGCCGCCGACGACCTGCGCTCCGTCGAACGCGCGGTGGCCGCGCTGACCGTCCCGCCCGGCGCCTTCGCCGAGTCCTCCGCCGGCCTGCCCGGCCGACTCGGCCGCTCGCTGCACGAGCACTGGACCGCCGTCGTGGCCGCCCGCGCGCAGGAGGCCTCCGGCGCCTCGGGCCGGCTGACCGCGATGGCCACCTCGGTCCGGGCCACGCGCGACGACTACGCCGAGACCGACGACGCGGTCCGCCGGCGTCTGGAGCTGTGATGGACGCTCTGTATCAGGTGCTCGACGCGGCCTTGCCCCTGCTGCGCCGGGTGGAGCAGGTGCTCGGCGACGCCGGCGCCCCCGCCGAGCACAAGATCTGGCAAGAGCTTCGACGGGTACGCCTTCTCCCCGTCGACGCCGTCGAAGCCGTGGCCGCGTTACGTCCCGGTGCGCTGGCCGAGACCGTGCCCGAATTGCGGGCCGGGGCCCGTGCGTGCGCCGCCGCCGACCTGCCGCCACCAGGCGTCTGGGAGGGCGAGGCGGCCGAGGCCTACGACGACCTCCGCCGCCGGGTCGCCGTCCACCTGGCCGGCGCCGCCGACAGCCTCGACGAGCGCCTGGAGGAGACGGCCGACCTGACCGCCGCCCTGAGCGACTGGATGATCCGAGCGCGCGACACCGTGGCCGCCACGCTGGCCGACGTGCTGGTCTCGGCCGAGGCGCTGACACTTCAGACCGCGCCCGCCACCCCGCGGCCCGAGACGGCGGCCGCCGCGATTGCCGCCCACGTGTTGAGGACGATCGCCGATCTCTACGCCGAAGCGGAGGAGCTGATGCAGAACTCCACTCACCTGACCCACGCGGTCCCGGTGTAGGCGCGGCGCCGCACTCGGATCCGAATGCGGCGCCGCGACTTCCTGCACCCCCCGCAGGTGTGCTGACTACTCAACGCCATCGATCGATGCTTGTCTCGGGGTTACGGCGGCTTCGGTCCGCTCGGGGGAGCAGGACCGGACGTCCGTCGCCGGGCCCTCATCCGTCAGGAGATCGACAATGCTCCATACGGTCGACGCCGGTTCCGGATCATCAGGGCCGGGACCGCCGGCGGCGCATGGTCACGGCCACCGCGGCGATGCCTGCCACCAGCAGGGTTCCGCCGGCCATGGCCAGGCGGTCCAGGCGCGGCCCGGTCACCGGAAGGCCGCTGCCGGCGCCACCCGCGCCCGCTCCGCCTGTGCCGGCCGGTGGGGCCGCGGCGGGGGAGACGGCCGCCGACTCCAGCACGCCGAACGCGAGGTCCACAGTGGTCCTGGCCTGAGGGCCGTAGCCGGGCCTGTCGCGGTCCTTCGACCCGGCAGCGGCTGCCTGAACCAGCGAGACCTTGACGGCGGCGGCCCGGGCGGCGACGGCGGATCCCTTGGTCGCTTGCCGGACGTCGCCGAGCGACACGCGCAGCCGGGTTCCGTGAGTCGCGCTGGGGGCCGACTCGGTCCGCGGCGCCGCACTCACCGGGGGCAGCCCCGGTACGGCCGGCACGGGCAGCCGCTTGGCCTTGTCCAGCGCGGCCAGGTCGCTGAGGCGGCCCAGCGGCACGGACTCCGTCGCGTGGCGCTCCGGGGTCAGCGTGATCTCGGCGTGGTCGCCGGCCGCCTCCAGCCGCTTGGTGGCGATCCCGTCGCCGGAGACCTCCACGACGGCCGGGCGGTATTCGACCTTGCCGCCCTCGGCCGCCGACATCGACGTCGTCAACGTGGGCGCCCGCAGAACGCGTACGCGAACCCTGCCGTCGGCCAGCTCGATCCGGCCCGCCTTGACCGTGGACGAGGCCACCGACCGGGCCGCTTCGCCGCTTCGCTCCAGCGCCGTCGTGCTTTCGCTGGTGAGCTTCTCCGGTACGCGGACCAGCCCGTCCAGCAGGCGCAGGCTCGTGAGCCCGGCCTCCGAGCGGGTCGTCTCGCCCACGGCGCGGCCGCAGGCCATGCCCGCTTCCCATCGCGCGTGCGCGGCCAGCCGGCCAGCGCCGAGCTTGAGCGGACCCGCCTTGCCGGCCGGGGTCACGCGCTGCGCCGCCTTCGGGTTGGTGGGCGGCGCCTTCTGCAGCAGCGGCTTGCTCAGCCCGGCCTTGCCCTCGGCCTGCCCGTCCAGCAGCCGCCCATAGGCGGCCGACGACACCTTGGCCTCGGCGATCATCGCGGTCCGGGTCTCGCCGACGCCCACATCGGACAGAGTCGCGGTCCTTCCGCTCTCCTTCACGGCATCCTCGGACGGTTCTTCCGATTTGTCGGCCCGACCCTCGTCGGCTGCGTCCTCATCGGCCTTCGCCCCCGCCGCCGGGTCTTCCATCGACGTCCCGGCGCCACTCCCGCCCGAGTCTCCCGGAGCCCGCGTCAGTCCATTCACGAGGCTGCCGCCCTGCTCGGCCGCTCCACCCAGGCGGCCGGTCACCTCGTCGGCCGGCGTGACCACGTCGGCTTCGCCGTCGGTGCCCGCCTTGGCCTTCGGGCGCGGCGTCAGGGTGCCCAGCATCGCCGTACCCAGCATCCCGATGCCCTCGCTGAGGGTGTCGCTTTCCTCCGGGTCGGTGATCGGGTCGTCCACCGAGTCCAGCACGCGGGCCGCGGCGCCGGTCGCCGGGCCGCTCTCGGTCTCAGTCTCGGCCTTCGGCTTCTTGTAGCGGACGTCGGGAACCTGGACGGCGAGCTTTTCGATGCGCAGCAGCTCGGCGCCGGACTGGGCCGCGTAGCTCTCGGCCCGCTCGCACGGTGCGGGCGCGGCGAACGCGGGCAGCGGAGCGCTGAGCGCACCCGTGAAACCGAGTGCGACCACACTGGCGGCCAGCGATCTGGCGGGCGTCATGGGTAGTTCCCTCCCGAAGTGTTCCGTGTTGAGCGACGTCTACGGGTCTGCCCAACGACGGTCGATTGGGGCGGTTGTGCCGCATCTATTCGACAACCCTGCCGGGTAGCCCAAAACCGGCATTTGGTACGCGCTAGGGGAAGTCGTAGGGTGGTGACCATGGGCATGCTGTGCGCGGTCAGCTTCAACCGGTACGGCCGTCTCTACTACCTCGACCCGGGCGAGTTCTCGCCCCAGGTCGGCGACCGTGTGCTGGTGCCCACGGACGACGGCCCCGAGGTGGCGGAGTGCGTCTGGGCGGCGCAGTGGGTGAGCGAGGAGACCTCGGGCTTCCCGAAGGTCGCCGGCATCGCCGACGAGAACGATCTGCGGCGCGACGAGTTGCTGCGCAAGCGCAAAGCCGAGGCCAAGGTCGCCGCGAAAAAACTGATCAAGGCACACGAGCTGCCGATGAAGGTCGTCGCCGTCGACCACGTGCTCGACCAGACCGGCGGCAACAGCGCCCGCACGACGATCTACTTCACCGCACCCCACCGGGTCGATTTCCGCTCTTTGGTACGCGACCTCGGCGCCACCCTGCACTGCCGCGTCGAGCTGCGCCAGCTCTCCGCCCGCGACTCGGCCCGCGTCCAGGGCGGCATCGGCTCCTGCGGCCGCGACCTGTGCTGCGCCACCTTCCTGACCGACTTCGAGCCGGTCACCATCCGCATGGCGAAAGACCAGGACCTACCCCTCAACCCCCTGCGCATCTCCGGCGCCTGCGGCCGCCTCATGTGCTGCCTCAAGTACGAACATCCCCTGTACCAGAAGTTTCAGGCCTCGGCCCCCACGGTCGGCAGCCGCGTCACCACGCCCGAGGGGGACGGCCGCGTCGTCGCGCACAGCGTGCCCAAGGACTCCGTCGTCGTCCGCCTCGACGCCGACGGCTCCCGCTGCTCGTGCAGCCGCGCCTCGGTCTGCGGGCCCCGCCAGGCCCACGACGAGCAGTACGGCTGACTCAGCGCACCCGGATCGGTTCCTCGATGGGGTGGACGACGAGGGGCTCGGTGGGGCGCAGCCACGAGGCGTCCGGGGCGGCCTCGGGGTCGGCCTCCCACTTGCGGCCGATCGTGGTGACGCCGAGCGGGTGGATGGTGAGGGTGCCGTCGCGGTCGATGTGCAGGCGGAGGAAGCTTTTCGCGTCCTCGATGCCCTGGCCGGCGAAGAGCTCGTTGACGTTCACGTCGAAGCGGCTGGCGATCAGCAGGTAGAGCGCGCACACCTGGGTGGCCAGGAACCCGCCGACCGGCAGGTAGAGGACCGCCGCGACCACCAGCGGGCCGGGCCACGACCACTCGTGGAACGGCAGCCGCAGCCACAGCCAGGCGCCGCCGGCGGCCAGCGCTATCTGGGCGAAGCCGTGCAGCAGTCCGAGGATCCAGTGCCGTGAGTGTTTCGGCTTGTCGGCGCCGGGCGGCTGGGCGAAGAGCACCGTGCCGGCCAGGATCACCCCGAGCATGATGACCAGCGGGATGCTGAACAGCCGCCGGAAGATGTCGTCCTCCGCCGCCGCGCCGGCCATCGCCAGCATGGTCAGCGTGGTGATGATGCCGAGCATGGTCGCGAACCCGGGATTGCGGGTCGGCACCCGGTGGAACACGCCCCAGCCCATCCGCCGCGACGCCGCCGCGTCGGGGAACGCTTTCCGGAACGGGTACGTGTGACTGACGCTCCGGTTGCGGGTCAGCGTGCCCTCGGGCGGCACCACGATCTCGTCGGGCAGCTGGGCCGTGCCGAGCAGGTAGGCGCCACCGCCGCCGCACGTGATCAGCTGACGGTCGTCGTCGCCGTAGCGCGCGTAATGATGCAGGTCGCCGGAGACCATCACCCGGACCGTGGCCTTGCGGGGCGCGATGATCGTACGGACGAAGTAGTCGATCGCGTCGTAGTCCTTCGGATCGTCGGCCGCCTTGACCCATTTCGGTGACGGCGTCATGAGGATGACCCGGTCCTCCGGTCCGAGGTCGCGCGCGGCCTTCTCGAAGTACAGAAGCTGCGGATCGTCGATGTACGCCCCGAATTGCTCGTCGATCGCGAACAGCCACCAGTCCGACGGCAACTTGACCGCGAAGTACGACCGTCGCTGCTCGGTGCGCCACCCGCCGATGTGCCCGTCCTTGCGCCGCGCGAACAACCGCAGGAACGCCGTCAGACCGTCGTACCAGTCATGGTTGCCGGGCAACGCGAACAGCGTCGGCCGGTGCCCCTCGGACGGCGGTTCGGGCAGCGCCGCCCGGTAAGGACCCTTCATCCGGCTCTCGTAGCCGTCTCCGCTGGCCAGCGGATAGACCTGGTCACCGCCCATGAGCAGCAGCCGTCCACGCGGCAGGGTGGCGTCGCCGACCTGGAGGGCGGGTTGGGCCAAAAGCCAGGCGATTGAGTACGTGGCGTGGAAGCCGTCACCGAGGTCGGCCACATAGTCGAACCAGAGCTCGCCGTCAGCCGTCTTCGAATGGTCGAACCAGCCCCCGTCGAGCGAGTTCTGCAGCTCACGCTTGTCCAGATAGGCACCGAACAGGGTCGCCAGCAGAGCCCGCAAACCCGTGCTGAGCAGCAGCAACGGCGCCAGCCAGCCAACCGGCCGCTTAGGCTCGAAGCCCAGCTCACGAGGATCCATGCTGGTCGGCCGGCGCGGCACGACCTGCCCCTGCGGGGCCGGCTGCGGGTGGTCGTCGGTCACGCCAGGCACATTAGTCCCGTCGTACGACAGATTCCCTCCCTCGTTTACACCGGACCCGCCGGACCACCCCCCGACCGATGGCGTACGATTGGTCATCGTTGCCGCCTTAGCTCAGTCGGCTAGAGCGACGCACTCGTAATGCGTAGGTCGTCGGTTCGATTCCGACAGGCGGCTCAGAGAACGGCCCTGACCAGGGTTAAAGCTGGTCAGGGCCGTATTTCGTTACACGACTGTCGTTTGTCCGCCGGCCGGTTGCATCGGGGTACCTCGCCCGTCCGGGAGAACGTGTCGGGGCCTCCGAACGCTTCCACGTCGAAGGCGGTCAGGTGCGCGACAGGTTCGGGCCGACCGCGTCCTCCAGGCGCCGGACGCGTTTCGACAGCACCGGTTGCGACAGGTGCGAAGCAACCGCAGCCTGACTCATGCTGGACCGCTCGGCGGTGGCCACGAAGGCGCACTTGTGCCGGTCCAGCTCCATGACGTCCACGATGGCCCTGAGGGTGACCGGCCGGGACAGCCCGGCGGGCGGGCGCCGAGCCGGTGTTGCACTCAGCGGCCCGCCTCGGCGGAACCTGCCGTGTAATTCCGTATCTAGGCGTTCTTGGCGATCGCCGACAGCAACTCGCCGCAGAAAGCCGGCAGATCGTCGGGCTTGCGGCTTGTGATGAGGTGGTCGTCGACGAAGACCTCCTCGTCGACCCAGGTGGCGCCGGCGTTGGCCAGGTCGGTGCGCAGGCTGGGCCAGCTTGTCATGGTGCGGCCGCTGACCGCGCCCGCCTCGACCAGGGTCCACGGGCCGTGGCAGATGGCGGCGACCGGCTTTCCGGTGGCCATGAAGTCGCGGACGAATCGAATGGCGCCATTGTCGACGCGCAGGAAATCCGGGTTGGCCACGCCGCCGGGGAGGACCAGGGCGTCGTAGTCGGAGACGTCGGCCTCCTTCACCGACTTCTCCACCCGGTACGTGCCGGCCTTGTCCATGTGGTTGACGGCCTGGATTTCGCCGTCCTTGATGGAGACGAGTTCGGCCGTGCCGCCGGCCGATTCCACCGCCTTGCGCGGCTCGGTGTATTCGACCTCCTCCACGCCGTCGGTCGCCAGGAAGGCAACGCGCTTGCCCTGAATCGAGGTGGTCATCCGGTTGCCCCTTTCAAAGAGATCAGTATCCGCGGTTCCCCAGAGCGGCCCGGGCAAACGCCGGGGTGTGTCCGTTGGCCACCTGGCCGGTGAACCAGGCACCGAATCCGCAGATGGCGAGGGCGATGATCTCGAGGAGATAAAGGCCGGTCCCGGCGGCGCGGTCGGGAGTGCCGATGCGGACCATGAGAATGACGGCGAACAGGATCAGTACGCCCATGTTCATCAGGGCCCGCAGTACGCCGAGGCGTTTCGTGTCGGCGCGGCGGACGAAAGCGAGATCAATAGCGCCCGCGGTGGCGGCGAGAACACCGGCGAGCAGGCCGGCCACGATGTTCCAGTAGGCCAGCGTTCCCAGAATGCTAGGGCCGCCCAGTTGATTCGCGGTGTCGAAGATGAAGGCCATGGCGAACAGGCCCAGAGGGAACATCACCAGGATGGGCTGTACTGCCTGGCCCGCGATCTTGAGTCGGCTCTCCATGCGGGTTCATCGCCCTTCCACCTGCGCTTTTGCAGGATTGACAGTGACATCCCTCGGTGGCCTACCCGGCCCGTTCGTCGATGAAACGCCTTCGGTGGGGCCGAGTGACGGGCCTCTCGATGGCAGTCGGCTTGTACGCAATCTGCAACATGGCAGATTGATGTATGGCGGACAGCCGTGTGGCGTGCTCTACTGCTAGTAGAGCAACAAGGGCGGAGAGATTAGAAGGGGAGACAAACAAACGGCACCCGGCGGCAACCGGGTGCCGTTCCTGCCTCTGCTCCTTGCTGCGTCCCATCATCTGCGTGGAAAGGATCTGCCCGGGACGGATCAGTTGGGGCGAGGATCTATCAGTCTCTGCAGCCATCGTGGCCCCAATTCCCTCTCCTCGCAAGCCTCAGTCGAGAGGAGTGCGCCATGAGCAAACGTACCTACTACCGTGGGCCGGACGCCGTGGTAACCGACGATTACTTCGTTTGGCGGACCACTCCGGTGCGCAGTTACGTAGTTCGTGATCTCCGTAATGTCGGCCAGGTTCGAGCGGTCTCCGAGCCGGGGTCACCGGTACGGGTCTCGATGGCCGCCGCCGCCACCGTCGGGGTGATCGGAGCCGGCTGGACTTTGCTCGAGCCACCGCACGCGTATGCCATCGGCCTGGTTGCCGTGACGATTCCCGTGGCTTGTGCTCTGCCGTCGATGTTCCGCCGGGGTGGCCGCGCGTGGGAGTTGCACGCCAACTACCGCGGCGTGGAGGTGGTCCTCTACTCCTGCGGGGAGGAAAGGCAGTTCAACCAGGTCAAACGAGCTCTGCGCAGAGCCATGGAGGACGCGCGACCACCGGCCGGAGATCTCACGTTCGCCACTGCATGAAGTCCCCGGCGGAGTGACGGGAACGTTTGGATCAAAACCGCACGCGGTTCCCGTCGTTCTGGTATCACGGAAGATGAGCCGCCTCGCTGATGGCCAGTAGGCAATCAGCGAGGTAGCATCCTGCACCGACCCATCCACGCCGCCGCTTCAACGTTGAAGGACTCATGGCCGAGGGCGATTCGCCGACGATTGCACGCCTGCGCGTACGCGTTGCGTTGCGTGAGGCTCGCGAGGCCGCCGGTCTGACCCAGTTGCAGGTGGCCGAGGAGATGGAGTGGTCGAACAGCAAGGTCATTCGGATCGAGAAGGGCGATGTCACCGTCTCGATAAATGACCTGCGCGGCCTGCTCACGCTGCTCGGCGTGCGCGACAAAACAAAGATCAACTCCCTGCTGGCCGACGCGCGGATCGCCCGGACGAGGCAGAAGCCCGAGTCGGTGTGGTGGCAGGAGGCGCGCTTCCGCGACCAGATGTCGGAGAGCTTCCGCAAGTTGGTGGAGTACGAGGCGGAGGCCTCGCAGTTGCGCTCGTTCAACATCTTCTACATCCCCGGTCCGCTGCAGACCGCCGAGTACGGGACGGCGTTGACCGGCACGTGGATGGAAGAGGCCGACTTCTCCCAGGAGAAGGTCGACACCATGGTCGAGGCTCGGGCCCACCGCCGGGAGGCACTGGCCCGCCGGGGCGACGCGCTCGACTACATGGTCCTGCTCGACCAGTCGGTACTGATGAGATCGTTCGGCGGCCCAACGGCCTTCGTGAGGCAACTCCGCCTGCTCATCGACCTGTCCAAGAGCGGGCTCTACAGGCTGCGGATGCTGCCGTTCAGCCTGGAGATCGCGATTGCCAACAACGGTAGTTTCGAACTGGCCACGGTGGGCGTCGGTCGCGCGAACAATGAGATCATGTACCGCGAGACCGGCTTGAACGACGAGATCATCGAGACTCGTGTCGAGACCGCGCGGCACCGCAGACGTTTTGATCAACTTTGGAAAGCCGCAGACAACGAAGGCGACACGATCGCCTACGTGCAGAAGCGTATAGACGAGCTTGAGGCCAACCCTCATGACGTAAAAAGTTGAATTTTCCTTTTGTTTCTTGAAAATCACAGGAGTAGAGACATGCGCGAGTTGGAGTGGCGCCGGAGCAGCCGGTGCACTGCGAGCAACTGCGTCGAAGTTGCCAGGGTTGACGGGCAGTACCTGATCCGGGACAGCAAGAACCCGCAGCTGCCCCCGCACTCGTTCACCGAGGACGAGTGGCTCGCGTTCGCGGCGGGCGTGAAGGCCGGCGACTTCACGTTCTGATTGGACCGCAGTGCCCGCCGCCCTGCGTGGGCTCCTACGCAGGGCGGTTCATAGAACTGTCGGCTAGCCGACTAGCCTCGGCCGTAAAACGGCCTGAGCCGCATATAAGCGGATAAATTTCCTCGCCCTCGGCATTCACTCCTGCCAAGCCTCGAAACGGTCCCTTACCGTGGAGTTCGGGAACCGGCACGGAGGTGTGCAGATGAGCTACTGGACCGACGAACCCCGATGGCAACGCTCGAGATCCTGTTCGCAGAGCACCTGTGTCGAAGTGGCACGGGCGGGCGAGACCATCCTGGTCCGCGATTCCAAGAATCCCGGTGGAGCTGTCCTGTCCTTCACCCCCTCGGAGTGGAGGGCGTTCGTGGAGGGTGTCAAGCGGGGCGAGCTCTCCTTCGAATGAGGCGGGATCCGGCCGATCCCCTGGTTTGCCGCTGGCCGAGAGCGGCATACTGCGCGAGTGAGGGCCGACCCGCACGTATCCGGCGCCAACCGCTTCGCTGTCCTGCACGACGCGGCTGAGGCGCTGCTCGACGAGCTGGACCAGCGCTACATGGTCGACCGCAGGGAGACCAAAGAACAGCTGGGGCCGGCCGAAGGCCTGGTACGGATGGAGCGGCTCATGCCGCGTACGCCCGCCGCCGCGCCCCTCGCCGTCGCCTTCACCGATTTTCCGGGCCTTGTCGTGCGCCTGGGACGGTGGTGGGTCGAGGCGCTGCCCGCCTGCGGGTGCGAGGTCTGCGAGGAAGATCCGGCCCAGCTCGTCGACATGCTCCGCAAACAGGCGTTCGCCCTGGTCGAGGGCGGTCTGTGGGAACGGGTGCGCCGCGGTGTGGACGGCTCGTGGTTCGAGACCAGGTTGATCGGGGTCGGCGTCAACGGCCGGCGCGAGGGACCACTGGCCCGCCGGGACGCCCGCGACGCGCGTCGCGGCGGCTTCGCGGCGCCGGTGTTGTGGGCGCCGTGGCCGACGCGCGGTCTCGCTGACTAAAGGCGCGCGGTCTCGCTGACTAAGGGCGCGCGGTCTCGCTGGCTAAGGGGGCTCGGCCTCGCTGACTAGGAACGGAAGAGCGCGAGCACTGCCCGGACGCCTCGGCGCTCGAGCACGCGCGCCATCGAAAGGTCACCGCGGCAGAACGTCTCGAACGCCCGCCAGCCCAGCGGCGTACCCATCGCGAGGTGAGCCACAGCGGGATGGCGGGAGAAGGCGCCGAGCAGTCGCCGGCCCGCGGCCATCTCCGGGGCGAGTTCGCCCGCGACCCGCCGCTCGTAGGCGCCGAGATCTCCGGCGGCCGCGGCCTCGCCCGCCCACGCGCCGGAGCGCAGCGCGTAGCTGATGCCCTCGCGGGTCCACGGCTCGAGCAGGCCCGCCGCGTCGCCGGCGACCATGACCCGGCCGCGCCGCAGCGGTGAATCCGGCTTGCGGCACCGGGTCAGGTGGCCGGAGTCGCGGACGACCTCGCGATCGCCGAGGCCGAGCCGGTCGACGAAGGCGCCCAGATAGCGCTTGGTCTCGGCGCCGTTGCCCTTCGCCATGATCACGCCGACGGTCAGTTCGTCGTCCTTGGGGAAGACCCAGCCGTACGAGCCGGGGAACGGCCCCCAGTCGAGCAGCACCCGGCCGCGCCACCGAGCCCGGTCGGCCTCGGTGGCGGCCAACTCCACCTCGAGACCGAGATCCTGCTGGTCGAGGGTGATTCCGACGTAGCGCGAGGTGATGCCGGCCGAGCCGTCGGCCCCGATCACCACCTTGCCGGTGACCTGCTCGCCGTCGGCCAGCGTGACGGTGGCCGCGTCGTCGTCCTGGTCGATCGAGCGGACCTGGCTGTTCTGCCGGACGGTCGCGCCGGCCGCGGCGGCCGCCTTGGACCAGGCCAGGTCGAAGTCGTCGCGGCGGACCATGGTGAGCAGCGGGCGGCCGCTCGCGTGCCGGGTGAAGGAACGCCGGCCGTCGCGGGTGAACGTGATCGACCCGATGGTGTCCCGGCCGGGCACGTCGATGAGCGGGGCCGCGAGGGCCAGCGAGCTGCCGAGGAGGCCGCCGCCGCACGTCTTGTACCGGGGGTGCTCGGACCGCTCCAGAACGATGGTGCGCGCGCCGGCGGTCGCGGCCGCGTGCGCCGCCGACAAACCGGCCGGCCCGCCGCCGACCACCACGACATCCCAAGCCGGCTTCGCGATCACGGCCGCATTCTATCCAGGGTTCTATGTACGATCGTACGCATGGCTTCCATGCGCGATCGGATGCTCGCCGGCGAGCTGTACCAGGCCGACGATCCCGACCTGGCCCGCGAGATGCTGCGCGCGGCCTCCCTGACCCACCGCCTCAACCAGGCCGACCCGGCCGACGGCAAGCTGCGCCGTGAGCTGCTCACCGAGCTGCTCGGATCGTTCGGCGAGGACAGCGAGATCCGCCCGCCGTTCCGCTGCGACTACGGCTATCAGACCTTCGTGGGCGCCCGTACGTTCGCGAACTTCGGTCTGATCTGCCTCGACGTCGCCCCGATCACCATCGGCGACGACGTGCAGATGGGGCCGAACGTGCAGCTCCTGACCGCCTGGCATCCGGTTGCGGCCGGTACCCGGCGGGACAAGTGGGAGGCGGCCACGCCCATCGTGATCGGCGACAACGTCTGGCTCGGCGGCGGCGTGATCGTCCTCCCCGGCGTCACCATCGGTGAGAACACTGTGGTCGGCTCCGGCGCGATCGTCACCAAAGACCTGCCACCGAACGTGGTCGCCGTGGGCAACCCGGCTCGCGTCATCCGCGAGGTGGAGCCGTGACGACCGTGCCGGCGGCGCGCTCGCCGCGGCGCTACGACCCTGAGCGCAAGAGCCGCATCATCGACGCGACGATCGACGTGGTGGCCGACCACGGCGTCGCCGGCACTACCAGCCGGCGCATCGCGGCCGCGGCCGACGTGCCGCTCGGCTCGATCACCTACCACTTCGACAGCATCGACGACCTGCTCGCGCAGGCCTTCCGGCGCCTGTCCGACCAGATGTCGCCGCGCTACGAGGCGCACTTCGCGCAGGTGCGCGACCTCGAGGGCTTCGCCGACGCGGTGGCCGACCTGATCAACGGCGACGCCGGCGGCACGGCGCGGGACTGGGTGGTCTCGTACGAGCTTTACCTGGCCGCGCTGCGGGACCCGGCGCTGCGCAGCGTCACCGAGTCGTGGATGCGCCGGTCACGTAGCGTACTCGAACGCTTCATCGATCCGGTGACGGCCCGCGGCGTCGACGCGCTGATCGAGGGCCTGGTCATGCATCGCACGCTTTCCACGGCATCCTTCGACCCCACCGAGACCCGGACGATCGTGCGCCGCCTGCTCGGAGTCGCCGAATGACCACCACCGCTCCCGCCACGCCGGAGGTGCGGGCGGCGGCCCGCGCCGTCTACCTGGCCTTCATCTTCGCCGGCGTCGCGGCCGCGAGCTGGGCGTCCCGCATCCCCCAGGTGCGCGACGAGCTCGGCCTGAGCCCGTCCCGTCTCGGCCTGGTGCTGCTCTCGCTGGCCGCCGGCTCGATCGTGTCGCTGCTGCTCGCCGGCCAGATCGTGTCCCACTTCGGCTCGCGGCGCACGGTCGGCGCGATGGGCGCCGTGCTGGGCGTGGCCATGCTCGGCGTCTCGTTCGGCTACCTCCACGGCGTGTGGGCCGTGGTGGCGTCCCTGTTCGTCTTCGGCTTCGCGAACGGCGCCTGGGACGTCGGCATGAACGTGCAGGGCGCCATCATCGAACGCCGCCTCGGCAAGGCGATCATGCCGCGCTTCCACGCCGGCTTCAGCGTCGGCACGGTCGCCGGCGCGCTGGTCGGTGCGGCCGCTGTCGCTTTGGACATTTCGGTCACCCTGCATCTGGCGGTCACCGCAGTCGTCATCGCGGTGGTCGTCGTCCTGTCCGTACGAGCTTTCGGCCCGGACGACGACGGACCCGCGCCGGCCGTCACCCCCTCCGACCCGACAATGGTGGGTTCCACGGCCCCGGTGACCACCACGGAGAGTCGCCTGTCCCGCGCCCTGGCGACGTGGCGTGAGCCTCGCACGATTCTGGTAGGCGTCTTCGTCCTGGCCTTCGCCTTCACCGAGGGTGCCGGCATCGACTGGATCAGCGTCTCGATGATCGACAGTCACGGCGCCTCAGCGGCCGTCGGCACCCTCGCCTTCGCGGTCTTCCTGGCCGCGATGACCGCCGGCCGCTGGTTCGGCCCACCGCTGCTCGACCGCTACGGCCGCGTGCCGGTGGTACGGGTCCTGGCCGTGATTTCCCTGGCCGGGCTGGCCCTCTACATTCTGGGCCCGAACACGCCGGTCGCCTTCGTGGGCGCCCTCTTCTGGGGCCTGGGCGCCTCCCTGGGCTTCCCGGTCGGCATGAGCGCCGCCGCCGACGACCCGTCCCAGGCGGCCGCCCGCGTCAGCGTGGTCGCCTCGATCGGTTACTGCGCGTTCCTCGGCGGCCCACCACTGATCGGCTTCCTCGGCGACCACGTCACGGTCAAGAACGCTCTGGTAGCGGTAGCCGTCCTACTCATCGTGTCGATCACCCTGGCCGGCGCGGTCAAGCCACTGCCGGGTTCGGCTGACGACAAAACCCGCCATTAAGTACGAATCCTCGAAGGGCGGCCGAGGAGCTAGGGCGGGCCCGTGCGGGCTCGCCCTCCTCACCCGGCTGCCGGGCTGTCCTGCATGGCGTCCCGAGCTCGCGGGCTCCGCCCGCCTCGCGCTCCGGCGCGCCACTCGGCGCCCGCCCGCCTCGCCCGGCCCGTTGCCCGGCCGACGTCGCCGGGCTCGCGCCGCCGGGTCCGTACTGCCCGGCCTAGGACGTATTGACGGATAGTGATGCTGGGCCTGGCCGCGGTCCTCGATCTTTCCGCCATGGTGCGGGCTGCCGTCCTCGATGAACTTCGGCGAGGAGCGAATCTCGAACGATGCTCAACTTCGTGCGTCCATCCATTCAGGACTGATTCGCAATCAAGCTTCACCGCCCGCTCCTTTGACGCCCCAACTCTGGCGGCCCGCCGGCCCCACCCTTGGCGCGCGAATGGGTCCCAGGGAGCGCTCGACCTGTAGAGGATCGACTTAGCGCGATGTATTCGGTATAGCCCCGGCGTCCCGGCGCGAGGTAATGGGAGCAAAGCTAGGCGACAGGTAGAAGTATGTCGCTCGGCGTGAGACCCTCGGAGGCGACGGCGACGGCCCGGTTGCAGCCGGGCCGTCGCATTACTCGCCTATGAATCCGCCTCGGTAGGGCACGTCTCAAGGGGGAGCAATATGGCTACGGTAACCATCCTGCCGCGGCAGGACCAGGGGAGTGGCGGTCCTCGTCCCAGCGTGATCATGAGGGCGCTCGCAACTGCCGGCGGAAGCGCCGCCGGCATCTGTGGCATCCTCGTTGCTTCTTCCTATGGGGCCGCCCCCACAGCTGTCGCCATTGTGGCGCTCGTGGTGTTCGGAGTGATCATGCTGGTTCCTTTGATCATCTCCGGTATCTACGGCGCCGGGGGATGATGCGGCGCGGAGAAGCCGACCGCCGCGTTACCCCACGCTTCAGAGGCGGGAAGGCGAGCTAACGCACTCGGCGGACATGAGGAGCGGATCCCCTCGGATAGCGCCGGCGACCCGAGGGTGACAGCCGCCATGGGCCGGGATCGCATCGGCGATCGGCGTAGTCCTCGGCTTCAGGTCGTTCGGGCGGTGGCTGCGGCGGCCCATGCCTCGTCGGCGGCTTTCTTCAGGGCCATGCCGTCTTTGCCGTTGTAGCGGAGGAAGCGGGGGAGGGCCAGCGCCAAAGCGGCCGTGCCCGCTACGCAGAGGAGGCCGCCGAGCCAGATGGAGCCGGTTACGCCCAGGCGGGTTCGGGCCATGGCGCCGGAGCGGAGCTGGCCCAGTAGAGGGCCTGTGGTGTAGCTCAGCATTTCTATGCCGGCCAGGCGGCCTCTCAGGTGGTCGGGGATGGTTTGGCTCCAGATGATGGCTCGGAAGATTCCGGAGATCATGTCGGCGGCGCCGGCGAAGGCCAGGCAGAACAGGGTCAGCCAGAGGGTGGTGGAGAGGCCTACGCCGATGATTCCTATGCCCCAGAAGGCGGCGGCGATCACCACCATCAGGCCGTGGCGGTGGACCTTGGCCGTCCAGCGGCTGGTCAACGTGGCCAGCAGGGAGCCTACGGCGGGGGCCGCGTAGAGCAGGCCGAGGATGCGGGGGCCGCCCAGCTGGGTGGCCAGGAACGGGTAGAGGGCCTGGGGCATGCCGAAGAACATGGCGTTGATGTCGACCAGGTACGTGCCCATCAGTTCGGGGCGGGACTTGGCGTAGCGCAGGCCGGTCACCACGGCTCGCAGGGACGGGCGGTCGGCGTCGGGTGGTGGCGGTACCGCCCGGACCAGCGTCAGGCAGGTGAGCGAGACGGTGAAGGTGAGCAGGTCGAAGGCGTACACCCAAGCGAGATCGACCGAGGCGATCAGGAGGCCGGCCAGCGCCGGGCCGCCGAGCTGGGCGATCTGCATGCCGAGCGATTGCAGGGCCATGGTGGCGGGCAGTTCCTCGGGGCGCACCAGGCGGGGGACCATCGCCTCCAGGGCCGGGCGTTGCAGGCCGTCGACGGTGGCGGTCAGCGCGGCCACCACGTACAGGAGCCACAGGTGCGGTGCCGAGGAAAGAGCGTTTATCAGCAGTACGCCCGTGAGCGCGGCCAGCGCGAATTCGCCGCCCCGGACCAGCAGCCGGCGGTCCAGGTAGTCGGCCAGGGCGCCGCCCACGAACGCCATCACCAGCAGCGGGACCAGTTCGCAGACGCCGAGGAGGCCCACCATCAAGGGGTCGTTCGTGAGGTGGGCGACCTGGAACGGGATGGTGACGTACGTGATGAAGGAGCCGAAACCGGAGACCGAGCCTCCCGCGAAGACCAGGCGGTAGTCGCGGGAGGTGCGCAGCGGGGTGAGGTCGAGCACTCGCGGATCGTGCCCGAACACACCGGCTAGGCGCGACTCATTTCAGGACGAGGCGGCCGGTGGCCTGGAACGACGCGAGGTCGGCCAGGGTCTCGTCGATCACGAAGGATTTCGGGCCGGGCAGCGCGTCGAGCGGGAAGAAGCCGGCGTCGACCGATTCCTCGGTCTCGCGCAGCAGCTCACCCTCCCAGGTGTCGATCTTGAACGACATGAGGATCTGCTGGTAGGTGTGCCCGTAGTCGTTCGTGTACGTGTACGCCGTGTAGAAGGCGAACGGCGTCAGGGAGGTCGCCCGCAGGCCGGTCTCCTCCCACACCTCGCGGATGGCGCACTCCTCCATGCTCTCGCCGAGTTCCATCGCGCCGGCCGGGATCGCCCAGCGGTGGTTGTCGGACCGCTGGATGAGCAGCAGCCTGTTCTGATCGTCGATGATCACGCCGCGCGCGCCCACGAACAGGATCGTGTCGGTGTCCCCGACGCTCGCGCGTACCTTGCCCAGATAAGACTCGTCCCACGTCAGTGCCACGGGGCAACTTTAATCATGCGGACTTACGAGCAGCCTTCTTCGCGGGTGTGGCAGTTGTCTTCTTCTTGGCGGGGGTGGCCTTCTTAGCCGGCGCCGGCGCGGCTTTCTCCCCGCGAGCCGCCTTGGCCCGCTCGACCGAGGCCTTCAGCGCGGCCATCAGGTCGACGGCGGCGGCCGGCGCCTCCTCGGCCTCCTCGGGCTGCACCACCTCGCGGCCCTCGACCTTGGCGTCGATGACCTCCTGGAGGGCGGCCCGGTAGTTGTCGGTGAACTCCTCGGCCTTGAAGCTGCCGGCCATCGAGTCGATCAGCGACGACGCCATGGCCAGCTCGGCCGGGCGGGTCTCGATGTCCTCGTCGAGGAAGCCGAAGTCGGGGGTGCGTACCTCGTCCGGCCAGAGCATGGTGTTCAGCACCAGCACGTCCTCGTGCACCCGCAGCGTGGCCAGCTGCTCGCGCTGGCGCAGCGCGATCTTGACGACCGCGACCCGGTCGGCGTCCTGCAGGGCGTCCCGCAGCAGCACGTACGGCTTGGCCGCCTGCCCCTCGGGCTCGAGGTAGTAGGTCTTGGCGAACAGGATCGGGTCGATCTGCTCGGCCGGCACGAACTCCAGCACGTCGATCGCCCGGGACGTGGTCAGCGGCAGGTCGGCGAAGTCCTCGTCGGTCAGGATGACCATCTCGCCGCCACCGATGTCGTATCCCTTGGCGATGTCGTCGTAGCTGACCACCTCGCCGTCGATCGAGCAGGTGCGCTGGTATTTGATCCGGCCGCCGTCGGTGCGATGCACCTGGTGGAACCGGATGTCCTTCTCCTCGGTCGCCGAGTACAGCTTCACGGCGATGGACACCAGGCCGAAGGAGACGGCGCCCTTCCAGATCGCTCTCATGAGAACCCCCTGATCAGAATGGCATTAGTGAGACGCCTGCGTAAGGTGTTCGGCCCTGCCTAAGGTGATCGGGTGCCCGGTGCGCCGCTGTCTCCCATGCTCGCCACCGCCGGCGCGCTGCCGGCCGGGCCGGAGTGGAGCTACGAGTTCAAGTGGGACGGTGTCCGCGTTCTCGCGCTCTTCGCCGGTGGTGCACCCGACCTGTTCGCGCGCTCCGGCGCCGTGGTCACCGCCGCGTACCCGGAGATCGCCGACCTGCGCCTGCCGGAGGGCACGCTGCTCGACGGCGAGATGGTGGTGCTCGACGCGAAGGGCCGGCCGTCGTTCACCGCGCTGGCCGAGCGCATGCACGTCCGCGACAGCTCCAAGGCGGCCCGGCTGGCGGTGACGGCCCCCGTCACGTACATGATCTTCGATCTGCTTTACCACGACGGGCTGGACTACACCGGCCTGCCCTATCTGGCCCGCCGGGAGAAGCTGGAGGAGCTGGGCCTGGCCGGGCCACGCTGGATGGTGCCGCCGTCGTTCGGCGACGGCCCGGCGACCGAGGCCGCGGCGCGGGAGAACAGCCTGGAGGGCGTGGTCGCCAAGCGCACCGACTCGGTTTATCTGCCCGGAACCCGCTCTGGAGACTGGGTCAAGGTCAAATTTGACCGTACGGGCGACTACGTGATCGGTGGGTGGCGGGCCGGCGCCCGGAGGCTGGGCGGGCTGCTGGTGGGCGTACCCACGCCGGATGGGCTGGTCTTCCGGGGGCGGGTCGGCGGTGGCATCGGCGCCGCGGCCGAGAAGGAGCTGCTGTCGCGGTTGGAACCACGCGCCGCCAAGAGCTCACCGTTCGTGGCGGGCGCGGTGCCGCGTGAGGATTCGCGCGGGGCGCACTGGGTACGACCGGAGCTGGTGGTCGAGATCCGCTACGGCAACCGGACGCCGGACGGGCGCTTGCGCTTCCCCCGGTTCCTGCGGTTGCGGGACGACAAGACGCCGCCGGAGTGCGCGGAGGAGGACGAGGATGGCCGGTGACCGGCTCCCGGTCTCGATCGACGGCCGTGACCTGGAGCTCTCCAACCTCGACAAGGTGATGTACCCGGCCGCCGGGTTCACCAAGGGCGAGGTCATCGACTACTACTCGCGGATCGCGCCGGTGATGCTGCCGCACCTGGCCGGGCGCGCGGTCACCCGCATCCGCTTCCCGAACGGCGTCGACGGCGTCCACTTCTTCGAGAAGAACAAGCCCGGCGGTACGCCCGATTGGGTGCGCCTGGAAAGGCTGCCCGTTCCCGGGTCGACGAAGAGCCGCGAGACCATCGACTTCGTCGTGGTGGACGAGCTGGCCACCCTGGTCTGGCTGGCCAACCTGGCCGCGCTGGAGATGCACACCCCGCAGTGGCGGGTCGGCGAAGATCCCGACCTGCTCGTGGTCGACCTCGATCCGGGTGCGCCGGCCGGGCTGCGCGAGTGCTGCGCGGTCGCGGTGCTGATGCGCGACCGGCTGGCCGAGGACGGCGTCCAGGCGTGGCCCAAGACGTCCGGCAAGAAGGGGATGCAGCTCTGCTGCCCCATCTCCGGGACACAGAGTTCGGAGGTCGTGTCGGCGTACGCCAAGAAGGTCGCGGAAGAGCTGGCGGCGATGGTCCCCGGCTCGATCACCGCCAAGATGGCGAAAGCCATCCGTCCCGGCAAGATCTTCATCGACTGGAGTCAGAACGCGGCCGCGAAGACGACGGTGACCCCCTATTCGCTGCGCGCCCAGGAGCAGCCGACCGCCTCCACCCCGCTGCTGTGGGAGGAGGTCGAGGCCATCGCCACCGGCGACGAGGAGCCCCGGCAGTTCCGCTCGGACGAGGTGCTGGCCCGCGTCGAACAGCACGGCGACCTGCTCGAAGGCCTTCTGAATAAGGGGCCTGTCCTGCCGGCATAGACCTACTTGGTGTCGCAAGGTACCGTGTGGCGCATGGGAGATGTCTCGCAGTTGGCGACCGGACTGCGGCGGGGGACGCTCGAGTTCTGCGTCCTGGCGATGGTCGAGTATGAGGACCGGTACGGCAACGAGATCGTTCGCCGTCTCGGTGACGAGCCCAACCTGGCCGCCGGCGAGGGGACGATCTATCCGCTGCTCTCGCGCTTGCGCCGATCGGGTTGGCTGGAGAGCAAGTGGGTCGAGTCGCCGTCCGGGCCGCCCCGGCGCTACTACGGGCTGACCATGGCCGGCCGGTCCGCGCTCGAACACTTCCGCACGGAATGGGTTTCCTTCCGACAGACCGTGGACCGACTCGTGGGAACCGGTGAGGCCGCATGAAGACCAACAACACCGACGTCGTCGCCGAATATCTGCGCGAGGTCGACCAGCGACTGGCCGGGCTGCCCGTGCTCCAGCGCCGCGAACTGCTGGCCGACCTGGCCGCGCACATCGCCACCGAGCGCGACGAGCGCAACCTGGCGTCGGAGGGCGAGGTCATCGAGGTGCTCGAACGGCTCGGCACCCCGGAGGCGATCGCCGCGGCCGCGCACGAGGAGGCCGGCACCCGCCCGCGCCGGCCCGAGACCTTCTACCCGCCGCAGCAGCCGGCCGGCTTCTATCCGCCGTCGGCGCCGCCGGTGCCGCCGGCCCGGGCCCGGTCGGCCAACTGGACGCTGATCGCGCTGCTGGCCGGCGGCGCGATCGTCGTGCTGTTCGTGCTGTGCGGCTTCCTCGCACTCGCCGGTGGCCGCGACAGTGCGCCCGAGCCGGCCGAGATGAACGCCCCGCCACCGCCGACGCCGTCGGCCACCGCCGAGTCGAGGGACGTGCCGGCGCCCACCGTCACCGGCTGAGCCGCACGCCCGGAGGAACACCGTCAGTCGATCTGGGGCAGCGGCGGGCCGAGGACGTCGTCGGCGTCGACGATCGTGTAGGCGTAGCCCTGTTCGGCCAGGAAGCGCTGCCGGTGGGCCGCGTACTCGGTGTCGATCGTGTCGCGGGAGACGACCGTGTAGAAGTGGGCCTGGCGGCCGTCGGCCTTGGGGCGCAGCACCCGGCCCAGGCGCTGGGCCTCCTCCTGGCGGGAGCCGAACGTGCCGGAGACCTGGATGGCCACCGCCGCCTCGGGCAGGTCGATCGAGAAGTTGCCCACCTTGGAGATGACCAGGGTGCGCAGCTCGCCCGAGCGGAACGCGTCGAACAGGCGCTCGCGCTCCTTGTTCGTGGTCGACCCCTGCACGATCGGGGCGTCGAGGTACTCGCCCAGCTCGTGCAGCTGGTCGATGTACCCGCCGATGACCAGCACCTGCTCGCCCGGATGCTTGTCGACCAGGGCGCGCACGACCGGCAGTTTGGTACGCGCCGTGGCGGCCACGCGGTAGCGCTCCTCGGCCTCCGTGACGGCGTACGACATCCGCTCGGCCTCGGTCAGGGTGACCCGGACCTCCACACACTCGGCGGGGGCGATCCAGCCCTGCGCCTCGATGTCCTTCCAGGGCGCGTCGTACCGCTTCGGGCCGATCAGCGAGAACACGTCGCCCTCGCGCCCGTCCTCGCGGACCAGAGTGGCCGTGAGGCCGAGCCGGCGGCGAGCCTGGAGGTCGGCGGTGAACCGGAAGATCGGCGCCGGGAGCAGGTGGACCTCGTCGTAGACGACCAGGCCCCAGTCGCGGGCGCCGAACAGGTCGAGGTGGGTGAAGGCGCCGCCGCGGCGCGAGGTCAGCACCTGGTACGTGGCGATGGTGACCGGGCGGATCTCCTTGCGCTCGCCGCTGTACTCGCCGATCTCCTCCTCGGTCAGCGACGTCCGGGCGATCAGCTCCCGTTTCCATTGCCGGCCGGCCACCGTGTTGGTGACCAGGATGAGCGTGGTCGCCTTGGCCGTGGCCATCGCGGCCGCGCCGACCAGCGTCTTGCCGGCGCCGCAGGGCAGCACCACGACGCCGGAGCCGCCGGCCCAGAAGCCGTCGACCGCCTCCTGCTGGTACGACCGCAGCGTCCAGCCGTCCTCGGCCAGGCTGATCTCGTGGGCCTCACCGTCGACGTAGCCGGCCAGGTCTTCCGCCGGCCAGCCGAGCTTGAGCAGCGCCTGCTTGAGGCGGCCGCGCTCGGACGGGTGGACCACGATGGTCTCGTCGTCGATCTTCGCGCCGAGCATGCCGGCCAGCTTCTTCGACTTGGCCACCTCGATCAGCACGATCTTGTCGAGGCCGCGCAGGACGAGCCCGTTGTTGGGATCGTTCACCAGCTGGAGGCGCCCGTAGCGGTCCATCGTCTCGGCCACGTCGACCAGCAGCGCGTTCGGCACCGGGTAGCGCGAGAACTTGATCAGCGAGTCGACCACGCTCTCGGCGTCGTGCCCGGCGGCGCGGGCGTTCCACAGACCCAGGGGCGTCAGGCGGTACGTGTGTACGTGCTCGGGCGAGCGTTCCAGCTCGGCGAACGGGGCGATAGCCATCCGGCAGGCCTGCGCGTCCGGGTGGTCGACCTCGAGGAGAAGTGTCTTGTCGGATTGAACGATCAGCGGTCCGCCGCTCACGTGCACACCCTCCGAAGAGCAAACAACGACCCTCCAGTCTGACACGCGTGCAACCTTTTCGGCGGGGAGCGCGTTTGGGATACACGCGGGCCGCAACAGCATCGGGGGACTGCGGCCCGCGTTACTACTCCTGCTCGGGCACCGCCGCCGTGATCCGGTGCAGCGCGAACGTGTGCAGCGTCTCGGTCCGCTCGTCCTCGGCCCGCAGATATCCGGCACTCAGCGACACGGGCTTGACCAGGCGCGACAGCGTCGCCCCGTGCGAGTCGACATAACCGACCCAGACCCGGGCTTTTTCCCGTACGGCCTGTTGCAGCACCGCCATGGCCTGCCCGTGCTGCTGCACGGGAGTCAGTCCCGGCGTGCCCTGGCCGTTCGCCGCGCGCACGCCGACCGGCGCCCGCCGCGCGGCCCGGGTCGCGATGTCGCCCCGGCGGATCTGCTCCACCACCCCGGCCAGCCGCGGCCCGCCCAGAATGGGCGGCCCGGCGTGGTCGGCCGCCCGCGCCGCCACCGACGTACGGGTCGGAGCGCGCCGGACCTTCGGCCGGGTGAGCACGGCCGACCCGCCCGCGTCCTCGGCCACCGGGGCGAACCCGGCGTCGCGCAGCCCGCCCAGCAGCCGCGCCACCTGCAACGGGCTGACCAGCACGGTCGGCGCGATCTGACGCAGGCCCAGCGACACCAGGCGCTTGTCGGCCAGCACCTCGGCGATCAGCGCCTCGTCGTCGCTGCGCAGGTAGGAGCCGGCCGACCCGGCCCGCAGACCGCCGTGCTTACGGGCGGCGTCGTCGATCATGTACGTCAGCGTCTGCGGCACCGGCGTCCGCGACCGCCGCCGGAACAGGGTGTGCAGGTCTGCGGCGGTGTAGCCGACGTCGAGGGCCCGGCGCACGCTGGCCGTGGTCACCCGGAACACGCTCGCGCCACCGGCCGATTCCGGCTCGGCCACGACGTCCAGCTCGGCGGCGAGCTCGGGCTCGGGCGGGCCCGGCACGACCACCGACAGGTCGGCCTGCACCAGCACGTGGTCGACCGGGGCCGGAAGCAGCTTGTCCAGCACGCGGACCCCGTCACCCGGCGCCTCGGCCGCGCTGGCCGGCCGCACGCCCAGCGGATCGCTGTCGTCGATGTCCGGATCCTCGAGCAACAGGCGGCCGTACGACGTGATGGCCCCGAGCGCGGTCACCCCCAGCAGGGCGGCGCCGGTCAGGGCGTCGCGGTGGGTCGCCTCGCGGCCGCGGGCGCGGCGCGGGCTCTGCCAGGCGAGCAGGCCGAGCACCTCGTCGACGGCCGGCACCGTGCCCGGTTTGAGGTCGGTCAGCACCAGCAGGGCCTCCCGCCGGGCCTGCGGGGCGCCCGCCCGCTCGGCGTCCGGGGCCAGCGCGTTGATCGGCCGGTCCCGCTCGTCGCGCTGCCCGACCAGGCCCGGCTGCCGGGTCATCATCAGCCAGGCGCGGGCCAGCGCCGTCCAGCGCTGGGCGATGCTGAGCGCCCGCCACAGGTCGTAGGCCCCGGTCGGCAGGAAGATCTCGTCGACCGGGCCGCTGGCGCGGCTCACCGTCACCGAGCGGCCCGAACCGGCCACGTCGCTCTCGCCGAGCAGCCCCGCCGCGTACGCGATCTCGAGCAGCAGCGCCGCACCCGGCTCGTCCAGGCCGGCCCCGCGGGCCAGGCGCTTGAGATCCCGTACGCCGAGACCGCCGGCCCGCAGCACCGGAGCGGGCTCGGCCGCGAGCGCCTCCAGCAGCGCCTCGGTGCTGCGGACGGCCTCCATCGCCTGGCCCGCGCCGGCCGAGTCGACCGACTTCGGATCGCGGGCCGTGCCCTCGGGCAGCGGCGGGAACGGCCGCATCGGCCCGAGCGGCCCGGTGTCGCGGCGCAGCAGCATGCCGACCTCGCGGGGCAGCTCCACCAGCTCGCCGTCGGGGCGCGGGGACCGGCCGGCCTCGCTGATCGGCACCAGAATGTGCTGCTCGACCAGCCAGCGGACCGGCTCGGCGACGTCGGCGACCGAGTTGCGGCCCAGCGCGCCGATCGGGGGGCCCTCGGCCAGCCGGTCGAGCACGGCCCGCGCCGCGGGCGGGGCCGCGAGGACCGTACGCCGCAATTTGGCCTTGTCCGCGCAGAGCGCGGCGGTCCTCGGGTCGAGGAAGTCGGCTGGGCGGCCCAGACCGGCCGGGTAGGGCGAGGTGACCTCGTCCACGGCGCCGGTGACCTCGAGAGCGTCCTCGGGGCCGTGCAGCAGGAACCGGACCCGGAGACGGTCGATGGCGACGTGGACGTCGTCGGCGGCCACCCCGGCGGCCAGCTCGACGATGGCGCCGGCCGAGGTGAGGGCCGTCTCGGGCGAACGGGTCAGCCGGGCGGCGTCGAGGATCTGGAGGGTGAACTCGTCCAGGCCGTCCAGGCAGCGGGCGACCGAGCCGCGGGACTGCGCGCGGACGGCCAGGGCGGAGACGTCGGCGGGAACGGGCACGACGAGGTCGGGGCGCAGCTGAATCAGCGCGCTCAGCGCCTCGTCGGTGAGCGACCGGAGTTGATCGGCGAATGTGGTGGCCATCGTGTTCAACGCTAGCCGTCGTGGGACGATATTGAAGGGACCAGCCCGGCGGGCTGGCTCACTACCTCTCGTTGTTACGTGTAAGGGGAAGACCAGTGGCCGCTCAGAACAAGTTGCCGGGTACCGCCGTCGAGGGTGGCGCCGGACCGCGCCAGACCAAGTCGGCCGCCCCCCAGGGCCACATGGACGTCTCCGAGATCCTGTCCGACCGGGCCGCCGCGCCCTCGCCGTTCGGTGACGACCAGACCTTCCCGCTGCCGGTGAA
The DNA here is from genome assembly GCF_043197815.1 of Actinoplanes sp. NPDC048988. Taxonomy (NCBI): domain Bacteria; kingdom Bacillati; phylum Actinomycetota; class Actinomycetes; order Micromonosporales; family Micromonosporaceae; genus Actinoplanes; species Actinoplanes sp. NPDC048988. Next base: position 177,425 of record NZ_JBICTW010000018.1, on the reverse strand, counting down.
CCGCCTCAAGTACATCCCGTCGACCCCCGCGTGAGGCCGGCGGTCGGTTTCGATCTGGACATGACCCTGATCGACTCCCGGCCGGGCATCCGGGCCGCCTACCGGGCGCTGACCGAGCGCACCGGTGTGTTCGTCGACGCCGATCTGGTGGTCACCCGGCTCGGCCCGCCGTTGCGGACCGAGCTGCGTCACTGGTTCCCGGAGGACCGGATCGAGGAGACGGTCACCACCTACCGCGAGCTCTACGCCCAGTACGCGATCACGCCGACTGTGCCCATGCCGGGCGCCGTCGAGACGCTGGTCGCTGTACGGGACATGGGGTTGCGGGTCGTCGTGGTGACCTCGAAGCTGGGCCGGCTGGCCCAACTGCACCTCGACCACCTCGGCCTGGTGGCCGACGAGCTCGCCGGTGACCTGTTCGCCGAGGGCAAGGCGGCCGCGCTGACCGAGCACGGCGTGCGCTGGTACGCCGGCGACCACATCGGTGACATGGTCGCGGCGCGGACGGCCGGCGTGCCCGGCATCGGCGTGGCCACCGGTCCGTGCTCACCCGGCGAGTTGACCGCGGCCGGCGCCGCGTACGTTCTGCCGGACCTCAATGGCTTTCCGGCCCTCCTGCGTGAGATTGCAGTTGGGTCCGGGCCCACCGCTTAAGTAGCCTTGCGTCGAGCGGTTGTTTCCATTGAGTGAAGTTGAGGTCAGCGGTGCCCACGGGTCGAGTGAAGTGGTACGACGCGGCGAAGGGATTCGGCTTCGTCACCAGCGATGAGGGCGGCGACGTGTTCCTGCCCAAGGGCGCGCTGCCGGCCGATGTGGCCGAGTTGAAAACGGGACAGCGGGTCGACTTCGGCCTGGTGGACAGCCGTCGCGGTCCGCAGGCGATGGGCGTCAAGCTGATCGACGCGCCGCCGTCGCTGTCCGAGCTCCGCCGCCGCCCGGCGGAGGAGCTGCACAGCATGGTCGAAGACATGATCAAGGTGTTGGAGTCGCAGGTACAGCCCGGGCTGAGCCGCGGGCGGTACCCGGACAAGCGCACCGCGCAGAAGATCGCGCAACTGGTCCACGCGGTGGCGAAAGAGTTCGAGATCTAGGGCGCTTGCCCGCGGAGCGAAGCGAAGCCAGCTAGCTCAGCTTCACGGCCGGCGTCAAACCCGCCGCCGCCGCACGCTGCAACAGGGCGTCGGCGGCGGCGAGTCCGTCTTGGCCCAGCTCCAGCGTGAACTCGTTCACGTAGAGATTGATGTGCTGCTGTACGACGTCGGGCTCCATCTCCTGCGCGTTCGCCAGGATGAAGTCGCGGCTCGCGTCCGGGTCGGCCCAGGCCATGCTCACCGAGTTGCGGATCCACTCGGTCGCCTCGGCCGGGTCGACGGTGCCCTTCTTGGCCAGGATCGCGCCCAGCGGAATCGGCAGGCCGGTGTCGGCCTCCCACCACTCGCCGAGGTCGACGATCGAGGTCAGGCCGTACCGCTGATAGGTGAAGCGGGCCTCGTGGATGACCAGACCGGCGTCGTACGTGCCGTCGGCCACCCCCGGCATGATCTGGTGGAACGGAACCACCTCGATCTTCGCCGGCTGCTTGTCGGCCGCCCAGAGGCGGAAGAGCAGGTACGCGGTGGTGCGGTCGCCGGGGACGGCCACGGTCTTGCCGGTGAGGTCCTCGTCGCCGTTCTTGGTGAGAACCAGCGGACCGCAGCCGCGGCCGAGCGCGCCGCCGGTCAGGAGCAGGTCGTAGTCGTCGAGCAGCCACGGCAGGGCCGCGTAACTGACCTTGACCAGGTCGAACTCGCCCCGCTCGGCCGCCGTGTTGGTCACGTCGACATCGGCGAAGGTCAGATTGACCTCCGGTGCGCCCGGGATGAGCCCGTGCACGAGGGCGTGAAAGACGAACGTGTCGTTGGGACACGGCGAAACCGCGAGTGAAAGCGCCACGACGTCCACGCTAAACGGGGGACCGGTGGACAGCGGTGCACGACGCCTGTTCCCAATCCCACACTGAGCGCCACATGTCCCTCACGCTCGCGGTTCGCGGGGCGAGCGGCAAGCGTCACAGATCGTTGCCCACAGCGTTATCCACAGGTTGTCCACAAGGCGGCAGAAGCTGTGGATAACGCGGCGAAGGCTTCCTTGAGGCGCCAGGCGGCGCGGTCCCGGGGGCCGATCGGGTTCGAGATGGTGCGCAGCTCGGCGAAGGGGATGGTGAGATCCTGAGCCGCGGTGGCCACGCCGAAGCCCTCCATGGCCTCGGCCACGGCGTCGGGGAAAGCGGCGGCGAGGCGGTCGGCGGTGGCGGAGGTGCCGGTGACAGTGCTGAGGGTGAGGACGTCGCCGGTGATCGCGTCCGGGAGAGCTGTGGACAACTCCTTGATGAGCTCGGAGTCGGCGGCGACGTGGCTCGTGCCGAAGCCGAGCTCTTCGATCGACAGGAAACCGTCAGGGGACTCGGCGCCCAGGTCGGCGCAGATGCTCCGCACCCCCAGGACGGTCGCGCCGACGGGCGCCCGGCCAGGGAAGCCACCGGCGATCCCGGCCGAGATCACCGCGCGGTAGGTGCCGGTGGCGAGCAGGCGGGCGGTGCCGGCCGCGGCCGCGGCCGGGCCCACACCGACCGGCTCGACGACCACGTGATCGGGGTCGGCTCCGGCGCGTACGGCTTCGGCCTCGGCGGCCACGGCGGTGACCACCAGCAGGCGGCTCTTCTTCGTCAACGGGGGCCTCGCAGATATCGGGTGATCATGTCGACCAGTTCGTTCTCGACCGTCTCGACCGGGATGGCCCGAGGGGCGGCCATGAGCTTGTGGATGTTCGTCTCGACCGTGAATGTGATCAACTCGGCCGCGGTGCCGAGATCGCGTACGTGGACGTCGGGATGCCGCGCGAGGAGGTCGCGCACCTGGCCGACGCGGAGCTTCCCGTGCTGGTCGATCGTGTCGAGCAGCTCCTGGGAGAACGAGGCCTCCTCAATCATGATCCGCAGCAGCTGCGGGTCGTCGCCGTGGTTGTCGATCGCGTCGCGGACCAGCGCCCGCACCGCGGCCTCCAGGGTGCCGGGGGACAGGTCGAGCTCGTCGGCCCGCGTCCACACGCCGCGGTCGATGTGCCGGATCAGCAGCGCGGCCAGGATCGCGTCCTTGTTCGGGAAGTACTGGTACAGCGAGCCGATGGAGACGCGGGCGCGCTCGGCGATGCGATTGGTGGTGCCGGCGGCGTAGCCGTGCTCGGCGAAAACGTGAGCAGCGGCGGCCAGGATGCGCTCGCGGGTGAGCTCGGCGCGAACCTGCCGGGGCGTGCGACGTGGCTGAAGTCGCCGGTCGGCCGACGGCACGGATGGTCCTCCTCGGTGCGCGGAAAGCGAGTAGCCAGAGAGCTGAGCTATTGCTCACAATAGTGCTGTGAGCTGGGAAAACAAGAGGCATGTGTTGACTGCTGTCGACGAGGTCGAAGCGGCCGTGGGCCGCCCGGCGCCGATCATCGCGCTCAAACAGGTCAGTGCCCTGGACGACGGGTGCCGGGAGATTCTCGCCCGCTGCCCGGTTGCGGCCTTCGGCTATCGGGACGCGGCCGGCACGAGCCGGACGACCTTCGTCGGCGGCATGCCGGGATTCACCCGCGTCCATTCCCCGACGCGGATCTCATTCGCCCGGCCCGAGCGTGGCGAACCGCGCGGCCCGGTTTCGCTCTTCTTCCTCCTGCCCGGCGTGGGCGAGATCCTGCGCGTCAACGGCACGGCGACGGCCACGCGCAACGCGCGAACCACGATCGCGGTCGACGAGGCGTACGTGCATTGCGCCCAGGCCGTTCTGCGCTCCCGCCTGTGGCAGCCGGCCGTTCCGGCCGAGCCGGCCCCGGCCGTCGGCGGGGACGGGCCCCTGTACCGGCCCGGGGTCACCGAGTTCCTGGCCGCGGCGCCGTTCTTGGCCCTGTCGACCTGGGACTCCGCCGGTGGCAGCGACACGAGCCCTCGAGGAGACCGGGAGGCTGCGGCCCGCGTGCTGGACGGCCACACCCTGGTCATCCCGGACCGCAAGGGCAACAAACGCGCCGACACGCTGCACAACCTGCTCGCCGACGACCAGCTCTCGCTCGCCGCGCTCGTACCCGGTCGCGGCGGCGTGCTGCACGTCCGCGGCCGCGGCGCGATCACCGACGACCCCGCCCTGCTGGCGACGATGGCCCTGCGGGGCATGCCTCCGCAGCTGGCGCTGGTGATCGATGTCGAGCACGCCGAGGTGGTGGCCAACGACGCCGTGGCTCGCTCCCGGATGTGGAGCCCCGGCACACACCTCGACCGTGCCACCGCCCCCGACCTGATGGCGGTGGGCGCCGCACACTTGGCCGCCAACTCGGCCGGGGCGCCCACGTTCTTGTTGAGGGCGGTCCGGGCGATCCCGGGGATGACCCGGCTGATGCAACTGGTCATGAACCGGGCCTACCGCTCCGCGCTGCACAAGGAGGGCTACGAGGAGGTGCGGTCCGCGTTGCCCCCGGCCGGTGGCGGTGGGGCGGAGAGCCCGCTGCGGCCGGTACGCGTGGCCGAGGTGCGCCGGGAGTCGCCCAGCGCCGTCACCGTGGTGCTGGAGGACGCCGGTGAGCGACCGGGGCGGTTCGACTTCCGGCCCGGGCAGTTCTTCACGCTCGTGGCCGACCTCGACGGCGGCCAGCTACGGCGGGCCTACTCGGCCTCGTCGGCCCCAGGATCGTCCCGGCTCGAGATCACGGTCAAGCATGTGGAGGGCGGCCGGTTCTCCACCCATGTGCACACAGGGCTCCGGGCCGGGGACCACCTCGGGGTGCTCGGGCCGTCGGGATCCTTCCACTGCGAGTCACCGCCGCCGGCGGAGATGGTGCTCATCGCGGCGGGCAGCGGCGTGACGCCGATGATGAGCATGATCCGCACGCGGTTGGCCGATCCGGAGGACCGGGGCCGGATCGCGCTGCTCTACAGCAGCCGGCGCGCGGAGGAGATCATTTTCGCGGCCGAACTGAGCCGGCTGACGCGGGAATGCCCGGAGCGGCTGTCGGTCACCCATGTGCTGACCGAGCGGGAAGGACGGCTGGACGCGGGCGGCGTGCGCCGCTGGGTCGCCGGCCTGTCCCCGGGCGCGGACGCCCACTATTACGTCTGTGGACCGGAACCGCTGATGGACAGCGTCCGCGACGTCCTGGCCGGGTTGGGCGTGCCGCCGGCCCAGGTGCGCCACGAGCGCTACACGAGCGGGGCGGAGACCACCATCGCGACGACCGAGCCGCAGGAGATGACCGTCGAGCGGGACGGCCGGCCGGTCGGCGCGGTGATCGTCGAGCCCGGCCGCAGTCTGCTCGACGCGGGACTCGCGGGCGGCCTGCCGATGCCCTACTCGTGCACGGTCGGCAACTGCGGGGACTGCATGGTGCGGGTGCGCGGCGGCGAGATCGCGCAGAACGAGCCGAACTGCCTCACGGCGGCGCAGAAGGCCGACGGCTATGTGCTGACGTGTGTCGGCTTCCCGCTGTCGAAGGTCACCCTCGACATCGCCGAGCCCTGACTCAGCGGTCGTCGAAGTCGTCGGGTGCGGCCGAGCCGTTGGTGGGGTGGTCGGCCGAGGACGGGCGGTAGACGTGGAAGCCCGGCGGGGCGGCCGCGGGCTGCGGCGCCGGCGGCTCGGAGCTGGGTGCGGGCGGCGGGGACGGAGGCGTTGCGGGCTTGTCCTTGCCGCGGCCGAACCAGCGCTTCCTGCCGGCGTCCGGGTCGATCTTGGTAAGAGGATCGATCTTGGTGAGGGGGTCGACGCGGGTGGGCGGGTCGGCCTGGTGGCCTCGCGGGGCCGCCGGAGAGTTCGGCCGGGTGTGCTCGGGGATGGTGGGAGCGTCCGGCCACGGGTCGGTGGGCTCGGAGGAGCGCCCGGAGCCGGCACCGGCTGAGCTCCGGGCCGCGGGGCCGGCGGTGGCCGACCGCGGTGCACCCGGGCCGGTGGTGGCTGCGCCGGGGCCCGCGGACGCGGCGACGGGATCCAGGTCGGGGTCGCCGGCTCGGCCGCTCAGGCGTTCGTTGTGGAGGCGGGCCGCCACGAAGCCGGCCCGGGCGGCCGCGGCGACCGCCAGGAGGGCGGCGAGGGCGACGCCGACGCGGCCGGGCAGGGGGATCAGACCGATGCCGCCGCCCAGGACCCAGGCGATCATCAGGACCGTCTCGGAGTGGGAGAAGGCGCTCGCGCGCAGGCGTTCCGGGACGCGCTCCTGGATGGTCGCGTCGACGGCCAGCTTGGCTATGCCGCTGAAGACGGCCACGGTCAGGGCCAGCAGGGTGACCGTGGCCAAGCTGTAGAAGACCGTGGCCAGGACGCCGGCGCCGGCGGTGACCATCAGGCCGGCCGACTGGAGGGCCAGCGGTCGGCGGATGCGCAGGCGGGTGCCGACGGCCGTGGACAGGAACGTGCCGACGGCCAGGGCGCCGCCGATCACGCCGACCGCGCCCTTGTTGCCGATGTCGTTGCCCAGGACGGTCGTGTCCAGGTCGTTGGCCATGATCACGAAGGCCAGGAAGAGCAGGGTGAAGCCGTACAGCAGGCGCAGGCTGGCGCTGCCGATCAGGGTGGAGATCACCAGTCGGCCGGCGAGCGGGCGGTCTTCGCCGCGGCCCAGGCGCAGCATCGCCCGCCAGGGACGCGGGACGGCCTCGGGTGGCTCGGAGTCGGCGCGGGGTGGCAGGCGCAGGGAGATGACCATGCCGACGATGAACAGGATGGCGGCCACGCGCAGCGGCCACTGTGGGCCGATCTTGAAGGCGAGCAGGCCGAGCGGGGCCACCACGGCCCCGGCGAACGTGCCGTAGACGCTGGCCCGGGCGCCCACCTGTGACAGTCCGACGCCCTCGGGCAGGAGCCTGGGTACGGCGGCCGAGCGGGCCACGCCGTACGCCCGGGAAAGCGCGAGCACCCCGAAGGCCGCCGGATAGAGGCCCCAGCCGAAGAGGTGATCGGAGATCACGTAGGCCAGGAAGGCGCGGCCCAGCATGGTGACCGCGAGCGCGTAGCGGCGACCGTGCCGGAAATGGTCGAGCAGCGGGCCGACCACGGGCGCCAGTAGGGCGAACGGAACCATCGTGATCAGCAGGTAAAGGGCGACCTTGCTGCGCGCCTCGCCGAGCGGGACGTTGAAGAAGATCGTGCCGGCCAGGCCGATCGCGATCAGGGTGTCGCCGGCGCAGGAGATCGCGTGCAGGTCGAAGAGGCGGATCATGCCGACCTCGTTGGCCGCGCCCTTGGCCCGCGCCGTGCCGACCCGGCGGGTCGCCCACGCCCCGCCGCGCACGGAGCCGCGCACCAGCAGGCGGGCGGCCTTGATGCCGGAGCCGACGGTGCGCCCGAGGGAGGGAAGCACAGGCATGGGTTCCATCCTGACTGATCGAGGCCAGTGCTGTCCCGTTCCGGGTGCGCGGAATCCGGGGGAGTCGTTGCGGATCAGCCGCCCCGGTAGGGGACAATGGATAGGTGACGACTCGGACCACCACACGCGCCGCCCGACTCGACCAAGTTTGCGCCGATGCGGTCGGTGTCGCGCGCGGGGCAATCACCGAGGTGGATCCCGAGGATGTCGGGGACCACCTGGAAGCGATCGCCGAGGGCGACCGCGTGGTGACCCATTTCTTCGAGAGCCACCTGGCGGGCTACCGCGGCTGGCGCTGGGCCGTCACGGTGACCCGCGTGCCGCGCAGCCGGCATGTCACGGTCTGCGAGACCGTGCTGCTGCCCGGCCCCGACGCGCTGCTCGCCCCGGGCTGGGTGCCCTGGAACGAGCGGGTGCAGCCGGGTGACCTCGGTGTCGGCGATCTCATGCCGACCGCGCCCGACGACGAGCGGCTCGCCCAGGGTTACGTGCTCAGCGACGACCCCGCGGTCGAGGAGGTCAGCTGGGAGCTCGGCCTCGGCCGGTCCCGGGTGATGTCCCGCGAGGGGCGGATCGAGACGGCCCAGCGGTGGTATGACGGTGAGTCCGGCCCGGAGGCGCCGATCTCGGTCGCCGCGCCGCGCAACGCCCGCTGCGGCACCTGCGGCTTCTACCTGCCGCTGGCCGGGTCGCTGCGGTCCATGTTCGGCGTCTGCGGCAACCTCTACGCGCCCGACGACGGCCGCGCGGTGAGCTCCGACCACGGCTGCGGCGCCCACTCCGAGGCCCTGCTGGGCACGGCGGAGCAGCCGGTCGAGGAACTGCCCACGGTGTACGACGACAGCGAGGTCGAGTCGGTGGCGGTGAGCCGCGGTCACGGCTCGGTCGAGGACACCGAGCCCGCCGAGGAGCTCGGCCACAGCTAGGAAATGACGCGGAACTCGGCGTTGGTGATCGACCGGCGCCGCTTGCGGTGCCGGTCGTGCACGATCATCGTGATCAGGCCCGGGATGCCGACCAGGAACCCCGCGACGCAGATCTCCAGCCACCTGTCCGGGCCGTCGGCCAGCCACACGATCAGGGCGGCGATGGCGAAACCGGCCAGGCCGGCGAGCGCGAAGGGGACCATGGGTGGGTCCAGTGGCTCGACCGGGGGCTTGCGTTCAGTCACCTCGCCAGGATAGGTGCGCGGAGATCACCGGTGGGGTCTTGTGACCGGGCCGACATCGTTTCGTTTTTGCGCAGGTCATTGTTGCTGAGAGCATGACCCCCGACGTCTTCGATGATCGGGAAGGTTGCGCATGCTGACCGCGTTCGACCGCTTCTTCGAGATCTCGGCCCGGGGTTCGACGCTGGGGCGCGAGATCCGCGGTGGCCTGGCCACCTTCTTCACGATGGCCTACATCGTGGTCCTGAACCCGCTGATTCTCGGCGGCGGTGTCGACGGCGACAACAAGACGCTGCCGATCGCGGCCCTGGCCGCCGGAACGGCCCTGGTCGCCGGCGTCATGACGATCCTGATGGGTGTGGTCGCCCGGTTCCCGCTGGCGCTGGCCGCCGGCCTCGGCGTCAACGCGCTCGTGGCGTACGAGATCGCCCCGGAGATGACCTGGGCCGACGCCATGGGCCTGGTCGTCATCGAGGGCGTGCTGATCGCCATCCTGGTGCTCACCGGCCTGCGCACGCTGGTCTTCCGGGCCGTGCCGACGCAGCTCAAAACCGCGATCGGCGTCGGCATCGGCCTGTTCCTGATGATCGTCGGCCTGGTCGACGCGGGCTTCGTGCGCCGGGTGCCGGACGCGGCGAACTCGACGGTGCCGGTGGAGCTCGGCATCGGCGGCAAGCCGGCCGGCTGGCCCACCTTCGTCTTCGTCATCGGCCTGCTCTTCACGCTGATCCTCTTCGTGCGCAAGGTGCGCGGGGCGATCCTGATCGGCATCCTCGGCAGCACCGTGCTGGCGATCGTCGTCGAGGCGATCGCCCACCCGAAGACGTGGTCGCTGAACGTGCCGAAGCTGCCGGAGAAGATCGTCAGCTCGCCCGACTTCTCGCTGATCGGCCACTTCAACGTTCTCGACTCCTGGTCGCGGGCCGGCTGGCTGGTCGTCATCATGTTCATCTTCAGCCTGCTGATCACCGACTTCTTCGACACGATGGGCACCATGGTCGCGGTCGGCCAGGAGGGTGACCTGCTCGACGAGGACGGCAACCCGCCCCGGACGCGAGAGATCCTGCTCGTCGACTCGGTCGCGGCGGCCGCCGGTGGCGCGGCCAGCGTGTCCAGCAACACCTCGTACATCGAAAGCGCGGCCGGCGTCGGCGAGGGCGCCCGCACCGGCGCCGCCAACCTGGTCACCGGCGTGCTGTTCCTGCTGGCGATGTTCCTGTCGCCGCTGGTCTCGGTGGTGCCGTTCGAGGCGGCGTCGACCGCGCTGGTGGTGGTCGGCTTCCTGATGATCCTGTCGATCCGGCAGATCGACTGGACCGACTACACGATCGCGATCCCGGCCTTCCTGACGATCACGTTCATGCCGTTCACCTACTCGATCTCCAACGGCATCGGGGCGGGCGTCATCTCGTACGCCGTCCTCAAGATCGCCACGGGCCGGGCCCGCGAGATCCACCCGATCCTGTACGGCGTCGCGGCCCTGTTCGTCCTGTACTTCTTGAGGGGCCCGCTGGAGAGCTGGATCCTGTAACGGCGGTTACACGCGAAATCAATGTCGTTAGCCAAGCTCATTAGCTAAGCTAAGAATCGTGATGGAGTGGCCGGTGGCGGCTGAGCGCGGTCAAGAAGCCGAGCAGGGCACAGCTGAGGAGCTGGCCAGGACGCTGCGTGAGGCGATTCAGCGGCTGAACCGGCGCGTCCGGCAAGCCCGCCCGATCGGCGATCTGACGTTCAGTCAGCTGTCCGCGCTGACCAGCCTTCAGTTGGCCGGCGCGCTGACTCCTCGTGAGCTCGCCGATGTCGAGCGGGTCCAGCCGCCGACGATGACCAAGATCGTCGGCAAGCTGGAGGAGCGCGGGCTCGTCGTGCGCTCGCCGCATCCGACCGACGGCCGCCAGGTCATCCTGGCGGCCACGGAGGAGGGCCGGGCGGTGTACGCCCAGTTCGAGAAGGCTCGCAACGAATGGCTGGCCAACCAGCTGGCCGAGCTGACCCCCGGCGAACGGGAGATCCTGGCCCGGGCCACCGAGGTCCTGCAGAAGGTCTCGCGGGCCTGACGGTCCTCCTTCGGCGCGGCGCTTCGTCACGTGACGATGACGCGTACGACCGAACAGGAGGCACCACCCAGTGCGGTCAGTGCTCAACACCACCTTCAGCTCGCTGAAGGTTCGCAACTACCGGCTGTTCACGGCCGGCCAGCTGGTCAAGCTCGTCGGCGTGTGGATGATGTTCACCGCCCAGGACTGGCTCGTGCTGGACCTGTCGAACAATTCGCCGGGCGCGCTCGGGGCCGTGACCGCCCTGCAATTCCTGCCCGTCCTGCTGCTGACACTGTGGGGCGGCAAACTCGCCGACCGCTACGACAAGCGCAAGCTGCTGGTCGCGGCCAACGCCGTCTTCGCGGCCACCGCCATCGTCTTCGCGATCCTGGTCGCCTCCGGGCACGTCGTGCTCTGGCACGTGTTCCTGTTCGCCGGGCTCTTCGGCATCGCGAACTCCATCGAGACGCCGGTACGGCAGTCGTTCGTCTCCGAGCTGGTCGAGATGCCGCTGCTGCCGAACGCGCTGGCGCTCTCGGCGGCCACCTTCAACACGGCCCGGGTCGGCGGCCCGGCGCTGGCCGGCGTGGCCCTGGCGGTCTTCGACACCGGGCCGGTCTTCCTCATCGCGACCGCGCTGTCCATCGCGCCGGTGTTCAGCTACACCGCGATGCGCCCGCAGGAGCTGCTGCGATCCGCCCCGTCCGGCAAGAAGGACACCCGCATCCTGGACGGCTTGAAGTACGCGTACCGCAGGCCCGATCTCATGGTCCCGATCTGCCTGATGGCCGTCATCGGCATGATCGGCTTCAACTTCCCGGTGACCCTCGCGGCCCTCGCGAAAATCAATTTCCACGCCGGAGCGTCCTCCTTCGGGCTGCTCACCACGGCCCTCGCGGCCGGCGCGCTCTGCGGCGCCCTGGCCGGCAGCGCCCGCCGCAAGCGGCCCAGCGTCTACCTGGTCATCGGCGCGGCGCTGATCTTCAGCGTGCTCGAGTTCGCGGTCGGCTTCACACCCAACTTCGTGGTCGCCATGATCGTGCTCTTCCCGACCGGCTTCTTCTCGATTTTCCTGGCCCAGGCGGCCAACCACCGGGTCCAGATGGGCGTCGACCCCAAGTTCCGGGGCCGGGTCATGGCGCTCTACGTGCTGGTCTTCCTGGGTACGACGCCGATCGGCGCCTCCCTGGCCGGCTGGTGGGGCGAGAAGTACGGGGTGGCGTCGAGCATCTGGGTGGCCGGCATCGTCTGCTTCGTGGCCTCGGCGTTCGCCCTGGTGTGGCAGCTGCGCAGCAGCGGGGAACGGCTCGAGATGACGCTGCGGCCCCGGCCGCGCCTCACCCTGGTGCCGCCGTCCACCGCCGACGGCGCGGAGCCGGCGCTCGCCCGGGCCGCCTGACGGGTATTTGGCAGGCCAAGTCCGCCGAACGGGTATTCCAGTTCGGGGGGCCGCCGATTTAGCGTCTTCTGGTGGCCCTCGTGCACATTGCTGTGCTCACGGCGGCCCTCGTCGTTCTGATCTCCGTCCCGTACGCGGTGGCGACAGCGATCCGGCACGACGAGGCCCGCCGGCGGCGAGACGCGGCCCGGCACTCCCCGGAGAGCCGTGAGCTGCACCGTCTCGACCGGCATCTTCAGCGCAACGACCCCGTCGCGGCGCTGGCCCGGCGTGGCCCGGCGCCGATCGAACAGCTCGCCTTCGACCTGCGCCGGCTCCATCGCGAACAGCGGGGAGGCCTGTCCCTGGGCTCCCGGAAATGGACGGCGGCGGTGCTGTCGGCGTACGACGAAAGGCTCTGCATGGCCTGCGAATGCCTGGGCGTGCCGGAAAACCTGCGCCCCCTGGCCGGCATGGACCGTGAGCTGGAGCGGGTCCGCGTCGAGTGCGAGCTCGAGGCGGCCGGCTTGGAGCTCCGTTAGAGCGGCCAGGAGCCGATCTTGACGTACTGGCCGTTGTGGCTCAGGACCAGCGAGAACTCGGTCACCGGCCACGGCTCGCCCACGTAGTCGCCCAGGGCTTTCCGCAGGGCGCTGTCGGCGTGGTACGAGACGGTCAGATGCGGATGGAAGGCCCGGTCCTGGAGGGCGTACCCGGCCGTGGCCAAATCTTCCCGGATCCGTGTGTGCAACGTGGTCAGCTTGTCCCGGTCGCCGTCGACACCCAGCCACTCGGCGGCGCCGAACCGGCCGCTGCCGGCCAGGCGCAGCGTGAACGGGCCGGGAGAACGCACGGCGGCCAGAACCGCGGCGACCGGCTCCGGGGAGGGGACGTCACCCAGGAAGGCCAGGGTGACATGCCATTTCGCGGTCGGGGAGACCCGCCCGCCGGCCGGCAGCGCGCGCTGAAGGGCGTGCAGCTCGCCGGGCGGAGGGAAAACCGCTACGAAAAGACGGTTCAGGACGACTCACGGGCCGCGGGGCCGCCGCCGAAGAGCACATCGTCCCAGCTGGGGAGGCGCTTACGCGGCTTGGCCTCGTCGGTCTCGGAGGAGGCCTGCTGACCACCGCTCTGCTGGCCGACCGTGCGCCGCGGGCGCAGAACCGCCAGCGACGGAACGGCCGGCACCTCCTTGGGCAGGTCGGAGTCCTCGTCGAAGGCCGAGCCGGAACCCCCACCGAGCAGGGCGGCGGCACCACCGGCGACCGGCCGGCGCTGCTCGGACGGCCCACTGTCGAGGCTGCGTCCGGGCGTCTGGCCCAGCGGACGGTCGAGCGAGGCGAGCAGGGCGTCACGGCCGGCCCGGATCGGGTCACGGGCGGGGCGCTGGCTGGGCGTCTCGGCCGCGGGCAGGCCGTGCCCGCCGCGGGTGGGCTCGGCCGACCGCGACGGACCGGGCAGGCCGTGACCGCCGCGCTCGGTGAAAGCCCGCTCGGGCGCGGGCTCCTGGCCGAGAATCTGGGTGGGGCGCTCGGCGCACAGGTACTGCGCCATGTCGTCGTGGGGCGAGACAACCTGGCGGCCCTTGTCGAGGTCCCAGATGGCCTGCGCCGTGGCCTTGCCGGACGGCCAGGTGGCGACGATGCGCCACGTGCCGTCCTCACGCCGGAACGCGTCCCAGGAGATCTTCTCGGTGTCGATGCCGTGCTGGGCCAGGCGGCTGTCGACCACCTCGGCCAGCGGGGCACCGGAATCCGACGTCTTCAACCGGGTACGGCGCGCGTGCTGCGCCAGCATGGCGCGCTCCTGGAGCACCGGACCGGCATACCGCAGAACACGGTCGACCGGAACGCCGGCGATACGCGCGACATCCTCGGCGGACTCGCCCTGCCGGATGCGGGCCTGAATGTCACGAGGCGAGAGCGAGGCCTGCTGCGCCTCGGGCGTCATGACGGCCACGGCCGTGCCCGCGGGGGCGGCGTGGCCCTCGTGGGTGAGCGCACCGTGGACCCGGTCGTCGATGGGAAGAGCCAGGAGCCGGCCGACCTCGTCGGCGAGCACCATGGCCTGACCGTCCTCGGAGAGGGCGACGAAGCGTACCGGCCGCATGCGTTGCCTCCGTCCCGTCGCGTTGGCCCGTGCTCCCGAGACTCAGCCACCCGGGCGCGTTTCGGAACACGGTACGCTCCCCGGTCACCCGATGGGGGTAAGCCACGCCGGGCAACTTCGCTGAGCTGCAATGATCATGAAAAACCCGCAGAGGTACGCGTCGCCGAGTGACCAAAAGCACTGGCACTCCACCGTGCCCCACAGCGCGGCGCGCTGCAACTCAAGGCCGCGGCGCGGCTCTCGCGTTGTTGCATGGCCAACCCGGGCCACGGCCCGGCAGCTCGCGGCGTCCCTCGCCGGCGGCACTTACTTCCAGCACTGTCCCGGCTTGCGGTACTTCCCCGTGCGGCGTCCCTTGCTGGTAGCGCTCTCGGCTGCGGTACTGCCCCTCGCGCGTCTCTCGCTCTCGGCGCCTCTGGCTCTCGGCGCCTCTGGCTCTCGGCGCCTCTGGCTCTCGGCGCCTCTGGCTCTCGGCGCCTCTGGCTCTCGGCGCCTCTCGTTCGCAGCGCTTGCTTCCGGCGCCGAACCCGCTCGTGTCGTCTCGTCCGCAGCGCTTGCTTCCAGCACCGCCGGCCTTGCGGCACTTCCGTTCGCGGGTCTCTCGTTTCGGGCCGGCCCTGGTTCGCGGCGCCTGCCTTCGGCATCGCCCGGCTGCGGCACTTCCGCTGGCGGCGCCCGTCGTTTCGTGCCGGCTCTGGCTCTGGCTCCGGCTCACTTCCAGCACCGCCCGGTTTGCGGCACGTCCGATCGCGCCATCCCTCGCTTTGCGACGTCACTGGTTCGCAGCGCTTGCCTTTAGCGTCTCCGCTCGCGGGGCTTGCGCTTGCGGGGCTTGCGCTTGCGGGGCCGTTGTTCGCAGTTCGGCTGTCGGTTCGTTAGCGCGTCTTCGAGGGATGCGTGCGGTTATCCACACTCGTGTTTTGTCCACAGGATGGGGACACGATCTTGGTGGGATCCGCGAAAGTGGCTCTCGTGGTGGGGGTCCCCCTTGGGAGGGCGGGCTGTGTGGGGTGGGGGCGGGTCAGAGGCGCTCGACGACGTAGTCGATTGAGGTGGTCAGGGCGGTTACGTCGGAAGGCTCGACGGTGGGGTAGAGGGCCACCCGCAGCTGGTTGCGGCCCAGCTTGCGGTAGGGCTCGGTGTCGACGATGCCGTTGGCGCGCAGGATCTTGGCCAGGTGGGCGGCGTCGATGTCCTCGGTGAAGTCGATCGTGGCTACGGCCGCTGAGCGCAGCGCCGGGTCGGTCACGAACGGTGTGGCGTACGTGGACTTGTCGGCCCAGCCGTAGATGGCGGCCGCGCTCTCCGCGCTGCGCTTGACCGCCCAGGCCAGGCCGCCCTGTGCGTTCATCCAGTCGAGCTGTTCGGCGGCCAGGTAGACCGTGGCCAGGGCCGGCGTGTTGTACGTCTGCTCGAGGCGGGACTGTTCGATGGCGGTCACCAGGTCGAGGAACTGCGGGATGTAGCGGCCCGTCGCCTTGATCTCGAAGGCTCGTTCGAGGGCGGCCGGTGACATCAGGGCCATCCACAGGCCGCCGTCGGAGCCGAGGGCTTTCTGGGGGGCCAGGTAGTAGACGTCGGTTTCGCGCAGGTCGACGTCGAGGCTGCCGCCGCCCGAGGTGGCGTCGGTGAGGTGCAGGGCGCCCTCGTCGGCGCCGGGGACGCGGCGGACGGGTACGGCCACGCCGGTCGAGGTCTCGTTCTGGACTGAGGCGTACGTGTCGACGCCCGATTCGGCTGTCAGGTAGGCCGCCTGGCCGCCGGGGGCCTTGTGGATCGTCGGGGTGCTCAGGAAGGGGGCGTCGCTGACGGCCTTCGCGAACTTCGCGCCGAACTCGCCGAATTCGGCGAACTGGGCCCGGTCGCGGATCAGGCCGAACGTCGCGACCTCCCAGAACGCGCTGGTGCCGCCGTTGGCGATGATCACCTCGTACCCGTCGGGGATCGAGAAGAACTCGGCGAGGCCGCGCCGCAGGCGGGCCACCTGGTCCTTGACGGTCTTCTGCCGGTGGGACGTGCCGAGGAACGTGCGGGACACCGCGGACAGCGACTCGACGCCCTCGGGGCGCACCTTGCTCGGCCCGGAGCCGAAGCGCCCGTCGACCGGCTTGATCTCGTCAGGAATCCGGATGTCAGTCACGCAGAGCATTATGCGCGGAGCTTGTCCCAGCCTTCGACCTGCTGCGGCTTGCGGACCTGCGGTCCCACATAGTGAGCGTGCGGGCTCACGACGCGGCCGAGGCGTTTCTGTTCGAGGATGTGCGCGCTCCAACCGGCGACCCGGGCGCAGGTGAACATGGAGCTGAACATGTGGCCGGGTACCTCGGCGAAGTCGAGGATCACGGCCGACCAGAATTCGACGTTCGTCGGCAGGGGCCGGTCCGGCTTGCGGGCCTGCAACTCGGCCAGGGCGGCCTGTTCGAGCGCGATGGCCACCTCGTAGCGTGGCGCGCCCAGCTCGCGGGCCGTGCGTTTGAGGACGCGGGCCCGGGGGTCCTCGGCGCGGTAGACCCGGTGGCCGAAGCCCATCAGGCGCTCGCCACGATCGAGGACACCTTTCACGTACGCCTCGGCGTCGCCGGTCCGTTCGACCTCCTCGAGCATGTGCAGCACGCGGGCCGGTGCGCCGCCGTCGAGGGGGCCGGAGAGCGCGCCGATGCCGGACGAGATGCAGGCGGCCACGTCGGCGCCGGTCGAGGCGACCACCCGGGTGGTGAAGGTGGAGGAGCTCAGGCCGTGTTCGGCGGCGGAGATGAAGTACGCGTCGACCGCCTTGACGTGCTTGGGGTCGGGTTCGCCGCGCCAGCGCCGCATGAAGCGCTCGACGATCGTGCCGGCCTTGTCGATGTCTTTCTGCGGTACGGCGGGCAGGCCGAGCCCGCGCGCGGCCTGCGCGACGAACGACAGCGCGGTCACCGACACCCGGGCCAGGTCGCGGCGGGCCTGATCGTCGTCGATGTCGAGCAGCTGGCTCAGGCCCCAGTACGGCGCCAGCATGGCCACCGCGGACTGCACGTCGACGCGGATGTCGCCCGAGTGCACCGGCACCGGGAACGGCTCGGCGGGCGGCAGGCCGGGCCCGAACCGGCCGTCGACCAGCAGCCCCCAGACGTCACCGAAGGAGACCTGGCCGATCAGGTCCTCGATGTCGACGCCGCGGTACCGCAGCGCGCTACCGTCCCGATCCGGCTCGGCGATCTCGGTCTCGAAAGCCACGACTCTCCCTGGGGGCGAATGCTGTAGGTGTTTCATCTTGCTCGCTGGGTAACGGCAGGTCGACACCGCATGATGCGCTCGGTATGTGCTCTGTGCGACACCCATCCTCACCGACCTGACGTGGCGGGCGAGGGGACTTACGGTCGTTGCGTGACCGTCGAACCTACGCCCGCGAGCATGCGGCGGGACTACACCGCGCGCGAGGCGTTGCTCGAGTCCGGCATGGCCGCCGATTGGACCACACAGTTCGGCGCCTGGTTCATCGAGGCGTCCAGCTTCGGCCTGCCCGAGCCCAACGCCATGATCGTGGCCTCGGCCACCCCGGCGGGTCACCCGTCGGCGCGTACGGTCCTCCTCAAGGAGTACGACACGCGCGGTTTCGTGTTCTTCACCAACTACGAGTCGCGCAAGGGCGCCGAGCTGGCCGCCAACCCGTACGCGAGCCTGGTCTTCCCGTGGTTTCCCATGCAGCGGCAGGTGATCGTGGTCGGTGCGGTGGAGCGGGTGAGCCGGGCCGAGACGGAGGAGTACTTTTCGTCGCGGCCCCGCGGATCGCAGCTGGGTGCCTGGGCGAGCGCGCAGTCCACGGTCGTGCCCGATCGGGAGTCGGTCGACGCCAGTCTCGCCGCGGTCACCGAGCGCTTCGAGGACGGCGAGGTGCCGGCGCCCCCGCATTGGGGCGGGTTCCGGGTGTCGCCGGAGACGGTCGAGTTCTGGCAGGGGCGGAGCAGCCGCATGCATGACCGGCTGCGCTACCGCCGTACCGAAGAAGGTCTGTGGGTTTTGGAAAGGTTGGCACCTTGAGCCAGGACGCTGTCGAAGCGGCCGCGGAGGCCGTCGAGGAGCGCGAACGGAAGTCCTGGTTCATCGATCTCAGGCCGCTCCGCGTCGTCGCGTATCGGCGGATGTGGATCGGAAACGGGGTCTCGTTCTTCGGTTTCCAGTTCACCTCGGTCGCGGTGCCGATCGAGATGTACGCCGTCACGCATTCGTCGGCCTGGGTGGGCCTGCTCGGCCTGGCCGGCCTGGTGCCGTTGCTGATCTTCGGGTTGTGGGGTGGCGCCGCGGCCGACGTGGTCGACCGGCGCAAGCTGCTGCTGGCCAGTTCGACGCTCGCCTGGATCTCCACGCTGGGCCTGCTGGCGCAGGCGCTGCTGCACGTGAACAGCGGTTATCTGCTGCTGGCGCTGGTCGCGTTGCAGTCGGCCGGCTTCGCGATCAGCTCGCCGGCCCGGCAGGCGATCATCCCGCGGATCGTGCCGGGCGGGCTGGTGCCGGCGGCCAACACGCTGGCCTACACGACCACCACCGCCGGCGGCGTCCTCGGCCCGCTCGCGGCCGGCGTGATCTTCGCGGCGGCCTCCACCGACAGCGGCATCATCGCGGCCTACCTGGTCGACGCGGTGCTGTTCACGGTGTCGTTCTGGGCGACCTGGCGGCTGCCGTCGATCCCGCCGGTCGAGCACGACCTGACCGAGGAGCGGCCCAGCGCCGGCCTGCGCGGCGTGCTGGTCGGCCTGCGGTTCCTCATCACCCAACCGGTGCTGCTGCTGTCGTTCGCGGTCGACATCATCGCCATGGTCTTCGCCATGCCGCGGGCGTTGTTCCCCGAGGTGGCGGCCGACCGGTTCGGCGGTGACCAGGCGGTGGGCTGGCTGTTCAGCGCGATCGCGATCGGCTCGGTCGTGGCCGGGCTGTTCTCCGGATGGATCGGGCGGGTCAAACGGCAGGGTGTCGCCCTGGTCGCCGCCGTGGTCGCCTGGGGCCTCGCGATCGGCTTCGCCGGGCTCGCGCACAGCCTGTGGCTGATCCTGCTGCTGCTCGCCGTGGGCGGCGCGGCCGACCTGGTCAGCGCGGTCTACCGGCAGTCGATCCTGCAGGTCTACGCCCCCGACCGGCTCCGCGGCCGGCTGCAGGGCGTGTTCACCGTCGTGGTGGCCGGCGGCCCGCGCCTGGGCGACCTGCGCGCGGGGGCCACCGCCGACCTCACGTCGACCACCGCGTCGTGGGCCGGCGGCGGCTTCGTGGCGGCCGGTCTGTCGGTCGTATTGGCCCTGGTCTTCCCCGCTCTGATTCGTTACAAGCCGCCGGCCGGCACCGAGGAAAGCGCGAACAGATAATGTCCAAGCCATGACAAGCGTCGTAGCCGCGAAATCCGGCACTCAGTGGTCCATCGAGGCCGACGGGCACAGCGCCGTCGTGGTGGAGGTCGGCGGCACGCTGCGCGGCTTCTCCGCCAACGGCGTGAAGGTGCTGGACGGCTTCGAGACCGGCGAGCTCTCCCCGGCCTCGGCCGGTCAGATCCTGGCCCCGTGGCCCAACCGGATCCGGGACGGCAAGTACACCTTCGAGGAGCAGTCCTACCAGCTCCCGCTGACCGAGCCGGCCCGGCACAACGCCATCCACGGCCTGGTCAACTGGGCCCGCTGGACCGAGGTTTCCCGTACGGCGTCGTCGGTGACCCTGCAGTTCGAGCTGCCGGCCCAGATCGGCTACCCGTGGTGGCTGACGCTGCGCTCGACCTGGACCGTGTCGGCCGACGGGCTGCGCTGCGACCAGGAGGTCGTCAACAACAGCGACTCCAACGCGCCCTGGGGCTACTCCGTGCACCCGTACCTGGAGCTGCCCGGCGTCGCCGTCGACGACATCCTGCTGCACGTGCCGGGCAAGACCCGGATCGTGGCCGACGGCCGGCTGCTGCCGATCGGCGCCAACCCGGTCGCCGGCACGGAGTACGACTTCAACGAGCCCCGGCGCATCGGCGACCTGATCCTCGACACCACCTTCGGCGACATCGAGCACGGCGCGGACGGCATCACCGAGGTGACCATCGCCGACCCGGACTCGGACGCCAAGGTCGTGGTCTGGGCCGACGACAAGTTCAAGTACTGGCAGGTCTTCTCGGGCGACACTCTGCACGGCGAGCGGTTCCGCCGCTCGGTGGCGATCGAGCCGATGACCTGCCCGCCCGACGCGTTCCGGACCGGCCGTGACCTGATCGTGCTGGCGCCCGGCGAGCGGTGGACCGCCTCGTGGGGGATCCGGGCCTGATGGACTTCGAAGACGTCCTGCGCAAGCGGCGGATGGTGCGCAGCTACGACCCCGACCGCCCGGTCGCGCCGGAGATCGTGGACAAGATCGTCAAGCACGGTCTGCGCGCGCCCAGCGCCGGTTTCTCGCAGGGCTGGGGCTTCCTGGTCCTCACCGAGCAGAAGGACCGCGACCTGTACTGGTCGTCGACGACCGACGGCGACCTCGGCGACGCCGCGGCCGACGAGGCGTGGAAGGGCGACTGGCTGACCCGGATGCGGACCGCGCCGGTGATCATCGTCTGCTTCTCGAACAAGTCGGTCTACCTCGATCGCTACGCGCAGGCCGACAAGGGCTGGACGGACCGCAGCGAACAGCACTGGCCGGTGCCCTACTGGGACATCGACACCGGCTTCGCCGCCCTGCTCATGCACCTCAGCGCGGTCAACGAGGAGCTCGGCTCGTGCTTCTTCGGCGTGCCGGTGCCGAAGGTGCCGGCGGTCAAGGACGCGTTCGGGGTTCCGGACGAGTACACCCCGATCGGTACGCTCACGGTCGGCTATCGGGCAACCGACAAGAGGTCTCCGTCACTCAAGCGCGGGCACCGTCCGGTGGAAGATGTGGTGCATCATGGCCGATGGGCTTGATGCAGTGGGGATAGGCTGAGGTTGTTGGTGAGAAAGGGGGCTCCGGGGTGATCTTCAAGGCGGTCCGGGACGGTGCCCCCTATCCCGATCACCACACGACCCTCAAGGCGTGGGCCGAGATCCCGCCACGGCCGATCCGGCTGGCCGATCTCATCACCACCAAGCGTGAGCTGGCCCTCGACAAGCTGCTGGCCGAGGATTCGACGTTCTACGGCGACCTCTTCCCGCACGTCGTGGAGTACAAGGGCGCCCTCTACCTGGAGGACGGCCTGCACCGCGCGCTGCGGGCGGCTCTGCAGCAGCGCAACCAGATCCACGCTCGCGTGCTGGTCGTCGAGGGCTGACTTTCCGCTAGGTTGACGGTCATGGTGACTCCGCTGGATCTCCTGGACGTCGATACGTTGCTCTCCGACGAGGAGCGCGACATCCGCGCCCTCTGCCGCCGGGTGGCTGATGATCGGGTACGCCCGCACGTCGCCGACTGGTACGAGAGCGGCACTGTGCCGGTCCGCGAGCTGGCCCAGGAATTCGGCAAGCTCGGCCTGCTCGGCATGCATCTGACGGGGTACGGCTGCGCGGGCTCCTCCGCCGTGGCGTACGGCCTGGCCTGCATGGAGCTGGAGGCGGCCGATTCGGGGGTGCGCTCCCTGGTCAGCGTGCAGGGTTCGCTTGCCATGTACGCCATCTGGAAGCACGGCAGTGAACAGCAGAAGCAGCGGTGGCTGCCGGGCATGGCGGCCGGTGAGCTGATCGGCTGCTTCGGCCTCACCGAGCCCGACCACGGCTCCGACCCGGCCAACATGGCGACCCGGGCCCGCCGCGACGGCGGCGACTGGATCCTCGACGGCGGCAAGATGTGGATCACCAACGCGCCCGTGGCCGACGTGGCGGTGATCTGGGCCCGGGCCGAGGAGGGCGTGGTCGGCTTCGCCGTGCCGACCGATACGCCCGGATTCGCGGCCCGCGAGATCAAGCACAAGATGTCGCTGCGCGCGTCCAGCACGGGCGAGATAACGCTTGACGGGGTACGGGTGCCGGACAGCGCCCGCCTCCCCGAGGCGCGCGGTCTCAAGGCGCCGCTCTCGTGCCTGACCGAAGCCCGTTTCGGCATCATCTGGGGCGCGATGGGCGCGGCCCGCGACTGCCTGTCGGTGGCGCTCGACTACGCGACCACCCGCGAGCAGTTCGGCCGCCCGATCGGCGGCTTCCAGCTGACCCAGGCCAAGCTGGCCGACATGACCCTCGAGCTGCAGAAGGGCTTCCTGCTCGCGCTGCATCTGGGCCGGCTGCGCGACTCGTCGGGCGCGCTGCGGCCCGAGCAGGTCAGCGTCGGCAAGCTCAACAACGTGCGGGAGGCGATCACGATCGCCCGCACCTGCCGGACCATCCTCGGGGGCAACGGCATCAGCGGCGAATATCCGGTGATGCGCCATGCGAACAATCTGGAGAGTGTCCTCACCTACGAGGGAACTTCCGAGATCCACCAGCTGGTGATCGGCCAGAAATTGACCGGATTGAACGCTTTCGCCTGAGCGTTGACTGCAAGTGTCGTACCCGGCTCGTACCGTGAGGGTATGGCCAACTCATCGGACGTCTCGCCGGGTGTCACCGAGCCCACGCGGGAATATCCCCCCGTCCCCGAGGAGTCGACTCCGCCGGCGCCGCCGGAGCAGCCTTCTCGGCCTAGCGGGTTCGCACGCCTGCTCATCTTCACCGGGTTCGTCTTCGCGCTGCTCGTGGCGGCCTGCCTGGGGCTGCGCGCGATCAACGTGCTGCCCAGCTTCGACAACCCGTTCAGCGACCGCACCACCGACCGCAGTCAGCCGGTTCTGCTGCAGTCGATGCGCGACCTGAGCCGGTACGTGGCGGCCGACGGCACCTTCCAGGTCATCGTCGACCTCCAGGAGGACCGGGAGAACATCCCCGACTTCCTGATCAACCGGCGCACGCTCTTTGTCGGGTCCGGCACCGTCGAGCAGTATGTCGACTTCAGCAAGCTCGCCGACGAGGCGCTGGTCGTCGACAACGAGAAGAAGACGGTCACGATCACGCTGCCGGCGCCGGATCAGGGATCGGCCGCGCTCGACATGCAGAAGAGCTACGTGGTGGCCGAGCAGCGCGGGCTGCTCGACCGGATCGGTGACGCCTTCAAGAGCGACCCGGGCAAGCAGCAGAAGGTGTATGCGCTGGCCCAGCAGCGGATCACCGAGGCGGCCCAGTCGAGCGGGCTGTCCGACCGGGCCAAGCAGAACACCGAGCAGATGCTGCGCAGCCTCTTCACGAGGCTGGGTTACTCGACCGTCACGGTGACCTTCGACAGTCCGTAGGAAAACACCGGACGCCGCCGGCCCGGGGGCGGGGTCGACGGCGTCCGGCGGTCATCGGCACGCGGAGGGGCTGGGCCCTCCGCGAGCCGGGGGTCATCTCCTCAGACGCGGCACGCGGCCGTTTCGTTGCGTCGGCCGGGTCACTCGTTGGGGAGCAGGGCCCACAGGATCAGGTAGACGATGAACTGCGGGCCGGGCAGCAGGCAGGAGATGACGAAGATCAGGCGGACCACGCCGGCGGAGAGGCCGAAGCGGCGGGCCAGGCCGGAGCAGACGCCGGCGATCCAGCGGTCGTTCCGGGGGCGGGCGAGTCGGCGAGTCACGATGACTTCCTCCTTGACTGACGGCCTCGGCGTTGTGCTGTGGCCGTACTTCGACGGTAGGGGCGCCGTGACCGTGCGCCCTCGGTCCGCAGGTGGAGATGGGCGGCCCGGCTCCCGTAAGGGTGACCCGTACCCCCGCGCCTTCCGCTGTTAACCTGGGTGCCGATTTCCGGCCCTCGGTGTGATGCCGCGGCGGTTCGACGATGTGTTACGCCCGGCTCACGCCGTGGTCGTGACGCCGTGACGAGGAGGCAAGCGGTGACGCTCCGGTGACGCTGGCTGTCCTGCACACCGGCCCCGGCAATGGCCTCGACCCGGCCGACGCGGCCCGGCTCGCGGACGAGCTGACCGCGGCCCTGCGCGCCGCCGGCGCCACCGAGGTCGAGCGGATCGGCGCAACCGCGTACGTGGGCGCCGATGGCGCCTCCAGCATGAGCGCCGGGGTGCGGCTTCGCGAGATCGTGGGGCGGGCTCAGGCGGCCGGTGAGGCGGTGCTGGTCTGCGAGGACAATCTCGTCGCGCATCCGAGCCTGCTCTGGATGCTGGCCACCGAGCCGGCCAAGCGGACCACCGCGCTGGTGATCGCGGATCCCGCCGGAGACCTGCGGGAGGACCGGGGCAAACTGCTGCCGGCTGGTGACGGGCCGGGAACCGTGCGCTATCTCGGTGCGATCTGTGTGGCGCCGGCCGATCTGCCGGTGCTGGCCGAGGCCGCCGACTCCGGCGATCTGCTTCCGGCGCTGCTCGAGGCGGGGCTTGTTCCGGTGGCCACCCCGGTGCGGCTGCTGCGGGGCGCGCTGGTGCACGACCAGGCCGAGCTGGCCGCGGCCCGGGCCGCCGTCGACGCGGTCGACGAGGACAAGGCTCGCCTGCGGCTGGCCGTCAAGGAGAAGGACGACTTCTTCACCACGTACGCCGTGAGCACCTGGTCGCCGATCGTCACCAAGGCCGCCGCGCGACTCAGACTCACGCCGAGTGCCGTCACCGGGCTCTCCGTGCTGCTCGCCGTCGCCGCCGCGCTCGGCTTCTGGCAGGCCTCCCGGCCCGCGATGATCGCCGGCGGCGTTCTGATCTATCTGAGCTTCGTGCTCGACTGCGTCGACGGGCAGCTCGCCCGCTACACGCGTCAGTTCGGCGCCTTCGGCGGCTGGCTCGACACGATGGCCGACCGGGCCAAGGAATACGTCGCCTACGCCGGTCTCGCCGCCGGCGCCGAGCGGATCGGCCTGCCGTACGCGTGGCCGCTCGCCATCGCCGCGATCGTGCTGCAGACCGTCCGGCACATGACCGACGCCTGGTACGGCGCCCTGCACGACGAGGCCGCCGCCCATCCGAAGCCGCGGGCCGCGAGCGGGGTCGGGGCCCGGCTGACCGCCGCCTCGACCAAGGTGCAGGGCGACACGGGGTCCCTGGCGTACTGGCTGAAGCGGATCGTGGTCTTCCCGATCGGCGAGCGGTGGGCGCTGCTCGCCGTTCTGGCGATCTTCACCAACGGGCGGATCGCGCTGGCCGGCATGCTCGCCTGGGGGGTGCTCGCCCTGGCGTACACCCTGGCTCTGAGGTCTTTGCGGGCCTTCTCCATGCGCGTCGGCGTCCTCGACAAAGTGGACACGGGCCGATTCCGCGACGACGGTCTCCTCGTCCGTGAAGTGATCAGCCGGGCCGGGCTGCCCGCGCCGCTGATCTTCGCGGCGCTGGCCGCGGTCGTGGCGCTGGCCGCCGTGATCGTCTTCCTGGCCGGTGATCCGTCCAAGGTCCTGCTGGCGGTGGCCGCGCTGCTGGTCCTGGCGGCCGGGCTTCCGGCCCGGGCGCGGCACGGCGGTCCGCTCGACTGGCTGATCCCGGCCGGGCTGCGCGCCGCCGAGTACCTGATGGTGGTCGCGGCCGGCATCGCCGGCGACGTACCCACGCCGGTCACCTACCTGCTGATCTTCACGCTCACCCTGAGGCACTACGACCTGGTGGCCCGGATGGAGAAGGGCGCGCCCGCCGGTAAGGCCCGCGGCGCCCTGCTCGGCTGGGACGGCCGTGTCGTGCTTCTGACCGCCGCCGCGCTGGCCGGCCTCGGCACCGCCGGCGCCGCTGTGCTGGCCGCGCTGGTCGGCGGCTCGTTCCTGATCAACGCGATCGCCGACTGGCGGACAGGTGGCACCCGCCCGTGACACTGCTGAGCATCGTCGTACCGGTCTACAAGGTGCAGGGTTACCTGCGGCAATGCCTGGACTCCATGCTGAGCCAGTCGTTCACCGACTTCGAGATCGTCGCGGTCGACGACCGCTCGCCGGACAACAGCGGCGCCATCCTGGCCGAGTACGCGGCGCGGGACCCCCGCGTCCGGGTGGTGACCGCGCCGGAGAACCTCGGCCTGGGCCGGGCCCGCAACCTCGGCCTCGAGCACGCCACCGGTGAGTACGTCTGGTTCGTCGACTCCGACGACTGGCTGTCG
The DNA here is from genome assembly GCF_043197815.1 of Actinoplanes sp. NPDC048988. NCBI lineage: Bacteria > Bacillati > Actinomycetota > Actinomycetes > Micromonosporales > Micromonosporaceae > Actinoplanes > Actinoplanes sp. NPDC048988. The sequence continues at coordinate 151,377 of NZ_JBICTW010000018.1, read as the reverse complement.
ATGGGCTCGCTGGCCGCGGTCGCCGCTCGGCTGCGCTCGACCGACGCCGACGTGCTGCTCGTCGGCTGGGACCGGGTCTACTGGGACGGCCGCGTGCAGACCGGCTCGGCCACCAAGAAGCTGTCGGCCGCGCCCAAGGTCTTCTCGGTCGAGGAGTGGCCCCAGGTCCTCGAGATCCTGCACGTGGCCTGGAACAAGGTCGTGCGCCGGGACTTCCTGCTGCGGCTCGGGTTCGTCTTCGAGGCCGGGTGGTACGAGGATGTGTCGTTCAGCTTCCCGGTGATGCTCGCCGCCCCACGGATCAGCGCGCTGCCCCGGACCTGCGTGCACTACCGGCAGCGGCGTACCGGGGCGATCACCCGGACCAAGGACGACCGGCATTTCGAGGTCTTCGGCCACTGGGAGCACGCGCTGGCCCTGTGCGGCGAGTACGCGTCGCCCAGCGACGAGGTGCGCGGCCTGCTCTTCCGCCGGATGATCTGGCACTTCCTGGCCGTGCTGCGGCACGATGCCCGGGTGCCGCGAGGCTCGCGGGCACGGTTCTTCGCGCGGATGAACGAGATGTACCGCAAGTACCTGCCGCCCGCCGGCTACCCGATGCCCTCCGGCGGCGAGGGGGTGCGCTACAAACTGGTCGCCCGTGGCTCGTACGGCGCCTTCAAGCTCTTCGAATCCTCGGTCAAGACGGCGCGCCGTGGTCAGCGGGTGGCCCGCGGCGCGACCGGCTATGTCGGCCGGCGGTCGCGGCAGGCGTTCGGGCGCCTCTACTACCAGCTCCAGTTGCGGTTGCCGGTGGATCAGTCGCTGGCGCTGTACGCGGCTTACTGGTTCCGCGGGGTCAGCTGCAACCCGGCCGCGATCGCCGAGAAGGCGGCCGAGCTGGCGCCGCACCTGCGGCAGGTCTGGGTGGTCGGTCACGCCCGTGAGGCCGCGCTGCCGCCCGGCACGCCGCACGTGGTGGCCGGCACCCTGCCGTACTACAAGGCGCTGGCCCGGGCCCGCTACCTGGTGAACAACGTGAACTGGCCGCACCGCATGGTGAAGCGGCGGGGGACCACGCACGTGATGACCCACCACGGCACGCCGCTCAAGATGATGGGGATGGACCAGCTCGACCATCCGGCCGCGGTGACCGACCACGACTTCGCCGGTCAGATGCGCCGCGCCGACCGCTGGGACTTCAGCGTGACCGCGAACGCGCACACCACTGTCGCGTGGGACTCGGCGTACCCGTGCGATTTCGAGACGCTCGAGGTGGGCTACCCGCGCAACGACCGGCTGGCCCGGGCCACCCCGGCCGAGGTGGCGGCGATGCGCGACCGGCTCGGCATCGCTCCCGGCAGCCGGGTCGTGCTCTACATGCCGACGCACCGGGAGTGGCTGCCCGCGGGCAGCCACGTGCTCGAGGTCGAGCGGCTCGCCGCCGAGCTCGGCTCCGACACCGTGCTGCTGGTGCGGGAGCACTACTTCCACGTGCCGGCCGAGGTGAGCGGGCAGGCGCCGTCGGACGGTGGCCGGATCATGGACGTCTCCGGTCATCCCGTGGTCGAGGATCTCTATCTGGCGGCGGACGTGCTGCTCACCGACTACTCGTCGGCGATGTTCGACTACGCCGTCCTGGACCGGCCGGTGGTCATCTACGCGCCCGACTGGCAGGTGTACCGCGAGCTGCGGGGCACCTATTTCGACCTGCTGGCCCAGCCGCCGGGCGCGGTGGCCACCGACTATCACGCTCTGGTGGAAATCCTTACTTCCCGGTCGTACGCGGACGATTCAGCCACGGCCGCACGGGCGGCCTTCCGCGCGCGCTTCTCCTATCTGGACGACGGACATGCGGCGGAACGCGTCGTTCGCCGGGTATTTCTGGATGAAAACCGGTAATCGCGTAGTTACCCTCAGCAAATGGCACGTTCACCCGATGGCGTTACATCGATACTCCTCGTCGAATAGGGCGGGTCGCGGACCGTAGTGGGACCGGGATCACACTTATGCGCCCGGTAGGGGAGGTAGGCGGTGTCGACCGTCTCGCTCAAAGACGTCACCAAGGTCTGGCCCGACGGCACGGTGGCCGTGGACCACCTGAGTCTCGACGTCGACGACGGTGAATTCCTGGTCATGCTCGGCCCGTCGGGCTGCGGCAAGTCCACGGTCCTTCGGATGATCGCCGGCCTGGAGGATCCCTCCGAAGGGGACATCCTGCTCAACGGCGACCCGGTCCTCGAATTGGCGCCGCGCGATCGCAGCATTGCCATGGTTTTCCAGGATTTCGCGCTATATCCGCACATGACTGTTGGCGACAATATTGGGTTTCCCCTCAAATTGTCCGGTGTGGAGCCGAGTCCTCGCGGCGAGCGGGTGGGTGACGTGGCGTCGGCCCTCGGTATAGGGGACGTCCTGCGGCGCAAGCCGAGCCAGCTCTCCGGTGGCCAGCGTCAGCGGGTGGCCATGGGCCGTGCGATCGTGCGCCGCCCCGGCCTGTTCCTCATGGACGAGCCGCTGTCCAACCTCGACAGCGGCCTCCGGGCCGAGCTGCGCGCCGAGATCACCGGCCTCACCCGTGAGCTGGGCGTCACCACCATGTACGTGACGCACGACCAGGCCGAGGCGCTCACCATGGCCGACCGGGTCGCGATCATGCGCAAGGGGGTGCTCCAGGACGTCGGCACGCCCACCGAGGTGTACGGCCGCCCGGCCACCCTCTACGTCGCCGCGTTCCTCGGCTCGCCCCGGATGAACCTGCTCGAGGCCTCGGTCTTCGTGCACCTCGAGCGCTACATCGAGCTCAACTTCGGCGAGCAGGCGCTGTATCTGCCCTGGAACGACATCCGCAGCCGGGCGGTGGCGCACTACCACGGCGAGCGGATCGTGGTCGGCCTGCGGGCCGAGGCGCTCACCCCGGTCGCGCCGGACACGCCGGGCGACGTGCTCCGCGGCCGCATCCGCTACCTCGAGCACCACGGGCACGAGTCGCTGGCCTACCTCGACATCGGCGCCACCGCGATCGTGATCGACGAGCTGGGCCCGGCCGCGCCGAAGGACGTGGCGGAGCCGGGCACCCTCCGGCGGCTCAGCGGGGCCCTCCAGCGCCGGCTCAGCGGGCGCGGGGGCGCCACCGCGGTGCAGACCCGCGAGTCCGAGCCGCACAATGTGCTCGACCCGGGCCGGCACTCCCGCCGCACGGCCGAGCTGGCGGTCCGGCTCGCGCCCTACCCGGCGATCTCTCCCGGCCACCCGCTCAACATCGCCGTCCGGATGGACGCCCTGCACTTCTTCGACGGCCGAGGCGCACGCATAGACGTGGGTTGGCGCTAGTCCCCTTCCGGGTTTTGTTTCGCCGGCGCGTGGTGCCACTGGGGCGGCACACCGCGTAAGCTGCACCACGGTGGAGGAGAGATTGGGCCAGAGAGTGCGTTCGGCTCCGAGCGTGGAGTCGTCGGGCTCAGCCGTCCCTCCATCGGGCGCCGCCGGCCACCTGCTCGACCGCCGTTTCGCCCGGGACGAGATCGCCCTCGTGCGCCACGAGGTGACAGCGCGGTTGCGTGGGGTGGGGCTGACCGGCGACCGGCTTCAGGGTTACATCCTGGCCGTCAACGAGATCGTCACGAACGTCGTGTTGCACGCCGGTGGCTACGGTCGCCTGCTGCTGTGGACGGCCGGCGACTCGGCCTGGTGCTCGGTCACCGACTCGGGCTCGGGCATTCCGGCGCGATACCTGTCCGCTCCCGAGGTTCCCGAGACCTATGAGGTGGGCGGACGCGGCATCTGGCTGGCCTATCAGCTCTGCGACGAAGTCACTGTGGCCACCGGGCCGATCGGTACCACGATCGGCTTGCGGATCGAACTTTGAACAGCGTGTAAACCACCGGACGAATGTGAAGGTGCCCTTCCGGGCTCATCGACGGCGCGGTGCGACTACATTAGGCCGGTGCTCGGACTACCTCCTCACGTAACCGCATGCCTTTTCGATCTTGACGGCGTGCTCACGCAGACCGCTCTTGTGCACAATGCTGCGTGGAAGCAGACGTTCGACACGTTTCTGAAGGCGTGGTCGGCGCAGCACGATCAGGAATTCGTGCCGTTCGACTCCGGCGCCGACTACCACCAGTACGTCGACGGCCGGCCACGAGCCGACGGCGTCCGCACGTTCCTGGCGTCCCGCGGCATCACCCTGCCCGAGGGCACCCCGGACGACGGTCCCGACCTGCTGACCGTGAACGGCCTCGGCAACCGTAAGAACATCCTCGTTCTCCAGAAGATCCAAGAAGGCGCCGTCCAGGTCTACGAGGGCTCCGTGGAGTACCTCAAGGCCGCACAGCAGGCCGGTCTGCGCCGTGCTGTGGTCTCGGCCAGCGCCAACTGCAAAGACGTCCTCGAGGCGGCCGGCATCGCCGACCTGATTGAAGTACGCGTGGACGGGGTAACCGCCCGCGAGCAGGGCCTGCCGGGCAAGCCCGCGCCGGACACGTTCCTGTACGCGGCCAAGCAGCTCGGGCTCGACCCGAAGAGCTGTGCCGTCTACGAGGACGCCCTGGCCGGCGTCGCCGCCGGTCGCGCGGGCGCGTTCGGCATCGTGATCGGTGTCGACCGAGTGGGTCAGTCTCAGGCACTTCTGGACAACGGGGCCGACGTTGTGGTTTCGGATCTGTCCGAACTCCTGACGCGTTAGTGCACGTACTCCATTAAGACTTTTCTCCTTCCTCATAGGTACGAGAGGCACCACCGTGATCCGTGAACGGGCATATCCCGTCGACCCTTGGCACATCCGGGAGACTCGCCTCGACCTGGATCTGCTGGCCCAGTCCGAGTCGGTCTTCGCGCTGAGCAACGGACACATCGGGATCCGCGGAAATCTGGACGAGGGCGAGCCGCACGGCCTGCCGGGCACCTACCTCAACTCGTTCTACGAGCTCCGCCCGCTGCCCTACGCCGAGGCCGGCTACGGCTTCCCGGAGTCCGGCCAGACGATGGTCAACGTCACCAACGCCAAGCTGATGCGGCTGCTGGTCGACGACGAGCCGTTCGACGTGCGTTACGGCGAGCTGCGCTCGCACGAGCGCGTGCTCGACCTGCGGGCGGGCACGCTGGAGCGCAACGTCGAGTGGGTCTCGCCGTCCGGCCAGGCCATCCGGGTCCGCACCGTGCGCCTGGTGTCGTTCACCCAGCGCGCCGTCGTGGCGTTCCTCTACGAGGTGGAGCCGCTCGACAGCACGGCCCGGCTGATCCTGCAGTCGGAGCTGGTCGCCAACGAGCAGCTGCCGGCGATGAGCAAGGACCCGCGCGTGGCGGCCGTGCTCGATCACCCGCTGCAGTCCGAGGAGGTCCTCGAGCAGCGCACCGGCGGCCTGCTGGTGCACCGCACCAAGGCCTCCGACCTGCGCATGGCCGCGGCCATGGAGCACCTGGTCGAGACGCCCGGCAAGCACGCGGTGACCACCGAGGGCCACCCCGACTGGCTGCGCACGACAGTGGCCTGCAAGCTGGAGCCGGGTCAGAAGCTGCGCGTGGTGAAGATCGCCGCCTACGGCTGGTCCTCGCACCGGTCGCTGCCGGCCGTGCGCGACCAGGTCGGCGCCGCGCTGGCCAGCGCCCGGCTCGACGGCTGGGAGGGCCTGGTCGACAACCAGCGCGAATACCTGGACGCGTTCTGGGACCACTCCGACGTCCGCGTCGAGGGCGACCCCGAGGTGCAGCAGGCGGTCCGCTTCGGCCTGTTCCACACGCTGCAGGCGGGCGCCCGGGCCGAGCAGCGCCCGATCGGCTCCAAGGGCCTGTCCGGCCCCGGCTACGACGGCCACACGTTCTGGGATGCCGAGACCTTCGTCCTGCCCGCGCTGACGTACACACAGCCCGGCGCGGCGGCCGACGTGCTGCGCTGGCGGCACTCGACGCTGGATCTGGCCCGGGAGCGCGCGCAGACCCTCGGCCTGCAGGGCGCCGCCTTCCCGTGGCGCACCATCCGCGGCCAGGAGTGCTCGGCGTACTGGCCGGCCGGCACCGCCGGCTTCCACATCGGCGCCGACATCGCCGACGCCGTGCGGCGGTACGTGCAGGCCACCGGCGACTACGACTTCGAGCGTGAGTACGGCCTGGAGCTGCTGGTCGAGACGGCCCGGCTCTGGCGTTCGCTCGGCCACCACGACCGGCACGGCCGGTTCCACATCGACGGGGTGACCGGCCCCGACGAGTACACGGCGGTGGTCGACGACAACATCTACACCAACCTGCTGGCGCAGCAGAACCTGCTGACCGCGGCCGACGCGGCCAAGCGGCACCCCGACCTGGCCCGCAAGCTCGGCGTCGACGACGAGGAGACGGCGAGCTGGCGGGACGCGGCGGCCTCGGTCCACATCCCGTACGACCGGGAACTCGGCGTGCACCAGCAGTCGGAGGGCTTCACCCGGCTCCAGGAGTGGGACTTCGAGAACACCCCGCCCGAGGCCTACCCGCTACTGCTGAACTACCCGTACTTCGACCTGTACCGCAAGCAGGTGGTCAAGCAGGCCGACCTGGTCATGGCGATGTACATCCGCGGTGACGCGTTCACTCCGGAGGAGAAGGCGCGCAACTTCGCCTACTACGACGCCCGGACCGTCCGCGACTCGTCGCTGTCGGCCTGCATCCAGGCCGTGATGGCGGCCGAGACCGGCCACCTCGAGCTGGCGCACGACTATCTGGGCGAGGCCGCCCTGATGGACCTGCACGACCTGCACCAGAACTCGCGGGACGGCCTGCACATCGCCTCGCTGGCCGGCACGTGGATCTCGCTGGTCGCCGGGCTCGGCGGCATGCGCGACTTCAACGGCCAGCTGTCGTTCGCGCCCCGGCTGCCCAGCCGGATCAACGCGCTGGACTTCTCTCTGCTCTGGCGGGGCCTGCGCCTGCGGGTGAACGTGACCCCCGAGGAGGTCACGTACTCGCTGCGCAACGGTGGCGGCTCGGCCCGGCTCGTGCTGCTGCACCACGGCAAGGAGGTCGAGGTCACCCAGGTCAAGCCGGTGACCGTGGCCAACCCGCCGGCCATCCAGGCCGGCCCGGCGCCGACCCAGCCCGCCGGGCGCGCCCCGGTGCGGCGCGCCACCGCTTAACCGAAAACGGCCCCCGGGGTTTCCCGGGGGCCGTCTTTCGCCTGTCTCAGAGCATCGACACGTGTACGTGGTCGGTGTGGTCGCTGGGACCGTGATAGGCGCGCCACTCGCCTTCCGAGGGGAACCAGATCTGCTTGTACCAGATCACGTAATAGATGCCGAGCCGGTCCGCGTTGCGGACCAGGAACGCCATCAGGTTGTTCCCGTACTCCTTCATGTCCGCGTTGTGCGCGACCGAGAAGCCGCTGTTCTGCAACGACCAGTCGCAGGCCCGGCCCTTCGGGTGCTCGAACGGCCCACCGTCGCGGTGACAGCCCACGAACCTGTTGAAGCCCGCCTTCTTCGTCTCTTTGTACATATTCAATGTACGGGCGGTGATGCATCCGCTGGTCGTCGGATCTTTCACGGTGCACGACTCGGGCGAGAAGCCGCCTTCGGAATTGCGCGGCGCGGGTTTGGCCTTCGGCGACTCGGCGAGGACGTGGCCCTGCGTGAGGCCTTCGCCGCCGACCAGGTTGAGGGCCTGGCTGGCCGCCTCCTTCTGCTTCTTCATCGCGACGAGGTTGGTCTGCTGCTTCTTGACCTCGGCGTCCAGTGCCACCTTGGACTTCGTGACCTCGTCGATCGCCTTGTTCAACTCGCCGAGCTTCCGGTCGTGCTCGGTGTTGATCTCCTCGAGCGACATGGCCCGGGCCAGGAAGTCGTCCGAGCCCTTGCTGCTCAGCAGGAAGCTGGCCGCGTTGAGCTGGCCGAACCGGTACTGCTGGTTGGCGATCGCGTTGACCTCGGGAATCAGCGCGTTGCGGCGGGCCTCAGCCGTCTTGATCTTGGCGGCGAGAGTCTTCTGCGCGGCCGTCGACTTCGCCACGGCGCCCTTGGCCTGGACGAATCGGCGGTTCGAGGACTCGATCAGCTCGTCGAGAGTCAGGTTCTGTTTGCCGGCCGACTCGTCCGGCGCCGCTGACGTGCCGTCGCCGGGCTCGGCGTAGGCCGGAGATATGGGTGACGCCAGGAAAGCGACAGAAACGATCGGCGCCAGGGCAAGCATCAGCCACCGGCGGGGTCGTACGGTCATGCAGGTTCCTTCCGGTTAACCGCCGACCGGGTTAGCTGACGGGTTCGGGACGGAAGCGATCCCTACCGCTGACGCGGATGCACCCCATGACTGACCTGGTTCCCCGGCTCGCCTCACGGCGATTGGGCGGTGGCCGCCGGCACCTCGGGGGCGGTGCCTGGTTAGGCGGACCGGCGGTCAGTTTACCCGAGAACAAGAGAGGCTTCAGGCCTGGCAAAACGTTATTCGCGTAGTCCACCTGTGACATTCAGTAATAGTGGCTACTGTGCGTCGCCATTCAATTGCTTCGCGTGCGATAACTGTCGATCGTTCGATGTCTTCGGTATGGTCGGTGCCGGTCCCCACCCCCCGGGGATCGCCGCCTAATCGTTTCCGGACGAGCCGGGGAACCAATCTTTCCGGGGTGAATCCGCGCCAGCGGTAGGGATCAACTTCCGTCCCGAACCCGTCAGCTAACTCGGTCGGCGGCCGACGGAAGGAACAGGTGTGCGGCAGAAGACTGTCCGGCGACGACTGGCAGCCACCATGGCGATGCTCGTCGCGATCTTTGGTCTCGCGTTAGCGGTGGCCGGCCCGGCGTCGGCCGCGCCGGGCGACACGGGCGACGACGGCGAGGGCGCCCCCAAGACCCTCATCCAGCAGCTCGAGGCCGCCTCCAAGGGGTTCGTCGAGGCCAAGGAGGCGCTGGACCGCTCGCGCAAGCGCCAGACCGAACTGGCGGCCAAGCTCAAGGAGCTCGACAAGCAGCTCGCCCCGCGGCAGGCGGCACTGGACGAGCTCATCCAGCAGTCGTACCGCACCGGGCGCCTCGGCCCGATGAGCGCGCTGCTGTCGGGTGGCTCGTCCGAGGGCTTCCTCGACCGGGCCGAGACGCTCGAGACGATCGCGGTCAAGGAGAACACGGCGGTGGCGGCGCTCAAGAACACCCGCGACGCCCAGCAGGCCGCCAAGGTCGCCATCGACACCGAGGTGCGCAACGAGCAGAAGCAGGTCGCGCTCATGGCCAAGCGCAAGGTGCAGGCCGAGGCCGCTCTGAAGGCCGCCAACACCGGCGGGAACGACAAGACCGGTCAGGACGCGCCGCAGGCCGGCGACAAGGCCGTCAGCTCCTCCAGCAAGCAGAAGGCGGGCGCGGCGCCGCGCGACTCCGACGGCTCGCTGCCCTCCGAGAGCTGCTCCGAGCCTGATCCCACCACGAGCGGGTGCCTGAGTCCTCGGACGCTCAATGCCCTCAAGCAAGCGCAAGCGGACGGCTTCACCCGTTATGTCGCCTGCTTCCGCGAGCAGAACAGCGGTGAGCATCCCAAGGGCAAGGCCTGCGACTTCGCCGCCGACAAGGACGGCTTCGGCGGCGTCGCCACGGGCGCCAGCAAGACGTACGGCACCAACCTCGCGAACTACTTCATCAACAACGCGGACCGGCTGGGCGTTCTGTACGTCATCTGGTTCGAGCGGATCTGGCTACCCAGTAGTGGCTGGAAGGCGTACACCAGAGGAAACGGCGACCCTTCCAGCGACCACACGAACCACGTGCATCTCTCGATGCGATGACATGGCTCCGCTTCGCTCCGCGGGCGATCGCCTTGTAACCGATGAGATGGGGCGCGATTTTCCGCCGTCCGCAAACCCCGCGGCCGTCGAAAAACCGAGCCCCATCTCATCGGCGGCGATCGCGGTGTTTTCGGGCTACTTCCGTACGAAGGTCTCGTACTCCTTCATGACGTCGTCAGTCGGGCCGTCGGCGCGGATCACGCCCGACTCGAGCCAGATCGACCGCTCGCAGGTGTCGCGGATCGACTGCTCGCTGTGGCTCACCAGGAAGACCGTGCCGGCCTCCTGACGCAGGTCGCGCACCCGCTGCTCGCTGCGCTTGCGGAATTTCGCGTCACCGGTGGCCAGCGCCTCGTCGATCAGCAGCACGTCGTGCTTCTTGGCGGCGGCGATCGAGAAGCGCAGCCGGGCCGCCATGCCGGACGAGTACGTCTTCATCGGCAGGGAGCTGAAGTCGCCCCGCTCGTCGATGCCGGAGAACTCGATGATCTCGGCCGTACGCTCCTTGACCTGGGCCGGCGTCATGCCCATGGCCAGGCAGCCGAGCTCCACGTTGCGTACCCCGGAAAGGTCGTTCATCAGCACCGCGTTCACGCCCAGCAGCGAGGGCTGACCGGCGGCGTAGATCGCCCCGCCGCGCTCGACCGGCAGCAGGCCGGCGATCGCCCGCAGCAGCGTCGACTTGCCGGAACCGTTGGTGCCGATCAGGCCGATCGCCTCGCCCCGGTAGGCGACGAAGCTGACGCCCTTGACCGCGTGCACCTCGCGCACGGCCCCGCTCTTCTTGCCCGTCACGATCCGCTTGAAGCTGGCCAGCGGGCTGTTCGCGCCCGGCGCCACCGAGCCGTAGATGCGGTAGACGATGTGCGCGTCGTCCGCGATGACCGTAGGAACCCGTTCGTCAGCCACGGCCGTAGCCTTTCTCTCCGCGCCAGAAGTACACGTACCCGCCGATGCCCACGAAGACCGTCCAGACCACCGCGTACGCCCAGAGACGCAGCGGCGAGGAGGCCAGCGTCACGTTCTCCATCAGGGCGTGCCGGATCAGCTCGATGAAGACGAGCATCGGGTTGGCTTCGACCAGGGCGAGCTGCCAGCCGCTGAGACGGTCGGAGAAGAACGTGACCGGGTAGAGGACGGCGGAGCCGTACATCCAGATCCGCATGATGTAGGGAATCAGCTGCCGGATGTCGGTGACCTTCGCGCAGAGCCGGGACACGAACAGCGCCAGTCCCGCGTTGAAGATCGACTGAAGCACCAGGGCCGGGATGACCAGCAGCCACTCCACGGTGATCGGCTCGCCGGTGATCAGGATGATCGCGACCAGCACGGCGACCGAGGCGATCATGTTGCGGACCTCGACCAGCGAGATCGCGATCGGCAGGCTGGCCCGGGGGAAGTGCAGCGCCCGGATCAGGTTGATGTTCGAGGTGATCGACATCGCGCCGGCCTGGACCACCGATTGGGTGAATCCGAAGATGAAGACACCGGCGCACAGGTACGCGATGAAGTTGTTGGTGTCCTGCTTGGTGTTGAGCAGGAGACCGAAGATCACGTAGTAGACGCCGGCGTTGATCAGCGGCGTCAGTACCTGCCAGATCGAGCCCAGCTTGGTCGTGCCCAGCGAGGCGCTCACCTTGGCGTTGGCGAACGCCGCGATGAAATGCCGGTAGGACCAGAGGTGCCGCGTGTACTCGGCTATGCCGGGGAGTCGCCCGGCCGCCGTCAAGCCGTTCCGCCGGGCCAGCTCCTTGAGCGATTGCCCGGTCTCGGAATCGGCGACCGCCGTCTGAGCCATGGGGTGGTGCTCCGATCTCGTCGGCCCGTGAGGGATGCCGGGCCCTGGAACTTTGCGCGAGAACACTTAAGCAGCATGTCAAGCCGCCGTCGATGGAACGCCTTCGTATCGACGTGCGGAAGGTTAGCCGACCGAACGGCGGAACGCAACCGTTACGTCCTGGCGTATAGTGACCGGGTGGCAACAGGAAAGCGCGCACCAGCCGGAGCGGCTGTACTCAGAGGCGACATCACCGTAGCGATTCGCAACGCCGTGATGAACGAGCTGGCCGAGGTCGGTTACGGCAGGCTCTCCATCGAAGCCGTGGCGCGCCGCGCCGGGGTGGGCAAAACGGCAATCTACCGCCGATGGGGCAACAAACTCGAGATGGTCCTCGAGATTGTTTCCGATGTCGCGGGCCGCAGTGTCCCCCTGCCCGACACCGGAAGCTTCGCCGGCGACCTACAACTGATCATGATGATCGTTCACCGGGCCCTCCAGCACCGCATCGCGTCGCAGATCATCCCCGACCTGATGGCCGAGGCGGCCCGCAACCCGCAGATCGCCGAAACCCTCCAGACGGCGCTGCACACCCACCAGCAGGCGGTCGGCGACAAACTGGTCGGCCAGGCCATCGCCCGCGGCGAACTGCCCGAAGGCACCGACCCCGAAATCGCCGTCGACATGATCCTCGGCCCGCTGTACTGGCGCCTGGCGGTCTCCCGCTCCCCGATGCCGGACGACTACCTCGACAAGCTCACGACGGCCGTCACGGCCGCTCTGAAGTCGACGGCGGCCTGAAAAAGCTCCGATCCGGCGGCCCGTCGCCGAAGGTAGGGGACCCCGCCCCCCACCCCGGAGCCGCGATGCGCCACCACGCCGAACCTCACCTCGACCTGACCGTCCTGGACACGGCCGCCCTGCTCGCCATCGCGATGCGCGAGCTGAAGGCGGGCGACGGCCCGCTCGGTGTGGCCCCACCCCGGGCAACCGACCCGGTCGGCTCCTGGCGCAGCGCCGACGGAAGCGTCCGCCTGGACATCAGGACCGACGGCACGTACGCGGGGACGGTGGCCGGGCGCAAGAAGCCGGCACACGGCACCTACCGGCTGGACGGCTCAACTCTCACATTGCGGGATGATTCGGGCCTGAAGACGCCGGTGACAGTGGGCCAGGGAGTGCTGGAGATGGCGGGGCATCGCCTCGGTCCAGCCTGACCGCTGGTTGTCCACAGGCTGCGTTAGTGCTGGGCCGGGGCTTAAGCGGCGGCAGGCTCCGGCTGGCGTTCCGGCTCCTCGGCGGGGATGCCCGGGTCCATGCGGAAGCTCACCGCGGCAAGCGCCAGCCCCGTCAAGGCGAGCAGCACTCCGATCCAGGCCGAGGACAGGTAACCCCAGCCGGCCGCGATGACCGCGCCGCCCAGGGCCGCGCCCGCGCTGTTGGCGACGTTTGAGGCGGACTGGTTGACCGCGGCGCCCATCAGCTGGGCGCCCGGTGCGACGGCGATGAGGCGGGCCTGCAGGGCCGGGCCGATGAACAGGCTGGCCGCGCCGACCAGGAAAGCGCCCAGGAACAACCCGGCCGGGTGACGGGAGACGAGGCCGAACAGGGCGATGGTGGCGATCATCGCGGTGAAGCCGAGCAGGACGCTGCGCCTGAGGTTTTTGTCGGCCGCTACGCCGCCGACCGCGTTGCCGACGGTCATGCCGACGCCCATCACGGCCAGCACCCACGGGACAGCCGACTCGGAGAGGCCCGTGACGTGGGTGGTGACCGGGGCGATGTAGCTGTTCACCGCGAAGAAACCGCCGAAGCCGATGGCCGCGACGGCGGCGGCCAGCCAGACCTGCGGTGAGCGGAAGGCGGCCAGTTCGGAGCGGGGTGAGCCGCCCGGGTTGGCCGGGATCTCCGGGACGGTGGCCAGGACGGCGAGCAGGGTGAGGGCGAAGACGCCGGCCACGGCCAGGTAGGCGGCGCGCCAGCCGGCGGCCTGGCCCAGGCCGGTGATCAGGGGCACGCCGAAGACGTTGGCCGCGGTGAGGCCGCCGAGGACCAGGGCGAAGCCTTTGCCTTCGCTGCCGGGGCCGAGCATGGCCGCGGCGAGCAGGCCGGCCGCGCCGAAGTAGGCGCCGTGGGCCAGTGCGGCCACGAACCGGCCGGCCAGGACGAGTTCGAAGGTGGGCGCGAGCGCGGAGGCCACCGTGCCGACGACGAAGAGGCCGAGCAGGGCGACGACCAGGCGGCGGCGCGGCCATCGGGCGGTGAGGGCGGCGATCGTGGGTGCGCCGGCGACCACGCCCAGCGCGTAGATCGAGATCATCCAGCCTGCCTTGGCCACCGCGTCCGGTGCGGAGTGCGCGTACTCGGTGGGCAGCAGGTCCTGCGCGAGGTTGGGCAGCAGGCCCATGGCGACGAACTCGGTGAGGCCGAGGCCGAAGCCGCCCAGGGCGAGGGCGAGCAGGGCCGCCCAGCGGCGGCCGGAGGTCAGGTGTTCCACGTGATCGACTCTAGAACGTTCTAGTAGCCGTGGCTTTAGAACGTTCTAGTCGTCACAGGTAAAGTTCCGGCCATGAGCCGGACCACGCTGGCCGACGTCGCCGCCGAGGCGGGAGTCTCGGTGGCGCTGGTGTCGATCGTGATGCGGGACGCGCCCGGTGCCAGCGCGGCCACCCGGGCCCGGGTGCTCGAGGTCGCCCGCCGGCTCGACTACCAGCCCGACAACCGGGCCCGCCTGCTGCGCAGCGGGCAGAGCCGGCTGCTCGGGGTCGTCTTCGGCGTCGCCCACCCGTTCCACGACGATCTGCTGACCGGGCTCTACGACGCGGCCGAGCGGGTCGGCTACGAGCTGACGCTCAGCGCCATCACGCCCCGGCGCGACGAGCGGGCGGCCATCGCCGGGCTTCTGCAGGACCGGTGCGCGGCCCTGGTGCTGCTCGGGCCGCTGATCCCGTCGGCCGAGCTGGCCACCCTGGCCGGGCGGCTGCCGGTAGTGGCCATGATGCGCTCGGTGCGGCAGCGCCAGGTCGACGTGGTGCGCACCGACGACGCCCGCGGGCTTCACCTGGCCGTCGACCATCTGGTGGCGCTCGGGCACAGCCGGATCGCGCACGTCGACGGTGGCAAGCATCAGCCGAGCTCGGCCGACCGGCAGAAGGGCTACCGCGAGGCGATGCGGCGGCACGGCCTCGAGGCGTACATCAGGGTCGTCGGTGGTGGGCCGGGCGAGGAGGACGGCGCCCGGGCGGCGCGGGAGCTGCTGACCGCCCCGCCGACGGCGGTGACCGTCTTCAACGATCTCAGCGCGGCCGGGCTGCTCGACGTGCTGCGCCGTGAAGGGCTGGCCGTGCCGGGGGACATCAGCGTGGTCGGGTACGACGACAGCAGTTTCAGCAGCATGGCCCACATCGACCTGACCACCGTGGCCCAGGACATCGAGACCATGACGACGCTGGCGGTGGCCCGGGCGGTCGAGCGGATCGACGGCGCGGCCGTGGCCAACCGCGAGGTGGTGATCCCGCCCCGGTTGATCATTCGGGGGACCACCGGGCAGCTCGACTAAGTTCGTCCCTTTTCGCGCCGACCGTAGAGATATGCGGGCTGCGTGGGCGCTGGTGCCGATCCTCCTGCTGGGCGGGTGCGGCAAGTCGGACACGCCGAGCACGCCGGCGACGACCCCGGGAGGGCAGCCATGGGTGCGGGTGTCGTCGGGCAGCCGGACGCCGAGCCCGGTCGTGACCTACACCGGCTCGCCGCGGCCCGGGCTGCCGCCGGTCTCGTTCCTGCCGACCAGCACGGCCTGCGCGGCCGGCTGGCCGGACGCCGACCAGGTGCTGATTCCGATGATCGTGACGCCGGGCGCGGGTTCGTTCTCGGTGCAGTGGCCCAACCGGTTCGGCAACACCTACCGGATCACGGCGGTGCCGCAGGAACTCGTCTCCGGAGCCCAGCCCGATCCGGTATGGAAGACCATCACCACCGGCGCCGAGTGCAACGCCAGCGCGTCCATCACCGGGCTTCAATCGGGCAAGCCGTACGTCATCTGGCTCGACGCCCCGAACACCCCGCGCGGGGTCGACGGATCCAGAAGTCTTTACAGCGGTAAATCAGGAGTAGTCAGGCCGAAATAGTGTTCCGGCCGCTCCACTTGGCCGCGTACAACCGGTCGTCCGCCGCCCGGAAAAGCTCCTCGCCGGTCATGCCCTCCCGCAACACGGCCAGGCCCACACTGACGGTCAAACGCACGCCCGGCAGTACGTCGGAGCGGGCCACCGCCGTGCGGATGCGCTCGCCGACCTCGCGGCCCACCGCGAGATCGCCGCGCAGGAAGACGGTGAACTCGTCGCCGGCGTAGCGGACCGGCACGTCCTCGGCCCGGCAGTGGGCGCGCAGTATGCGGGCCACCTCGCGCAGCGCGCGGTCGCCGGTGCTGTGCGAGTACGCGTCGTTTATCGCCTTGAAGTGGTCGACGTCGACCAGCAGGAGCACCAGCGGCGCGGCCAGCCGGCCCCGGTCGATCCGCTCGAGCAGCAGGTCGAAGCGGCGCCGGTTGTCCAGCCCGGTGAGCGGGTCGCGCAGCACCTCGCGTTCGGCCCGGGCCCGGGCCGCCTCGGACTCCTCGCGCTGGCGGGCCTGGCGCAGCATGCCGAGCCGCTGCAGGCGCAACCGCCACAGCTCGCCGGTCTGCCCCTCGACCGCCTCGAACAGGTCGCGCCCGGCCTGCCCGCCGTCGGCGGCGAGCGCGGTCAGCGCCATCTCGAACCGGATGATCGTCTGCTCGTCGGGGCGCGGGCCGAACGCGCACAGCTCACGGGCCGCGACGAACTCGGTGCGGGCCTCGGTCAGCGCGCCCTGCTCGCGCAGGCTGATGCCGAGCGCCAGGTGGGCCATCCGGGCGTACCGGTAATTCTCGGTGGCCCGCAGCGGCAGCACGGCCTCGCGGACGGTCTTCTCGGCGAGCACGTCGTCGCCCAGCTTGGCCAGGGCCAGGGCCAGCATCGCGGTGGCGGCCAGGTCGTCCGGCCGCTGCTCGACCTGGCGCCGGGTGATGGCGGCGCTGCGGCGCAGCCGGGTCGCGCCCTCGTCGTGCCGGCCGACGTGGCTCAGCCGCAGGCCCCAGTGCAGCAGCGTGGCCGCGTGGACCAGGCCGAACTCGGGGTGGGTGACGCTGAGCCGCTCGTACGCCTCGGCCGCGGTCTCGTACATCTCGGCCGTGGACGCCGCCTCGGCGAACGAGCACAGCGCCGACACCCAGCGGTCACGGTCGTGGTGGTCGCGGTCGAGCAGCACGGCCGCGCGGGCGAGGTTGCGCATGCCGTCGACGAACCGGCCGCGCAGCACGTCGAACTGCGCGAGGTCGCACAGCACCTTGGCCTCGCCGAGCATCGAGCCGGCCGCCCGGTGCAGGCGCAGTAGCCGCCCGCCGAGTTCGGCCGCCTCGGCTATGCGGCCCATGTGCAGGTTGGCGTACATCTTGCCCTGGACCAGGAAGGTGATCGTGCGGTCGTCGCCGACGGCCCGGGCGAGGGCGAGGTAGGCGTCGGCGGCCTCGATCGCCTCGCGACCGCGCCCGGTCGTCGCCAGCCGGTGTACCCGGAGCGCCAACAGGTGGAGCGGCCCGAACGCGGTGACCGGCACGGGAAGCATGTCCCCAGTATCAACAAAAGTTCTCAGATCAACTAACGCCGGAGTACTTGTCGAGACCGTCCACCAGCAACTCGAGACCGAGTTCGAAGCGCTCGTCCACACTGCCGCCCACCAGGGCCGTGGCGTACGTCGCGATATGAGGGTAAATGTCGGCCGGGAGCTGTTCGAAGTAGGCGAGCGTCTCGCGGCCCAGGTCCGACAGGAACGTCTCCTTGTCGGAGCCGGCGCCCTTCACCTGGTCGCGCCAGATCGAGTATTCGTACGCGTCGGCGGTGATGTAGAGGAAGATCCGGTCCATCGCCCAGGCGCCGATCCGGGGCGGGATGCCGCCGGCCAGCATCATGCCGAACATCGCGTTCGAGATGCGCAAGGCGTTCGGCCCGGTGGGGATGGTCGCGATCGCGGCCCGGGCCAGGTCGTTGTGCTCGATCATCACCTGGTGGCCGGCGCGGGCCAGTTCCTTGATCTGCTCCTTCCACCGGGGCGGGTCGAGCTCGGGGATCGGCAGCAGCGCGCACATCTCGTCGAACATGAGCCGCAGCAGCTCGTCCTTGTTCGCCACGTGGGCGTAGAGGCTGGACGGGCCGGTGCCGATCTCGGTCGCGACGCGCCGCATGCTGAGCGCGTCGATGCCCTCCTCGCGCACGACGCGCAGGCCGATCCGCACGATCTCGGCACGGGTGATGGTTTTTCTCGGGGGACGTTCCGCAGGCCAGGTCATCGGCGCCTAATTTACGTTGCGCTGAACGCCGTTCGCCAGTAGAACGGTGTTCGTGCTGACGAACACTGTTCAACCCGACACCGCGTACCGATATCGCTGGGTCGCGCTCTTCGTGATCCTCGCCGTCGAGGTCATGGACCTTCTCGACGCGCTCGTCACCAACATCGCCGGACCGGTGATCCGCGACGAGATCGGCGGCAGCTACAGCCTCATCCAATGGCTGGGCGCCGCGTACACCCTGGCCATGGCCGTCGGCCTGCTCACCGGCGGCCGGCTCGGCGACATCTTCGGCCGCCGCCGCATGTTCCTGATCGGCGCCGCCGGCTTCACACTGGCCTCGCTCGTCTGCGGCCTGGCGCAGAGCCCGGCCCAGCTGATCACCGCCCGGGCCGTGCAGGGCCTGTTCGGCGCGGTCATGCTGCCTCAGGGCCTCGGCATGATCAAGCAGATGTTCACGCCCGGCGAGCAGGCCAAGGCGTTCGGCGCCTTCGGGCCGGTGATGGGCCTGTCCTCGGTCGGCGGGCCGATCCTGGCCGGCTGGCTGGTCGACGCCGACTACTTCGGCGCCGGCTGGCGCATGATCTTCTTCATCAACCTGCCGCTGGGCCTGTTCGCGATCTTCGGCGCGGTGCGCTACCTGCCGGAGTTCCGCAGCGCCAAGGCGCCGCGCCTCGACGGGCTGGGCGTGGTCCTGGCCGCGGTGGGCGCCTTCCTGCTGCTCTTCCCGCTGGTGCAGGGCCGGGAGCTGGACTGGCCGGTGTGGTGCTTCGCGCTGCTGGCCCTCGGCGTCGTGGTCTTCGGCCTGTTCGCCGTCTACGAGGCGCGCCGCGAGCGCACCGGCCGGGACCCGCTGGTCACCCCGAGCCTGTTCCGCAAGCGGGCCTTCTCCGGCGGGCTCGCGGTCGGGCTGGTCTTCTTCGCCGCCCTGATCGGCACCGGGCTGGTCTTCACCTTCTATCTCCAGATCGGCCTGGGGTATTCGCCGCTGAAGGCCGGTCTGACCACATTGCCGCAGGCCCTGGGCACGGTCGCCGGGTTCGTGGCGGCGGGGGCGGGCCTGGCTGAGCGCTTCGGCCGCCGGCTGCTCCAGCTGGGCACGGTGGTCATGATCGTCGGCACGGCCGCGTTCGCGGTGTCGGTCCGTCTCGCGGGGGCGGACGTGACGCCGTACAAACTGATCCCGGGTCTGGTCCTGGTCGGCGCGGGCATGGGCCTGGCCATGGCCCCGTTCTTCAACATCGTGCTGGCCGGCGTCGACGACGAGGAGACCGGGTCCGCCTCGGGCGCGCTGACCTCGGTCCAGCAGCTGGGCGGCGCGTTCGGCATCGCCGTGCTCGGCACGATCTTCTTCGCGATCCTGCCCGGCCAGGTGGCGTCCCACGTGGACAGCTCGTCGTCCCGGCTGACCACGGTGCTGACCGCGGCCGGTGTCCCGTCCGACACCCAGCCGGCGGTGGCGGCCGGTCTGCGTGACTGCCTGCGTGACCGTACCGCCGAGGATGATCCGGACGTCGTTCCGCCGAGCTGCCAGGGTGCTCCGCCGCCGGCGTCCGTTCAAGACTACGGGCGGGAGCAGGTCCGCGCCGGCTTCGAGGAGGCGACCATCCGCACCACAGGGGTGACGATCGCGCTCCTGCTGCTGGCTCTGTGCCTGTCGTTCCTGCTACCCCGCAAGGCCAGGCCGGAGGTACGGGATTAGCGGGTCACCGGCAGGCCCGCGGCCCGCCAGGCGGCGTACCCGCCGTCCAGGTCGGTTGCCCGGTGCAGGCCCAGGTCCTTCAGCGCGGCGGCGGCCAGGCTGCTCGTGTAGCCCTCCTGGCAGGTGACGATGACCTCGAGGTCGTAGTCGCCCGCCCACGGCAGCCGGGCGTCGCTGCGCGGGTCGAGACGCCACTCGAGGACGTTGCGCTCGATGATCACGGCGCCCGGGATCTCGCCGTGCTCGGCCCGCTGGGCGGCCGGGCGGATGTCGACCAGGACGGCGCCGCGCGCCATCGCGGCGCGGGTCTCGTGCGGGCCGACCCGGCTCAGCCGGGTGCGGGCCTGGGCCAGGATCTCGTCGATGCCGAGTGAGCCCGGCGGCGGGGACTGGAGCGCGGTCGTCACCACTGCACCCCGGCGCGCTCGACGGTCAGCACCTCGAGCGCCTCGGCGCCCACCCGGTACCGGGTCATCGTGGTCAGCGCCGGCCCGTAGACGTGCACGCTGATCGCGGGGCGGCTGGAGCGGTTGGTCATCCGGTGGATGTGGTGGGTGCCGAAGCGGCGGCCGGCGCCCTCGCCCAGCTCACGCGACGTGACGCGCGGGGCCCGGCCGGCCTCGGCCGACACCGTGTCCTCGGTGAGGGTGCCGCTGAAGACGTGGAAGGCGCCGGCCGAGCCGCCGTGGTCGTGCAGGTCGGTGCCCTGCCCGGGAAGCCAGGTCAGCAGCCAGACCTCGTAGTCGTCGGTCACCGTCAACCGGTGGTACCAGCGGTCCACGGGATTGAAGCGCGGGGCCACCGGCCACTGCTCGGGCGCCGCGGCGAAGCGGGTGGCGATGGCGAGATGGTCGAGGCGAGTGTCGACGACGGTCATGGGACCTCCCTTTGCATACATAACCTACCGGCTCTATAGGTTTACCAGCTCAACGTGATCAAGGCTAGTGGAACGCGCGGGCGATCGGGGGAAGTTCCCCGATTACGGACATGCCGGAAACCGTCGCTGCACAGTGGATTGTCGGAAGAGTGAAAGAAGCTCGCGGCCGTTTGCCTCTTTCGGGTCACGCGCGGCGCGGCCGTCTGCGATCGGGCCGATACTCTCCGTAAAAGAAATACACAGAACCATCACCGGATCGGTTCTCCGCCTCAGCCGTTAAGGCGGAAATCGCTCTGAGCAGGTTCTCCTCTATGGAGAAAGCTATATGGTGACGTCGATCCGGAGGTCACCTCGCCCGCCTCCTCGCAATCTCCGACGAAGAACCCCCGACGAACGAGGACGGACACGTGTTGAAGTCACGCCGCGGTCTTCTTGCCGCCGGTCTAGCCGTTGCCGTGGTCGGCGCCTTCGGCGTCGCTTCGACCCTCAGCGCGGGCGCGGACCAGATCGTGCCACCCACGGCCGCCGAGGCGTCCGCCGCGGTGGAGGCGCCGCCGACACCGCCCACCCTCCTCCCCTGGGGCGAGCGTCCTAAGAAGATCAAGCGTGGTAAGGCCGGCGCCAGCGCCAAGTCGCTGCGCGCCGCCGGCCTCTCGGCCGCGGCCAACGACACCAGCGGCTCGGTGATCCCCCAGGACGAGGAGGGCCCCAAGGGCCGCTTCCACACCACGTCCGACGCGCTCCGTACGGAGAAGACCGACATCGCGCCCCCCGAGCCGCCGTCCGACACCACCGGCGACCAAGAGGTCAAATACCTCTACAACGTGGGTGCGCAGGACGCCGAGACCGACGGCGTCTACGCCAACGTGACGATCTCGAAGCCGCGCCTCGAGGAGAGCGACTACCACTCGCTGGCCGAGCTGGCCCTGCAATCCGCCGACGGCCGCCAGATCGTCGAGGTCGGCTGGACGGTCGACCGCCTGGTCAACGGGGACGACGACCCGCACCTGTTCGTCTTCCACTGGGTCGACAAGAAGCCCGCCTGCTACAACGGCTGCGGATTCGTCCCGTACAGCAAGACCATCAAGCCCGGCGACACCCTGTCGTACGACGTCAGCAAGAAATTCGGCATCCAGTACGTCAAGAACGCCTGGTGGATCGCGTACGACAGCGAGTGGGTCGGCTACTTCCCCGAGACGCTCTGGAAGGACAAGGGCATCTCGTTCAACCGCTCCGGCCTCATCCAGGTCTTCGGTGAGGTGGCCTCGACCACCACGACGCCCTGCTGGACCCAGATGGGCAACGGCAAGCGGCCCAAGAAGGACGGCGCCGCCGCCAAGATGGCCAGCGTGACCTACCTCAACGGCCCGACGGTGGAACTGGAGCTCAGCACGACCAACGAGGCCTACAAGCCGTACATCAGCCCGAACACCTTACGAACGTTCCAGTTCGGCGGCCCCGGCCCCTGCGAAAAGGACGAGGACGAGCAGTAAAGGAAAACACCTGAGCACGCCGCCCGGTCCCGGCGAGGGGGACCGGGCGGCGTTTCTTATTGTCGCGTCGTCGAACCGAGTTCACCGCGAAGGTGTAATACCTTGTGGCGGACCGGTACCGGGAGGGCGGGCGCGATGCGGCGACGGGTGAGCCCCGACGAGGAGCTGATGACCGCGCTCTACAACGAGCACTACGCGGTTCTGCTCAGCTTCGTCATGCGCTATGTGCACGACCGCCACCGGGCCGAGGACCTGGTGCAGGAGACGTTGCTGCGGGCCTGGAAGCACATCGACACGCTGGAGACCGACACCGGGCGTACCCGTTCCTACCTGCTCACGATCGCGCGCAACGTGGTGACCAACGCGTGGCGGGCCGAGCAGCGCCGGCCGCATCTGGTCGCCGACGAGGCCGCGGTCAACGCGATGCCGTCGGCCGACAACGTCGACCAGCTGGTCGAGGGGTGGCTGGTGGCGGAGGCGCTGGAACGGCTCTCCGACGAGCATCAGGCCGTGGTCCGGGCCATGTACTACGAGGGGCAGAGCGTGGCCGACGCGGCGCGGAAGCTGTCCGTGCCGGAGGGCACGGTCAAGTCGCGCGCCTACTACGCGGTGCGGGCGCTGCGGACGGCGTTCGAGGAGATGGGGGTGCTGCGATGAGCGCCGATCCCCGCGAGACCCACGACGACCTGCGGCGGCTGCTCGGCGGTTACCTGCTCGGCGGGCTCGACGAGAGCGACACCGACCGGCTCGACGCCCACCTGCGCGACTGCGACGAGTGCCGGGACGAGCTCGACCGGCTCGCCCCGGTTCCGGAGCTGTTGCGGCGTCTGCCGGCCGCGGACAGGTCCCGGCCGCCGGTCAGCATGACGGCCCGGCCCACTCAGGAGAACATCGACGGGCTGCTGCGGCGGATGCGGGCCGAGCGTCATCGGGAAACCCGCCGCGCGGGGGTCCGCTGGCTGGCCGCGGCGGCCGTGGTGCTGATCGCGGTGGCGGTCGGCGCCGGGGTGATCCGCGGAAGCCGGCAGGACAATCGGCCGGCCGCGCTGCCCAGCGCCGAGCTGGTCACGGCCCAGTTCGAGCCGGCGCAGGGCAGCGGCATGTCGGGTCAGGCCGTGCTGACCCCCAAGACGTGGGGGGTGTCGGTCGCCCTGGACGTGACCAAGCTGCGCGGTGAGGGGCCGTTCCACTGTCAGGTGCGCGGTTCGTCCGGCCAGGTCGAGCAGGCCATGGTGTGGGGGCCGACGCCGAGCGGCAACGCCAAGGTGATCGGCGCCAGCTCCTTCCAGATCCGTAACGTCCGGTCGATCGAGGTGGCCGACCACAACGGCCACGTGCTGGGCAAGGCGACTCTCAACTGAGAGTGCGCGCCGCGTCCCAGCGGGCCGACATGGCGACGTAGAGGGTACGGGCTTCGTCCGGCCGTCCGCCCTCCTCGAGCGCCTGCGCCAACTCGAAGACCCGGCCCACCTTGCGGTAGTGCTCGGCCGCGGTCAGCGCCGGCGCCGGATCGCCCGTGAGCAGGGACTGGCAGCGCAGATGGGCCGCGTAGGCGCGGGCCGGGCGCACCTCGCGGTCGGCCTCGGCCGCGCCGATCGCGGCCGCCCGCTCGGCGATGTCGTCGCGGCCCTGGGCGCGGGCCAGGCGCACCACGCCGGGCAGCCACTGGTGGCGCAGCATGATCGGCGCGTAGGCGGGTTGCAGCAGCGGCTGGAGCAGTTCCAGGGCCTCGTCGGCCCGGCCCCGCTGCTCGGCCGCGAGCGCCCGCGCCACCAGTAGGAAGTCGCAGTTCTCGCGTTCCGCCTCGCTGGCCGGCACGGCGTCGGCCGCGCCCAGGTGGGCGGCGGCCAGATCCTGCTGGTCGCGGTGCAGGGCGATCAGCGCGGCCACGCCGTGCAGGAGCATCGTGATCGCGCCCGGTTCGCGCCGGCCGTGGAACGTGATGTCGCCGCTGACCTCGCCCACCTCGGCCAGCGCCTCGTCCCAGCGGCCGAGCCAGTAGTCCTGCACGGCCGCCGTGACCCGCAGCCCGGCCGGCAGGGGCTGCTCGGCGCGGCGCAGCGTCTCCTGCGCCTCCTCCAGGCGGTCGAGGTTCTGCAGGGAGAACAGACGGTTGTCGAGCAGGTCGTACGACAGGGAGGACTCGCCCCGCACCACGGCCAGGGCCCGGTCGGCGTGCTCCAGCGCCCGCTCGTGGTCGCGCCGGATCGAGCTGGTCAACCAGATCGTCTGGAGCGCGAAGGCCGTCTCGTACGGCTGGCCGGCCGCCACCGCCTCGTCGTGCACCCGCCGCGCCCGCTCCTCGGCCCGGTCGAGGTCGTCCAGGTCGCCGCGGCGGAAGTTGGCCAGCAGCACCCGGTGCCGCGAACGCCAGATCGACGGCACCCGGGGGTCGTCGACGGCCTCGCGCAGCATCGCCACCGCCTCCGCCTCCTCGCCCCGGCGGTGCCGCATGGTGGCCAGCAGCTGGCGCATCTCGGCCCGGTCATCCGGGTCGGCGGCGAGGCTCAGCGCCTCCTCGGCCTCGGACATCGGGAAGCGCTCACGCCGGAACTCGAGGCGGACCAGGGCCACCAGCAGCACCCCGCGCTGACCGGCCGAGGGCAGGTCGGTGGCGAGGGTGCGCCGGATCAGGTCGCCGGCGATCTGCGGCGCCCGCCGGACCACCTCGGCGTGGTGCTCGACCAGCCACGACAGCACCCAGGTGTCGACCGCCGGCGCGGACGCGTTGAGCTGCTCGGCGACCCGGGTCAGCGGGGCGCCCCCGGCCGCCAGGACCTCGGCCGCGTGCCGGTGCAGACCCGCGCGCAGCGCCGGCGGGACGCTGGCGACCAGGGCCTGGCGCAGGAACGGGTGGCGGAACGCCAGGTCGCTGCCGCTGTCCACCAGCACGCTGGCCGACAGCGCCTCCTCCAGGGCGCCGACCAGGTCGAGGGCCGAGCGCCCGGTCACCGCCACGACCTCGCTGACCGAGAACTCCGAGCCGAGCAGGGCGGCCAGCCGCAACACCTCGCGGGTCTCGCCGGAGAGCACGTCCAGGGCCGCGTGCACCGCGTCGAGCAGGGTCTGCGGCGGGTCGACGGTCACGTCCGGGCCGATGTCGGCCCGTCCCCCGGCGATCTCGACCGCGTCGCGCTGCCGCAGCGCCTCGACCAGCTCCCGGGCGAACAGCGGGTTGCCGCCGGAGCGGGCGGCCAGCGCGCGCAGGTGCGGGCCGGGCGGGGCGCCGATCATCGTGCCGACCAGGCGGTCGAGCTCGGCCGGGGCGAGCGGTCCCAGGTCGAGCGGCATCCGCTGCCGGGCCCGGACCCGGTTGCGCAGCGCGGCCTGATGCGCGTCCGGCCGGGCCGCGGCCACCAGCAGCAGCGGTGTGCGCGGGATCAGGGCGAGCAGCCGCTCCCAGACCCGCACGGTCGCGCTGTCGGCCCACTGCATGTCGTCGACGATGAGGATCAGCGGCGCCGCGCCGCAGGCCGACCGGACGGCGGCGACGATCTCGTCGTCGGCCGGTTCCGGCCCGTCGGAGTCCCGGGGCTGGCCCAGCGCGCGGAACAGCACCTGCAGCGGCACCCGGGAACCCAGTTGGTCGGCCGCGCCCCAGGCCACCCGGCACCCGGACCGGGCGGCGTCGGCGAAAGCGTGCGTGAGCAGCTCGGTCTTGCCGATGCCGGGCTCGCCGGAGATCCAGACGGCGCCGCCGATGCCGGCCGCGACCGAGCGGACCAGACTCCGGAGGTGATCGATCTCGGCCACCCGGCCCACCCAGGAGCGCCGGGCCAGCCCGTCCCGCAGCGCCTTGGCGATCGGGGTCGGCACGACCGTGCGCTCCTCGGTGCCGCCGAGCACCTGACGCTGCACGGACCGCAGTCCCGGACCGGGCTCGATACCCAGTTCGGCCACCAGCGTGCGCCGGGCCGTGCGGAAGACCTCCAGCGACTCGCCGTGCCGGCCGGCCTGGTGCAGCGCGCGCATCAACAACTCGTGCAGCGGCTCGTGCAGGGGATGGTCGTGGACCAGGGCGGTCAGCTCGGCGATCAGGCCGTCGTCGCCGCCGGCCTCCAGCCGCAGGCGGGCCCGCTGCTCGGCCGCGGCCAGCCGCAACTCGGCCAGCCGCTGCCGGTCGAGCTCGAGGAAAGGGCCGGCCAGGGTGGCGTACGCGTCCCCGCGCCACAGCGCCAGCGCCTCGTCGAGCCGGGTCACCGCGGTGGCGGCGTCGCCCGCCGCGAGCGCGGCGCTTGCCTGCGCACGCAAGGTCTGGAACCGCGCCGAGTCCAGCTGCCCCGGGTCGAGACGCAGCAGATAGCCGCCGGCCCCGGTGCCGAGCATCTGCGGCTCGAGCATGCGGCGCAGCCCCGACACGTACGTGTAAACGCTGCCGACCGCCGTCGCCGGCGGCGAGTCGCCCCAGGTCGCGGTGATCAGCTCGTCGCGCCCGACCGTGCGCCCGGCGTGCGCCGCCAGCACCGCGAAGACCGCCCGCTGGCGCGCCGGGCCCAGATCGATCTCGTCCGCGCCGATCCACGCGCGCACCGGCCCGAGCACACTGACGCGCAGGTCGTTCGCCACGTGTCCTCCCGGGTCGGTAAGGGTCAACTTCGAGGGAGACGGGGCTGGGTGTCAATGGATAACACAAACGGCACGGACGGGCACTGATCGGGGTCAGCGCTTCCCACCCCGCACCAGCCTCTGGTGGACTGTTTCATCGGCCTTCCCGGCCCGATGAAGGTTCCGTGAAGGTTCTCTGAAGGCGCTTCTCACAGACTGGCTCCACCGCCAGACAGGGGAGCAGCCGTGGAACAGATCCGGGTCGCCGTGCAGGCGACAGACCCGCTCAGCCATGCCGGACTCGCCGCGTTGCTCCAGTTCCGGAGCGACCTGACCGTCCTGCGCAACGCCCAGCGGGCCGAGGCCGACGTGCTCGTGGTGGCCGCCGAACGGCTGAGCACCGAGGTGGTGGCCAGCCTGCGCCGGGCCACCGGCGAGACCAGCGCGCCGGTTGTGCTGGTGGTGCAGGACATCGACGAGGGTGACCTGCTCACGGCCGTCGAGTGCCGGGTCGTGGCGATCCTGCCGCGCGGCGCGGTGAACCCCGACCGGCTGGCGCACAGCGTGCGGGCGGCCGCCACCGGCGGCGGGGTGATGCCGCCCAACCTGATCGGCGAGCTGCTCAAACACGTCGAGCGGATGCAGCGTGACGTGCTCGCCCCGAACGGGCTGAACGCGTCCGGGCTGAGCCCGCGCGAGGTCGACGTGCTGCGGCTGATGGCCGACGGCTTCGACACCAACGAGATCGCCGGAAAGCTCTGCTATTCGGAGCGCACCGTCAAGAACGTCATCTACGGCGTCACCCATCGCCTGAAGCTGCGTAACCGCTCGCACGCCGTCGCATATGCCTTGCGCGCGGGAATGATCTAACTAGATTCGGCGGCATGGACTCCCCGCCTAAGTTGCAGCCGGGCGACCGGGTCGCCGTCGTCTCACCCTCGTGGGCCGGTCCGGGCGTCTTCCCGGCCGTGCACGAGCAGTCCCTGCGGCGTATCCGCGACGACCTGGGGCTCGAGCCGGTGGAGTACGCCACCACGCGCACCCAGGGAACGCCGGCCGAACGGGCGGCCGACCTGATGGCGGCCTACGCCGACCCGTCGATCCGGGCCGTGTTCGCGACCATCGGCGGCAGCGACCAGATCACCGTACTGCCGCACCTCGATCCGGCTCCGTTCCGGAACGACCCGAAGCCGTACTTCGGCTACTCCGACAACACCAACATGCTCAACTGGCTGTGGACCCAGTCGATCGCGAGTTATCACGGCGGCTCGACGATGGTGCACCTCTCACGCGGGCCGGCGATCGACCCCGAGCACCTGTCGTCGCTGCGGGCGGCGCTGTTCGAGACCGTCGATCTGCCGATCACCCCGGTGTCCGGATTCCGTGACGAGGAGATCGGCTGGGACGATCCGCGGGCGCTGACCGACGCGGCGCCGGCCGAGCCCAACCCGGGCTGGGTGTGGCACAACGCCGACCGGATGGTCACCGCGCCGACCTGGGGCGGCAGCATGGAGATCTTCCACTGGAACCTGGCCGCCGACCGGTGGATCCGGCCGAACGAGGCTTACACGGGCTCCATCCTGCTGCTGGAGACGTCCGAGGAGCTGCCCTCCGCCGGAAGCGTCTTCCGTATGTTGCGCAACGCGGGCGAGCGCGGCCTTCTCGAACAGTTCCCGGTCGTGCTGATGGCCGCGGCCAAGGCCAGCCACTTCGGCTCCCGGCCCGATCGCGGCAAACGGGACGAATACCGCGATGAGCAGCGTACGGCCGTACTGAAAGCCCTGGAGGCCTACAACCCCTCGGCGATGGCCGTCTTCGGCGTGGAGTTCGGCCACACCGGGCCACAGTGGATCCTGCCGTACGGGGGCCGGCTGACCGTCGACGGGCCGGAGCGCCGGATCATCGCCCACTTCTGACCGGTTCGGTGTGGCGCGGGTGCACCGGTGGCGCGCTCGGGTCGCAGAACGCCTTGACCGGCGTGTGCGACGGCAGCCGGCTCGGAATCAGGAACCAGGCCAGCACGCCACCCGCGATCATCAGGCCGGCGCAGATCATCATCGTGTTCCGGTAGACCGGCGACAGCTGCGCCGCGTCGGTCAGGTTGCCGCTGCCCAGGCCGGCCGCGAGGGGCAGCACGGCCACCGACAGCAGACCGGCGGCCCGGGCCACGGCGTTGTTGACCCCGGAGGCGATTCCCGCGTACGCGTCGTCGAGCGCACCCAGCGCGGTGGACGTCAGCGGCGCCACGAGCAAGGTCAGCCCCACGCCGAAGACGATCACCGAGGGCAGCACGCCGGTCCAGTACTCCGCGCCGGCGCCGATCCGCGACATCATCAGCAACGCCAGGGCGCAGATCAGCGGGCCCACGGTCATCGGGAGGCGCGGGCCGATCCGCTGGCCGAGCGCGCCCGAGCGGGCCGAGAACAGCAGCATGAGCACGGTCGAGGGCAGCAGCGCGGTCCCGGCCAGCAGCGGCGAGAAGCCGGCGACGACCTGCAGGTTGATGACGAACAGGAAGAAGACGCCGCCGTTGGCCCCGTAGACCAGGAAGGTGACCAGGTTGGCCCCGCTGAACGCCTTGCTCTTGAAGATCGACACCGGCATCATCGGCTGCCGCGCGCGGCGTTCGGCCAGCACGAAGGCGACCAGGCCGGCCACGCCCAGGGCGAGCGTGCCGAGCACCACCGGATCGCCCGGGCCGCGCATCGGCCAGGCCGTGAAGCCGTACGTGAGACCGGCCAGCCCGATCGCGCCGGTCAGCACGCCCACGTAGTCGATATGGCCGGTGGCGTCCGGATTGCGGGACTCGGGAACGTGCCGCGCGGCGATCAGCAGCACGATCGCGGCCAGCGGCACGTTGATCAGGAAGATGTAGCGCCAGTCGCCGATGCCGACCAGCCAGCCGCCGAGGAACGGGCCCAGCGCCCCGCCGATGCCGCCCAGGCCCGACCAGGCGCCGATCGCCTTGGACCGGTCCTCCCGGTCGAACGACGCCTCCAGGATCGCCAGCGAGCCCGGCGTCAGCAGCGCCCCGCCGATGCCCTGCAGGATGCGGGCCACGATCAGCCAGCCGATGTTCGGCGCGAGACCGCAGAGCAGCGAGGCCGCGGCGAACCAGGCGACGCCCAGCATGAAGATCCGCTTGCGGCCGAACCGGTCACCGAGCGAGCCGCCGAGCAGAACCAGGGCGGCCAGGCTCAGCGCGTAACCGTTGATCGTCCATTGCAGACCGGCGGCGTCCGCGCCGAGATCGCGCCCGATCTCGGGCAGCGCGATGTTGACGACCGTCGAGTCGATGAAGGCCAGGCTGGAGCCGAGCACCGTGGCCAGCAGCACCCAACGGCCGGCCGGCGTGCTGAAACGCACCATCTGATCCATGCGCCCGACACTATCCCCGGCCGGACCGCGCCGGGATCAGTCAGTTGACTGTCAGTCGTTGCGCCGCCGACCAGATCTTCCGGGGTGATTGCAGCGCCGCCGCGGCCACCGCGGCCGGCGGCCGGCTGACACCGGGCCGGTGCCGCAGAAGGCTGTTGAGGCGGGCGCCGAGCACCTCGCGCTGGAAGGGCTTGAACAGGTAGTCGTCGGCGCCGGCGTCGAGCGCGTGCATGATCCGCTGGTCGTTCACGTCGGCGCTGATCACCATGATCGGCAGGAAGGCCGTAGCCGGCTCCGACCGCAGCCGCCGGCACAGCTCGATGCCGTTCTCACCGGGCATCCGCACGTCGAGCAGGGCCGCGTCGACGCCCCCGCCCAGCAGGGCCACCCGAGCCGACTCGGCGTCCAGGGCCCGGATCACGGTGTGCCCCACCCGCTCCAGCGCCAGGCCCATCAGTTCGAGGTGATCGGCGTCATCGTCGGCGATCAGCACGGTAGCCACGCGAACCTCCAGGAGCCAGGAACAGCGATCACAAAGATGTTCGGTCGCGACGTGGGATCGCTGAGCCGTTTAGCCGACGTGGGCAGCCGCCTGCCGTACTACGACGTGTATCGGCCTCGGGGCCGGGACGGCTGGGGGCGGAGGTTAGGGAGCACGTCACACGTTGTCGCGGGGCGCTCGCCACCGGGTAGTCCTAGGGTGGATGGATGCGTGCTGCTGTGTTCCACGAGTCCGGTCCGGCGTCCGTTCTGAAGATCGAGGAGCGGGAGCTTCCGCCCGCGGGGCCGGGGGAGGTGCGGGTGCGGATCGTGCTGTCGGCGGTCAATCCGACCGACACCGGGACGCGGGCCGGTAAGGGGGTTCCGGACGGGGTGTCGCCGCCCCGGGTGCCCAACCAGGATGGGGCCGGTGTGGTCGACGCCGTGGGGGACGGGGTGACCGGGCTCGAGCCGGGGGACCGGGTGTGGGTGTGGGACAGCGGGTTCGGGCGGGAGAACGGGACCGCCCAGGAGTACGTGGTTCTGCCGCGGCGGCAGGTGGTGCGGATGAACGATGACGTGCCGTTCGAGGTGGGTGCGGCGCTGGGTATTCCGGCGCTCACCGCGCACCGGTGCCTCACACTGGCCAGCGACGGGCCGCAGCGGCTGGCGCCGGGAGCCCTGGACGGGCGGACCGTGCTGGTCGCGGGTGGGGCCGGCGCCGTCGGCAACGCGGCCATTCAGCTCGCCAAGTGGGCCGGGGCGAAGGTGCTGACCACCGTCTCGTCCAAGGAGAAAGCCGACCTCGCCGTGGCCGCCGGAGCCGATGCGGTGATCAACTATCGGGAGGAGGCCGTCGTCGCGCGGGTGGCCGAGCTCGCGTCGGGCGGCGCCGACATCATCGTCGAGGTCAGCACCGACAACCTGCCGATCGACCTCGACGTCGTGGCGCCGGGCGGCAACATCGCCATCTACGTCGGTGGCAAGGTGACCATCCCCAGCTTCAAGGCGATGCTCAAGAACGTCAGCCTCGACTTCGTGCTCACCTACACGACCACCGTCGAGGAGAAGGACAACGCCGTGGCCGCGGTCGCCGAGGCGGTCAACTCCGGCGCGTTCCGGGTCGGCGAGCAGGCCGGCCTGCCGATTCTGCGCTACCCGTTCGAGCAGGTCGGCGGGGCGCACGAGGCGGTCGAGCGCAACGCCGTCGGCAAGGTCGTCATCGAGGTGACTCAGCCTTAGCCAGCAGCGCGTCGGCCACCCGGGAGACGCCCTGGCCGTCGACCGCCGCCCAGGCCTTCCGGGCCAGCTCGGTGCGGAGGGCCGGGTCGGTCAGCAGCGTGCGCAGCGTGGTCACCGCGTCGGGGCCGAAGTGGCCGAGCTGCCCGATGCCGGCCGCGAAGCCGCGAGCGAGCGTCCGGTCGTACCCCAGAATCTGATTGTCGACCACCCAGACCAGCGCGGCCGGCAGACCGAGGCAGAGCAGTTCCCAGGTCGACGTGCCGCTGGCGCTGACCGCGAGGTCGGCTCCGGCGAGCAGTTTCGGCAGGTCGTCGGTGGGCGGGATGATCTCGAAGCGCTGGCCCTGGGCCGGCTTCACCGCCTGCAACTCCCGCCGCAGCTCCTCGTTGGCGCCGATGATCGTGGCGTCGAGGGGCGCCTCCGTGCCCGCCAGCAGCCGGGCGATCGCCGGCGCCGCGCGGTAGGCGTCGGTGCCGCCGAAAAAGGCCACGACCTTGGGTGTACGTCCGGAGGTGTGCACCGGGGGCGCGAGCGGCCGCAGCTGCCGTACCGAACCGCGCAGCAGCGCGTAGTCGAGCCCGGCCAGGCCGATCGCGTCCTCGACGTCAATGACCGCGTCCAGGTTCTGGTCGACGTAGATGTCGGCCGACTGCCCGCGGAAGTCGCCGTCGACGATGGCGAGCACCGGCAGCCCGGTCTTGCGGACCGCCACCGTGTGCTGCGGCGGCAGCGTGTACGAGTCGACCACCAGCGCGTCGAGCTGAAGCCGCTCGGTCGCCGCGACCAGGCCGACCTCGTCGAACGGGGCCGGGTGCCACGGCAGCCCGCGCTGGGTGAGCTGGGCCTCGGCCCATTCCACACCGCCCAGGTCGCTGAGGAACCGGACGGACACTCCGCGTGACACCAGCTCCTCGGCCAGGGCCACGCAACGGACCAGATGCCCGACGCCGGTGCGGGCACCGGCGTCGCAGCGGATTCCGACGATCGTCACGGTTACGCCTGTACCAGCGCCTTCTGGAGGACGTGCGCGTTCAGCTCGGTGAGGTCGGGCCGTCCGGCCAGCCAGTCGGTCAGCTTGCGCACCGAGATCGGCTCGTCGCCGAAGTGCTGGACGATCGCCTCGATCAGCTTCCAGTCGTCCTCGGTGTCCAGCGTGAGCCGCAGGTGCGACAGGTCGGGCTGCAGGGTCAGCCCGATCACGTCGAACTCCTCGGAGTGCGTGTAGATGTACGACGTCACGTGCGTGCGGTGGTGTTCGGTGGCCAGCGCGTCGATCTCGCGCAGGACCGGCGTGCGGACCACCTCGACGTCCAGGCCGCGGGGCAGCGTCTTGACGATCGATGTGGTCATGTAGTCGGCCTCGGCGGCCGTGAAGACCCGGTACGCGCGAGCGATCAGTTCCGGGTCGAGCAGCGGCGAGTCCGCGGTGAAGCGGAGCACGACGTCGCTCTCGTGCTCGTCCAGCACACCCAGGAAGCGCTCGAGCACGTCGTCGACCGACCCCCGGTAGCAGGGCACGCCGAGGGCGGCGCACTCGGCCGCGACCGCGTCGTCGTCGGGCTCGGTGGTGGTGGCCACGACGATGGTGTCCAGGACACCGCTCTGCGCGGCGGCCCGGACGACCCGTTCGAGAACACTGCGGCGGCCCAGCTTGCGAAGCACCTTGCCGGGCAACCGGGAGGAGCCCATCCGGGCCTGGATGATGCCGAGGGTTGTCATGAAAGTCCTTTTCGAAGGCGATTGCGAGCCTTGCGGGCTACCCCGAATCCGAGTTTTGCAACGCGGAAACTCACGGAGCCGCTGAAGGCGGCGATCTGCATACGGGCCTTGCGAAGTTCGGCGTCCCGGCGGCCGAGCTCGCGCTCGAACCACTGGGCCCGGGTGGTGGCGTCGGCCAGTTGCCGGCGCAGCGCCCGGATCTGTTCCTCGTGCTCCCGGCGCGCGTCCGGCAGCGGGGGATCCTCGCCCGCGGCCGCGTCGCCGGTTTCCGCGTCGGCGGGCCGGCCGGCGGCGGCGTGCAGGATCGAGGTGAGGGTCGGCAGGTCGACGGCGGCCGGCCAGGGGTGCGCGTAGCCACCGCCGAGCAGCGTCTGCGCGAACCGGCGGATCACGTCGGTCTGCGGCGGGACACTGGGGTCGAGCACTGTGTAAGTCAGCTCTGGGTGAGTCAGCTCTGTGGAGTTGTCCTCGTGGACCACCACGTTGTCGGCGGCGGCGCCGGGGTGCGCGGCGGTCCAGCCGGTGAGCAACCGCCGCACGATCGGAAGATCGTGCCGCAGGCAGGCGGCCAGAAGCAACTCCTCCAGCAGGCGGCCCCGCGGCAGCGGCCCGTTCAGCGCGGACAGGTCCCGACCAGGAACTTCACGGAGTACGCGCCGGGTCCACCCGCCGTCACGACCGGGGGCCAGCTCGACCACCGGGCCGTCTCCGATCAGCACCGGCGGCAGGCTCAGCGCGGCCGCCGGGCGGGGCGCGCGGTGGGCCGCGACGAGCCAGGCCGAGGCGAGTTCCGGCCCCAGGCCGCCGCGCACGGCGGCCGCGGCCAGCCGGCGGGGGTCACTCAGGACCGACCTTTCGGCGTACGCCCGGGCGGCGGCGCTCGCGGTGACGGCGGCCAGCGCGTCGGCCGGCCCGTCGTGCAGCGCGTTCGGCGTGGCGATCAGGGTCGGCTCGTGCGGCACGGGCCAGGCCGCGCCCAGCCAGTCGACGGCCAGGCCCTCGGCGGCGAGCCGGCCGGCGAGGCGGCCCGGGTTGCCGGGCTTGGTGTCGAACTCGCCCAGCGGCCGCCAGGCGCTGTCGGCCTGGGACGCGGTGGACGAGGACGGGTCGACCAGCTTGTGCACGCCGAGATCGTTCTCGACGGCCAGCAGCAGCGTGCCGCCGGGGCGCAGGAGGCGTTGGAGTGCCTGGAGGCTTTCCACCCAGTCGAGCTGGGGTCCCTCGACCGAGCAGAGGCGGTCGAGCCCGTCGAGGGCGACCACGACGTCGTACCGCTCGGTGTCCAGGACCTTGGCCAGGCTGCCGCAGAGGACCCGCACCCCGCGGGCCTCCACCTCGATCGCGTCGGGCTGGGAGCGCAGCAGGCAGGTCACCGTGGCACGGGCGGCCAGCGTGTCGACCAGCGCGGCGTCGT
Source organism: Actinoplanes sp. NPDC048988 (assembly GCF_043197815.1). Taxonomy (NCBI): domain Bacteria; kingdom Bacillati; phylum Actinomycetota; class Actinomycetes; order Micromonosporales; family Micromonosporaceae; genus Actinoplanes; species Actinoplanes sp. NPDC048988. Next base: position 116,678 of record NZ_JBICTW010000018.1, on the reverse strand, counting down.
GCGGACCGGCGACCAGCACCTCGGCGCCGTCGGGCAGCTGATCGGCGAGGTAGCCGAACAGGGCGCCGCCGGCGGGCGGACGGTCCTCGGTGAAGGAGGGCATCTCGCCCCCGATCATCTCCATCACGCGGGCACCCTAGCCTTCTCCGTCCAGCCGAGGAGAACGCGCAGCTCGGCCGGCGAGGCGAGGTAGCCGTCGCCGAGCTCGCTCAGCGCCGACGGCCGGGCGACGGTCATGTCGAGGTGTTTGCCGTGCAGCTCGGGCCACTCGCGCCGGATCCGCTCGGCCATCGGCAGGTCTTCCCGGTCGAGGTGCATCGGGTCGCCGTAGACGGCCGGTTCGCAGCCGGCCGCGACGCCGTGGAAGATCGCGCTGCTCAGTCTGTTCGAGGCGACACGCTTGTGCCGGCGCAGCTCGGCGAGCTGCTTGTCGAGGAAGTGGCGGTCGGTGTCGAGCCACTGCTTGCCGCGGTAGCCGTGGCACACCACGCGGCCGTACTGCTCGTACGACTGGCGGACCTTGTCGTTCTGGAACTCGTTCCAGTAGAGGCAGAAGGTGACCGGGCCGTCCTCGGTCGCCAGGATCTCCTCGACCTGCCGCTGGTGGTCGCCGAGGACCTGCTGGTTCTCCCAGCCGTGGAACGGATAGAAGATGGTGCCCTCGCGCGGCGGGGCGCCCGGGTCCTCGGGCCGCATGGTCAGCAGGTAGAGGAAGGGGGCGCCGATGACCGTGACATGGCGGCGCCCCATCGACCACGCCCGCCGCCTCGTGCGTTCCGAGTAGACGAGGATGGGCCGGCCCGGCACGTAGGGCGTGCCGTAGCCGAGCCCGTCCACCACGTTCCAGCCGTGCTGCACGAAGCCGTCGATCCGGGGTGGATCCTCCGGATCGAGGCCGCAGTACTCCGCGAGGATGTGCGCGTGGCCGTAGAAGTGGTTGGCGTGGTGCACCCGACTAGCTCCCGAGGATGGTCCGCAACGCCTCGACGACTCGGTCCTGGTCGGCATCGCTGAGGTCGACGAAGAGCGGCAACGATAGCTCCTCAGCGTAGAAGGCCTCGGCGACGGGGCACATCCCCCGGCGGTAGCCCAGCTCCTCGAAGGCCGGGTGCCAGTAGACCGGGATGTAGTTGACCTGCACACCGATGCCCGCCTCGCGCAGCCGGTCGTACACCTCGCGGCGACGGCCGTCGAGCACCCGGACGGGGTACAGGTGACGCAGCGGGTCGACGCCCTCACGCTGGATCGGCAGGCGCAGGCCGGGCACGTCGGCCAGCAGCGCGTCGTAGCGCGCGGTGAGCTCCTGCCGGCGGGCCTTGAACGCGCCCAGGCGCTTGAGCTGCGAGCTGCCGAGCGCGCACAGGATGTCGGGCAGCCGGTAGTTCAGCCCGAATTCCTGCACCTCGTAGAACCAGCCACCCTCGTCCGGGTGACGCAGCTTGGCCGGATCTTTGACCATGCCGACGTTGTGGAACGTGCGGGCGCGCTCCAGCAGGTCGGGCCGGATCGAGGCGACCGCGCCGCCCTCGGCGGTGGTGAGGTTCTTGGTCGGGAAGAACGAGAACGTGGTCAGGTCGGCCAGCGAGCCGACCGGGCGGCCGTTCAGCGACGAGCCGATCGAGTGGGCGGCGTCGCCGATGAGCACGGCGCCCACGCTCTCCGAGATCTTGCGGAGGGCGTCGTAGTCGGCCGGGTGACCGGCGTAGTCGACGGCGGCGACGGCCTTGGTCTTCGCCGTGACCAGGGACTCGACAGCGGCCGGGTCGATGTTCGCCGTGTCGTCCTCGATGTCGGCGAACACGACCTTGGCGCCGAGCATCATGGCGGTCGAGGCCGTGGCCACGAACGTCATCGGGGTGGTGACCACCTCGTCGCCCGCGCCGACTCCGGCCGCCGCGTACGCCGTGTGCAGCGCGGTCGTCCCGTTGGTGACAGTGACGGCCGGGGCGCCGGCCGCGGCCTCGATGTCCGCCTCGAACTGGGCCACCCGCGGCCCGGTGGTCAGCCAGTCGCTGCCCAGGGCCGCGACGACGGCCTCGGCGTCGGACTCGTCGATGGATTGCCGCCCGTAGGGCAGCATCAGTTCTCCTCGAGCAGGGCGCGCATGTCCTCGACCGACAGCCAGAGGTCGTTGTTGTCGGAGCGGTAGTTGAAGCCGTCCGGCACCTCTTCGCCGCCCTCGGGAGCCTCGTAGCCCCAGCTGGCCACCACCGGCTGGACCACGTAGCGGTCGGGGAAGCGCAGCGTGCGGCGGCTGTCGTCGGAGGCGATCATCTCCTCGTGCAGCTTCTCGCCCGGCCGGACACCCATCTCGTGGGTCGGCGAGTTCGGGGCGACGGCCTCGACCAGGTCGAGGATCCGCATGCTCGGGATGCGCGGGACGAACAGCTCGCCACCCTGCATCACGTCGAACGAGTCGACGACGAACTTGACGGCCTGGGGGAGCGTGATCCAGAAGCGGGTCATCCGCTTGTCGGTGATCGGCAGGCTCTTGCCGTCGGCGGCCAGCTTGCGGAACAGCGGGACGACCGAGCCGCGGCTGCCCATAACGTTTCCGTAACGGACGACGGCCAGGCGCGTCGGGTGGGTCGCGGCGTAGTGGTTGCCGGCGATGAAGAGCTTGTCGGCGACCAGCTTGGTGGCGCCGTACAGGTTGATCGGGCTCGACGCCTTGTCGGTGGAGAGTGCGACGACCTTCTTGACGCCCTTGTCGATCGCGGCGTCGATGACGTTCTGCGAGCCGTTGATGTTCGTCTCGACGAACTCCGACGGGTTGTACTCGGCGGTGTCGACCTGCTTCAGCGCGGCCGCGTGCACGACGTAGTCGACGCCGTGCATGGCGCGCTCCAGCCGGGACTTGTCCCGGATGTCGCCCAGGAAGAAGCGCAGGCGCGGGTCGTCGTTGAACATCTGCCGCAGCTCGTACTGCTTCAGCTCGTCCCGGGAGAACACCACGATGCGCTGCGGGTCAAGGTGGGTCAGGGCGTAGTTGAGGAACGCCTTTCCGAAGGAACCGGTCGCGCCGGTGACCAGGATCGACGATCCGCTCAGAACAGACACTTGATTTTCTCCCGGGGGGTGGGACAGGACGCAGTACGAGCCGGAAGCATAACCATCGGACCTGCCGATTCGCGGGTCAAGCTCAAACGATCACCGTAGTTCACCCGGTGTTCAGCTAGCATTGGCCCGGCCTTCATGAGCCACCGTCAGTTTTAGAATCCTCTGTCCACACCCCCTTGGAGTTACCCCGTGAGCGAACTGCAGAGACTGCGTGAGGCGTTCCGTACCGCCCTCGACCTTCCGGCGGACGCCCCCGTGGACGACCTGCGGTACCAGGACAACGAGAAGTGGGATTCGCTCGCGCACATGTCCCTGGTGGCGACCATCGAGGACGAGTTCTCGGTGATGATTGACACAGACGACGTCATCAACATGTCGAGCTTCCAGGAAGCGATCAGCATCCTCGGCAAGTACGGGATCAACTTCAATGAGTGACCGGGCGGCCCTGGTCACAGGCGCCTCCCGCGGCATCGGCAAGGCCACCGCCACCAAGCTGGCGGAGCGCGGTTACGACCTGGTCCTGCACGGTCACGGCGCCGACGCGGTGGCCGCGGTCGCCGCCGAGCTGGGCGACAAGTTCGGCGTCACCGTGCTGCACGCGCACGGCGACATCGCCGACCCGGCCACCAGCAAGGCGCTGGTCCAGCTCGCCTTCCAGAACTTCAAGCGCCTCGACGCGCTGGTCGTCAACGCCGGCACGCACGCGGCCGGCATGCTCGGCATGACCGACGACGCCACCATCGAGCGACTTTTCGCGGTGAACGCGACCGGCGCCGTCTTCACCCTCCGGGGTGCCGCCCGGCTGCTGGCCCGGGGCAAGAACCCGGCCGTCGTGCTGCTCTCGTCGATCACCGCCAGCCGGGGCATCGCCGGGCAGGTCGCCTACTCGGCCTCCAAGGGCGCGGTGGCCGCGCTGGCCCGTTCCGCCGCCAAGGAGCTCGGGCCGCAGGGCATCCGGGTCAACGCGGTGGAGCCCGGCTTCATCCGTACCGACATGCTCGACACCCTCGACGAGAAGGGCCGCGAGCAGACGGTCGGCGACACCGCACTCGGCCGGCTCGGCGAGGCCGAGGACGTGGCCGACGTGATCGCCTTCCTTCTTTCCGACCAGGCCCGCTTCGTCACCGGACAGGTGATCGGGGTCGACGGAGGACTCAAGCTGTGAACCTGTTCCACCCCGGTGCCCGCGTCGTCGACGCGGCCACCGGCGAGACGCTGACCGAGGAAACCATCGCGGCGGCGGCCGCCGTCCTGGCCGAGGAGCCGGGCGGGGTGGTGTTCCTGCCGATCGAGACGACCATCGCGTCGATCGCCCGTTACCTGGCGGCGCTGCGGCTCGGCCGTCCGGTCGTGCTGCTCGACCCGGACGCCGACCACAGCGACCTGATCGAGCGGTTCAGCACCACCGAGGTGCACCCCGACCTGGCGATCCTGCTGACCACCAGCGGATCTACCGGGAACCCGAAGCTGGTCCGGCTCTCGGCGTCGGCGGTCGAGACCAACGCCGACCAGATCGCCCGGGTTCTCGACATCACGGCCGACTCGGTGGCCATCACGACGCTGCCGCTCTTCTACTCGTACGGCATGTCGGTCCTGAACTCGCACCTGCTGCGCGGGGCCACGATCGTCCTCGAGCGCACCGGCATCATGCAGCGCGACTTCTGGACGGCCGCCGTCGACCACGGCGTCACCTCGATGGCCTTCGTCCCGTCGCAGTACGAGATGCTGCGCCGGCTGCGCTTCGACCCGGCGAAATACCCCACGCTGCGCAACCTCACCCAGGCCGGCGGGCGCCTGCGGGCCGAGCTGGTCACCGACTTCGCCGAGCGGATGGCGAAGGTCGGCGGCCGGCTCTACGTGATGTACGGCCAGACCGAGGCGGCGCCGCGGATGACGACGCTGCCGCCGGACCGGCTGGCCGAGAAGCTGGGCTCGGTCGGGCTCGCCCTGCCCGGCTCGCACTTCACGATCGAGGACGACGAGGTCGTCTTCCACGGCCCGAACGTGATGATGGGCTACGCCGACACCGCGGCCGATCTGGTCAAGGGCGACGAGCAGGGCGGCGTGCTGCGCACCGGCGATCTGGGCCGGCTCGACGACGAGGGCTTCCTGTTCATCACCGGCCGGATCAAGCGGATGGCCAAGGTCTTCGGCGTCCGGATCAACCTGGACGACGTCGAGAAGAACTTCCCGGTGACGGCCGTGGCCGGCGACGACAAGCTCGAGGTCTTCGCCGTCGGTGTCTCCGACGACGACGCTCGCAGCCTCCGCACCAAGATCGCGGAGTGGCTCGGGACACACTTCACCGGCGTGAACGTGCGTAGTGTTGAGGCCTTGCCGCTGCTGCCGAACGGCAAGATCGACTATCGCGCGTTGGAGTCTTCGCTGTGAGTGTCTTCACCCTCCCTCAGGCCGCGAAGGAGGAGGTCCTTCTCAAGGAACTCTCCGCGCTGGTCGAGCACCACCGGGAAAAATGCGAGCCGTACGAGCGGATCCTCGCCGCTTCCGGCTACACCCCGGCCGACTCGATCGCCGGCCTGCCCTGGCTGCCCGTGCGGCTGTTCAAGAACCTCGAGCTCAAAAGCATCCCGGACGACGAGATCTACAAGGTGCTGACCTCCAGCGGTACCACCGGCGAGGTCAGCAAGATCTACCTCGACAAGGAGTCGGCCGCCGAGCAGACCCGCCGCCTCGGCGCGACCGTGCAGAGCGTGCTCGGCCCCAAGCGGCTGCCGATGATCCTGGTCGACACCAAGGCCATGCTGAAGGACCGCAAGTCGTTCAGCGCCCGCGGCGCCGGCGTGCTCGGCATGTCGAACTTCGGCCGCAACCACGTCTGGGCGCTCGACGGCGAGGGTCACGTCGACCTGCCGGCGCTGAAGGAGTTCCTGGAGAAGTACGGGAACGAGCCGTTCCTCATCTTCGGCTTCACCTACCTGGTCTGGCTGCACCTGTACGAGGTGGCCCGCGACAACGGCCTCGACCTCAGCAACGGCATCCTGATCCACTCGGGCGGCTGGAAGAAGCTGATCGACCAGGCCGTCTCGCCCGAGGAGTTCCGCGCCCGGCTGGCCGGCGTCGGCCTGACCAGGGTGCACAACTACTACGGCATGATCGAGCAGATCGGCACGGTCTTCCTCGAGGGCCCGTCCGGCGGCTCGCTCTACGCCCCCGACTTCGCCGACATCGTGATCCGCAACCCGCAGACGTGGGAGGAGCAGCCCGTCGGCGAGCCCGGCCTGATCGAGGTGATCAGCACGCTGCCCACCTCGTACCCGGGGCACATCATCCTCACCGAGGACCTCGGCGTGGTGCACGGCGTCGACGACGGCGACTGGCCCGGCAAGCGCTTCTCGGTGCTCGGCCGGCTCCCGCGGGCCGAGGCCCGCGGCTGCTCCGACACCTACCGGGAGGCGGCGTGACCACGATCAGGTACCGGTTCGGGGCCGAGGGCGACCTCACCGCGCCGTCGGACGACCGGCTCACCGTCGGCGACCCGCGGGTCATCGACTTCCTCGGCAAACTGGCCCGCAAGCTGCTCGTGCCGGCGGTCGCCCGCCGCCACCCCGAGCTCGGCTCGCTCGGCTTCTTCCTGCGCCCGGCCGAGCTGCACCGCGTGGTCAAGCACATGCAGCACGAGGACGCGCTGGTCTTCCCGCGCGGCAACGTGTTCCACGTGCCGCCGGCGAACGTCGACACGATCTTCGTCTACTCGTGGGCGCTGTCCGCGCTGGCCGGCAACCACAACGTGGTCCGCATCTCGGAGCGCTCGGCCACCGCGGCCGACACGATCCTGGGCGCGCTCAACGAGGTGCTGGCCGACTCCGACCCGATCATCGGCCGCACCCAGCGGATGGTCACCTACGGCCGGGACGACGCCATCACCGGCGCCCTGAGCAAGTGGGCCGACGTCCGGGTCATCTGGGGCGGCGACAACACCGTCGAGGCGATCCGCAAGCACCCGCTGCGCCCGTCCGCGCGCGACCTGACCTTCCCCGACCGCACGTCGTGGGCCGCGCTCTCGGCCGACGGCTGGCGGGCGGCCGACGACAAGAAGCGGCGTGAGGCGGTCCTCGGCTTCACCAACGACGCCTACTGGTTCGACCAGGCCGCCTGCTCGTCACCGCGCACGGTCTTCCTGGTCGGCGAGGACACCGGCGACGTCCGCGAGCAGTTCATTGAGCTGCTGATCGAGGTCTCCGGCCAGCGCGGCTGGGAGATCGACGCGGCGATGGCGGTGGAGAAGAGGGTGAACGCCTACGGCCTGGCCGCGACCGGCGCGATCTCCTCGATGGAGTTCCCGGCCAACTCGGTCACCGCGATGTCGCTCACCACGGTGCCGGACGCGCCGCGCCACTGGATCGGCGCCGGCGCCTTCCCGTTCGCCGAGGTCGGCTCGCTGCTCGACCTGGTGCCGGTCATGAACCGGCAGGACCAGACGTTCAGCCACTTCGGCTTCGGCGCCGACGAACTGCGCGAGTTCGGCCTGGCGCTGGGCGGTCGCGGCGTCGACCGGATCGTGCCCTTCGGCCAGGCGCTGACCTTCGGCTCGATCTGGGACGGTTACGACCTGCCCCGCGAGTTCACCCGATTGACGACGCTTTCCCTGTGACGGGGGCTACGAGCAGCCTCGGTACGTGCCCGGGCTGACTACGCTCCACCCTGTGACAGCTGTACTCGAGACCGCCGGATCCCCGGCGGTCTCGGCGCGTTCGCGTCTGATCCCCGCCGCCGCCCGTGTGCTGCCGTGGCTCTTCCCGGCCGCGGCGCTGGTCGCCGGGCTGCTCCAGACCGACGTCTCGGGCCGGGACATCGCGGTGTACGCGGTGTACTTCGCCCTGGGCGTGGTGCTTCCGGGCACGCTGGTGCACCGGGCGGTGCGGGGCAGCCGCGGCAACTGGCCGGAAGACCTCGGGCTCGGCGCCGCCACCGGCATGCTGCTTCTGCTCGGCGGGTGGGCGCTGGCCGCCGCCCTCGACTGGTTCTGGCTGCTGCCCTGGTGGCCGGCGCTGATCGGGGCGCTGTTCCTGGCCGTGCCGGGCCTGCGACGGCACTGGCGGATCGCCGAGCCGCGGCCGTTGCCGGCCCTCTGGTCGTGGATCGTCGCGGGCGGGCTGCTCCTGGTGGTCGTCGTCGCGTACCCCAATTGGGTCCGCAGCCCGTTGCCGCCGGCCGGCGGGTCGCTCTATCAGGATCTGCTCTACCACCTCGCGCTCGTGCACGAGATGACCCGCGCCATGCCGTTCCAGGTGCCCCAGGTGGCCGGCGAGACGCTGCACTACCACTACCTCTCCGACGCCGACATCGCCGTCGGCAGCATGATCACCGGCATCGACCCGGCGGTCGTGCTCCTGCGGCTCTGGTTCGTGCCGGTGGCCGGGGTGGCGATCTTCGTCTGCGCCGCGCTGATCCGCGAGCTCAGCGGCCGCTGGTGGGCCGGCGCCGGTGGCGGTGTCGCCGCCATCCTGGCCTTCCCGCTGCTGCTCGGTAGCCCGGTCACCCCGATCGGCGTCATCCCGATCAGCTTCGTCAGCCCCTCACAGACGTACGTCCTGGGCCTGCTCGGTCTTCTGATCGTGTTCGCCGTCGACGTGCTGCGGGGCCGCCCGCTGCGCTGGGGATGGGTGGCGATCTTCCCGCTCGCCCTGGCCGTGGCCGGGTCGAAATCCAGCGCCCTGCCGCCGTTCCTGGCCGGGCTGGCCGCCGCCCTGCTGATCGTGCTGCTGCGCGAGCGGCGCCGGCTGCTGCCCGTGCTCGGCCTGTTCGCCTTGGTGCTGGCCGCGGTGGTGGTCGGCTTCCGGCTCTTCGCGGGCGGCGGCGCGGGCACGCTCAAGCTCGAGCCGCTGGCGGTGCTCTACTGGGTGGCGCCCTACCGGCAGACCCTCGGGCGGGAGGACACGATCGAGGTCCCGTACGGAGTGGAGCACGCCGGCCTGACCGGCGGGGTGTTCCTGGCCGGGCTGCTGATCTGGTGGGTGATCATGCAGGCGCCCCGGATGCTCGGCGTGGCCGGACTCGCGCTCGGGCGCACCCGCCGCGAACCGGCGGCCTGGCTGTTCGCCGGCATGATCACCGCCGGCGCGGGCGCGGCGTACCTGCTGTGGCACCCGTCGGCCAGCCAGAACTACTTCTACCTGTGCGCGATCCCGTTCGGCACGGTCCTGACCGCCTGGCTCCTGGCCGACCAGGCCCGCAGCCTGCGCCCGGTGGTGGCCGGCGCCATCGCCGGCGGGCTGTGGGCGGCGGTCGCGCCCAAGGTGCCGGCGCCGAAACCGGCCACCGAAGCCGGGTGGGCCTGGGCGCTGGCCGAGCCGCTGCTGCTCACCGCGGCCGTCGCCCTGGTCGTCGCCGTGATCGGGCTGTACCTGTGGCGGCGGCGGACCGGCCGCCTGGCCTGGCGAGCGATCTTCCCGGCGCTGATCGCGGCCGTGCTCATGGCCGGGCTCGTCGGCAGCGCCCAACAGCAGGCGCGCGGGGTCGTGAGCGCGGTCAGATGGTCGCACTCCGACCGGCCCGCCCTCGACCGGGAACGGGTCATCCAACCGCAGGAGATGCGGGCCGCGGCCTGGCTCGACCAGCACGCCGGCCGGTACGACCTGGTCGCCACCAACGTGCACTGCCGCCCGATCGCCGGCACCCCCGAGTGCGACGCCCGGGCGTTCTGGGTCGCCGGGCTGGGCGGCCGCCGCACCCTCGTCGAAAGCTGGGGCTACACCGACTCGGCGGTCGCCGCCGAGGGGGTCAACGGCAAGCGCTACATGTACCAGCCCGCCCCCGACCAGGCTGCCTACCAGCTCAACCAGCGGGTCTTCGCCGCCGGCCGGCCGGCCGACGTGGCCGAGCTCAAGCGCCGATACGGGGTGAAGTGGCTCTTCGGTGACGACCGCGCCCCCGGCGGAGTCTCGGCCGGACTGGCCGCCACGGCGACGCTCCGCTACCGGTCCGGGCCGGTGAGCGTCTATCAACTAACGTGACGGTAGGGCCAGCCCTACCAAACAGACGGCGGTCAGCGGGATCGGAACGGGGGGCGCCGATGCCTAACGTCAAGGACATGACGACGTACGCCTCACCCGCGCCCACGCAGGCCCCGGCTGCCCGGCTCCTGCGCCGGATCGGCATCGACACGCAGTACGTGCTGCTCGGCTTCCCGCTCGGCCTGGTGACGCTGGTCGTCTGCATGACCGGCTTCTTCGCCGGACTCGGCCTCGTGGTCATCTGGGTCGGCCTGCCCCTGCTGGTCGGCAGCCTGATGGTCTCCCGCGGCTTCGCCACCATCGAACGGGCCCGCATCGGCCCCGTCTTCGGCTACAAGATCCCGCACCCGGCGTACAAGAAGAACCCCGGCGGCGACCTGCTCCGCCGCACCTTCACGCCGCTCACCGACGGCCAGTCGTGGCTCGACATGCTGCACGGGATGTTCCGCTTCATCCCCAGCACCATCGGCTTCAGCTTCGTGCTCACCTGGTGGTGCGGCGCGATCAGCGGCCTCACCGTCCCGCTCTGGGACTGGGCCATCCCGCGCGGCGACGACAACACCGACCTGCCCGAACTGCTCGGCATGGGCGACGCCACCAGCACCCGCGTGATCTTCTACTTCGCCATCGGCGTCTTCTTCGCCGGCACGCTCTACCCGGTCGTCCGCGGCGCCGCCCTGATGGAGGCCTGGTTCGCCCGCGGCCTGCTCTGCGGCGTCAACGAGCTGCGCGAGCAGGTCAACCAGGCCAACGCCGCCCGCGACGTGGCCCAGCAGCAGAAAGCCGCCGCCGTCTCGGCCGAGGCGACCGCCCTGCGCCGCCTCGAACGCGACATCCACGACGGTCCCCAGCAGCGCCTGGTCCGCCTCGCCATGGACCTCGGCCGGGCCGAGCAGCAGTTCGCCACCGACCCCGACGCGGCCCGGGCCACCGTGGCCGAGGCACTGGCACAGACCCGGGAAACCCTCGACGAGCTGCGCGCCCTGTCCCGCGGGATCGCCCCGCCGATCCTGGTCGACCGCGGCCTGCAGGCGGCGCTCACCGCGCTCGCCGGCCGCTGCACCGTCCCGGTCGACCTCGACGCGCCGGTCACCGAGCGGCTCGACCCGCTGGTCGAGTCGACGGCCTACTTCGTGGTGGCCGAGGCCCTGACGAACGTGGCCAAGCACAGCCACGCCAGCGAGGTCCAGGTGACCGTCAAGCGCAACCAGGCCGGCCTGCTGGTCTCGGTCAGCGACGACGGTGTCGGCGGCGCCAGCCTGGCCAAGGGACACGGCCTGGCCGGCCTGGCCGACCGGGTCCAGGCGGCGGGCGGACTGCTCGACGTCACCAGCCCGGCCACCGGTGGAACGCAGCTCACGGCGGCCCTGCCCCTTTGAGCTGAGCGTCATCTGACAGCATGGCGGCATGCGGGTGGTTATTGCCGACGACGCGGTGCTGTTGCGCGAGGGACTTGTGAGGCTCGTCGAGGAGAACGGTCACACTGTGGTGGCGGCCGTCGGCGACGGGCCTTCCCTCGTGTCTGCCATCGCCGAGCACAAGCCGGACGTGTCCATCGTGGACGTGCGGATGCCGCCCTCACACACCGACGAGGGCCTGCGGGCCGCCGTCGAGGCGCGTGGCCTGGTCTCCGGCACGCCCATCCTGGTGCTGTCGCAATACGTCGAGGTCTCGTACGCCGACGACCTGCTGGCCGACCGCATGGGCGCGGTCGGCTACCTGCTCAAGGACCGGGTGTCCCTGGTCGCCGAGTTCCTCGACGCCCTGCACCGGGTGGCCACCGGCGGCACGGTCCTCGACCCCGAGGTGGTCAGCCAGCTGCTGGTCCGCCGGCGCCGCGACGACCCGCTGCGCACCCTCACCCCGCGCGAGCGCGAGGTGCTGGGCCTGATGGCCGAGGGCCTGTCGAACACGGCGATCGCCCGCAAGATGGTCGTCACCGACGGCGCGGTCGAGAAGCACGTCCGCAACATCTTCACCAAGCTCCGCCTCCACCAGGACGACGAACAGCACCGCCGCGTGATGGCAGTGCTGGCCTACCTCCAGGGGTAGGGCTAACCCCACCCTCGATTCGGGGGTCAAGGGGATCGAGTGGCGTTCCCGTTCTTCATAGCGTTTCCCTCATGAAGCACAGGGGGAACGTGAAGGGGATCGCGGCTCGCGCCGCGTTGTGGAGCGCCCGGCACCGGACGCTCGCGATCCTGGGATGGATCGCTTTTGTCATCGGTGTGACTGTCCTGGCCGGGCAGTTCCAGACGGTCGAGGCCACGGGGGCCGATCAGGGGCACGGCGACTCCCAGCGCGCGGAACAGATCATCGACGGGGCCGGCTTCCCGGAGCAGCCGGCGGGCGAGATGGTCATCGTGCAGAACCGGGCCTCGTCCGACCGGGCGGCGGCCGTCGCTCAGGTCAGCGCGGCGCTGAAGAAGACCGCGAACGTGGTGGACGTGCGGCCGGCGATCCAGTCGGCCGACGGGCGCTCGTCGCTGGTCACCTTCGGCATCAGCGGCGATCCCGCCACGGCCTCCGAGCGGGTCGGGCCGTCGCTCGACACGGTCGCCTCGGTGCAGGCCAAGCACCCGGATCTCTACGTCGCCCAGGGCGGTGACGCGAGCGGCGACAAGCTCATCGGCGACGACCTGGACAAGGGCCTGCACACGCTGTCGCTGCTGTCGATTCCGGTGACGCTCGGGATTCTGCTCATCGCGTTCGGCGCGGTGGTCGCCGCGTTCCTGCCGGTGCTGCTCGCGGTGATGGCGGTGGTCGCGGCGATCGGCCTCCTGGCCTTCGCCAGCCGGCTCGCGCCGACGGTAGACACCACGATGCACGTGATGCTGCTGGTCGGGCTGGCCGTCGGGGTCGACTACTGCCTGTTCTACATCCGGCGCGAGCGCGACGAGCGGCGCAACGGGGCCGATCCGCACCGGGCGCTGGTGATCGCCGCGCAGACGTCGGGGCGGTCGATCTGGGTCTCCGGCCTGACCGTGATCGTGGCGATGGCCGGCATGTTCCTGACCTTCGACGCGACCTTCACCAGCTTCGCGGTCGGCACGATCCTGGTCGTGGCGACGGCCGTGCTCGGTTCGCTGACCGTGCTGCCGGCGCTGCTGTCCGCCCTGGGCGACAAGGTCGACGCGATCAAGATTCCGGGGCTGTACCGCAAGCGCGGCGACGGCCGGGTGTGGAACGCCTTCCTCGGCGTGGTGCTGGCCAAGCCGCTGATCTCGGCGGTGCTCGCGGTGGCGGCGCTGGGCGCCCTGGCCTGGCCGGCGCTCGACCTGCGGACCAAGGGGGAAGGTATTGAGGATCTTCCGCCGGACGCCGCGATCGTGCAGGCGTACAAGGCGGTCGAGGAGGCCTTCCCGAGCTCGATCTCGCCGGCCGAGGTCGTCGTCGAGGAGCGCGTGAGCCAGGGCAAGATCGCCGAGCTGGAGAAGGCGGTCGAGGCCAGCGGCGGCCGGCTCGCCGGGCCGGTGGAGGTGAAGGTCAACCCGGCCGGAACGGTTTCGGTGGTCTCGGTGGGGCTGGCCGACAAGGAGGCGTTGCCGCTGCTGCGCGAGGACGTGGTGCCGGCCGTGTTCGGACCGTCGGCGCTGGTCACGGGCGAGGCGGCCGGTGAGGCGGACTTCAACGCGCGGCTGAACTCGAGCCTGCCGTGGGTGTTCGGCTTCGTGCTCGGCCTGGCCTTCCTGCTGCTGCTCGTGTCGTTCCGGTCGATCGTGGTGGCGATCACCGGGGTCGTGCTCAACCTGATGTCGGTGGCGGCGGCGTACGGCATGCTGGTCTTCGTCTTCCAGTACGGCCACTTCGAGGACCTGCTCGACTTCCACGCGGCCGACGGGATCATCAACTGGATGCCGCTGTTCCTGTTCATCATCCTGTTCGGACTGTCGATGGACTACCACGTGTTCGTGCTGAGCCGCATCCGCGAGGGCCACGACCGCGGCCTACCGACCCGGCAGGCGGTCCGCGAGGGCATCGGCCGCACGGCCGGCGTGATCACGAGTGCGGCGGTGGTCATGGTGGCGGTGTTCGCGCTGTTCGCGACGTTGCCACTGGCCTCGACGAAGCAGCTCGGCATCGGCCTGGCGGCGGCGGTCCTGCTGGACGCCACGATCATCCGGGCGGTCCTGCTGCCGGCGGTGATGGTTCTGCTGGGCGAGAAGAACTGGTGGCTGCCGCGCTGGCTGGGCTGGCTGCCGCAGATCGCCCACGAGCCGCCGGCGACTCCCGATGCTCCCGCCCCGTCGCGTGAGCTCATCTCGGCCTGATCGTCACCGAAGCGGGGGGGCCCCCCGGGGGGGGCCCGGGGCGGGGGGGGGGGGGGCCGCGGGGGGGGGGGGGGGGGGGCCGCGGGGGGGGGGGGGGGGGCGGGGCCGGGGGGGGGGGGGGGGGGCGGGGGGCCCCCCCCCCCCCCCGGGCGGCGGGGCACCCCGTCGCCCCCCCCCCGGGGGGGGCGCCAAACCGGGCCCTTAGCGCCCCGCCGGGGGCCCCCCCGGGGGGGGCCCCCGCTTCACGGGTGCAGGAGCAACTCGGAGGCGATGGGGCGGTAACCGGCGGCCTGGAAGGTGCGGACGCTCCGGGCGTTGCCGGGCGACTGCTGGGACCACAGCCACGAGCCGGGTGGGATCAGGTGGCGGGCGGCGGTGGCCAGCAGGCGGCCCAGGCCCCGATGGCGGGCGGGCTCGTCGACCTCGACCGAGGTCTCCCAGCGGCCGGCCACGCCGCGGCCGAGGGTGAGCACGCCACCGTCGGTCCACCACGCCTGGACGTCGTCGCGGTGGGCCTGGGCCCGGCGTACCCGGGAATGGTCTTGATCGTGACGGGTGAGGGTGAGCGGGGGCGGGCCCGGCAGCGCGGGGGCGACCGTCAGCAGGTCGATCGTGTCGGCCGAGCGGCCGGTGCGGGTCAGCAGGGCCGTCAGGAACAGCGGGTGCATGGTCCGGGCCAGCGGGTCGACGTCGATGGTGGCCAGGGTGGCGGTGATCCAGTCGGGGTCCTCGTCCAGGAAGATCACCGTGTGGGCGGTGAAGGCGAGCACGCCCGCGTCGCGCTCGCTGGGCTGCGGGACGACGGTGACGCCGCCGTTCGGGGGCGGGAAGTAGCCCTCGGCCGCGGCTTCCAGGATCTTCGCGAGTTCCATGACCCTATTGTGTGTGGCGGCCCAGGTAGCGGCCGAGTAATGCGGCGCTCAGGCCCAGGATGACGCTGGTCAGCGCGTACACCAGGGCCCGCTGCGGCCGGTCCGAGCGGGCCAGGGTGAGCGTTTCCCAGCTGAAGGTGGAGTACGTGGTCAGCGCTCCGCAGAAGCCGGTGCCCAGCAGCGCGGTCAGCGTGGGGGAGACCGGCAGGCCGAGCAGGAAGCCGAGCAGCAGCGAGCCGGCCACGTTCACGATCAGGGTGCCGCGCGGGAAGCCGGACGGTGACGGGAACGCCCGATCGGTGAGGTACCGCAACGGCGCGCCTACCGCCGCGCCGGCGGCCACCAGGAGGACAGTGGTCATCGGGGCACCCGTTCGGCCAGGACGGACGCGGCCCACACGGCGAGCAGCGCGCCGGCCAGCGTGGTGATCAGGTAGACGGCGCCGGTGACGGTCGGCGCGGTCAGCACGTCGGTCATGGCGGTCGAGAACGTCGTGTAGCCGCCCAGGAAGCCGGTGCCCAGGAACGGGCGTACGAGGCGCTGCTCCGGGCGGAAACGGCCGAGCCAGACGTAGAGGAGGCCGATCAGGAAGCAGCCGGACACGTTGATCGTCCAGACCGCCCACGGGAAGCCGTCGGTTGCATGTGGCCAGGCCAGCGTCAGGCCGTAGCGGGTCAGCGCGCCGAGCACGCCGCCCAGGGAGATCACTGCCAGAACCACGGTGATCACGGTAGCGGGCCGATCGAGGTGGCCGGGGCAGACGTGGCGGCGCCCACCCCGGCCGGTCTCTGGTCGTCCACTGTAGGTGATGATCTTGCAGGTCGCGCGGCGGATGAGCCCCCTGGGGCAAACGGTGACACGCGACACAGGTGATAAGCTCTGGCCGCAGGGGACAACTCGCGCGATCAGGGGCTTTAGGCGCAATTCGGCCCACCGGCGCCGTTCGACCCGCCGGCGCAGTTGCTCGACGGGCCAATGCCGCCCCGACTATCAGAGCAGTTACTAACCTTGAATGGTACCTTTCGGCGTCGACTTGACGGGCCGAGACGGCGACGCCTCCGCGACCCCCGACGACTGGGCCGGCCCGCAGCAACAGAGAGGTCTGAGTGATGTCGGAGCGCGCCTCTGCTCTGCTTCCCACCGACGGCACGAACTTCACGGCCGCGCTGAGCGCGCCGCCGGTGAACAATCTTCAGCGCATCGGTGGCGAGATGTTCAACTGGACCGATCTCGACGAGCGGCAGGGCCCGGCCCTGCCGCGCGGCGCCGTCCTGCTCCACCTGCTGGCGCAGCACGCCGCGCCCGGCCGCACCGTGCTGGTCGCCGGCCCCCACTCGCCCGAGGTCGTCGCCGCGCTGGCCGACAGCGGCGCGGCGGTCACCTGGCTGCTGCGCTCCCTCGGTGACGCCGAGCAGGCCGCGCGCGCCCACCCGCGGGTCACCGTGCTCGGTGGCTCGGTGATCAAGGTCGACCAGGCCGCCACCTTCGACGTCGTGGTCGCCGTCGACGGCGTGGGCCGGCTCAACTCCACCGAGGGTGAGCAGTTGTCCGCCGGTGAGCTGATCGACCGGCTGGCCGCGGCCGTGCGGCCCGACGGCGTCCTGATCCTGCTCCACGACAACAACTTCGCGCTGCACCACACGCTGCGCCTCGAGCCCGGCGCCCGCGAGCGCCAGGACTCGGCGTGGTACCCGGTGGACGAGCACGACACCCACCGCCCGGCCTCGCGCGAGCAACTGGTCTCCCGGCTGGGCGACGCCGGCCTGACCGTCAGCTCCTCGTACGCGGCGTTCCCCGAGCCGGCCACCCCGACCGTCCTGGTCGGCGAGGGGCTGCTGGGCGAGGTCTCGTCGCCGCTGCGGCCCCGGCTCGGCACGGCGCTGTCGCAGGCGTACGCGACCGCCTTCCGTAACCGGCCGGTCCTCACCGACCCCCGCCGCCTGATCCACCGGGCCGTGCGGGCCGGTGCCGAGAGCACCGTGGCCGCGGCCTGGCTGGTCGTCGCCCGCGCGTCCGGCGCGGCTCCCGTCACCGGCGGCCACGAACTGCTCATCGGCGACCCGCGGGGCACCTTCGTCTACGAGGTCGCGTCCGGCGGCGGCGCCGTCCGGACGACCGTTCTCCAGCCGCTTCAGGGCACGATCGAGCGGTACGGCCTGCGCCGCGTCAGTGAGCCGGCGGCCCCCGGGGCCGACCGGGGCTACGTGCTCGAGGAGCGCCTGCTCCACCTGGCCGCCACCGACAACCTGCGGCAGATGCGGGTCGAGCTCGCGCAGTACGACGCGTGGCTGCGCGCCCAGGCCCAGGACGGCGTCCTGACCGGCTCGGTCGGCCTGTCCGGCCTGGCCGATGTGTTCGTCGGCCCGGACGGCCTGGAGCTGCTGCCCACCCGCTGGACCTCGATCGAGCCGGTCGCGCTGGAGACGGCGCAGGTCCGGGCGGTCTGGGCGTTCGCCGTCCAGCTCATCACGTCCGGCCAGCCGCACCCGTGGCCGATCACCTCGCACGCGGTCGACCTGACCGCGATCCTGCTCGGCATGATCGGCCAGGGCGTCGACGCCGAGGAGATCCGCCGCGCGGTCGACCTTCAGGTGATCCTGGAGTCGGCCGAGTTCGAGCTGAACCTGGAGCAGCAGCACGACCGGCGGCTGCAGCTGCTGTCGGTGTCGCCGGGCACGGCCTCGGTCGACGTGCCGGGCTTCCGGGAGCTCACCGAGGCGCTGTGGCGCCAGCGGTACGAGGCCAGCCACCTGCTCGCGATGATGGAGTGGACCGAGCAGATGATCAAGTCGCGGGACCTGGCCGTCAGCAAGATGGACTGGGAGGTCCAGTTCTACAAGAAGACCTGGGCCGGCCGCATCCTGATGGTCGCCAAGGCCGGCTACAAGGTCGTCGGCCGTGACAGCCGCAAGGTGCTCGGCAAGCTGCGACGCCGAGGACAGTGAGAAAAGGGGGGCCCGGCGGGCCCCCCTTTTTTCCTTAGATCAGGTCCCAGGTGAGCGGCGTGCCCTTGGCCGCGTCCTGGGTGAAGGTCCGGCCGATCACCGTACGGATCGCGTCCGGGTCCAGGCCGCCGGTCGGGCGGATGGAGCGGACGTTCTCCTCGGTCACCGGGTCGCCGGCCTTCACGTCGGTCACCACGTAGAGCGACCGGCGGAACCGCAGGCCCTCCTTCTCAGCCTCGGTCGGGCCGATGTGCGTGGTGCCCAGCGCCTGCCAGGCCCGCTCCGACTCGATGCGCATGGCTTTGAGCTCGGCCGGCTCCAGCGAGAAGGCCGAGTCGACGCCGCCGTCGGCGCGGTCCAGCGTGACGTGCTTCTCGATGAGACACGCCCCGAAGGCGACCGAGGCGATCGGCACGCCGATGCCGTGCGTGTGGTCGCTGAGACCGATCGGCAGCTCGAGCATCTGGGCCAGCACCGGGATGCGGCGCAGGTTGGTGTATTCCGGCGGGGCCGGGTACGACGCGGTGCAGCTGAGCACGGTGATGTCGGTGGCGCCGACGCCCTGGGCGGCCTCGACCGCCGCGGCGATCTCGCGCACCGAGGCCATGCCGGTGGAGATGATGATCGGCTTGCCGGTGCTCGCCGCGAGGCGGATCAGGGGCAGGTCGGTGATCTCGGACGACGCGATCTTGTAGAGGGACGCGTCGAGCTTCTCGAGCAGCTCGACCGCCGTACGGTCGAACGGGCTGGAGAACGGCGTGATGCCCCGCTCGCGGGCCCGCTCGAAGATCGGCTGGTGCCAGTCCCACGGCGTGTGAGCGCGCTCGTACAGGTCGTAGAGGTATTCGCCGCCCCAGAGCTCGTGGCCCTGGGAAAGCTGGAAGCGAGGGTGCTTGACGTCCACGGTCATGGTGTCGGCCGTGTACGTCTGGATCTTGATCGCGTCCGCGCCGGCGTCCGCCGCCGCGTCGACCAGCGCCAGCGCCCGGTCGAGAGAGCCGTTGTGGTTACCCGACATCTCCGCGACGATGTACGGCCGCTTGTCGGGCCCGAACTTAGTCATTACTTCCCTCTCTCAGTCCAGACGACCGTCTTCGGAACCCCGTCGACGAGTCGTTCGTAGCGCCGCGTCTCCTTGAACCCGAACCGTCGGTGCAACGCCAGCACCTGCTTGTTCTCTTCCAGGGTCTCGCCGCCGAGCGTTTCCAGTCCCAGTGTGCCGAACGCGTAGTCGATGGCTTCTTTCTCCAGCCGCATCCAGGCGGCCAGCTGCCGGTCGCCCAGGCCCTCGGTGTCGAGATAGAAGGACCACGTGTTCTCGTTGAAGATGACGACGCCGGCGGGCACGCCGCGATCATCCTCGTAAATCAGCACCGTCTGCCAGCGCTTTTCCCACCAGGCGGCGTGCTCCTCGGGCTTGATCTCGTGGGTGGTCAGGCTGACCGCCCGCACCGACGGATGGTTCCGCCAGGGCAGGATCAGGTCGCGTTCGGCGTAGGTCGCGGGTCGCAGCACAGTGTCAAAGTATGGCCGCCCCGCCAAGCCGGCCGCCGGGGACCCAGGTCACAGCGACCCTTTTCTCACCCGGACCCTGCTCGCGGCCGATCCGAGCGGCGTGAGCCTTCTCCCGGACCGCTTGCTCAGGGCGAACGCCCTGTTGCTCCTGGTCACCGTCGTCGCTGTCGGCGTCAACTCGATCAGCCCGGTCATCCCGTGGGCCCTGCTGTGGCTGCCCAGCATCGCCGGCGCCGGGCTGCTCGCGGTGAGCTGCGCGCGTACCGCCCGGGCCGAGCACCTGCCGGCGCCGATCCGCCTGTTCTGGCGGCAGATCTGGGTGGTGTGCCTGCTGGTCGGCCTCGGCGCGACAGCGCAGACGGCCCAGGTGACCCGGGCCGGAAACGCGCCCGACCTGCCGATGGGCGCCGGGCAGATGGTCTTCGACGGCCTGGCCATTCTGATCATCATGTGGGCCCTCATCCGGCTGCCGTTCGGCTCGCGCAGCCGCGGCGAGACGTTCCGCCTGGTGCTCGACGCCGGCACGGTCATGCTGGCCTGCGCCGTCTTCGTCTGGCACTTCGCCACCCGGTACTCGCTGCACGCGGCCGACAGCAGCCTTGTCTACGTCTCGCTCACGCTGAGCGTGGTGGCCCTGCTCGCGGTCTTCGCGGTCGCGAAGTTCCTGCTGGCCAGCCAGTCCCTGTTCGACCGCGGCGCCCTGCGGATGCTGGCGGTGGCGGTGCTCATCGGCGCCGTCGGGCCGATCCTGCGGCCGATCTTCATGACGCTCGACCCGCACCTGTACCCGGACGTCCTCGGCATGCCGGCGGTCTACTTCTTCGGGGCGCTGGCCGCCGACCGCCAGCGCCGGGCCTCGTACGGCCCGCGCCGTGGGGCCAAGCCGAGCCGCCCGCGCAGCTTCAGCGCCCTGCCGTACGTGGCCGTGGGAGCCGTCGACGGCCTGCTGCTGACGGTGGCCTGGCCCGCGAACGGCGAGGACCGCCGGATCGTGGTGGTCAGCGCCGTGCTGCTCACCGCGCTGGTGGTGCTGCGCCAGATCACCGCGTTCCGCGACAACGGGCGCCTGCTGCGCCGCCTCGACCACGGCGCGACCCACGACGCGCTGACCCGGCTGCCCAACCGGGTGCTCTTCCACGAGCGGCTCGACAAGGCCCTGACCAGCCCCGGCGACCGGCCGGTGGCGGTCGCGCTGATCGACCTGGACGACTTCAAGGAAGTGAACGACACGCTCGGGCACGAGGTGGGCGACCTCCTGTTGATCGCGGTGGCCCAGCGCCTCGACGCCTGCGTCCGGGCCGAGGACACGGTGGCCCGCCTCGGCGGCGACGAGTTCGTGCTGGTCCTCGACGGCGCCGACCCGGCCGCGGCCGACCTGGCCGCCCGGCGCATGATCGAGGCTCTGCGCGAGCCGGTGGTCGCCGACGGCCACGAGCTGCCCATCCGGGCCAGCATCGGCATCGCCGACGGCCGCAGCGGCGACGACCCGAGTCTGCTGCTGCGCCGGGCCGACATCGCCATGTACGCGGCGAAGGCCCGGCCCGGCACGACGTTCCTGCACTACGACCAGGGCATGGCGGCCAGCGACCAGTCGTACCTGGGTGCCGAACTGCGCGAGGCGATCCGCGACGACCAGCTGTTCCTGCTCTACCAGCCGATCGTCTCCCTCACCGACGACCGGGTGCTGGGCGCCGAGGCCCTGGTCCGCTGGGCCCACCCGGTGCACGGCACGCTGGCGCCGGACGCCTTCATCCCGGTCGCCGAGCGCACCGGCCTGATCGTGCCGCTGGGCCGCTGGGTGATCCGCCGGGCCGTCCGCGACCTGGCCGGCTGGAACCCGGCGATCGTCCTGAACATCAACATCTCGGCCCGCGATCTGCGCGAGCCCGGATTCGCCTTCTACGTCGGGGCGCTGCTGGACGCGTACGAGATCGAAGGGTCCCGGATCGCCCTCGAGGTCACCGAGTCGATGCCGATCGACGCCGCGGCGTCGGCGGCCAACCTGACCGAGCTGCGGGCGCGCGGGGTGCGGGTCTCGCTGGACGACTTCGGTACGGGGGCGTCGACGCTGACCATGCTGCACGACGTGCCGGTGGACGAGGTCAAGCTCGACCGGGCCTTCACCCAGGCCGCGCCCGACGACCGGGTCCCGGTGGCGGCCGCGGTCCTGCAGGTGGCGGGCGCGCTCGGGCTGGACGCCGTGGCCGAGGGGGTGGAGACGTGTGACCAGGCACAACGGCTGCGTGATCTCGGATATCGGGCGGCGCAGGGCTTCCTGTTCGCCCGCCCGATGCCGGCCGCCGACTTCGCCGGTCTCCTGGAAAGGGATTGGCCGAGCGGAGCCGGGGTAATGCGGACGGCGTAGGAAGCTGACCCTCCGGAGGTAACTATGGGTACCGACGACAAGATCGACAACAAGGCCGAAGAGCTGGGCGGCAAGGTCAAGGAGGGCGTCGGCAAGGCGACCGACGACGAGCGCCTCGAGGCCGAGGGCAAGGCCGACCAGTCGAGCTCCAAGCTCAAGCAGGCCGGCGAGAACATCAAGGACGCTTTCAAGTCCTGACGTACGCCCCCTGAGCCTCACCTATCAGCACAGTGGCCGCCCCTCATGGGCGGCCACTTGTCTTCACTCCTCTTGCAGGAGGCGCTCGGTCTTGACGGTTGTGGTGCTGACCCTGCGTACGTGACTGTGGCAAGAGTCAGTTTGGCTTCAGCGGCTCCAGGCGGGCTTGCGTGGATTGGGTGTCGGGATGGTCGTCGCCCAGAGTCCGCCTGCGCCCAGAGAGCACGGCCTCGTAAGCGGTGAGGGCCGCCACATGGTCGCCCCGGTCGTGCAGGAGGCCGGCGAGCCGCTCGTGAATGGTCAGCTCGGCCTCGTCCAAACGGCCGCGGGTATGCAGCAGCGCGGCCAGTGAATGCCGGGGTGCCATGATGCCGATGTGTCGGTCGCCCAGAACCGCCTGGCAGTTGTCGACGATGGTCTGGTGGCACACCGTTGCTTGGGCGTATAACCTGCGGGCTCGCAGGTAGAGGCCTGTCATTTGGGCCGCGAAGGCGGCGTGTTCCACGGTCTGTGCGGTGAGGACGGGCAGATCCGCAATGGCTTCGACCATGTGCAGGGAGTGCGGGGCGAAAGCCTCCCAGAACGACCAGTGCCGGGGATCCTCGGCGGACTGGTAGCCCTCCTCCTCGGCGGTGCTGTGCAGGAGGGCGGCCGCTTGATCGGCGAGCGAACCCTGGTGGCGGCCGACGCGGCGCACCAAGGGATGGAGACGTAGGGTTGCGGGCTCGGTCAGGTCGATCAGTCCCACGTGGGCGAGCGCTCGCAGCAGCTCCCACAGTCGCCGGGCGTCGAGGCCGGCGAACTGCTCGAAGGCGGCCAGTGCCTCGGGGCGCAGCAGCTGTCGGTACGGGATCGGGGCCTCGGCGAACTGTGACAGCAGCCGCAGCAGGGGGCGGGCCTGGATGAGGCCGCGGCGATCGAGAAGGTCGAGCGACAGCTCCCAGGTGCGGCCGATCAGGGCATCAGGCAGGTTTCCGTCCTCGAGAGCGGCTCGGTAACCGCTGAACGTGGCGGCCGGGTCCGGCCAGGGCGCCGCCGCTGTCTCCGCGATGTACATGCCGGCCAGGCGCAGCGCCAGTGGCAGCCCGCCCATGTGCTCGGCCAGCGCTCGGGCGTCGTCGGCCGGGCCCGCCTGCTCGCCCGCGCGATCGAGGAGGAGCCGGGCGCCGTCGGCTGGGGACAGTGGCGGGGACCGGGTGTGGCGACGTGACGCATGCCGATGTGCAGGTCGGTCGTCGTGGCGGCTGATACCCACCACACCGCCCTACGCCGCTGAACCGCCCAGCCGGCCAGAACCAACGCGAGCGTGGTCTTGCCACAGCCGCCGAGGCCATGCAGCACATGCACCCGTGGCCCAGCGCGGCGCCTGGTCAGCAGGGTCTTCAGGGCCGTGACCGCCGGGTCGCGGCCCAGCACCGGGGCGTCGAGGCGGCCGAGGGGCGGGTCGACCGTCGAGGTGGCCGGTGTCGTATGGGCGGTCGTCCGAGCTGGGGCGTCGATCATCGCGCTGGTCAGCATCCAGAGGTCGCGTTCCGATGGGCTAGCTGGATGCTGTCCCCGTCGATCAGGCGGAGACCGCCCGGCCGAGGAGACGAAGATTGGTGCGGGGCGCCGTGACCGGCCGGCTGCGGTGCAGGGCGATCAGCATGTCCACGACGGCCTCGCGGTCGGACGAGGGATGGGGGCCGAACGAACCCGCGGAGCCTGGGACAAAGGGGTGGACCGTCAGTGCGTAGCGGTCTCCGAGGTGCTGGACCAGGGCGCCGCTTGACGCGCGGATCGCGGCCATGACGAAGTTGAGGTTGAGGCGGTCTGCCGCTTCCAGTCAGGCCGGCCGATCGTTCCCGCATGCCGAGCAGTGTCGCTCGTCATTCGCACTCGGTGGGGGGAACGTCAGTCGGGAAGAGCAGGTCGTCGAGGGCGCCGTGGGTCAGCGGCTCGGCGAAGTAGTAGCCCTGGCCCAGTTCGCAGTTGCCCCCGGCCAGCGAGGTCAGCTGGCTGGCGTGTTCGATGCCCTCGGCGATGGTGGACAGCTGCAGGGCGCGGCCCAGCTGGATGATGCCGTGGGTGAGGGCGGCCGCGGTCGGCTCGTCGACGACGTCGTCCACGAAGGACTTGTCGATCTTGATGATGTCGACCGGGAAGCGGCGCAGGTAGGCCAGCGACGAATATCCCGTACCGAAGTCGTCGATGGCCAGGCGGACGCCGATGCTCTTGATCTCGTTGAGCCGGTCCAGGGTCGCCGGGCGGTGTTCCACCAGCAGCGACTCGGTCAGTTCGAGGATCAGGCGGTCGGCCGGCATCCCGGCCGTGGCCAGGGCGTCCCGCACGACGTGGGGCAGGGACGTCTGGTCGAGCTGAACGGCCGAGATGTTCACGCTGACCGACAGCGGCGGGCCGAGCCGCTGGCGGTTCCACTCGGCCACCCGGGTCGTGGCCTCGCGCAGGACCCACTCGCCGATCGGGACGATCATCCCGGTCTCCTCGGCCAGCGGGATGAAGTCCATCGGCGGGATGACGCCGCGTTCCGGGTGCTGCCAGCGGATCAGGGCCTCGACGCCGGTGATCTCGCCGGTGTGCAGGTGGACGATCGGCTGGTAGCGCAGCTCGAACTCGTGCCGCAGCACGGCCCGGCGCAGGTCGGCCTCGAGCGCGATGTTGGCCTGGAAGGCCTCGCGCATGGCCGGCTGGAAGACCTCGTAGCGGTCCTTGCCGTGCTTCTTGGCCTGGTACATCGCCAGGTCGGCGTGGACCATCAGCTCGGCCGCGTCGTGCTCGCCGGGCCGGCCGAAGGCGATGCCGATGCTGGAGCTGACGAACGTCTCCGCCCCGAGGTCGAACGGCAGCCGCAGCGCGTCGAGGATGCGCTCGGCCACGGGAACGGCCTCGTCGGTGCCGTGCAGGCCGGGCAGCAGCACGGCGAACTCGTCGCCGCCGAGCCGGGCCGCCGTGTCGCCGTCGCGCAGGCAGGCCTGTATGCGCTCGGCGACCCCGGTGAGCAGGGTGTCGCCGGCGGCGTGACCGAGCGAGTCGTTGACCACCTTGAAGCGGTCGAGGTCGACGAAGAGCACGGCGCCGCCCAGGCCCTGGGCGCCGAGGGCTTCCTCCATCCGCGTCTGGAACAGGGCGCGGGTGGCCAGGCCGGTCAGGGAGTCGAGGTAGGCCCGGCTCATCTGCTCCTGGGTGCGGGCGTCGGTCAGGGCCAGGCTGATGTGCTCGGCGAACGCGGTGACGATCTCACGGGTCGCCTTGTCCCAGTCGCGGCGGGCGCTGTAGGTGCCCACGGTGAGCGCGCCGACCGACTGGTCGCCCTCGTGCACGGGCACGGACAGCACCGACTGCAGGTTGACCGCGGTCAGGGCCGGCAACGCTATCGGTGAGGTGGCGTAGTCCTCCACGGCGACCAGCTCGTCGCCGAGGATGGCCAGCCCGGTGACGCCGGCCGCGGCGACCGGCACCCGCGCGGCCTGGGCGCGCACCTCGGGGCCGACTCCGACGGCGGCCACCATGGTGCCCAGGTGGGGATCGTCCCGCTCGACCAGGTTGATCGACACCATCTCGACGCCCAGCAGGTCCCGCAGCGACGCCGTGACCAGGTCGAAGACGCTGGTCAGGGGCCGGCGGCGGCCGATGGCGCGCTGCACTCCGGACAGCTCGGAGAAGACGCGGCGGCCCTGGTCGAGGTAGCCGAGCAGGCGGCCGTTCTCCTCGGCGTACCGGCGTTCCGACTCGACGACGTACAGCGACTGGAGGCAGAGCTCGAGGACGCGGGCCATACCCCGCAGCAGGGTGATCTCCTCCGCGGTGAAGGAGGCGCCGATCCGGCCGAGCACCAGGACGCCGGGCGCGGGACCGCCGATCGGGGCGTGGGTGACCGCGTAGCGGCCGCCGTCGAGCTCGAGCGTGGCCCGGCGGCCGGCGGCCACCTCGGCCAGGGCGTACGCGGGCACCTGGTCGGCCGCGAGGCCGATGGTGGCGACCACCCCGTCGTCGATCATCAGCACCGCGACGTCGGCGTCGAGGGCGCGGGCGGCGCACTCGACGGCAGCGTATTGCGCGGCCGGACCGGCGGGCCGGTCCGCCACCGCGGACAGGAATTCTGTCAGTTGCTCCGTCGCTAGCACGGCACTCATGTCGTCCGGCCGGGACCGGACATGAGGAGAACGCCCGAGCTCACATGACCGGGCACCATCCGGTCACGGTTTCCGGCCAAACGGTCGGACGTTTCGCGGAGAAGGTCCGACATGGTGCCGCTTTCGGACCCGCGACGACGACGGGCAAGCGGGCAAACAAACAACGAAGTCGATGACTTTGTGAGCCGAGCCACAGGTTTCCCCGGTGTTACAAATATCGCCATGAACGCTGATGAGCGGCAGCACCAGATAGTCGCCCTGGCCCGCCGGCACGGCGAGGTCGAGGTGGCCAAACTGGCCGCCGAACTGTCAGTCAGCGCCGAGACCATTCGCCGCGATCTGCGGCTGCTGGAGAAACACGGACTCATCCGCCGTACGCATGGAGGCGCGTACCCGGTGGAGACCGCCAAATTCGAGACCGATCTGGCCATGCGCACCGTTCGCGGGGTGCCGGAGAAAAGGCGTATCGCGACCGCCGCGGCCGGCCTCATCGGCGACGCCGAGACCATCTTCATCGACGAGGGCTTCACCCCGCAGCTGATCGCGGAGGCGCTGCCGACCGACCGGCCGCTGACCGTCGTGACCGCCTCGCTCAACACCGCGGCCTGGCTGGCCGGCTCCACGCCGGCCACGGTTCTGCTGCTCGGCGGCCGGGTGCGTGGCCGCACGCTGGCCACCGTCGACCACTGGGCGGCCGGCATGCTCTCCGGCTTCGTCATCGACCTGGCGTTCGTCGGCGCCAATGGCATCTCCCGCGAGGTCGGCCTGACCACCCCCGATCCGGCCGTGGCCGACGTGAAGGCGCGGGCCGTGGCCGCCGCCCGGCGCCGGGTCTTCGTCGGCATCCACACCAAATTCGGCGTACGTACGTTCTGCCGTTTCGCCGAGATATCCGATTTCGAATCACTGGTCACGGACACCGGACTTCCGGCGTCCGAGGCGAACCGCTATTCCCGAATGGGACCGCAAGTAATACGCGTCTAATCGGCACACCGTTTTCGATAAAACGGAGGATGCACCATGCCCAGAAAACTCGCCCTGGCCGCCGCATGCCTGCTGCTGGCCACCGCCGGCTGCTCGGGCGCCGGCTCGACCGACGGCGGCGACGCCGCCGGCGACACCATCACCGCCCTGATGGTCGGCAACCCGCAGATGGAGGACATCCAGCAACTGACCGCCGAGAACTTCACCAAGCAGACCGGGATCACCGTGAAGTTCACGATCCTCCCGGAGAACGAACTGCGCGACAAGGTCACCCAGGACGTCGCCAATCAGGGCGGGCAGTACGACGTGGCCACTGTCGGCGCGTACGAGGTGCCGATCTGGGCCAAGAACGGCTGGCTGCACGAGCTGTCGACGCAGGCCCAGGCCGACTCGGCGTACGACTCGGCCGATCTGCTCAAGCCGATGGTCGAGTCGCTGACCGGCGAGGACGGCAAGATGTACGCGGCGCCGTTCTACGGTGAGTCGTCGTTCCTCATGTACAACAAGGAGCTGTTCGCGGCCAAGGGCCTGACCATGCCGGAGCATCCGACGTGGACCCAGGTCGCCGACTTCGCCGCCAAGCTGGACGACAAGGGCAAGGGCGTGGCCGGCATCTGCCTGCGCGGCCTGCCCGGCTGGGGCGAGCTGTTCGCGCCGCTCACGACCGTTGTCAACACCTACGGTGGCACGTGGTTCGAGAAGGACTGGACCGCGAAGGTCGACTCGCCCGAGTTCGCCCAGGCCACCCAGTTCTACGTCGACCTGCTCAAGAAACACGGCCAGTCGGGCGCGCCGCAGTCCGGTTTCACCGAGTGCCTCAACACGTTCGGGCAGGGCAAGGCCGCGATGTGGTACGACGCGACCTCCGCGGCGGGCACGCTGGAGGACGCGAAGGCGAGCAAGGTGGCGGGCAAGGTCGGTTACGTGTACGCCCCGGTGAACAAGACCGAGTACTCGGGCTGGCTCTGGACGTGGGCCTGGGCGATGCCGAAGACCACCAAGAAGGCCGACGCCGCCTGGAAGTTCATCTCGTGGGCGACCAGCAAGGACTACGAGAAGCTGGTCGGCGAGAAGCTCGGCTGGTCGCGCGTCCCGTCCGGCAAGAGGACGTCGACGTACTCGATCCCGGAATACAAGGAGTCGGCCAAGGCGTTCGCCGACATCACGCTCGGTTCGATCGAGCACGCCGACCCGACCAACCCGGGCGTGCAGCCCCGGCCCGCGCTCGGTGTGCAGTTCGTCGGCATCCCCGAGTTTGCCGACCTCGGCACGAAGGTGTCGCAGGAGGTGAGCGCCGCCATCGCCGGCAGCAGCACGGTCGACAAGGCCCTCGCCGACGGGCAGAAGCAGGCCGAAGACGTGGCGAAGAAGTACAAGTAGTGACCACCATGATCGCCCGGCCGGACGAGCGGACCCAACCGCCCGTCCGGCCCACCAAGGGCGGAGCCAGAGACCGTTGGGTACGCCGGGCGCCGCTGCTGCCCGCGCTGATCTTCGCGATCGTGATCACTCAGATCCCGTTCCTCTACACGATCTACCTCTCCACGCTGAGCTGGAACGCGTTGCGCCCGGGTGACAAGCCGTTCGTCGGGCTCGACAACTACGTCACCGTGCTGACCGACACCCGGTTGCGGTCGGCGCTGGTGAACACGGTGCTGCTCACGGCGGGCGCGGTGATCTTCTCGATGATCCTGGGGCTGCTGCTGGCCCTGCTGCTCGATCGCAAGTTCGTGGGGCGTTCGGTCGTACGCACGTTGCTCATCACGCCGTTCCTGGTGATGCCGATCGCGGCGGCGCTGCTGTGGAAGCACGCGATCTTCAACCCGGCGTACGGCCTGATCAACGGCATTTTCGGTGGCTCGACCGACTGGATCTCGTCGTATCCGAAGGGCGCGGTCATCGCCACCCTGGTGTGGCAGTGGACGCCGTTCATGATGCTGATCCTGCTGGCCGGCCTCCAGTCGCAGTCGCACGAGGTGATCGAGGCGGCCCGGGTCGACGGGGCCAACGCGTGGCAGATCTTCCGCCGGATGACGCTGCCGCACCTGCGCCAGTACCTGGAGCTGGGCGCCCTGCTCGGCTCGATCTACCTGGTGAACACGTTCGACGCGATCTTCAGCATCACCCAGGGCGGCCCGGGTACGGCCACGACCAACCTGCCTTACGAGATCTATCTGACGACCTTCCGCAAGTTCGAGTACGGCGAGGCGTCGGCGGCCGGCGTGATCGTGGTGCTCCTGACGATCGTCGTGGCGACGTTCGCCCTGCGGGTCATCTCGTCGCTGTTCAAGATGGAGGAGCACCGGTGAAGCGGCTCTGGGGTGTGGTGGCCTGGATCGCCGGGATCGTGTTCGTCTTCCCGGTCATCTGGATGGTGCTGACCAGCTTCAAGCAGGAGCAGGACGCGGCCAGCAACCCGCCGAGCTGGGTCTTCACCCCGACCCTGGACCAGTACGCGCAGGTCTTCGACCGCAACATCACGCCGTTCCTGCTGAACTCGCTGATGGCGAGCGTCTTCTCGACGCTGTTCGTGGTCGCGCTGGCGACCCCGGCCGCCTACGCCCTCTCGCTGCGCCCGGTGGCAAAGTGGACGGACACGCTGTTCTTCTTCATCAGCACCAAGATGATGCCCGCCGTGGCCGCCCTGCTGCCGCTCTACCTGCTGGTCAAGCACCTCGGCATGCTGGACAACATCTGGACCATGGTCGTCCTCTACACCTCGATGAACCTGCCGCTCGCGGTCTGGATGATGCGGTCCTTCCTGCTGGAGGTGCCGCGCGAGGTGCTGGAGGCCGGCGAGGTGGACGGCGCCGGGCTGCTCACCTCCATCCGCAAAATCATCCTTCCGATCGTCTCGCCCGGGCTGGCCGCGACGGCGCTGATCTGCTTCATCTTCGCCTGGAACGAGTTCTTCCTGGCGGTGAACCTGACCGCCACCAACGCCGGCACCGCGCCGATCTTCCTGGTCGGGTTCATCTCCTCCGAGGGCCTGTTCCTGGCCCGGCTCTGCGCGGCCGCGACGCTGGTCTCGCTGCCGGTGCTGGTCGCCGGGTGGCTGGCGCAGAACAAGTTGGTCCGGGGCCTGTCGATGGGAGCCGTCAAGTAAGAGCGAGGTTCGTGCCAAACTTGTCCACGGGTGGTGAGTGAACCGCTACGGCTAGTTGTCAAGCGAGGAACCTTCAGATCAAATAGGTCCGTGGGTACGCCCGAGGAGTTACCGCACACCCTCGCTCCCGGTCGCATCGGCGCGGCCGCCATCGCCTACTTCGCGCTCGCCGCCACCGCGCCGATCGCCGTGCTCGTCCACGTCGTGCCCGCCGCCTACGCCACCGGGGGCGGGCCGCTCGTCCCGCTGAGCTTCCTCGCCGCCGGCCTCGTCCTGATCCTGTTCACCGCCGGATACGCGGCGATGGGCCACCGGGCGCCCTTCGCCGGCGCGATGTACACGTACGTCGCGAAGGGACTCGGCCGGCCGGGCGGCACCGCCGCCGCGTGGCTCGCGCTCACCTCGTACCAGGTCATCCAGCTCGGCCTCTACGGCCTGGCCGGCGTCGCCGCGGCGCCCCTGCTGCGCAGCTGGTTCGACGTCGAGGCCCAGTGGTGGATGGTCGCGGCCGGCTGCTGGCTCGTGGTGACGCTCTGCGGCCCGATCCGGATCGAGGTGAGCAGCGGGCTGATCGCGCTGCTGGTGCTCGTCGAGGGGGTGGTCGTGGTGGGCTTCGCGGCGGCCGACGTGATCGACCCGGCCGCGGGCGAACTCACCGTCGCGTCGATCCGCCCGTCCGGAGTGGACCTGCCGGTGCTCGGGCTCCTGCTCGTGGTTTCGGTGCTCGCCTTCGCCGGCTTCGAAACCTCGGGGGCGTACGCGGAGGAGGCGCTCCGCCCCCGTCGTGACCCCGGGCGCGGCGCCTATCTGAGCGTGGTCGTGCTGACCGTGCTGCTCGCGGGAGCGTCGTGGTCGCTGGCGACGGCGGCCGGCCCCGGCCGGATCGCCGAGCTGTCCCGGGCCCGCGGGCCGGAGCTGCTGTTCGACCTGGCCGCGGCGCGGCTGGCGCCGTGGGCGGTCACGCTCGGGCGGCTGGTGCTGCTCACCGGACTGGTCGCGGCCATGGTGGCGCTGCACCACACGATCGCGCGCTATCTGTTCGCGCTCGGGCGCGAGCGCGTGCTGCCGTCCGGGCTGAGCCGGACGTCGCCGCGTACTCGGGCTCCGCGGAACGCGTCCCTCGCGCAGTCGCTGATCGCGGGTGTCGCGCTCCTGGCGGCGTACGCCATCGGAACCTCCGGTGTTGATCTCTTGGGCCGTCGCCTGATCGTCGCTGGTGGGCTCGGTGTGCTGGTGCTGCTGATGGCGACCTCGCTGGCGGCGCTGCTGCATCTCAACCAGGTGCCGAACGGCGAGGGCGTGTGGAGCCGGTTCGTGGCGCCGGTGCTGGCGACGGTGTCCCTCGGCGTGATCGGTTATCTGGCCCTCGGTGACGTGCGACGGCTGCTCGGGGTGCCGGCCTGGACCGTTCCGGCCGCCATCGGCGCGGTGGTGTTTCTCGGCGTCCTGCACGCCCTGCTGCTCCGGCGTTTCCATCCCGTCATATACGCGGGAATCGGGCAGGGCGGCGTGCCGGTCGTGGTGACGCCGCCCAAACTGCCCGAACAGCGGCCCCATGCCGAACCCGGTGCGCACCGGCCGGAGCGGGTGAACCGCTGATGAGTGCGCCGGGTCCGCTGCGCGAGTTGCGACGGATCCGTGCGCTCGGCATGGACCCGGCCACCGGCCGCTATCGGGCCAACGAATCGGAGACCGCGCTGCGGATCGAGAGCGAGCTCGGCGTACGGCTGACCCGGGCCCGGCCCGGCTGCCGCGCCGACTGGTTCGACCAGCACGGTCTCTCCTACGACGCCGTGGGACCGTTCGCGGCCCACAGGTTCGACCAGCAATGGGCGCGATTCTCCTTGCAGATCGTGCTGCACCTGAGGAAGGCCGACCTGGTACCGGTGGACGTCTCACGCTTCACCCCGGACCAGGTGGCCCGCATTGAACGGTTCATCGCGGAGCGCGGACTGGCTCCGCGCGTCTTCATCCTGGGGCGGCAGCAATGGCGGCTCTCATCATGGTCCGGCCGGGCATGGACTGGCAGTCGACGGGTGGCCTCTTCGAATGGACGCTGGAGTTCCTCATACCGAGGATCGGCGACCCGAAGACGGCCGACTGGCTCCGCATGGTGGTCACGGAGAATCTCGGCAGCCTCTGGATACCCGACCTCCCCGAGGAGGGTCAGCGGGAGATCTACGCCCTGCTGCGCTCGGGCCTGGTCGCCGCGGCCCAGCGGGAGCTGCCCGACTCGCCGGCCAAACGGGACGCGCTGGCCCAGCTCCGCGACCTGGTAGCTCTGACCTATTAGGCCTCGACCGCTGTGGATCTTTGTCGTACGCTGTCGCGGCCGCGCCGCTGTCTTGCCGAGCGCGGGATTCACGGGAGTCCCATCATGCTTCGCGCTGCCCTCACTTCTGTCCTCGTCGCCGCGACCACCCTTGTCGCGGCCGGCGCCTCCAGCGGCCCGGCCGCCGCCTCGCCCGGGGGATCGCTGCGGATCACCGGGGTCAGCGACGTGCTGGTCGACCCGGCCCGTCAGCAGGTCCTGATCAGTGACGCCAAGAGCGGCACCATCGTCGTCACCGACTACCGGGCCGCCACGAAGGCCGTACGGTCCGGGTTGGCCGGGATCGGCGACCTCGTGCTCTCGCCCGACGGGAAGACGGTGTACGCGGCGGTGGCCGACGCGCACTCCATCGTCGCCTTCGACGCCGCGACCATGACCGAGACCGGGCGGCACTTCATCAACGTGGCCGCGTTCCCCCGGACCCTGGCCGTCGCCGGCGGGACGCTGTTCGTCGGATACGACTTCGGAACGGCGAACTCCCGGGGCGCCCTCGGCGCTCTGGACCTGCCCGGCGGGACCTTCCGGCGCAACTTCTTCACCGCGGACGGGTCGCCGCACGAGGCGCCGCGGCTGCTCACCGCCGCCGGCGCGCCCGGCCGGCTCGTCGCCACCGACGTGTCGAGCGACGCGACGACTCAGGGGAACACCTGGGTCTACGACGTCGCCGACGGCGTGCCGGCCGAGATCGCGTCCACCACCGCGGCGCCGGGACCGGTCGCCGACGTCGAGCTGTCCCGGGACGGCTCCCAGATCCTCGGCGTGGGCGGACCCTGCTCGACCTTCGTGGCGCCGGCCTCGGACCCGGCGCGGCGCGTGTCGATGCACGGCGGCTACTGCGGCGCGACGGCCCTCGGCGTGCACCCGGACGGCGGCCGGGCCGCGATCAGCTACGACGACAACCGCGTCATCCTCTTCGCGGCCGGGCTCGACGAAATGCACGGCAGTTTCGACCTGTACGAGGACAAGGCCGACCGGCTCGTCTGGCAGCCGGGCGGCTCGCGTCTCTTCGCCGTCACCCACGACTGGTATGGCTCCTACGAGCTGCACGTGTTCTTCGAACCGGTCACCACGGCGATCTCCCTGAAGGCGACACCGGCCGCCGCCAAGCGCGACACCCCCGTCGAGATCTCCGGCCGGCTCAACGCCTCGGGCCCGATCGGTGAGGCCGTCGCGGGCCTCGACGTGACCCGGACCGACGCCGAGTCGCCCTCGGGCCGCTCCCTCCCGCAGGTGGTCACCGACTCCAACCTGTACTTCTCCTTCTCCGACTACCCGCCGGTCGGCGGCACGGTCACCTACAAGGTGACGTACCGCGGGTCCGGGGTGGCCGCCGGTTCCTCGGCCCAGGTGTCGATCACAGTGGCCCGCTCGACGCCCGCCCTCCAGGTCTTGGCGCCGTCGAGCGCCGCCTACGGCTCGACGGTCACCGTCACCGCGCTGCTCGATCAGAACCTGCGCAACCGGACGGTCGCCATCTGGGCCGACCCGGCGGGGGCGGAGCCGCCGCGGCTGTTGCGCAACGCCAAGGTCGATGCCTACGGCGTCCTGACGACTCCGGTCAAGCTGACCCGTACCACCGCGCTGATCGCCAAGTACGCCGGGGACGCCTGGTACACCCCGGTGTCGAGCCCGGCGAGGCTGGTCTACACGCGGGTCGCGGTGTCGCTCACCAACTCGCGCCAGTACAAGACGGCCAAGCTCGGCAGTCTGCCGACCGCGTACTACCGCAAGACCGTCCACCCGCTGTTCAGCACGACGATGACGCCGTACCCGGGCCGCAAGGAACGGCTCCAGTTCGAGGTGCTGCGCAACGGCAAGTGGGCGGCCTGGCGCAACGTCGACGTGAAGCTCAGCGCCGCGGGCAAGGCGGCCTACACGCTCACCGGCGCCCACACGACCGGAGTGCGCTACCGCGTGCGGGCCGCCTATCTGCGGGGCACCTCCGGTGACACGGTGAACGCCACGACGTACGGCGCCTACCGCTACTTCACCTTCACGAAGTGAAGAACTCCTCGATCTGAGTGAGGGTGATGTGCTCGGGGTCGTCGCCGACGACGTCGGGCAGGTGCTTGGTGGTGACCGGGACGTCGGGGACGTCGGACGGCAGGTCGGGCACCGGCGGGGTCGGCGGCAGGGCCGGCATGGTCAGGGCCTGACGGATCACCTCGAACATGGCCCGGATCTCGCCGGTCGCGGTGCGGGTGGCCAGCTCGGAGCAGTCCTCCACGGGGGCGCGGGCGGGCAGCGCGCAGGTGAAGTTGGCCTGGAGGCGGTCGTCGAGGCGGCGGATGTCGGCGCTCGGGCGCGGATGGTCGAGCGGGCCCTCGGCGACGATGCCGAGCTCGCACGCGGACAGGCCGGACTGCCTCCACCAGGAGCGCCAGCGCGGGTCCGCGCCGAGCGTCAGCGCCACGTGGCGCAGGGCGACCACGTACTCGCGCGGGGCCGGGCCACCGCTGGTGGTGGCGCCCAGGTGGGGGTGCAGCCAGGAGTCTCGAGCCGTGCAGAGTGTCTGCTCACCCATACCTGCATGGTGACATTCCGGGCGCATTGCGGCGTGGTGGACGCCCGGGCACGTACGGGCGAATTCTTCGGCCGCCGCCTCCATAAGCACGTGATATAAATTCTCTCGTGATGCTGACCTCGGACCATCCGCGCTACAAATGGGTCGCGCTCTCGAACACCACCCTCGGAACGCTGCTGGCGACGATCAACTCGTCGATCGTGCTGATCTCGCTCCCGGCGATCTTCAAGGGCATCGACATCAACCCGCTCGAGCCCGGCAACGTCAGCTACCTGCTGTGGATGCTGATCGGCTACATGCTGGTCACCGCGGTCCTGGTGGTCACGCTGGGCCGGCTCGGCGACATGTACGGGCGGGTGCGGATCTACAACGCCGGATTCGCGATCTTCACCGTCACCTCGGTCGTGCTGTCGCTCGACCCGTTCGACGGTGGCGGTGGCGCGCTCTGGCTGATCGGCTGGCGGGTCGTCCAGGCGATCGGCGGCGCCATGCTGATGGCCAACTCGGCCGCGATCATCACCGACGCCTTCCCGGCCCGGCAGCGCGGCATGGCCCTCGGCGTCAACATCGTCTCGGCGCTGGCCGGCTCCTTCATCGGCCTGGTGGCGGGCGGCGTGCTGGCCGAGTGGGACTGGCGCTCGGTCTTCTGGGTCAACATCCCCCTGGGCGTGGTCGGCACGGTCTGGGCGTACCGCTCGCTGCACGACACCGGCGTCCGCCGCAAAGCGAAGATCGACTGGTGGGGCAACGCGACCTTCGCGGTCGGCCTCACGGCCGTTCTGGCCGCGATCACGTACGGGATCCAGCCGTACGGCGGGCACACGATGGGCTGGACCAGCCCGTGGGTGCTGACCGGCCTGATCGGCGGCGCGATCGTGCTCGTGGTGTTCGGGCTGATCGAGACCCGGGTGGCCGAGCCGATGTTCCCGCTCGGGCTGTTCCGGAACCTGTCGTTCCTCAGCGGCAACCTGGCCAACCTGCTGGCCAGCATCGCCCGCGGCGGCCTCCAGTTCATGCTGATCATCTGGTTGCAGGGCATCTGGCTGCCGCAGCACGGGTACGACTACGAGTCCACCCCACTGTGGGCCGGCATCTACCTGGTGCCGCTGACGATCGGCTTCCTGGCCGCCGGCCCGCTGGCCGGGACGCTGTCGGACCGGTTCGGCCCCCGGCCGTTCGCCACCGGCGGCCTGCTGGTGATGGCGGTGTCCTTCGGCGGCCTGCTGCTGTTGCCGAGCAACTTCAACTACGTGGTCTTCGCGCTGCTCATCTTCGTCAACGGCCTGGGCGGCGGCCTGTTCGCGGCGCCGAACACGTCGCTGGTCATGTCGAGCGTCCCGGCCGACATGCGCGGCGCGGCCTCGGGCATGCGGGCGACCTTCCAGAACGCGGGCCAGGTGCTCTCGATCGGCGTCTTCTTCTCGCTGATGGTCGCCGGCCTGGCCTCATCGCTGCCCGGCACGTTGAGCAGCGGCCTGACGGCCCAGGGCGTCCCGGCCGACACGGCGGCCCAGGTCGCGGCGACCCCGCCGGTGGGCACCCTGTTCGCGGCGTTCCTCGGCTACAACCCGATCGGCGAGCTGCTGGGGCAGCAGACGCTGAACTCGTTGCCGCCGGCGAACGCGTCCCGCCTGACCGGCCTGGACTTCTTCCCGCAGCTCATCTCCGGCCCGTTCCACGACGGCCTGGTCATCGTCTTCTGGCTGGCGATCGCCATGTCGGTGGTAGGCGCCCTGGCCTCGCTCCTGCGCGGCAAACCGGCCCCGGCCCCGGCCTCGTTCATCGCCCACGAGGCCGAGGTCCAGGCCGAGTACGCCGAGGCTCAGCCCCTCAACCCGGCGACCGCCATCGCCGAGCCCCTCGTCACCGAGCCGCGCCGGGATCGCTGATTCTCCTCAGGCGGTGGCGGCGGCCAGGAGGATTTCGGCCATGCCGCGGGCGACCTTGGGGGACATCGAGGGGCGGTCCATCTTGGCGCCGACCGACGCGCCGTCGTAGAGGACGACCATCTGGGCGGCGAACGCGGCCGGGTCCTTGACGCCGGCGTCGCGGGCCAGCTCGACGAACAGGCCGCGCATCCAGGCCCGGGTGGCGTCGGCGACCTCCAGGGCCGGGCCGCCCGGTGTGCCCTCGGCGTTCGCGTTGTAGAACGCGCAGCCGCGAAAGCCGGGGGTGCCGGCCAGCTCGTCGAGCACCTCGAAGACGCCGAGCACCCGGTCGCGCGGGTCCTCGTACCTCTCAAGCCCCTTGAGCATCCGGGTGCGGCGAATCTCGTGCCGGCCCTCCAGGTAGGCCCGGACCAGCTCGTCCTTGCTGCCGAAGGTGCTGTAGAGCGAGGCCTTGGCGACGCCGGCCCGCTCGATGATCCGGTCGATGCCGACCGTGTGGATGCCCTCGGCGTAGAACAGCTCGTCGGCGGCGGTAAGGAGTCGTTCCCGCGCGGATGGCTTACGCGCGGTGGGGAGTGATGCGGCGGACATGAGGTTGACGATACCAGACAGGTCTGTCTACTCTCGTGCCATCAGACAGACCTGTCTGTTCATAATCTGGTAAGGACCCGCGCATGACCGCCGTAGCCGAAGCCCCGCCCGCCATCACGCGCAGCCGCCACTTCTCGCGGCCGCTGGCCTTCGCGGCGATCGCCGCGATCTTCCTGACCTTCACCTCGGCGTCCGCCGCGCCGTCCCCGCTCTACGTGGTCTATCAGCACCTCTGGAATTTCTCCGCGACCACGCTCACGATCGTCTTCGCGATCTACGTGGTCGGTCTCGTCGGCGCCCTGCTGACCCTCGGCGCCCTCTCCGACCACCTCGGCCGCCGCCCGGTGCTGGCCGCCGCGATCGCGCTCGAGGTCGTCTCACTCATCCTGTTCCTCACCGCCGGCGACGTCGGCGTCCTGGCCGCGGCCCGCTTCCTGCAGGGCATCGCCACCGGCGCCGCCATGACGACGCTCGGCGCCGCCCTGGTCGACCTCAACCCGCCGCACGCGCCCGGCCGGGCCGGCCTGGTCAACGGCATCGTCCCCAGCGCGGGGCTCGCGCTGGGCGCACTCGGGGCCGGCGCTCTGGTGCAGTACGCGCCCGCGCCCACCCACTTCGTCTGGGCCCTCCTGCTCGGCGCCATGGTGATCGCCGGCCTGGTCGTGCTGCGCATCCCCGAGACCTCGGCCCGCCGCCCCGGCGCCGCCGCCTCGATGGCCCCCAAGCTGGGCATCCCGGCCCGGCTCCGCGCCGACGTGTTCGCCCTGGTGCCGATCATCGTGGCGAGCTGGGCCATCGGCGGCCTCTACCTGTCCCTCGGCCCGTCCGTGGCGGCCGGCGTGTTCCACCTCGGCAGCCACCTGATCGGCGGCCTGGTCGTCACCCTGCTGTGCGGCACCGGCGCCGTGACCTCGTACTTCATGCGCCGCCTGCCCACCCCGCGGGTCCTGGCCATCGCGGCCAGCCTGCTGACCGTGGGCGCGGTCGTGGCAGTGGTCGGCGTCGAAGCCGACCAGGTGATCGTGGCGGCCATCGGCACGGTGATCTCGGGCGTCGGGTTCGGCGCCTCGGCCCTCGCGTCCTTCGGCACCCTGGCCGTCCTGGCCGACCCGCACGAGCGGGGCAAACTGCTGTCGGTGGCGCTGGTCATCGCGTACATCGCCTTCAGCGTCCCGGCCGTGATCGCCGGCTTCGCGGCCACGTCGGCCGGCCTGCAGACCACGGCGGTCGTCTACGGCATCGTGGTGGCGGTCCTGGGGGCGCTCGCGCTGGCCGCCCAGCACTTGCGCAATCGGCGCGCCGTCACCGTCTGACGGGCGGATTCGGGGTCATCGCGGCGTCAACGCTCGGCTGGGTTTCCCGGCCGAGCGTTTCGCGTTACTCGGGCGCTTCTTTCGTGGTTCCCCGGCGTGGGCAGTGCCCCTGTGGGGCGCCCACACCTCAGCATATGGGGGCGAACCGGACACGAGAGGCAGGCATGAGAAATCTTCTGGCGGCGGCCACCACCATCGCCTTGGTGGCGACGGGGCTTGCGGCGAGCGGCGCTCGGGCCGACGAGCGCAGTGCGCGTTCCGGGTACTCCCGCAGTGCCCAGCCGATCAAGTGGACGGCCTGCTCCGATCCGACGCTGGCCGCGCGTAAGGCGGAGTGCGGCTTCCTCACCGTGCCGATGGATTATCAGAAGCCGGATGGCGCGACCGTTCAGCTCGCCGTCTCGCGGATCAAGCACACCGTGCCCTCCTCCAAGTACCAGGGTGTCGTGCTGGTCAACCCGGGCGGGCCGGGCGGCAAGGGGCGTGGCCTGTCGATTCTCGGGTCGCTGGTGCCGAAGAAGGCCGGTGACGCGTACGACTGGATCGGTTTCGACCCGCGCGGGGTCGGCGAGAGCAAGCCGGCGCTGAGCTGCGACAGTGACTACGCGGGGTACGACCGGCCGCCGTACGTGCCGACTTCCGCCCAGATCGAGCGGCAGTGGCTCCAGCGGGCCGAGCGTTACGCCAAGGACTGTGCCAAGGCCGGCGGCCGGCTCCTCGATCACCTGAAGACGCTCGACACCGTGCGGGACATGGACAGCCTGCGGCAGGCGCTGGGCGAACGGCAGATCAACTACTACGGCTTCTCGTACGGCACGTACCTGGGCCAGGTCTATGCCACCCGCTACCCGGAGCGGGTGCGGCGGATGGTGCTCGACGGCAATGTGAACCCGGCCCGGGTCTGGTACGACTCGAACCTGGATCAGGACCTCGCGTTCGACAAGAACATCAAGGTCTACTTCGCCTGGGTGGCCAAGAACGACAAGGTCTACAAGCTCGGCACGACCGCCCGTGAGGTGCAGCGGCGCTTCGACGTCGAGCAGCGCAAGCTCACCGCGAAGCCGGCCGGCGGGGTGATCGGCCCGTCCGAGCTGACCGACGTCTTCCTGCAGGCCGGCTACTACGTGTTCGGCTGGGCCGAGATCGCCCGCTCGTTCAGCGCCTGGGTGCACAAGCGGGACGCCACCGGCCTGCGCAAGCTGTACGACGACAACAACCCGCAGACCGCCGGCGGCGACAACGGGTACGCGATCTACCTGGCCACCCAGTGCACCGATGTGGCCTGGCCGCAGAGCTGGGCCAAGTGGACCTCGGACAACTGGGAGGTGCACCGCAAGGCGCCGTTCGAGACGTGGGGCAACGCCTGGTACAACGCGCCGTGCCGGTCGTGGGCGGCCGAGCCGGGCGTCCCGATCACCGTCTCGGGGGAGAGCGCTCCGCCGATTCTGCTGGTCAGCGAGACGATGGACGCTGCCACGCCGTTCAGCGGCAGCCTCGAGGTGCGTAAGCGGTTCCCGCGCTCGGTGCTGATCGAGGGGGTCGGCGGCACCACCCACTCGGGTTCGCTGTTCGGCAACAAGTGCGTCGACGAGACCATCGCCGACTATCTGGCCACGGGCGCGCTTCCCCAGCGTGTACGGGGTGAGCGGTCGGACAAGCGCTGCAAGCCGATCCAGCCGCCGGCGCCGAGCGCGCTCGGACCCGCGGCGAAGCGCGCTCCCGCGTACGCCGAAAGACTCGAGCTGACCCGCGAACGATGAGATGCGCCACGGCCCCGGCGGAATCGCCGGGGCCGTGGCCTATGCTCGTGTTCGCGAAGGGGAGTAGCTCCCAATGTCGCGGTCGACATACTGATCTTTGTTCAAAAGGTCCGGCCGCGCGGCCTCCATGAGGCGAGCGAGACCTTCGGCCATGGCTGTTTTGACGACGGCCGGGTCGAGGTCGCCCTGAGCAGCTTCGCCCCGGTCATCAGATACCGGGAGCATTTTCAGTGGATGGTTTCCTCGCCGCGACGGCGCTGAGTTTCGCTGTCATCTTCGTGGCCGAGTTGGGCGACAAGTCGCAGCTCATGGCCTTGACCTTCGCGACGCGCTTCAAGCCCGTGCCGGTGCTGATCGGCATCACCGTGGCCACCGCCGTGGTGCACGCCGTGTCGGTCGGCATCGGCTACGGGCTCGGTGCCACGCTGCCGACCGGCTGGATCTCGCTGGTCGCCGGCATCGCCTTCCTCGCCTTCGGCGCCTGGACGCTGCGCGGGGACAAGCTGACCGACGAGGAGAAGACCAAGGCCGAGCGCACCACCAAGTCGGCCATCATCGCCGTCGGCGGCGCGTTCTTCCTGGCCGAACTGGGCGACAAGACCATGCTGGCCACGATCACGCTGGCCACCCAGCACGGCTGGTTCGGCACCTGGCTGGGCTCGACGGTCGGTATGGTCGCGGCCGACGCGCTGGCCATCCTGGTGGGCCGGATGCTCGGTCGTCATCTGCCCGAGAAGGCCATCAAGTGGGGCGCGGCCGTCCTGTTCGCTATCTTCGGCATCTGGTTGATCGTGGAAGCGATCATCGAGCTGCGATAGGGGATCACCGTGCTCCAGTACCGGGCGGAAGTGACCGCCGC
Source organism: Actinoplanes sp. NPDC048988 (assembly GCF_043197815.1). Lineage (NCBI taxonomy): Bacteria > Bacillati > Actinomycetota > Actinomycetes > Micromonosporales > Micromonosporaceae > Actinoplanes > Actinoplanes sp. NPDC048988. The sequence continues at coordinate 74,987 of NZ_JBICTW010000018.1, read as the reverse complement.
CGTGACCCTCACCACCGGCGGCGGCCTGCGGGCCGAGGGGCTGCGGGTGGATGTGCCGCACGCCGACGTGACCACGGCCGAGATAGAGGCGCTGCTGGTCCGCTCGCTCGGGCTGCGTGACGTGGAGCGGGTCGAGCTGACCGGGGTACGTGTGTTCGGCGAGCCGGCCTCGGTGGCGGGCGAGCCGGGCCGGGGCCGGACCCGGTTCGTCGAGCTGAGCCACGTCATCGAGGCCGGGATGACGACCTATCCGGGCCTGCCCGGCCCGGCCGTCTCGGCCCACCTGACCTGGGCCGACTCGCGTTCGCGGTACGCCGAGGGCACCGAGTTCAGCATGGAGCGGATCGAGATGGTCGGCCAGACCGGCACGTACCTCGACTCGCCCCGGCACCGCTACGAGGGTGGGACCGACCTGGCCGGTCTGCCCCTGGAACGCCTGGCCGACCTGCCCGCGGTCGTGGTCCGCACGGCCGGCAGCGGCCGGCGGGCGGTCACCGTGGACGACTTGGAGCCGCTGACGGTGGCCGGGCACGCGGTGCTGCTGCACACCGGTGGGGACAAGGGCTGGGGCACTCCGGAGTACGCGGCCGGCGCGCCCTACCTGACCGGTGAGGCGGCCGCGCTGCTGGTCGAGCGGGGGGCCGCGCTGGTCGGCATCGACGCGGTGAACATCGACGACATCGGCGACGCGGCGGCCGGGGAGCGGCCGGCGCACACCGTGCTGCTGGCCGCGAACATCCCGATCGTCGAGCACCTGACCGGCTTGGAGAACCTTCCGCCGCACGGCGCCCGGTTCACGGCGGCGCCGCCCCGGATCACCGCGGTCGGCACGTTCCCGGTCCGGGCGTACGCGCAGGTGCCTTTCTTCGAGGCGCACGACCACAACCGTTCGGCGGGCTGGCAGCCGTCATGAGCGACATAGCCCGGGCCGCCGCGCAGTTCCAGCGGGGCGACGCGGCCGGGGCGGCGGCGCTGCTCGGGCCGGTGCTCGCGGCCGAGCCGGACAACGTGCGCGCGCTCGTGCTGATGACGCACGCGCAGCTCGCGCTCAAGAATCCGCAGCTCGCCCACGAGGTGGCCCACCGGGCGGTGGAGACCGCGCCGGAGTCGGCCGAGGCGCTCAGCGCGCTGAGCCGGTCGCTGACCGCGCTGGAGCGGCACGACGAGGCGGTCGCGGTGGCGCGGGCGGCGGCCCGGATCGAGCCGGAGAACGCCTACCGGCACAACCGGGTGGCGTGGGCGCTGCTCGGCGGCGGCACACAGGTGGTCGAGGCCGAGCACGCCGCCCGGCGGGCGGTGGAGCTCGACCCGGAGGAAGCCGACTTCCGGATCACCTACGCCATGGTGATGAAGCAGCTCAACTACACCGACCGGGCCCGGCGGGCGCTGCGCGATGCGCTGTCCCTGGAGCCGGACAACGCGGTCGCCCAGCACGAGCTGGCCACCCTCGACGTGGTGCACCGCAACCCGTTCGCGCTGGGCCGGCTGGCCCGGGGCGCGAGCGGCCTGGCCGGCGCGCTGCGGGCCGACCCCGGTCAGCAGGCCAGCAAGTTCATGCTCGACGTGGCCCTTCAGCGGTTCCTGGTCTACACGGCGATCGTGCTGGCCCTGCTCGCGTACGTCGGGTGGCGGGTCCTTGATTTCTCGGTGTTCGGGGCGCGGTTGCTCGCGGCCGCGGCGGCGCTCGCTCCGGTCGGCGTCGCGGCGTATTTCGTCCTGCGCCTGGATCGCGGGCTCCGGGCGTACCTGATCACGGTCTTGACCTATGGCCGTCAGCGGGTGGCGGCGGTGCTGGCCGGCGTGAGCCTGGTTCTGCTGCTGACCGCGACTGTCGCCCCACGCTCCTGGATGGGGTGGCTGCTGGGGCTGGCCGCGGCGGGCGGTTTCGCGGCCCGGCTGCTGACCGTCTCGGCGTCGAACGCGCACGTGCGGTCGGCCGGCATCGCGGTGCCGCGCGGGCTCAGCACGCCGGCGCTGTGGATCATCATGACCGGCTGCGCGGTGATCGGCACGCTCTGCCTGCTCGGCGCGGACGACCTGACCCTGCTCGGGATCGGCATGGGACTGTACGCGTGTACGGCGGCCGCCCTGGCCACAATCATCAGACGGAAGCGAAAAGTCTCATCGGTGAGCTGAATCTGCCGAATATCACCGTGTGACCCCCGACCTCCAGCGTGCGCTACCGACCGTCGGAGTGGCGCGTGCGGCCATGCTCTTCGAGCAGCTCGACCTCGAGCAGGCGGTGAGCGTCCTCACGCCCGTGCTGACCGACGACCCGTCCGCGATCGAGGCCTGGATCCTGATGGCACGCCTGCGGCTGGCCATGGACGACGCGGCCGCCGCCCTGGACGCGGCCGACCACGGGATCAGCCTGAATCCCGGCGAGCCGCGGCCACTGGCGCTGGCCAGCCGCGCGCTCACCATGCTCGGACGGCACGAGGAAGCGGTCACCATGGCCTACCGGGCGGTCATCGCCGACCCGCGCAACGCGCTCTGGCACGACCGGGTCGCCTGGGCGCTGCTCTCGGCCGAACGGCACACCGCCGACGCCGAGCAGGCCGCCCGCACGGCGATCGGGCTCGACCCGAACGAGGCGCACTACTACTACACGCACGGCGTCGCGCTGGAGCGCATGGGCCACGTCGACCAGGCCCGCCAGGCGTTGCTGATCTCGCTGCGGATGGAGCCGGAGAACCCGGTCGTCCAGCATCGCCTCGCGGTGCTCAACGGCGAGGCCGAGCGGGAGACCACGGTCAAGAAGAAGGGCTGGCGGCTCTTCAAGAAGGGCTGATCAGCGCGTGTAGGCGATCAGATCGAGGTCGCGGACCGACGCCGGCTCGGTGGCCTGGACCTTCAGCGTGTTGTCCGGGCCGAACAGCGACAGTCTGGTGACGTCGTCGTCGCGGGAGCGCACCAGCAGGTTGCCGTCGGCGTCGAAGACCGCGCCGACGATGGTGCCCGGAACCGGCAGCTGCACCAGATCGCCGGTGGCCGTGTCGACCACGGCGTCGGCGGCGTCCGTGCCGGCCGCGTCCTCGCCGGTGCTCTGCAACGGGACGGTCACCCGCTCGCCGGTGGCGTCCACACTGGTCGGCTTGCAGGCGGCCAGGCCGTCCGGGTTGTCGGCGGTCTGCGTGTCGCCGAGGACCGGCACCGAGGTGCCCGACTCATCGTGGGCGCCGGCGATGCCCAGGCCGCAGTGCGAGGTGGCGTACACCAGCTTGCTGCCATCTCCCGACCAGCGGAAATGCTGCCCCTCGGTGAGGGCCGCGGGCAGCGGGGTGATCTCACCGGAGGCGAGGTCGAGCACGGCCGGCGACTCGACTGTCACCACCAGACGGTCGCCGGTCGGCGACCACGCCGGCGCCTGGTCGGGCGAGGTCACGCCGGTGGCGACCTGTTTCGGCGTGCCGTCGGGCGAGGCCGGGCCGACCATCAGGGCGCCGTTCTCCTCGTACGCGACCCGGGCGCCGTCCGGTGAGATGCCGACCGCCGAGGTGGTGTCCCGCAGCACGGTCTGGGTCTCGCCGTCGGCCGGTGACAGTTTCACCAGCGTGCCGCCCTCGCGGTAGAACGCGTGGCCGGGCAGGTCGGTGATGGTGCGCGAGAGCGGCGTGGCCGTGGTCGCCCTGGTCTTCGGCCGGCCGCCCCGATGCGGCGGGCGGACCTCGTCGGCCACGGGCGAGGTCGCCATCGTCGGCGCCGGGCGGGGCGCTTCCCTGGTCACCGGCCGGGAGGGGCTGACGGTGGCCGGGGGCGGCGACGAGGCGACGGCGGCCGCCGACGGCACCTCTTCGTCCGAGCCGTGCGGCAGACCCCAGAGGCCACTGCCCAGCGCGGCCAGCACCACGACCGCGGCGGTGGTGCCGACCGCGGCCTCCCGGCGGCCGATCCGGCGCGACCGCCGCACCGCACGGTCGTACAGGTCGGTGGGCTCGGCGATGTCGGCCAGGTCGTGCAGCGAGGCGCGGAGCCGATCGTGGTCGCTCATCGGCCCGGCTCCGGGAGCATCCGGGTGTCCGGCATCAGCGCGCGCAGCCGGTCGAGGGCCCGCGCGGTCTGTGTCTTGACCGTGCTGACCGAGACGCCGAGCAGCTGGGCCGCCTCGACCTCGGTGTGGTCCTCGAAGAAGCGCAGCACGATCACGGCCCGCTGCTTGGCGGTGAGCGTGAGCAGGGCCCGGCGCAGCATCAGCCGCTCGACCGCGGCGTCGGCCGGGTCGTCGGCGCCACGGCGCTGATCGGGTTCGAAGTCGGACGGGAAGACCTCGGCCACCTTCGGCCGCCGCCAGATGGACACCTGAGCGTGGTACATGACCTTGCGGCAGTACGCCTCGGCGTGCTCTGGGCGCTCCAGACGGGCCCAGGCGCGATGGGTGCGAGCTAGCGCTTCCTGCACCAGATCCTCGGCTAAGTGTTGATCCCCGGTCAAAAGGTACGCCGAACGCAGAAGCGCGTGTGAGCGAGCGCGGACGAAACGCGCGTAGTCGGCCTCACGGGCGTCCATCCAAGGGTGTCCGTTCGAGGAGACGAGGGAGACGTGAGCGTACCGAGGCGGCTCAACCACCGCGTGCCCGGTCGTCACGTCTTTCCCCTCTTCCCCCCGCACCGCTCGATGCCTCCCCGTGTGGGCACCGTTCGGCGCATATGAGGACGCGATTCCGGCGGTGCGCGGACGACACCCGTTCGGCCGAATTCGCGGTCCACCGAACGGCCGATCGTTGTCATGCCGCTCACATCCCTGATCAGGCGCGTTTTCGGTAGCGTCGAACGGGCACCGGTCTGTACGCGGGCGCGCGGCGCCCATGACGGAAGGACCCCCGCATGGCACGCCCTCGCATAGTGATCGTCGGGGCCGGGTTCGCCGGCTTCACCGCGGCCCGCACGCTGAGCAAGCTCGCCCGCGGCGGCGCCGAGATCATCGTCATCAACCCGACCGACTACTTCCTCTACCTGCCGCTGCTTCCCGAGGTGGCGGCCGGCATCCTCGAACCGCGCCGGGTGACCGTCTCGCTCGCGGCCGCGCTGCCCGACGTCAAAGTGGTCCTGGGCGAGGTCGAAGGCTTCGATCTGGACGGCCGTACGGTGACCTACCGCGACCCGGACGGCGGCACCGGCACGATCGGCTACCACCGCCTGGTCATCGCGGCCGGCAGCGTCAACAAGCTGCTCCCGGTGCCGGGCGTGAGCGAGTACGCGCACGGCTTCCGCGGCGTCTCCGAGGCGCTATATCTGCGCGACCACATCATCCGCCAGATCGAGATGGCCGCCGGCGCCGCCGACCCGGCCGAACGCGACGCCCGCTGCACGTTCGTCGTGGTCGGCGCCGGCTACACCGGAACCGAGGTGGCGGCGCAGGGCGTGCTCTACACCGACGCGCTGGTCAAGAAGAGGCCCGAGCTTCAGGGCCGGGTGCGCTGGCTGCTGCTCGACACCGCCGACCGGGTGCTGCCCTCATTGGACGGCCGCCTGGCCGACGCGTCCGACGCCGTGTTGCGGTCCCGGGGCGTCGAGCTTCTTCTGCGTACGAGCGTGAAGCAGGCCACACAGGACGGTGTGCACCTCTCGACCGGTGAGTTCGTGCCCACCAAGTCGCTGATCTGGTGCGTCGGCGTGCGCCCCGACCCGCTGGTGGCCGAGATGGGGCTGGAGATCGAACACGGCCGGCTCGTGGTCGACGAATTCCTCACGATTCCCGGGCATCCCGACGTGTACGCCATCGGCGACGCGGCCGCGGTGCCCGACCTGACCCGCCCCGGCGAGATCACCGGCATGACGGCGCAGCACGCGACCCGGCAGGGCGCGGCCGCGGCCAAGAACATCGCGGCCTCGTACGGCACCGGCCGCCGCCGCCCGTACCGCCACCACGACCTGGGTTTCGTGGTCGACCTGGGCGGCCTCGACGCCGCGGCCAACCCGATCGGCCTGCCCCTGTCCGGCCTGCCGGCCAAGGTGGTGACCCGCGGCTACCACCTGCTCTCGATGCCCGGCAACCGCGTCCGGGTCGCGGCCGACTGGCTGCTCGACGCCGCCCTGCCCCGCCAGGGCGTCCAGCTCGGCCTGGTCCGCGGCGCCGCGGTCCCGCTCGACAGCTCGTCGGCCTAGCAAGAGCCGCCGCCTACCCTGCATTGATGATCCGAGATGCGTTCCTCGAGTCGGCCGACGTCGCCGCGACGCTGCTGCGGGCGCCCGAGGTGTCCGAGCAGTGGTCCGGGCCGAGCGCGCTGACCGGCTACTCCTGCGGTGGCGTCGCCCGCCACCTGGCCAACCAGATCACGTACACCGTGACCTATCTGGCGGCGCCGCCGGGCGACGCCGCCATTCCGGTGCTTGACCACTTCACCGGAAACGACTGGCTGACATCGGGCCCGGACAGCGCCGACAACGTCGACATCAGGAACCGCAGCGAGCAGGCGGCCGCGGCGACGACGGCCGGCGAGCTCGCCGACCACGTCGACGCGGCGATCACCGAGCTGCGGACGGCGGTGCCGGCGCAACCGGCCGGGCGCGTCATCGACCTCGGGGAGTGGGGCCTGACGGTCGACGACTTCCTGCTGACGCGGGTGATGGAACTGGTCGTGCACGCCGACGACCTGGCGGTGAGTCTGGGCCTACCCACGCCGCCGATGCCGGCCGCGGCCACCGAGGCGACGATCGAGCTGCTCGGGCGCATCGCCGCGTGGCGGCACGGGCCGTTGAACGTGATCCGGGCCCTGTCCCGGCGCGAGCGGGCGCCGGGGTCGATCTCCGCGCTCTGAGGACGCCCGCTCGCGCCGGAAGTCAGGTGCCAGTCACCGCACCAGTTCCGGTTCCGGTTCCCGCGCCAGTTCCGCTTCCCGTGCCTGCGCCGGTTCCGCTTCCCGTGCCTGCGTCGCTTGGGGTCTGGCCCTGTTGCATCTGGCCGCCGCCGGGGAGACCGCCCGGCATGCCGCCGGGCGCCTGGCCGCCCTGCTGCTGGGTGCCGCTCTGTTGAGCGCCCTGCTGCTGGGTGCCGCCCTGTTGAGCGCCCTGCTGCTGGGTGCCGCCCTGGGTGTCCTGCTGTGTCGTGCCCGTCGCGGCCAGGTTGGTGTCGGTGATCGAGGTGGCCGTGGCCTTCGAGCCGGCGCTGGTGGCGATGACGCGCACGGTGTGGCCGGTGGCGACCGAGGCGATCTGGTCGGCGCCGTTGTCGACGGTCGTGGCGCTGGTGATCACGTAGGTCTGGCTGAAGCCGTCGGTGCTCTTGACGGTGAGCGAACTGCTGCTGACGGCCGAGACGGTGCCGGTCTGGGTGACCTGCGTGGTGTAGCCGCCGTTGCCGTCGGAGATCACGTACTCGCCGTGCAGGGCGGCCGAGGCGCCGCCCATCGTGCCTCCGCCACCACTCAAGCCGCCACCATTCAAGCCGCCGCCGGGGAACTGGCCGCCGCCCGGGCCGCCCTGGGCCGAGGCCGAGCTGTCGCCGCCGGTCGCGGCCATCACGCCGGCCGTGATGCCGGCGCTGGCCGCGGCCACCGCGACCAGCGCGCCGGCCGCGGCGAGCTTGGCGTTTTTGCGGCCACCCCCGGGGCGATCGCCACCACCCTGGTCCTCCGGCGGCGTCCAGAGGGGCGGGGCGTAGTCGGAGGGGCCGGTTGTGGGGTAGGACGCTGTGGGGGCGGCGAAGGGCGTGTGATCATCGGAGTTGGTGATCGGCGAACGGGTCGAATGGTCGTGAACGGTCATCGTCTCGGGTCTCCCTCGGTTCGCTCGTGCGCTGCCGAGGACACTGACCGGCGTGACTATGTACTGCCTGTGGAGGTTTTAGGTGCCCGGTATCAACCCGGACGACGTTCGGGCGGTTCTCTTCGACATGGACGGCACCCTCGTCGCCTCGGACGGGGCGGTCGAGCGTTCCTGGCTGGCCTGGGCCGCCGAGTACGGCGTCGACGGCCACGAGGCGTACGAAATGGCTCATGGCGCGCCCAGCGAAAGCACCGTCCGTAAGCTTCTTCCGCACCTTCAGGAGGCGGCGATCCTGATCGCCTCGGCCCGTCAGCTCGAGTTGCAGTACGACGACCTCAGCGACGTCACCGCCACGCCGGGCGCGTTCGAGGTCCTGGCCGTGCTCGCCGAGCGGAACCTGCCGTGGGCCGTCGTGACCAGCGCCGACACGCGTCTGGCCAAGGCCCGGCTGGGCGCCGCCGGCATCGTCGCCCCGGTTCTGGTGACCACCGACGACATCGCCGCCGGCAAGCCCGACCCGGAGGGCTACCTGCGCGCCGCCGCGCTGCTCGGCGTCGACCCTTCCGCGTGCGTCGTCGTCGAGGACGCCGAGGTCGGGTTGCAGGCGGCCCGGGCCGCCGGCGCGCACACGGCGGCCCTGCGGGGGCTCGACGGCGACGTACGGCTGGACAGCCTCGCCGATCTGGCCGCGCTACTCAGCGGCAGGTAGGTCGTCCAGGAAGTCGGCGGTCGGCACGTAGAACAGCGAACCGGTCATCGCCGTCGAGAAGTCGAGGATCCGGTCGTACGTGCCGTAGGGCTCACCGAGGAACATCCGGCGCAGCATCAGCTCGGGAACGTCCGGAGTGGACGCGTACGCGATGTAGTACGTGCCGAACTCGCCCTCCTTGATCGAGCCGAACGGCATGTTGTCGCGCAGGATCTTCAGCTCGTTGCCGTCCGGGTCGTCTACGGTGTTGAGGGCGACGTGCGAGTTCGGGGCCTTGTCCTCGATCTCGACGTTGTCGAGCTTCGTACGGCCGATCGCCGCCTCCTGCTCCTCGACCTTCAGCGCGTTCCAGGCGGTCATGTCGTGTACGTACTTCTGCACCATGACGTAGCTGCCGCCGGCGAACTGCGGGTCCTCGTCGCCGACCAGGACGGCCCGCGAGGCGGTGGCGCCGGTCGGGTTCTCGGTGCCGTCGACGAAGCCGAGCAGGTCGCGCTCGTCGAAGTACTTGAAGCCGTGCGTCTCGTCGACCACGTCGGCCACGCCGGCCAGCCGCTGGGCGATCTTGGCGGCCATCTCGAAGCACACGTCCATCTGCCCGGCCCGCAGGTGGAACAGCAGGTCGCCGGGGGTGGAGGGAGCGACGTGCCGTGGGCCCTTCCACGACCGGAACTTGTGCAGTTCGGCCGGGCGGGGGCCGTTCGGGAAGAGCCGGTCCCACAGCTCGGAGCCGATGCCGGTGACGCAGGAGAGCTTGGCCGACGGGAGCCGGAAGCCGACCGTGCGCTGGAGCGCGCTGACGTCGGAGAGGAGGTCGCGGACGGCCTGCTCGCCGCCCGGCCGCACGGTCATCACCAGGAAGATCGCCGCGTCGGTGAGCGGCGCGAGCACGGCCTGCGATTCGACCGTGGGAGCGACGGAACGGGGCGCTGTCATGGTCAGCAGCCTACGGACCGTAGGCCGATAATGACCCCATGAGTGATCGGCGTGACGTGTGATGCGGCCCTTCGCGTTTTCGGGGCGGACCTGCGTGGTTACCGGGGCGGCGAGCGGCATCGGGGCGGCGCTGACGCATGAGCTGGCCCGGCGGCGGGCGGTGCTCGTGCTGGTCGACCGGGACGCCGGCGGACTGGCCCGGGTGGCCGAACTGGCGCGGGAGCTCGGGTCGCCGGACGTGTCGACGTACGAGATCGATCTGAGCGACGGCGGCGACCGGCTGGACCTGGCGGCCGAGATCGCCTCGCGCCACGGCGGGGCCGACCTTCTGGTGAACAACGCCGGGGTGACCCTGATGGGCACGTTCGAGCAGAACAGCATGGCCGATTTCGACTGGCTGCTGGAGATCAACCTCCATGCGGTCGTACGGATGACCAAGGCGTTCCTGCCGCAGTTGCTGGCCCGGCCCGGGTCGCACGTGGTGAACGTGTCCAGCCTCTTCGGGCTGATCGCCCCGGCGGGCCAGGTGGCGTACGTGACCAGCAAATTCGCGGTCCGGGGCTTCACCGACGCCCTGCGCAACGAGCTGGAGCCGCGCGGCGTCGGCGTGACGGTGGTGCACCCGGGCGGCATCAAGACCAGCATCGCGGCCAGCGCGCGGCTCAGCGGCGGCGACCCGGGCGGGGAGCAGGCCGCGCAGGCCGAGAAGTTCGAGGAGCGGGCGCTGACCATGCCGGCCGAGGAGGCGGCCCGCCAGATCCTCACGGCCATTCAGCGCCGCCGCCCGCGCCTGGTGATCGGTGGTGTGGCGCGGGCCGCGGACGTGCTGGCGAGGCTGACCCCGACCCGCTACTGGAAGCTCGCCCAGCGGGCCGGGAAACGACTGACTTAGAAGGCCGCGAAGCGCCGGCGGTCGCGGCCGTCGATCGTGGTGAAGTCACCGCCGGCTTGGACTGTGCCCTTGTGCACGGTCAGGACCCGTACGCCGATGACGCCGTTGGCCTTGGGACCCCAGCTCGTCAGGGTGCCGTTGGCGGTGAGCGCGGCCAGCTTGAGCCGGGGCGTGGCACCGTCGACGCAGCCGCCCTTGGCACCGTTGCGTTCGGTTCGGCAGATGGCGTCGAAGTGGCCGCCGACGTAGGTGATGCCCCCGGCCGACGCGATGGCGGCCGCGTCGCCGTCGAAGACGCGCTGCCAGCGCAGGGCGCCCGTGGTCGCGTACGACAAAGCCCGTCCGCCCACCCCGGCCGTGGCGACCTGCACGCCCGAGACGTCGACGGCTATCGCGCGGACCTCGGCCGGCACCCGTGGGCGGAAGACCGGGTCGACGGCCCCGCTCGTGCTGCTCACGGCGGCCAGGCGCAGCGTGCCCTTGACGCCGTTGACGATGTGGAAGCCGCCGCCCAGATAGACGCGCGGCCCGGCGACCGTGAGCGCGTGCACGGTGTCGTCGGTGAGCGGCCGCCAGCGGGTGTCGAGCCGCCCGGTGGTGAGGTCGAAGGCGGCCAGGTTGCCGCGCCGCTCGTCGTCGACCGCGGTGAAGCTGCCGCCCAGATAGAGCCGGTTGCCGGCGGTGCCGAGCGCGTACGCCGTACCGGTGATCTCGTGGGCGAACGACGCGACAGCGCCGCTCGACGGGTTGATCCGGGCCAGTGAGTCCCGGTCCTCGCCGCCGACCTCGTGAAAGTCGCCGGCCGCGTAGACGCTGTCGGCGGTGGTGGCGAGCGCGCGGACCGTGCCGTCCGCCGGCGGCGCCCAGTCGAGCAGGTCGCCGGTGCGCGCGTCGAAGGCGGCCAGCCGCATCCGCTTGTAGGTCTTCCCTCCGGCCGACGCGCTCGTGAACGCGCCGCCGACGTAGACCGTGTCGCCGCGGTGGGCGATCGCGTACACGCCGCCGTTGAAGGTCGGCGCGGTCCGTGGTGTCACCGGGGCCGGCAGGGCCCCGACCAGCATGGCAGTGAGGAAGGGGAGGAAAGGCACAAAGTCCTAACCGTCGTGGGTGCCGGAAAGGCTCGGCGCCTCCTCTTTCACGAGTTCGTGCCGCTCGTCGTCGGCGGCCAGGGTCTGCGTGCGCAGCCCCAGCATGGAGAGCCATTCGACGAGCTGGCGGTGGATCGTGTCCGGCCCGTCCAGCTCGGGCTGGGTGATCGGCCAGCGGGCCGGGTGCACCAGCACCGCGTCGGTCTGCCAGCCGCCCAGGCCGCCGTGCGAGCCGACCAGTTCCTCGAACGCCGCCACCTCCTCGGTGACCGGGTCGACCGAGCTGATCAGCACCAGGTCGCCCAGGTGCACGGACTCCTGGTGGCGCAGCAGATCATGGCGGGCCCGGGGACCGTACGGCAGCAAGGGGTCGATGCCCTCGACGACGCCGTCGGCGAGCCGGTGGGTGCCGGAGGTGCCGAGCACGACCGGGCCGTCGGTGTCGCGGACGATGACCAGGCCGATCCCGGGGTGAGCGACCAGGCCGTTGATCAGGCGCGGGTAGACGCTCTCGATCTGCTCCCGGTCGAGCCGCTGGGGGAACCTGGTCAGGTAGACCAGGGAGAGGTTGCCGGACGAGACCACCAGCAGCGGGGCGACCGGCGGCTCGGGGAAGTCGGGCTCCTTGGTCGCCTCCTCCTCGGCCGGGGTGGACGGCGCGTCGGCCGGGTCGGGCGCCGAGAACCGCTCGACCACCTCGTCCAGGGTCTCGCCGTAGCGCTGCTTGAAGGTGGCGCCCTGGCTCTGCCCGTGGTCGGAGAGCACGACCAGGTGGTATCGGCGGGCCGCCTCGGGGGCGAGCCGTTCGAGCACGCCGAGCATCCGGTCCAGGCTTTCCAGCTGGCGCATCGACTCGGGCCGGGCCGGGCCGGCGTGGTGCGCCACCTCGTCGTAGTCGACCAGGTCGCAGTACACGGCCGGGGCGCCACGGGCCATCTGCTCGGCGATCAGCGACACGTTGACGTCACGCAGCAGCATCGAGGCCGGCCGCAGGGCCAGGAACGAACCGGACCGGCTCACCCGGGGCTGGAGGTTACGGCGGCGCTGGAGGCGGGCCTGGTGCAGCTCGGTGATCACCTCGCCGACGCCGAGGACCAGGGCCCGGGTGAAGCCGTACGGGGACGCCATGAACGCCGCCCAGCCGCGCGCCGACCGGCCCGGCAGCGCCGCGTGGCTGACCGTGAGCAGGCTGACCGCGGCGTCGCCGCTGAACGCGTTGCCGATGCTGACCCCGCCGTCGCGCAGCAGGCCCCGGCCGTCGCTGAGCCGCGGCTCGAGCACGGCGGCGTCGCGCGGCCGGTTGGTGACCATCAGCTTGCCGGTGTCCTTCTCGAACCAGCGGAACGCCGGCACCTGCCGGGTGGCGCCGTGCAGGATGCCGGCCTGCGAGGCGGGCGTGGTCGACGGCAGCCCGGTGTGCCAGCCGCGCATGGTGTGGCTGCCCGAGCGCAGCCAGTGCCCGAGGGTGGGCAGGTTGCCGGCCCGCACGGCCCAGCGCAGGACCGGCTCGGAGAGGCCGTCGAGCTGGATCATCAGCAGACCCGGGTCGGTGCCGGTGCGGGGGCGGCGCAGGGAGAGGAACGGGCCGCCGGCCAGCCGGGCCTGACGGCGCCGCACGCCGCGCATGAGCCGCTTGGACTCGCGGACGAAGGTGTCGTCGGAGCCGCTGTCCAGCATCCAGTCGACGATCGCGGCGAAGACGATGGCCAGGATCGCGGTCAGCACCAGCGAGGGAAGTCCGGTGATCCGGTTGGCCGGGTCGATCTCGAGGGCGACCACGATGACGGTGATCTGGGCCAGGATGCCGAGCAGCATGGCGCCCCAGCCGCCGAGGGCCACGATGCCGACCAGCAGCAGCGGGCGCAGCACGGCGCCGACACCGGCCACCACCAGCACCAGGCCCAGCGTGTCGACGATGTCGTTGCTGTTCACGCCCGGCATCAGCCACAGGGTGAGGGTCAGGACGACGAAGGTGACCAGGGCGCTGCGCAGGACGGCGCGCAGCCGGTTGAGCACCCGGCGCCAGCTGAGCAGCGCGCGCAGATCGGCCCGCCAGTCGCGGGCGGCCGGGGCGGACGGAGGCTCGTGCAGGCTGATGGCCACGGGAAAACGATGTCACAGCTTCCGCCGAATCACGGGCTCCTCGTTAGTGTGATCACTTGGGGTTTGTTTGCCCCCTACGGATAGCTTCGGAGCGGTGCGCGCCCGAATAGTCTTGATCATCCTCATGATCGCCGCCATGTCCGCTTGCAGTGGTCCGGACGAGGAGCCCGTGCCGGCGACGCCCAAGATCGTCGGTTACTTCACGGGCTGGGGCGTCTACAACCGCGACTTCCAGGTCGAAGACCTGGTCACCAGCGGCGCCGCCGACCGCCTGACCCACCTCAACTACGCCTTCGGCAAGGTCGAGAAGGGCCGGTGCGCCGTCGCCGACGCCTGGGCCGACTATCAGAAGCCGATCTCGGCCGGCTCCTCCGGACTGCAGGGCAACTTCGGCCGGCTCCGCGAGCTCAAACGGCAACACCCGAACCTGCGGGTGCTGTGGTCGTTCGGCGGCTGGACCGGCTCGGCCGGCTTCACCGAGGCCGCCCGCGACCCGGGCGCGTTCGCCGACTCCTGCCACCAGCTGGTCACCGACCAGCGCTGGTCCGGCCTGTTCGACGGCATCGACATCGACTGGGAGTACCCGAACGCCTGTGGCCTGCAGTGCGACAAGAGCGGTCCCGGCGCTCTGCCGAAGATGATCACCGCGCTGCGCTCGGCCTTCGGCCCCGGCGCGCTGATCACCGCGGCGGTGCCGGCCGACGTGTCCAAGCTGAAGGCCACCGACTACAAGACCGTTTCCGGTACGGCGGACTGGCTGAACGCGATGACGTACGACTACTTCGGCGCCGGTGGCGACGACGCTCGCAAGACCCCGAAGACGGCACCCCACTCGCCGCTGACCACCTACCCCGGCATTCCTCGCGAGACGTCCACGACGACGGCCACCGTCGACGAGCTCCTCGCCCTCGGCGTCCCCCCGGAGAAGGTACTGCTCGGCCTCGGCTTCTACGGCCGCGGCTGGGACGGCGTCACCCAGGCCGAACCGGGCGGCGAGGCGTCCGGCCCGGCGCCCGGGAGATACGAGAAGGGCCTCGAGGACTACAAGATCCTGGCCCAGCGCTGCCCACCGACCGGCACGATCGCCGGCACGGCCTACGCACATTGCGGCACCCAATGGTGGTCCTACGACACACCGGAAACCATCGAGACCAAGATTGAGTACGCCCGTGGCAAACGGCTGGGCGGGGCCTTCGCGTGGGAACTGTCCGGCGACACGGCCAAGGGCGACCTGCTCGGCGCGGTCAGCTCGGGGCTGGCCGCGCCGCCGACCGAATAATCCCGGCCAGCCGCTCCCGGGCCGGCGACGGCGGTTCGCCGGCCCGCTCGGCCAGGTAGATCGTGTTCAACGGGACGACCGCCGGCTCGTGCAGCCGCACCAGGCGCCCGGCCGCGAGATCGGCCGCGCACAGATATTCGGGCAGCACGCTGTAGCCGCCGCCGGCGATCACGGTGGCGAGCACGGCGTGCAGATTGGGTACGACCACGGCCGCGTCCCGCGAAGGCCGGGCGCCGAACTCGGTCTGCCAGTAACGGCGGACGATCGGAAGGTCCTCGGCGTACGCGACGAGCGGCACCGTCTTCAGGTCGCGCCCCGCCACCTCGGGCGGCCCGACCAGCAGGAACTCCTCGTCGCAGAGCGGCTCGACACGCAGTCCGGCCCCGCGCGGCCGCACGCTGAGCAGCGCCAGGTCGATCGAGCCGTCCCGCAGCCGGGCGGTGAGCTCGGCCGGCAGGCCGAAACTGACCCGCAGCGCAAGGCCCTGGGCGACGAGCGGCCCGGCCGCCGGCAGCACCACGGCGGTGAGGAACTCGGTCGGCCCGCCCAGGTGCACCTCGTCCGCGCCGGCCTCGTCGACCACCAGCCCGGCCAGCTTGTCGAGGGGTTCGCTGACCCGCCGGGCCAGCAGGTCGGCGGCCGGGGTGGGCGCGACACCGCGCGGCAGCCGGGTGAACAGGGGCTTGCCGAGCGCGGACTCCAGGGCCCGCAGCTGCCCGGTCACGGTCGGCTGGGACAGCGAGAGCCGCCGCGCGCCCGCGGTGACCGACCCGGCCCGGTAGACGGCCAGGAAGGTACGCAGCAGGTCCAGGGAGAGCTCCATGGGCGGTCAGCCTATTTGCACCCAGACGTTGTCGAGCGCGCCGTTGAACTGGTCGTTGTCCGCGTAGGCGCCCTTGCCGCCGATGCTCATCGGCCGGTCGTTGGTGATCGACAGCTTGGCCGGGATCGTGGTGCGGCCGCGCAGATAGCCGTTGACGAGCACGAAGAGGTTGGTGGCGACCCGCCGGCACTCGACGGAATGCCACTGGCCGTCGGCCACGCTGACCGAGCTGGTGGCCATCCGGATGGGCGGCCGTTTGTCGTCGACCAGCACACAGCTGGGCCGGCCGGCGGCGCCGTCGATCTGCAGCTTCCACTGGCTGCTGGTGGTCGAGTAGCCCTTCTGCA
This sequence comes from Actinoplanes sp. NPDC048988, assembly GCF_043197815.1. Classification (NCBI taxonomy): domain Bacteria; kingdom Bacillati; phylum Actinomycetota; class Actinomycetes; order Micromonosporales; family Micromonosporaceae; genus Actinoplanes; species Actinoplanes sp. NPDC048988. Next base: position 59,107 of record NZ_JBICTW010000018.1, on the reverse strand, counting down.
CGACGTTCTGCCCTTTGCTGGTCTGCCCCGGCGTCAGCATGACCTCGGCTCCGAACGCGATGTTGCGCGTACCCGGGTTGAGATCGGCGGAGGAGGTGGCGGTCTGCAGCGCGACATGCGGGCAGACCCGCGCGGTGCAGCGGCTGGGAAAGGCCAGAGCCGACCCTTGCCCATGTACGACCCGCCGAACGGCCCCACCGTGCCCCGAGATGACGCGCAGGGTGTGCCCCCGCCCCGACTCGTCGATGATCGACCCGGCCCGCCCGTTGAACGCGTACCGAGCCACCAGTAGCCCCGTAGTCGGCGTAGGCGCCACCGCGGGCCCTTCTCCCCGAGCCCCTTCCATCCGGCGCGGCACCCCAGGCACCGCCCCCAGCCCGGCGGCCAGGGGCGCGGCCGCCCGCTCGTGCCCCGGCCCGGCCTGGTCCGGCGCGGCGGCGAGGGCCTCGGGCGGCGCTGCGAGGGGAGCGTGCGCGGGCAGCGGATTGGCGATGAGGGAAACGGCCGCCGTCGAGACGGCGACGAGGGCAGCGCCGAACCAACAAGATCGCATGCCCGAATTATCGCCTGTCGGCCCATTCGTCCTGGCGACTTCCGCCCCCTCGAACCGGGCGAACCTGGCCACCAAAAGGACTAATCAGGCCTAAAAGGTGCGAAACCGGAATGAACGCTCCCCGCCAACGGCGATCTCCCGTCCCCTGAGGGCTGGGGGAGGGCGCCGTCCGCGGGAAGCGAACCTTCGGGCGGATCAGGAGGAGCGGGACGTCGTCTTGCGGGCGGCGGTCTTACGGGCGGTCGTCGTGGCCGGAACCTCGGGCGCCGGGGTGGCGGCCTTGCGGGGCGCGGCAGCGCGGCGGCCAGAGGTGGTGGTCCGGGTCGAGGCGGCCGTGGCCGCCTTGCGGGCCGTGGCACGGGCAGCGGTCGCGCGGGCAGTGGAGGCGCCCTCGTCGGCGGCCACCTCCTCGGCCGGCGTAGCGGGCAGGTCGGCAACCTCGGCCACGGGCGCGGCCGAGGCCGCCTTTGCGGCGCCGACGGTGGCCGGGGCGGCCTTGGTGGTAGCGGGCGCGGCCTTAGCCCCCGCGGCGGTCGCGGGCGCGGCCTTGGTGCCGGTCGAGGTGGCGCCGGCGTCGGTAACAGGCGCGGCCTGGGCGGTCGAGGTGGCGGCGGGGGTGGCCGAGGGGGCCTCAGCGGTTGTGGGGCTGGTGGCGGCGGCGCGGTCGCGGGCCTTCTCGCGGGTGATCAGGTCGGCCAGGACGGCCTTGCTGTATTTCTCCTCGAGTGCGGTGGCGCGGGCCGCGGCCTTGCCCGCCTTGGCGACAGCCTTCTTGTGCGCCTTCTCCAGGCGGGCCTTGTCGCGCTCCTGCGTCTTCAGCGAGCGCTTGAGCCGGCGGGCCTCGGCCTCGGCGTTGCGCAGCGCCTGCTTCTGGCGCAGGGTCATGTCGGCGTTGGTGCGCAGGCGGTTCTCGAGTTCGGTGACGGTGGTCTTGGCGCGTTCGGCGGCTTCGTGGGCGGCTCCGGACGCGTCGCGGCGACGGTCGAGCTGGTTCGAACTCACGAGTGTCTCCTTTCGTCTCACCTTTGGCCGTACCCGCGGATTGACGACGGACGACATGAAGGCGAAGTCAAAGTTACGAGGATTGCTCGACAACTTCGGCCGCGCGAGCCCGGCGGCGACGAATGTGACGTACGTGAAGAGTTATGTAGGACACAAGAGCGATGGTGATGATCCCGATTGCCCACCATTTGTACCGGAGTGCGTGCTCGATGATCTCGACCAGGTGGGTGCCGAAGACGAACGCCACGGTCGTCCAGAAGCCGACCCACAGGGCCGCCCCGATCGCGTTGTAGAGCAGGAACTGCTTCCACGGCATCGCGGTGATGCCGGCGATCACGCCGTTGAACTGGCGCAGTCCGTCGATGAAGCGGGCCACCACGACGATCCGGCCGCCCCGCCGGGCGAAGAAGCCCTCGGCCCGGGCCAGCCGCTCGGGGGTCAGGAAAACGTACTTTCCCCAGCGTAGAGCGGCTTTGCGGCCGCCTTTGACGCCGATCCAGTAGCCGACGTTGTCGCCGAGCACGGCCGCGATGAAGGCGATCGCGGCCACACCGAAGATGTTGAGCCGGCCGGCGCCGGCGTAGATCGCCGCGGCGACCATGATGGTCTGCCCGGGCGCGGGGACTCCGAAGCTCTCCACTCCGATGGAACCCGCGACGGCGAGGTAGCCCCACCGGTCGAGGTACGGAGCGACGCCGTGCAGGAATCCCGGAAGGTCGGCTGAAGGTGGCATCGCTTATCTACGGTAGCCGGGCTTCGGGTGGCGCAACGCACAGAGTGGCGATGGTTGTTCGAACGGGGACCCGGGCGGCCCGTGCCGAACGCGCCGGACGGCGCTGAAGATCGGCCGTTCGGGCCTGGCGCATTCACGGTTCTCTTTGCTTGGCTGCTACGCCGTGAAGGTTCTGTTGCGCGCGCGCCGCAAGTTGCTCGCCGGTGGCGTCATCGCCGCCGTGGTGGTGGGTTTGTCGTCGTTCGCGTTGACCCGGGCCGACGCGGCCACGTTCGTCACCGTCCAACCTGGAACCTTCAAGGGGTACGCCTTCGACGCGTGCAGCGCGCCGTCGAGCGCGGCGATGAAGGCGTGGCGCCAGTCGTCGCCGTTCAAGGCGATCGGCATCTACATCGGCGGTGTCAACCGGGGGTGCGCCCAGCCGCAGCTGACCGCCGCCTGGGTGAAGGAGCAGGTGCAGGCCGGCTGGAAGCTGCTTCCGCTGTACGTCGGGCCGCAGGCCTCGTGCACCACGGTCGGCCGCGGCCGCAACCTGATCACCAACGCGCAGGCCGGCGGTCAGGGCCGGGCCGCCGCGACGGACGCCATCGCCCAGGCGACGGCGCTGGGTCTCGCCCGCGACTCCGTGATCATCTACGACATGGAGGCTTACCGGACGGACGACGCCGCCTGCCGTACGGGCGTGCTCGCCTTCATGAACGGCTGGACGTCCCGCCTGCACGACGGCGGCTACTTCAGCGGTTTCTACAGCAGCGTCAGTTCGGGCATCGCCGACCAGGTGGCGAGCTATTCGGCCGCCGGTCACGCCCGGCCCGACTTCGTCGACTTCGCCCGCTGGGACCAGGTCGTCACGCTGACCGACGCGAAGATCCCGGCCACGGCCTGGCCCGGTCACCGGCGGATGAAGCAGTACCGCGGCGGTCACAAGGAGACGTGGGGCGGCGTCACGATCAACGTCGACAGCAACTACGTCGACTTCGCGCCGCTGTCCCGGACCCGCGGCGCCGACTTCAACGTCAGCGGCTGGTCCGACGTCATCGCCCGGTCGGCCACCGGGTACGTCTCGATGTTCCCGGGCAACGGCGGCAGCGTCGACTTCGCCGCCCGGCGCACGATCGGCAGCGGCTTCGCCGCGATGAACGCGCTGGTCCGCCTCGACCTCAACCGGGACGGCCGCGAGGACGTCGTCGCCCGGCAGAGCAACGGCGACCTGTGGTTCTATCCCGGCACCGGCTCGGGCCTGGGTACGCGCAAGAAGGTCGGCAGCGGCTGGCAGGTGCTGCGCGACATCACCACGATCGGCGACCTCACCGGCGACGGTTACCCCGACCTTCTCGCCGTTTCCAAGAGCAACAACCTTTTCCTGTACGCCGGTCAGGCGGGCGCCAAATTCCGCGGCGCCAAGCAGGTGGGCAAGGGTTTCGGCGGCAAGACGGAGCTGACCGGCGCCGGCGACTTCAACCGGGACGGCTGGCCCGATCTGGTGGCCCGGCTCGCCGACGGCAAGCTCTACCTGATCACCGGCCGCAAGAACGGTTTCGTCCGGCAGTTCCCGCTCGGCACCGTCGCGAGCGGCCTGCGTGACGTGATCTCGGTCGGCGACTTCGACCGGGACGGCTTCCCTGACCTGGCCGCCGTGCAGAAGTCGACCGGCGCGTTGCTGCTGCTGCCGGGCGCGGGCACGACGCTGCGTCCCGCGATCAGGATCGGCACGGGCTACGGCCCGCTGACGCCGATCGCCTGAGAAAGCGCCGGAAACAGTCGTGGCCGGCCCGAACCGGGCCGGCCACGAAAGTCGGTGAATCAGAGCGCGTCGGCCGACAGCTGCGCGCGCAGCTTGGTCAGGGCCTTGGTGAGCAGGCGCGAGACGTGCATCTGGGAGATGCCGATCTGGTCGGCGATCTGCGACTGGGTCAGGTTGCCGTAGAAGCGCAGGGTGAGGATCTTCTGCTCGCGCTCGTCGAGGGTGGCCAGGGCCGGGCCCAGGGCGACGCGGGTCTCGGCGAGTTCGAACTCGGTGTCTTCGCCGCCGAGGGTGTCGCCGAGTTCGGTGGTGCCGTCGGCTGAGATCGGGGTGGACAGCGAGGTGGCGTTGTAGGCGCGGGCGCCTTCGAGGCCTTCGAGGACGTCTTCCTCGCTGACGCCCAGGTGGGTGGCGACGTCGGCGACCGTCGGGGAGCGGCCGAGGCTGTGGGTCAGGGTGCTGTTGGCCTCGGTGATGGCCAGGCGCAGTTCCTGCAGGCGGCGCGGGACGCGGACCGACCACGTACGGTCGCGGAAGTGGCGTTTGATCTCACCGATGATCGTCGGGATCGCGTAACCCGCGAAGTCGACACCGCGCTCGGGGTCGAATTTGTCGATGGCCTTGATCAGGCCGACGTTGGCGGTCTGGACGAGGTCGTCGGTGGGCTCGCCGCGGCCGGAGTAGCGGTGGGCGAGGTGGCGGGCCAGCGGCAGCCAGGCCTCGATCGCCCGGTCGCGCAGGGCCGCGCGGGACGGGTGACCGGCCGGCATCGCGGCCATCGCGTTCAGCAGCTCGGCGGCGCTGTCGACGGGCGCCGCGGCGCCGGCCGGAATCGTCTCCGCGTCAGCAGAAGTCTTGGTCTCGGTGACGGTCATGCTTGGTCCTCCCTGGCACCTACCGGAGAGCCGGTCCCGCCATCACTGGCTGGACCCGTTCGGTCGGGTGTCCCTTTATCTGGTCGACGGCGATCGATCCGATAACCATCGACCCGCACACGTGGCCGTTCGGATATGAGAACCCTAGCCGAGAGGGCCAGGAAAGACTAGCCGAAAGTATGAGTTACTTTGCGTGATAGCAAATATACGGAGCGGATCTTGCCCGTGGTCGATTGAATCGCTCCGGGGCGGGCACGCCAGGGGCATGACTTTCGCAGTGGTGACGGGTGCCTCGAGTGGCATCGGATATGAGCTGGCACGGCAATTCGCACAGAACGGCTTCGATCTCCTGGTGGTGGCCGAGGACGCCGACATCGAGCAGGCCGCGGCCGACCTCCGCCGCGACGGCGAGCGCCAGGTGACAGCGGTGCGGGCCGACCTGGCCACGTTCGAAGGCGTGGAGCAGGCGTACGCCGCGATCCGCGAGGCCGGCCGCCCGGTCGACGCGATCGCGTTCAACGCCGGCCGGGGCTTGGGTGGCGACTTCACCCGGGAGACCGACCTGGAGGACGAGCTCGAGATCATCGCGGTGAACGTGACCTCGACCGTGCACCTGGCCAAGCGGGTGCTGCCCGACCTGGTCGCGCGGGGCGCGGGCCGGGTGCTGTTCACCTCGTCGATCGCGTCGATGATGCCGGGCACCTACCAGGCGGTCTACAACGCGTCGAAGTCCTTTGTGCAGTCGTTCGCCGAGGCGCTGCGGGCCGAGCTCAAGGACACCGGGGTCACTGTCACCTCGCTGATGCCGGGGCCGACGGACACACAGTTCTTCGAGCGGGCCGAGATGATGGACACCGCGGTCGGCACCGGCAAGAAGGACGATCCGGCCCAGGTCGCCGAGCAGGGCTTCAAGGCGCTGATGAAGGGCGAGGAGAAGGTGGTGGCCGGATCGCTGAAGACGAAGGTGCAGGGCGCCGCGTCGAAGGTGATGCCGGACAAGGCCAAGGCCGAGATGCACCGGAAGATGGCCGAGCCGGGCAGTGCCAAATCGGATTAGTACGTAAGTTGTCCGGTCCAGGTCTGTACGGGCCAGTGTCAGGAGCCGCAGAACGGGCAAGATGGACCCATGACTTCGCTCCGCGTCTCGGCACCCTTTCCGGCCGCGTCCGAGCTGCGGTGCTGGAAGCTGGACGAATTCGGTGAGCTGCGCGGTCTGCGGGCGGCCCTGCGTGAGGCGATCGCGCGGGTGCCCGCGGCGGCGCAGGACGACCTGACCGACAAGGTGGCCGTGGTCGCCACCGAGCTGGCGACCAACGCGCTGCGGCATGGGCTGCCGCCGACCGAAGTGCGCCTGCTCCGGCAGGAGGACCGGCTGATCATCGACGTCGCCGACCACGACCTGGAGGCGGAGCCCCGGGTGGCCGAGGGGCGCCCGCTCGGCGCCGGCGGGCTCGGCCTCCAGCTCGCACGCACCTTCGCGATCGACGTCGGCTGGTACACGACCGGCGATGCCAAGCACGTCTGGGCCAGCTTCCCGGGCTGATCCGATCAACTGCTGGTAGAAAAGGCCCGTGGCTGACTCCTACAACATCGGCCAGGAGCGGACGGCCGATGGTGCGGCCACCCTCCTGCGCATCGACGGCGAACTGGACATCAACGCCCGTGACGACCTGCGGGTGGCGATTCTGACCGCTGTCGACGGCGGTGACGTCGTCGTGGACCTCGGCGGTACGACCTTCCTGGACTCCGAGGCCCTGGGCGCGCTGATCGACGGCTACAACGCCGCGCAGGCCGGTGGCACCGCCTTCCGGGTGACGAAGGCCACCGGCGTGGTGGCCCGCGTACTCGGCGTCTCGGGTGCGGGAGAGCTGTTCGGCTCGTAGTCTCCCGCCGTGGACTTGATCATTGCGGCGCTGCTGCTCGCCGGCGTGCTGGCGTTCGCGGTGATCCGTCCCCGCGGCCTGCCGGAGGCGGCGGCGGCGGTGCCGGCGGCCGTGCTCGCCGTGGTCGCCGGCCTGGTCCCGCTGAGCGCGGCCTGGGACGAGCTGCGCGAGCTCGGCCCGACCGTCGGCTTCCTGGCCGCCGTCCTGGTCGTCGCGCAGCTGGCCGACGAGCACGGCGTCTTCCGGTACGCCGGCCGGATCGCGGCCGGGATCAGCCGCGGCCGCCCGGTGCGGTTGCTCGGCGCGGTCTTCGTGGCGGCCGCGCTGACCACGGCGGTGCTGAGCCTGGACGCGACGGTCGTGCTGCTCACCCCGGTCGTGCTGGTGACCGCCGCCCGTACCGGAGTCCGCTCTCGCCCGCCGGCCTACGCGTCGGCCCACCTGGCCAACTCGGCGTCGCTGCTGCTGCCGGTCTCCAACCTGACCAACCTGCTCGCCTTCGCGGCCAGCGGCCTGACCTTCCTGGGCTTCGCCGGGGTGATGGCGCTGCCCTGGGTGGCCGTGATCCTCGCCGAGTACGTCGTGTTCCGCTGGTTCTTCCGGCGAGATCTGCGGGTACGCGCCGAGCCCGAGACCGACGGCGACGACGGCCCGCCCCCTCGGTACGCGCTGGTGGTGCTCGGGCTGACCTTGGCCGGCTTCGCGGTGGCGCAGCCGCTGGGCGTGCACCCGGCCTGGGTCGCGGTCGTGGGGGCGATCGCGCTCGCCGTACCGCTGCGGTCGTCGCCGTTGACCTTGATCAAGGCCGCAAACCCGGCATTCTGCGCCTTCGTGCTGGCTCTCGGCGTCGTGGTGGCGGCGGTCCGGGTGCACGGGCTCGGGTCGTTGATCGATCATCTCGTGCCGGACGGCGCCGGCCTCGGGGAGATGCTGGCCATGGCCGGGCTCGCCGCCGTACTGGCCAACCTCTTGAACAACCTGCCGGCCACGCTGGTGCTGCTGCCCGGCGTCGAGTCGTCGCCGGGCCTGCTGCTGGCCATGCTCATCGGCGTCAACGTCGGCCCGAACCTGACCTACGTGGGTTCGCTGGCCACGCTGCTGTGGCGGCAGATCCTGCACAACCAGGACGCGGCCCCGGACGCGCGCGTCTTCCTGCGGCTGGGCCTGGTCACGGTGCCGGTCGCGCTGGCCGCGGGCGTGCTCGCGCTGTGGCTCGGCCTGCAATTGACCGGCATATAGGGGCGCACCCCGCGCCGCCGCGGCCGGGACCGGCCCGGGGACGGCCGAGGTGATCCGGTGGGGGATTCGGAGGCGGGGGTGCGACCAACGCAGTCAGTCTTATCGATGCTCGGTGTTACAGGCAAGTAAAACTGGTTACGGAACTGACGCTCTGCTCAGGATGTATGCCGGGCGGCCTGCCGGAGGTCCAGTTCGTCGATGATCTCGCGGGCGGCGTCCTGGCCGACCCGGTGATCGCGGACCGCGGTGGCCAGGGCGAGCCGCTGAGCGTCGAAGCTCGCGTCGAGGTCCGCCGCCGGCTGGGCGGCGGCCTCGGCGACGATCCGCTCGGCCTCCTCGCGGTCGGCCTGTTCCTCGGCGTGCTCGCCGGCCAGGTCGAACTTCAGCTTGCGGGCCAGCCAGCCGATCGTGGTGCCCTGGATCAGCAGGGTGCCGAGCGTGACGATCAGCGCGATGGCCTGGATGGCGTCGCGGCCGGGGAACGGCGCGCCCGACGCCGTGTGCTCCGGGATACCGGCCGCGGCGGCCAGCGTGAGGATGCCGCGCATGCCCGTCCAGCCGACCAGCAGGATCTCCTTGCGCGTCGGCGGCTCCTGCGGCTTCAGGCCGCGCTTGCGGCGCTCCTCCTCGTGCCGCTGCCAGCGGGCGCGGTAGTAGACGTCCTCCTTGATCCGGCGCTTGCGGCGAGTGTCCCGGCGCCGGTAGCGCTCGAACAGCACGAAGACGCCGAACAGCCGGAAGAGGATCGCCACCACCAGCAGCACCCCGGCCGCGACCAGGGTGCGGGTCAGGCCCGGCTCCTCTTCCTGGGCCAGATCCCGCAGGACGAACTTCAATTGCAGGCCGATGTATGCGAAGACGAAGGTCTCCAGCAGGAAGTCGATCACCGGCCAGACGTTGTTCTCCTGGATCCGGGTCAGGTAGCCGCCCGGATACTGGAAGTTGGGGTCGAGCGACAGGTTCAGCGTGATCGCGAAGGCGGCCGCCACCACGGCCAGGATGCCCGAGGCGTGTGCCTCCTCCGCGGCCAGGAACGCGGTGAACGGCACCAGCAGCACCAGCGCCGTCTCGAGCGTCGGATTGCGCAGCCGTTTGCGGATCAGCAGGGCCACCGAGGACAGCGCGGCACCGATGAGCACCCCGAGGGCCGCGTTGCGGAAGAACTCGGCCACACCGCCGCCGAAGGTCGCGTGCTCGCCGTTCACCGCGCCCACCGCGATGGCGAACAGGGTCAGCGCGGTCGCGTCGTTGACCAGGCTCTCGCCGGTGAGCACGGAGGTGGCCCGCTTCGGCAGCCCCATCTCCTCCCCATGCGACACGGTGGTGATCGTGTCCGGCGGCGCCAGCACCGAGCCCAGCACGAAAGCGGTGGCCAGCCCCAGCGTCGGCAGGATCCACGAGGTCACGTAACCGAGCACGCCGGCGGTCAGCACCACGAGGATCACACCGAGGTTGATGATCGGGCGCAGGTTCGCCCCGAACGACGCGAACGACGCCCCGCGGGTCGCCGAGTAGAGCAGCGGCGGCACCACGAGCGCGAGGATCACCTCGCTCTCGAGCTCGAGCCGCGGCACCCCCGGAATGAAGGATGCCGCGGCCGCGAGCACCACGATGATCCAGCCGGGCTCGACGCCCCGCCGCTTGGCCAGCGACGAGACCGCGATGCCGCAGCCGATGATCAGCAGGATCTGTACGCCGTTCACTCCGATCACCCTAGTAAGTGATCGTTTCCACGGGGGTCCCGTCAGCGCCGGATCAGCGCGAACCCGTTCTCGCCCGGTATGCTGGCCCCGGGCCGTGACTGGCGCGTTCGGATGGGCCACCATCGGGGAGCGGCTCCTCTGACCTGCCGTGCGCCTGGGCCTCTTCATCGTGATAGGGAGGTCCTTGTGTCTGCTGAGTTGAACGCCGAATCCGCCGCTTTCCGCTCCGCCCTCGAGGTGGTCCGGTCCGTCGAGCCCCGCATCGCCGACGCGATCGCCAAAGAGCTGCACGACCAGCGCGAGTCGCTGAAGCTGATCGCCAGTGAGAACTACGCGTCCCCGGCCGTCCTGCTCGCGATGGGCAACTGGCTCTCCGACAAGTACGCCGAGGGCACCATCGGCCGCCGCTTCTACGCCGGCTGCCAGAACGTCGACACCGTCGAGGCGGTCGCCGTCGAGCACGCCAAGGCTTTGTTCGGCGCCGAGTACGCGTACGTGCAGCCGCACTCCGGCATCGACGCCAACCTGGTCGCGTACTGGGCCATCCTGGCCGACCGGGTCGAGGTTCCGTACCTCAAGAAGTTCGAGAAGCGGCAGGTGAACGACCTGACCGACGCCGAGTGGGCCGAGCTGCGGGCCGCGTTCGGCAACCAGCGCATGCTCGGCATGTCGCTCGACGCCGGCGGCCACCTCACCCACGGCTTCCGCCCGAACATCTCCGGCAAGATGTTCGACCAGCGCAGCTACGGCGTCGACCCGGCCACCGGCCAGATCGACTACAAGGCCCTGCGCGACACGGCGAAGGAATTCAAGCCGTTGATCATCGTGGGCGGCTACTCGGCCTACCCCCGCAAGGTGAACTTCGCGACGCTCCGCGAGATCGCCGACGAGGTGGGCGCGACCTTCATGGTCGACATGGCGCACTTCGCCGGCCTGGTCGCGGGCAAGGTCTTCACCGGCGACTTCAACCCGATCGAGCACGCGCACATCGTCACCACCACCACCCACAAGAGCCTGCGCGGCCCGCGCGGCGGCGCCGTCTTCGCCCAGGAGTCGCTGGCGTCCCAGGTCGACCGCGGCTGCCCGATGGTGCTCGGCGGCCCGCTGGCCCACGTCATGGCGGCCAAGGCCATCGCGTTCGCCGAGGCCCGCCGCCCCGAGTTCGCCACGTACGCCCAGCAGATCGTCACGAACAGCCAGGCGCTGGCCGAGGGCCTGCTCAAACGGGGCGTCCAGCTGGTCAGCGGCGGCACCGACAACCACCTGGTGCTGATCGACGTGCACCCGTTCGGCCTCACCGGCCGCCAGGCCGAGCAGGCCCTGCTCGACAGCGGTGTCGTGACGAACCGCAACGCCATCCCGAACGACCCGAACGGCGCCTGGTACACCTCCGGCATTCGCGTGGGCACCCCGGCGCTCACCTCGCGTGGCCTCGGCGCGGCCGAGATGGACACCATCGCCGAGCTGATCCACACGGTCCTGAGCAGCACGAAGCCGGCCGAGGGCTCCAAGGCCAAGTTCCAGCTCGACGAGGCGGTGTCCGAGAGCGTCAGCAAGCAGGCCAACGAGCTGCTCGCAGGCTTCCCGCTCTACCCGTCGGTCGACCTGGGCTGACCCGTGTGACCCGGGTGGGTTCGTCCCACCCGGGTTACCTGCTCCAGGCCTGGGTAACCGCCCGAGATGACAGCTCTGGAAACTGTTCACACCTTCGAGTCGGGCCCGATGCCCACCGGCGTCAGCGTCTCGCACACCGGCCGCGTGTTCGTGAACTTCCCCAAGTGGGGCGACGACGTGCCGTTCACCGTGGGGGAGATCCGCGACGGCGAGGTGCACCCGTTCCCCGACCAGGACTGGAACAGTCCGCGGGACGAGGGCGACGCCGAGGCGCTGGTCTCGGTGCAGAGCATCGTCGTCGACCCGGCCGACCGGCTGTGGATCCTCGACACCGGCAGCCCGATGTTCCAGCCCACGAAGCCGGGCGGCCCCAAGCTGGTCTGCGTCGACCTCACCACCGACCAAGTCGTCCGGACGATCACCTTTTCACCCGAGGTGGCGCTGCCCACGACGTACCTCAATGATGTCCGTTTCGATCTGCGCCGCAACGCCGCCTACATCACCGACTCGTCCGACCAGGGCCCGAACGGCCTGATCGTCGTCGACCTGCGGACCGGCGAATCCTGGCGGCGGCTGCACGACCACCCGTCCACCAAGGCGCTCCCGCCGCCGGAGATGCTGCCCATTGTGGAGGGTGTCCCGTTCCTGGAACGGCCGAAGGACGGGCCGCCGCAGCCGGTGAAGATGGGCTCGGACGGCATCGCCATCGCCGCCGACGGCTCCCGCGTCTACTACTGCCCGCTGATCTCGCGTCGCTGGCACAGCGTGTCGGCCGAGGCGCTGTTCGATCGGGGCTTGAGCGACGCCGACGTGACGGCCACGGTCGTCGACGAGGGCGACAAGGGCGGCGGCTCCGACGGCCTCGAAACCGACGACCAGGGCCGTTTCTACCTGACCGACTGGGAGCACAACGCCGTCCTGCGCCGCCTGCCGGACGGCACGTTCGAGACCGTGGCCCACGACCCGCGGCTGCTCTGGCCCGACACGATGTCAGTGGCCGACGGCTACCTGTACGTGACCGCCAACCAGCTGCACCGCCAGGCCACGTACCAGAACGGCGACGACAAGCGCACCTACCCGTACCACCTCTTCCGCGTCCCCATCGACGCCGGCCCGGTCCGGTTGCGCTGACCCCTCGTCCGCAGGCGCGAGGGGGCGGGGCGTGACCTCGGGCGGTAGCGTCGTCGCGGTGCAGGCGTCCCGTGTTCTTGCTGCCCTGGCCGAGCTGGCGCCGGCGGGTGGTGACCGCGTCCTGGACGTGACGCGGGGTGGGCTGCCGTTCGTGTGGCTGGACGCGGCGCACAAGGCGCCCCGGAAAGCCGAGGTCAACCGGCTCGCCGCGGTGGGCGCCCTGCACAAGGAGGAGCGGCCGCTGCGGGTCGGGTGGGGCTTCCTGGCCGGCCGGGCCGAGGTCGACGGCAAGCTCACCAAGATCCGGGTGCCGTTGCTCAGCCAGCCGGTGCAGCTCGTGCGGGGGCTGACCGGGTACACGGTGGCGCCGGCGGGCGATCTGGAGATCACGCCGCTGATCGGTGACCGGGATCTGGCCGCGGCGCTGGAGGCCGCGCCGGGGCTGGCCCAGCCGGGCTGGCTGGACGCCACCGGCACCAAGGCGTGGCTGTGGTCGGCGGCCCGGGCCACCGGGCTGAGTGTCGACGCGATGGCGACGAGCCGGCGCGCGCCCGGTGATCGTGTGGTGCTGATCCCGTCGGCCGCCCTCTATGTCGCTCGCGATGTCTTCGGCGCCGGTCTGGCCGACAGCCTGCGCAGCTGGGCCGGGCGTGACCTCGGCGGCACGGCCCTGGCCGCCGTCTACGCCGACGAGCCGGCTGATCGGTCCACGGCCGGCGCCGACGGGCCGGTTCTGTCGCCCTTGCCGTTGACGGAGGCGCAGGCCGAAGTGGTGCGGCGGGCCCGGACGGCGCCGATCACGGTGGTGTCGGGGCCGCCCGGCAACGGCAAGAGCCACACCGTGGTCGCGGCCGCCCTCGAGGTGGTGCATCGGGGCGGGTCCGTGCTGGTCGCCACCCAGTCGCCGCACGCGGCCGAGGTGCTGGCCGGGCTGCTCGACCGCTATCCCGGTCCGGTTCCGGTGCTGTTCGGCGACGCCGGCGGGCGGGAGCGGCTCGCGGCCGAGCTGGCCGCCGGCGCCGACCGGGGCGCCGGTGAGGGGCAGCTTCGCGCGGATGTCACGGCCGTTCGGCAGGCGCTTGATTCGGTACGCCGTGAGCGTGCCCTCATCACGGCGGCGCTGGAGGTGGAGCTTCGCGCGGCGGAGCTTCCGGCATGGCAGCCGCTGATTCCCGAGCTGGCGAGCGACGTGCCGGGCGCGTTCTCGGGACGGCATGAGGGGACGCTGGCCGGTGGGAGGCCGGCGCGGTGGTGGACCCGGCTGCGGTTGGGCGCTCGTCGGGGCGTACCCGACGAAAGGGTCATCGAAGCCCTGAAGGCGGCGACCGCGCAGCGGGCGGCGGCCCGGCTGGCCGCGACCGGCGGCACCGACCTGGAACCGCGGTGGGCCGCCCTGCACGCGGCCGAGGCCCGGCTGGCCGAGGCGGTCGGCGCGGCCATGCGCCGGGCCGCGCGCAGTGAGAAACGCTGGGATCGTGAGGCCCGGCGCGGGGCGGCGGCGCTGGCCACGGCGCTGCGGGCGGGCCGGAACCGGCGGCGGGAGCTGCTGGCCCAGCTCGACGCGCCACCGCTGGTCCGGGCGCTGCCGTTGTGGATCGGCACCGTGGCCGACGTGGAGGACCTGCTGCCGGCCGCGCCCGGCATGTTCGACCTGGTGGTGCTGGACGAGGCGTCCCATGTGGACCAGGTGCGGGCGGCGCCGGTGCTGGCCCGGGCGAAGCGGGCGCTGATCGTGGGCGATCCGCGGCAGTTGCGGTTCGTCTCGTTCGTCAGCGACGTCGACGTGGCCGACGTGCTGGCCCGGCACGAGGCGGACGAGAGACTGGACGTCCGCCGGGTCAGCGCCTTCGATCTGGCGGCGGGCGCGGCCGCGACGACTTGGCTGGCCGAACACCATCGCAGCACGCCGCATCTGATCGGCTTCTCGGCGCGGCGCTTCTACGGCGACCGGCTCTCGGTGATGACCCGGACGCCGGCCACCGAGAACATGGACGCCATCGACGTCGTCCGGGTCGAGGGCGACGAGGTCGGCGCCGTGCTCAAACTGGTCGAGGAGCTGGCCGGGACGGTGCGCGGCGGCATCGGGGTGATCTCGCCGTTCCGGGCCCAGGCGGAGGCGCTGGAGGCGGCGCTCGTCGACGCGTACAGCGTGGAGCGGATCGAGGAACTGGGGCTGCGGGTCGGCACGGTGCACTCGTTCCAGGGCAGCGAGGCCGAGGTCGTGATCGTGTCGCTCGGCTTGACCCCGGGCGATCCGCCCGGGCGGCGGCGCTTCGTGGCCGACCCGAACCTGTTCAACGTGATGGTGACCCGGGCCCGGCAGCGGTTGATCGTGGTGACCGCCCTGACCGAGGTGGACGGGCTGATCGGGGAGTTCTTCGAGTACGCGGCCGCGGGGGCGCCCGACCTGACGGACGCGGCCGAGGCGGCGGGGTGGGCCGCCGAACTGGCGGCCGAGCTGGGGCGACTCGGTGTGCGGGCGCGTCCCGGCTACGCGGTCGGCCCGTGGGTGGTCGACCTCTGCGTGGGCGAGCTCGGCGTCATCTGCGGTCCGCACCCCGACGGCGTCGAGGCCCACCTGGCCCGGCAGGGCGCGCTGCACCGGGCCGGCTGGCGCCTGATGGACGCCTTCGCGAGCCGGTGGTCGGAGGATCCGCGCCGGGCCGCCCTCGAGATCACCGCGGCGGCAGCAGGTGCAGTTCCACCTTCGTGAGCCGGCCGTCCTCGACGGCGGCCGTCATGTACGTGCAGTGCGGCTGCCGGCGCCGGTCGGTCGGTGAACCGGGGTTGAGCAGCCGCAGCCCGGTGCCCGCGGTGGTGTCCCAGGGAATGTGCGAGTGCCCGAAGACCAGCAGGTCGACGTCCGGGAATCGTTGCGCGCACCGCTGCTCGCGCCCGTGGGACGGGCCGGTCTCGTGGACGACGGCGAGGCGGAGGCCGTCCAGGTTCTCGTACGCGATCTCCGGAAGCCGGGACCGCAGCCCGGTTCCGTCGTTGTTGCCGTAGCAGGCGATCAGCCTTTTCGACCGTGCCTCGAACGCGTCGAGGGCCGCCTCGTCCACCCAGTCGCCGGCGTGCACGACAACGTCGGCCGCCTCGATCGCCGCCCACAGCGGGGTTGGCAGGTCGCGGGCGCGCTTGGGCAGGTGGGTGTCGCTCGTGAGGACCAGCCGCATAACGACCCAGGGTAGGCGGGAAGCGCTTTCCGAACCAAGATCTACGGAATTGCCGCTTTTCCCGGAGCGTGGCGGAACCGGTTCCGGACTCTTGGTTATCGGCCCTTTTGCGGCCGAACGGGCAACCGCCGCACGTCATCGAGCTGCGCAAATGCCCGAAGGGGCAGAACGGCCCAGCGAGGTGGTGTTACGACCGCAAGTCCGTAACAGTTCCGGAACCGTGACGAGCTATGGACAACTGTTAATGACCGTCCTTAGCGTCGATGCCGGGGGAGCGCTCTCCCCGTACTTCCCTGTCAAGCGCAAGCAGTCCCCCTTGCGCCATCCCCGTCCTAGGAGAAGTAATGACCACACTGCGGAGACGCTCCCCCTGGCGCCTCGCCGCCGCCGGCGGCCTGGTGGCCGTCGTCGTGGCCGGCTACGGCGCCGTCACCTCGGTCGGCGCCAGCGCCGCCGAAACCCTGCTCTCGCAGGGCAAACCGGCGACCGCGTCGTCCACCGAGGCGTCCGGCGCCTACGCGGCGTCCGAGGCGGTCGACGGCAACACCGGCACCCGCTGGTCGTCGGCCTTCTCCGACCCGCAGTGGCTGCAGGTCGACCTCGGCAGCTCCCAGGCGATCACCCGGGTCGAGCTGAACTGGGAGACCGCGGCGGCCAAGGCCTTCCAGATCCAGGTGTCGGACAACGCCAGCACCTGGACCAACGTGTACTCGACGACCACCGCGACCGGCGGCGTCCAGTCGCTCAACGTCAACGGCACCGGCCGGTACGTGCGGATGTACGGCACCCAGCGGACCACCGCCTACGGCTACTCGCTCTGGGAGTTCAAAGTCTTCGGCGGTGGCGGCACCACCAACCCCGACCCGATCCCCGGCGGCGGCAGCCTCGGCACGAACGTCGTGGTCTTCGACCCGTCGATGTCGTCGGCCAGCATCCAGGCCCGGGCCGACCAGATCTTCGCCCAGCAGGAGAAGGCCCAGTTCGGCACCGGGCGCTACGTGCTCGCGTTCAAGCCGGGCACCTACAACGGCCTGAACATCCAGGTCGGCTTCTACACCTCGGTGGTCGGCCTCGGCCAGAACCCGCAGGACGTCCGGATCAACGGTGACATCACCGTCGACGCCGGCTGGTTCCAGGGCAACGCCACCCAGAACTTCTGGCGCTCCACCGAGAACGTGTCGGTCTACCCGGTCAACGGGGCCAACCGCTGGGCCGTCTCGCAGGCCGCGCCGTTCCGCCGGATGGACATCCACGGCGACCTGAACCTGGCCCCGAACGGCTACGGCTGGGCGTCCGGCGGCTACATCGCCGACTCGCGGATCAGCGGCTCCGAGGGTCAGTACTCGCAGCAGCAGTGGTTCACCCGCAACAGCCAGATCGGCTCGAACACCAACGCGGTGTGGAACCAGACCTTCGTCGGCGTGCAGGGCGCTCCCGCGGCCAGCTACCCGACCCCGCCGTACACGGTGATCGGCCAGACCCCGGTGATCCGGGAGAAGCCGTACCTCTACCAGAGCGGCAGCGACTACGCGGTCTTCGTGCCGAACCTGCAGACCAACGCGGCCGGCGCGACCTGGGTCAACGGCAACACTCCCGGCTCGTCGATCCCGCTCAGCCAGTTCTACGTGGCCAAGCCCGGTGACAGCGCGGCCCGGATCAACCAGGCGCTGGCCCAGGGCCTCAACCTGATCTTCCAGCCCGGCATCTACCACGTCGACCAGACGATCAACGTGACCCGCGCCAACACGGTCGTGCTCGGCCTCGGCTACGCCACGATCATCCCCGACAACGGCGTCACCCCGATGCAGGTCGCCGACGTCGACGGCGTGAAGATCGCCGGCATCCTGTTCGACGCCGGCACGACGAACTCGGC
The DNA here is from genome assembly GCF_043197815.1 of Actinoplanes sp. NPDC048988. Taxonomy (NCBI): domain Bacteria; kingdom Bacillati; phylum Actinomycetota; class Actinomycetes; order Micromonosporales; family Micromonosporaceae; genus Actinoplanes; species Actinoplanes sp. NPDC048988. Next base: position 41,581 of record NZ_JBICTW010000018.1, on the reverse strand, counting down.
GAACCTGCTCGTGGTCGGCCCGTCCGGCTCCTCCGCGTCGCACGCCGCCAACCCCACCACCATCCAGGACGTCTTCTTCCGGATCGGCGGCTACGTCGCCGGCAAGGCCACCAACAGCCTGCTGGTGAACAGCAACAACGTCATCATCGACCACATCTGGGCGTGGCGCGCCGACCACGGCAACGCCGGCACGTACGGCTGGACGATCAACACCGCCGACAGCGGCCTGATCGTCAACGGCAACAACGTCACCGCGTACGGCCTGTTCGTCGAGCACTACCAGAAGACCGAGGTCCTCTGGAACGGCAACGGCGGCCGCACGTACTTCCTGCAGAACGAGCAGCCGTACGACCCGCCGTCCAACGCGGCCTGGCGCTCCGACGGCGTCCTCGGCTACCCCGCCTACAAGGTCGCCGACTCGGTCACCAGCCACGAGGCCTGGGCCATGGGCAGCTACGCCTTCTTCAACGTCAACCCGGCCGTCCACTCGGCCAACGGCTTCCAGGCCCCCGCCAACGGCGGCGTGAAGCTCCACAACATCTTCACCATCTCCCTGGCCTCCGGCACGATCGACCACGTGGTCAACAACATCGGCGCCCCGGCCCAGGCCAGCAGCGTCACCCCGTCGACAGTCACCAACTTCCCCTGATCGTCTTTCCCCTCCGAGTGCGGCGCCGTGGTTCCTACCGCGGCGCCGCTACTTGCTAGAGGGCGCTGACCGGGACCGCACGCAACTTGTCACCGAACGGCAGCGTCGAGGTGCCGGTGTACAGAACGACCCGGCGACGACGTCTGTGTCGCGGTAGTGCGAGAGGTCGGCCTGCTGTTCGGACCATGTGAGCTGCCGGGACAGCTCGGACAACACGAACGACTCAAGCAGTGGGCCGAACGGCGCACCCGGCCGCAGCAGCGCGCGAGCATCGACAGCGACCTCGTTCGCCGCTATGCCCGAGTCAACGAAAAGGCCACCGCGAATGATTCTTGCCGCGTCGTCGGCGCGCGTCACGGTCGACTCGGGCCGCAGGGCCGGTCCCAAGGCGAAGATCGCGTCGACGAAGCCGTCCGGTTCGCCGTCGATCTCACCTTGCGAGAACGGCCATAGCTCGATCGTCTCCATCCTTCCGGGCAGGGCGTCCGGCGCCGCGACCACCCCGGACAGCCGGGACGAACCGGTGAGCAGGTAGCGGCCGGGCCGGGGGTCCTCGTCGACGGCGGTCTTGATCGCCAGCAGTAGCTCGGGAACGCGCTGGATCTCGTCGATGACGAGCAGCTCCGGGGAGTCGACGAAGCCCACCGGATCGGCGTTCGCCGCCGCACGATCCTGCGCACGATCGAGATCGCGACGCAGGCGAGGCGGTCGCCGGCGACAAGGCGGACGAATTCCAGCGGCGAACTTTCGATTTGCCGACGTGGAGACTTTCGATTTGCCGACAGCTGGGCTTTCGATTTGCCGACGGTCAGGTGTTCGATCTGCTGACGGAGTCAGAGGGCTCCACGGCGAGCGGGAAACCGGACTCCAGGTAGCTCAGAGCCCGGGCGAGGGAGTCGCCGGTGGGGGACGGGAGTTGGAGAGCGGCGTGCAGGGCGCCGGTCAGGGCGCCCAGGAAGATGCGGGACTCGAAGTCGGTGGCGGGGCGGCCGGTGCGGGTCAGGAGGGCACGGGCCAGGGCGGCGATGACGCGGTCCAGCTCGGCCGACTGGGCCTCGCGGAGCGCCGGGATCTGGGCGATCAGGTTGCGGCGCTGGGTTTCCGACTGGCGTTCGGTGCGGGACAGGCCGGTGCGGACGGCCTGAAGGAAGACGGTCAGCAGCGGAAGGTCGGTGGGTTGTTCGGCCAAGGCGGCCAGCATCGTCTCCTCCAGGTCGTCGGCCAGGACCAGGCGTTCCTTGGTGGGGAAGTAGCGGAAGAACGTGCTCGGAGAGACGTCGGCGGCGGCCGCGATCTGCTCGGTTGTGGTGGCGGCGTAGCCCTGCTCGGCGAACAGGCGCATGGCCTGGGCGCGGATCTCGGCGCGGATCCGGGCCTTCTTGCGCTCGCGAAGGCCGGGCTGGGGGTGGTCAGGCGCGGACACGGTCGATCAGCTCCTCGGTTGTCTCCCACAGTCGGCGCTCCAGGGTGGGGTTGCCGGCCGGGGCCACCGGGGTGATCGGTTGTCCGGTGCGTGCGGAGAAGTATCCCCCGGTCACGGTGGTCAGGGCGGGGTCGGTGGCCAGGCGGACGATGCCGCCCGCGCCTCGCCGTGGGTCGCCGATGTGCAGAGTCTTCAAGAGCTTTTCCAGTACGGCGGCGCCCGGCAGCTCGCGGCCCAGGCCGGTGGTGTTGAAGCCCGGGTCGAGGGCGTTGGCCGTGGCCGTGGTGCGCCGGGCCAGCTCGTTGCTGAACATGATGTCGAGCAGCTTGGTCCGGCCGTAGACCGCCGAGGAACCGCGCCGGGTGAACGGTGTCGTGTCCGTCAACGCCGTGGGCAGCGTGAACGTGCCGTGGTGGCGGGACGCCTCGGAGGCGACCGTGACGATCCGTTTCAGCGACGTGCCCAGCAGCTCATTGGTCAGCAGCCACGGCGCCAGGTAGTTCACCGTCACCATCTCGGGCAGGCCGGCGGCGGTGGTGCGCGCCTCGAAGCCGTGCCGGCCGGCGTTGTTGATCAGCACGTCGATCCGTGGATGCCGTTCGCGGATCACCCGGGCCGCCGAACGAACCTGCTCGAGGTCGGTCAGGTCGGCCGTGACCACGTCGGCGCCGGGCAGCGCCGGGGCCCGGGCGGCGTCACGAACGATCAGGACGAGCTCGTATCCCTGGGCGGCCAGCTCGCGGGCGGCGATCGCCCCGAGGCCCCTGGTCGCGCCGGTCAGTACAGCCTTCATATTTTGATAGTACTGTCAAAAGGCAGAACTGCCACTTAGTGACTCTGCGAGGTGCCGACGGGCGGTTCGCTGCGGCTGACGCCCATGCGGTCAACTCCGCGATGATTTCGCTCTCCGGGCGGGGGTGGGCACGGCTCGCCGGGGCGGGGCAGATGGATGAGCGGTCCGGTGGCGCCGGGGACGGCCGTACGTAAGACGAGGCAGTCGGTGCCCGAGGCGTGCGCGGCCCGGGCCGGGTGGCCCGTCGCGTCGGCCGGCGCGGTGGCCGCGGCCCGCAGGTCGGGGGAGTCGGCGCGGCCGCTCGCTTCGACCGGCTGCCGGTCGTCGCCCAGGTTGCGGAGCCGGCGTTGGCGGTAGCGGAGACCGAGCAGCGCCGGGCTTGACGAGGAGGCGGGGCGAGCCGACGACGCTGATGGGTGCCCGGAACCCGGAACGCAGTGGCGCGAAAGGCGCGCTGCGGCCTCGCGCCGCACCCCCGTCGCGCTGAGAGGTGGGTGGCGGTCAGTGCGGTGGGGTGGCCGACGCCGCGTACCTCTAGATCTCGCCCGAGCCTCTCCGGATGAGCGTCGTGGGGATGCGGATCTCGCGGGGCGGGCCGTCGTGGCCGTCGATGCGTTCGAAGAGGGCGGCGGCGGCCGTGCGGCCCATGCGGACGGGGTCCTGGGCGACGACGGTGATGGCCGGATCGAGCAGGTCGGCCAGGGGGAAGTCGTCGAAGCCGACGAGGGCCACCGAGCGCTGGCGGTCGAGGCGCCGGAGGGCGCGGACGGCGCCGATGGTCAGGGTGTGATGGGCGGCGAAGACAGCTGTCGGTGGGTGTGCGGCGCGCATCATCGTGACGACGGCGCGTTCGGCGGCGGCCGGATCGTGCAGATTGTGCACCACCGGGCCCGGGCGGCCGCCGAGGGCGCGCAGGTAACCGCGGAAGCGATCGCGGGAGGTGGGCAGTGTTTCGGCGTCGCCGAGGTAGGCGATGTGGCGGTGGCCCTGGGCGATCAGGTGGCGGACGGCGGTGGCGGCGCCGGAGACGTTGGTGGACACGACGGAGTCGACGGGGGCGGTGGTGGCCTCGACGACGACGGTCGGCGTGCGGGTCGGTACGGGCTCGGTGGAGGCCAGGATCAGGCCGTCGAACGACTTGGTGAGCGGATCGTGCGGTTTGCCGGTGAGGACGTGGGCGTTGTGGGCCCGGGCCTCGTCCTCGATCGCCCGGTGCAGGGCCGCCGAGAACGGGTCGGAGACGTCGTCGATGAAGACGCCGATGGTCCCGGTCATATGGGCCTCCGTCGATGTCGATCACTGTCCGCAACGCATCGTTGACATGTAGTCAACCTCGGCGTCTACTGCGGAAGCAACAGCTAAATCGGTGGAGGAGGCATGTCTCGAGGACGAAGGATGGTGGCCGCGGGCTGCGTGATGACGGTGATGCTCGTGCCGACGGCCGCGTGCAACAGAGGGTCCGGCGAGGAAGTCGTCGGGCTGATTACCAAGACCGACACGAATCCGTTCTTCGTACAGATGAAGAAGGGCGCCGAGGCGGCGGCCGAGGAGCAGGACCTCGAGCTCCAGAGCTTCGCCGGCAAGCAGGACGGCGACAACGAGGCCCAGGTGCAGGCCATCGAGAACCTGATGTCCTTCGGCGCCAAGGGATTCCTGATCACCCCGAACGACTCGAAGGCGATCGTGCCGTCGATCGACCAGGCGCACGAGCAGGACATGCTGGTGATCGCCCTGGACACCCCGGTCGACCCGCCCGACGCGGCCGACGCCACCTTCGCTACTGACAACTACCAGGCCGGCAAGCTGATCGGGCAGTGGGCCAGGGAGAAGTTCGCCAAGGACGGCAAGCAGGCGAAGATCGCCATGCTGGATCTCAACGCCAACCAGGTGTCCGTCGACGTCAAGCGTGACCAGGGCTTCCTCGACGGCTTCGGCATCGAGATCGGCGACCCCAACCGGATCGGCGACGAGAACGACCCACGGATCGCCGGGCACGACGTCACCGACGGGGCCGAGGACGGCGGCCGTACGGCGATGGAGAACCTGCTCCAGAAGGATCCCTCGATCAACCTGGTCTACACGATCAACGAACCGGCAGCGGCCGGCGCCTACCAGGCGCTCAAGTCGGCCGGGCGCGACAAGGACACCGTCATCGTCTCGATCGACGGTGGCTGTCCCGGCGTGGACAACGTCTCCAAGGGAGTCATCGGCGCCACGAGCATGCAGTTCCCGCTCAAGATGGCGCAGATGGGTGTGGACGCCATCGCGGCGTACGCCAAGGACGGCACCAAGCCGCAGGCGACACCCGGGAAGGACTTCTACGACACCGGGACCGAACTGATCACCGACGACCCGCAGGCCGGCGTGGAGTCCAAGGACTCGGCGTGGGGCAAGCAGAACTGCTGGGGATGACACATGGCGACAACTGCCACTGCTGACTTCGACGTACGCAAGAACGACTCGCTCGGACTGCGCGTCCAGCACCTCCTGCACGCCAACCCGGTTCTGGGGCCGCTGGCCGTGCTGGTCGTCGCGATCATCGCTTTCTCGATCGTCAACGGCCGCTTCCTCACGGCGACCAACCTGTCGCTGGTCCTTCAGCAGGTCACGGTCATCGCCACGCTCGCCCTGGGGCAGACGCTGATCATCCTGACCGCCGGCATCGACCTGTCGGCCGGCGCGATCGCGGTCTTCTCGTCGATCCTGATGGCCACCTTCTGCGTCGACGCCGGGATGCCCGGCGTCATCGCGCTGCTGCTCGGCTTCGCCTGCGGCACGGCGATGGGCGCGATAAACGGCTTTCTGGTCACCCGGATAAAGCTGCCGCCGTTCATCGTCACGCTCGGCACGCTGACCATCTTCTTCTCGCTCAACTCGGTGGTCAGCAACAGCGAGACCGTGCGCGGCACCGACATGCCCTCGCTCATGACGTGGACCGGCAACTCGATTCCGATCGGCAACTTCCGATTGACGTACGGGTCGATCATCATGCTCCTGCTGTTCGCGTACTTCTTCTACGCGCTCTCCCGGACGGCCTGGGGCAAGCACGTGTACGCGACGGGCGACGACGCCGAAGCGGCCCGGCTCGCCGGGATCCAGACGGGCCGGGTGCTGTTCTCGGTCTACACGGTCGCCGGCCTGCTGTACGCGATCGGCGGCTGGATCCTGATCGGCCGGCTCGCCTCGGCCAGCCCGAACGTCGGCGTCGAGTACAACCTCGACTCCATCACCGCCGTCGTGCTCGGCGGCACCAGCCTGTTCGGCGGGCGCGGCAGCGTGATCGGCACGCTGATCGGCGCGCTCATCGTCGGCGTGTTCCGCAACGGCCTGCAGCTCGGCGGCGTCGAGGTGGTCTGGCAGGGCTTCGCGATCGGCCTGCTGGTGCTCGTCGCGGTCTCCCTCGACCAGTGGATCAGGAAGGTGAAGACGTGAACAACGGATCCCCGGTCCTGCAGGCCAAGGGCCTGACCAAGAGGTACGGCCGGGTCGTCGCGATCGACGGCAGCGACCTCGAGCTCTATCCCGGCGAGATCCTGGCGGTCATCGGCGACAACGGCGCGGGCAAGTCGAGCCTGATCAAGGCGCTCTCCGGTGCGCTGATACCGGACGAGGGCGAGATCTATCTGGACGGCCGCCGGGTCCGTTTCCGTACGCCGATGGATGCCCGCACGGCCGGTATCGAGACCGTCTATCAGACCCTCGCGGTGGCGCCCGGCCTGGACATCGCCGACAACCTGTTCCTCGGCCGCGAGGAACGCAAGGCCGGCCCGCTCGGCTCGGTGTTCCGGATGCTCGACCGCGGGCACATGCGCGCCGAGGCGAAGAGGCACATGTCGGAGCTGGGCGTGGCCACGCTGCAGAACATCGGGCAGGCCGTCGAGTCACTTTCCGGCGGTCAGCGGCAGGCGGTGGCGGTGGCCCGCTCGGCCGCCTTCGGCAGCAAGGTGGTGATCCTCGACGAGCCGACCGCGGCGCTCGGGGTGAAGGAAGGCAACCGGGTGCTGCAACTGATCCGCGACGTGCGGGACCGGGGCCTGCCGGTGATCCTTATCAGCCACAACATGCCGCACGTGTTCGAGGTGGCCGACCGCATCCACATTCAGCGGCTGGGCCGCCGGGCCACGGTGATCACCCCGAAGTCGCACTCGATGTCGGAGGCTGTGGCGATCATGACGGGGGCGGCCGAACCACCCCCGCACACGTCCTAGAGGAATGAGCCGGTCGCCGCGCGGCGACCGGCTCGTCTCACACTATTTCCACTTGTGGTTGTTGCCGGTTCCACACGTCCAGATGTCGAGCTTCACACCATTGGCCGTGTTGTTGTTCGGAATGTCGAGGCACTTGCCGGAGTTCGGGTTCCGAATGGTGCCGTCGCTGTAGAAGAGCCATTTCTGAGCGACACCGTTGTTGCAGCCCCACATTTGCACCTTCGTGCCGTTGGCCGTGCCGCTGTGGTCGACGTCGATGCACATGCCGCCGAAGCTGATGAAGCTGTCCTTGAACAAGAACTGCTGGCTGGCGCCGCCGTTGCAGGGCTGCATCTCCAGCTGCACGCCCTGGGTGAAGGAGGGCGCCGTCACGCACTTGTTGTTCAGGACGCTGGTGATCGCCCGGTCCCAGAGGTCGGTCGACCAGATGGCCGCTCCGGTGTCGTTGCGGTAGAGGACCAGGTTGCCGTCGTTCTGCAGCTTCAGCGTGCTGGGACCCTGGCCGTACGTCTTGGACGACCAGATGGCCGCCCCGGCCGCCGTGTAGAGCACCAGGTTGCCGTCGCGCTGGTTGACGAAGCGGGTGCCGGTGGTGGTGTTCGTCGCCCAGACCGCCCGCGGGCCCTTCGAGACCACGACGTTGCCGTCGCCCTGGAGCCGGGTGGTGTGCCCGAACAACGAGTGCATGAACTTGGCCTCGGAGAGCTCGGCCCCGGACACCAGCTTGGTGTTGGCGGGGGCCCACTGCTGGTTGGTGCCGTTGTTGACGTCGTACGTGATGGTGAGCGCGCCGGCGGCCTTGCTGGCGCCCTGGACGGTGATCGCCCGGTTGGTCAGCTCGTTGACCCACACGTAGTTGTCGCCCTGCTTGGCGTAGTAGAAGTACTGGTCGGCGCCGCCGTCACAGGAGCGGATGACGAAACCGATGTTGTTGGCGGCGGTCTTCTCGGCCAGGCTCACACACTTGTTGCGGTCCCAGGCGTTGATGATCCGGTACTGGCCGCCGGTGTTGTAGACGCGCATGCCGATCCAGCGGTACTTCTCGTTGTCGACCGAGCAGGTGGTCTGCACCAGCGGCTTGCCGTTGGTGACGCTCTCCGCCTCGGCGGCCAGGCACAGGCCGGAGTTGAGGTTGGTCCAGTGCCACTGCTTGGCGCTGGGCCGGTTGGCGGCGTCCGGCGCCACCCGGTACTGCCCGACGCGGATGAAGTCCGACACGACCAGGGCGTCGCCGTAGAGCGACTGGGTGGCGGCGGTGACGATGTTGTCGTTGCCGTCGGCCTGGGCCTTCGTCCGGATGCTCTGAACGGCGGCACGGTCGGCCGCCTCGCGCTCGGCCAGCTCACGGACCAGGTCGCGGCGGTCGGCCTCCCGCATGCCGGTGTCGATGAACGCCCGCCACACGGCCTGGTCGCTGCTGCGCAGGGCTCGCTCGGCGGCCGCCCGGATCTCGAGCCGGTTCTCGTCGGTGTCGACCTGCTCCCAGATCCAGCGGATGAAGTTGTCGTCGGTCATGGCGAGCTTGCCCGGGTCGGCGACGATGCCGAGGATGGCCGCGGCCGCCTTCATGGCGCCCTCGCGGGCCAGCCGGGCCTGCTCGGCGGCGCCGGCGTCCTCGGCCGCCTTGATGGCGTCCTGGACGTCCTGCTCGGCCGCGGCCTTGACGCCGGTGGCGAGGAACTCGTGCTGCTGGGCGGCCGTGCCGTTGATGACGGCCACCGCGGCCGCCTTGACCCGGGCGCCGGCGGCCTTGGTCCAGATCTCGATGACCACGTCGCGCTCGGAGAGCGTCAGCATGCGACCGGTGGTGTCGAGGGCCAGGCCGGCCGCGGCGTAGGCGGCCCGCTTGAGGTCGCGGGCCTCGCGGGCGGCGGCCTCATCACTGATCTTCTTGGCGTCGTCGGCCAGCTTCGCGTCGAAGATGCCCTTGAGGATGAACTCCTTGCAGACGTCCTCGACGGTGGCGTTGTCGGCGCCCAGCGCGAGCTCGGCGGCCACCCGGATCAGCGGGAAGTTCTCCGAGTTCTGCCAGATCTTGAAGACGAAGTTGCGGTCGGTCTGGCTGAGCCACTCGCTGTCGGCCACGATGCCGATCTCGTTGGCGGCCCGGACCTTCTCCTCCTCGCTGGTCGGCAGGCCGTCGTCGACGGCGAGAGCCTCGGCCGCCTTCGCGGTCATCGGCACCGCGGAGGTCGCCTTGGCTGATGGCTGCGCCTTGGACTTCGCGCCGGCGGCCGGCGCCGGCGCGGAGGAGGGCGGCGTCACGGGAGTCGGTGTGGGGGCGGCGAGGGCCGGCCCGGCGAGCAGTGTCGTCAGGGTGGCGGTCACGGTCACGGTGAGCAGTCCACGTAGGACACGCGGATGCCTCATGGCTGTATTCAATTCAATCCCCGTTGTAGTGCCAGATGTGCCGGCGCCACGCGGCGGCCGAGCACGCGGCGGTCACCTAGAGTGCCGCCGGATTTTCCCCGCGTCACGGCGCGGGTTGACGAACCGTAGCCATACGAATACACGATCGTCAAGGTCCCGCAGCGATTTTTCAGAGATGTACGTCGATAACACGGGTCACCTCGCGAACGGGGTGGCGACGGTTGCGGTGCCCATGCTAGAAACCTCGCGGATTCGGTGGCCGTCGATATCTGAGCATTATGGCCTTATCTATTTGCTCGGGGCGCCGGAACCGTAATTTCAACGGGGGATGGTGCAATTGAATACGCGTATGCGGACTCGGTCCGCAGCGATAATGGCTGCTGCGCTCATCTTGGCGCCGGGCCTGGTGACCGGTTTCTCCGCGCCGGCCTGGGCGGGCGGCCCTGCCGTCAGCGCCATCACGACCACGACTTTCGATCAATTCGAAGAGGACCGCCTCTACGTCCGCTACCTGGCGAGCTACGACCCTCGCTCGCTCGTGCGCACGGCCGCCTGGAACGCGCTGGTGGCCAGCAATGTGCCCGCCGCCATCGAGCGTTTCCTCAACTCAGGCCTGGCGTACGCGGTCACCCGCTCCCAGCAGCTCGCCGCACGCAACGCCGATTTCGCGCGCCGGATCCTGGCCACGCACACGGCGGAGTACTCGCCCGAGGTGCACGCGGCCGCGCAGTACGCGCTGAACAGCGGCACCTCCGCGCTGGACGCCTTCGCCAAGACCGGATACGCCGCGGCCAAGGAACGCGACCGGGTGGCCCGCGAGGCCGCCGGCGAGCAGGTCGCCGCGCTGCTCGAGACCGACCGGCTCTTCGTCGCCCACCTGCGCGACCACGACCCGGGCGCCCAGGTCCGGGCCGCGGCGGGTTACGCCCTGCGGGTCGGGGCCACCGACGCCGACCTGGTCGAGTTCTACGCCTACGACTGGGCCGCCGCCGCCGCGGTCGACCTGCAGAACCAAAAGATGCAGTGCACCAACAACGACATGGTCTGGCGGGCCAAGGTGAAGACCCTGCTGGCCGACGCGCTGGCCGCGCAGAAGGCCGCGGAAGAGGCGGCGGACGAGGCCCGCGAGCAGGCCCGCGCCGCCGCCGCCCGGGCCTGGCACGCGCTGGGTGAGCAGGCCGCACCGGCCAAGTCCACGTGGGACACGGCCGTCGTCGTGGCCGAGCAGCAGGCGGCCAACTGGCAGGAGGTGGCGCTGGCCGCCGCCGCGGCCGCCGACAACCCGAACTGGGACTCCATCGCGCTCAGCGCGCAGACCAACGGCCAGCAGTGGACCACCGAGCAGGCCAACGCGGCCAAGCAGGCCGCCTACTGGACGGCCCTCTACGAGATGGCCCTGGCCGGCGAGCAGGACATGCAGGCGGGTGCCCGATGAGAAATTCGATCCGTGCATGGCTGGTGTTTCTGCTGGCCCTGATCGTGCTCGGCAGTGGCGTCCACGCGCCGCCCGCACTGGCCGCCCCGGCGCCGGCGCAGCAGCAGGAAGATCCACCCTCGATCCCGATCCCCGACCTGGTGACCGAGCCGTGGAACGGCACCACCGGCGTGGTGACCTCCAACGAGCGCTGGGTCACGGCGGTCACCGATCTGGCCAAGCTCACCGAGGAACCGGAGATCCGCGACGCCGCGTTGGCCATCCTGGCCACCGGCGACGCGGCCAAGATCCGGAGCTGGGCGCTGACCCAGATGCCGGTCATCGAGCAGCAGGTGAGGGACCGCAAGCGCAAGGAGGCGGCCGACCGCCTGGCCAAGGTCAAGACCATGGTCGGCACGGGTGTGCCCGGCGGGTACTTCAACGCCGAGGCCCAGCGGGTGCTGGCCGGCACCGACAACGACCGCAAGGCCTTCCTGGCCTACGGGGCCGACATCGCCCGGGCCCGCGACGAGAAGGTCGCCGGCGACGCGCGCGAGCGTGCCGCCCAGCTGCGTGAGCGGTTGCGGGTCTTCGCCGCCGCCGCCCCGGCCGGCTCGCAGGTGAAGCTGGCGGCCGAACAGGCATTGGCCGGCAACGACGCGGCGGTGGCCGCGTACTTCGCCACCGGTTATGCCGCGGCCGCCAAGGCCGACGCCGAGGCGCGGGAACGCTACCTGGCCGATCTGGAGGCGCGGAACAAGGCCGCCGAGGAACTGTCCGACCTGGCCAGGAAGGCCAAGCGGGCGTCCGAGGCGCGGACCCAGATGATGGTCGCGCACGGCAACAGCGTGCACGCGCTGCAGCGTGCGGCCAACGCGATGGCCGGCGCGGCCAACGCCGCCCGGCACAGCCAGCGGGTCCTGGCCGGCTCCGGCACGGTGGCGAGCAAGGCCGGCGATCTGGCCATCGACAAGCAGCTGATCGCCACCGAGCTGGGCACCGCACAGCAGGCGGCGCAGCAGGCGCAGGCCGCCGCGACGTCCTCCCGCAACGCGGCCGAGGTCCTCGAGGAGACGGGCCTGACCTACGGCCTCGAGTGGACGGCGATCGCCCAGGGAGCGAGCGAGGCCGCAACCGCCGCGGTCGGCGCGACCACGACCGCCGGTCACGCGGTCGACGCCACCATCGCCACCAATAACGCGCAGGGCGCCCAGGCACAGGCCGAGGCGCATGCCCGGCTGGCGATCGAGTGGCGCCAGCACGCGGCCGACCACGCGGCGGCCGCGGCCAAGCTGGCCGCCGCCGCCGCGAAGCAGGCCGCCGCGGCCAAGACCGCCGCGGCCCGTACGAAGACCGCCAAGGAGCAGGCACAGGCGGCCGAGGCCAAGGCCTGGGCCGAGGCCGAGAAGACCCGCCAGCAGAAGGAGATCGCCCAGGCGAAGGCGGCGGAGGCGAAGGAACACCGCCAGACCGCCGAGACCGAGCGCGCCAACGCGGAACGCCATCGGGCCGAAGCCGAGCAGCAGGCGGCCATCGCGCGTAACGCCCGGGCCGCCGCCGACGCCGAGGCCGCCGTAGCGGACCAGGCCCGGTCGAAGGCCGAGTCGTCCGAGTCGGCCGCCCGCGCGGCCGAGACGCGGGCGTGGAACCAGGAAGGCGTCGCGCGGCAAGCGCGCGACGACGCCATGGCCGCCGAGCGGGCCGAGCAGACGGCCAAGGCGAGGGCCCAGGCGATGCGCGCCGCCGCGGCGTCGGCCGAGACGGAAGCCGAGCGTCAGGAAGCTCAGGCGGAGGCCGACGAGGCCGACCGGCAGGCGGGCATAGCGAGCTCGGCGGCGCGGTCAGCCCGTGCACACGCGAACACGGCCACGGGTGCCGCCGCCAACGCTCGCGCCGCGAGCACCCAGGCGCAGGACGCCGCCAACCGGTCCCGGGCCGCCGCCGAGAAGTCGCGCGCGGCGGCGGCCGCCGCCGACTCCGCGGCCGACAGGGCCGAGGCGACGGCCCGAGGCGCCCACTCGGCGCGGGTACGGGCCGACGCGAAGGCCGCCGAGGCCACCGCGCAGCAGGCCAAGGCCGCGGAGGCGGCGACCTCGGCCCAGCGGCTGGCCGGTCAGGCCGCCGAGGAGTCGGTGCGGTCGCTGTGGGCGGCCGACCGGACGAAGTCCGAGGCCGAGGGGGCCGCCCGCGAGGCGGTGGCCGCGAGCGAGCAGGCCGAGTCCGCGGTGCGGGCGGCCACGGCGGCGGCGAGCTCGGCGGCCGGGATCGCCCAGCCCGCGAACACCGCGATCGGCATGGTCAGCCCGTTCACCGGTGCCGACATCGACGCCGACTTCGTGGCCCAGGTCGCGGCGCAGGCCCTGGTCATCGGCAACGAGCAGGCCGACCAGGCGCAGGCGCGGGCGGCCGAGGCGCTCGAGGCGGCGCGACGGGCCGACGATGCCGCCCGCGACGCGGCCGACCAGGTCCGGCCGGCCTATCTGTCGGCGGCGGCCGCGGCGCATTCGGCGGCCGACGCCGCCGAGTCCGCGGCCCAGGCCCGGCGGTCGGCGGCTCAGGCCGCGGCCGACGGCGCGGCGGCCCGGACCGCGGCCGCCAGCGCGGGGCGGGCCGACGCCCAGGCCCGCGCCGACGCCGCCGCGGCACGGCAGGCGGCCAACGAGGCCGCCAACGACGCGGCGATCGCCGGGCGCAGCGCGCAGCAGGCGCAGGAAGCGGCGAACCAGGCCAACCAGGCCGCCAACAGCGCCGAGGCCGACGCCGCGGCCGCCCGCGGCGCCGCCGACCGGGCTGAGGCCGACGCGGCCGCGGCACGGACGGCAGCCACCAACGCGCAGCAGGCGGCCGACAGTGCCGGTACCGCCGCCGCCAACGCGCTCCAGCACGCCATCGACGCGCAGAAGGCGGCCGACCGGGCCGAGGAGGCCGAGCGGCAACGTGCCGCACAGGAGGTGGCCGACGCCGCGGCCAACATCCCGCCGGACGCCACCGAGGCCGACCTGCTGCAATACCTGACCCCGGACGAGCTGGAGCAGCTGCGCCAGGCCGAGCAGGAATCCGGGATGAGCGTCCTGGACTTCATCAAGGCCGAGGCCTGGGACCTGTTCCTGGACCTGTCCGGAGTCGGCGACCTGGTCTCCTGCATCCGGGACGGCAACGTCGAGGCCTGCCTGTGGAGCCTGGCCGGCCTGCTCGGCGGTATCAAGGCGATCCGGGCCGGTTACAAGATCGTCAAGCTCATCCCCAAGCTGATCAAGTTCTTCGACAAGGTCAAGGACGCCAAGAAGCGCAAGGAGAAGCTGCGCGAACTCGCCCGTCGCAAGAAGAAGAAAAAGGACCGCGACGACGAGTGCGAGGTACGCGCCCGGGCCAACAGCTTCCTGCCCGGTACGCCGGTGCTACTCGCGGACGGCACCAGCCGGCCCATCGAGAAGGTGGCGGTCGGCGATCTCGTCCGCGCGACCGATCCGATCACCGGTCTCACCGTGGCCAAGCCGGTCACGGCCACCATCGTCGGCGACGGGGACAAGAAGCTCGTCGACATCACCGTCGGCGGTGCCACCATCACCGCCACCCACAACCACCCGTTCTGGGTTCCGGAGTTGTCGGACTGGGTCGACGCCGAACGGCTGGCGCCTCAGCAGTGGCTACGCACGAGCGCCGGCACCTACGTCCAGGTCACCGCGGTACGGCACCACGACGCCAAGACGCGCGTCCACAACCTCACCGTCGCCGACCTGCACACGTTCTACGTGGTCGCCGGGGCCGAGTCGATCCTGGTTCACAACAGCCAATGTGAAGAGATCATCTGGAAGAACGGCCGGGACATTCGGTTCCCGCTCCGCGATCCCGACACCGACGAGCAGGATGACCTGCCGGATCCTTCAGTCATCCGCCGAAGCAACGACGGGCGGGGGTCGCTCGCCGACGGGTGCCACCACTTCGTGATCATGCCGAATGACGAGGTCAGGTCGGTGTCCGACGCCATCCTCGAAGCACTGTGGGACAGGAACATCTATCCCGGTCACACGAGCATCGCCGGGAAGAACAGCCAGAAGGTGCCCAACGGTGTCCTGATGGCGGGCGGCCTGAAGGTCAAGGACGGAAAGATCCTCGAGTTCAATCGGTGGTCCGGCCATTACCAGCCGCAGGACTACGGTGACGACAACGAGATGCTGGAAGAGATCACGGCGCGCGCGTTCGCGGCGGCCGGCTACGACGGGCCCATGAAGTACAAGGGCGCCTCGCTTTGCCAGGATTAGGAGAATGACGAGCCGATGGCGGACGGTCTGGGTGACCGGCGAAAGCGACGACCAGATCGTCCGCCTCGGCATCGCTCACCGTGACGTGGTGGTCTCGGCCGACCACGGCGGGGCGATCGAGGCGCGGCGGGCCGGTGATGGTTCCCTGATCGCTCCGCCGACCTACACCGGCGTCACGGGCATCGTCGCGTTGGCGACATGGAGGGAAGGGGCGGAGGTGCGGGCGGCGACCGGCGCCGGCTCCCTGCACCAATCGCACCGATGGCTGCGGCGATGGGATCTCGTCGCGGGTCGCGAGATCCCGCCGGCCGTCGACATGAACCAACCGCAGGTGAAACACATCGACCCGGCCACGGTCCACGGCGAACAGGTCCTGGTCGTGATCAACCGGGGTGTGCTCGAGATCAGGCGAACCGATGACGGGTCGGTCATCGATCAGGTGGAGAAGCACCGGGAGACGTCGCGTGTCGTGATCGGCTCGACCGATCGCGGGCCGATCGCGGTCACCTCGTCGCACGCCCGGCACCCGCAGCTGTTCTGGCTGGAAGATCTGACCGAGGCGGTGCGCCTTCCGCATGCCGACGGCGAGTTCATGGCTGCCGCGGAGGGTGACCGGTTCGTCTGCGGCAGCTACGCGGAGCCGTGGAACAAATGGCAGACCGCCTGGGCCGGTGATCTGTCCGGTCGCCGTCGCGGACCGGCGGTCACCGGCGAGGTGATCACCGCGGTGGCGGTGGCGGCGTGGCCCCTGGTCTACATCGCCCGTCAAGATCGCACGGTGTCGCTCGTCGATCTGGAGTCGGGCGCCGAGGTGGTCCCGGCGCTGCGCCTACCGACGGCGGCCCGCACTCTCGCGGTGACCGACGGCCGGGAGGTCATCGTCGGGTTCGGTCTGACGGTGGCCCGGTTCCGGCCGCCGTCGCGGAAGGATGAGATCCGATGAGCGATTTGTGGACGCGGGGAATGACCGACGCCGAACAGGTGGCGAAAGGCAAGAGTGAGGCCGAGCGCATCCACATCATGTGCGAGGCCATCGACTACGCGATGTTCCGGTCGTTGACGCCGCTCGCCGCGATCCCCGCCCCGGGCGCCCGTGCGCTGATCGAGGAGGCTCTGACCGCCGGGCGGGCGGGTGCGCCGCCACAGAGCGCCTTCGAGATCTCGGGGCGGATCTATCCCCATCTGGACACCGAGGGGACGGTCGGCTCGATCATGTTGGACGCCGCGCTGGTCATGCTCTCGGGGCTCAGCGAGGGGGCGAGGCCCGGCGACGTGTCGAACGTCCTGTTCCAGTGCTACGACGCGACGTTGCAGCGGCAGGGGATCGGACGGCGGATCACGATCGACGACGAGCGCGGCAGCCCAGCCTGTGTCGACCTCATCCGGGAGCAGCGAAAACTCCTGGACGCGGCCTGAGGCCGGGTTACTTCTTCTTTTTCGACTTCTTGCCCTTGTTGTCGGCGAACATGCCGTTCAGCATGACTTCGTCCCGTTCGTGGGCCTGCTCGTCGGCGGTTTTGGGCTCGCGGACGGCGATCTTCCAGAAGATCGCGACGGCGACGACGATCCAGGCCCACCACGGGATGCCCGACTCGGGGCCGAAGAGCTGGCTCGTCACGTCGTAGGCAGAGTTCATGTACTGCTCCATGGCCGTAAGGATCGGCCGGTGGGCCCGCCGGGTTGAGGAACCCGGCGGGCCTTTCCGACTCTCAGGCGCCCCAGCCGGCCTGCTCGCCGCCCACGCGCTCGGCGACGATCTTCTCCTGGTAGCCGCTGGCCTTGTACGCGCGTACCGGGTCCGGGTCGAGGCCGGCGTCCGCGCGGACCTCGGCCAGCAGCGGGCGGACGTCGGTGTTGTAGGCGTCCATCAGCACCGCGTTCGCCTCGAGCACGTCGCCCTCGGTCTGCGCCTTGGCCAGCGCGTCGCGGTCGACCAGCAGGGCCTTGGCGGTGGCTTCCTGGATGTTGAGCACCGAGCGGATGATCGCCGGGATCTTCGCCTCGATGTTGTGGCACTGGTCGAGCATGAAGTTGATGCCGTACGCCGGGTCCAGCGCGTCACCCCGGACGATCTCGTACATGATCCGGAAGAGCTGGAACGGGTCGGCGGCACCCGCCATCAGGTCGTCGTCGGCGTAGAACCGGCTGTTGAAGTCGAACGCGCCGAGCTTCTTCTGGCGCAGCAGGAACGCCACGATGAACTCGATGTTCGTGCCGGGCGCGTGGTGGCCGGTGTCGATGCAGACCGTGGCCTTCTCGCCGAGCTCGACGCAGTGCGCGTACGAGGTGCCCCAGTCCGGGATGTCGGTGGCGTAGAAGGCCGGCTCGAACAGCTTGTACTCGAGCAGGAAGCGCTGGTCGTCGCCGAGCCGGTCGTACGCCTCCTGCAGCGCGGCGTGCAGCCGGTCCTGGCGCAGGCGCAGGTCGTCCTGCCCCGGGTAGTTGATGCCGTCGGAGAACCAGAGCTTGAGGTCGCGGGACCCGGTCTGGTCCATGATGTCGATCGCCTCGAGCAGGTGATCGGTGGCCTTGCGCCGGATGCCCGGGTCGGGGTTGGTGACCGAGCCGAGCTTGTAGTCGTTGTCCTGGAAGACGTTGGTGTTGATGGCGCCGATCGCCACGCCCTGCGACTTCGCGTACTCGCCGAGGGCCTGGTAGTCGTCGACCTTGTCCCACGGGATGTGCAGGGCGACGGTCGGCGCGACGCCGGTGAAGCGGTGCACGACCGCGGCGTCGGCGATCTTCTCCTCCGGGGTGCGGGGCACGCCCTCCTGCGGGAACACCTTGAAGCGGGTGCCGGAGTTGCCGAAGGCCCACGACGGGGTCTCGATGCGCTGCGCCGCCAGGGCGCGCTTGACTGCGGCGAGGTCAGTCATGAGGGGCCTCCAAAGGCTCATTCGAAAGGTGGAACACCTCGGTCAGCAACGGGAATCCGTCGGTGGGTGAGGTGCCGGCGAAGAAGGGGGCCATCTCCGCCTGCCACCGGGTGTTGACGTCCAGCGCCGCCATTGCCGCCTGGGACGCTTCGAGATCGTCGGCCTCGACGTAGCCGATCAGGAGGCCGTCTTCTCGCAGGAACAGGGAGTAGTTGCGCCAGCCGGTGGCCCGAAGTGCCGCTTGCATCTCGGGCCACACGGCCTGGTGCCGCTCCACGTACTCCGCCATCCGCTCCGGGCGGACCTGGAGGTTGAAGCAGTAACGCATGTGCCGGCCGACTCAGAAGTTGAACTGGTCGATGTTCGCGGCGGTGAACTCGGTCGGCGGGCCGAGGACGATCTCGCCGTCCTTGCCGACCGTGTACTCGCCGAGCTTGCCGGCCTTGAACTTGTCGCCCTCGGCGCCGGTGATCTGACCGGAGGCCAGGGCGGTGCCCGCGTACGCGGCGAGGTAGCCGATGTCGGCCGGGTTCCAGAGCGCGAACTTCTTCACGGTGTCGTTCTTGACGTACTCACGCATCTGGTTCGGCAGGCCGAGACCGGTGACGGCGACCTTGCCCTTGTACGACGACGAGCCGATGTAGCGGGCGGCCGCCGCGATGCCGACGGTCGTCGGGGCGACGATCGCCTTCAGGTTCGGGTACGACTGGAGCAGACCCTGGGCCTCCTGGAACGACTTCTGGTCGTCGTCGTTGCCGTAGGCCACCTTGACCAGCTTCAGCTTCGCGTACTCGGGCTTGGCCAGTTCCTTCTTCATGACGTCGATCCAGGCGTTCTGGTTCGTGGCGTTCGGGGTGGCCGAGAGGACCGCGATCTCGCCCTCGCCGCCGGCCTGCTCCAGGGCCATCTTGGCCAGGGACTCGCCGATGCCCTGGGTGGTGGCCTGGTTGATGAACGCGTCGCGGCAGTCCTTGGAGGCGTCCGAGTCGAAGGTGACGACCTTGATCTTGGCGGCGCGGGCCTGGTTGAGCGACGGGCAGACCGCGTTGGGGTCGTTGGCGGCGACCACGATGACGTCCTGCTGTTGCTGGATCAGGGTGTTGATGTACGAGACCTGCGACGAGGCCGAGGCGTCGTTCGGGCCGACCAGCTTGTACTCGCCCTTGACCTCGCCGACCGCCACCTTGCCGCCGCCGACCTCCACATCGGAGTACGGGTTGTTCAGCTGCTTGGGCAGGAAGGCGATCTTCAGGCCCTCCTTGGTCGCCGCGTTCGGGTCGGCGGCCGCGGAAGCCTGCGAGCCGCCGGCCGAGTTGTCGGTGTTGTCCTTCGTGGTGCCGCCACAGGCGCTCAGGCCCACGACCAGGAGTGCGGCAGAAGTTACGGAAAGTAGTGTGCGGGGGGAGCGACGAAGCACGGCGTACTCCATTCTTTTCAGGTCCGGGCTATCGGGCTGCGGCTTGGCGCAGGCGCCGGCGGTGCCAGTTGCCGCGAACGGCGGTGGCGATGTTGGGAAGCAGGACGGAGAGCACGAGCAGGGCGCCCGTGACGATGTTGAGCGCCTGCCCGGAGACGTCCTCCAGGCGCAGCGCGTTCTGCAGCGCGGCCAGCAGCACGACACCGGCCAGAACGCCGGGCAGGCTGCCCTTTCCGCCGAAGATCGACACACCGCCCAGCAGGACGGCCGCGACGACGGCGAGTTCGAGGCCCGAGCCGTTGTCGGCCCGGGCGCTGGAGTAGCGCAGGGTCCAGAGCACGCCGACCAGGCCGGCCACGGCGCCGCTGACGACGTACAGCCAGAATTTGGTCCGGGCCACCCGGATGCCGGAGAAATGCGCGGCCTTGTCGTTCGCGCCGATCGCGTAGAGCGCGCGGCCGACTGGGGTGGCGTGCTGCACGATGCCGAAGATCAGGGCCAGGACCACAATCAAGATCAGGACATTGGGTACGGGCGAGGAGCCGATCGTTCCGGTGACCCAGTCGGTGTAGCTGAACGGGAAGTCGGCCACCGCGCCGTCACCGAGCACCACGAAGGCGAGCCCGCGGAACAGCGCCAGGGTGCCAATGGTGACCGCCAGCGAGGGCAGGCCGAGCACCGTGATCAGGAAGCCGTTGAGCACGCCGCAGATCGCGCCGATCACGATGCAGAGCGGGATGATCGTCTCGATCGACAGGCCGTTGTTCCAGAACCAGCCCATCAGCGCGCTGGTGAAGCCGAGCGTGCTGGCCACCGACAGGTCGATCTCGCCGGTCACGATGATCATCGTCATCGGCAGCGCGATCAGGATGATCGGCAGCAGGTCGAGCACCATGAAGGTGAAGTTCCGGCTGGTGCCGAAGTTGTCGACGGTCGCCGACGCGACGATCAGCACCACGATCGTCAGCAGGATGATGATGCTGTCCCAGCTGGTCAGCCTCTTCTTCACTTCAGACATGAGCGTCTCGCTTACGGAGAGAGCGGGCGATCCGGACCGCGACCAGCCGGTCGGCGCAGATGGCCAGGATGATCAGGGAGCCGACGATCGCCTGCTGCCAGAACTGGTTGATGTCCAGGACGGCCAGAGCACTGCTGATCACGGTCAGCAGCAGCGCGCCCAGGCCGGCGCCCCAGACCGTTCCGCTGCCGCCGAAGACGGCCACGCCGCCGACCACGACCGCCGCCACCACGTTCAGCTCGTAGCCGTTGCCGGCCGAGGCGTCGATCGTGCCGAACCGGGCGGCGAACAGCACACCGGCCAGGCCGGCGGCGGCGCCGCTGAGGATGAACGCGACGATCAGGTTGCGGGCGACCTTGATGCCGGCCAGCTCGGCCGCGTCGGGGCTCGAGCCGATCGCGTACATCTCCCGGCCGATCCGGTAGTTCCGCATCATCACCGAGATGCCGCCGACCACCACCAGGGCGATCAGGACCAGCCAGGGAACGCCCAGGATGTCGTCGTTGGAGAAGTCGAGGAAGCGGCCCGGCAGCTCGTCGGCGGTGACCTGGTCGCCGCCGGCCCACGAGTAGACCAGCCCGCGGAAGATGTACATCGTGCCGAGGGTGACGACCAGGGCGGGCACCTTGCCGTACCGCACCAGCACGCCGTTGATCAGTCCGGCGACCGCACCCACGGCGATGCCGACGGCGATCGCGACGATCATCGGCAGACCCGGATTGTCGCTCATCATGGTGGCCACGGTGAACGCGCTGATGCCGAGCACCGAACCGACGCTCAGGTCGATGTTGCGGGTGATGACCACGACGGCCTGACCGGCCGCCATCACCGCGAGGATCGCCGTGTTGAGCAGGTTGTCGCGGATGCTCTGGCCGGAGAGGAAGCGCGGGTTGTCGATGGCGGTGTAGGCGATCAGCACCACGAGGGCGAGCACGATGCCGAGCTCGCGGGTCTTCAGCAGCCCGCCGGCGAAACGCCGGCCGGGCGCGGGCGCGCCGAGCGTAGACGTGGTCATGCCGAAACCTTCTGTCCCATCGCGGCGTACATGACTGACTCCTCGGTGGCCTCGGCCCGGGTGAGCTCGGTCGCGACCTTGCCCTCGCGCAGCACGATGACGCGGTCGGCCATGCCCAGCACCTCGGGCAGCTCGGACGACACCATGACGACACCCATGCCGTCCTTGGCCAGCGACGAGAGCAGCCGGTGGACCTCGGCCTTGGTGCCGACGTCGATGCCGCGGGTGGGCTCGTCGACGATCAGCAGGCGCGGGCCGGTGGCGAGCCACTTGGCCAGGACGACCTTCTGCTGGTTGCCGCCGGAGAGCGTGCCGACCGCGTCGCTGAGCTTGCCCAGCTTGGTCTGCAGCTTCTCGGTCCAGGTCAGGGCCGACCGGCGCTCGCTGCCGCCGAACAGCAGACCCAGCCGGGCCAGCTTGCGGGCCCGCGGCAGCGTCACATTGCGCTCGATCGACAGGTCCATGACCAGGCCCTGCTGGCGCCGGTCCTCGGGCACGAGAGCCAGACCGGCCGCCATGGCGGCCCGGGGCGAGCCGCCCTTCAGCTTCTTTCCATCGACCTTTACGGTTCCTTCGTCGTACGGGTCGACACCGAAGACCGCCTGCATGACCTCCGAGCGGCCCGCGCCGACCAGGCCGGCCAGCGCGACGATCTCGCCTTTTCTCACCTGGAACGAAATATCGCGGAAGACGCCCTCACGGGACAGTTTGTCCACTTCGAGCACTACCTCGCCCGGCTCGACGTCCTGCTTGGGGAAGAGCGCGCTCAGGTCGCGGCCGACCATCTTGCGGATCATGTCGTCGACGCTGAGCTCGGAGACCAGCTCGGTCGCGACGTGCTTGCCGTCCCGCATGATCGTCACCCGCTGGCAGAGCGCGGTGATCTCCTCGAAGCGGTGCGAGATGAACATGATGGCCGCGCCCTCGTCGCGCAGCGAGCGCACGACCGAGAAGAGCCGCTCGACCTCGACCGCGGACAGCGCCGCGGTCGGCTCGTCCATGATCAGCACCCGGGCCTCGGCCGACAGCGCCTTGGCGATCTCGACCAGTTGCTGGTCGGCGATGGACAGGCCGCGCGCCGGGCGGCCCGGGTCGAGGTGCACGCCGAGGCGGCGGAAAAGCGCCTCGGCGTTCGCGGTCATGGTCTTGCGGTCGATCTGGCGCAGCCTGGTCAGCGGCTGGTTGCCCATCGCGATGTTCTCGGCGACCGAGAGGTCGGGGAAGAGCGTGGGCTCCTGGTAGATGACGGCGATGCCGGCCGCCTTGGCGTCGGCCGGGCCGGCGAACTCGACGTCGGCCCCGTCCACCCGCAGCGTGCCGGTGTCGGGCCGGTGCACTCCGGCGAGCATCTTGACGATGGTCGACTTGCCGGCGCCGTTCTCACCGACGAGTGCGTGCGCCTCGCCCGGGTAGAGCGGGAAGCTGACGCCCTGGACGGCCGCGACGGCGCCGAACGACTTCGTGACGTCGGCGACCTCGAGCCGGGCCGGCCCGAGGTCGCCGGCGCGGTTATCGGGCTTGGCCGAAGAGTCCGCCACAGCCACCTCCACGTCGGACTTTGAAATGTTTCAGAGAACGTGTAGAGAACGTAGGTGGCCCCGATCACACGTGTCAAGCATTCGATCGAAACGTTGCGGAAACACGGTCGTTGAGATTTCGACCGGTACCGTTGAGGATGTAGCTTCAACGTTTCAACCGAAGTTTCTCTTACGGGGTACGGTGACCCGGTTCTGCGTTTCCCCGCCGGTGCGGCCGGCAGGTCGAGGAGGTAGCGGTGCTGAACGGCAGGACGCCGTCCGTCAAGGACGTGGCCGCCGCCGCCGGCGTCTCGCTGGGCACGGTCTCCAACGTGATGAACCGCCCCGAGGTGGTGAGCGCCCGCACCCGCGAACGGGTCGAGCGCGCCATGACGGAACTCGGATTCGTCCGCAACGAGTCGGCCCGCCAGCTGCGCGCGGGCACCAGCCGCACCCTGGCCTACGTGATGCTCGACGGGACCAACCCGTTCTTTCACGACGTCGCCCAGGGCATCGAACTGGCCGCCGAGGACGCCGACCTGTCGCTGTTCATCTGCAACAGCAACAGCCGGGCCTCCCGCGAGGAGGTCCACCTCGACCGCCTGCTCCAGCAGCGCGTCCAGGGCATCCTCATCACCCCCGTCGACCCGGCGGCCCCCCACCTGGACGAGCTGTCCCGCCGCGGCGTCCCTTTGGTCGTGGTCGACCGCGTCCGCGGCGTCGACAACTGCTGCTCGGTCGCCGTCGACGACGTGCTGGGCGGCCGCATAGCGGTGGAACACCTGGCCGAGCAGGGCCACGAAAGGGTGGCGTTCATCGGCGGCCCCGACTCGCTGGGCCAGGTGAAGGAACGGCTGCAGGGCGCGCGCGAGATCTGGTCGTCACTCGGCCGTTCCCCCGACGACCTGATCTACCTGCCCACCGACGCGATGACCGTCGCCGATGGACGATCGGCCGGCGAACGCCTGGCCGGCCTGCCCGCCCGGCGCCGCCCGACGGCAGCCTTCTGCGCGAACGACCTGCTGGCCCTGGGCCTGCTGCAGCAGAGCATCGGAGCCGGCCTGCGCGTACCGGACGACCTGGCCATCGTCGGTTTCGACGACATCGAGTTCGCGGCCGCGGCGGCGGTGCCGCTGACGTCGGTGCGCCAGCCGAGGCAGGAACTGGGCCGGGCGGCCGCCCAGCTGGTCCTCGACGAGGCGACGAACCCGGACCACAAGCACAGCCAGCTCCAGTTCACGCCGGAACTGGTGGCCCGCGCCTCCACGGTTTCCCGCGCTAGCTTTTCAGGAGCTCCGAGACGGTGACGAAGCGGTAGCCGCGGGAGCGGAGGCCGGCGATCATCGTCGGCAGGGCGTCCAAGGCGACCAGCCGCCGCTTGGTGCCGGCGTCGTGAGCCAGGATGATCGAGCCGGGGCGCATCGAGTCGATCAAGTCGCGCGCCTGGGCTTCGGGGTCGCTGGCGTACTGGCGTTCGCGCATCTGATGTGACCACAGCACGATGTCGTACCCCATGGCGTCGGCGGCCAGCACCGTCGATCCGCCCAGGTGGCCGTAGGGCGGGCGCATCAGCGTGGGCTCGCGTCCGAGGTACTTCCTGATGGCCTCGTGGGTGCGTTCCAGTTCGCGGCGGGCGCCGGCCAGGTCGAGGGTGGCCAGGTCGTCGTGGGACCAGGAGTGGTTGGCCACCTCGTGCCGGTCCAGGCGATTGCGGACCAGCGACGAGTTGGCCTCCAGGTGGCGGCCGACCAGAAAGAAGGTGGCCGGCACCTGGGCCTTGTCGAGCGCGTCGAGGAAGCGTGGCGTGTAGTCGGGCAGCGGGCCGTCGTCGAAGGTGAGCGCCACCAGTTTCTCGGCGGTCGGCTGGAAGTAGTGGATCTGCACGCCGCCGTGGGCTACCGCGCCCAGGTTGTCGGCGGCCGCGGCGTATCCGCCGCCCAGAGGTGGCCGGTCCCAGCCCAGCCAGTGTTTGACCAGATCGGAGCCGGCGAATGCGGTGGCCGCCCCACCGGCGGTGAGCAGAGCTCCGCGCAGCATCGAACGACGAGTAACCATGAATCCCCCATGAACGTACCGGTCTCATAGCCTCGTTGATCATGGGAAGAAGCGCCTCGGCCACTGGACTGGTTCAGTGCACGCCTCATTCGGCCATAAGTCGTAGAGGTTGAGGGTTCCCTTGGTAGCAGGCCCGTTCACGCGGCCGGGCCGGGCGGCCGCGCTCAGTCGAAGGGGTGCGAGGTTTCCACTCGCAGCAGCCGGGCCAGGCGGGCGGTGACCGGGCGGGCCTCGAGGTGGAGCCGGGCGATGTTCAGTCCGCTGTCACCGATCACGGCCAGCAGGGCCAGCTCGCCGATCGCGTACACCGCCAGATATCCGCCGGTGTTGCGGATCGTCACCTCCTGGAAGGAGCCCTGGCCCAGGGCCGCCCCGCAGGTGCGGCTGATGCCGTGCGCGCCGGCGGCGAGCGCGGCGATGTCGTGCGGCTCGGTCGAGGACACCGTGTCGTGCAGGATCAGCAGACCGTCGACGCCGGCGACGACGCAGCCGCGTACGCCGGTCACCTGATGCCGGAGGGCGGCGAGCTCGCCGCGAACGGCCTGATACGGATCTGGTTGCACGGCTTTCTCCAGGAGGGGGAGCGGATCAGAGGGAGCGTAGGGCGTTCAGGACGCGGTCGAGCACGTCGTCGTCAGCGGTGTAAGGCTGGCCGAGCAGGCCGAACAGGTCGGGGGACTCGTCAGCGGGAGGCGGTGCCACCCGGTTTCGCCGGGGCAGTTCGGCGGGGGTTTCCGCCTCCGGGGCAGTGGAGGGCGCGGCGAGGGCGGGTGCGGTGGCGGCGGTGGTCTGATCGGCCTTTCCCGCGTACGCCTTGATGAGCGACCCGAACTCACGCCGGGCCATCGCCAGGTTGGCGCCGGCCCGGCGCAGGGTCAGATGCGCGACCAGCGGTGCGGTGTCGTCCTCGACCAGTCGCACCACGTGGAAGGCGTCGCTGCTGGTCAGCAGGACGTCACCGAGCTCGTCGCCGGTTTCGCCCAGCATGACCATGCCGGCGGCGGCCGCGGCCAGAGTCACCACGGTCGCCGCCTGCTGCTCGTCCGGCGGTCCGCCGCCGGCCCACCACAGCACGCGCGGGCCGTCCGGATCGAGCAGCGAGACCGCGCTGGCGCCGGGGATGCCCAGGGCGTCCGCCAGCGGCGGCGGGTCCGTCGGCCGGGTCATCCCGCGAGGCCGGCGTCCAGCTGCTTCATGACGATCCGGGCCTGGGCCAGGAGCATGCCGGTGTTCGCCGTCCGGCGGCACACCACCACGGCGACGATGTCCTGGCTGACGGGGCTGCGCAGGAACACGTGCACGAGGTTGTCGCTGTGGACGAGGATCTCCTGGAAGTAGTGGTGATCGTCGTTCGGCACGCCGCGGCGCGCCTTCCAGATGTCCTCGATCATGGTCACGTTGCGGCCCTGGAACAGGTCGAACGTGGCCGCGGCGAGCAGGTCCAGCACCTCGCTGGGGTGGTCGTCGAGCGTGTCCACGGCGAGCAGCATGCCGGTCGACATGTCGACGAGGCCGCTGGCGATGCACTCCGGCACCTGCTGCCGGAACTGCCGGACGGCGTCGCTGACCAGCTGCGACGTGCTGCGGACGTTCAGGCCGCTCTCGTCGAGGGCCGTCATACGTCGAGTTCCGCTTCGATCTTGCGGAGCTGGTGGCGCGCGAGGCCGAGGTTGGCGCGGCTCTTGTTCAGCGCGAGGTAGAGGAAGAAAGCCTCGTTGCCGCGGCCGTGCAGCAGCCGGATCAGGTGGTACTGCGAGTCCAGCGTGATCAGGACGTCCTCGATGCTGTCAGTGAGGCCGAGCATCTCGAGCGTGCGGACCTTGGCCCGGACCACGTCGGTGTTGCCGGCGGCGGCGACGTTCATGTCCATGTTCAGGCCGCCGCCCATGACACCCAGGGTGAGGCCACTGGTGTAGTCGACCAGGGCCACGCCGATGGCGCCCTCGATCGTCATGGCCTCTTTGAGGGAAGTCTCGATGTTCGCCACTTGCTTGTCCTCCAAAAAACGAGCCCCGGATCGCGCCTATGACGGCGAGTGACGAATCCGGTGCTCGGGTGGGCTTTCCGGGCAACAGTGACACGGCCGAGTTTGGTTGAGCACTAAACAAAGGACTAAAGCCCCTAGATCCATCCGAAGATCGTTGGGTCGTAAGTGGACAGCCCGCGTCGGCATCCTCCGATCGGTGCCAGAGAGATCGAATAGTGGGATGGACAAGTCCGAAAAGATGATCTTTGTACGCAGCCCACCCGCGGTGATCGCGTAGCGCCTGGCGGCGAATCCCCTTTTGTCCGGCTTCCGAGTACGAAGGAGGTCGGCAGGCGCCCCAGACCGGAAATGAGAGCCGGCGCCGCGAGGCAGGGCAAAGTCCGGCATTTCATCGCGAACCCACCCGCCGTACAGGGCCCGGCGCTCAGCTCCCCCCGAACGGTGCGCCCGCCCCTTCACGCCGCCCGGCGCTACCTCCTTCGCCCAGCTCGTCGCCTTCCTTCGCGCCGCCTGATGTCGCCTTCTTCGTCCAGCTCGTGCCGTCCCTTCGCGCCGCCTGATGTCGCCTTCTTCGTCCAGCTCGTGCCGTCCCTTCGCGCCGCCCGATGTCGCCTTCTTCGTCCAGCTCGCGCCGCCCTTTGTCGCCGCCTGGCGTCGCTTTCCTCGCCCAGCTCGCGGCCTTCCTTCGCGCCGCCTGGCGTCGCTTCCTTCGCCAGCTCGTGCGGGTCCCTTTGGCGCCGCGCGGCGTCGCTTCCTTTGCCCAGCTCGTGCCGTCCCTTCGTGCCGCCCGGCGTCGCCTCCTTTGCCCAGCTCGTGCCGTCCCTTCGTGCCGCCCGGCGTCGCCTCCTTTGCCCAGCTCGCGCCACCCTTTGGCGCCGCGCGGCGTCGCCTTCTTCGCCCAGCTCGCGCCGCCCCTTCGCGCCGTCCCTTCGCGCCGTCCCTTCGCGCCGTCCCTTCGCGCCGCCCGGCGTCGCCTCCTTCGCCCAGCTCGCGGCACCGCGGCACCGTCCGGCGCTTCCGCGGTCTGAGCTCGACCCGAGCTTTGCGCCGCCCCTTCACCCGACCCGGCGTTGCCCCCTCACTTCGGGTGAAGGGCGCCGCGAGGTGGGGTTAAGGAAGCGGGCGGTGGGCGGCGTGAATCTGCGCGGCAAGGCGGCGGGGCGGCGATGCGAGGGACGTGGGTCGCCGGGCGGCGTGAATCTGCGCGGCGGGGCGGCGATGCGAGGGACGTGGGTCGCCGGGCGGCGTGAATCTGCGCAGCGGGGCGGCGATGCGAGGGACGTGGGTCGCCGGGCGGCGTGAATCTGCGCGGCGGGGCGGCGATGCGAGGAACGCGGGTCGCCGGCGGTGGGAAATCCGCGCTGCGAGGCGAAGCACGTGGGCGCCGGGCGGTGCGAAATCTGGGCGGCGAGGCGGCGAAGGAAGTGGGCGCCGGGGCGGCGTGAAGGGGCGGCGCGAGGTGGGGTGAAGAACGCCGGCGGCGAGTGGCGAGGCGGCGCGATGGAGGTGGGTGCCGGGCGGCGTGATGAGTGGGTGTCGGCCGCTGGGCCGGGGCGTGAAGTGACGCGCTGTGCGGGCGCGGATAGCGCGGTCGGCCGCTGGTTCGCAACGTTTCAAATGTGATCTGTGTCTTGACCGGGGACGCCACAGAGCCGTAATGTGTCGGCAACGTCTGAAACGTTTCATGCCATCTCCCCGCGATGAAGGAAACCATGACGAATCCCGCAGTGCGTGAGCTTCTGGAGCGCAGCAATCGGCTCGGGGCCGATCCGCGCAACACCAACTACGCCGGGGGAAACACCTCGGCGAAGGGCACCGAGACCGATCCGGTCACCGGCGAGCCCGCCGAGCTCGTCTGGGTCAAGGGCTCCGGCGGCGATCTCGGCACGCTCAGCGAGAAGGGCCTGGCCGTCCTGCGGCTCGACCGCCTCCGCGCGCTCACCGGTGTCTACCCCGGTGTCGAGCGCGAGGACGAGATGGTCGCCGCCTTCGACTACTGCCTGCACGGCCGCGGCGGGGCCGCCCCCTCGATCGACACTGCCATGCACGGCCTCGTCGACGTTCCGCATGTCGATCACCTGCACCCCGACTCGGGTATCGCCATCGCGACCGCCGCCGACGGGCCGGCGCTGACCAAGGAGATCTTCGGCGACAAGGTTCTGTGGGTGCCGTGGCGCCGGCCCGGTTTCCAGCTCGGCCTCGACATCGCCGCCGTACAGAAAGCGAACCCGCAGGCCATCGGCGTGATCCTCGGCGGGCACGGCATCACCGCCTGGGGCGCCACCAGCGCCGAGTGCGAGGCCAACTCGCTCGAGATCATCAAGACCGCCGAGCGGTACCTCGCGGAGCACGGCCGCCCGCAGCCGTTCGGTGACCGGAAGTTCACGTCGCTGCCCGAGGCCGAGCGCCGCGAGAAGGCCGCGCTGATCTTCCCGTACCTGAGGGGCCTCGCCTCCACTGACCGTCCCCAGGTCGGCCACTTCACCGACAGTGAGGTCGTCCTCGACTTCGTCAACAGCGAGCGCCTCGAGGAACTGGGAGCGAAGGGCACTTCGTGCCCGGACCACTTCCTGCGTACGAAGGTCAAGCCGCTCATCCTCGACACCGCGCCCGACGCGCCGCTGGAACAGATCGCACAACGGGCCAAAGAGCTCCACGCCGCCTACCGCGAGGACTACCAGGCCTACTACGACCGGCATGCCACCGCGGACAGCCCGGCCATCCGCGGCGCCGACCCGGCGATCGTGCTGGTGCCCGGCGTCGGCATGTTCTCGTTCGGGGCCAACAAGCAGACCGCCCGCGTGGCCGGCGAGTTCTACGTCAACGCGATCAACGTGATGCGCGGGGCCGAGTCGGTGTCGACGTACGCGCCGATCGACGAGGCCGAGAAGTTCCGCATCGAGTACTGGGCGCTCGAGGAGGCCAAGCTTCAGCGCATGCCGAAGCCGAAGCCGCTCGCCACCCGCATCGCCTATGTGACCGGCGGCGGCTCGGGCATCGGCCGGGCCATCGCGTTGCGGCTGGCCGCCGAGGGCGCCGTCGTGATCGTCGCCGACCGCGACTTCGAGGCGGCGAAGAATGTGGCGGCCGAGATCGGCGGGACCGACGCCGCGATCGCCGTGGGCGCCGACGTCACCAGCGCCGACGCGATCGTCCAGTCGCTGCGCGAGGGTGTGCTCGCCTTCGGCGGTGTCGACCTGGTCGTCAACAACGCCGGCCTGAGCATTTCGAAGCCGCTGCTGGAGACCACCGAGGCCGACTGGGACCTCCAGCACGACGTGATGGCCAAGGGCTCGTTCCTGGTCTCCCGCGAGGCCGCGCGCGTGCTGATCGCGCAGGGGATGGGCGGCGACATCGTCTACATCTCCAGCAAGAACTCGCTTTTCGCCGGCCCGAACAACGTCGCCTACGGCGCCACCAAGGCCGACCAGGCCCATCAGGTACGCCTCCTCGCGGCTGAGCTGGGCCAGTACGGCGTCCGTGTCAACGGCATCAACCCCGACGGTGTCGTACGCGGCTCCGGGATCTTCGCCGGCGGCTGGGGCGCCAAGCGGGCGGCCGTCTACGGCGTGCCGGAGGAGAAGCTGGGCGAGTACTACGCGCAGCGCACCCTGCTCAAGCGCGAGGTGCTGCCGGAGCACGTGGCGAACGCGGTCTTCGTCCTGACCGGCGGCGACCTGACCCACACGACCGGCCTGCACATCCCGGTGGACGCCGGCGTGGCCGCCGCGTTCCTGCGGTGACGACCCGATGACGAAGGATTTCGCCGCGGTCGACCTCGGCGCGTCGAGCGGACGCGTCATGGTCGGCCGCGTCGGCCCCAGCGAGATCACGCTGACCGAGGCGCATCGCTTTCGCAATGAGCCAGTCCGGACGAATCACACCCTTTACTGGGACATTCTCGGGCTCCACCGCGGCGTCCTGGAGGGGCTGAGGCGGGCCGGCCCGGTCGAGAGCATCGGCATCGACTCGTGGGCGGTCGACTACGGCCTCGTCGACGCGACCGGTGAGCTGCTGGGCAATCCGGTGCACTACCGCGATGCCCGCACCGACGGCGTTCCCGAGCGGGTCGCCGAGACGATCGGCGACGAGCGGCTGTACGAGATCACGGGCCTCCAGAAGCTGCCCTTCAACACGATCTATCAGCTGGCCGCGGCGAAGGAAAGTCCGCAATACGAGGTTGCGCAGCAACTTCTGCTCATCCCCGACCTGCTCGCGTACTGGCTGACCGGGGAGACCGGCGCCGAGTACACGAACGCGTCGACCACAGAGCTGGTCGACGTGCGTACCCGGGAATGGTCCTCGCCCCTCATCGAGAAGCTCGGCCTGCGGCCTTCGCTCTTCCCGTCGATCCGTCACCCCGGGTCGGTCATCGGCGATTTCGGCGGTACGCGGGTGGTGGCGGTCGGATCGCACGACACGGCCTCGGCGGTCGTGGGGGTACCGGCGGCCGGCGACAATTTCGCGTACATCTCCTGTGGGACCTGGTCCCTGGTGGGCCTGGAGCTGACCGGGCCGGTGCTGAGCGCGGCGTCGCGGGCGGCCAACTTCACCAACGAGGGCGGCGTCGACGGCACGATTCGCTATCTGCGCAATGTGATGGGCCTCTGGCCTCTTCAGGAGTGCATGCGCGAGTGGGGTTCGCCCGACATCGTCGAACTGCTGCGGGCCGCCTCCCGCGAGAAGCCGTTCGCACATGTCGTCGATCTGGACGATCCGGTCTTCCTGCCGCCGGGCGACATGGCGGGCCGGCTGATCAAGGCGGCCGGGCTGTCCCCGGACGCGACCCCGGCCCTGCTGACCCGGTGCATAGTGGACAGTCTGGCCCTGGCGCACAAACGGGCGATCGCGCAGGCACAGGAGCTTTCCGGCAAACACGTCGACGCGGTACACATCGTCGGCGGCGGCGCCCGCAACGAGCTTTTGTGCCAGCTCACCGCCGACGCCTGCGGGCTGCCGGTGCTGGCCGGCCCGGTCGAGGCGACCGCCCTGGGCAACCTGCTCGTCCAGGCCCGCGCCGCCGGCGTGATCGACGGCGACCTGACCGCACTGCGCGCCGTCCTGCGGAAAACCCAGCAAATCGTCCGGTACGAGCCCAGGTAGCGCCGGTGGAGCGAGAAGGCAGCCGATCGCGCGGTACGAGCCCAGGTAGCGCCGGTGGAGCGAGAAAGCAGCCGATTGCGGTACGAGCCGAGTAGCACGCGCGGTGCTCGCGGTACGAGCCGAGTAGCGCGCGCGGTGCTGTGGAAGCGCAGCCGATTGCGCGGTACGAGCCCTGTGGCCTGCGCGGGGCTGTGGGAACGCAGCCGATTCGCGCGGTATGGCCCAAGTAGCGCGCGGTGCTGCGGAAAGCCCAGTCGGCCGCGCCGTACGAGCGCAATCACCGCTCCCCAATAGCGAGCCCGATTCAAACGAGTCCAGTTAGGAGGTTGCGGTGCGGATCGCGTTGTTTGCCACCTGTCTGGCCGACACGATGTTTCCGGCGGCGGCTAAGGCGACCGTCCTGCTGCTGGAGCGGCTGGGGCACGACGTCGTCTTTCCCGAGGCGCAGACGTGCTGTGGGCAGATGCACATCAACACCGGCTATCAGAAAGAGGCTTTGCCGCTGGTACGGCGTTACGTGCGCACCTTCGAGCCGTACGACGTCATCGTGGCGCCCTCCGGCAGCTGCACCGGCTCGATCCGGCATCAGCACCGGATGGTGGCGAACGCCGCGGGTGACAAGGGCCTGGCCGCCGGGGCCGAGCAGGTCGCGAGCCGCACGTACGAGCTGTCCGAATTTCTCCTGGACGTGCTCGAGGTCGAGGACGTGGGCGCCTACTACCCGCACCGGGTGACCTATCACCCGACCTGTCACTCCTTGCGCATGCTGCGCGTGGGTGACCGGCCGTTGCGGCTGCTGCGCCGGGTGCGCGGGCTCGACCTGGTCGAGTTGCCGGCGGCCGAGCAGTGCTGCGGTTTCGGGGGCACGTTCGCGGTGAAGAACGCGGACACGTCGACCGCGATGCTGGCCGACAAGATGCGGCACGTTCTCGACACGGGCGCCGACGTCTGCACGGCCGGCGACACGTCGTGCCTCATGCACATCGGCGGCGGATTGTCGCGATTGCGGACGGGCGTGAAGACCGTACATCTGGCCGAGATCTTGGTTTCGACGGAGACGGCGGGCGTATGAGCACCTTCTTGGGCATGCCGGTGGCGTACGCGCCGCGCGGGGTCGGTCATCTGCGCGGGGACGAACCGTTCCCGGCGGCGGCCCGGACGGCCCTGGCCGATCCGCAGCTACGCCGGAATTTGCAGCATGCGACGGCCACCATTCGCGGCAAGTCGGGGCGGGTCATCGCCGAGCTTCCCGACTGGCAGGACCTTCGTACGGCCGGGTCGGCGCTCAAGGCGTACACCATGGCGAATCTGCCCCGCCTGCTGGAGCAGTTCGAGGCCAAGGTCACCGAGGCCGGCGGAGTGGTGCACTGGGCGGCCGACGCGGCCGAGGCCAACCGGATCGTCACCGACCTCGTGCGGGCCACCGGTGAGCGGCGCGTCATCAAGGTCAAGTCGATGGCGACCCAGGAGATCGGGCTCAACGAGGCCCTGGAGGGCGCCGGGATCACCCCGGTCGAGACCGACCTGGCCGAGCTGATCGTGCAGCTCGGCCGGGACAAGCCGAGCCACATCCTGGTGCCGGCGATCCACCGCAACCGCTCGGAGATCCGCGAGATCTTCCTGCGCGCCATGCCCGGTGTCGACCCGGCCCTGACCGATGACCCGCCGGTGCTCGCCGCGGCGGCCCGCCGCTATCTGCGCGAGACGTTCCTGACGACGAAGGTCGCGGTCTCCGGGGCCAACTTCGGCATCGCCGAGACGGGCACGCTCACCGTCGTCGAGTCGGAGGGGAACGGCCGGATGTGCCTGACCCTGCCGGACACCCTGATCACGGTGATGGGCATCGAGAAGATCGTGCCGACCTGGCAGGACCTCGAGGTCTTCCTCCAACTGTTGCCGCGCGCGTCGACCGGCGAGCGGATGAACCCGTACACCTCGATGTGGCACGGGGTGACGCCGGGCGACGGGCCGCAGAACTTCCACTTGGTGCTGCTCGACAACGGGCGCTCGGCCGTGCTGGCCGACGAGGTGGGCCGGTCGGCGCTGCACTGCATCCGCTGCTCGGCCTGCCTCAACGTGTGCCCGGTCTACGAGCGGACGGGCGGGCACGCGTACGGCTCGGTCTATCCCGGCCCGATCGGCGCGGTGTTGTCGCCGCAGCTCACCGGGGTCGAGGACAACGCTTCGCTGCCGTACGCGTCGTCGCTCTGCGGTGCCTGCTTCGACGCCTGCCCGGTGAAGATCGACATCCCGTCGATCCTGGTCCACCTGCGTAACCGGGTGCCGCACCCGGCGGCCGAGAAGGCGGTGATGGCCGCCGCCGCGTACACGATGGACCGTCCCCGGCTGTACGCCCGCGCGCAGCGGGCGGCCAAGTTCACCAAGCTCGTCGGCAAGCGCGGCCGGGGCCTGCCGCCGCCGCTGAACGGCTGGTCGGCCGCGCGCGACCTGCCGGCCCCGCCCGACGAGAGCTTCCGCGACTGGTGGCGAGGGCGATGAACAGCAAAGACCTGATCCTGGGCCGGGTACGGGCGGCGCTCGCGGACGGCCCTGAAACAACCGACATTCCGCGCTCCTACCGCCGCGAGTTCCCGCCGGCCGACCTCGACGTGCTCATCGACCGGCTCGTCGACTACAAGGCAGTGGTCCACCGCGGCGCCGACGTGGCCACCATCGTCGCCGGCATCATCGGCGCCGGCGCCCTCGTCGTCCCACCGGGCCTGCCCGAGTCGTGGCTGCCGCCGGAAGCGGCCCTGACCGGCGTGGAAAGCGCCGACGGCGTGCTGACCGGGGCGGCCGTGGCGATCGCCGAGACCGGCACCATCGTGCTCGACGCCTCGCCCGACCAGGGTCCGCGAATCCTCACCCTCTTACCCGATCTGCACATCTGCGTATTACGGCCCGACCAGGTCGTGGCGTCGGTGCCCGAGGCCGTCGCCCGGCTCGACCCGGCCCGGCCCCTCACCTGGATCAGCGGCCCCTCGGCGACCAGCGACATCGAGCTCAACCGGGTCGAGGGGGTGCACGGCCCTCGACATCTGCACGTCATCCTCTGGGAGGCAGCATGATCTTGGAAAGTAAAGCGCGCCGGAAGGTGCGCATCGGGCTCGTGGCGGGCGGCCTGGGCACGTACTGGCCGCAATTCCCCCATCTCCTCCCGCAGCTCGAGGAGTCCGCCCGCTATGTCAGCGAGCGCTTCCAGGAGATGGACGCGTCGGTGACCGACGTCGGCTTCATCTCGGACGCGACCGACGGCGTGCGGGCGGCCGAGGAGCTGCGCCGCGCCGACTGCGACCTGATCGTCCTGTTCCTCACGACCTACCTGACCTCGTCGATGGTCCTGCCGATCGCGCAGCGGGCCAACACGCCGGTCCTCGTGATCGACCTCCAGCCGACCGAGCGGATGGACCACGCGAACTTCGACACCGGCGCCTGGCTGGCGTACTGCGGGCAGTGCCCGGTGCCCGAGGTCGGCAATCTGTTCCGCCGGGCCGGCATCCCGTTCCGGTCGGTCACCGGCTGGCTGCGGCAGGAGGCGGCCTGGCAGCGCATCGGCCGGTGGATCGAGGCGGCCCGCATCCGGGCCGCCCTGCGCAACGCCCGGCACGGCCTGATGGGTCACCTCTATCCGGGCATGCTCGACGTCTCGACCGACCTCACGCTGCTGCCCACCACCTTCGGCTCGCACGTCGAGGTGCTCGAGTTCGACGACCTGCGCGAGCGGGTCGCCACGGTCACCGACGACGAGGTGGCCGAGCGCAAGGAGCTCGCCCGCAAGATCTTCGAGCTGGACGAGTCGGTGAACGAGGAGGACTTCTCCTGGGGTGCCCGCGTCTCGGTCGGCCTCGACCGGCTGGCCGACGACTTCGACCTGGACAGCCTCGCCTACTACCATCGCGGGCTGGGCGGCGAACAGCACGAACGGCTCGGCGCCGGGATGATCCTGGGCGCCTCGCTGCTGACCGCGAGGGGCATTCCCACAACCGGTGAGTACGAGTTGAGGACCACCGTCGCACAGCTCGCCACCGAGGTCGCCGGGGCCGGCGGCTCGTTCTGCGAGATCCAGGCGCTGAACTTCACCGACAACGTGGTCGAGATGGGCCACGACGGCCCGGCCCACCTCGCGGTCAGCTCGCGGCAGCCGCTGCTGCGCGGCCTCGGCGTCTATCACGGCAAGCGCGGCTGGGGCGTGAGCGTCGAATTCGACGTACGGCACGGCCCGGTCACCCTCCTCGGGCTCGGCCAGGACCGGGACGGTTCGCTGTCGTTCATCGCGGCCGAGGGCACCGTGGTCGACGGCCCACTGCTGGCCATCGGCAACACCACCAGCCGGGTCGACTTCGGCCGCGACCCCGGCGAGTGGGTCGACGACTGGAGCGCGTCCGGGGTCGGCCACCACTGGTCGCTGTCGCTGGGCCACCGCGCCGCCACCTACAAGGCGGCTGCGAGCTTGATGGGAATCGATTTCCGGAGTGTCTGATGCGGATTGGGGTGTCGTCATGGTCGACGACACCCGCTTCCACTCCACCCGGCGGTACAACTACCGGCTCGACGGGAAGGACAACTTCGCCGTCGACCGCGAGCCCGGCGACCTGATCGCCGCCGCTTTCCCGGGCGTCCGCATCACCGCCCGGGAGAACTGGTGCGCCGTGACTTGTCGCGCCGGGCCTGGCCTCCCCGGCGCGGCGACCAGCACGGGTGGATGGCCCACTTCCTCGGCATCGTTCCGGCGCGGCCCGGCATGACCTTCACCGAGGAGCTCGAATGGGACGACGACAGCTTCCGGGCCGAGCTCTACGCGGTACGGCCCACGATCTCGACGCACCCCGTGGCACCGGCACCGAACTGACCTGCCGCCTCGACCCGGCCTACTTCGGATCGCCGACTCTCAGCGCCCCCACGCGTGATCTCCACGCCGACGGCTGCTGTGGCCTTTCCGGCCAGCATCACGATGCATTAGCCCGAGCCAGGACCTGAATTGTGGTGCTCGGTCTTGGTGAACACTAACAACGCTGTTTTGATATGAATTAGCCGCTCCGCGCGCTGCGCGCGGAGATAGGTATTGCTCAAATAGTGCGAGCACACGCCGCGCGGGGCCCACCTACCCCGCCTAGCAGCCGCCCGCCCTGATCGCGAAAGTGTCACCTGCGTGACAGGCAATCCCATCAATACAACCCCAGGGCCTTCAAATCGACCGGGCACCTGGAAAACTTTTCATAGCCAGGATTCGATCTTGGTGGTTAACCTCTGCGCACGTTCACATCGCCTGGTGTGAATGAGCCCTCCGGAAAACGGGGATATTGCCCAATGAGGTTAGTTTCGACAGCCAAAAGGTGGGCCGTCGTCGGCCTGGCCCTGGCCTGCCTTGTCGTCGGATCACCAGTCCGCGCCTACGCGGACGACACCGTCACACCCACCTTGACCGGCACCCTTCGGACACCGTCCGGTGAACCCATCGCCGACGCGCTCATCACGGTTTC
Source organism: Actinoplanes sp. NPDC048988 (assembly GCF_043197815.1). Taxonomy (NCBI): domain Bacteria; kingdom Bacillati; phylum Actinomycetota; class Actinomycetes; order Micromonosporales; family Micromonosporaceae; genus Actinoplanes; species Actinoplanes sp. NPDC048988. Next base: position 3,994 of record NZ_JBICTW010000018.1, on the reverse strand, counting down.
CGTGGAGCCGCCCGCCGAGCAACTGCTGGCGCTGCCGGCCGGCGCGGAGATCGAACCGACCGAGGTCGGCTGGGGCTGGTCCTTCGACGACGGCACGTTCTACACCTGGATCGCCGACCCGACGACCCTGCTCGCGTCCAAGGACGCCGACGGGCTGATCTCCCTGGTGCTCACCGCGCCGACCGACCAGGGGCAGGTTTTCTACCGCAGCCGCGTCACGATCGGCGACGATGGCGTGATGAAGCCGTTCGCCGATGACGTGGCCGCCGACGGCGACGCCGAGGAGCGCCAGTCGAGCCTGTCGGCGATGGAGGTGGCGCCGAACGGCCGCCCCGACTTCGACCTGGTCTCCACTCAGGTCGAGCCGAACGAGGTGCCGCCCACCGCCACCGTCGAGACCGGCAGTCAGTGCCCGACCGGGATGATCTGCGCCACCGGCGCCGCGATCGAGGCGTCCGACGCGCCGCGGACCGACCGGCCCACGTACGACGCGGCCGTGGCGGCCGCCAACGCCCAGGTTTCCGCCTCCGGCAAGACCTTCGACCCGGACGTGTGGTGCGGCGGGCACCACTGGATGCTGAAGAAGAGCAAGGACGTGATCGGCCGCAACGTGACCGTCTCCGACCAGTCCACCGGCTCGCACACCACCGGCACCTGGGAGTACCGCACCTCCAAGAACACCAGCCTCGAGGTCGGTGTGACCAACCGCAGCGGCAGCCTCGTGACCACGCTGGGCATGACCAAGGGCGCCACCACGACGGCGACCATCAAGGGCACCATTCCGAAGAACACCCGGGCCGAGTGGTACGTCAGCTACGGCTTCAACCTGTACGACGTGTGGTGCCAGAACCGGACGACCGGCGTGAAGTGGTGGTCGGGATACACCGAGTACCGCCCGAAGGGCTTCACCGGCAACTCCAACCGCCGCCTGTGGACGCCGTTCTCCTGCAGCTCGTCCTACAAGAACACCCTCGGCGGCAATATGGAGATCAGCGTCGCCAAGGACAAGACCTCGACGTACACCGGCTCCTTCGGCTTCGGCAACACGACGAGCGGAAACCTCAAGCTGACGCAGACCTGGAGCTCGGGCGTGACGGTCGGCTACAAGGGCGACGCCTCAGGGTTCAACATCTGCGGTTACAAGGGCCGCTGGTACACCGGTGTGGCCAAGACGCGGGAAGTCGCGTGACGAATCAGGTTGCCGGCACGCCTCGGAACGATGTTCCGGGGCGTGCCCCCCATCGCCGATGGCTGGTGCTCGCCGCGACCGCCGTACTCGCCTGCCTGCTCGTCGCGGCCGGCGCGCTGTGGCTGACCGGCCGGGCACCCAGCAGTGTCCCCTTGCGGGCCGGCCCGCTGGAGGGCACCGACTTCGAACAGTTGCGCGCACGCACCCAGCCGTCGCAGGCGGGCCTGCTGTGGGGTTCCCTGCTCCTGCACAACTCGACAAGCGGCGACATCGTGCTCGACGAGATCACCCTGGCCGGTAACCCGCAGGGCCTCGAGCCGACGGCCGGCCCCTACCTGTGGGGTCCGGACCGGGTGGCCCTGCTCGACACCGGCGCGGTGAGCGGCTACGCCCTGCCCCTGCCGAAAGCTTGGAAGATACCGCCCCGACACGAGGTGGCAAATTTCCGGATAGCGCCGCAGCCCGAGCAGGAAAGCGTCGAGGTGCTCTTCGAGTTCCCCGTCCCGACGCGCACCTCCGAACTGCACGGCATAACCGTGCGCTACCACACGGGCGGCCTCGGCTACCAAAAAACCTTCGACGTCAACCTCACCGTTTGCGCCCCGGACGACCCCAGCCCTTGCCGCCAGTTGTGATGCGACGCCAAAGGAAAGCGGCAGCAGCCGACCCCGCCACAGAAAAACTTCTCGGCCTGACTCAGGGAAGCCGCGGCACTGTCTTGCCCCGTTCGAGGGGCCATGTGGACGCCAACCTTCCCGACAGCGCATCAGCGATAGAACGAGCGCCCTCGGCCGAGTCGGCAAGAAACTGTACATTAGGCAGGCTCTCGGGCTGGTGGGTCAGATGGCGCCCGAAGGACATCGCAATACCGTGGCCGCGCCACCACCCCGACAGTTCGCCATAGGCAGCCTCATCAACAGCCAATCCGCCAAGTAGGCTTGCAAGCTCGTTCGGGTCGGTATCTGAGGCATGACCGACGAAATACCAGCCTTGCAGGGAGCCCCAAGCTGCAACGTCTTCCAGCATCGCATCTACGGAATCGAACAGCGGCACGAAATCTCGGTTCCAAGAGCAACCGAATCGGCCATCCGACGCCAGCGCAAGGGTGCATTGTACGGTCTCGTGCTGGGCAATGGGCATTATCAGAAGATCGCCCGGTGTGCGCCAGAGGGCCGGCAACCTGGCCCCCAGGGTAAGGTGGCCCGCCAGTTTCCCCACCCAGCACCGGAAATCGTTTACCGATATAACGGGGGTCGATTGCATCCATCCACGCACCAAGATCCTCGTAAGCCGCCGCCAAGCCATTACGTACCGACTCCGGCACGAGGATCGAAACTTGTCAAAATACGCTTGAGCCCTGACTGAGAGCGCTTCCCAAGGTTTCGACTCTTTCACTTCAGCGGGCCGCAGTCCAAATAGCAGAACAAACTTTCACACGCCTCATAAAATTCCCATGGTTCTCCATGCTCTTCCAACGTCCATTTTTCACCGTTCGCCACCTTAACGGCGCCGGCGCGGGCTCCTGCAATCGCAGCTCCCTGCTTCTCGATTTCGCATAGCCCGCCAACTCAGCGCATCCCATGTGATGGTTGGTTGCTTGTGCTGCAACTCGCACGTTCGGGGTCAGGTCGCCGGCAGTTCGTGGCATGCTGACTCCGAACCCACGCTTGCCGTTCGTAGCGACCACTTCACTAGCGACATTCGTCTCACCAATCCTGACGTCGTCGCAATTGTGCACTAGGACGGGCGTGTTTCCGGCGAGCACGCCCGCGACCCGCTTATGCACCACCCTTCCCAGGCAGCCCTCCAGCCTTCCTTTTTCGATTAAATCAGCCCTTGGTCGATTTGGGAAAATATCTTCTGCACACCAGGTGAAGGATCAATGTCCCGCAATTCAGCAAGAACTACGGATTTCCTTCTATCGTCCACGTCGATCTTCTGCAATGTCAGGAGAGCGCATTCTCGAACGTCACTGTCAGTATCCGTCAACCATCCATAGAAAATCCAGATCGCCCCAGAAGCTAGCGATTTACATGCGGTCGCGACGTTCAGATTTCCCAGCTCGACCTCGGAACCGTGCGGTTGCCCAAACGTGATCTGTTGGATTAATTCCGCCAATGATCGACGCGCGGGACCGGGTGACATGGTCGAAGCCATGGATAGAAGAACTTCGAGTGTCGGGACAGCAGCCTCGTAGAGTTCTCCCTGGACAATCGCCTCGTTGTCGATCCTCCAATACGCATCGTCGGCCGCCGCCTCCGAAGTTGCCTTCGACAAGTCATCGAATGCTTGAGGCAATCCGACACCATTACCGGATTCGGTCCTCAACGCAGCCCAGTCCACTGCGCCAATGAGAGCCCGCGTTACTGGGTTCATGGCACAACCTCAATTCCCCACGCTCCACCAGGCTTCACTAGGGTGCCAGACGGGAACTGAGATGGATCGTAGGTTTCCTGACATCTATGGCAGATCGGAACCTGTCGTCTAGTCCGCGGTCGAATTGCTTCGGTGAACTGAACTGATTTCGGGTCAACGTCAAGCTGGCGCACAACGTCTGCCTCCGCGCATCCAGTGGGGTTGCTGTTGCATCCTGCCGCCACACGGCCTGACGCAGGATCTCGTCCACCAGTCACCGTAGCCTTACTCGCACCTACTTCATCCGCAAGAGCATCGCGCGCTGCACGGGCGTCGTCGAGTCCACCGCAGTTGTGGGGACTGTCAAGAGAACGGTGTAACTCGATCTTGTTGAAGGGTTAGTTGCGGCCTGCGGACAGGCGGCCGTCGAAGGCGAGGTCGAAGGCGTTG
>NZ_JBICTW010000017.1:0-233441 GCF_043197815.1 Actinoplanes sp. NPDC048988 | reverse complement strand
CACTCGCTACGCCAAACGCGCCGCCCTTTACCGGTCATCGTTGCTGCTCATCGCCGCCCTAATCTGGCTCCGGTGATCGGCAGGACACGGCCTAGTGGCTCAGCGGGTCGGGACCAGCACCTTGTCGGCGCCCTTGTCCTTCATCGCGGCCTCGAACATCTTGCGCCAGCTCGCCACGTGCGGGTGGCGGCGCAGCAGCGCCCGCCTCTCCCGTTCGGTCATTCCTCCCCAGACGCCGAACTCGATCCGGTTGTCCAGGGCATCGGCGAGGCATTCGTAGCGAACCGGGCAGCTGCGGCAGATCCTCTTCGCCACGTTCTGCTCGGCGCCCTGCACGAAAAGCGCGTCAGGGTCGCCACTCTGACACGCGGCCATGCTGGGCCAGTCGCTGATCATCCCCATCTGTAAACGTCCCCCCTAGCGTTACCCCCCTGACGTCCGCGGGGCGTGTGTCCCCCTGAGCCACGCGGACGTCGTGCGATTAGCTCGCCGGACCATCATGCTCTGTAGTTGGGCGATTACGCAACGTTGTCCCTCAAATACGTACAGCCCGGCTCTTCCGGGCAAAGGCCGCGAAGCCTACTTCGCAAATCCCCACGAAAAATCACCTGTTCGGGCAGACTGATTCTGGGCGAACCGTGACTCTCTTGACGTGTGGTCACGTGCGGTCCTCGCGTACCCTGCTCGGGTGACCTCCTGGATGCGCAGACGCGATCACAACATCTTCGCCAATGCGACCTCGCTGCTGATCTGCGGTTTACTCGCCGGCGTCGTCGTCGCGGCCGCGGCGTTCCCCGCCGCCGCCATGTCCGGACTGGCCGCCAAGGCCGGTGGCGAGACGTTCGCGCAACTGCCCAGTGAGCTCAAAGACTTCAGCTCCCCCCAGATCACCCGCATCTACGCCCGCGACGGCCGGACGCAGATCTCGCAGTTCTACGACGAGTTCCGCAGCGACGTCCCGATCAAGGACATCTCGAAGTTCATGCGGGACGCGATCGTGGCCGCCGAGGACCGGGAGTTCTACAACCACAACGGCGTCGACCTCAAGGGCGTCGCCCGCGCGTTCGTCAACAACAGCGGCAAGTCCGACTCCAAGCAGGGCGCGTCGACCATCACGATGCAGTACGTGCGCCTCTCGCTGGCCTACTCGGCGACCAACCCGCAGGAGGTCGTGGACGCCACCAAGGACACGCCGAAGCGCAAGGTCAACGAGATGAAGTACGCGCTTCAGGTGGAGAAGGAGCTGTCGAAGGACCAGATCCTCGAGCGCTACCTGAACATCGCGCCCTTCGGCAACCAGGCGTACGGCGTCTACGCGGCCAGCCAGGTCTACTTCAACAAGAAGCCCAAGGACCTGACGGTCGGCCAGGCGGCCATGCTGGCCGGCATGGTCAAGGCGCCGACCAGCTTCAACCCCACCACCTCGGAGGGGTACCCGCAGATCCGCGACCGCCGGAACAACTACATCATCCCCGGCATGGTCGAGGCCGGATCGATCACCCAGGCCCAGGCTGACAAGGCCGTCAAGGAAGCCATCCCGCGCAAGGTCAAGTCGATCAGCAACGGCTGCGTCTCGGTCGCCAACAACAACTGGGGCTTCTTCTGCGACTACTTCTACCGCTGGTGGATGAGCCAGGAGTCGTTCGGAGCGACGACGTACGACCGTGAGCGCCGGCTCAAGAGCGGCGGCTACCGCATCGTCACGACGATGGACGTCAAGGGCACGGCTGACGCCCGCAAGCGCATCGCCGACCACATCTCGCAGAACAACAAGAACGCGCTGCTGATCGCCGGCGTCGAGCCCGGCAACGGCAAGGTCCGCGTCCTGTCGGCCAACCGCCGGTACAAGCTCGACGATCCGTCGCACCCGCAGAACCCGCTGTCCTCGGACAAGCGGAAGGCCAAGGCGGGCGTACGGGCGACCTACCCGAACACGACCAACCCGCTGCTCTCCGGCGGCGGCGACATCAGCGGCTACCAGGCCGGCTCGGTGTTCAAGATGTTCACCATGGTCGCGGCGCTGGAGAAGGGCTACCCGCTGGCGTACCCGATCAAGGCGGAGAAGCGCTACAAGTCGGGCTACATCATCGACTCGAGCAACGACTCGGCCTGCCCCGGCACCCACTTCTGGTGCCCCAGCAACTCCGGTGGCGGCGGCGAGGGCGTCTACAACATGTGGACCGCCTTCGGTAAGTCGATCAACACGTACTTCGTGCCGCTGGAGGAGCGGGTCGGCGCCGAGAACGTGGTCGCCGTGGCCAAGCGGTTCGGCGTGCAGTTCCGCGTCAAGCAGGACGCCGACTTCGCCAACAACCCGGTATCGGCCAACCAGTGGGGCGCGTTCACCCTCGGCGTGTCGGCGTCGACGCCGCTCGACATGGCCAACGCCTTCGCCGTCCTGCCCGGCGACGGCATGCACTGCGAACCCACGCCGATCGAGCAGATCACCACGCAGTCCGGCGAGAAGCTCGACATCGGCAAGCCGCGCTGCATCCGAGCGACCAGCCCCGACGTCGCCCGGGCCACGCTCGACGCGACCCGCTGCCCGGTCGGCGACTCGGCCCAGCTGGGCAACTGCAACGGCGCCACGGCCCGCGCGGTCAAGACGACGGTGAAGCACCCGGTCTTCGGCAAGACCGGAACGACCGACAACGACAAGACGGCCGCCCTGATCACCGGCACCACGAAGCTGGTCGTGGCCGGCTACCTGGTCAACCCGGACTGGCCCCAGCACACCGACCGGATGAGCCACGACGTGGTCAACCCGGCCGTGTACGAGACGCTGGCCGACTACATGAAGGGCAAGCCGAAGGAGCAGTTCAAGGTCCCCGGCAGCAAGAAGATCGCCGAGGGTGACCAGCGCTCCATCCCGCGCGTCGCCTGCCAGTCGATCGGCAGCGCCAAGGACGAGATCGAGTCGGCCGGCTTCGACGCGGTGGTCGGCAACGACGTCGAGTCCGACTGCCCGGAGGGCACCGCGGCCGGCACCGACCCGGGCGGCCGCACCATCAAGGGCGGCGTCGTCGTCATCGAGGTGAGCAAGGGCAAGGCGGCACAGACCCCGCCGAACGGCGCCCCGCCGGCCGGCAACGCCCCCAAGCCGCCAGGCCGCCGCTGACCTTCAACCACACGGGCGGGACCTCCTTCGGGACGTCCCGCCCGTATTTTTTGCCCATGCCCCGCATCCTGATCACCGGAATGTCCGGCACCGGCAAATCAACGGCCCTGACCCTGCTGGCCGCCCGCGGCCATCACACGGTCGACACGGACACCGACGAGTGGAGCGAATGGGCCGGCGACGACTGGATCTGGCGTCCCGGCCCCATCACGGAACTGCTGACCAGCACACCGGACGTCTTCGTGGCCGGTTGCAAGTCGAACCAGGGCCGCTTCTACCCGCTCTTCGACCACATCGTCCTGCTGAGCGCCCCGGCCGCCGTCCTGCTGGCCCGCGTCGAGGCGAGAACCACCAACCCGTACGGCAAAAGCGCCGCCGACCGGGCGGAAATCCTCGCCAACCTGGCCACGGTCGAGCCCCTCCTCCGAGCCACCGCCACCACCGAGATCGACGCCACCCGACCGGCCGCCGAGGTCGCCCACCGCCTCGAAGCCCTGACCACTACTCGGTGAGCAGATCCTCGTCGAAGTACACGTCCTCGTAGCCAGGAGCGAGAACAACCGCCCAGCCCGGCGGCAGGGCCAGGTAGGGGATCAGCTCGGGGGCGTGGTCGCTCAGATGCTCGACGTGCAGCGGGCTGTAGAAGCCGTCGTCGGCCGGATCAGCCTCGCCGCGCCACACGTACCAGCCGTTGCTCGCGCCGACCGGCAGATGGCGCACGGCGTTGAGCGGCAGAACCTCCGGCCCTCTCGACAGAGCCAGCCCGACCATCGACCCGCCGCCAGGCGCCACCCCGCGCACACCGAACCGCCGGCACACACGCCGCTGCTCCCACGAGATCCGCACGGCGCATCCTCGCACAAGGATTGACGAGCCACATCCGACCGCAGCCTCGGTCGTCGGCGGCTCAGGCAAGGGGCTCGGCCTCGAACAGCACCGTCGGTTGGTCAATTCCAACGTGGCTTACACCTCGAACACCGGTAGGACGGCGACAGTGCTGGTCAGCCCGTAGAGCTCGCAGCGCAGCGGCCCAGCGCGCCGCCCGATGCCGTGCTGCGTGCCTTCGCTGCCTTGGACGTCCGATGACCTTCCCACGGGCGCAGGTCGCGGCTGCGGTGTGTGTTGGTTTGCGAAGGAGAGCCGTGGCCGGGCATCCCGCACAACACTGGTCTACCTCAGAACGAGGACAGAAACACATCAGGCCCGGCTACCGTTTCCGGTAACCGGGCCTGACCTGCACTGCTCTTGGTCGGGGTGGCCGGATTTGAACCGACGGCCTCTTCGTCCCGAACGAAGCGCGCTACCAAGCTGCGCCACACCCCGAGCTGCCAGGAAATACTATCCGACGCCCGGCCGGACGCGAAATCGGTATCCCCTGAAGCGTAAAACCGCAGGTCAGCGCGGTATCAAGGTGAGCAGCGAGGCCTCCGGGCGGCAGGCGAAGCGGATCGGGGCGGTCGGGTGGGTGCCCAGGCCGGCCGAGACGTGGAGCCAGGAGTCGGAGCCGGGCCAGCGGTGCAGGCCCTTCGCCATCGACGTGGGCAGGTCGCAGTTGGTGGTGAGGGCGCCGTAGAACGGGACGCACACCTGCCCGCCGTGGGTGTGGCCGGCCAGCAGCAGCTCGAAGCCGTCGGCGGCCATCGCGTCGAGGACGCGCGAGGCGGGCGTGTGGGTGACGCCCAGGTGGAGGTCGGCGCCGGTGGAGACCGGGCCGGCCACGGACGGGTAGTCGTCGCGGTCGACGTGCGGGTCGTCGACGCCGGCCAGTTCGATCGAGCGGCCGCCGGCCTTCAGCGTGGTGCGGGCATTGTTCAGGTCGGCCCAGCCCGCGTCGACCAGGGCGGCGCGCAGGTCCTCGGTGGGCAGGTCGACGCCCTGCACGTACTCGCGCTCCGGCATCAGGTATTCCAGCGGGTTCTTCCACCGCGGGCCCCGGTAGTCGTTGGAGCCGAAGACGAACGCGCCGGGCACCTCGAGCAGCGGGTCGAGCGCTCGCAGCACGCCGGGAACAGCAGCGGGGTCCGCCATGTTGTCGCCGGTGACGATCACCAAGTCGGGGTCGGTGCCGCCGAGCGCGGCCACCCACGCCTGCTTGCGTCGCTGGTCGGGCATCATGTGCAGGTCCGAGAGGTGCAGGATCCGCAGCGGCTCGGCGTCCGGTTCGAGCACCGGCACGTCGAAGCGCCGCAGCGTGAACAGGTTGCGTTCGACCAGCGAGGCATAGGCGAAGGTCGCGCCGCCGGCGGCGGCCAGGCCGGCACCCAGGGCGATAAAGGAGCGCTTACGCATGACCGAAAGAGTAGTTTCTCCGTCCATGGGAACGCTGAAGGACCGCCTGAACGATGACCTGCACGCCGCGATGAAGGGCCGCGACGAGCTGACCACCTCCACGCTGCGCATGGCGCTGGCCGCCGTCCGCAACGCCGAGGTCGCCGGCACCGAGGCCCGAGCCCTCAGCGACGACGAGGTCCTCGCGGTCCTGACCCGCGAGACCAAGAAGCGCCGCGAGGCGGCCACCGCGTTCGCCGACGCGGGCCGTTCGGAGCAGGCGGCCAAGGAGCGTTCGGAGGGCGAGGTCCTGGAGCGCTACCTGCCGAAGCAGCTCACCGACGACGAGATCGCCGGCCTGGTCCGCGAGGCCCTGGCCGCGGGCGGCTTCAGCGGCAAGGCCCAGATGGGCCCCGCGATGAAGGCTGCACAGGCCGCCGTCGCGGGCCGCGCCGAGGGCGGCCGGGTCGCCGCGGAGGTTCGCCGCCAGCTGGGCTGACCCCTTTTGGTGCACGCATGGAAGGGCCCCGGGTTTCCGGGGTCCTTTTTTGTGGGAATGACATCTGCGGTAGTCGCTTGTACAGTAGCTCCATGACAAGACAGTTGATGGGCATGACGGAGATACGGCTCCGCCTGGGCGGCATCACACGCCAGCGCGTGCACCAACTGGCCCTGCGTGACGATTGGCCGGAACCCTACGACGAACTCATCCAGGGCCGGGTGTGGAGAGCCGCCGACATCGAGGCCTGGATCAGAGTGCATCGCCCGGCTCTCGGCCAGCCGCAGACCTCGCACAGGGATTGAGCGCCTGGCCGTTCGACGTGGTGGAAGGCGCCGGCCCGGAGCATGGGGGCGACATCGGGTCTGCGCATTCACGACGGGGAGCTGGCGCCCGGTCAGCGGATGCCCTCCGAGAAGGACCTGCACGACGAGTTCGGGTTCGCTCGGGAGACCATTCGGCGTGCGCTCGCGCTTCTGCGGAACGAGGGCATGGTCGAGGTACGGCATGGGCACGGCACCTTCGTGCTGCAGCCGCCCGGCCAGGTGGCTCTCCGGCCCGGTGACAGCGCGACGTCGACGGCGGCCATCACGGCCACGCGGGCCGACGGGACGACCGAGGTTCATCCGACCGGCACGATCGTCACCGTCGCCGGCACATCGAGTGGCGACGGGTCTCAAGTCGGGCGGTGAGGGGCCGATCGCTTCCGGGTGAAACCGACACCCGGGAGACGAAGTCGATGACCTGCTCCAACTGTGGCTCGACGGCCATTCAGCCGAACGGCTACTGCGCCACCTGCGGCCAACCCGCCGCCGCACCGCAGACGGGATGGTCCGCGCCTGGTCCCACAGCGGGATACAACTACGGGCAGCCCGCCGGTGAGTACCCGCCGGCCGGCCAGTACGCGGCCGCCGCCGACCCACCGCCATATGGGCCGCCCTCCGGGCAACTGCCGCCGCCGGCCTCAGGCCAACCGCCGTATGCGCAGCCCGCCGCGGGTTCGTCGCCGTATGGGCCGCTCGCTGGAGACCCGCCGCCCTATGCGCCTACGGCTGGGGACCTGCAGCCGCCGTATGCGCCGCCGCCGGCGCCTCACGGGACTGCCGGGCAATATCCGGCCGATGGTGGTGGCTTTTCGGCGCCACCCGCGCCCTATGGCAACGCCGCGCCGCCCCCTGGTGGGCCGCCGTATGTCAACGCCGCGCAGCCGGCCTATGGGGCGCCGCAGAACGCTCCCTACGGGGCGCCGCCGCCCTACAACCCCTACCCGCCGATGGCGCCTCGGGCGGCCGGCAACAACTTCAGCATCGCCGCTTTCGTCATGGCCGGGGTCGGGTTCCTTCTCATTCCGCTTCTCGGCATTCTCGGCATCGTCTTCGGCGCGGTGACCCTGCGCCGCGGGGAGCGGCTCGGCAAGCTCGGGCTCATCGTCGCGATCGTGGGTACCGTGCTCGGCTTCGCCGCCAGCGCCGCCCTGCGATTGTTCTGATCAGAGGGCGAGCTGGGGCCGTACCGGAACCGCGGTCACCGCCGGGCCGACGCTGCGGCCCGGCAACTGCTGCTGGGGCACCGCGTACGGGCCGAGCATCGATTCGATGGCGGGCGCGATGGCGGGGCGGTCGTTCAGCTGGATGAGCCGGGCCGCCCGGGCCAGCGAGCCGGTCTCGCCGTCGCGGAAGCCCTCGCGGTATCCCTTCTCGTAGCGCTCGCCGCGGCCGAGGGCCCGGCCGAGGGCGAAGCATGTGGAGCCGGCCAGGGCGAGCAGGAAGAGCAGCGCGAAGGGTGTCACTGTTGTTTTCCTTCCGGGGCTTATGTACCAATTAGCCGAAAAGTACCCCTCAAGGATCCCGCATGCGGTAGAGCGGTGATCAAGTACGCCAACGGGTGAAGATCAACCCGGCACGGCGATCGATGTCCGTACCAGTTTGGCCGGCACCTCGGCCGGATCGGTCGGGCGGCACAGGTGGTAGCCCTGTCCATATCCGCAGCCCAGGCGCCTCAGGGCGGCGAGCTGAGCGGCGTTCTCGATGCCCTCGGCCACCACCCGGAGGCCCAGGATCTGCGCAAGTTCCACGATCGTGCGCACCAGCGCCAGGTCCTCGCCGGTGAGCTCGGCCCGGGCGATGAAGGCCCGGTCGATCTTCAGTTCGTCCACCGGGAGCTCGCGCAGGTAGGCGAGCGACGAGTAACCCGTACCGAAATCGTCTATCGACAGCTGCACCCCCAGCCCGCGCAACTGATGCAGCGCCGCCTTGCCCAGGTCGGGCTCGCTCATCAGCACCGACTCGGTCAGCTCCAGCGTCACCGCGCTCGACGGCAGCCCGGCGATGGCCAGCGCCTTCATCACGTTGTCGGCGAAGCGCGGATGGACCAGCTGGTGGCCCGAGACGTTCACGTTGAGCCCCAGGTCGGGGAAGTCGCGCCGCCAGCGGGCGACCTGCACCGCGCTGGTCTCCAGGACCCACTGGCCGATGTCGACGATCAGCCCGAACTCCTCGGCGATCGGGATGAAATCGACCGGCGAGACGAAGCCGCGGGCCGGGCTGTGCCAGCGGATCAGCGCCTCGGCGCCGACCGGCTCGCCGTCCGCCAGCCGGATCAGCGGCTGGTACTGCAGGCGGAACTCGCCCTCGCGCAGTGCCCGTTGCAGGTCGCCGCGCAGGCTCAGGTGGTCGAGCGCCTCGGCGTGCATGTACGGCTGGTAGGCCAGCACCCGGCCCGGCCCGTCCTTCTTGGCCCGGTACATCGCCACGTCCGCGTTGTGCAGCAGCTCCTCCGGCTTCAGCGTCGCCTCCCGGGAGACCGCCACCCCGACGCTGGCGCCGATGAAGATCTCCCGGCCGGCGACCCGGAACGGTTCCTTGATCGCGGCGACGATCCGCTCACCGATCAGCGTCGCCGTCTCCACCGGCGAGTCGTGCAGCAGCGCCGCGAACTCGTCGCCGCCGAGCCGGGCGATGGTGTCGCTCGCCCGTACGCATCCGCGCAGGCGCCGGGCGACCAACGCGAGCAGCTGGTCGCCGGCCTCGTGGCCGAGGCTGTCGTTCACCGCCTTGAACCGGTCCAGGTCGACGAAGAGCACGCTGGTCGGGTCCTCCGCGGTCGCCCGCGAGGCCAGCACCCGGTTGAGGATGGTCAGGAACAGGGCCCGGTTGGGCAGGCCGGTGACCGGGTCGTGGTGCGCCTCGCGGACCGCCTCGACCGTGCGGGCGTCGGTCAGGGCCAGACTGACCTGCTGGGCGAAGGCGGCCAGCTGGTCACGCCGCTCGGTGCTCTCGTCGGTCACCCCGCAGAGCAGCGCGACCAGGCAGCCGGCCATCTCGCCGGTGACCCGGACCGGGGCGGCGATCATCTGGCCGCGCGCGTCGACCCGTACGAGAGCCGCTCCTCCGGCCATCGCGGCCCGGGCCAGGCCCTCCGGCGGCGTCACGCCACCGCCCGAGGTCGAGGCGATCGTGAGCCGGCGCTCCGGGCCGCCCTCGGCCAGCAGCAGCGTCACCGTGGCCCCGCCCAGCAGGTCGGCCGCGCCGCCGGTCACCGCGTCCAGGATCTCCGGGAGCGGCCGCCGGGCCGAGATCCCCCGCTGGATCGTCAGCAACGTCTCCACGAGCCTCTGACGGGTCTGCGCGGAGGTTGCCTGCCGCTCCTTCTCGGCGCGCAGGTGCCGTTCGGCGGCCAGCACCCGGATGCTGCGCAGCGCCAGGCCCAGCACCTGGGCCATGCCCAGCAGCATCTGCCGTTCCTCGGGCGCGAACGGCTCGGCCAGCCGGGCCACCACGAGCGCCTCGCCGGCCTGATCGCCCAGCGGGTTCGCGACCGCGTGCAGGTCACCCACGTTCGGCACGATCAGCCGGGGCTGACCGGCGGCGACCTCCAGGACGCCCACTTCCGGGACAACCCGTCCGAAGCCGTACGCCCCGTGCACGCCACCCTCGCGCACGACCGCGCCGACCTCGGCGTCGACCATCTCGGCCGCGCGCTCGACCGCGTTCGCGATCGCCGAGGTCTCGTCCCCGGCGGCGTTGACCGCGGTGAAGTACTCGGTGAGCTGATGGGTCGACCAGGCCAGCATGGTCAGGCCAGGGCGAGGGTGACGAGGGTCAGATGGTGCATGCCGAGCGCGCCGCGCACCCGGGCGATCTCCCCCAGCGTGTAGAGGCCGGCGTACGGGGCGTCGCCGAGGGCCGCGTGCATCGCTCGCATCTCCGCGTCCAGCCCGCCCTCGATCAGGCCGGCCCGGCGGCCACCGCAGTCGAAGGCGAGCACGCCGAGCGGCGGCAGCGGCTCGAGCTGGGCGACCGCCTCGGCGCAGGACTGGGTGGTCCCGTCCAGCAGGGCCTGCCGGTCGCCCTCCATGAGCCAGACCAGCGCGCCCTGCGGCACGTCGGCGGTGCCCCAGACCGACCGCTCGGCGTCGTCCCCGGCGTGGATCACCCGGATGTCCTCGCCGCTGCGCCGGGAGAGCCCGAGCGGCTGCAGCTGCCGTCCCCGGTCGAAGAACTCCTCGGCCGAGCCGTCGAAGTCGTTGCGCCGCAGCAGCACGTCCAGCGCCGGCTGGTCGTCGAGCTGGTAGATGTGCGGGCCGTGGCTCTTGGTGACCACCATGGGCGGCTCGATACGCCGCCAGCCGTGCGCGACGCCGATGCCGATCGGGCCGTCGGAGCCGAGCCCGAGGCCGATCACCACGCCGCTGAGCACCTCGTCGCCGTAGAACTGAAAGGTCCGCTGGAAGCGCCGATCGTCGGCCGAGAATCCGCCGACCAGCGGAATCGTCGCGCCGAGGGCCGAGTAGGCGCCCCGGACGATCTCGTGCGGGCGTCCGGAAAGGCCCTCGCACAGCAGGATCAGCACCTGGTGCTCGTCGTGCAGGCCGTGCACGGCGTCGGCCGCCGCGGCGCCGGCCGCCCGCGGGTCGGACGGGTTGATCGGCGCCACCTTCACCCGCACGGTGAACCCGTCGCCGCCGAGAGCCGCGACCGATACCCCGCCGTCGGTGACTCCGGCGCTGCCCAGTTCGCCCATCGAGGTGCAGCCGACGATCTCGGCCGCCGGCCCGGCCTCGGCCCGCACGGCGGCCAGCAGGGCCGGCAGATCGTGGCTCGCGGAGGCGAAGACGAGGACCGCCTTGGCCGTACGCCCGCCCACGGCTGCGTGCGCCGCCTCGGCGCCCGCCTGGGCGGAGTCGGGGGCGCCACTCTGGCCCACGCCGAACCAACGGTGCGGGTTGATCTGCATGATCCTCTGATCGGCACGATTTGTCGGTTGCTGAGTGGTTGCTTGTGGGGTGCTGTCGTCCGTCCCCGGCGGGCCTGACAGGCTAGACCCTTGTGAGTGACTCTGACCTTGCGCGGCAGGTCCGCGCCGTGAGCCGGCTGACCGGCGAGTTCGTCCTGCGCTCGGGCCGGACCGCGACCGAGTACTTCGACAAGTACCAGTTCGAGGCCGATCCGGTGCTGCTCGACAAGCTGGCCGAGCAGATGGCCGTGCTGATCCCCGAGGGCACCGAGGTGCTGGCCGGTCTCGAGATGGGCGGCATCGCCGTGGTGACCGCTGTGGCCCGGCACGCCGGCCTGCCGACGGCCTTCGTCCGTAAAGAGGCCAAGAAGTACGGCACGGCCCGGCTGGCCGAGGGCGCCGAGGTGGCCGGCCGCCGGGTGCTGGTGGTCGAGGACGTGGTGACCTCCGGCGGCCAGGTCGTCATCTCGACCAACGAGCTGCGCAAGCTGGGCGCGCACGTCGACCACGCGCTGTGCGTCATCGACCGGCAGGAGGGTGGCACGGAGGCGCTGGCCGCCGACGGCATCACCCTGCGGGCGCTGTTGACCCGCGCCGACCTCGAAGCCGCCGCCTAGAAGACCCGGGCCGCCGGGCTACTTCGAGAGCTCGGCGGCCAGCATCTCGGCGATCTGCACGGTGTTGAGGGCCGCGCCCTTGCGCATGTTGTCGCCGGTGACGAAGAGGTCGAGCGCCCGCGGGTCGTCCATGGCCCGGCGGATGCGGCCGACCCAGGACGGGTCGGTGCCGACCGCGTCGATCGGCATCGGGAACTCGCCCGCCTCCGGGTCGTCGACCAGGATCACCCCGGGCGCGTTGCGCAGCGCCTGGCGGGCGCCCTCGGCGTCGACCTCGGAGCCGAACACGGCGTGCACCGCGATCGAGTGGCCGGTGACCACCGGGACGCGGACGCAGGTGGCCGACACCTTGAGCGCCGGTATCTGCAGGATCTTGCGGGACTCGTTGCGGAGCTTCAGCTCCTCGGATGACCAGCCGAGCGCCTCGAACGCCCCCGACCAGGGCACCACGTTCAGCGCCAGGGGCGCTGTGAACGGACCCAGATCGTCGCCGACGGCCTGGCGCACGTTGCCCGGCCGGGAGCCGAGCAGCCGGTCGCCCGCCACCTTGCTGAGCTGGTCGTGCAGGGTGTCCACGCCGAACTGACCGGCGCCCGAGGCCGCCTGGTAGGAGGCGAGCACGAGCTCGCGCAGGCCGTACTCGCGGTGCAGCGGCGCGATCGCCATGATCATGGCCATCACCGTGCAGTTGGCGTTGGCCACGATGCCGCGCGGGCGGTGCCGCAGCGCCTCGGGGTTGACCTCGGGGACCACGAGCGGCACCTCGGGCTCCATCCGGAACGCGGCCGAGTTGTCCACGACTGTCACGCCGCGGGCGGCCACGATCGGCGCCCACTCGCGCGACACGTCGTCGGGCACGTCGAACATCGCGACGTCGACGCCGTCGAACGCCTCGGGTGTGAGCTCGGCGACCGTGAGCTGCTCCCCGCGACAGCCCAGCTGCTTGCCGGCCGACCGCGACGAGGCGATCAGCCGGATCTCACCCCAGACGTTGCGCCGGGAGGAGAGCAGCTCGAGCATGACCGTACCGACGGAGCCGGTGGCTCCGACGACGGCGAGCGTGGGCTGCGCCATGGCAGGCGTTCTTACCGGCCGGTGCCCGCGTAGACCACCGCCTGCTCGCCGCCGCCCAGTTCGAACTGGTCGTGCACGGCGCGGACCGCGGTGTCGAGGTCACTGTCACGGCAGACCACCGAGACCCGGATCTCCGACGTGGAGATCATCTCGATGTTGACGCCGGCCTCGCCGATGCAGGCGAAGAAGGAGGCCGCGACGCCCGGGTGCGAGCGCATGCCGGCGCCGATCAGGGACACCTTGCCCACGTGGTCGTCGAAGAGCAGGCTCTTGAACTTCACCTGCTCCTTGATCTTGTCGAGCGCGGTCATCGCGGTCGGGCCGTCGGCCTTGGGCAGGGTGAACGAGATGTCCGTACGCCCGGTGCCCTCGGTCGACACGTTCTGCACGATCATGTCGATGTTGATCTCGGCGGAGGCCACGGTCTCGAAGATGCGTCCGGCCGCGCCGGGCTCGTCCGGCACCCCGACGATCGTGATCTTGGCTTCGCTTCGCTCGTGTGCGACCCCGGTGATGAGCGCTTGTTCCACGGAAGGGTCCTCCATCGATCCGGTGACCAGGGTGCCGGGCTTGTTGGAATACGAAGAGCGTACGTGGATGGGCACCTTGAAGCGGCGCGCGTACTCCACGCATCGCAACATCAGCACCTTCGCCCCACCGGCGGCCAGCTCGAGCATCTCCTCGTACGTGATCTGCTTGATGTGCTTGGCGTCGGGGACGATGCGCGGGTCGGCGGTGAAGACGCCGTCCACGTCGGTGTAGATCTCACACACGTCGGCGTGCAGGGCGGCGGCCAGCGCCACCGCCGTGGTGTCGGAGCCACCGCGGCCGAGCGTGGTGATGTCCTTGGTGTCCTGCGAGACGCCCTGGAAGCCGGCCACGATCGCGATCGCGCCCTCGTCGAGCGCGCTGCGCAGGCGGCCGGGCGTCACGTCGATGATCCGGGCCTTGCCATGGGTCGAGGTGGTCAGCACACCGGCCTGCGAGCCCGTGTACGACCTGGCCTCGTACCCCAAGTTGTGGATGGCCATCGCCAGCAGCGCCATCGAGATGCGCTCGCCCGAGGTGAGCAGCATGTCGAGCTCGCGGCCGGGCGGCAGCGGGCTCACCTGGTTGGCGAGGTCCATGAGCTCGTCGGTGGTGTCACCCATCGCGGAGACCACGACGACGACGTCGTCACCGGCCTTGCGGGCGGCGACGATCCGCTCGGCGACCCGCTTGATCCGCTCGGCGGTCGCGACGGACGAGCCCCCGTATTTCTGCACCACCAGTGCCACGGCGATCCAATCCTTGGCGTCGAACAATCGCCACCACACTAGCCGTGACCGCCTCGGACGCCGACAGGCGATCCCAGAATCCGGCGCGCCGCGACCCGGGACACGCACGACACGCCGACGTGCGGACCGAGCGATACGGCCGTTGGAGGCGAGAATGTCTCGGTGCGCCCTCGCTTGATGCCTCTGTCCGCCGCCGTCCTCCTCGCGACGGCCGTCGGCGCGTGCGGCGACGCCGCGGGCGGCACCACCACGCCCAGCCCGTCGGCCTCGGCGCCGCCCCCGGCCACGGGCACGCAGGACGCCCGGGTGGCGCTCGCCGGCCGGGCCGCCGCGGCCCTGGACAAGGCGTACGCGGCGCTCTACACGCTGGACCAGGGCGGCGGGAAGGTCCGCAACGTGGTCGCCACGGTCGGCGCCGACGGCACGTGGAAGGTGGACGTCGGCGGCGGGGCGCTGGGCGGCACGGCCGACGTGTCGCTCGTCTCGATCTCCACCGGCGTCTATCAGTGCAGCATCTCCTCGGCGACCAACCCGATCACCCCGACCTGCGTCAAGCTCGCCGACGCCGGCAAGCGCGTGCCCAAGGATTACGACCTCGAGGTCCAGCGGCTCTTCCGGCAGTGGCTGACCGTCTTCACCGACCGGGAGGCGGCGATCGCGGTGACCGAGGTGCAGCCGCTGTCCGGCGCCAAGGGCGACTGCTTCTCGGTCGACTCGACCGCCGCGTCGCTGGCCGACCCGGTCGACGTCGGCATCTACTGCTACTCGGCCGAGGGCGTGCTGACCGCGGCCCGGGTCGGCTTCGGCGTCCTCAAGATGGTCAGCGAGTCGACCGGGCCGGCCACTGTGCAGCTGCCGGGGGCCGTGGTGGCCGGGCCGCCGATGGGCCAGGACGCACCGCCGCCGCCGCCGGCCCAGCCTTCCGTCGCGCCGTCGGCCTGACTTCCCACGATCCGGGCGTCTTGCTGGCCACGCTGTTATCGAGCGCGTAACGTCGCAACCGACATGTGGCAGGCGTTCCTTCTTCTTAGCTGCCGCGACGAGGCCCCATCCCAGGCCGGCACCTCGTCGCGGAGCTGACGCGCGCCGCCTTCCTCGCCTCGCCCTCTCTTAGGAGCAGTTCCACATGTCCAGTCCCTTCGCGTCGCAGCGCGCCAGCACCATGCCGTTCGAGCGCTACGTGCCGTACGAGAAGCAATTCGCCGTTGACCTGAAAGATCGGCAATGGCCGGCCAAGCACGTCGAGGCCGCGCCGCGCTGGTGCGCCGTCGATCTGCGCGACGGCAACCAGGCCCTGATCGACCCGATGTCGCCCGAGCGCAAGCGGCGCATGTTCATGCTGCTGGTCCAGATGGGCTACAAGGAGATCGAGGTCGGCTTCCCGGCCGCCAGCCAGACCGACTACGACTTCGTCCGCCAGCTCATCGAGCAGGACCTGATCCCCGACGACGTCACCATCCAGGTACTGGTGCAGTGCCGGGAGCACCTGATCGACCGTACGTTCGAGTCGATCCGCGGCGCCAAGCGCGCGATCGTGCACTTCTACAACTCGACGTCCACACTCCAGCGCCGGGTCGTCTTCGGCCTGGACAAGGACGGCATCACCGACATCGCCACCACCGGCGCGCGGCTGTGCCAGAAGTACGCCGAGATCCACACCCCGGACACCGAGATCTTCTACGAGTACTCGCCGGAGTCCTACACGGGCACCGAGCTGGAGTACGCGCTGGAGATCTGCTCGGCCGTGATCGACGTGATCGACCCCACGCCGGACCGCCCGCTGATCATCAACCTGCCGGCCACCGTCGAGATGGCCACCCCGAACGTGTACGCCGACTCGATCGAGTGGATGCACCGCAACCTGCCCCGGCGCGAGTCGGTGGTGCTGTCGCTGCACCCGCACAACGACCGCGGCACCGCTGTCGCCGCGGCCGAGCTGGGCCTGCTGGCCGGCGCCGACCGCATCGAGGGCTGCCTGTTCGGCAACGGCGAGCGCACCGGCAACGTCGACCTGGTCACGCTGGGCCTCAACCTGTTCTCGCAGGGCATCGACCCGATGATCAACTTTTCCGACATCGACGAGATCAAGCGGGCCGTCGAGTACTGCAACCAGCTGCCCGTGCACGAGCGCCACCCGTACGTCGGCGACCTGGTCTACACCGCCTTCTCGGGATCGCACCAGGACGCGATCAAGAAGGGCTTCGCGGCCCTGCAGGCCGACGCCGACGCGGCCGGTGTCGACATCGACAAGTTCACCTGGGGCGTGCCCTACCTGCCGGTCGACCCGAAGGACCTGGGCCGCAGCTACGAGGCGGTCATCCGGGTCAACTCGCAGTCCGGCAAGGGCGGCGTGGCGTACATCATGAAGGAAGAGCACAAGCTCGACATGCCGCGACGGCTGCAGATCGAGTTCTCCGGCGTCGTGCAGCACCACACCGACGCCGAGGGCGGCGAGGTCAGCGCCCAGGAGATGTGGGACATCTTCGCCACCGAGTACCTGGTCGAGCACCAGCTCGGCTCCGCCTTCAAGGTCGTCGACTTCGGCACGTCGACGGTGGACGGCAAGGTCGAGGTCGACGTCGAGGTCTTCCACCGCGGTCAGCGGCGGCCGCTGGTCGGCGTCGGCAACGGCCCGATCGACGCCTTCGTGCAGGCGATCGAGCCGCTGGGCATCAAGGCCCGGGTGCTCGACTACCAGGAGCACGCGCTGACCTCCGGCGGCGACGCCCAGGCCGCGGCGTACGTCGAGGTCGAGGTGGGCGACCGCACACTGTGGGGTGTCGGCATCGACGAGAACATCGTCAGCGCCTCGATCAAGGCGGTGAACAGCGCGATCAACCGCGCTCGATAGGTTTTCCGCGGCGCCTACTCCCATCGGCTGATCTTGCTGAGCGGAGCGGGCGCCGCGCTCCTACGCTGGTGCACGTGTCCCCTCGCATTCCGCTGGCTCTCGCCGCTGCCCTGCTCGCTCTGACCGCCTGCGAGCCCGTCTCCGTCCCGCCCTCGTCCGATTCCGGGCCCACGGGGTCGACGTCCAAGCCGAGTTCCGCCAAGGACGCCTCGGCCCAGCTCAGCAAGCTGACCGTGGCCAAGGCCGGTTCGATGGCCGGTTACAAGCGGGAGGAGTTCCCGCACTGGCGCGACACCGGCTCCAACTGCGACGTGCGCGACTCGGTCCTGAAGCGGGACGGCAAGAACGTCAAGTTCTCTGGTTGCAACGTCGTCGCCGGCACCTGGACCAGCTTCTACGACGGCCAGGTCCTGAACTCGCCGACCAAGGTCGACATCGACCACATGGTGCCGCTGGCCAACGCCTGGCGCTCGGGCGCCTCGAAGTGGACGACCGCCAAGCGCGGCGACTTCGCCAACGACCTGGACGACCCGCAGCTGATCGCGGTCTCGGCCAGCTCGAACCGGTCCAAGGGCGACCAGGACCCGTCGACCTGGAAACCGTCGCAAACCAGCAGTTGGTGCGAATACGCGAAAGACTGGATCGCCGTGAAGTCCAAGTGGAAACTCACGGTCACCGACAAGGAGAAGTCCGCGCTCGACGACATGTTGAGGAAGTGCTGATGACCGAGCCCCAGCCCGCTGCCGCCGCACCGACCACCGACATCGTGGCCGGTCCCGGAGGGGTGATGACCGACGAGGTCGGCGTCGTGACCGGCGACCTGACGCTGCGCACCGAGCTCACCGGAACCGACGCCGTGGTCCGGGTCCAGTACAAGGACGCCGGCGAGTGGTACACGGTCACGGGCGCCAAGGCGTCCCTCAAGGACCCGGCGGACGCCGAGGCGATCCACAATGTCGTATCGGGCATCCTGAACCGGCCGGAAGGTTGATCTTCGTGGGCGGTACGGGCCAGCAGAACGGGTCCGTACCGTCCTATGCTCTTCGGAACCGCGTCTCCCCCCTCCGAGGTGCACATGCGTCGTTCCCCCTGGCCGGCCCGGATCGTCATTCCCGTGGCCGCCACCCTCTCCGCCGGCGCCGTGGCCGCGCCGGCCCAAGCCGCCACGATCGGCACCGTCTCCGTCGAGCGGTCGACAGTCGTGGCCTACGTGGCCGATCGCGGCACCGCCCGGCACAACGTCGGCATCACCCGCTCCGGCCGCACGATCACGGTCGACGACTCCGTACCGGTCAAGGCCGGGAAGGGCTGCGTGGCGGTCAAGGGTGACCGCACCAGGGCCCGCTGCACCCTGAAAGCCAACCCGACCTGGCTCCGCGTGGTCCTCGGTGGCTACAACGACATCCTGGTCAACCGGACCGACGTGTCGATGACCGCGAACGGCGGGGCCGGCAACGACCGGATCACCGGCGGTTCCCGGCGCGACATCATCGACGGCAACGCCGGGTCGGACGCGATCTGGGGCCTGGCCGGCAACGACGACATCAGCGACCCGGACGGCGCCAACGCCCTGTCCGGTGGTGACGGTGACGACGTCGTCGTCGGCGGCTGGGGCAACGACCGGCTGTACGGCGGCAACGGCCACGACGAGCTCAACGGCTTCCTCGGCAACGACGTGGAGGACGGCGGCCCCGGCAACGACCACTTCTCCCAGAACGACAACCCGAACCGCGCCGACGCGGACACCTTCGTGGGCGGCGCCGGGTTCGACACGGTCTCGTACGTCTTCCGCACCAAGCCGGTGACCGCCGACGCCGACTCCGTCCGCGGTGACGACGGCGTGCCGGGCGAGCGCGACACGATCAGCACGACGGTCGAGGCCATCATGGGCGGCTACGGCAACGACCGCCTGATCGGGACGCCGCGGGCCGACTACCTGTACGGCGAGGGCGGCCACGACGTCCTCACCGGCGCCGCCGGCAACGATCTCCTGATCGGTGGCACGGGCCGCGACTCCGTCAACGGCGGGGCCGGCACCGACCAGTGCGAGCGGGCCAGTGGTGACACCGTCGTGGCTTGCGAGGCGTCATGAGGCGCCTCGCCGCGACCGTCATCGGCGGCGCCGCCGTGGCCGCGTCCGTGATGGTCGCGCCGCCGGCTGACGCGGCGGTCAAGGGCAAGGTGTACGTGGTCGGCAAGTCGATCGTGGCGCTGGTCGACACCTCGAGCCGGGCCCACAACGTGTCGATCACCCGCTCCGGGCGCACGATCGTGGTCGACGACGTCGTCGGGATCACGGCCGGCGCCGGCTGCGCCAAGGTCGACGGCACGAAGGTCCGCTGCGCGCTCAAGGTCAACCCGTCTCGCATCCGGGTCCAGTTCGGCCCGAAGAACGACACCCTGGTCAACCGGACCGACGTCGCCATCACGGTGCGGGGTGGCGCCGGCGCCGACCGGATCACCGGCGGTTCCCGGGCCGACCTCCTGGAGGGCGATGCCGGAAACGACGCGATCTGGGGCCTGGGCGGCAACGACACCGTCGAGGGCCGGGCGGGCAACGACACCGTCTCCGGTGGCGACGGCAACGACAGCGTGCGGGCCGACGAGGGCAACGACACGTTGTACGGGGGCAACGGCCACGACGTCATGGACGACGGGTTCGGCACCGACCGGGTGTACGGCGGCAACGGCAATGACATGCTCTACGCCGACCGTGGGAACGACACCTACGACGCCGGACCGGGCGACGATCAGATCCGGCAGGAGGACGAGTCCGGAGCGCCGGACGCGGACAACTTCATCGGCGGAACGGGCCACGACTACGTGAGCTACGAGATGCTGAGCAAGCCGATCGTCGCCGACGCCGACGGCGTACGCCGCGACGACGGCCGGGCCGGCGAACACGACACGATCAGCACCTCGGTCGAGGGCATCCTCGGCGGATACGGCAACGACCGGCTGACCGGCACGGCCCGGCGGGACTGGCTCGACGGCGGGCCGGGCAATGACGTGATCGGGGGCGGCGCGGGCGACGACATCCTCAGCGGCGGTCCGGGACGTGACTACGTCAGCGGCGCCACCGGCAACGACCTGCTCCACGGCGACGAATGGCTCGACATGTACCCGGTCGCCGCCGACACCCTGCTCGGCGGGCCGGGCCGCGACACCGTCGACTACAGCTCCTACACCCGGCCGCTCACCATCGACCTGGACGGTGCCGCCGGCGACGACGGCCAGGCCGGGGAACGCGACACCGTCGGAGCCGACGTCGAGGACGTGGTCGGTGGCGCCGGAAGCGACCGGATCACCGGCAACGCGGCCGCCAACACCATCGACGCCGGCGGCGGCAACAACGTCGTACGCGGTGGGGCCGGCAACGACGTCATCAGCGCCTTCGACGGCCTGAACTACATCGGCGGGGACGCCGGCGACGACCAGATCACCACGTACGACCTCGACCGGGATGACCACGTGGACGCGGGCACCGGAACGGGTGACCGCTGTTCCGCCGATCTCGGCGACGCCATCAGCAAATGCGAGACGGTCGACCGCTACTAGAACAAAAGGAAGGGCCGCTCCCTCGACGGGAGCGGCCCTTCCTGCGTACGGCTGAATCAGGCGGGAGTCGCCGCCGGACGGCGACCCGCGACGGTCTCGTCCTCGACCACCGGGAAGTGGCAGGCGGTGAGGTGGCTGGCCGGGTCGTCGAGCCGCGTGACCAGCGGCGGCTCCTCCGTGGCGCAGATGTCCTGCGCCTTCCAGCAGCGGGTCCGGAACCGGCAACCCGACGGCGGGTTGATCGGGCTCGGCACGTCGCCGGTGAGCAGCACGCGGTCGCGCTGCGCCCGGTCACGCCGGACCGGGTCGGGCACCGGCACGGCCGACATCAGGGCGACGGTGTACGGGTGGCGCGGGTTCTTGTAGAGATCGTCCCGCTCCGCCACCTCGACGACCTTGCCCAGGTACATCACCGCGACGCGGTCCGAGATGTGGCGCACCACCGACAGGTCGTGCGCGATGAAGACGTACGTCAGGTCGAATTCGCGCTGAAGGTCGTCCAGCAGGTTGACGACCTGGGCCTGGATCGACACGTCGAGGGCCGAGACCGGCTCGTCCGCGATGATCAGCTTGGGCCGCAGGGCGAGCGCCCGGGCGATGCCGATGCGCTGGCGCTGACCGCCGGAGAACTCGTGCGGGTACCGGTTGTAGTGCTCCGGGTTGAGGCCGACGAGCTCCAGCAGCTCCTGCACGGCCTTCTTGAGGCCCTGCGGGGTCGGGATGTCCTGGATCTGCAGCGGCGCCGAGACGATCGCGCCGACCGTGTGCCGCGGGTTCAGCGACGAGTACGGGTCCTGGAAGATCATCTGGACGTCGCGGCGCAGCGGGCGCAGCTGGGTGACCGACTTGTGGCTGATGTCCTCACCCTCGAAGGTGATCGTGCCACTGGTCGGTTCCAGGATGCGGGTGAAGAGCCGGCCGGTGGTCGACTTGCCGCAGCCGGACTCGCCGACCAGGCCCAGCGTCTCGCCGGGCTTGACCCCGATGTCGATGCCGTCGACCGCTCGTACGGCACCGACCTGACGCTTGAACAGGCCCTTCGTGATCGGGAAGTGCTTCTCCAGCCCCTTCACCTCGAGCAGGTTCTCGCTCATCTAAATCACTCCATGCTCAGAGGTTGGGTAGCACTTCCTGCTGGAAGATCTTCGTACGATCCTCCGCCGGCAGGTGACAGGCGACCTTGTGGATGTCGCCGCGCAGCTCCGGCACCTCGGTGAAGGACCGGTTGCCGTTGCGTCCGGCGTACGGGCAGCGCGGGTTGAAGGCGCAGCCGTCGGGCAGGTTGATCAGGCTGGGCGGTGAGCCCTTGACCGGGTTGAGCCGGTCGCGCACCTCACGGTCGAGGCGCGGCATCGAGCCGAGGAGACCCCAGGTGTACGGGTGCTGGGGCTGCTGGAAGACGTCGACCGCCGGGCCCTTCTCGATCACCTTGCCGCCGTACATCACGAGGACCTCGTCGGCGAGCTCGGCCACCACGCCGAGGTCGTGGGTGATCATGATGACCGCGGAGCCGAACTCCTCCTGCAGGTCGCGGATCAGGTCGAGGATCTGCGCCTGCACGGTCACGTCGAGCGCGGTCGTCGGCTCGTCCGCGATCAGCAGCGCCGGGTCGTTGACCAGCGCCATCGCGATCATCGCGCGCTGGCGCATACCACCGGAGAACTGGTGCGCGTAGTCGTTGAAGCGGCGTTCCGGCTGCGGGATGCCGACCCGGGCGAGCATGTCGATCGCCCGCTCCCGGGCGACCTTCTTGTTCACGCCGGGGTGATGCACCCGGTACGCCTCGACGATCTGCGACCCGACCGTGAAGTACGGGTGCATCGCGCTCAGCGGGTCCTGGAAGATCATCGCCATCTTGCCGCCGCGCAGCTTGCGGACCTGCTCATCGGTGGCGGAGACGAGTTCCTGGTCGTCGAGCCAGATCTCGCCGGAGACCTTGGCGTTGCTGCGGGTGCGGTGCAGGCCGAGGACCGCCAGCGAGGTCACGCTCTTGCCGGAGCCGGACTCGCCCACGATGCCGAGGGTCTGTCCCTTCTCCAGGCTGAACGACGAGCCGGTGACGGCCTGGACGATGCCGTCATCGGTCTCGAAGCGGACGTTGAGGTCCTTGATCTCGAGGAACGGACGGGCGTTGGTGGCGCCGATGGACACGTGACTCTCCCTCAGGCCAGCCGGACGCGCGGGTCGATCCAGCCGTAGACCAGGTCCACGATCAGGTTCGCGAAGACGATGAAGAACGCGGCGATCAACGTTACACCGAGAATGATCGGCAGGTCGTTCTGCCGGATCGCGGTCAAGGCCTGGTAGCCGAGGCCGCGGAGGTTGAAGACCGTCTCGGTGAGGACGGCGCCGCCGAGCAGCGCGCCGAGGTCCAGGCCGAAGACGGTGACGATCGGGGTCAGACCCGACCGCAGGGCGTGCTTGCCGATGACGACCCGCTCGGTCAAACCCTTGGCCCGGGCGGTACGCACGTAGTCCTCACCGAGGGTCTCGAGCATGTTGGCCCGGGTGAGTCGTGCGTACGTCGCCGCGAACAGGAAGGCGAGCGTGATCCACGGCAGCAGCAGGTTGGTGAACCAGTCGGCCGGACTCTCGGTGAACGGCACGTACTGGCCCTGCGGTAGCCATTGCAGCCAGTACACGAAGATCGCCGAGGAGAGCAGACCGGTGAAGTAGACCGGTAGCGAGACGCCCGCCAACGCGGTGGTCATCGCCGCGCGGTCGATGAACGAGCCTCTTCGGAGCGCGGAGATCACACCGAAGGAGATGCCGATGATGAGCCACAGGATCGCGGCGCCCAGGGCCAGCGACAGGGTGACCGGAAGGTCCTCCAGCAGCAGCGGGGTGACTTCCTGGTCGGTCGCGAACGAGTAGCCCAGGCAGGGCGCCGGGCAGTGGGTGACGTCCGGGCCGCTGGCGTAGTCCCGGCCGGCCACGATGCCCTTGAGGAACTTGCCGTACTGCACGACGATCGGATCGTCGAAGCCCATCTTCTGCCGGATGCCCTCGATCGCGGCCGGGTCCGACTGCTTACCGATATAGAGCAGCGCCGGATCACTACCGGTGGCCTTAGGAATCGCAAAGAAGATCGCGAAGGTCACCGCGGTCACCACGAGCAGCGTGACGATCGCGTTGAACAAGCGACGAACGATGTATGCCAGCACGACATTCGGCCGAGGGACGGGCGGGCACCGGAGTCCTCGCGGAAACCGATACCCGCCCGCCGGGGGCGGCCTTCACCAACCCTTCGAATTACCCGTTGTTACTTGGGGTGGAGCAACGTTACTTGCCGTCGCTGGTGCCGAGGGCCTGGAAGTCGAGCATGCCGAAGGCCTCGTGAACGTAGGCGTTGGTCAGCCGCGGGTTGCGGTAGTTCAGCGCCTTGTCGACCACGAAGGGCAGCACGTACGCACCCTCCATGATCTTCTGGTTGATCTGGGTGTAGATGGCCGCGGCCTTCTCGGGGTCGGTCTCGGCGGCGGCGTCGTCGAACAGCTTGTCGATCGCCGGGTCCTTGATCTCGGCCCGGTTGAAGTTGCCGTTCTTCGTGATGAACCGGCTGTCGGCCAGCGGCTGCATGTAGCCGGCGCCCGTCGGGTAGTCCGCGCCCCAACCGGTGATGATGATGCCGTAACCGCGCTTCTTCACGATCTCCGGCGAACCACCGATGGCCGAGTCCTGCGCACCGTCGTACTGGTCGATCTTGGCAGTGATGCCGACCGCCTTGAGCGAGGCCTGCAGGGCCTCAGCCGTCTTGACCTCGGCGTCCCGGTTGTTACGGGCGGCGATGGTCACGTTGAAGCCGTTCGGCTGACCACAGGCGGCGAGGGCCTCCTTGGCCTTGTCGACCTGCGGCTTGCCCTGCTTGCGGTTGTACGGGTCGTAGTTCGCGTCCGAGCCGGCGATGTTCGGCGGCAGGACGCTGGTGCCGATGTCGCCACCGGCGAACTCGCCACCGCGAGCGGCCTGGAGCGACGTCGGGTCGGCCGCGTAGATGACGGCCTTGCGGCAGTCGGGGTTGTTCAGCGGCGCGACCGGGGTCATGTCGGCGAAGCGCAGGAAGCCGGTGTTCGGGGCGTCCGCGTTCTTCTTCAGGTTGGCGTCGGTCAGCAGCTTGGTACGAGCCGCCGCCTGCACACCCGTCTGGCCGACGTCGAGGTCAGCCGTGCCCGAGAGCAGACGGTTGTCCAGGTCGTTGGCGTTGGTGGTGATGGTCAGGTTGATCGCGTCCGGCAGAGCCTTGCGGATCGGGTCGGTCGCCTGGTCCCAGTTGGGGTTGCGGACCCAGGAGACGCTCTTGCCCGGCTGGATCTCCTTGAACATGTACGGACCCGAGGCCGCCGGCTTCGAGCCGTACTGCGCGCCGGTGTCCCGCTTCTGCGGCACCGGGCCGGAGCCCGGCATGGCCAGCAGGTAGAGGAAGTCCGAGTACGGCTTGGCCAGCTTGAAGATGATCGTGCTGTCGTCCGGCGTGGTGACCGACTTCAGACCCAGCTTGTTGGGGTCGGTGTCCTTGTACGGGCCGGGGTACTTCTGGCCCTGGTCGAGGACGTTCGGCAGGTAGTACGGGCCACCGTTGATCACGTCGGTCGCCCAGACGCGCTCGATGCCGTACTTGACGTCCTTCGACGTGATCGGGGCGCCGTCGTCCCACTTCAGGCCGCTGCGCAGCTTGAAGGTGTAGGTCAGCTTGTCGGCGCTGATCTGCGGCTCGGCCTCGGCCAGGTCGGGCTGGAGCTTCAGGCCGTCCTTGCCCGGCTTGCCGGAGTAGTCCACCAGCTTGCGGGTGTAGAGGCGGTTGAGGTTCCAGACGAACGCGTAGTAGCCACGCGCCGGGTCCCAGCTGTCGGCGTCCTGCGACGTCCACAGGTTCAGCGTGCCGCCCTTTTTGTCGCTGGCGTTGACCACACTGGTAGCGGCCGCGTTGAACTCCGACTTGCCGCTCGAGGTGCTGCTGCTATTGCTGTCCGAGCCGCCACCGCACGCGGCGGTGGTCAGCCCGAGCGCGAGGGCGACGCCTGACGCCGCCAGCGCCCTTGTCTTGCGTGCCACCTGATCTCCTACCTTCTCGAAAGCGAACCCGGCCGGTCCGCGGTGGTACTTCGTCCGGAAGACTCAGCGAGCCTTCGGGTCGAGTGCGTCGCGCAGGCCGTCACCGAAGAGGTTGAAGGCGAGCACGGTGATGAAGATGACGCCACCCGGGATGATCATGTACATGGGGTCGATCGAGTAGAAGTTCACCGCGTCCGACAACATGCCACCCCACGACGGGTTCGGCGGAGGGATGCCGACGCCGAGGAAGCTCAACGCGGCCTCGGTCAGGATGTTGGTCGGAATGATCAGCGTCGTGTAGACGAGGATCGGCGCGGCCAGGTTGGGCAGCAGCTCACGGAAGAGGATGCGGCCGGACCGGGCGCCCATGCTGCGGGACGCTTCCACGAACTCGCGTTCGCGCAGGGACAGCGTCTGGCCGCGGACGATACGGCCGATGTACGGCCAGCCGAAGAAGCCGATGACTCCGACGAGAACGAACACCCGCGACCAGCGGTCGCCGAGCCCCAGGAACTCGTCCGGCAGGACGGAGAGCAGGGCGATCGCGAACAGCAGCTGCGGGAAGGCCAGCAGGAAGTCCATGATCCGGCTGATCACCGAGTCGACCCAGCCACCGAGGAAGCCGGCCATCAGGCCGAAGACCGTGCCGAGGATGGTCGAGACGAAAGCCGAGAGGAACGCGACCGACAGGGTGGTCTGCGCGCCGTACACGATGCGGCTGAAGATGTCCCGGCCCGACTGCGGCTCGACGCCGAGCAGGTAGTCCCAGCTGATGCCGCCGAGCCGGCCGAGCGGCGTGCTCAGGGTCGGGTCGAGCACCTCGGTGTTGCGCTCGTCGTACGGGTGACCGAACCACTTGATCAGCAGTGGGGCCAGAATCGCGACGAAGATCAGGAGGATGACGACGCACGCGCCGGCGATCGCCACCTTGTCCTTCTTCAGGCGCCGCCAGGCGATCTGCTTCAGCGATCGTCCAGCGATCGCTTTCTCGCCAGGGCGGTCGGCCGCGTCGGCGGTAGGCGGGGTCGTCTCGTCGGTGACCGACGCCTCTGGGCCAAGCGACATCTAAGCGCCGGTCCTTCCCCGGCGGCCGGACGTGCATGAGTCCACGGCCACCCGGCACAGGATCCGGCGAGGACCCGTGAGACCGGAGGACGATGGCCCACGCAGCGAACGGCAACCGATCGGTTATCGCATGCCTCGAGTGCCTACCCTCGTCGCCTGGGTCAGATCAGACTCCGGCCACGAAGGCACTCGACGGCGGGTGTGCCGCCATCGGATAGGAACACTCACCTAATGCGGTGCTTCAGGTCAAGTTCACTGACTGCACACGAACAGTTCCGTGTCCCCGTCGTGATGTGACCGTGACCTGCGGCGCCGACCAATCGGAAACTACCGTGTAGAAGGGCAGTAAGGAGCGAATCCGGGCCAAAATGCTATCGCCCCGTGACCATACGATCACGGTATGTACCGTCACACCGTTCTGCGGCCCTCAAAAGCGCGACCCAGAGTAATCTCGTCCGCATACTCCAGGTCACCACCAACTGGCAGACCACTTGCCAGTCGTGTGACAGTGATCCCCATCGGCTTGACCATCAGTGCCAGATAAGTCGCCGTGGCCTCACCCTCGGTGTTCGGGTCTGTGGCGAGAATCAACTCCTTGACCTCGCCCGTACCCAGCCGCATGAGCAGTTCACGGATGCGCAGGTTGTCCGGCCCGATGCCCTCGAGCGGGTTGATGGCCCCGCCGAGCACGTGGTAGCGCCCGCGGAACTCGCCGGTCCGCTCGATGGCCACGACGTCTTTGGGTTCCTCGACGACGCAGAGGACCTCGTTGGTCCGGCGAGGGTCCCGGCAGACCCGGCACTGCTCGGCCTCGGCCACGTTGAAGCAGGTCGTGCAGAACCGCACCAGCTCCTTCACCTTGCGCAGCGCGGTGGAGAGCCGGTTGACGTCGGCCGGGTCGGCGGAGAGGACGTGGAAGGCGATCCGCTGGGCGCTTTTCGGGCCCACGCCCGGCAGCCGCCCCAGCTCGTCGATCAGGTCCTGGATGGCACCCTCGTACACGCGATCAGAACCCCGGAAGGCTCAGGCCGCCGGTGGCCGGGCCCATCTTTTCCTCGGTGAGCTCCCGCTGCGCCTCGGCGGCGTTGTGGATGGCCGCGAGGATCAGGTCCTCCAGCGTCTCCACGTCCTCCGGGTCGACCGCCTTGGGGTCGATCTTGACCGACTTGTACTCGCCCAGACCCGTGACGACCACAGAGACCAGCCCACCGCCGGCCGTGCCGGTCAGCTCGGCCGCGGCCAGCTCGGCCTGCGCCTTGGCGACCTGCTCCTGCATCTTCTGCGCCTGCTTCATGATCTGCTGCATGTTCGGCTGTCCACCGGGGCGCATCGCACCGCTCCTCAAAGTCCCGTCGCACTACATGTCAAAGCCCGACACCCGTCAATAACCGACGGGCTCGCCGGGTAACCGCCGCCCAGCGTAGCCGCCCCCTACCGGGGACCCCACGCGCCACAACGGTCTCAGCTCTCACCGATCTTCTCGGCCCCCAGCGCCTCCTGGAGAAGGCGGAAGGCCATCTGTTCACCACTCTCCCGAGCGGTCTTCTCGTCGAGTACGTCGTCCAGCGGTTCGTCCCCCGGATCGAAGCCCTCAAAGCTCGGCGCAGCGCCACCGACCGAACCGCCGGCCCGGGGCGGCCCGTCGAACTCCGGGTCGTACGGAGCCTCCTCGGTAGGCGACCCATCAGACCAGGCCTGCTTGGCCGCCGCCGGACGAACAGCGGCCCCCCGCACCCCACCGCCGGCCCGACCAGCCCCGGCCGCGGCGGCCCGCGCCGCCGCAAGCCCACTGCCGGCCCCCGCCGCGTTCCGAGCCGCCCGAGCCGCAGCGGTAGCCCCCGGCCCACCACTCGAGCCTGCGGCCTCAACCGCGGGCTTGCTGGGAGCGGCGGCCGCGGC
The DNA here is from genome assembly GCF_043197815.1 of Actinoplanes sp. NPDC048988. NCBI lineage: Bacteria > Bacillati > Actinomycetota > Actinomycetes > Micromonosporales > Micromonosporaceae > Actinoplanes > Actinoplanes sp. NPDC048988. Next base: position 204,928 of record NZ_JBICTW010000017.1, on the reverse strand, counting down.
CGCAGCGGCCGCTCGGGCAGCGCTGAGACCACCGCTGCTCTGCGCGCCAGGAACGCCCCCACCGGCCTCCGGCACCGCTTCCCGCACCGGCGACGACGGCCATTCGGCACCCGCCGCGCCGTCATCCTCGGACGCAACCACCGGGCTTGCGCCCGACCCCGCCGCCGCCGTGGCAGCCGAGCCGCTGTCCGAGGCAGCCGCACCCACGGTCGCAGTGCCCGGGCCCTGGGTAGCGAGACCCCCCACTGGGGTAGCGGACTCCGCAACCGTCGCGGCGGAGCCACCTGCCGGGGTAGCAGAGCTCGCACCCGTCGCGGCTGGGCCAGCCACCGGGCTAGCAGATCCTGCAACCATCGCGGCTGAGCCCGCCACAGGGGTAGCAGAGCCCGCAACCATCGCGGCTGAGCCCGCCACAGGAGTAGCGGAACCCGTGACGGTCGCTGCAGGGCCGGCTACTGGGCCAGCGGAACCCGCGGCCGTCGCTGCAGGGCCGGTGACGGCGGCTGGGGAGCCGGCAGACGGGTCGGCTGAACTCGCTGTAACGGCTCCACTCGCTGTGGCGGCTCCACTCGCTGTAACGGCTCCACTCGCTGTGGCGGCTCCACTCGCTGTGGCGGCCGCCGGGCGCGGCGGCTCGGCTGGGCTGCTACTCGCCGCCAAGACGCCGATCGGGCTGACCTCCGGCCAGTCCTCGTCGTCGGGCGGAGCTGTAGCGGCCGCCGGAGCGGCCGACAAGCCACCCGGTTTGACCGGTTCTGGCCAGTCGTCGTCGGACGCCGCGGGCGCCGGCGCCTCCCGGCGCCGGTTCTGCGGTTCACGGGCGGCCGAGACCGGCTGGGCCGGTTGCGCGGCCCGGGGCGCGGCGGCCGCCGGACGCTGAGCTTCGTTACGGGCCGGCGGCCGGCCACCCCGCGACGAGCCACCCGGCGCCGAACCGGGCGAAGCCGCCCCGCCCTCACCGGCGATTTCGCAGCGAACTTCCCACCGGCTGCCGAAGACCTCGTAAAGCGCGTTAGCGATCAGCGGCGCTCCTTGCGCGATCCGCTGCTGGAGCGACCCGGCCGCCACCGTGAGAAGAACACTCTGCCCGTCGACCGACCGAACCGTGGCGTTGATCGCCGCCGCCCGGAGCACCTTGCCCCCCGGCTGCTTCTTCACCTCTTCGAGAATGTCGTGCCACGCCTGCCGAATCTCCTCGGCCGTCGGCTGCCCCGGCCCAGCCGCCACGGCCTCGACCGCCACCGCCCCCGGCTCCTCAGGCGCATCCGGCAGAACTCCGGCCGGCTCTTGACGCGCAGCCTGCCCAGCGTCATCCGAACCCGGCTGAGCCGCCCCGTGCGGACCCGCCAGAGACCCAGGCTGAGCCGCCCCATGCGGACCCGCCAGAGACCCAGGCTGAGCCGAACTCGCCGTGGACTGCGGCTGAGCCGAACCCAACGCGGACTGCGGCTGAGCCGAACCAGACGCGGACTGCGGCTGAGCCGAACCAGACGCGGGCTGTGGCTGAGCCGAGTCCGACGCGGGCGGGGCCTGCGGCTCGGCCATCTCGGGCTCGTCGTCCCAGGGCGGCTCGTCGTCGTAGTGCTCCGCCTGAGCGCCCGAGCCGCCATCGGCCACCTCGTTCCAGTCCGGCGAGGCGGCCGCCGCGGAACCGGACGACGCCCGACCCGAGACGGACGCGGGCTGAGCAGAGACCGGCGCGGCCGCCAAAGCAGCAGCCGCCGCGGCGGGCGCAGCAGCGGCGGGCGCAGCAGGCGCTGAAGCAGCGGGCGCGGGCGCAGCGGATACGGGAGCGGCATCAGGCACGGCCGACACCGGAGCGGATACCAACCCGGAATCGGACGCGGACACGGCCGCAGCCGGAGCGGGCGCGGCCGGGGTCGCGACCGGCGGAGCAACCGGGGCTGCCGCCGCCGGGCGACCGCTGGACGACGTGGAGCGGCGGGCCGCGGCGGCCTTCGCGGCGGCGCGGGCCGCTGACAAGCCGCCGCCGGCGCTGGGAGCGGGACCGGCGGGCTGGGGTGCGCCGCCGTTCAGGTCCGGCGCGGGCTCGGCGATCGGTGCCGTTGTGGGGGCGTTGTCCCCGCGTACGGGGAAAGCGATTCTCTGCTCCATGCGCTCCAGGCGCTGAAGCAGCGCGCCCGTCGAATCGTCGGCGCCGGGCAGGAGCATGCGGGCGGTGATCAGCTCGAGCAGGAGCCGGGGCGCGGTCGTGCCGCGCATCTCGACCAGGCCGTTGTGCACGATGTCGGCGCAGCGGGACAGGGTCGCCTGACCGAGCCGGGACGCCTGGGCGCTCATCGCCTCGAGCTGGTCGGCCGGGCCGTCGATCAGGCCCTTGGACACCGCGTCGGGCACCTGCTGCAGCACGATCAGGTCGCGGAAGCGCTCGAGCAGGTCGGACGCGAAGCGGCGGGGATCGTGGCCGGCCTCGGCCACCCGGTCGATCGTCGAGTAGGCCGCGGCGCCGTCGCCGGCCGCGATCGCGTCACACATCTCGTCGAGCAGGGTGACGTCGGTGACCCCGAGCAGGGAGACGGCCCGGGAGTACGAGACCCCGTCGGGCCCGGCGCCGGCGATCAGCTGGTCGAGCACCGAGAGGGTGTCTCGCGCGCTGCCGCCGCCGGCCCGCACCACCAGCGGGAACACCGCCGGCTCGACGGTGATGCCCTCGGCGTCGGTGAGCTGCTGGAGGTAGGGCCGCAGCGTCGCCGGCGGGATGAGCCGGAACGGGTAGTGGTGGGTCCGGGAGCGGATCGTGCCGAGCACCTTTTCGGGCTCGGTGGTCGCGAAGATGAACTTCACGTACTCCGGCGGCTCCTCGACGAGCTTGAGCAGCGCGTTGAAGCCGGCCGGCGAGACCATGTGGGCCTCGTCGATCACGTAGATCTTGTACCGGCTGTTGGCCGGGGCGAAGAATGCCTTTTCGCGCAGGTCGCGGGCGTCGTCGACACCACCGTGGCTGGCCGCGTCGATCTCGATGACGTCGATCGACCCGGCGCCGTCGTTGGCCAGCGAGCGGCACGACGTGCAGACCCCGCACGGCTCGGGCGTCGGTCCCTGCTCACAGTTGAGCGAGCGGGCCAGGATGCGCGCGCTGGACGTCTTGCCGCAGCCGCGAGGCCCGGAGAACAGATAGGCATGGTGCAACCGCCCGCTGCGCAGCGCCTGCGACAGCGGCTCGGTGACGTGCTCCTGCCCGATGACTTCGGCGAACGTACGCGGCCGGTACTTGCGGTATAGCGCGAGTGCCACTCCAGCCCCTCCTCAACGACCGCGCCATTGTCCGTCGGGGGTATGACAAGAACCAACTCTGTACCGCTGGGGTGGCCGGGGTCGCGCCCCGAAAACGCAAAGGGCCTCTCGTGCACCCGTCAGAGCCCGCTTATCCTTGCTGCCTTCCGGCCCTGGGGAGGTTCACGAGATGCACGCCGCACGAGAGGCTTGCCGCTAGCGTACCGAACCCCGCCGGGCGGTGCGCCGGGGACCCGTGCGACGCCCGCGACGGGCATCTGTATTCTGGCGAACGGAGGATTCGCCTAGTGGCCTAGGGCGCACGCTTGGAAAGCGTGTTGGGGGAAACCCCTCACGAGTTCGAATCTCGTATCCTCCGCCAGACAGCACGAAGGGGCTGGACCCACCCGGGTCCAGCCCCTTCGTGTTTGCTACATCTGGGCGGCGGCGATGGCGTCGTCCACCTCCGGGAAGATCGCGAAGTACCGGCTGAGACCGACGGTCTCGAGCAGCTGTACGAGGAACGGGTTGGCGCCGGCGAAGCTCAGCCATCCGCCGCGGGCGGAGATGACCTGCTTGCTGGTGATGAAGGCGCTCAACCCGACCGAGTCGCAGAACTTCAGGTCGGAGAGGTCGACGACGATCTTCGGTACGGGACGCTCCAGCAGATCCGCGAGGATCCCGTGGAGCTGGCCGGCGGTGTCCGCGTCGAGCTCGCCCTTGAGGTGGAGAACGGCGACGTCCGGGCGGTGGTCGGTGACTGTGGCCTGCATGTGGATCACTTTCTGGCGGTGGCGGGCAACCCACGCTAGAAGCGATCAACTAATTGTCGTCGGACAAGCGGTGCGGGCGGAACAAAGCATTCGAGCCGGGTCCCCGAAAAGGGGCCCGGCTCGAATTCAAAAGATCGGCTGGCCGTGTGATGTCAAGCGGGAGCGGCGCAGCCTCGGCTCCTGGCGCCTTAGAGCTTGCGCCACTGCCAGCGTGGGCCACGCCACGCGTCGGCCAGGATCATGGCTGAAGCCCGACCCGGACACTGCTGCACCTTGGACTTGCCGTCTGGGCCGCCCATCTGAGCCTCGACTTCCCAGAACTCGCCGTCGGTGCGCACGTAGACGTCTCGGCGGGCGAGCCGGACGTCACCATTCCACCAGTGATGCTCAACTCTCACGAGTCAAATCTAGGACAGTTTCCAGGTATCGGCGCTGGGCAATCTTGTGAAACTTTCTCACCAGGTGGTTAAAAGCGCATTGTCTGATCCGGTAGTTTTTGGCTTAGTGACTTGCGCTACAGGCACCGTATTTGAGCCGTTTCCCCGTCATCACGGTCTGTCATCGCCACTGGTGGTGGCGGAGGCCCCTCGGGGCCGAAACGGCGTCGTTACGCGCACGATACCTGATCTTGGAAAAGCCTCTCGCGAGGGCCCCTCACGCGCCGTACATGAAATCGATTCATCAGTACGCAGCGTGATCGGCGGCCGGGAAGCTGGGCACGCAAAAAACCCGGCGGCTCCGCAGGGAGCCGCCGGGTCAGTGGCGGTGGTGAAGGGATTTGAACCCTTGGAGGGCTTGCACCCTCACACGCTTTCGAGGCGTGCTCCTTAGGCCGCTCGGACACACCACCGGGAAGTACGTTACCCGACGCCCCACGACGTTCGAAATCGGGTTCCCCTTCGCCGGGCAGACCGGCCGCGACCTGGCAGTATCCGAGGTATGAACGAGCGAGAAGAGACGCGCCGATGAGCGTGCACATCGGCGGGCAGCCGGGCGACATCGCCGAGCGGGTCCTGCTCCCCGGCGACCCGATGCGGGCGAAGTGGATCGCCGAGACGTTCCTGCAGGACGCCAAGTGCTACACCCAGGTCCGCGGCATGCTCGGATTCACCGGCACCTACCAGGGCGTCCGGGTGTCCGTGCAGGGCTCCGGCATGGGCATGCCGTCGGCGTCGATCTACACACACGAGCTGATCAACGAGTACGGCGTGAAGTCCGTCATCCGGATCGGCTCCTGCGGCGCCCTGGCGCCGGACCTCCAGCTGGGCGACGTGATCGCGGCGATCGGCTCGGCCACCGACTCCAACATGAACAGGTCCCGCTTCGACGGCCTCATCGACTACGCGCCGGTGGCCGATTTCGGCCTGCTGCGCACCGCTGTCGACGTCGCCGAGCGCCAGGGGACCCCGATCCGCGTGGGCCCGATCCTGGCCGCCGACGCGTTCTACACCGATCGCCCGGACCTCTACGACGCGCTCGCCGACTACGGCGTACTGGCCGTGGAAATGGAATCCGCCGCGATCTACACCATCGCCGCCCGGTACGGCGCGAAGGCCCTGACCATCCTCACCGTCAGCGATCACATCAAGACGGGCGCGAAGATGGACTCGGCCCAGCGCGAGCAGGGCTTCGGCGACATGGTGAAAATCGGTCTCGAGACCGCGATCTCCGGCGTCGCCTGACCCGACTGCCGCGGCATCGTCAGCGGTGCCGCGGCTTTCCGTTGTGAGTCTCGCCGGCTTCGCGGCCGAAGAAGCCGCGGAGCAGGGCGGCGCACTCGTTCTCGAGCACGCCCGCGTAGACCTCCGGGCGGTGATTGAGCCGACGGTCACGGACCACGTCCCAGAGTGAGCCGACCGCGCCCGTCTTCGGCTCCCAGGCGCCGAAGACCAGGGTGGAAACCCGCGCCAGCACCAGCGCGCCGGCGCACATCGTGCACGGCTCCAGCGTCACCACCAAGGTGCAGCCGCTGAGCCGCCAGCTACCCGTCCGCTCGGCCGCCCGGCGCAAGGCCAGGATCTCGGCGTGCGCGGTCGGGTCACCGGTGGCCTCGCGCTGGTTGCCGCCGACGGCCAACTCCGTACCGTCGGCGGCGAAAACGACCGCTCCGACCGGAATGTCGTCGCCGGTGGCCGAGGCCACCTCGATCGCACGCCGCATCCACGACTCGTGCCGGGGCGAGATCGCCAGGCTCACGCCTCGCGCAGCTCTTCCATCTCGTCGCCGCAGCCGATCCGCTGGCAGATCTCGGCGGTCACGTCGGAGGGCAACATGCCCTCCATGCCGCAGAGCGCCAGCAGCCGATGGGCGCTGACGCCGAGGTCGTTGAGCAGGTCCGCGTCGCCCACCGGATCGGCGTCGGGATCGGCGGCCGGCTTGTCGTCCTCGTCCTCGTCCTCGCCGGCGGCCAGATCGTCGATCTCCAGGGCCGGCGGCGTCTCGATCTCGCCGAGCAGCACGGCGCCGATCCGCGACTCGTCCACGAACGCCGAGTCGGAGCCGAAGACCCGCAGGTCCTCGCCCTCGTCGAGGCGCAGCACAGCGAGATATTGGTCGTCGCTCTCGACGAAGAGCAACGTCAGGTCGGCGTCCGGCTCCACATCACGCAGCGCGTCGACCACCTCGTCGATGTCGGCCAGACCGGTCAGGTCCAGCTCGGACGCCGTCCACCCGTTCTTGCCCCGAGCTACGGCGGCAGCGAATGTCGACAAGTTTCCCCCCACGCGACTTTTGTCTTCAGCGAGTGACGGTAGCGGGAAGAACGGCAGGTGCGGCGCGCCACGCCTTGACGGCGGGCGAAGTCAGGTCAAACGTCAGTTCACCAGGCGACGACGCATGGCGATGAGCTCCCGGAGACGTGCCCGGCGCAGCCTCTGCGGCTGGGTGCTCTCCCGGGCCGATTTCGCACTCGCGAGAGCTGCCAGCAACTCGAGACGACGGCGACGCCGATCGGGGTCGAGCCGGGGCGGTGAGGGGGCCATGAAGCCGAGATTCGCCGACCACAAACCGTTCGTCAAGGCCAAGTGCGCACCGCAACCACGAAGGCACATTTGGTCGCCGACAAGCCGGTCAAGATCGGACAAAATCACCGGGACTTGATGTAGCCAAGACCACACCGCCTAGGGGTTTGTCACCACAGGGGCCAATCCTCGGTGGTGATCCAGCGGGCGCCCACGAAGGCCAGGGCTATCGACAGGCCCAGGCCCGAGGACAGGGCCACCCCGACGGCGACACCGCGGTCGCCGAGGTAGGTCAGCACGACGGCCACGCCCCACGCGCTGATCGCGGCCAGGATGGTCCACCAGGCATAGCTGGCGAGGTCGCGGCCGAGTGTGCCGAACAGCACCATCCACAGCGCGGCGGACCCGATCCCGGCCAGCAGCGGGCCGGCGTTCACCGGATGGGGCTCGCGGTAGGTGGGCCGGGACGGCCCGGGAAAGAGGCCCGACCCCCGGACCGGAAGCTGCGCACTGTGCGGCGCCGCGAACGGGGCGGAGGCATGGGGTCCGGCCGGCGAGAAGGCGGGCTGCAGCAGCTCGGACGCCGGCGCCGGCGCCGGCGAAGGGGCGGCGGAGGAAGCGGGCGCGGCTGGGTGCCAGGGGTCGTTCGGGTTGGTCACCGTCCACCTCCAGCGTCGGCGCCGGCGGCGGGGCGTGCCGTCCGGTGAGTGCCAGCCTATCCACCCCCGCCGCCGCGGAGCGGGTTATCCACAGGCGCCGCCGTCGTCCACAGGCTGGTCGGCAGGATGGGTGCTCGTCTGCCAGGATGGCCCGGTGCCTTTGTTCCGTACCCTCTCCGGTTTGACCGTCCTGGCCGTCTGCCTGGCCGGTTGCGGCAGCGTCACCGGCTCACCGTCGGCGACGGCGACTCCGCAGTTCATCGAGCCTGAGGTGACGGCGAGCGCGAGCGGGAGCGCCGACCCGGCCGCTCCTCCCGCGGCGGCCGCGCCCGGTTCGGCGACGGCGACGGCAGTGCCGTCCAGCGCGGCGCCCACCCCCACGAAGACCTCGCCGACAAAGGCCGCCACGACCACGGTCAAGTACGTCTTCCCGGTCAAGGCGTCGAATGTCGACTACCACCCGACCCACTCCAAATACCCGGCGACCGACATCTTCGCCGACTGCGGTGAGTCGGTGGTCGCCACGACCAGCGGCGTCGTCCTGGAGATCAGTCTCAAGGACGTGTACGTCAAGGGGTCGCCGGACGGGCCGAACAACGGTGGCCTGTCGGTGTCGCTGCTCGGCGACGACGGGGTCCGCTACTACGGGTCGCATCTGAGCAAGGTGCAGAGCGGGATCACCAAGGGCGTCCGCGTCTCCGCCGGTCAGCTGCTCGGCAAGGTCGGTCACACCGGCAACGCCAACGGCGTCTGTCACCTGCACTACGGCATCTCGCCGCCGTGCGCCAAGGTCGGCGACTGGAAGGTTCGCCGCGGTGTCATCTGGCCGGCGACGTTCCTCGACTCCTGGCGCAAGAAGGGCCAGAAGAGCCCGGTCGCGACGGTCGCCGCCTGGAACCGATCGCACGACTGCAAGGCGTGAAAGCGCGGGGCCGCACCCTCGCCCGATGGATGCGGCCCCGCGCGGCCGGGAGAAAAGATCAGGAGAAAGAGCGGCTAACTGAACTGAGCGAAGCGCTTCTGCTGACGGCCCTCGACGGTGGTGAAGGCGCCGCCCATGGCGATGGTCTTCAAGCGCGGGTTGCTGGCCAGGGCCAGGACGCCTTCGACCCCGTTGGCGTCGGCCGTCCAGTCGAGCAGGTGGCCGTCGGCGGCCGCGAGGGCGGCCAGCTTGACGCGGTTGTCGGCGCCGTCGACGCAGGTGCCCTGGGCGCCGGTGCGGGCCGTGCTGCACGCCCGGTCGAAGTGGCCGCCGGCGTAGACCGTGTCGCCCAGGACCGTCACCGCCTGGGCGTCGCCGTCGAAGGTCGCCGACCAGCGCAGGGCGCCCGCGGGGGTGTACGAGCTGATCCGGCCGCCCTGGCCGCCGTGTGCGGAGTAGACCGTGTCGGCGGTGACCGCCAAGGCGTACGTGATCACCGGGGGTTTGGGCTTGAACGTGGTGACCAGGGCGGCTGAGGCCGGGTCGAGGGCGGCCAGTCGGTCGTACCCGGGAACGCTGTTGACCCGGTGGAACTTTCCGCCGACGTAGACCCGGCCGCCGCCGGCCGCGATGGTCTCCACCTGATCGTCGGCCGTGGGCAGCCAGCGCTTGTCCAGGGCGCCCGTGTTCAGGTTGAAGGCCGCCAGCCGGCCGCGGGCCTGACCGTCCACCGCCGTGATCGTCCCGCCCAGGTATAGGCGGCCGTGCGCGGCGTAAGCGGCGAGGGGCCGCCCGGCGATCGTGTGTTTGAACGTGCTGTGCACGGCACCGGTCGCGAGGTCGAGCCGGGCCAGGCTGTCGCGTTTCTCGCCGTCGACGGCGGCGAAGTCACCGGCCACGTAGATCGACGTACCGCTCACCACGAGGGCTTTCACCCGGCCGTCGGCGACGGGTGACCAGGGCAGCAGCGTCCCCTTGCGCGCGTCGATGGCGGCCAGCCGGCCCCGGGCGACCGGCTTGCCGTTGACGATCGCGGCGGTGAAGTCGCCACCCACGTACACGATGTTGCCGGAGTAGGCGACGGCCAGAACCGTGCCGTTGAAGCTGGGCATGGCGTCGGAGCCCTGGGCGAAGGCCGGCGCCGCCAGGGACAGGAGGACGGCGATGAACACCGTCGTGAGCGTTTTCCCCCGGTAAGTCACGAGATAACCGTATGAGCCGAGCCCTCGCCCGACCTGGCGCAAAACGGACCAAACTCCCAGCAGAGTCGGGTGACCCCGACCTGGCCAAAAGGATGATCAAGCGGGGGTGTGTCAAGGTGCTCAGCGTGAACGTGACTGTCGTGGGACTCGGCCTCATCGGTGGCTCCGTGCTCCGGGCGCTGGACGCCTCCGGCCACCAGGTCATCGGCTACGACGCCGATCCCGATACCCGCGAGGCGGCCGACGGCGAGGGCTTCACCACCGCCACGTCGATCGCCGAGGCCGTCGAGGGGCGGGATCTCGTCGTTCTCGCCGTACCGCTGCCGGCCCTGCCGCCGGTCGTCGACGAGCTGAGGGGATTCCCCGGCCTGATCACCGACGTCACCTCGGTCAAGGGCCCGGTCCGCGCGCTGAGTGTGGATCTCCCCAGGTTCGTCGGCGGTCATCCCATGGCCGGCAAGGAGAGTTCCGGCTTCGCCGCCTCCGAGGCCGCGCTCTTCACCGGTTGTTCGTGGGTGCTCTGCCTCGAGCCCGGCGAGACCGGCCTCGACGACTGGCTCACCCTCGCCGCCCTGGTCACCGGGCTCGGCGCCCGCGTCGTCCCGATCACCGCCGGGGAGCACGATCGTGCGGTGGCCCAGGTCAGCCACGTACCGCACCTGTTCGCCACCGCCCTGGCCGGCCAGCTGGAGGGCAATCCCCTGGCCGGCGCTCTCGCCGCGGGCTCGTTCCGCGACGGCACCCGCGTCGCCGCGACCCGAGCCGAGTTGATCGCCGCCATGTGCGGCGGCAACGCGTCGGCGGTCGGCACCGAGCTCGACCGTCTGATTTCCGAGCTTCAGGAGGTACGCGGGTTGCTGGCGTCCGCCGATCCGGTCGAGGCCCTGGTTCCCGCGCTCCGCCCCGCCGTCGCCCTGCGCCGGGCCTGGCCGTCCCGGGCCGGTGACGTGATCGAGCTCCCCCTCGAGATCGGCCCGTTGCTGGAGCTCGGCCGAGCCGGCGGATGGGTCGCCGCGGTGAACGGCAGAACCGTCGAAGCAATCCGGCCGGAAAGTGACCGCAATACGCCCTAGGTTCGGACTGAACCCCGAGAGGAGCAAGTCATGCCAGGTCAGGTCGGCGCCATCGAGAACGAGCAGCAGGGCCTTCTCGCCTATCTCGCCCAGATGCGGTACGTGCTGCGGTTGACCGCGTACGGCCTCACCGACGAGCAGCTGCGCGCGGCCCCGTCCGCCAGCGCGCTCAGCATCGGCGGCCTCATCAAGCACTGCGCCGCCACCGAGGAGGGCTGGATCAGCGACGTCCGGGGCGAACGGCAAAAGCTTGACTATCAGGCGTACGCCGAGAACTTCCGCCTCCGCGACGACGAGTCGATCGAGGACGTGCTCACCCGGTACGACGGGATCGCCGCGCGCACCGAGAAGACCGTGACCGAGATCGGCGACCTCGGGCATCAGATCCCGATCGACCACTCCGTGCCGTGGAACAGCAAGGACATGACGCACTGGACGCTGCGCTGGGTGCTGCTGCACCTGATCCAGGAGACCGCGCGGCACACCGGCCACGCCGACATCATCCGGGAGTCGGTCGACGGCGCCACCGCTTACCCGCTGATGGCGGCCGCCGAAGGCTGGCCCGAGACCGACTGGCTCAAGCCGTGGCGGCCGGCCTGATCACCCGCTGATCGGTCACGATCGCGGTGACCAGGTCGTACGGGGTCACGTCGAACGCCGGGTTCACCGCGGTGGCCCACGGCGTGACCTCCGCCGATCCCCGGTCCTCGATCGGCACGTCGAGGCCGGTCGGCGTGTCCGGGTCGACCGTCGACTCGGGCGCGACCACCACGAACGGCAGACCGGCCCGCCGGGCGCCGAGCGCGTGCGCGTAGGTGCCCACCTTGTTGATGACGTCGCCGTTGGCGCAGATCCGGTCGGCACCGAGGATCACCGCGTCGACCTCGCCCCGGGCCATCAGGAACGGCCCGGCCGAGTCGACCGCCACCCGGTGCTCGATGCCCCACTGCGACAGCTCCCACGAGGTGAGCCGGGCGCCCTGGAGCAGCGGCCGGGTCTCGCTCGCGATCACGCCGGCCAGGTGGCCGCGCTGGTGCAGCTCGTGCACCACGCCGAGCGCCGTGCCGAGGGTGACCGCCGCCAGCCCGCCGGTGTTGCAGTGGGTCAGCAGCCGGGGCCGGTCGCCGCAGAGCTCGACGAGCAGGTCGGCGCCGCGGGCCGCCATGGCCGACGAGGCCGCGATCTCCTCGTCGCGGACGGCGCACGCCTCGGCCAGCGCCGCCTCGAAGGAGGGCAGCCGCCGCGCGGCCCGCTGGGCGCCGCGGGCCAAGTTCACCGCGGTCGGCCGGGCCGCCGACACCCGCTCGACCGCGAGGGCCAGCGCCGCCGGGTCGTCCGCGTGCACCTTGGCCGCCAGCGCCACCCCGAAGGCGCCGGCCACGCCGAGCGCCGGCGCACCCCGTACGGCCAGCGACTGGATGGCCGCGACCAGCTCACCGACCGTGTGCAGCCGGAGGATCCGCAGCTCACCCGGCAGCGCCGTCTGATCGATGATCTCGATGGCCCCGTCAACCCAGTCGATCGTCCGCATGCGGCGATGCTAGCCAGGCTGCGCTTAGGCTGGTCGGCATGTCCTCTCGTGATCCGGTCGCGGACCTGCGGCGCATCGCTTTTCTGCTGGAGCGGGCGAACGAGGCCACGTACCGGGTGAAAGCGTTCCGCTCGGCCGCCGCGACGGTGGCCGCGCTGTCCGCGGACGAGCTGGCCGAGCGGGCCGCCGCGGGCACGCTCGCGAAGCTCGCCGGCGTCGGCGACGTCACCGCCCGCTGCATCGCCGAGTCCCTGGCCGGCGAGGAGCCGGTCTATCTGCGCCGGCTTCGGACCACCGAGGGTACGGATCTTCAGGGCGCCGCCGCCACGCTGCGCGAGGCCCTGCGCGGCGACTGCCACGCGCACTCGGACTGGTCGGACGGCGGCTCACCGATCGAGGAGATGGCGCTGGCCGCCGTCGAACTGGGCCACGAATATCTCGTGCTCACCGATCACTCGCCGCGGCTGACGGTGGCCCGCGGCCTGCCGCCGGCCCGGCTGCGCCGCCAGCTCGACCATGTCGCCAAGCTCAACGACGCGCTGCCCGAGGGCTTCCGGATCCTCACCGGCATCGAGGTCGACATCCTCGACGACGGCTCGCTCGACCAGGAGGACGCGCTGCTGGCCCGGCTCGACGTGGTGGTCGGTTCGGTGCACAGCAAGCTGCGCGACGAGTCGCCCCGGATGACCAAGCGCATGGTCAACGCGCTGGCCAACCCGCACCTGGACATCCTCGGCCACATGACCGGCCGCAAGGTGGCCGCCGCGGGCGGCGGCGACCGGGGGCACCGGGCCGGGCACACCCGGCCGCCCAGCACGTTCGACCTGGACAAGGTCATCGCCGCCTGCGTCGAGCACGGCAAAGCGATCGAGATCAATTCGAGACCGGACCGGCTGGACCCGCCGAAACGGATGCTGACCGTCGCGGTCGAGGCCGGCGGCCTGTTCACCATCGACACCGACGCGCACGCTCCGGGCCAGCTCGACTGGCTGCGCTTCGGCTGCGAGCGGGCCGCCCTGTGCGGCGTACCGCCGGAGCGTGTGGTGAACACCTGGGAGATGGAACGCCTCCTCGAGTGGACGGCGAGCCACGCCTGAAGTCCCGTAGGGTCGGCCCGTGGGACGAATTGATGATCTGGCCGACCGCTACGTCGACGAGTGGGCCGAGCTCACGCCGATCGGCGCCACCTACACCGGCATCGCCGGACATGACGGTAAGACCGACGATTTCTCGCCCGAGGGCTTCGAGGCACAGACCGAGCTCGTACGGCGTACCTTGACCGACCTCGACCTGATCGAGCCGGAGCACGAGTCCGAGCAGGTCGCCAAGGACGCCATGCTGGAGCGGCTCGGTCTCGAGCTCGCCCAGGCCGACGCCGGGCAGACGGCGAGCGCGATCAGCGTGATCTCCAGCGGCATCCACGCCCTGCGCGGCGTCTTCGACGTGATGCCGGCCGAGGGCGAGGAGGCGATCGCCAACATCGCGACCCGGCTCAACGACCTTCCCACCGCCCTGGAGCAGTACAAGCGCACGCTGCTCGAGGAGGCGGACAAGGGCAACGTCAGCCCCCGGGCGCAGATGCTGGCCGTCGCCGAGCAGTGCGACGCCTGGACCGACCCGGACCGTGACGACTTCTACCACGGTCTGGCCGGCCGGCTGGAGGCCGGCGGCGCGCTCGCCGCCGAGCTCGTGCGGGGCGCCGACGCCGCCACCGCGGCCACCGCCGACTTCGCCGAGTTCCTGCGCCGCGACCTGGCGCCGCGGGGCCGCGACAAGGAGGCCGCCGGCCTGGAGCGGTATGAGCTGGCCTCGCAGTACTTCCTGGGCGCGAAGGTCGACCTCCAGGAGACGTACGAGTGGGGCTTCGCCGAGCTCTTCCGCATCGAGGAGGAGATGCGCCGCACGGCGGCCGCGATCGCCGGCTCCGGCGCCTCCATCGACGAGGCGGTGGCCGCGCTCGACGCCGACCCGGCCCGCAACATCGCCGGCAAGGAGGCGTTCCGCGACTGGATGCAGGCGCTGGCCGACAAGGCGATCACCGACCTCAACGGCACGCACTTCGACATCGAGCCGCCGGTGCGGCGCATCGAGTGCTGCCTGACCCCGACCAGCGACGGCGGCATCTACTACACCGGCCCGAGCGAGGACTTCTCCCGTCCCGGCCGCATGTGGTGGGCGGTTCCCGAGGGCGTCACCGAGTTCTCGACCTGGCGCGAGGTCACGACGGTTTACCACGAGGGCGTGCCCGGCCATCACCTTCAGGTGAGCCAGACGCTGCTGCGGGCGGACACGTTGAACCGCTGGCAGCGGCTGCTCTGCTGGTGCTCCGGGCACGGCGAGGGCTGGGCCCTGTACGCCGAGCGGCTGATGGACGACCTCGGCTACCTGGCCGACCCCGGTGACCGGCTGGGCATGCTCGACGCGCAGGCGCTGCGGGCCACCCGGGTGATCGTCGACATCGGCATGCACCTGGAGCTGGAGATCCCGCGGGACAACCCGTTCGGCTTCCACCCGGGTGAGCGGTGGACGCCGGAGCTGGGCTGGGACTTCCTGCGCGCGCACACGCGCATGGAGGAGAAGACGCTGCGCTTCGAATGGAAGCGGTACCTCGGCTGGCCGGGCCAGGCCCCCTCGTACAAGATCGGCGAGCGGATCTGGCTCCAGGCCCGTGCGGAGACCAAGCAGCGCAAGGGTGCTGATTTCGATTTGAAGACATTCCACCGGGACGCTCTCAACCTCGGTGGCCTGGGCTTGGACCCGCTCCGCAAGGCACTTGCACGGCTTTGACCTGATTCGGGCTTTTCCTCAGTCCGCGTCTGGGGAAAAGCCCGTTTCTGCCGTATCCGCACCACAACACAGCGCTACTTCTTGGCGCAGAGCACTCGATCCACTACTCACCGTTTAATAGACGCGGGTCTTATCGGGTACGCATTATGGATCTTGTGGCTTCTCGTACCGCCGGTCTGCCGTTACCATCGCCGCGGTAACTTTCCCTGCTTCCGGAACCGGTGTGGGCTGGGGCTTCATAACCCAGGTAACGGAAACTGAACGCTCGTTACAACTACAGCGACCGGGCCCTGTATCCCCCGATCAGCCGAGAGAGATCTGTCCCTTGGAAAGGCGTTTCTTGAGGTTTTCTCGGATAGATTGGCCCGGATCCGTGCGCCCAACCGGCTACGGAAAGTAGCCGTCACAACGGCTCATCGCGTGTGCATGGCGGAGGACGAAAAGCAATGAACAGCCGGCGAACCCGTTTAGGCTCCGCGCTCGCGGTGATTTTGACTGTTTTGGTGCTCGTGCCGACGGCGGTGCTCTTCGGCCGGGTCTGGACCGACAACGCGGACCATCGCGACCAGACCGAGCTGGAGAAGAAGGGCGTGGAGTACATCACCGCCCTGTCGCCGCTGGTCAGCTCGCTGGCCGAGTCCGAGTCGACAGCCATCCAGGGCGTCGCCGAGCCGCCGGACTCACTCAAGGCCGCGGTGGCCAAGGTCTCGGACGTGGACAACCGCCTCGGCGACGAGCTGAAGACCAAGCAACGCTGGGCCGACCTCCAGCAGAAGATCGGCAAGCTCGCCACGGTCAAGGGCGGTACCGCCGTCTACGCGGCCCACGTCGAGGTCACCGACCTGATCCTCGAGCTGTACGTCACGGTCCGCCGCAACGCCGAGCTCAACCGCGACCCGGACAGCGACATCTCCAACCTCCAGGAGGCCACCGCGGTCGACATGCCGACCACGGTCATCCGGGTCAACCGGATGGGCGACCAGGCCAACCTGCTCCAGGCCGCGAAGGGCGCCGCCGCCGCCAACCTGCGGGTCCAGTTCGGCCAGGAGGTCCTGGCCGTCCAGGACTCGGTGAACAAGCTCACCAACAACCTCCAGGCCGCCGTCGACAACACCAGCAGCCCGACGCTGAGCGGCAGCCTGGTCAGCTCCCTCGACTCGTTCCGCCGCGGCGTCGAGTCGATGACCCGTGGCGCCTCGCTCACCAACGTCAACGTGGCCACCATGTCGACCGCGCAGAGCACGCTCCAGACGGCGCTGAGCACCCTCTCCGGCATCACCCTCAAGGAGATGGACCGCCTGCTCGACGACCGGCTCAGCTCGCTGAACTACCGGCGCACGGAAGCAGTGATCATGGGCGTGCTCGCCCTGCTCCTGGTCCTCGGCGCGGTCGCCTGGCCGGTGGTCAGCCGCCGTCGCGAGGCCGGCGCCGCCGAGCCCGCCCCGGCTCCGCGTCAGCCCGGCGAGTCGACCCGGGACGTCGCGCTGAGCCAGCCCGGCGGCAACCCCGCCTACGGAACCAACCCGTACGGCCAGATCCCGGCCTACGGCGAGCTCGACCCGACACAGCGGGAGCGATCCGGTGCTCTTCGGTAAATTCCGCATCCTGGGCAAACTCGCCCTGCTGGTGCTCGTCCCCCTGCTCGGCGTCGTGGCGCTGAGCGTGCCGATCATCATCAACCGTATCGACGCGGCGACCGAGGCCCAGTCCACGTCGGACACGGTCGAGCTGGCCGGCCGCGTCGGCACGGCCGTGCAGGAACTCCAGGAGGAGCGCCTGCTCTCCGTCGGTTACCTGTTCCGGCTGGTCGACCAGCCGACGCTCGCGGTGCAGAGCGCGCGGGCCAAGGACGCGGTCGCCCGCGTCGACGACGACGTGACCGTCTCCAAGGAGCTCGCGCGGGCCCTGCGTAACGCGTCCAAGCTCGACAACACCCGGCAGAACGTGCTGAACCGGGCGATCGACCCCAACGTGATCGTCACCGAGTTCACCACCTGGATCACCCCGATCATCAACGGCGTGGCGCTCTCGTCCACCGCCGACCTGAAGACCGGTGTCGGCCGGCAGCTGTTCGCCCTCGAGCAGGCGCTGCGCACCGACGACCTGATCAGCCAGGCCTCCGGCTATCTGACCGCGGCGACCATTGTCAAACAGGAGCCCGGCCTGGTCGGCCTGTTCTCCTCCACGCTGGTGCAGATCCAGCAGGTCATCGCCAACTCGCAGGCGTTCTTCACCGACACCCAGTACAAGCTCTACCTGGGTGCGCAGGACGCGTTCACCTCCCGCGTGGGCGCCGACTTCTTCCAGCTGGCGGCGACCGACCCGGGCAACGCCGTGGCGCTGCTGAACATCGAGACGCTCTTCCCGTCGCTGCGCTCGGTGCTGGTGCTCGGTGGCTTCGTGGAGAAGCGGGTCGCGGCCGACGTGCAGGCCATCGTGACGAGCAACCGCGACGCGGCCATCCGTGACGCCTTCCTCATCGGTGGCGGCTCGTTCCTGCTGCTGCTCCTGGTGGTCGGCCTGAGCCTGTTCATGGCCCGCGCGGTGGCCCGGCCGCTGCGCCGCCTCACCGTCTCGGCCGACCGGATCGCCCGCGCGGCCGAGGCCGAGCTCGAGAAGGTCGCCGACGACGAGTCCGAGTCGGTACGGCCGATCCGGCTCGACCCGGTCGACGTCGAGTCCCAGGACGAGATCGGCGACCTGGCCCGCGCGTTCGACCGGGTGCAGACCACCGCCGTACGGCTGGTGGAGCGCCAGGTCGTCGGCCGGCGCAACGTCGCGCAGATGTTCGCGCACGTCGGCCGCCGTACGCAGAACCTGGTCGGCCGCCAGCTGGCCCTGATCGACAACCTGGAGCGCCGGGAGACCGACAGCGACCGCCTGGGCGAGCTGTACCGGCTCGACCACATGTCCAGCCGTCTGCGCCGGAACGCGTCCAGCCTCGTCGTGCTCTCCGGTGGCGCCGGCGCGAACGAGCACATGGCGCCGCTGCCGCTGGTCGACGTCGTCCGTCTCGCCCTCGGTGAGATCGAGGACTACACCCGCGTGGACGTCGACGTCCCCGAGGAGATCGTGGTCGTGCCGGCCGTCCTGGCCGACCTCACCCTGCTGCTGGCCGAGCTGATGGAGAACGCCACCGCGTTCTCCCCGCCGCACACCCGGGTCGTGGTCGGCGCGACCGAGCTCCGCGGCGGCGCCCGCCTGTCCATCGTGGACAACGGTCTCGGCATGCCGCCCGAGCGGATGGCCGAGGAGAACGCCCGGCTGACCCGCCGCGAGCGGCTCGACCTGGCCCCCTCCGAGGTGCTCGGCCTGTTCGTGGTCGGCCGGCTCGCCCGCCGGCACGGCATCGAGGTGACCCTGACCGAGACGCCCGGTGGCGGCGTCACCGCGTGGGTCGACCTCAACCCGTCCCACCTGATCGCCCGGGTGCCCAGCATGGTCGCCCCCGAGATGGCCCCGTTCCCGTCGGTCGCCGCGCCGGCGGCCCCGCAGGGTTACCACACCGCCGAGTTCGCCCAGGTCATCGCCGGATCGGCGGCCCGGGCCTCGGTGCCGGGAAGCCAGCAGCCGTTCGACGCGAACGTGCTCGAGCGGGCGACCCGGACCCTCGAGACCGGGCAGTCGTGGAACGCGTTCTCGCCGGCCCGGGTGGCGCCGGCCCTCGAGGAGCCGGTCTACGAGGCCGAGCCGGTCTACTCGCCGGGACCGGCGTACCAGCAGCCGATCGCCCAGCCGGTCGTGCCGCCGGCGGTCGACCCGGCGTACGAGCTGAACGCGCCCGTCGCCGGCCGTGTCCCGGCGGCGATGCCGGAGCTGCCGGCGGCCGGCCCGTCCGCCTGGCACCAGCAGCCCGCCCCGGCCCCCCAGCCGACGTGGAGCACCCCGCCGGCCGTGGAAGCCCCGCCGGTGTGGAACACCCCGGCCGTGGAGGCTCCGCCCGCGATGCCGGCGATCCCGGCCACTCCGGTCATCCCGGCTCAGCGCACCCCCGAGGAGGACTACCGCCACAACAGCCCCACGGCCTTCGAGGCGCCGCCGCCGCCGGCACCCGGCAACGGGTCGCCGCTGCGCCGTCGTGTGCCGGGCAGCCAGCTTCCCGAAGAGACCGCCGCGCCCACGCTGCCCTCCCGGTTGCCGTCTCCGGACGACGCGCTCGCCGCCCGCTCGGCGTTCGACGACTTCGAGGCGGGTGTGAGCCGCGCCCAGTTCGACGCGGCCGAGACCCAGATGACCGCGCCGCCGTCGGCCGGCCACGCACCGCTCGCCCGGCGGGTACCGGGCGCCACCCTGCCGCGGGACGAACCCAACTACCCGCCGCCGGCAAGTCCGAGCCTGCCGCTGGATCCGGATCAGGCCCGGGCCCTGATGGAACAGTTCGAGTACGGCGTCGCACTCGCACTGAACGAAACTCAGCCACAACCCGAGGGACAACCGCGATGACTTCCCCCTACTCGACCGAAACCGGCCACGGCTATGCCCAGCCCCAGCTGAGCGCGGAGGCCAAGACCTTCAACTGGCTGCTGGACTCGTTCACGTCCGGCACAGCGGGCGTCATCGAGGCGATCGCGGTGTCCTCCGACGGTCTGCTGATGGCCATGTCCGCGATCAAGGACCGGCCGAACGCCGAGCGCCTGGCCGCCGTGGTCTCGGGCCTGACGAGCCTGGCCGGCGGCGCCGCGAGCTGGTACCGGCTGGGCTCGCTCAACCGCGTCATCATCGACATGGCCGAGGGCTACCTGCTGGTCACCGCGATCAGCGCCGGCTCGGTGCTGGGGGTCATCGCCGACCGGTCGGCGAACCTCGGCACCCTGGCGTACGAGATGACGCTCTTCGCGACGAGGGCGGGCGGCGCGCTCAGCCCGCGCCTGATCGCCGAGCTGAAGAACGCCGTTCAGCAATGACCTATCCGGACCCCGACGACCCGGCACACCCGGCTCGGCCGAGTGTCCGGCCCTTCCTGCAGTCCGGTCACCAGTCGGCCGGTGGCTACCGACCCGCTCCGCGCGAAGAGGTGCCCCCGGCCACTGATCCGACCGCCACTCTCCGCCCGTTCGTCATCACGTCCGGGCGTACCGACGGCGCCGATCCCGAGATCGGGATGGAAACCCAGGTGACCGTCAACCCAGCCGCGAACCGCGTCCGTCTCTCACCCGAGATGCGCGCCATCGTGGGACTGTGTGTCGAGCCCGTCTCCGTGGCGGAGATCTCGGCACGGTTGCGCCTGCACCTCGGCGTCACCCGCATCCTCGTCGGCGACCTGCGCGCCGCCGGCCAGCTCGACGTGCACGTGCTGGACAACGACACCCCCGACCCTGAGACCATCATGCGAGTGATCCGTGGACTACGAGCAATCACCTAACCGCGCCTACGGCGGGGCCGCACTGGGCAACGAGGGTCGGCCGAGGAAGGCGCCGGTCCCGGTCAAGATCATCGTTGCCGGTGGCTTCGGCGTGGGCAAGACGACGACAGTCGGCGCCATCTCGGAGATCGCCCCGCTGACCACCGAGGCCGAGATGACCTCGGCGTCGGTGGGCATCGACAACCCCGGCCTGGGATCGACGAAGACGACGACGACCATCGCCATGGACTTCGGCGTGCTGACCATCGACCAGACGCTGAAGCTCTACATCTTCGGCACGCCGGGTCAGACGCGGTTCGCGTTCATGTGGGACGACCTGATCAAGGGTGCGCTGGGCGCGCTCGTCGTGGTCGACACCAACCGGATCGACGACTGCTACCCGGCTGTCGACTACTTCGAGAAGGCCGGGCTCCCGTTCGTCGTCGGCGTCAACACCTTCAACGGGCAAATGCAGTACAGCCTGGACGAAGTGCGCTGGGCCCTGGCCGTACGGGAGGACGTTCCGGTCCTCGCGTATGACGCGCGTTTCCGAGCTTCCGTACGGGACGCCCTCCTGGTCGTCCTGGATCAAGCCCTCGACAAGGCCATTCGTCAAAAGGCGACGTAGGGTGTGCGGCGGGTCGCTCAGATCGAGGTTCCCAAATCGGCCTCAGAGCGGGCACAGTGGAAGGCGACCCGCTACGGAAGGACGATCAGGTGCGAGGCGGACTGGACGACGCGCTCGACAAGCTGGCGCGCCGTGATGAGTTGCGCCGGCGGGCCGCCGGGGAGGCCACCGGCACCCCAGCCGCCGTGACGGAGCTGGTCGAGGCGGTCGCCGGGGTCATCGGGCGCCACCCCGAGCTGGGCGTCAGCGTCGGCGTCGAGGGCGCCGGCGAACCGCTGTTGCTGCATTTCTACGTCGCCGACGGCCAGGTCCAGGTGAACGCGGAGAACGCGGCCGCCCTGGCGCCGGCCGACGTGGACGCACCCCGGCACGCTGACGCCGACATCGAGGTGGGCGAGCCGGTCGAGCGGCCCTGGTCGGCCATGCCGGCCTCACCCCCTCCGGCGAGCTACGACGATCAGGAGCGGTACGGCTACACGCCGCCACCGCCGCCGCAGCAGCCCTATTACGACGAGTCCGACACGGCCGAGCGGCAGTACGGCAGCTTCGACCAGCCGCCGGCGCCCGAGCAGCGCATCCCGGCCCACGACGTCGGCGAGTCCTCCCGCGATCTCGGCGCCCGCCTGCGCGACCTCGGCATGGCCTCGTCCGCCCGCGATCAGTACCCGCCGCATCCGTTCGCCGCGACCCCGCCGCCGCCCGTGCCCGAGCAGGCGCAGGAGACGACCCGCCGGATCACCCCGACACCCCTGCCGAAACCGGTGCCGCTCCAGGTGGAACGCCCGGAGGAGACCGAGATGGCGGCCCGCCGGCTCGCCGCGATGTTGCGTGACGATCCCACTCTGCTCGAGCAACAATAACTCACCGTAATGTCGCCATCGCGACCAGCGCTCGGCCGGTAGTGCCCGATTTGAGCGCTATCGGCGACGTCTGACATGTCTGGGTTGGGCCGATCGGCCACTTTCCTCCAGCACTCAGGGTGACGGTCTTGAATCACGGTGCGTAACTGCATAGCGTTCGACGCGGCCCTCCCCCAGCCTGCCCCGGAGAAGAGTTCGATGTCGTCGCTGCCCGAAGTTCACCTGGTCGCCGGTACACCGGCCGAGGCGTTCCGGCTCGCACCGGTCGCGCTCGCCATGCGCGAGCAGGGCCGGCTCACGCCGGTACTGGTGGCCACCGGCGCCGACCCGGCGGCGGTCGACGCGACCCTGGAGCGGTTCCGGCTCACCCCGAAGATCACCCTGCCGTCCGCGGCCGGGCAGACCGAGACGGTACGCCGGTTCGACGCGCTCTGGGCCGGGCGCACGCCGGACGCGGTGGTGATCCGCGACGACCTGCCGGCGGCGCTCGCGGCGTTC
Source organism: Actinoplanes sp. NPDC048988 (assembly GCF_043197815.1). Taxonomy (NCBI): domain Bacteria; kingdom Bacillati; phylum Actinomycetota; class Actinomycetes; order Micromonosporales; family Micromonosporaceae; genus Actinoplanes; species Actinoplanes sp. NPDC048988. Next base: position 182,460 of record NZ_JBICTW010000017.1, on the reverse strand, counting down.
TGGCGGCGGATTCCGATCATGCAGATCGACGCCGGCCGGCGCGACGGCGACCTGCTCGCGGCCTCGGCCGGGGAAAGCCGGCGGCGGCTGCTCGCCCAGGTCGCCACCGTGCACCTGGCGGCGACTCCGCTGGCCGCCATGAACCTGCTCGACGAGCGGGTCGTGGCCGGCGATCTGCTGCTGACCGGCGGCACGGCGGCCGACGCGGCCGGCAAGCTGCTGCGCCGCCGTCCGCACCAGCGGCGCGTCGTGCTGGGCGTGCCACCGGAGCGGGCCCAGGCGATCGGCCCGGCCCTGCGCTACCTGGCCGCCCGCCACCCCGATCTCGAGGTCCTCCGCCCCGACCAGGTCCGGACGCTGGCCGAGGCGTACGTCGTGGTGACCGACGACGGCGACCTGCTCGAGGAGGCGCTGGCCTTCGGAACGCCCGTGCTGGCCATCACCGAGGGCACGGAGTTCTCCGAGGCCGTGCACGCCGGCAGCGTCCGGGTCGTGGCGGCCGACCCGGCGGCGATCACCAGCGCGGTGGCCGAGCTGCTGGACAGCCGGATCCGCCGCGACGCGATGGCGGCCGGCGGCAACCCGTACGGCGACGGGCTCGCCTCGTACCGCGTGGCCCAGGCGACCGCCGCCCTGCTCGGCCACGGCCAGTTCCCCGACCCGATGCCCGCCCGTCCGGTGGCGGGAGTGGCCCGATGAGGGAGAGCGCGATGGACGTCGTCAGCTTCTGGACGAAGTCGTGGACCAGCGACGACCGGGTCGCGGCGCGGCAGTTGCTCGCGCCCGACGCGGAGATCGAGTGGAACCTCGACGCCCCGGTCGACGAGGAGGAACTGGTGCAGACGCTGCACCGCATCGCCGCCTTCGCCGACACGGTGACAGTGGTCGAGCAGACCCACGCCGACGACGGCGCGGCGCTGCTCTACGACCTGGTGGCGCCGTTCGGCACGGTCCGCATGATCGAGTTCCTGGGCATCGAGAACAACCGGATCACCGAGGTGCGGCAGGTGTACGACGTGACCGCTACCGATCGCTTCTTCCCCGGTCTCTACGAGCAGTAGGCCGCCGTTACCCTTTGCACCATGGCAGATCGACTACGAGCCGATGCGCAGCGTAACCGCGCTGCTCTGCTCGCCGCCGCCCGTGAGGTCTTCGGCGAGCAGGGCCTGGACGCCTCGCTCGACGAGATCGCCCGGCGCGCGGGCGTCGGCAATGCCACCCTGTACCGCCGTTTTCCGACCCGGCGTGATCTGATCGCCGCGGTCTTCGCCGGCCAGATGACCGGTTATGTCGAGCTGGCCGAGGCCGCGCTGGCCGATCCCGATCCGTGGCAGGGCTTCGTCGGATATGTGAGCCGGCTCTTCGAGATCCAGGCGACCGACCGGGGCCTGTCCGAGATCCTGGTGACCAGCAGCTTCGACGACGACGAGCGCCTGATCACGCTGAAGGCCACCGCGCAGCGCGGCGCCGCCGAGGTGATCCGCCGGGCGCAGGAATCGGGCCGGCTCCGTGCCGACTTCACCCGGCAGGACATCAGCCTGCTCATGCGGGCCAACGCCGGGGTGCTGCGCAGCTCGACCGATCCGGCGGTGTGGAGAAGGCACCTGTCACTGGTTGTTGACGGCCTGTCATTTAAGGATGTTTAAGGCACTCAGCAAGGTCATTTAACGCGCAGCGGACAAGACTCGACTTCCGTCGTCACCCCCTGCGATCGGAGTCAACCCATGCAACGCAGCCGTCTGCGTCTGGCCATCTACGCCTCGGCGGCGGTCCTCGCCGTGGCCGGCGGCGTCGGCGCGGCGGTCGCGGCCACCACCCCGGCCGGCACCACCGCCGCGACGGGCGGCCTCACCGCCACCTTCAGCAAGGACAGCGACTGGGGCAGCGGTTACCAGGCCCGCTACACGATCACGAACGGCACGAGCGCGGCGGTGACCGGCTGGCAGCTCGCCTTCGGGCTGCCGTCCAGCGCCAAGCTGGGCAGCTTCTGGGACGCCACGGTCACCACCTCGAACGGCGTGTCGACGGCGAAGAACCCGGGCTACGCGCCGACGATCGCGGCCGGCGCGACCGCGCAGTTCGGCTTCATCGTGACCGGCAGCGGCGCCCCGACGAGCTGCACCATCAACGGCGCTTCCTGCGGCGGCGGTACGGCGACCACGGCCCCGACGACCACACCCACCAAGCCGCCCACCACCGCTCCCACCAAGCCGCCGACCACCGCTCCCACCACCACCCCGACGAAGCCCCCGACCACGGCACCCACGACGCCGCCGGCCACCGCCGCGCCTCCCGTGGGAAATAATGGAAATGTCGGTTTCGCGCCGTACGTCGACATGGGACTGCTCTCCAACGGCACCACCACGCTCGCGCAGCTGGGCAAGAGCGGCAACACCAAGTCGTTCAGCCTGGCCTTCGTCACCAGCGCCGGCTGCAAGGCGAGCTGGTTCAACGCCTTCGACCCGCGGGCCAAGCAGTTCGCCGACCAGATCGCCGCGGTCCGCTCCGGCGGCGGCGACGTCAAGGTCTCGTTCGGCGGCGCCACCGGCATCGAGCTGGCCCAGGCCTGCACCAGCGTCTCGGCGCTGCAGGCCGAATACCAGGCCGTCGTCAGCGCGTACAACCTCAAATACATCGACCTCGACATCGAGGGCGCCGCGGTGGCCGACCCGACCACCATCGCCCGCCGCTCGACCGCCCTGGCCGCGCTGCAGAAGGCCAACCCCGGCCTGAAGATCTCGCTGACCCTGCCGGTGCTGCCGGAGGGCCTGACCGCTGACGGCCTCAACGTGGTCCGCTCGGCCAAGAACGCCGGCGTCGACCTCGACCTGGTCAACATCATGGCGATGGACTACGGCCGGGCCGGTCAGGACTACGGCGACCTGGCCATCCAGGCTGTGAAGTCCACCAAGGACCAGATCAAGTCGCTCTACGGCAACAGCGACGCGGCCGCCTTCAAGATGGTCGGCGTCACCCCGATGATCGGCGTCAACGACGACAACGGCGTCTTCGGCCTGGCCGACGCCCGTGACCTGGTCGCGTTCGCCAGCACCAACCACATCGGATTCGTCTCGATGTGGGAGACGAACCGCGACAAGAACGCCTGCACCGGCGCGCTCTTCCAGTGCACCAACGTGGCTCAGTCGCCGTTCGACTTCAGCAAGATCTTCGCCGGCTTCACCGGCTGACAACCCTCTTCCCATCCCCAAGAAGAGCGTGACTCCGGGCCCCCACCCGGAGTCACGCTTCTTGGTTCAGGCGAACCCGCGTCCCGCTTCGGCCAGCGCCTCCGCGACCAGGTCCCACAGGCTCGTGCCCGGGGGCCGGTCGAGCCAGATGTGCAACGCCACCCGCAGGGCCGCGAGAAAAGCGGCTGAGGTCATCTTCACCCGTACGCCCGTCGGGTCCTCGCCCAACCGCACGGCGATCTCGGCCGAGAGTTCGCGCTCGAGCGCCGCGAAGGTCTGCACCTGCGCCCCCACGAGCGAGGCCTGGGTTCGCACGAGGCGACTGCGCGCCACCCACTGCGGGTCGACGTCACCCAGCTCCAGGTAGAACTGGTGGGCCGCCGCGGTGAGCGCCGCCCACGCCGGTTCGCCGCTCGGCCGCGCCCGCACGAGCGCGATCATCGAGTGGATGCGCTGATAGTCGCCGTACAGCAAGGCTTCTTCCTTGCTGCTGAAGTAGTTCGAGAAGGTACGGCGGGAGACGCCGGCCTCGTCGGCGATCGCCTCGACCGTGATCCGGTCGGCGCCGTGCTCTATCGCCAGCCGCATCGCCGCGTCATGCAGGGCCTGACGGGTCGCGGCCTTCTTGCGTTCGCGCAGTCCGGGCTCGGCCGTGGTGCTCATGACATGAGAGTACCGGCGTGTGACTCGCTTCTCAATGAGAAAACTTGCGCACTGGGCATGTTGAGCGGATAGTTGCATGTGGCAATCAAACGGGGAGGGCGACCGTGAACCATGACGCGCTGTCGACGCAGATGCAGGAATTGCTCCGGGCCATCCGCGTGTTCAAGAGCAGGCTGGCCCCGCACAGCGCGGCCCTGCCGCCCGGCACGCTGGGCCCCCTCGCGATGATCGCCACCGGCCGTGGCACCCACGTGAAGTCGCTGGCCGCCGAGTGCGCCCTCGACCCCTCGACGGTCAGCCGCTCGGTGGCGGCGCTGGTCAAGGCCGGACTCGTCGAGCGGGCCGCCGATCCCGCCGACGGCCGGGCCGCGGTGCTCGCCGCCACCGATCGGGGCCGGCAGGTCCTCGACGACGTCATGACTTACCACCATCGGCAGCTTGCCGATGCCCTGCGCGACTGGACACCCGAGGAGCGACGCGCCCTCTCGACGATGCTTCAGCGCTTCACCGACGATCTGATGGAGGCTGCGCGATGAGCGCCCCAAGCATCACCGGCGCCCGACCGGGCGCCATGTCACACCGCCAGATCATGGAGGCCCTCTCCGGCCTCCTGCTGGTGCTCTTCGTCGCGATGGCCAGCTCGACCATCGTCTCGACCGCGCTGCCGACGATCATCGGCGCGCTCGACGGGTCACAGACCCAGTACACGTGGGTGGTCACCGCCACCCTGCTGACCGCCACCGCCTCGACGCCCATCTGGGGCAAGCTCGCCGACCTGTACAGCAAGAAGTTGCTTGTGCAGATCAGCATCGTCGTCTTCGTGCTCGGCTCGATCATCGCCGGCTTCTCACAGACCGCCGGTCAGCTCATCGCCGCCCGCGCGTTCCAGGGCCTCGGCATGGGCGGCGTCCAGGCGCTGGTCCAGGTGGCGATCGCCGCGATGATTCCGCCGCGGGAGCGCGGCCGCTACAACGGTTACCTGGGCGGCGTCATGGCCCTGGCCACCGTCGGCGGCCCGCTGCTGGGCGGCCTGATCGTGGACAGCGACCTCGGATGGCGCTGGTGCTTCTTCATCGGCGCCCCGATCGCCGTGGTGGCGCTGGTCGTCCTCCAGAAGACCCTCAACCTCGAGGTCATCCGCCGCGCCAACGTCAAGATCGACTACCTCGGCGCGTCCCTGATCGCGGCCGGCGTCAGCGTCCTGCTCGTCTGGGTCTCGTTCGTCGACAGCTCGTTCGCCTGGATCTCGTGGCAGAGCGCCGCCATGGTCGGTGGCGCCCTGGTCCTGCTGGCCGCCGCGGTCTGGACCGAGAAGCGGGTCGCCGAGCCCGTCGTCCCGCTCGACATCGTGGCCAAGCGCAACACCGCCCTGGCCATCCTGGCCAGCCTCTCGGTCGGCATGGCGATGTTCGGCGGCGCCGTCTTCCTCGGCCAGTACTTCCAGATCGGCCGCGGCTACAGCCCGACCGAGGCCGGCCTGCTGACCATCCCGATGATGGGCGGCATCCTGATCTCGTCGACCATCTCGGGTCGCCTCATCACCAAGTACGGCAAGATCAAGCCGTACATCCTGGCCGGCACCATCGTGCTGGTCGCGGGCTTCGCCGGACTCTCCTTCCTCGACCACGACACCCCGCTCTGGTACGTCGGCGCCTCGATGTTCCTGGTCGGCGCGGGCGTCGGCATGTCGATGCAGAACCTGGTCCTGACTGTGCAGAACACCGTGTCGCTCAAGGACATCGGCGCGGCCAGCTCCACTGTCGCCTTCTTCCGCTCGCTCGGCGGCACGATCGGCGTCTCGGTCCTGGGCGCCGTCCTGGCCCGCCGGGTCACCGACACGATCACCACCGACCTGGCCAACGCCGGCGTCTCGGGCGGCAGCAGCTCCGGCGGCGGCGTCAGCACGCTGAACCTGTCGGCCCTGCCGGACGCGGTGCAGCACATCGTCCGGGCCGCGTACGGCGACGCCACCGGCCACATCTTCCTGATCTCGGCGGCGGTCGCGGTGGTCGGTGTGGTGGCGGCGGCCTTCCTCAAGCCGATCGCACTGCGCACCACGGTCGACGTCGACGCCCCCGCCGCCTCGACGCCCACCAAGGAAGAGGCGCTCGCCCGCTGATTTCCCTTCGAAGATGCGGCACCCCGCAGGGTGCCGCATCTTTCTGTATCCGGCTCGTTACAGCAGTGGCGACAATCGTCACGCCGGTAGACATGGAACTCAGGGCTAACACAGAGCTAACCTTCGGAAGCGGAGCGCTGATCATCCTCATCCCCATGCCCGCGCTGCCGATAGTCGGAAGGGAAAGGGAGGTGGCCGGTGGACGCCAAGAGTCTCTCCGCCGCGCTGCTCGAACTCGAGGACGAGATCAACTGGGACGCCGAGGCGATGCTCGACCGGGCCGTCCGGCTCGAACGGCAGGCCCGCCTGCTCGGCAACGAACTGCTCGCCACCCGGGCCCGGCTCAGCCAGGCCAACCTGCGGATGCGCGCCGGCGACGTCGCGGGCGCGGCCCAGCGCATCTGGAAGGTGCACCAGTGGGCGGTCGACAACGGCGCCCGGCAGCTCACCGCCCGTACCCACCTGGTCTGGTCCAACATCCACCGCCACCTCGGTGACCCGGCCCAGTGCCTGGAGCACGCCGTGCTCAGCGTCGAGCTGCTCGACGAGACGGCCACCGACCACATGCGCGTCTGGCACCGGGTCAAGCTGGCCGACGCGCTGGCCTTCAGCCACTCCATCGACGCCGCGCGCTACCGCTTCGAGCAGGCCGAACGGCTGGCGATCGAGTACGGGCGGCAGGACCTGCGGCTCGCGGTCCTCAACAACTTCGCGTACGCCGAGTACGCCGCCGGCAACCACGAGATGGCCGAGCGGGTCGCCCAGCGCCTCCAGCGCCACGCGGCCGAGCACGGCTTCGAGCTCGACGCCTCCCTGCTCGACACCATCGGCCTGATCGAGATCGGCCGGGGCCGGTACGCCGAGGCCGAGCGCACACTGGAAGCCTGCATCGACCGTCATCTGGCCGGCCGCGAGGACGACGCCGACGCGCTCCCGGAATACCTGCTCACCCTGACCCGAGCCCAGCGCGGCCTCGAGGCGTACGACCGGGCTCAGGCCAGCCTCGACGCCTGCCGCAGCCTGTGCGAGGAGCGTGAACTGGCCGACGTGCTGGTGCGGGTGCATCAGGAGCAGGCCGAGCTGCACGCGGCCCGCGGTGAGTTCGCCCAGGCGTACGAAACCCACAAGATCTTCTTCACGGCCTTCACCAACCTGCACTCCCGGCAGCGCGAGGCCCAGGCCCGCACCCGGCAGGCGCTGTTCGAGACGGCCGAGGCCCGCCAGGAGGCCGAGAGGTTCCGCGAGCAGGCCCGGCGCGACCCGCTGACCGGCCTGCGCAACCGCCGCTACCTCGACGAGCAGCTGCCCGGCCTGATCGACACCGACCCCGGCCTGGTCGTCGCGATCATCGACCTCGACCACTTCAAGCGGATCAACGACCAGCTCTCGCACGACGTCGGCGACCAGGTACTCGTCCAGGTCGCGAAACTCCTCGAGACGGAGCTGGCGGCGATCTGCAAGGAGGCCTTCGTGGCCCGGCTCGGCGGCGAGGAATTCGTGATGGTCCTGCCGGGCCGCTCCGTCGCCCGGGCCGCCGCCGAGATCGACGGCATCCGCCGGGCGGTACGCCGCTACGACTGGACCTCGCTCACCCGGGGCCTGCCGGTCACGATCAGCGTCGGCGTCGCCGGGCTGGCCGAGACCGAGAGCGACAACGTCCTGTCGCTGGCCGACCGCAACCTGTACGCGGCCAAACACGCCGGCCGGGACCGCGTGGTCCACCGCGGAAGCCACGCCGCGGCGGCCTGAGCTGGCACTGAATTTGATCAATTAGGACCGCTACGCTGTACTCCGCACCGACGGACCCCCGCTCGGCGAAGAGGAGACGGTCGTGGACGACGAGGTCGCACCCCCCGGCGTGAACATCAACGTGCCGCACTCCGCCCGCATCTACGACTACTGGCTGGCCGGCAAGGACAACTTCGCGGTCGACCGCGCCGTCGGCGACGCCATGATCAAGGCGATCCCGGGCATGCGCTACATGGCCGGGGAAAACCGCAAGTTCGTCCACCGAGCGGCCCGCAACCTGGTCGAGAAGGAAGGCATCCGCCAGTTCCTCGACATCGGCACGGGCATACCGACGCGCCCCAACCTGCACGAGGTGGCCCAGCGGATCGACCCCACGGCCCGGGTGGTCTATGTGGACAACGACCCGATCGTGCTGGTACACGCCCGCGCCCTGATGATCAGCACGGAGCAGGGCCGCAGCGAGTACATCTCGGCCGACATCCGCGATCCGGCCTCACTGCTCGAAGATCCGGTCCTGCGGGAAACGCTCGACTTCCACGAGCCGATCGGCCTCACCCTGATCGCCATCCTCATGCTGATCGCCGACCGGGACGACCCGTGGTCCAGCGTGGCGGCCCTGCGCGACGCGATGCCCTCCGGCAGCTGCCTGGCCATCACTCACCCAACGGCCGACTTCGCCCCCGACGAGGTGGCCGAGGCGGTCGCCGCGGCAACCGGGGCGGGCATGACTCTGGTCGCCCGCACAAAGGAGGCCGTCGAACGCCTCTTCGGCGACTGGGAGCTGCTGGAGCCGGGCGTAGTGCCCGTCTCAAGCTGGCGCCCCGACGAGCAGATCGACAACCCCCAGGCCGCCTACTACTGGGCCGGCGTAGCCCGAAAGCCGTAAACCCACCACCGCCGCCGCCGCAGGCCCTGGGCCCAGCACGCGTCACCCAGAACCCGCCCGTGCGGGCGGAAGCCGTGAACGCGGCGCGGAAGCCGCGTGCCCACCCGACACGGCGCAGAAGCCGCAAGCCACCCAGCGCGCAGCGCCCGGCCGCCATGGCAAGGCCCGAAAGCCGTAAACCCGCGCGGCGCGGCGCGGGAAGCCCAGCCGACGCCGCCTGAAAGCCATAGAACCAGCCCGGTCAGACGCTGCCCGAAGGCACACCGGTGCCCGATGAGGGCTGAGCCGAGCCGACGAGCCCGAAGTGCGGAAAGCCTCGACGCCCCAAGCCCCGTCTGTTTATTGGGCCTCGCCGTCTGCTGCCGACTTGGACAGAGCGCGAAGGCGGCGTCACGAAGCGGGCGCGAAGGCGGCGTCGCGAAGCCGGCGCGAAGAGGGCGCGAAGACGGCGTCACGAAACCGGCGCGAAGGCGGCGTCACGAAACCGGCGCGAAGGCGGCGTCACGAAGCCGGCGCGAAGGCGGCATCGCGAAGCGGGCGCGAAGGCCGCATCGCGAAGCGGGTGGGAAGCCAACCGGCCGAGCGATCCGGCACGGGGGAACCGGACCGCCCGGCCGGAGCCTGGCGGCGCCCAGAGGCGCTGGAGTGGGCGTTACGGCGTCACGTCCACCAATTCAGTTGTTTACAAGGCGCCAATAACGGGTATCCATTAGGCAGTACATAGGAGAACTCCGCCTCACGAGGCGTAATCGAGCCGTGCCGCCGCCGACCGTGCGTGACCGCCGGGCCGCGCGTGGGACATTCGTGGCTGAGGCATGACGACAACTGGTCACTCGTGTGTGTCGGAACCATCCTCCTCAGTGGACGGCGGGCGGTCTGCCGCCGGGGTTCCGGGGCGGGTCAGGGCGTACCTGATCCCCCCGAAACGGTGGGTCACAGCGCTCGCGCGGGTGGATGCCGCGGTTACGTCGTCGGTCACTGTCTCGTCACGGTAGAGCGGTGCCGGGTTGCCCCGGCGCGAACCCTCGGCCCCTTCGGGGTCGGCCCCGAAGTGCTCCGGGCCGATGTTGGGAACGGACATTGTGGTACCTCTCGCTCGGACGCCCCCGCCAAGGAGCCTCGCGCCGAGGCCGCAGACGCCGTTTCCGCGACCGATCAGTCACTCAAAGATGTCACCCTTAGTGACCCCCAAGAGTATGCGTACGTGCGTTATCATGCTCACAATCCCGTGAGTACGCAAGGCCAAATGCACGTGCATTTGCACAACGTGTGAGGCATTGATTGCTCAGGGGAGAGCATCTGCCTCCGGACGATCCCCGACCGGAGCAAACCAAGGGAGCTTCACATGACGCACGCGGTTAACGGCATCCCCGCCGGGCAGTTGGAGGGTGTCACCTGGCAGAAGAGCCGGCGCAGCAACCCCAGCGGCAACTGCGTCGAGGCTGCCGTTCTCTCGAACGGTGACGTGGCCATGCGCAACTCTCGGGACCCCGAGGGCCCGGCCCTGATCTACACCCCGGCCGAGATCGAGGCGTTCCTGGGCGGAGTTCGCGACGGCGACTTCGACAACCTGCTCGCCTGAGAACAGGTCAAAAAGACCAAAGACTAGAGGCGTACGAGACTGCAGCTCGTACGCCTCTAGTGTGAAACCCGAAAAAAGCCGTCAGGCCGGTCGGCCGATCTCGTGCAGCAGCTTGCCGAGGATCTCCGGCGTGTGGTTGGGCGGCTCGGCGTCGATGCAGACGCGCTCCATAGCCATCGCGTACTGGTCGACGTCCTCGCGCTTGTCCAGATAGATCGCGCTGGTCAGCTGCTCGACGTAGACGACGTCGGGCAGCTCCGGCTCGGGGAAGCGCAGGATCGCGAACGGCCCGCCCGCGGCCGCGTGACCGCCGGCGTGGAACGGAATGATCTGGAGCCGCACGTTCGGCTTCTTGGCCGCCTCGATCAGGAACTCGATCTGGGCCCGCATCACGTCGATGCCGCCGATCGGCCGGCGCAGCACCGCCTCGTCGATCACCGCCCAGAGCTGTGGCGCGTCGCCCGGCCGGTCGAGGATGGCCTGGCGCTGGCGACGGAGTTCGACCCGCCGGTCGATTTCCTCGGGCGTGACTCCCGCGTGGCCCAGCATGATGACGGCGCGGGCGTAATCGGACGTCTGAAGCAGACCCGGAACGAACTGGATCTCGTACGTACGAATCAGCGTCGCCGCCGCCTCGAGGCCCAGATAGGACTGGAACCACCCGGGCATGACATCGCTGAACTGCTGCCACCAGCCGGGGTTGTTCGCCTGCCGCGCCAGCACGAGCAGCGATTCGCGCTCGGCGGCGTCCCTCACCCCGTACAGGGTCAGCAGGTCGTTGACGTCCCGCTCCTTGAAACTGACCCGGCCGAGCTCCATGCGACTGATCTTGGAGCCGGAAGCCCGGATCTCCCACCCGGCGTCCTCACGGGTGATCCCCTTGGCTTCGCGGAGCTTGCGCAACTGCGTGCCGAGCAGGATGCGCAGGACGGTAGGTCCGCCGGTCGGCGCCTCCTCCTGCTGCGTACCCGCGCTCACCTGACTCCTCGTCATAGCTGTGTGTGGGCTGCCGGCCGCAGTCCCCAAGCATCCTAAGGGGGAGATCTCCCCAGGCGAAACATCCCAAGCCTAATGCCCAGAGCATTCGCCCACTGCGGATGCACGTGCATCCGGCCTTGCGAACGCACCTGTCGGCGAGGATGATAGCTGACAGACACGCACCGATTGCTGACAGAGCGTGCTGAAAGTTCGGCTTCTCGGCCGATGCGGGGGTTCCAGTGGTGGTGATTACCACCCTGACGTCCGTGTCCCCGAGATCTGGGAGGGTCCACTCGATGTCCACGGCACCGACCGCTACCCCCACCATCGCCCCACCTCAGCGGGACCCGGCGGACGTCGCGCCCGCCGACAGCTACCACCCGTCCGACCGGGTGTGGGTCTACCGCGACGGCTGGCGCGCCGGAGTGATCGAGGCGGCCTCGCCTCGCGCGGTGACCGTCACCTACCGGCCCGGCGCCCACCTCGGCACCGGCGTCGACACGTTCACCGCCCCCTACGTGGCGGCTCGCTCGTCCGAGGACGCGGCGGTCGACCGCCGTCAGCCGTTCCCCGGCCGCGGCAGCCTGTACACCCAGTCGGGCCTTCCACTGCGCCACTCGGCCGCATGACCGGCGCGGTCACCGTGGCCGCGGTAGTCGGCCTGCTGAGTCTCCTGTCGGGCGTGTGGCTGGGCTGGCGCCTCCGCCAGACCAACAACCCGTGCCCCACATGCGGCGTCCCGCATGCCGCCACCGCCTCCGGCGGCTCCTGAGCCGGCGGCACACTTCGAGCACTCGCCCGGCGGGCGAGTGCTCTTTCGTGTCACCCGACCGGGTCGATGTTGAAGTTGTCCCGGAAGACGTTGTCCGGGTCGTACTGCTTCTTCAGGGCCCGGAGCCGGGTGAGCGACTTCTCCGGCCACGCTTCGTGCACACGTTCGGGGCTCAGGTCGGTCTCGAACGAGAGATAGAGGCCCCGGAAGTGGGACGCCATCGCCGCCCATTTTTCGTCCAGTTTGTCCTTTGAGGACCCGAAAGCGACGACTGAGAAGTTAGCCGATCGGTGCGAATAGGCCGTGGCGTTCTCCGGTACGTCGGCGACCGCCCCACCGACCGAGCGCACCTGGAAGAAGTAGACGGTTCCCGAGGCCAGCAGGTCGGCCACCGCCTCGCAGAAGCCGGGCGTGAGGTGGTCGATGAGACCCGATCGGGCCACCGGCTCGCCCTGGCCCTCGTGTGTCGCGTCCGGCACGTTCATGACCCCGGCGTACGGCACCAACTGCACCTGCTGGTCGAGCAGCGGGGCGATCCGCGCGATCGGCGTGAACCGCTCGATGATGGTCTCCGGCTTCACGGCGTCCACCACCCCGTACACCTGGGCCAGCGATTGTCCCCGGCGCGGCGGTCCCATGATGAGGTTGGTCGTGACGTCGCGCGGCGCGGCCTCCATCGCCTCGCCCCACGCCCGCAGCAGCCCGGCCGGGTCCGACGCCTCGAACACGAACTGGCCGAAGCCGACATCACCGATCTCGTCCACCTGGAACTCGAAGGCGGTCACGATGCCGAAGTTGGCTCCGGCACCGCGTACGGCCCAGAAAAGCTCCTGATTCTCCTCGTCGCTGACCCGGACCCGGCTGCCGTCGGCGAGCACCATCTCCGCCGCCCGCACATGATCGATGGTCAGGCCGTGCTCGCGGGCCAGCCAGCCGATGCCACCGGCCGTGGCCAGGCCGCCCACCCCCACGCCGCCGTAGTCGCCACTGCTCAGCGCCCACCCGTGCGGCGCCAGCACCGCGGCCACGTCCTTCCAGCGGGCGCCGGCCTCGACCCGCACCAGGCGATGCTCGGCCGACAGGACGGTGATGTCGCGCATCGACGACAGGTCGATCACGATGCCACCGTCGTTCGTGGACCGTCCGCTGATGCCGTGCCCGCCGCTGCGTACCGCCAAGGGCACGTCCTGGTCACGGGCGAACGCCAGCGCCTCGACGACCTGCCCGGCGTCGCGCGGCTGGATCACCAGACCCGGCGAGCCGCCGCGCATGTAGGTGGAGCGCACCTTGGCGTACCCGAAATCGCCGGGCTCGACGGCCGAGAGCGAAGGCGGGAGACCGTCGTAGTCGATGTCGTCACGCCGCTGCGCGAGCACCGCGGCGCTGCGGACCGGCCCGGTCGTCACGCCGCCCCGGGCGCGTTCCCGGCCGACCGCCTCGCGCACCGCCGGGATCACCTCGGTCGCGAAGCGCTGCATCTCCTGCGGGTCGTCAGTGCCGAGGATGAAGGTCGCGATGCCGTTGTCCAGCGCCATCGGCACGAGCTCGCCGATCCACTCCTCCGGCGACTTCCCCGGCCCGCCGATGTTGAGCAGCCGCCGGATCTCCCGCGGATCACGACCGGCGCTTGTGGCCGCCTCGTCGATCAGCTCATTGCCGCGGGCGAGATCACCCGGCTTGAGGTACGAGAGGGACGGCAGCCAGCCGTCGGCCTTGGCACCCACCAGGCGCAGCATCCGCGGTTTGTAGGCGCCCACCCAGATCGGCACCTCGTGCTCCGGCGCCGGCCCGCGCTTGGCCCCCGCCAGCTCGTAGTACGTACCGGCGTACCGCAAATGGTTGGTGTCGGCCTCGTTCCACAGCTCCCGGATGACGTCGATGGCCTCGCCGAGCTGCTCCACCGACTCGCCGGGCGACCGCCGGGGAAAGCCCATGGCCACCATCGCGTCCCAGAACGCTCCCGCGCCCAGGCCGAGGGCGAGCCGCCCGCCGGAGAGCAGGTCGAGGCTGGCGGCGGCGCGGGCCAGCACGGGCGCGGGCCGCATCGGCAGGTTGAGCACGTTGCCGGCCAGGTGGATGGTCTCCGTCTGAGCGGCCACCCAACTCAGCAGCGTCCACGTGTCCAGGAACGCCGGCTGGTACGGGTGGTCCTGGAACGTGACCAGGTCGAAGCCGAGCTGCTCACTGAGCTGCGCGCGAGCGACAGCGGCCCTGGGCGGATTGTTGACGGGCGTGATGAACGTCCCGAATTCGAGCGGGTGACCGTAATCCACATGTTGATCGTAGGTGTGCCGCGTGACGGAGCGTACGTTTTTGAGCACAGGGTGGTGGGTATCTATGCCGCCGTCCGGCATCCCCCCGCGGAGGTGGTCTGGCGTGCTCGACCCCACTGACAAGGCCGCCTTCGACGGCATGGTGACCCAGCTGCGCGAGGTCGACCCGCGCTTCTGCCGGCGCGTGGACCGGATGAGCCGGCCCAAGCGCCGGCTCAAGACGGCCCACGCGATTCTGTTGTGGACGGTGGCGCCGCTGTGCATCGTCTATGGCGGCTGGACCGGCCTGCTCCTGGCCGTCCTGGCCGTCGGCTACGGGACGTACCTGTTCAACCGGCGCAACGGCACCTCACCGGCGCCGATGTGGTGGACGGCGCCGCGGAAGCACGCTTAGCGCCACTTCTCCCCGGTAAGCCGCTCGTACACCTCGATGTACCTGTTACGGGTCGCTTCGACCACCTCGTCCGGAATTTCCGGACCGGGTTCGGTACGGTCCCAGTCCGTGTTGTGGGTGGCCCAGTCCCGCAGGAACTGCTTGTCGAGGTAGCGCTGCGTCCCACCCGGCTTCCACTCGTCGGCCGACCAGAACCGCGCGGCGTCCGGCGTGAGCAGTTCGTCGGCCAGCTTCAGCGACCCGTCCTTCGCGACCCCAAGCTCGATCTTGGTGTCCGCGATGATGATCCCCTTGGCCACGGCGATCTCCGACCCCCGCCGGTACACCTCGAGCGTGATCCGCTTGAGCTCGGCGGCCCGCTCGGCGCCAAGCTTCGCCTCGACATCGGCGTACGTCATGAACTCGTCGTGCCCCTGCCCCGGCGGCACCTTGGTGGTGGGCGTGTAGATGGGCTCGGGCAGCTGAGACCCCTCGATGAGCCCCGGCGGCAGCTCAACCCCGGAGACGGCGCCGTCCCGCTCGTACTCCTTGAGCCCCGACCCGGCGAGATAACCACGGGCGATGCACTCCACCATGACCATGTCGAGCCGCTCACACCGCACGGCCCGCCCGGCCCACTCAGCGGGCACATCGGTGGCGGAGATGATGTGGTTGGGCACGACATCAGCGAGCTGCTCAAACCACCAGAGCGACAGCTGGGTGAGGATCTTCCCCTTGTCCGGGATGGCGGTAGGCAGCACAACGTCGTAAATCGAGATCCGGTCCGACGCCACCAGGAGGATGTCCTCCCCATCGGCATAGATCTCCCGGATCTTCCCCGAGTGCAACAGCTCCACGTGCTCCCCTTAGCCAAGACGGTGTGCCCTGCTCACGCTATCCGACCCAGTGAGGCCCCGATTGGCGACTGGGCGTCGGTCCGTGATCGTGCAAACTGTCGCGGTGCCAGACAAGCTCCCCGCGGGACTGTACGAGACGGTAGTCACCGATTCCCTTCTGACCGCACTTCAGGACCTAGACCCTCAACTCGTCAAGACAAAGGGACTTCGGCCCGCCGA
The DNA here is from genome assembly GCF_043197815.1 of Actinoplanes sp. NPDC048988. NCBI lineage: Bacteria > Bacillati > Actinomycetota > Actinomycetes > Micromonosporales > Micromonosporaceae > Actinoplanes > Actinoplanes sp. NPDC048988. Next base: position 166,801 of record NZ_JBICTW010000017.1, on the reverse strand, counting down.
TGCCTCCGACCGCATTGCGCAGTTGATCGCGCGCCAGGTCCTCCGCGCCCTCGACACGGTGGGCCAGGACGAGCGCGTCGCGGTCGGGGTCGAGGTGGCGCAGTTGCTCACCGACGCGCTGAACGGTCGGCTACCGAAGGCCAACGTGAAGGCCGATCGGGCGACGGCTCCGGGGCAGGTGCTCACTGCCGTCGCGGAGTGGCGGCCGGATCGCTCGGAGCATGTACCGGCGTCACCGCTGATTCCTCTCCTCGACACCACCCTGCTGACCAACTCGCGAGGCGAGCCGACAGTGGGCAGCCAGGTGCTGCGCGAAATCGAGTCGGCCGACGCCATCGACGTCGTGATGGCGTTCGTCCGCAAGAGCGGCATCCGGCCCCTGCTGCCGTCTCTGCGTCGGCACACCGAGCGTGGTCGTCGGCTGCGAGTCCTCACCACCACCTACACCGGGTCAACCGAGGCGGCGGCACTGGACGAACTCGCCGACCTCGGCGCCGACATTCGCATCTCGTACGACACGACCACCACCCGCTTGCACGCGAAGGCCTGGCTGTTCCACCGGGACAGTAGCTTCAGCACCGCTTATGTCGGCTCCTCCAACCTCACCCATTCCGCGCAGACCGCCGGCATGGAGTGGAACGTTCGGGTATCGGCCGCCCGCAACCTCGACGTGATCGACAAGATCAGGGCGGTCTTCGACAGCTACTGGGCGAGCGCGGACTTCATTCCGTACGCCAAAGAGCAGTTCCAACGGTCGCTCGACCGGATGCGCCAATCCGACAAGGGCGACCAGTTCACCCTCAGCCCGGTCGAGATTCGCCTCGAACCGTTCCAGGAGCGCCTGCTGGAACTCGTTGAGCTGTCCCGAACGAACGGGCACCACCGCAATCTGCTCGTCTCGGCCACCGGCACCGGCAAGACCGTGATGGCCGCGATCGACTACGCCCGGCTCCGCCCGCGGTTGCCTCGGGCTCGGCTTCTCTTCGTCGCCCACCGCCAGGAGATCCTGAGCAAGAGTCGCGCCACCTTCCGGCACGCGTTGCGCGATCACGCCTTCGGCGAGTTGTGGGTGGGCAACGACCGGCCGAGCGCCTTCGACCACGTCTTCGCCTCGATCCAGAACCTCACCGAGAAACGCCTGGAGGTACTGGCCGAGGATCACTTCGACGTGATCATCGTCGATGAGTTTCACCATGCGGCGGCGCCGTCGTATGCGGCTCTGCTCGACAAGCTCAAGCCGCGGGAGCTGCTCGGCCTGACCGCCACCCCGGAACGGACCGACGGCCTACCGATTCTGCACTGGTTCGGCGACCGGATCGCGGCCGAGTTGCGCCTGTGGGACGCCATCGAACAGCACCGGCTCGCGCCCTTCATGTATTACGGCATCCATGACGGCATCGATCTGACCGACGTCCCGTGGCGGCGAGGGCAGGGTTACGACACCGAAGCGCTCACCGAGAAGTACATCGCCAACGGCTCCTGGGCTCGCCTGGTCTTCCAGCAGCTCGTCGACCACGTTGATGACGTCGCCACGGTCCGTTGCCTGGGCTTCTGCGTCAGCGTCGCGCATGCCCAGCACATGGCCGCGCAGTTCAAGGAAATCGGCCTTCGGGCGGTGGCCGTTTCCGGGAACACGCCAGCCGACGAGAGGGCGAAGGCGCTCACCGACTTGGAAGCCGGCAAGATCCAGGTCGTCTTCTCGGTGGACCTCTTCAATGAGGGCGTCGACATCCCGCTGGTGGACACGCTGCTGATGCTGCGGCCCACCGACAGTGCCACCCTGTTCCTGCAACAGCTCGGCCGCGGACTGCGCCTCGCTCCGGGGAAGAACTTCTGCACGGTGCTCGACTTCGTGGGGCAACACCGACGCGAATTCCGCTTCGACCGACGCTATCGGGCCCTTCTCGGCGGCACTCGTCTGGATCTTGAGCACGCCATCGAAGAGGGCTTCCCTTTCCTACCGCCCGGCTGTCACATGGAACTCGACAAGGTCGCGCAGGACATCGTGCTGCGGAATGTTCGCGAGGCGGTGCCGTCCAAGTGGCCGGCCAAGGTACAAGAACTGCGGGCCCTGCACCACGCCGGCGGTGAGGTCTCGCTCGCGCGCTACCTGCGCGAAACGGGCCTCGAGTTGCAGGACGTCTATGCCAGCAACCACACCTGGTCCGAGATGCTGGAGAACGCGGGTCTTCCGGTCCAGCCGGCCGGACCGCACGAGCAGCCGCTGCGCCGAGCCATTGGCCGCATGCTGCACGTGGACGACCGCAAGCGGTTGGACGGCTACCTCCCGTTCCTGGAGGAACGGCCCGAGGTAAGCACGATGAGCACGGCGGAGCGTCGACTGCTGCGCATGCTCGTCGCGAACCTCAGCAACCAGGTGCTGACCAAACACCAGTCCATGCAAGAGGCCGTGAACCTGGTTTGGGACCATCCCCAGGTGCTGGCCGAGGCCCGGGAACTGATAACCACGTTGCACGACGCGCCGGCCCACCTGTCCTACGACGCCCTGCCCGAGGTTCCGCTCCAAGTTCATAGCCGCTACACGCGCATCGAGATGCTGGCGGCGGTGCGGGATGACGCCGTCGCCAAGACCCCGGAGTGGCGTGAAGGGGTCTATGACGCCGCGGCGATCGGCGCCGATCTGCTGGCCTTCACCCTCGACAAGACCAGCGGGGATTTCTCGCCCACCACGCGCTACCGCGATTACGCGATCAGCCCGGAATTGATCCACTGGGAAAGTCAGTCGCTGACGTCGGCGGACAGTCCGACCGGCCGCCGCTATCAGCGGCATGCCTCGATGGACCGGCACATCCTGCTTTTCGCCCGCGAGAACACCGACGAGCGTGCGTTCTGGTTCCTGGGCCCTGCCACTTACGTCAGTCATGAGGGCGAGCGTCCGATGGCGGTGACCTGGAAGCTGGACATTCCCCTCTCCGGCGACCTGTTCGCGGCCTTCGCCGCAGCTGTCGCATAACGCAAGCGCCGCCCGGTCTCAGTTGCTGACCGGGCGGCGTTCGGAAGTGCTTAGGCGGGCTGCTCCGCCGGGCGGCGGAAGAGGACCAGGGACGGGGACAGGGTGTAGCCCTTGACTCGGATCAGGGCTACCGCGCCGGCCACCGCCGCGACTGTGGTTACGGCGCCGGCCAGGAGCAGGGACTCTCGGGGGCCGATCGTGTCGCAGAGCCAGCCCACCGCCGGGGCGCCGACCATGCCCGAGAGCGAGGACACCAGGCCCAGGGTGGCCAGGACTCGGCCTCGCATGTCCTCTCGGGTGTCGAGCTGGACTCGGGTCGAGACGACCGTGTCGAAGATGACGGCGCCGGCGGCGATGGGGAGGATCAGGGCGGCGAAGCCGAGGACGTTCGGGGCCAGGCCGGAGCAGAACTGCAGGACGCTGATGAAGAAGCCGGTGGCCAGGAGGACCCGCAGGGTGGAGCGGCCACTGCCGGCCAGGAGCAGGCCGCCGGCCACGGCGCCTACCGCGAAAACGGTCGAAAGGAAGCCGTACGAGCCGGACGAGCCGGACAGCGGGCCGGCGACCATGGCGGCCATCGAGACCTGGTAGTTGCGGCCCAGGGAGCCCAGGATGAAGGACAGGGCCAGGACGATGAGCACGGCGGGCTGGGACAGGACGTAGCGGAAGCCGGCCAGGATGCCGCGCGCGGAGGCGGGGGCGACCGTCAAGGTGCGCATTTCGCCCGTACGCATCAGGCACAGCGCGCCGACGACCGCGAGGTACGACGCCGCGTTGATGGCGAACAGGGCCGACGGGCCGGTGATGCCGACCAGGACGCCGCCCAGGGCCATGCCGCCGATGCGGCCGGCCGAGCTGAGGACCGAGCCCAGGGCCAGGGCCGAGCCCAGCGACTCGGCGGGGACCAGGGCCGAGCCGAAGCGGCCCAGCATCGGGCCCTCGAAGGAGCTGATCACGCCGGAGAGCAGGGCCACGGCGTAGATGGTCCAGTTGGCGTGGCCGAAGAGCAGGGCCACGGCCAGGAGGGCTCGCACCATCTGAAACGCCATCAGGAACGGGCGGGCCGGCAGGCGGTCGGCCAGGGCGCCACCCCAGCTGCCCAGCAGCAACACGGGCAGGGCCTGCAGCATGACGACCAGGCCCATGGTGGCGGCCGAGCCGGTCGCGGACAGGATGAGCCAGTTCAGCCCGAGCACCTGCATCCACGTGCCGCCCACCGAGACCAGGTCGGCAGCGGCCCAGAGACGGTAATTGCGCACTCGCAGCAGCGCGAACATCGGAGCCAAAGCGGCGGCACCTCCACAGGAAAGCGGCGCCGTCCCTCGGCGCCGCCTGCCTGTTCGGGAAGTGACCCCGGACCGCTTCGGCCTAATCGAGCCGCACTACCAACACGCAACCAGCGGAGTTGTAAACCCGGAGACTTCAGAGGTACGCGGTCACGGCCACCGCCGAAACCTGTTAGAACCCGCCCCAGCGACGGGCAGCTGCAACGAAGGCTCCTCACCGGCCTCCGGCCGGTTCGTCACTCAGGGCGCAAGAACCGTCAAACGGTTCTTCGACACCGCAAAGACCCGCCCGTCCTTCACGATCTGAAACCCCTCCACGGTGCCGACCTGCGCCCCGGTCGCCGCGCTCAACACCGCCCCGCCGGTGTAGATCAGGCCGCCGGCCCGTACCGGCTGGCCGGCGACCGCGGGCAGCTGCCGCCACCACACCCGCCGGCCGGTGCTCATGTCAAGGGCTTCGACAGTGCGTTCGGCCGATCGGTACACGCGGCGGCCGTCGGTAGCGATCAGCGCGCTCTGCTTGCCCTCGGCCGTCCACAGCTGGGCGCCGTCGGAGGCGCGGACGGCCGTCAGCGCCGTACCGTCCGAAACGAGGAACCGGTCGGCCGCGGGGGTGGCGCTCTCGGCGTACCAAATGCGATTTTTGGTCCAGGACGCGACGCCCGAGGTGATCGTGACCGCCGTGGTCGTCTTGCCCTTGACCAGCAGCAAGCGGCCGTTCGCGGAGACCCCGGAGGCCTCGTAGAGGGCCTTGCGCCACACCTCACGGCCGTCCGTGGCGCGGTAGGCGACGGTCACCTGCTCGTCCGAGGGTGAACCGCCGGAGATCACGACCACGCCCTTGTCGACGACGAACGAGGCCACCGGCACCGGCGACGCGATCCGCCAGCGCACCCGCCCGGTCGCCACGTCGAGGCCCACGATCCGCCCGTTGGGGTCGCTCATCGACTGGCAGTCGCTGTTCGCGGCGACCAGCACGCCACCGGAGATCGCCATCGACGGGGTGCTCGAGTCATCCGGGTCGTCCCAGTCGAACCGCCAGGCGAGGCGCCCGGTCATCGCCCGATAGGACGAGATGCCCCTCTCGTCCGTGGCGATGACCGAGCCGTCGCCGCCGCCGCTGATCAGGGGCGCCGACGGGCCGCCGCACGCGCCCCCCTTCTCGCGCAGCGCGACCGACCACCGCGGGGCGAGCCCGCCGACGGTGCCGGCGTTGACGACGGATTCGCCCGGGTTGTAGAAGCTGTCCTCGGCGTCGTAGCCGGCGTGGTCCCAGCCGGCCGGGCCGGGCGCCGCAAGAGTCAGCGCCAGAAGCAAAGATGAACAAAAAGGACTAAACACCCAGACAACGTACGCGAAAAGGCGGCCCCGCCAGGCCGCCTTCCGGTTTCACGCTACTACCCGTTCATCAACTTGAGCATCTGCTGAATCTCGCCCTGCCGGGACTGCTTGACCCGCTCGCCGAACTTCTTGGCCTCGGCGTTCTGGCCGCCGGTGGCCTCGATCTTCGACATCTCCATCGCCTGGTGCTGATGAGCCAGGAAGAGGTTGAGGAACGCGGTGTCGAACTCGGACGCCTTCACCGTGCCCAGCGCCTTGATCTCCGCCGCACCCGTGCCGGGCAGGCCGCCGTGGTCGGCGTGCAAGCTGGCCGCGGTGTCGGCGGTGGTCTTGGCGCCCCAGCCGGCGAGCCACGACTGGATCATCGCGAGCTCGTCCTTCTCGGTGGCCTGGATGGCTTGGGCCAGCGTGCGCAGCTCGGGGTTCTGGGCCCGCTTGACGGCGGTCGAGGTCATCTCGAGCCCCTGCTTCTGGTGGTAGGCCAGCATCTGCAGGAACATCACATCGGTCTCGTTGTGCTCGTCGCCGGCCTTGATCTCGGCGACCGCCACGGCTTCACTCGTGGGCGCCGCCTTGCTTTCCGGCGCGGCCTTCTTGTCCGTTCCGCAGGCACCGAGCAGCAGCGGCGCGACCAGGGCGGCGACGATCAGGCGGCGCTTCACAGCGGGAGCCAGAGGGCGAGGGTGTAGATCGACGGCTCCCAGCTGACGATCGACGTGTGCGACTGGCGGGTCTGGTAGCGCGTGCCCTTGTAGGTCACGACGTCACCCGTCTTGTAGGACACGCCGGGGGCCCACGCGGCCCCGCCGGCCGCCGGCGGAGCGGTCGTAGCGGTCGCCGTGGGAGCGGTCGTTCCGGGAGCGGTCGTCGGTGCCTTGGTAGGCGTGGTCGCAGTAGGCGCAGTTGTCGGGGCGCTGGTGGTGGGCGCCGTTGTCGGTGCCGTCGTGGGCGTCGATGAGGACGACCCGCCGATGTTCAGGTCGACGCAGTTGTAGAAGGCGTTCGCGGTGTCGGCGATGTTCCACACGGCGAGGACCTTCTGCCGGCCCGGGAACTTGGACAGGTCGACGGTGTGATTGACGACCGCCGCCGGCTGCGCGCCGCCGTCGTCGAACGTGGCGACCTTCGTCCCGCCGATGAAGTAGTCCCAGGTCGAGGTCTTGTGGCGCGCCGTCAGGACCCAGCTGAAGTTGACCGAGGAGCCGACGGCCTTGGCCGGCCAGTTCCGTGACTCGTCGGACAGCACCGAGAACTGGGACACCCCGCCATCGCACGACTTCAAGCCCTTCGGTCCCTCGACGGACTGGGGCTCGAACTGGATCTGCCCGCAGTTCGACACCGCCCCCGACGCGCACAGCGCCTGACGGCTGGGCGGCGAGGACACGTATCCGTGGGCCAGGGCGGGCGAGGCGACCGTCAGAGTCGCACCCGCCGTCATACCGAGGGCCAGCAGTGGGTAGGCGATCTTCCTGCGCATGTCAGCTCTCTCCGTCGAGGTCGTCCCGGCATTTACCGGCGGAACGCTACGAGGAGCTGCCATAACGGAGCCTTAAAGGCACCGGAAAGGATCATGAAACCGACACCCCGGCATCTGAGGCGCAGGAATCGATGGACATCGACGGCTAGTCGGATCGAGGACAGAGTCGGGCGGATGACAGCACTACCGTGAGTACGCATCACATTCACGGAGAGGAATGATCGGTGTGCCAATCGCGGTGAGTCTCCAGGTTCCGTCCGTCCAAACGAATGCGATCAAGGACGGCGCGAAATACGGTGCGCCGATGACTACGAGCGCCAACTCCGTCATCGCCGCGATCGATGTCCGCCGTCCGGGCTTGAAACTCGCCAAGAAGCACTCGCTGATGTTCTTCGTCCAGGGCCACCACATCGCCCATTTCGACAGTCCGCTGTTCGACGAACCCATCACCGCCACCGACCGGGGTGTCTCAGTTCCCGATGCCGACGGCAGCCCGGCCGAGCAGCCGGACAGCGAGGGCCCGCTCAACACCATCGGCTACGTCATCGAGCGCTACAGCGCTCTGTCCCCGGCCGACCTTCGCACCCTCATCCAGTCATCGCAGCCGTGGCAGGCCGCGACCAAGCCGGGAGGCGGCGGGCGCATCGACCTGGACATCCTGCGTGACTGGTTCCGCCGCGACGACGAAACCAACGACCCCGACGACGAGCGGCCCAACCAGGCCGAACGTGCCCAGGCCAACGAACTCTGGAAGACCCACAAGGCGCAGCAAGCCTCCTGACCTGCGAGGGAGCGGTATGGCCGAACCATATGGCCCGTGGCGGCTCGACGACTTCGAATCGAAGTTTGACGAGTGGAGTCTGACCGTTCCGCTCCCCGGCAAGGTTTACGCCGACATCGAAAGGTGGATCACTACTCGCACTGACCGCCCACGAGGCGACGCCGTCTTGGTCGACGGTGAGGAAGACGTATGGCTGGCCCCAGTGGCCTACCTCCCCGATCTGGACAGCGGTCTGCAGCGGGTCGTACGCGCCTATCGAATCATCGAGGTCGAGCATCGGATCGTGTGCGAGCTATTCGCGGTCCTGCCGACTTCGATCGGCGCGGAGGCGGACATGTGAGCAGCCACTGGGAGTTGAAAGAGTTCAAGGTGCTGTTTCCTCGCTGGCGTGACCTCAGCCAACCGAAACCTCCCGCCCACGTGGTGAAGCGCGTCGACATCTGGTGGCGTGGCCTCGAGTTCTCCCCTGATCGCCCGCGCGCTGACCGGGTCAGCCCGGACAGAGACCACGTCGGCAACCTGTGGTGGACATGGGTTCCGAACGGCGACTGGACTGATGAACAGAAACGCCGGTTCCGGGTCGTCTGCTATCTGCGAGTCTTCGAGAAGGATGATCCGCGGCAGATCGTCTGCGAAAAGTTTGAGACATGCGAGGCCGTATCGCCGCCGGCAGGAACCGTCGCCTGAGCACAGCCGCTGGTCAGCGAGGTACCGCGTGCCACCGAAAGACACACCCGGAATTGCCGCTTAGGGGACGAGGCGCCGGCCCCGATCGGGCGCCTGGAGGAAGATACCGACCCGGGCGCCGCCGAGCGGGCTGCGGGAGACCACGAGCTGACCGCCGACCTCCTCGGCCGCCCGTCGCACGATGTCCAGGCCCAGCCCGGTCGAGCCGGCCCCGCTCACCCCGCGCTGCACCGACCGTGACGGGTTGGCGATGCCCGGGCCGGCGTCGTCGACCAGCAGCCCGGCCGCCGAGACGCTGACCCGGAAGGCGGTGCCGTCCGGGGTGTGCGAGAAGACGTTGCCGAGGATCGCGTCGACCACGCCGATCAGCTCGCTGCGCGGGATCGTCACCATGACCGGCTCGTCGCCGCCGACCACCTCCCACGGCCGCTCCTGGTCCTCGGCCAGCACCGACCAGAAGGCGAGCCGGTCGGCCAGCACCTCGACCAGGTCGGTCTGTTCGCGGCCGCGCGCCTCCACCCCGAGCCGAGCTCCCTTGATGATCGCCTCAAGCTCCTCGTCCAGCAGGTCGCAGGCCTGGCGCATGCGCTCGCCGATCGGGCCGGGCGGCATCGCTTCCGCGTCGAGGCGGAGCGCCGTCAACGGCGTACGCAATCGGTGTGAAAGATCCGCCGCCAGCTCGCGTTCCTTGTCCATGAGGCTGCGCAGGTCGTCGGCCATCGCGTTGAAGGCGGTGGCCGCCTCGCGCAGCTCCGGCGGACCGTCCGGCTCGACCCGGGTGCCGAGCTCGCCGCCACCGAGCCGCCGGGCCGAACCGGCCAGCTCCCGAGTCGCCCGCACCAGCCGGCTGCCGAGCCGGTCGGCCAGCAACGTCGAGCCCGCGACCAGCGCGATGGCCAGCCCGCCGAGCACGACCCAGGCCATCCAGACACCGCGGCGCATCTCGGAGTCGGGCACGTAGACCTCGACCACCACCGTGCGGCCGTCGGTGAGCACGGTCGGCTGGAGATAGGCCACGCCGTCCGGGGCCGGCGCGAGAACGGACTTCCGGTCCTGGGCGACGATCGAGATCTGCGCGTCCGACAGGTGGGAGAAGCCGATCGCCGCGACATCGGGCAGATGGACGGCCATCCGGCCGGCGCCGCCGGCCGTCGTGCTGGCCACCGCGTTGGTCAGCAACGTCGGGTCGGCGTCCACGCCGAGCACGGTGACCAGCGACGTCGCCTGCTGACGGGCGTCACTGACCGCCCGGTCGTGCGCGATCTGCTGAACGGCCACGGCCAGTGGCACGAGGAACGCCAGCGCGACCATCGAGGTGATGGCCAGGGCGAGCCGGTTGAGCGCCCACCTCATCGCGGATCGACCATCATCACGCCCACCCCGCGCACGGTGTGCAGGAAGCGCGGCTTGGCCGCGGTCTCGCCCAGCTTGCGGCGCAGCCAGGAGATGTGGACGTCGATCGTCTGCTCCTCGCCGATCCGGGCCTGGTTCCAGACCTCGTTCATCAGCTCCCGCCGGCTGATCACCTGCCCGACCCGCTCGGCCAGGTAGGCCAGCACGTCGAACTCGCGCCGGGTCAGCTGCAACGGCTGCCCGCCCAGCTCGGCCCGGCGCTGCCGCGGGTTGATCACCAGGTCGCCCACGGTGATCGCGCTCGGCTGCTCCTCGGCCTGGGTGCGGGCCCGGCGCAGCACGGCGGCGATCCGGGCCAGGATGTGGCCGCCCGAGAACGGCTTGGTCACGTAGTCGTCGGCGCCCGCGCTGAGCAGCTGGATGATGTCGGCCTCGGAGCGCCGGGCGGTCGCCACGATCACCGGCACGTCGGAGACCGACCGCATCATCCGCAACGCGTCGGTGCCGTCGATGTCGGGCAGGCCGAGATCGAGAATGACCAGGTCAGGACGCTCGTCGGTGACAATCTTGAGAGCCTCGGTGGCCCGCCCGACCGGCCGTACGACGTGCCCCGCATCGGTCAGGGCCCGGGACAGCGCGGCCGTGATGATGCGGTCGTCCTCGACCAGCAGGATCAGCGCCATGGCGTACACCATAGGGGCAGGTGCGATTATGGTCGCCGTGCGATCTTCGGAGTGGACACCGATCGTGGGCTGGCTCGCCGCCACCGCCACAAGCATCGTGCTGGCCTCGGTGGCCCTGCTCCCGGTCCTGCGGACCACGGCGCCCGAGGACAGCGCGCTGGCCGCCCTGCCCGCAGCCGACGCGAGCAGCTTCCCGGCGCCGCTGCCCAGCGTGACCACACCTTCGCCGGCCGCCCCGTCGGCGGTCTCTCCGAGCACGGCCACGACCACGACGACGACCCGGCCGCGCCCGACAAAAACGACGAAGCCGACGGCCAAGCCGACGACCACCCCGCCGAAGACGACTACCACCACGACGACGCCCTCGACCACGACGGAGGACGGCTGGACGGTGACGACCGGCGCCGACGGCGTACGAACGTACGTCCGCTCCTTCAAGGTCGAAGGCGGTCAGGCCGTCATCCGGATGACCTCCGACGGCGTCGTCTCGCTGGTGACCGCGACCCCGGCCGACGGCTGGGCCGTCCAGAAGGTCCAGGACTCACCGGGAAACCTGGCCGTCTACTTCAACGAGACGAACCACAGCTTCATCATCCACGCCACGTGGTGGGACGACCGCCCGTTCGTCGAGGTCAGCGAAATCGGGTCTTAGCAGGGCATTTGTTGATTACGTGATCGCGTCGAGGGTAAGTGGGCTCCGAGACTGAAGGGAGCTCACTGATGACGACGCATACCGAGCAACAGCCCACCGCGCAGCTGGTCAGCCAGCTGAGCGAACAGGTGTCGACGCTCGTTCGGGACGAGTTGACGCTCGCCCGGATGGAGATGGTGGAGAAGGGCAAACGGGCCGGCACGGGCGCGGGACTGCTCGGCGGGGCCGGAGTCATAGCGCTGTACGGGGTGGGTGCCCTGCTGGTGACCATCGGCGCGCTGTTGGCGCTGGTCATGCCGGTCTGGGCGGCGGCGCTGATCGTGACCGTGGTGCTGTTCGGGGCGGCCGGGGTGGCCGCGCTGATCGGCAAGAAGCAGGTGCAGCAGGCGCTGCCGCCGGAGCCGAAGGCGGCCATGGAGAGCGGCAAGCGCGACGTCGAGGCGGTCAAGGAAGCGATCCGGGAGGGGCGGCACGCATGAGCGACACCAGGTCACGTGACGAGGTGAAGCGGGAGATCGCCGAGACGCGGGCGGAGCTGGCCGAGACGGCGGCCGCCCTGGCCGCCAAGGCCGACGTCAAAGCGCAGGCCAAGCGGGTCGCCGCCGAGAAGACCGAGCAGGTGAAGCAGGCCGCGGTCCGCGCCAAGGAGGCCGCCGCGGCCAAGGCGGGCGACGTGAAGCAGGCCGCCACGGCGAAAGCCGACGACGTGAAGCAGGCCGCCGCGGCGAAAGCCGACGACGTGAAGCAGGCCGCCGCGGCGAAAGCCGACGACGTGAAGCAGGTAGCGGCGTCGACCGCCGGTGACGTGAAGGCCAAAGCGGCCGATGTGAAGGCCAAGGCCGCCGACGTCAAGCAGGCCGCCGCTGACAAGACACAGCAGGTCAAGAGCGCGGCGATCGAGAAGACGCAGGAGATCAAGGGTGGCGACGCCGGCGGGGAGGGGCATCCGAAGCATGCCGCTCCCGCGACCGGCGTCGCGCACATCAAACAAACCACGGCGGAGACCGCAGCCCGTGTCGCCGAGGCCGCCGCCGAGACTAAGGAACAACTCACCACCCGGGAGCCGGGCAGTCGCCCGATCCCGCGCGCGGTGATCGCCGGGGTGGCCCTGGCGATCGCGGCGGCGGCGGGCACGATCGTGCGAGCCCGCCGCCGCAAGTAACGGCTAGGGAACCGCGTCCTGGGGGAAGTGCTCGAGCAGAGCCTCCTCCAGGACGCCGTTCATCATCCGGGCGTACGTCCCGGTCAGATGGAATCGATTGCGATAAACCGTGACGTTTCCGATCACGGGGGTGCAGATCCTCGTGCAGAGCCAGGGCAGCACCGACACGTAGCCGGCGCCCGCCTCGCGCGCGGCCAGCGCCTCGGCCGCGTTCCAGACGCGGGCGGTCGCCGCCGTCCGGCTCGTGGCGCAGGCCGAGATGTCGGCGATGTTGGCGCTGAGGCACTCGGGGCCGCTCTGATCCAGTACGGGCGTGTCGCCGAGCACGACCACCTGGGCGGCCGACCGTCGCAGCGTGCGCAGGGTCGTGGCCAGGCCCGTCTGCCACTGTCCGGGCGTGACCAGCACGCCCCGGCCCCGCTTCTGCGAGAAGCTTCCGCTTGTCACGATCACCAGCTCCGGCCGTACCGAAGCAATCCTGGAAGCCACGAACGACCGGAACCGATCGCACTCGGCGAAAGGCCGGCTCTCCTGCTGGTTCCAGAAGGTGATGGCCGGGGCCGGACAGGCCGGCTTGCCGAACAGCTGAAGTCGCCAGTGCCGCCGTTCCGCGATTTCCGACAAGGCGGGCAGCCACATCCCGGCGTGCGAGTCGCCGTAGAGCACGACGTCGGTGGCGGCGGCCCGGTCACCGAACACGCACGGCTCGATCCGGTCCGCCGTGGGGCCGGCCTCGCACTTGTCATTGTCGAAGCCCAGGTCGGTCGGGGCCGTGGCCAGCGCCGGCGTGAGGTCGGCCGGCAGCGCGCGCAGGGCCGGCGCCTCGCGGACGGCGGCGAGCACGTGCGACAGCGCGATCCGCGGCGCGGGCGCCTTGGCCTGACGCGGGCGGGGCGGCGGCGCGCCCGTACACCCGGCCAGAAGCACCACGGCGAGGGCGAGGATCGGCAGACGGTCAGTCCTGGACATGCGGGGCCGGCGCTCCTAGTCGAGGTTGGTACTCGTCACCCCGCCCGGTGTCGGCGGCCGGCGACGTGGACGTCTTCCACCCCGCCACCGCGAGCGGCGCCGCGACCAGCAGGAGGGCCAGGGCCAGGCTGAGCAGGTGCGAGCGCTTGAGGCGCCGGCTGCGGCGGATCGGGTCTTCGACGCAGAAGTACGTGACCACGGCCAGCGCCACGCTGAGCAGCACGAGCACGGCCCGCGTGCGCGCGGGCAGCGGCTCGCCGGCAGCCTGCTCGGCGATGATCAGGACCGGCCAGTGCCACAGATAGAGCGAATACGACAGCCGCCCCAGGAACATCATCGGGCGGCCGCCGAGCAGCGCGTCCCCGCGACCCGCGAGGACGAGGACCGTCGCTCCCACCGGCAGCACCGCGGCGTACCCCGGGAAGGAAGTTCGCTCGTCGAAGGTCAGAGCGGCGATCACGATGAGCGCGACACCGACAGCGGCCATCGAACCGGCGATCCGGTACGGAATGTGGCGCAGGCGCGGCGCGGCCAGCCCGAGCAGGCAACCGGCGGCGAGTTCCCACAGGCGGGTCACCGGCGAAAAGAAGGCCCAAGGGCCGGACTGCCCGATTGAGTACGCGAGGGAGAGCACCGCCGCGCCGAGGAGCCAGTACGGAAGGGCCCACCGGAAGCCGAGCCAGAGCAGGAGTACGAGGGCCACCGGCCAGACCAGGTAGAACTGCTCCTCGACGGCCAGCGACCAGAAGTGCTGCACGGGAGACGGCGCGGACTGGGACGCGAGATAGTCGACGCCCCGGCTCGCGAAGCGGAAGTTCGAGGCGAAGAGGGCGGCCCAGGTGGCGTCCTCGGCGATCTCGTCGCCACGCAGGAAGCCGAGCCGGTGGTAGCCGGCGAGAACGACGGTGACCAGCACCAATCCGGCCGCCGGAAGCAGGCGCCGGCACCGCCGGGCGTAGAAGCCGACGAGCGAGATCCGCCCGGTCTCGGCGAGTTCACGCAGCATCAGCGAGGTGATCAGAAAACCGGAGATCACGAAGAAGACGTCGACACCGATGAAGCCACCACCGACGCCGGGCACGCCGGCGTGGAAGAGGACGACGAGGGCGACGGCGACCGCACGGAGGCCTTCGATGTCGGGCCGGAAAGACGTCGACCCGGCGGCCGCGGGGGCCGCCGGGTGGCTCACGCCGGTTCTGGTCTCCATCATCGGAGATGAGATTAGGGCGGCGAAACGGGCAAACAGCGCTTTTAATGACGAAACAGCTCGTTATGCGGAGCTTTCTCCGAACCGCCGACATTGCCGCCCCAGAGCTGCTACTAGGGTGTCGATCATGGCTGACGTCGAGGTGTTTCCGCTGGGTGAGGTGTCGGTGGCGCACGAGCCGGCCACCCCGGGCGAGGTGGTGGCGGGAAAGCCGACGCTGGGCACCACACCGATCACGACGCTCGGGGACACGGGCGTGGAGATCGGCATCTGGGAGATGAGCACGGGCGCGGTCCGCGACATCGAGGTGGACGAGGTGTTCGTCGTGCTCGAAGGGGCGGCGACGATCTCGGTCGAGGGGGCGGCGCCGGTCGCGGTCAAGCCCGGGGACCTGGTGCGGCTCAGCGCGGGCGCGGCAACAGTGTGGGAAGTGACGTCGCCACTGCGGAAGTTGTACGTCGCCTAGCTCGTGCCGCGACCCGGTGCGTCAGACGTAGGCGCAGCCGCTGGCGGGGGTGCCGGTCAGGGCGATCATGTCGTTCAGCTTGTCGCGGGCCTGGGTCAGTTCGGCGATCTGGGCGTCGATGCGGTCCCGTTCGGCGGCCAGGCGGGCTCGAGACTCCGGGGTGCTGACCTTGGCGTCTACGCACGGCAGCAGGTCGGCGATGGTTTTGCTGGTCAGGCCGGCCGAGTACAAATGCTGAATCAACTGGACGCGGTCGACCGCGGGCTCGGCGTAGTGCCGTTGGCCGCTCGGGCTTCGGCTGGACAGCAGCAGGCCCTGTTCCTCGTAGTAGCGCAGCGCGCGAACACTCACGCTCGCGCGCTGGGCAAGTTCACCGATTCGCACAGTGACTCCCATCGCCGCTCTTGCCTCTGACGTCAACGTCAGGTTCCAGCTCAACCATAGTAGGTAAACGGAGCAGTCGCCCTGGCCACGGGCGAACGTCGGTCTCGTCACGCAGGCACCGAAGCGAGGGACAAGCCGGACTCGTCGATCGCTTCGCGTCCGCGCCGCGGCGAGGTGGCGGGGGCGATCGTCACCGCGCTGTCGGCTTTGTCGGGGTTCGCTTCTGACGGGGCGGGCGCTTACGCGGCGCCGAGGCGCCGCATGGAACGTGACCAACGCCGCGCCTCGAAAATCACCGGCGGCTACGAAGCCCCGGAGGTCCCGCTGGTAACCGTCGTGCGAGCTGCGCTCGACGGTGTCGAGGAGAACCGGCTCGAGGTAGTCGTCGACGGCCGGCGCGCCCACCTCAAGGGCCGGCAAGGGAACGGACGGCCGGCCGACTGTCCATGCGAGACAGATAGCGCCGATCTGAGCATGGGCCTCTCCCATGTAACACACTGAAACAAATCGGGAAATGTTTCTGATACACGCAGTCAAGCGTGTCACTGTGATAGATGTCAATGTCTATGCTGCGGGTATGAGAGCGGGCCCGACCGTGCGGGACATCGCGGCCCACGCCGGTGTCTCCATCGCCACCGTCTCCCGGGTCCTCAACGACCAGGAGCATGTCGCGCCCGAGACCCGTGACCTCGTGCACCGGGCCGTCGAGCAGCTGGGCGGGCGTGGGCCGCGACGGCGTCCGGCCCGGGCCGGGGCCGTCTTCGTGCGCTGCCCCTACCTGCTCACCGACTACTTCGGACTCATCGTCTCCTCCATTGCCGAGACGCTCGATCTGCACGGTCGTCAGCTTGTGCTCAACGCCGGCGAGGCCGCCCAGCACAGTGAGGTTCTGCCCTCTCTCGCCGGTCGGCCCGGCGTCGGTGGCGCCATCGTCGTGCTGCCGCCGGAGCCCGGCGCGGAGCTGGTCGCCCTTCAGGCCGCCGGTTTCCCCTTTGTTGTCGTCGACCCGCGCGAGGCCGTTCCCCGCGACATCGCCGCCGTGTCGGCGGCCCACTTCGCCGGGGCCCGCAGCCTCACCGAACATCTGACCCGGCTCGGTCATCGCCGGATCGGCCTGCTCGCCGGTCCGGACAACTGGCTGGCCAGCAGCGCTCGGCGGGCCGGACACGTGTCCGCGCTGGCCGACGCCGGGGTGCTGCCCGACCCGGCTCTCGTCGTGCCCGGCGAGCCGACCGTCCAGTTCGGCTACGACGCCGCCCGTCATCTGCTCGACCGGCCCGATCGGCCCACCGCGCTGCTCGGCTTCAACGACAAGGTCGCCTCGGGAGCTCTCGCTGCTGCCGCCGGCTGCGGGCTCCGGGTCCCTGACGATCTGTCGATCGCCGGGTTCGACGACATCGACCTGGCTCAGGCCACCAGCCCGATGCTCACCACCGTGCGCCAGCCGCTGGCCGAGATGGGGCGGATCGCGGTCGGTCTTCTCGTACGGCTTCTCGACCGGCACCGGCTCGACGCGCTGCACGTCGAGCTGGCCACCGAGCTTGTCATTCGTGACTCGACCGGCCCGGTTCCCGCTGCTGCGGCGGGTCGCTGATCGCGCCCCACTGTGGAAGGGGCGGCGACGCCTCCAGGGCCCGGGGAGCCGGGACGACGGCCTCGGACGGCTCGGGCAACGGTTCCGCGGGCAGTGGTGTCATCGACACGCGGGGCAGCGTGACGATCGCCGGGTCGACCTCGACGGCCTGCACGACGGAGCCCGTTCCCTCGTTCTTGACGAGCACCATCGCGTACTCGGGAAGGTCCTGAAGCACGCGCGGCTCGATCGTGTACTCGTAGACCCTTTCGGCCGACGACGCGTCGTTCCAGTTCGTGCCCCGGGCGGTCGACTCGGTCTGGCTCCAGTTGCGGCTCTTGCTCCAGTTCGTGCTGCTGAAGCGGCGCAGGTGACGGCCGCCGAGGCGGGATCCGCGTTCGCCGCCCTTGCTCTCGCTTTCGCCGTACGTGTCGGCCAGGGTGTGGGTCTCCTCGCCGCCCAGCGAGCGGGTGAGCCGGCTCAGCACGAACTTGTGCCCGCGCCCGACGAACTCGGCCGCCTGCTGTGCCTCCTGGTGGTTGCCGAGGCGCATCAGCGCCACCTCGCCGCCGCCGATGGTGCGCAGCGAGTCGGCCCGCAGGTGGGCGAAGAACAGGACCAGCCGGATGCCGCGCCGCTCGCAGAGGGTGCTGAGCCGTTCCAGCGCCCGGTGGTGGATCTCGTCGGCGCCGAGCAGGATCAGCGAGCCGATCGGCGGCTCGGCGCGGCGCACCTGGCGGCCCAGCCACTGCACGGTCAGGTCTTTGAGCAGCTCGTTCTGGGCCTGGCCGCCCTCACCGCCGGCCACCAGGCAGGTGAGGTCGGCGACGCCCTCCGCGGCGCCGGCCGAGCCCATCTCCTCCAGGGGGTGCAGGAAGGCCTCGATCCGGCGGACGCGCGCCGGGTCGAACTGCAGGCTGAGCAACTGCTCGCGCTCCGACGGGGTGAGCAGAGGCGAGGCGGGCCGGCCGGCGAGCACGCGCAGCGCGGCCAGCAGGCGGCCCATGGTCAGCCGGGGCGCGAGGATGGTGCTGACCTCGGTCAGCAGCAGCGCGTCCTGCGAACGTTCGGCCCGGTTGCCCTCGGGCGCGTCGCCGTACATGGCCTCGACCAGGCCGTCGACCAGTTCGGCCGGGGTGAGGCCGGCGACCAGGTCGAACTCGGCCAGTTGCTCGGGCAGCACCAGCTCGCGTACCGAACGGTTGGTCGTCTCGGCCAGCCGGATCAGCTCGCCGCTGAGCGCCTCGCCGGTGAAGTCGGCCAGCACCATCCGGCCGCGGGTGGCCAGCAGCGACCCGCCGAAGACGGTGAGCACGGCCTCCCAGCCGTACATCGTGCCGCCGATGATGTCGACCCGGCGAGTGCCGGGTGACGGGCTGGCCGCCGACCATTCCGTACGGGCGTCGACCGCCTGCTGTTGCTGTTGGTCGTGCCACTGGCGGCGGCTGTCCCAGGCGGCGTGGTCACGCGCGTACTCGTCCTGGGCCTTCTGCCGTGCGGTCGCGACGGCCTTGCGGGCCCAGCCCGGCATGAGGGCGGCGATCACGGCCCCGGCGATGCCGGCCAGGAAGGCGAGACCGGCGAACAGGAACACCACGGTCCGGGCGCTGTCGCTGTCGTCGCGCGCGAGGACGCCGCCGCAGCAGCCGATCAGCACCGCGAGCAGGAGTCCGGCGCCGATCGAGATCAGGACCCGCCGGGTCGTGCCGCGTTCCGCGCGGGCCAGCCGCTCGCCCAGCTCGGGCGGCAGCGGCGCGGGCTGCGGCGGTGGCTCGGTGAAGCGGCGCCGGTAGAGGTTACGGTCGCTGAAGATCCACCCGAGACGCTCACCCTCGGTGGCCAGCCGGGGCAGCGGATCAACGTTCGTCATCTCACCATCCGCAGACGTGTGGTCGCTCGAATCAGTCAACCAGAGAAGAAGATGTACCCATGAAGTGGCTATTACTTCTCCTCCTCCTGATGATCGTTGCCGCCGTCGCCGCGCGGGTGCTGCTCAAACGGGCGGCCCAGGATTCCGGGCCGGCCATGCGACGGCGTTGCGTGCGGTGCCACGGCACCGGCTGGGTCGGCGGTGGTCCGCAACGGACGCTCGACTTCGACGGCCAGGGCTTCCGCGACGAGCACACCCCGGCGACCATGTGCGACGCCTGCGGCGGCACCGGTTTCGCCGGAAGTTGACGTACGCCGTAAGGCCGCACCCAGCAGGCCGAAACCCACCACCAGGACCGCCGGGCCGAGAACCCCCAACGGCCCGAGCGGAAGCGCGAAGAAGCCGGCGAACCCCGCCCCGACCAGCACCGGAACCCACCAGCGGACCAGACCGTCGCGCGCCGCGCCGACGGCGACCGCGATCAGCCCGAGCAGCGACAACACCATCCCGGGCAGCGCCCAGCCCAGCGTGAACAGTGGATAGCCGTCGGTCAGCGCCATGGCCCGCTCGGCGACCGGGTCGCCGAGCGCCTGCCGCGCCGCCAGGTCGGTGTAGTCGCCGAGCATCAGCGCGCTGAAATTGATCAGCGCGAGCACGGTGACGAAGGCCGCCGCCCGGGTGAACCGGGCGCCCCGCTCGGCCACCGCGATGACCGCCGGCACGAACAGCACCCACGCCAGATGCAGGAAGAACGCACTGGCCTGAGCCAGCGCCGGATGCTCGGCGAGGGCGTCGGCGGGCGGCACGGTCGCCATACCGACCGCGAACGACAGCGGGGCGGCGACCAGGCAGATCAGGCCGGCCCGGCGCGGGAACGACGTCTCGGAGCGCGCGAGCATCCGGCGGGCGGCCAGGCCGTACGCGACGACGAGCAGCACCGGGCCGGTCAGGCAGAGCGGCACCGGGGAGATCGCGAAGAGCAGGTAGAGCGCCGTGCCGGCCAGCGCCAGCCCCGCCGTCCACCAGTTGATCACCCGCGCCCGGGCCGCGGCCAGCGGCACCACGATCAGCGAGAGGGCCCAGCCCAGGATGCCGGGCACCTGCCAGCCCCACTGGGCCCAGGCGTAGGAGCCGATCCGGTCGTCGTAGGCGGCCAGTTGGGCGTCGGTCAGCCCGGGCTGCTGTTCCAAGGCGAGCAGCCCGACGTCGAAGGCCATCAGACCCGAGAACGTCACCAGGCCGAGCAGCGTGGCCACCCAGCCGATCGCGGCCAGCATCGAGCCGCGTCCCCTGATCCGCAGCAGCAGCCCGATGAACCCGACCGCCAGCAGCACCCACGCCCAGTGCAGCAGGACCGCGTGCCACAGGGTCGCGTCCGGGTGCTGCCGGTAGACGCCGTACTGCTCGTCCTCGCCGAGCGCCGGGTCGACACCGGTCGCCACCGCGAGCGCGACCGGTGCCAGCACCAGGCACGCCGCTGTCGCCTTACGCCACATCGCTTTCTCCCCCTCTGTCGTCTGCGGAGGGACGCTACGAACGGCGGGCCGCGCGGTAACCCGTACCCAGAAGGAACTCGGGTCCGCCGCGTGGGGGACGGGTTGTCATCCTCGCGGCGGGTTCGGCACCGGCCGTGGCGGCCGTAGCGTCGACGCATGATCCTGCGCCGGCTGCGGCCGATGGACGCCGTGGTGGCCGGCGGCTTCGTGGCGTTCGCCCTGGCCGAGGAGTACTTCATCCGGATGCCCGGATGGTGGTGGCCCTGGCTGCTGGGCCTGTTCGCGGTGCTGATTCTCGTACGCCGGCTGTTTCCCCTGCTGACGATGCTGCCGCACGTGGTCGGGCCGCTGCCGCTCTTCTACGAGCCGGCGACCATCGCGGGCGAGGCGACGGTCAACTTCCGGCTCTGGCAGCTGGTCGCCGAGATGATCGCCGCGTACACGGTGGGCCGCTGCGTGCCGCCGACCGGCCGCGACCGGCGCGGCCTGATCGGTGCCGGGCTCATGGCGGCGACGTTCGCCGTCTACCTCGTCTCCGACCCCGGCGACCCGATGGCCGCGATCTTCTTTCCCTTGGCGCCGTACGCCCTGGGGGTCGTCCTCGCGGTGCAGGCGCGCCGCACCGCCGACGCCGCGTCGGCCCGTGCGGCCGTCCGCGAACAGCTGGCCCGCGAGGCGGTCATGGAGGAACGGGTCCGCATCGCCCGGGAGCTGCACGACATGGTGGCCCACAGCGTGACGGTCATGGTGATCCAGGCCGGCGTGGTGCGGCGCCGCCTCGACGCCGGCCTACCGGTGGACCGGGAGCTGCTGCACACGATCGAGTCGTCCGGCCGGGACGCGGTCGGCGAGCTGCGCCGCACGCTGGGACTGTTGCGCGGCGAGGGCGCCGAGAACGCGGAGCCGCCGGCCGGCCTGGACCGGCTCGACGAGCTGGTCGCACAGGTGCGCGAGGCGGGCCTGACGGTGACGGTGAGACGGGAGGGGGAACCGGTGCCGATCCCGCCGGCGATCGACATGTCGGCCTACCGGATCGTGCAGGAGGCGCTGACCAACGTGCTGCGCCACGCGGGCCCGTCGCCGGTGACCGTGACCGTCTCCTTCCACCCGGACGGCCTGCACCTCGCCATCGTCGACGACGGCACCCGGGTCGCGCCGGCCGCGGCGGGGCACGGCCTGATCGGCATGCGGGAACGGGCCGCGCTGTTCGGCGGGGAGCTGAGCGCCGGGCCGCGGACGGCGGGTGGGTTCGCGGTGACCTGCCGGCTTCCGCTGCCGGTGGTGGCCCGGCGATGAGCATCACCGTGGTGATCGCCGACGACCAGCGGATGGTCCGGGCCGGGCTGCGCATGGTGATCGAGACCGAGCCGGACATGACAGTGGTGGGTGAGGCGGGCGACGGGGCCGAGGCGGTCGCGCTGGCCCGGCGGATCCGGCCCGACGTCGTCCTCATGGACATCGCCATGCCCCGGCAGGACGGGCTCGCCGCGACAAGCACACTGCTCGCGGCGCCCCAGCCGCCTCGGGTGATCATGTTGACGACGTTCGACACCGACGAGAACCTCTACCGGGCGCTGCGGGCCGGTGCGAGCGGCTTCCTGCTCAAGGTCTCCTCCCCCGAGCATCTGATCACGGCGATCCGGGTCGTCGCGGGCGGCGAGGCCCTGCTCGACCCGGCGGTCACCACCCGGGTCATCTCGGCCTTCGCCGCGCAGCCGGGGCCGCGGGCGCCGGCCCAGCTCGACGGGCTCACGCCCCGCGAGGCCGAGGTGCTGCGGCTGGTGGCCCGGGGCCACTCGAACGCCGAGATCGCGGCCGCGCTCGCGGTCGGCGAGGCGACCGTGAAGACGCACGTGGCCCGGGTGCTGATGAAGCTCGGGCTGCGCGACCGCGTCCAGGCCGTCGTCTTCGCCTACGAGTCCGGGATCGTCCGGGCCGGCGGCCACGGCTGAGAACAATCCTCAGACCGGCCGGCCGGCGGCCGATCATCACACCATGCTTGCTGCGGACTCCTCGGTCGCCGGCTCCGGCGCCCTGCGGGCGACCTCGCTGGCCTTCGTCGAAGTCGACCGCGCCGGGGTGATCCGCGAGTGGAACCCGGCCGCGGAACGCCTCTTCGGCTGGTCCCGGCCCGAGGCGCTGGGCCGGTCGCTGGCCGACACCATCGTGCCGGCGCCGCTGCGGGCCGCGCACGCCGCCGGTTTCGCCCGGCGCCTGGTCGCGGGCGACGACGCCTGGCCGGGCATCCAGGTACAGGTTCCGGCCTGCCACCGGGACGGCTCCGACCTGCTCGTCTCCATGGTGATCAACGCCGTCGACGACGGCTACTGCGCGTTCCTGTCCGACCGAACCGAGTGGCACCACGCCCAGCAGCAACTCCAGCGCACCACCACGCTGGTCAGCTCGATCCTCGAGCACACCTCGGCCATGATCTCGGCCAAGGACCTGGACGGGCGCTTCCTGTTCGTCAACGGGACGTACGAGCGCGTCTTCGGTCTTTCCGCCCCCGACCTGGTGGGCCGGCTCGACACCGACGTGCTGCCCGACGCCGTGGCGCTCGTCTGCCGCCGCCGCAACCAGCGGGTCGCGGCCACCGGCGAGGCGGTCACCGGCCTCGAGGAGGTGCCGTTCGGCGACGAGATCCGGCAGTACGTGGTCACCCGGTTCCCGCTGACCGACCCCGACGGATCGGTGTACGGGGTGTGCGCCATCGCCATCGACGACAGCGAACGCCGTCGCAGCGAGGCCGCCCTCGGCGAGAGCGAGCGCCGCTTTCGCGCGACCGTCAACCACGCGCCCGGCATGCTGTTCCAGTTCCAGGTCGCCCCCGGCGGCGGCGAGTCGTTCACCTTCGTCTCCGAGGGCTGCCGGGAGATCTACGGCCTCGACCCGCGCGCCGTGATGATCGACCCGTCGCTGATCACCGACATCATCGCCGAGGAGGACCGGGAGTCGTTCGTCCGCAGCGTGACCGAGACCGTGCTGACCCTTCAGCCGTGGCGGTGGCAGGGCAGCGTGATCCGCCACGACGGCGAACGGCGCTGGCTGCACGCGAACGCCCGCCCGCACCGCCGGGCCGACGGGACGACGGTCTGCGACGGCATGGTGGTCGACCGCACCGGGGACCGCCGCACCGAGATGGAGCTCGACGAACTCACCCGGCGCCTGGCCGTCGGCCGCTTCACGGTGACCACCGGCCTGGACGGCCGGCTCCTGGTCGTCGAGTCGACCGGCGAGGATCCTTTGTCGTACGACGGCATGGAAGCGGCCTGGGCCGAAGCGCTCGCCGGTCTCCCGGCCGACGCCGACCTGCCCGAGCACGGACTCTGGATCCGCCTGCGCCCGCGCGTCGCCCAGGGCCGCCTCCTGATCGACGGCACGTGCTTCCCGCTGGCCGCCCGGTGAGCGCTGCCCACGCGTTGAACGCCGCCCACGCGTTGAACGCCGCCCACGCGTTGAACGCCGCCCACGCGTTGAACGCCGCCCACGCGTTGAACGCCGCCCACCCCGCGACGGCCGGCCACGCGATGAGCGCTGCCCACGAGGCGACGGCCGGGGGCGCGGTCAACGGCGTACGGCTGCCTCGCAAGCTTGGTGAGACCGCGGTGCCGATGGAGCCGGTGCCCGCCGGCACGCCGCTGGCCGAGATCGTGGCTCTGCTGCGCGACGACCCGGACCGCCCGGGTGTGCTGATCGACTCCCCGACCGGGCCGCGGCTGCTGAGCCGCAGCTCGCGGACGCTGCACGATCCCCTCGTGCTGCCCGCCGGGACCGACGTCGACCTGGCCGCCGAGGCCGCCCTGGCCCGCCCCGACGGCGAACGCGACGAACCGGTGGTGGTCCGCTGGCCCGACGACCGCTACGGCGTCGCGCCGGTGGTCGGCCTGCTCACGGCCATGGCCGGCCGCTACGCCCGGATGTCGCGGGCCGACCACCTCACCGGTCTGCCCAACCGCGCCACCCTGCTGGCCGAGGGGCGGCAGCGGCTGGCCGCCGGGACGCTGGCCGCCGTCGTACACCTGGGCCTGGACCGGTTCCACGAAGTCAACGACATGCTCGGCCGGGACGGCGCCGACGCGCTGCTGCAGCGGGTCGCGGCCGCGCTGCGCGGCGCCTGCCGACCGCAGGACCTGATCGCCCGGTACGAGGGCGACCAGTTCGTGGTGCTGCTGGCCCACCCCTCACCGGCGCCCGACCTGGCCCGGCTCGGCCGGCGGCTCACCGACGCCATCCGCGGCCCGCACACGATCGACGGCGTGCCGGTCAGCCTGGAGGCCAGTGTCGGCGTCGCCGACGCCGGCCACGGTGACATCTCCGTGGTGGGCCGCCGCGCCGCGGCGGCCATGCACAGCGCCAAGAAGGACCGCATCGGCGCCGTCCGGTGGACCGAGGACCTCGGTCTCGGCCAGCGCGCCGACCTGCGCCAGCTCACCGAGCTGCGGGCCGGCATCCGGGCCGGGCATCTGCTGTTGCAGTACCAGCCGCTGCACGGCGCGGGGTGCCGCACCGCCCGCGGCGCCGAGGCGCTGGTGCGCTGGCAGCACCCGCAGCGGGGCATGCTGCCGCCCGGCGTCTTCCTGCCCGACGCCGAACGCTCCGACGTGATCCTCGAGCTGACCGACTGGGTGCTGGCCGAGGCCATCCACCAGGCCGGCCTCTGGCACCGCCAGGGCCGGGGCCTGCCCGTGTCGGTGAACCTGTCCGCCGCGTACCTGGCTCAGGACCGGGCCGTGCCGACGATCCTGGCCCTGCTGCGCCTGGAAGGGCTGCCGGCGTCGCTGCTCACCGTGGAGATCACCGAGACGGCGGTGCTGACCCGGCCCGATCAGGCGGCGGCACGGCTGGCCGAGATCAGGGCGGCCGGCATCCGGGTCGCCATCGACGACTTCGGCACCGGGTACACGTCACTCGGGTTGCTGCCGGAACTGCCGATCGACGAGCTGAAGATCGACCGGTCGTTCGTGACCCGCATGCACGACTCGAAGCCGCACGCGGTGATCATCGATTCGGTGATCGCCATCGCCCGCGCGCTCAGCCTGACCGTGGTCGCCGAGGGCGTCGAGGACGAGCCGACCGCAGCCGCGCTGGCCGAAGCCGGCGTGGACCTTCTTCAGGGCTTCCATCTGGGACGACCCGGACCGGCCGAGAGAGTTCATCCGATTTCTCGACTATCGCCGGTCCACACCCGGCAGTAACCTTTCCCTCCGGAGAACAACGGGTAACGAAGGGTCCGCGATGACCGCTGCTACGGTCGACGTCGAAACCAGCCCCGACGGCACGCTCGTCATCCAGCCCCACGGCGCTCTCGACGCCGAGGACGCGGTCGAGCTGCGCCGCACCCTGGTCCACGCCGTGCGCCACGTGCGGCCCCTGCGGCTCGTCCTCGACCTGCACGATGTTCCCGACATCGATCCGATCAACCTGGGCACCCTGGTCGCCACCTGCTTCCTCGGCGACGACCATCAGGTAGCGGTCTTCCTCGACCACACCAGCCCCGCCCTCGCCGACCGGCTCAGCGCGGCCGGCGTGGCCCATCACCGCCTGCGCGACGTGGGGCTCAGCCCAGCCGGTCGGGAGCGCCCAGCGGCGTGAACTCGAAGATGTCCGGCCAGGCCGGGGCGTAGAGCACGTCGTCGTCCCGCCGCTCGCACAGGCCGGTGGCCTCGAGCATCTGCCGGACGCCACCCCGCGCGTCGGTGACCTCGAAGCCGTGCCCGCCGCGCAGCGCCTTGGTGTAGCCCATGAGCAGGACCTCGATGCACTCGCTGCCGATCTCGTCGACGCCGGCCAGATCGACCACGACCCGGCCACGGCGCTTGCGGGCGAACGCATCCCACAGCCACCGCCGCAGCTCACGGTGGGCCGCCTTGTCGAAAGAGCCGCTCAGGTGCAGGTACGTGGTGTTGCCGGCCTTGTCGGTGTCTCTCTCGATGGCACAGCGGAGGTCCGTCATGTACCCGGTGTACCCGCCCCAGGTAACCGCCCGCCGAATACCACGAGACCGTTCGGCGGTGCGATCCCAACCAGGCCGTTCACGGGGCGAAGCGGTAACCCATCGCCGGCTCGGTCAGCAGGTGGCGGGGGCGGGCCGGGTCGGTTTCCAGCTTGCGGCGCAGGCGGGCCATGTACTGGCGCAGGTAGTTGGTCTCGGTGCCGTACTGCGGGCCCCACACCCGCTGGAGCAGGTGGTACTGGCTGAGCAGCTTGCCGGGGTGGCGGGCCAGGTGTTCCAGCAGTTCCCATTCGCGCGGGGTCAGGCGTACCTCGTGGTCGCCGCCGGTCACGGTTCGGGTGGAGAAGTCCACGGTGTGGGCGCCGATGGTGATCACCGGGCCGGCCTCGTCGCCGGGCTGGGCGCGCCGGGTCACCGCGCGCATTCGGGCCAGCAGCTCGTCCACGCCGAACGGCTTGGTGATGTAGTCGTCGGCGCCGGCGTCCAGGGCCGCCACCTTGTCGGCGCTGCCGGCCCGGCCGGAGAGCACGATGATCGGTACGCCGGTCCAGCCGCGCAGGCCGCGGATCACCTCCACGCCCTCCATGTCGGGCAGGCCCAGGTCGAGGACCACCAGGTCCGGACGGTGGTGGGCGGCGGCGTGCAGGGCCGAGGCGCCGTCGGGTGCGGTCTCCACCTCGTACCGCCGGGCCTTGAGGTTGATGCGCAGCGCCCGCACGATCTGCGGTTCGTCGTCGACCACGAGTACGCGGGTCATGAGCTCACCGGCAGGGAAAGGACCATGGTGAGGCCACCTCCAGGGGTCTCTTCGGGGGTGAGGCTGCCGCCCATCGCCTCGGTGAGGCCGCGGGACAGGGCCAGGCCGAGCCCGACGCCGGTGTGGTTGTCCCGGTCGCCGAGGCGCTGGAAGGGCAGGAAGACGTCGTTCCAGCGGTCCCGGGGGATGCCGGGTCCGTGGTCGATGACGCGGAGTTCGAGGGTGTCGCCGTACCGGCTCACGGTGATCACCGGCGGGTGCTCGGGCGGGCTGTAGCGCAGGGCGTTGGCGACCACGTTGACCAGCACGCGTTCGAGCAGGCCGGGGTCGGCCCGTACGGGCGGCACGTCGTCCGGGATGTGCAGGGTGACCCGGCGGCCGTCGGGGCCGAGGTCGTCCAGCGCGCGCGGGATGACCTCCTCGGCACCGACGTCGACGGTGCTGACGCCGAGCGCGCCGGCCTGGAGGCGGCTCATGTCGAGCAGGTTGGCCACCAGGCGGTCCAGCCGGTCCAGCGACTCGTCGGCGGTGACCAGCAGCTCGTGCCGGTCGTCCTCGTCGAAGTGGACCTCGTCGCTGAGCAGGCCCGCCACCGACGCCTTGGCCGAGGCCAGCGGGGTGCGCAGGTCGTGGCTGACCGCGGCCAGCAGCGCGGTCCGCATCCGGTCGGCCTCGGCCAGCGGTTTCGCCGCGGCCGCCTCGGCGCTGAGCCGTTCCTGGCGCAGCGCCACCGCGGCCTGGGCGGCGAACGCCTCGACCAGACGACGGTCGGAGGCCTCCAGCGGATGGCCTTTGAGCAGCATCGTGACGTGTTCGTCGGCCCGCACCTCGACGTCCGCCTCGGCCGAGCGGGTGCAGACCGGCGTGCCCACCTCGGCCGCCGGCTCGCCGTCGCTGAGCAGGGTCACCGAGTCGAAGCCGAACGTCTCGCGGACCCGTTCCAGCAGGGCCATCATCGGCCGCTCGCCACGGACCACGCTGCCGGCCACGGTGGACAGGATCTGGGCGTCGGCCGAGGCGGACGCGGCCTGCCGGGTCTTGCGGGCCGCGGTGTCGACCACCCAGCTCACCGCGAGCGCCACCACCACGAAGATGCCGAGGGCGAGCAGGTTGTCCCGCTCGGCGATGGTGAATTTCTTCAACGGCGGGGTGAAGAACCAGTTCAGGATCAGGGATCCGGCGACCGCGGCGAGCAGGGCGGGCCAGAGGCCGCCGATCAGCGAGACACCGATGACGGCGGCCAGGAAGAGCAGGATGTCGTTGGTCAGCGACAGGGACGGGCCGATGGTGAGCAGTACGGTCAGCGCGGGCAGCCCGCCCAGGACGGCGGCGAAACCCGCGATCTGCCGGGCCGGCGACAAGGCGACCGGCACGCGGGCCCGCCGGCGGCCCTGAGCGGCGCGCTCGTGCGACACCAGGTGCACGTCGATCGAGCCGGACTGGGCGATCGTGGTGGCGCCCACGCCGGAGGAGAAGATCTGGGCGAACCGTCCCCGGCTGCTGGCGCCCAGCACGATCTGGGTGGCGTTGACCGCCCCGGCGAACTCGAGCAGGGCCTGTGGCACGTCCGACCCGGCGACCTGGTGGTACGTGCCGCCCAGGGTCTCCACGAGCAGGCGCTGCTTGGCCAGCCGGGCCGGGTCGGCGCCGGCCAGCCCGTCGTTGCGGGTGACGTGGACGGCGAGCAGGTCGGTGCCCTTGTTGCGGGCGGCGATGCGGGCCGCCCGCCGGATCAGGGTGTCGCCCTCGGGGCCGCCGGTCAGCGCCACCACCACCCGCTCGCGGGTCTCCCAGGTCTTGTCGATGCCGTGCTCGGCGCGGTACTGGCCGAGCTGGTCGTCGACCTTGTCGGCCAGCCAGAGCAGGGCCAGTTCGCGCAGCGCGGTCAGGTTGCCGGTGCGGAAGTAGTTGCCGAGGGCCGCGTCGACCTTCTCGGGCTGGTAGATGTTGCCGTGCGCCATCCGCCGGCGCAGCGCCTCGGGCGTCATGTCGACCAGCTCGACCTGCTCGGCCGCGCGGACCACGGCGTCCGGCACGGTCTCCCGCTGCTCGACGCCGGTGATCTGGGCGACCACGTCGTTGAGCGATTCCAGATGCTGCACGTTGACGGTGGTCAGCACGCTGATGCCGGCGTCGAGCAGGGCCCGCACGTCCTGCCATCGCTTGGTGTTGGCCGAGCCGGGCACGTTGGTGTGCGCGTACTCGTCCACGACGGCCAGTTCGGGCTGGCGGGCCAGCACCGCGTCGAGGTCCAGCTCGGTGAACTCGGCGCCGCGGTAGGTGACCCGCTTGCGCGGGATCACGTC
Organism: Actinoplanes sp. NPDC048988; assembly: GCF_043197815.1. NCBI lineage: Bacteria > Bacillati > Actinomycetota > Actinomycetes > Micromonosporales > Micromonosporaceae > Actinoplanes > Actinoplanes sp. NPDC048988. Next base: position 137,424 of record NZ_JBICTW010000017.1, on the reverse strand, counting down.
GAGGTCGCCGATCATCGCCGCGGTGTGCTTGCGGCCGTGCGTCTCGACCAGCGCGACCACGACGTCGGTGCCGCGCTCGGCCCGGCGGTGGGCCTCCTCGAGCATGGCGTAGGTCTTGCCGACGCCGGGCGCGGCGCCGAGATAGATCCGCAGTTCTCCACGCGCCATGGCGCCGCGCCTCCCCTCTCTACTTTCCGTCCAGGGCCAGGTTGAGCTCCAGGACGTTGACGGCCGGCTCGCCCAGGAAGCCCAGGGCGCGGCCCTCGGTGTGCTCCTCGATGAGCTTGTGCACCCGGGCCGGCGACAGGTTGCGCTCGCGGGCGATGCGGGGCGCCTGCAGGTTCGCGTAGGCCACGCTGATGTCCGGGTCGAGGCCGCTGCCGCTGGCCGTGACGGCGTCGGCCGGGACGACCGGGTGGGCCGGGGCGTCGCCGCGGATCGGGGTGACGACGCCGCCCTCGGCCACGTAGTCCTGGCCGTCCTCGGCCGGCTCGACCGTGACGCCGTGGTAGGTGGCGACGAACGGCGTGCCGGTCTGGTTGACCGAGACGGCGCGGGTGACCGGGCCGGTCAGGCCGTCGCGGTAGAAGACGGCGAGTACGGCGCCGACACCGTCGGCGGTGCAGTACGGCCGGCTGCCGTCGACGTTCTCCAGCTTGCCGATGGCCAGACTGCGCGCGCAGACCTGGGTGAGGAGGCTCTTCGCATCAGCCGTGTCGACCACGCTCTCCGGGCCGAGGTTGCTGGCCGCGGTGGCCGTGGGGTCGTACCCGTCGGCGCCGGCCGCCGAGGGTCGGCTCTGGAAGTACTTCGGGACGGGGTTGCCGTCGGCGTCGGTGAACGACTGGCCGATGAGCGTGCTTCCGGCGCTCGTCAGAGAGCCGTTCGCTTTGCCGGAGAGGCCGGGCAGGTGCCCGACGGCAACGAAGGCCAGGGGGTACGCGAGTCCGAGGAGGACCGTGAGGACGAGCAGCGCGCGCAGCGCCGCGATGTGCTGTGAAAGCCAGGCAGGGAGTCGCATCTTGTCAGATCCCGGGGATGAACTGGATGAGGAGGTCGATGAGCTTGATGCCGAGGAACGGCACGATGACGCCGCCCAGGCCGTAGATCCACAGGTTGCGGCGCAGCAGCGCGCTCGCGCTCGACGGCCGGTAGCGCACGCCGCGCAGGGCCAGCGGGATCAGCGCCACGATGACCAGCGCGTTGAAGATGACCGCGGACAGGATGGCCGAGCCCGGCGAGTGCAGCCGCATGATGTTGAGGGCGTCGAGGCCCGGGTACACCGCCGCGAAGATCGCCGGGATGATCGCGAAGTACTTGGCGATGTCGTTGGCGATCGAGAACGTGGTCAGCGCGCCGCGGGTGATGAGCAGCTGCTTGCCGATCTCGACGATCTCGATGAGCTTGGTCGGGTCGGAGTCGAGGTCGACCATGTTGCCGGCCTCCTTCGCGGCCGACGTGCCGGTGTTCATGGCCACGCCGACGTCCGCCTGGGCCAGCGCGGGGGCGTCGTTGGTGCCGTCGCCGGTCATCGCGACCAGGCGGCCGCCCTCCTGCTCCTTCTTGATCAGGGCGAGCTTGTCCTCGGGCGTCGCCTCGGCCAGGAAGTCGTCGACGCCGGCCTCGGCGGCGATCGCGGCCGCGGTCCGCGGGTTGTCGCCCGTGATCATCACGGTCCGGATGCCCATCTTGCGCATCTCGTCGAAGCGGGCCCGCATGCCCGATTTCACGACGTCCTTGAGGTGGATGACGCCGAGGATCCGGTCCTTCTCGGCCACCACCAGCGGGGTGCCGCCGGAGGCGCTGATCCCGTCGACGATCTCGCTCACCTCGTCCGAGGAGTGCCCGACCCACTTGATCACGGCACCGGCGGCGCCCTTACGAATCTGCCGATTTCCGATGTCCACACCGCTCATCCGGGTCTGCGCGGTGAACGGCACGAACGTCGCGTCGGTCATCAGACCGGGCTCGCGCTCGCGCAGGCCGAAGTCGTTCTTGGCCAGGACAACGATCGAGCGGCCCTCCGGTGTCTCGTCGGCCAGGCTGGACAGCTGCGCGGCGTCGGCCAGTTCCCGCGCGGTGACCCCGTCGACCGGGACGAACTCGGACGCCTGGCGGTTGCCCAGGGTGATCGTGCCGGTCTTGTCGAGCAGCAGCGTGTTGACGTCGCCCGCCGCCTCGACCGCGCGGCCCGACATGGCCAGCACGTTGCGCTGCACCAGGCGGTCCATGCCGGCGATGCCGATGGCCGAGAGCAGCGCGCCGATCGTGGTCGGGATCAGGCAGACGATCAGCGAGACCAGCACGATGCCGGTGACACCGTGCGCGTTGATCGCGATGGTGTCCGGCGCCGCCGCCTGATACGCCTTCGAGAAGATGGCCAGCGGCTGCAGCGTCACCACCGACAGCAGGAAGATGATGGTGAGCGCGGCCAGCAGGATGTTGAGCGCGATCTCGTTCGGCGTCTTCTGCCGGTTCGCGCCCTCGACCAGGGCGATCATCCGGTCGACGAAGCTCTCGCCCGGCTTCTGGGTGATCCGGACGACGATCCGGTCGGAGAGCACCTTGGTGCCGCCGGTGACGGCCGAGCGGTCGCCGCCCGACTCGCGGATCACCGGGGCCGACTCGCCGGTGATGGCCGACTCGTCGACGCTGGCGATGCCCTCGATGACGTCGCCGTCACCGGGGATCACCTGGCCGGCCTCGACCACCACGACGTCGCCCTGCTTGAGCTCGGTGGCCGCGATCTCACGGCCGTCTTTCAGGTAGGCGACGGTGTCCTGCTTGGCCGCGCGCAGGGCGGCCGCCTGCGCCTTGCCCCGGCCCTCGGCCACCGCCTCGGCCAGGTTGGCGAACACGACGGTCAGCCACAGCCAGACCGTGATGATCCAGGCCAGCACGCTGGGATCGGTGATGGCCAGAACGGTGGTGAAGACCGAGCCGACCTCGACGATGAACATGACCGGGTTGCGCCAGAGCGCGCGCGGATCGAGCTTGGCCAGCGCCTGCGGCAAGGAGCGCCACAACTGATTCGGGTCGAGCAGCCCACCGCGTACTGACGAAGGGGAAGGGGTTTTCGGAGGAGAGGCGAGCAAGGTCATGAGAGGCCCTCCGCGATGGGACCGAGAGCGAGAGCGGGCAGGAAGGTCAGCGCGACCAGCACGATCGTGACGCCGACGACCAGACCGACGAACAGGGGTTGGTGGGTGGGCAGGGTGCCCTCGGACTCCGGCACCGGCTTCTGCCGGGCCAGCGAGCCGGCCAGGGCCAGCACCAGGATGATCGGCAGGAAGCGGCCGAGCAGCATGGCCAGGCCGAGCGCGGTGTCCCACCACGGGGTGTTGACCGTGATGCCGGCGAAGGCGGAGCCGTTGTTGTTGCCGGCGCTCGTGAAGGCGTACAGGACCTCGGAAAGCCCGTGGGGTCCGGTGTTGAGCGCCGTGGAGTTGTTGCCGGTGGCGAACGCGGCCGCCGTGCCGATCAGCACGATCGCCGGCGTGACCAGGAAGTACAGCGACGCCAGCTTCATCTCGCGGGCACCGATCTTCTTACCGACGTATTCCGGCGTACGGCCGACCATGAGACCCGCCACGAAGACCGTGATCGTGGCCAGGATGAGCAGGCCGTACAGGCCGGCGCCGACACCGCCGGGGGCCACCTCGCCGAGCATCATGTTGACCAGCGGCATCATGCCGCCGAACGAGGTGTACGAGTCGAGGAACGAGTTCACCGCGCCGGTCGAGGTCAGCGTCGTGACCGCGCCGAACGCGGCCGAGTCGGGCACGCCGAACCGGACGTCCTTGCCCTCCATGGCGGCGCCCGCCGCCTGCGGGACCGTGCCGCCGCCGTGCACCTCGAAGCCGACGGTGAGCGCGATCGAGGCGATCGCCAGCACCGCCATGACGGCGACGATCGCGTAGCCCTGCCGGTTCTGGCCGACCATCCGGCCGAACACCCGGGGCATGGCGAACGGGATGCACAGGATCAGGAACAGCTGGATCCAGTTGGTCCAGGTGGCCGGGTTCTCGAACGGGTGGGCCGAGTTGGTGTTGTAGAAGCCGCCGCCGTTGGTGCCGAGCAGCTTGATGGCCTCCTGCGAGGCGACCGGGCCGCCGGTGATGTGCTGGGTGGCGCCGGTCAGCGTGGTGACGTCGGTGCCGCCGGACAGGTTCTGCACCACGCCGGCGATCATGAAGACCAGGGTGGCCAGTGCGGCGATCGGCAGCAGCACGCGCAACGTGATCCGGGTCAGGTCGACCCAGAAGTTGCCCAGGGCGTTCGTCCGGCGGGCGGCGAAGCCGCGGATCAGCGCGACCGCGACCGAGATGCCGACACCGGCCGAGACGAAGTTCTGCACCGACAGGCCGGCCATCTGAGCGAGGTGACCCATTGTCGACTCGCCGGAGTAGGCCTGCCAGTTGGTGTTGGTCACGAAGCTGACCGCGGTGTTCCAGGCGATGTGCGTGGGCACACCGTCGAAGCCGAGCGACAGCCAGATCCTGTCCTGCACCCGCAGGAACAGGTAGAGGAACAGGATCGAGACGGCCGAGAACGCGAGCACGCTGCGGGCGTAGACGCCCCAGGTCTGCTCGGTGTTGGGGTCGACGCCGACCAGGCGGTAGATGCCGCGCTCGACGACGCTGCTCTTGCGACCGGAGACGACCCGGTACAGGTAATCACCCAGTGGCCGGTACGCCGCGGCGACCGCGAGCACCAGCGTGATGACGAAAAGCCAGCCGGCCATCAGAACTTCTCCGGAAACAACAGGGCCGCCACGAGGAACCCGGCCAGGGCGACGGCGACGATGAGGCCGATGACGTTGACGGCGGTCACGAGCGTTCGACCGCCTTGATCAGCACGGTCAGCGCCGCGAACAGCACGACCGTGAGAACGACGAACCCGAGATCAGCCACGGGGTGACTCCTTGGACATGAGGGCTTAGGTGGTACGCGGTGAAGCGAACCGCGCCGGGAACCCCTCGTCATCGGCGTTGACGCGTTGCGTACGGCCGCCGGGGGTTTCTTCACGCGTTTTTGACGCGGCTGCGACCGGGGCCACAAAGAATCAGGGGGTCGCTCTCTGAGGTGGAGTTGTTTACGCTGCGTTCACCTGGGATCGATGCACTCCGATCAAAGGAGATCTCGAGATGCGCGAGCTGTTACCCCTGCTGGGCCACGGCCGGGACGCGAAGACCTGCCTCTACCGGTGCGGGAACGCGTGCGACCACCCCGCGCCCAACCAATCCGACAATGCGTATTTGGGCGACATCATCGACGCGGCGGTGAGCCGGCGCGGGTTGCTGGCCGCCGGTGGAGTCGGTGCGCTGGTGCTCGGCGTGGACGTATCGCCGGCGACCGCGGCCCCCGCGGCCCCTGCGGCGGCGGCCCCCACACCCGGGGGCGCCCTGACCTTCAAGCCCATTCCGCCCAACGAGCTCGACACCTTCATCGTGCCGAACGGATACGACCACGCGGTGGTCATCCGCTGGGGCGACCCGATCGTCGCCGGGGCGCCGGGCCTCGACGTCCATCACCAGACCGGCGAGACGCAGTCGAAGCAGTTCGGCTTCAACAACGACTTCCTCGGCGTGCTGCCCTTCCCCGGCCGCGACGACCGCGCCCTGCTGGTGTCGAACCACGAGTACACCAACGAGGAGCTGATGTTCCCCGGCTTCACCACCCAGGAGGCGCTCACCGTCGACCAGGTCCGGGCCGCGATGGCCGCGCACGGCATGTCGGTGGTCGAGCTGGAACGGGTCGGCGACACCGGGCAGTGGCGGCCGGTCCGGTCGAAGCGGCGCCCGTACAACAAGCGGATCACCATGCTGGCCACCGAGTTCCGGGCCGACGGGCCGGCGGCCGGCTCGCCGCTGCTGCGGACCGCGGCCAACCCGGCCGGGACCACGATCATCGGCACGCTCAACAACTGCGCCGGCGGGGTCACGCCGTGGGGCACGGTGCTGTCCGGCGAGGAGAACTTCAACCAGTACTTCGTGGGCGGCGACGCCGTTCCGGCGGCCGACAAGCCGTACCTCAATCGCTACGGCATTCTCACCACCGCGCGCTACCCGTCCGGATCGCGCCGCTGGGAGCGGGCGCAGGAACGCTTCGACCTGGCCAAGCACCCGCACGAGGCGAACCGGTTCGGCTGGATCGTCGAGGTCGACCCGTTCGACCCGGGCGCGAAGCCCCGCAAGCACACGGCGATGGGCCGCTTCAAGCACGAGGGCGCCAACGTCATCGTGGCCAAGTCCGGCCATGTCGTGGCCTACATGGGCGACGACGAGCGGTTCGAATACCTCTACAAGTTCGTCTCGGCCGGCAAGTACCGCAAGAACGACCGGCGGCACAACCTGACCCTGCTCGAATCGGGGACGCTGTACGTCGCCCAGCTCAGCGGGGACAGCCCGGCGGCCGAGATCGACGGCACCGGGAAGCTGCCCTCGGACGGCGCGTTCGACGGCACCGGTAGATGGATCAAGCTGGTTTCGGGCACCACCTCGTACGTACCGGGAATGACAGCGGTCGAGGTGTTGACTTTCGCCCGTCTCGCCGGGGACGCGGTGAAGGCGACCAAGATGGACCGGCCCGAGGACGTCCAGCCCAGCCTGAAGACCGGCAAGATCTACGCCGCTCTCACCAACAACACCAACCGCGGCGTGGGTACGTATCCCGGTGTCGACGAGGCGAATCCGCGCGTGGCCAACAAGCACGGCCAGATCTTCGAGATCACCGAGGACGGCGGCGACCACACCGGGACCACCTTCACCTGGTCGCTGCCGATCGTCTGCGGCGACCCGGCCGACCCGTCCACCTACTTCGCCGGCTTCGACAAGACGAAGGTCTCGCCGATCTCCTGCCCCGACAACGTCGCCTTCGACAGCACCGGGAACCTGTGGATCGCCACCGACGGCAACGCGCTGGGCAGCAACGACGGGCTGTTCGCGACGCCGATCGAGGGCCCGTCGCGCGGGCACCTCAAGCAGTTCCTGACGGTACCGCCGGGCGCCGAGACGTGCGGCCCGTTCATCACCGGCGACGACCGGTCGGTCTTCGTCGCGGTACAGCACCCGGGCGAGGTCACCGGCGGCACGATCGACAACCCGGCATCGACCTGGCCCGATGGCGACTTCGCCAAACCGGCGGTCGTCGTCACCTGGCACCTCGATAACAGAGCTATCGGTAGTTAAGACGTTTACGCCGCGTTCACCCCGGACCGGTAGTCCGGGGTGAACGCCCTCTCCTACGTTTCGGGCAGCTCACCTATCGAGGAGATGAGATGCCTGATATTCGCCGTCGGTTGCTACCCCTGCTGGGGCACAGCGGCGGGAGCCGGGACGCCATGACGTGCCTCTACCGGTGCGGCAACGCGTGCGACCACCCGGCCCCGAACGAATCGGCCAACCAGTACCTCGGCGACGTCGTCAGCTCGGCCCTGAGCCGGCGGGGACTGCTCGCGGCCGGCGGCGCCGGCGCCCTCGTACTCGGCCTCAGCTCCAGCCCGGCAGTCGCGGCGGCCCCGGCAAGCGCCGCGCCTCTCGCTCATGGAAACCACGGCGGCGGCGTCAAGGCAGGGCCGCTGACCTTCAAGGCCATCCCGCCCAACCAGCTCGACACCCTGATCGTGCCCAACGGCTACGACTCGTCGGTCGTCATCCGCTGGGGCGACCCGGTCGTGCCCGGCGCCCCCGCGTTCGACCTGGCCCACCAGACGGCCAAGGCCCAGTCGAAGCAGTTCGGATACAACAACGACTTCGTCGGCGTCATCCCGATCGACGACGACCGGGCCCTGCTCGTGGTCAACCACGAGTACACCAACGAGGAGCTGATGTTCCCGGGCTTCACCAGCCTGGACGCGCTCTCGGTGGAGCAACTGAAGGTCGCCATCGCGGCGCACGGCCTCTCCGTGGTCGAGATCGAGCGGGTCGGCCACACCGGCCAGTGGCAGCCGGTCCGATCGAAGCGGCTGCGCTACAACCGCCGCATCACGGCCCTGGAGACCCCGTTCCGGCTCACCGGCCCGGCCGCCGGCACGCCGGCCCTGCGCACGGCCGCCGACCCGAAGGGCTACACGGTCATCGGCACGCTGAACAACTGCGCCGGTGGGGTCACGCCGTGGGGCACGGTGCTGTCCGGCGAGGAGAACTTCAACCAGTACTTCGTCGGCGGCGACGCGGTGCCCGAGGCCGACAAGGCGAAGCTCAACCGGTACGGCATCACCACCACCGCCCGCTACCCGAGCGGCTCCCGCAAATGGGACCGGGCTCAGGAGCGCTTCGACCTGGCCAAGCACCCGAACGAGGCGAACCGCTTCGGCTGGATCGTCGAGGTGGACCCGTTCAACCCGGACGCGCCGCCGCGCAAGCACACCGCGATGGGCCGGTTCAAGCACGAGGGCGCCAACGTCATCGTGGCGCGCTCGGGACACGTCGTGGCGTACATGGGCGACGACGAACGCTTCGACTACCTGTACAAGTTCGTATCAACCGGCAAGTACAAGAAGAACGACCGGCGGCACAACCTGACGCTGCTCGAGTCGGGCACGCTCTACGTCGCCAAGGTGACCGGCGACAGCCCCGCCGGGGAGATCACCGCCCCGTTCGACGGTACCGGCACCTGGATCAAGCTGGTCTCGGGGAACACCTCGTACGTGCCCGGCATGACCGCGGCCGAGGTGCTGACCTTCACCCGCCTGGCCGGCGACAAGGTCGGCGCGACCAAGATGGACCGTCCCGAGGACGTCCAGCCCAGCCTCAAGACCGGCAAGATCTACGCGGCGATGACGAACAACACCAACCGGGGCGTCGGCTCGAACCCCGGCGTGGACGAGGCGAACCCGCGCGTGGCGAACAAGCACGGCCACATCTTCGAGCTGGTCGAATCCGGCAACGACCACACCGGCACCAGCTTCACGTGGTCGCTGCCGATCGTCTGCGGCGACCCGGCCGCCGCCGACACGTACTTCGGCGGATACGACAAGACGAAGGTCTCGCCGATCTCCTGCCCCGACAACGTGGCCTTCGACAGCGCCGGCAACCTGTGGATCTCGACGGACGGCAACGCGCTGGGCACCAACGACGGGCTGTTCGCGACCCCGATCGAGGGTGCTGAGCGGGGCGCCCTGAAGCAGTTCCTGACTGTGCCGCGCGGCGCCGAGACGTGCGGCCCGTTCATCACGGGCGACGACCGCTCGGTCTTCGTCGCGGTCCAGCACCCGGGCGAGATCAGCGGCGCCACCGTTGACAAGCCCGCCTCCACCTGGCCCGACGGCGACTACGCCAAGCCCGGCGTCGTCGTGACGTGGCGCCTCGACGGCGGCCCGGTCGGCAGCTGACGCCCGCCCCTCCCAAGGCACGCGACGCCACCGGCCCGGTGGCGTCGCGTCTTCATGCGGTCAGCGCTCGCCGCCCGAGTAGCGCACCACCTCGGTGACCAGGTGGGCGGTCGCGTCGTCGGTCAGGGCGTAGTACACCTGCCGCCCGCGGCGACGACGCCGGATCAGACGCGCGTCGAGCAGGAACCGCAGGTGGTGGGCGACCGCGGTGGGGTCGGCGGGCACGGCGGCGGCGATCTCGGGAGGACCGAGCTCGCCGCCACGCAGCAACACCAGGATCCGCAGCCGGTGTTCGTACGCCATCCCGCGCAGAACGGTCACCGCCCGCTCGAGAACGTCATCGTTCACGCCCGGCCCGGTCATGCGGCGGCCATTCCTCTCAGCGGGCGGGCGAGAAGCGAAGAGACGGCCAGGAGCAGGGTCGCGGTGAGAGCGATGCTCGCGCCCGCGGCGACGTTCCAGAGGTACGAGGCGTAAAGACCGCCCAGGCCACTCGCCACGGCGAACGCCACCGCCAAGGCCGTGATCACGGGCAGGCGCGCCGACCACAGGCGAGCCGCGGCGGCGGGGGCGACGATCAGGGCGACGGCCAGGATCGTCCCGACCGCGGGGACGATCGTGACCACGACCGCCTCGACGGTCAGCAGGAGTACGACGTCCCAGGCACCGACGGCCAGGCCGGCCGCCCGGGCGCCGCCGGGGTCGAAGCCCGCGAACGTCAACGGCCGGGCGCAGACCGCCAGCAGGGCCGCCACCGCCACCAGCATCGCCGCCGTGATCAGAATGTCCTGGTTGTTCACAGTGAGGATGGAGCCGACCAGCAGCGCCGACAGATCGCGGCTGAAGCCGCTCTGGGTAGCGATCAGTCCCGCACCCAGCGCGAAACCGGCCGAAAGCACCACCCCGGTGGCGGCCGCCGCGTTCTGGCCCGGCCGGCGGCTCAGGGCAGCCACACCCAGCGCCACCACCGCACCGGCCACGATGCCGCCGGCGAAGACGTTCACACCGATCAAAGACGCGGCCACGACGCCGGGAAAGGTGGCGTGGGTGAGCGCCATCGTGAAGAACGACAATCGGCGCACCACCACCTGCACGCCGATCAGGCCGGCCAGCGCCCCGGCCAGAACCACCTCGGCGATCGCCCGGTGCAGCGCGTCATCCCACCAGCTCATGGGGTGAGTCCTTTCGGGTGGGCGGTGTCGCGCCGCGCGAAAGCGAGCGTCCGCGCGTGGGCAAGAAGCGGCGCAACGGCAGCAACAGGAGATAAGCCGCCACCAGCAGGAGGACGACGGCCGAGGCCGAGGTCAGGGCGATGCCGTGGTCGACCGACGCCGTCCAGCTGATCCACAGGCCGCCGTAGCCGGCCAGCAGGATCAGGACCGTGCCGATCACCGCCATCGCCGCCAGCCTTGCGGTGATCAGGCGGGCCGCCGCGGCCGGGATGATCAGCAGGGCGACGACCAGGATGGTGCCGACCGCTCGGACCGCCGCTACCACGACCAGCGCCACGATCACGTTGAGCCACAGGTCGAGCCAGAAGAGGCGATAGCCGGCCGCCGCCGCCGCGGCCGGGTCGAAGGTACGGAACAGCAGGGGCCGGGCCGCGATCGCCAGCATGGCCAGGATCACCGCCGCCAGCGCCGCCGTCTCCACGATCTGGCGCGGCGTCACCGTCAGCAGGCGTCCGAACAAAAAGGACGTCAGATCCGAGGTGTACGACGATTCGCGCGACACCAGCACCACGCCGATCGAGAACATCGCGGTCAGCACCACGGCCGTGGACGCGTCGTCGGAGAGCGCCCCGCTTCGCGTCAGCAGGGTCAGTACCACCGCGGTGAGCAGCCCCGCCACCAGGGCGCCGACGACCAGGCCCTCCACGCCGCCGGCCAGGAAGCCGATCACCACGCCGGGGAAGACCGTGTGGGTGAGCGCGTCCGAGACGAACGAGAGCCGGCGGGCGAACACGAACACGCCGACCGGGCCGCAGATCAGCGCCAGCAGCGCCAGCTCGGCCATCGCCCGGGCCATGAACGGCACAGTGAGGATCACGGCTCCACCAGGACCGTGCGGCCGTCCGGCAGGTCGATCGCGTGTCCGCCGTACGCCGAACGCAATTGATCCGCCGTCAGCACCTCGCCGGGCGGGCCGAAGGCCCATTGCCGGCCGTTGATCAGGCAGACCAGGTCGGCCACGTCGCGGGCCAGGGCGAGGTCGTGGGTGCTCAGCATCAGGGCCGTGCCGCCCTTCGTGAGTTCTCGCAAAACAGTCAGGATCGCCTCCTGACTGACCACGTCGACGCCGTTGAAGGGCTCGTCGAGCAGCAGCAGTTCGGGTTCGGCGGCCAGCGCGCGGGCCAGCAGCACCCGCTGCCGCTGACCGCCGGAGAGCAGCCCGAACCGGCGGCCGGCCTCGCCGGCCAGCCCGACCCGGTCCAGGGCATCCCGGGCGGCCCGCCGGTCGGCCGCCCGGGTGGGCCGCCACCAGCCGATCCGGCGGTAGCGGCCCATCAGCACGACCTGCGCGGCGGTGACCGGGAAGTCCGGGTCGAGGTCACCGACCTGCGGTACGTAGCCGCACCTGACGCGCGCCTGGCCCGGCGCGTCGCCGAACACTTGGGCCGTGCCGGCGAGCACTTCGGTGAGCCCCAGTACCGCCTTGATCAGGGTCGACTTGCCGGCGCCGTTGGGACCGGCCAGGGCGAGGCACTGCCCGGCCTCCAGCGACAGATCCACGTGGGTGAGGACCGGGGTGCCGCGGTAGCCGACGCTCGTGTCGGTGAAGCGGAGGACCATCTCAGCCGGCCAGCGCGTCCACGATGACCTTGGTGTTGTGCTCCTCGGCGCCGAGGTAGGTGCCGGTGGGCGTGCCCTGCTCGCCGAGGCTGTCGCCGTAAAGGGCGTCCTCGCCGCCGATCACCTTGACGCCGGCCTGCTGGGCGATCGCCTCGGCCGACTTCGGCGGGAGCGAGCTCTCGGTGAAGATGGCCTTGGTGCCGGTTGCCTTGATCTTGGCCACCAGGTCGGTGAGCTGCTGCGCGGAGAGCTCGGCCGACGTGTCCAGGCTGGGGATGACCGAGCCGACGAACTGCAGCTTGTAGCGGGCCACGTAGTAGCCGAAGGCGTCGTGATTGGTGACCAGCTTGCGGTCGGCCGCGGGCAGCTTGGCGAACGCCGCCTCGTTGTCGGCGTCCAGTTTGTCGAGCTTGGCGGAGTACGAGGTCAGGTTCTTGGCGTACGAGTCCGCGTCCTCCGGATCGGCCGCCGCGAGCGCCTTCTCGATGGTGGTAACCATGAGTTTGGCATTACGAGGGTCGTGCCAGATGTGCGGATCGTGCTCCTCACCTTCGGCATGCGCCTGTTCGCCCTCTTCCTCGTGGCCGCCCTCGCGCAGGGTGAGGCCCTGGCTCGAGTCCACGACGGTGCCCTTGAACCCGGCCGAGGCGATGGTCTGGTCGAGCCACGACTCGAGGCCGACGCCGTTCTTGACGACGACCTTGGCCTCGCCGATGGCCTTGATGTCGGCCGGCGTCGGCTCGTACTCGTGCGGGTCCACATTGGGCTTGATGATCTGAGTGACGGTGACGTCGTCCCCGCCGATGTTGCGGACGAAGTCGGCCACCTCGGGGGTCGTCGCGACCACGGCGAGGGCGGAGCTGTCCGGCGCGGCCGCCGCTCCGTCGTCGGAGCCGCAGCCGGCCAGCGAGATCAGTGCCGCCGAGACAGCGAGAATTCCCAGTGCTTTCACGCTGCGAAACGGTAATCGTTTTCAACAATTATCGTCTAATGACAAGATGCGGATGTCGCCACACGTCGATCAGACGGTGAACGTGAAGTACTGGTACGCCCCGTAGGTCGGGTAGTTGACGGTGTCGCCGGAGGTGCCGGTCAGGTAGGCCGCGCGAACCCGGTAGCGGGCGCCGGCCGGGTGGGCGCCGGTCAGCGTGAAAACCGACTTGCCGGCCGAGGTCAGCGGCACGTCGAGCACCCGCCAGGTCTTCCACGCGCCGCCCGAGGCCACCTCGAAGATCAAACGCTGCTTGCGCTTGGGGTACGGGGTCATGGTCGTGACGAAGTACGGGTGCACCGTCTTGCGGTAGTAGCGGTAGGACACCGTGCCGATCTTGGCGGTTTTGTACTGCCGTGACCCCTGAAGGGCGACCGCCACCTTCGTGTTGAGCACCGCGCCGGCCGTGGCCGGCAGGTACTTGGCGTCGCCGGCGAACTTGACCTGCACGGTGGTGGTCCGGGTCAGCTTCAGCGAGGCGGTGAGCGCCCCCTTGGCGTCGACGGTGGTCTTGCGGAGCAGGCGGGCGGGCTCGGTGCCGTACGGGTCGGCCCAGATCTCGACGACCCGGTTGGTCGCGGTGGCGCCGAGGCGGGCGGTGACCGTCACCGTCGTCCCGTACGCGCTGACCGTGCCGGCCGGGCTGAGGGTGAGCGACGGGCGGACCCGGACGACCGGCGGCGGCGCCGTGGTCGGAACCGTCTGCTCGGGGCCGTCGAGCACCCAGAGGCGCCACTCGGCCTTGTAGTTGTAGCCGAAGGTGAAGACGCGCTTCCCGCCCGGCTCCCAGACGACCTTTCCGGTCTGGTCGGGGACCGGCTTGTTCTCCGGCGCCGTGTTCGGCAGCTGAAACTCCTGGTCGGCGGTCTCCGAACCGGCCGGGTAGAGGGCCACGTCGGTCGTGCCGTCGCTGTTGTTGTAGCCGATCGCGATCCGGCCGTCGGTGTTGACGTCGATCGACGACGGGGTGCAGATCGTGTTGTCGTACCCGGCGACGCGCGCGTACGGGCTGGCGACCGGCGCCCGCCAGATCGGGCAGCCGACCCCGAAGCCGATCAGCGAGGCGCCGTCCGCGGTGACGGCGGCGTCCCGGACGAACGTGGCACTGGAGCTGGAGTTGGCCGTCAGCCTCTCCTTCGCCCCCGACACGTCGTAGACGGCGACCGCGCCGCCGGTCACGGCGTTGTTGGAGACGTCGGCCACGACCAGCGTGCCCGGGGCGCCCGGGGCGGTGAGCAGCTTCGGCGCGTCGTGGAACGCGGTGCGCTCGGCCGTGGCGTCGTGGAACGCCACCGAACCGCCGGCGACGTCGAAGGAGCCGAAGTTGCCTACGTAGCCGTTGTCGGCCGAGCCGTCGTAGCCGAACCACACCCGGCCGCCGGCCAGCGCCAGCGTGCGCGGGTACACCGTCGCGCCCAGCTCGTAGCGGCCGGTCTCGGCCAGCGTCTCGGGGTTGAGGGCGACGATCGCGTGCGCCTCGGCCATCGCCGCGTACAGCGTCCCCGAGTCGGCCGAGAGCGCGAGCCCGTCGACGCCCGGCAGCGCGGTCTTCGTCGTCTCGACCTTGCCCGCGTACGTGGTCCGCACGAGCTGCCCGGTGTTCTGGTCGCTGATCAGCAGCCGCTGACGCGTGGTGTCGACGGCGACGTCACTCACGATCGAGACCGGCAGCAGCGCGCCGCCGCCCAGCTCGGTGGAGGCCGAGGCGTCCAGGGTGCCCACGGCGACCGCGACCGCGGCGGTGCCCAGGACCGTCACCGCGGTGAGGGCAGCACGAAGTTTGCGCATGAGGGTGCAACCTACGGCAGGTGATCAAATTTGGGCGGCCAGGGCGGCATGGCGGCCGTCGCGCCAGATGAGGCCGGCCTCGGCGAAGCCGGCGTCGCGGGCGGCGGTCAGGTGCCATGAGACGTCGCCCGCGAAGTTGGCGGGAACGCGATCACGGAAGACGTCGGCCCGGGCGGCCATCAGGGGCCCGAACTCCTGAGCCTGGGACAGATCGTTCCACCACCGCACCCAGGCCATCTCGGCGGCGGCCTCGCCCGGGGCCGGGTCCATCGCCCGCATCACCGAGGGGAGGCCGTCGTCGGGCATGAGGTCGGCCACCACGAGCAGGCCGCCGGGAGCCAGCACGCGGCGGCACCGGCGGTAGAGGGCGCGGATCGCCGCCGGCGGCAGGTAGTGCACCGTCATCACCGAGGTGACCAGGTCGTGGCCGCCGCCGGCGTGCGCGGCCCACGACGCCGAGTCGAGGTCGGCTTCGATCACCGAGACGCCGGCCGCGCGGGCCAGCGAGAGCAGGACCGGATCGAGGTCGACCATGGCGACGTCGCAGCCGGGCCAGCGGGCCGCCATGCGCTCGGCCAGCACGCCCGGCCCGCCGCCGAGGTCGAGGCAGCGCCGCGGAGAGCCGCCGCGGACCGCCTCGACCGTGGCGGCGATGGCCGACTCGAGGCCGGCCAGGCCGGGCACGAAGCCGGTCATCACCTCGTCCCACGTGCTGCGCCAGCGATCGGAGTGGAGCGCGGTCGACGGCATGGGACCCATCCTCGGCTGCTAACGGAAACGACACCCATTTCTATCAAACGGATGCCCCGTCAGCGGTCAAGCGCCGCCAGCGCGTCCAGCAGGCGGTCCACCTCCTCGACGGCGGTGTACGCGTGCAGACTCACCCGTACCGAAGAGGTCTTCTCGCCTTGCTCTCCTTGACAGTGACCGTCCGCACGGACCAGAAGCCCCTCGCTCTCGAGGATGAAGCCCAGGTCGTTGGAGGAGATTTCACGGTGGCGAAATGTCACGATCCCCTGTCGGCGCTGCACCGGCGAGGCCGCCGTCAGGCTGGCCTGACACCCGAGCACTTCGTAGCAGGAGAGGCGGTCGAGGCCGTCGGTGAGCCGCGCGCCCAGGGCCCGGCTCCAGCGCGCGATGCGATCGAGGCCGGTCCGGTCGAGCCAGTCCATCGCGGCGGCCAGGCTCACGATGCCGCTCGTGTTCGGCGAACCCCGCCACCCGGCGGGCTGGAAGGCGGGGCCGCGCTTGTTGGCCGCCCAGACGGCACCGATGCCGGGCAGGGCCATCGCCTTGTGCCCGGAGAAGACGACGAAGTCGACGTCGAGCGGCGCCACCGACAGCGGCAGGTGACCGAATCCCTGAGCGGCGTCGAGGCAGATCGCCACCGACGGGCCCACCGCCCGGCGCAGGCGGTCGATGTTCATGTCGTTGCCGTAGACGTGGTGCACGTGAGTCGCGGCGATCAGCCGGGTCCGCGGGCCGATCATCCGGCGCAACCGGTCGAGGTCGTAGTCGTGCGCCTCGTCGTACGGCATCGCCCGGACGCCGACCCGCGAACCGGTAGCCGCCTCCAGCCAGGGCACGATGTTCGCGCTGTGATCGGCGAACGGCACGATGATCTCGTCGCCGTCGCGCAGCTGAGGGGCCAGCCAGTCGCGGGCGACCGCCCGCAGGCCCTCGGTCGTCCCGCTGACGAAATGAACACCCGACTCATCGGATGAGTCGCCGAGGAACGCTCGCAGTTGACGGCCGGCGGCGGTGATCCGATCCGTGGTGCGGTTGGCCCACGGATAGGTGCCGCGGGCCGCGTTCGCGTTGCCGGTGGTCAGATAGTCCATCACCGCGTCCAGGACGGCCCGCGGTTTCTGCGAGGTCGCCGCACTGTCCAGGTAGGCCACCCCGGGATGAGCCAGGAGCTGCGGGAACTGGGCTCGCACCCCAGCGTGCCAGGGCAGCAGCTCGCGGATGGTTTCGGTGTCGCGTGACCGGATGCCGAGCATCAGTCACGCACCAGGGTGGCGCCGGCATCGCGCCAGGCGATGACACCGCCGGCCAGCGAGCGGGCGTACGGATGCCCCATCCGGGTCAGCAGCGCGGCGTACCGGGCCGACTTCTCGCCGACCGGGCAGACCAGCAGCACCGGCTGCCGCTGGCTGAACGGCAGTCCACCGTGGAGCAGTTCGTCGAACACCTCGTCGACGATGTTGATCGAGCCGGCGATGTGCTGGGCCTGGAACGCGTACGGGCTGCGCAGGTCGACCACGAGGCCCGGCCAGCGCTGCGCCTCGGGCACGTCGATGGCCGGCGCGGCCGCCACCTCGGCCGCGGACAGCGAACGGTGGTCGTTGCGGCGGGCCGGCCGGCCGAACAGGGCGGGCCGCCGTTCCCGCAGGTAGCTGAGGTAGCTCTCCATCCGGTCGCAGACGATGAAGACGGCGGTGCGGCGCTCGGTCAACGACGAGTCGAGCGCTCTCAGATGGCGTACGGCCCCCTGATAGGCCCCGCCGCCGGTCGGCCCGGCCGGCGTGCCGCAGCGCCGGATCAGCGTGAGCATCCCGTCGATGGCCTCGTCGGCGCTGATCGTCTCGAGGCGGTCGTACACGTCGGGGTCGAACAGCCCCACCTCGTGCACCTCGTCGATCGTGCGGATGCCGGGGATGAAGTCGCTCTTGCGCGCGACCAGACCGATCACCCGTACGTCGGGATCGTGCTGCCGCAGCGCGCGGGCGACCCCGGTGGACGAGCCGGCCGTGCCCACGCAGGCGATGAAGTAGTCGGGGGCGCGGCCGTCCAGATCCTTCACGATCTCGGCGCCGGTGCCGGCGAAGTGGGCCTCGATGTTGTTGTCGTTGAAGTACTGGTCGGTGTGCACGTAGCCGCTGCCGTCGGCCGCGAGCGCCTGGTGCATGCGGGTCAGCGGGTCCTCGGTGTCGGCCGGGTCGAGGCATTCGGCCTGGCCCGGCAGTTCCTCGATCTCGGCCCCGAGCAGCAGCAGGAGATCTTTGACCTCCGGCACCTTCATCCGGTTGGTGATGCTCTTGAACGGCAGGCCGTGCAGGCCGGCCAGCATCGCGAGCGCCTTGGCCGTGTTGCCGCTGGAGAGCTCGACCACCGTGTCACCGCGCCGGACGGCGCCGTCCAGCAGGGGGCGGAGCATGGCCAGGGCGGCCCGGTCCTTGAGCGAGCCGAACGGGTTGAGCAGCTCCATCTTGGCGTACAGGTCGATGTGGCGAAGGCCGTGGACGGCCGGATCGACGCGTACCAGCGGGGTGTTGCCGATCGCCTCGGTCATGTCGTCGAGTCTCATGATTCCTCCGCGCGCGGGTGGACGGGCCAGTACTGCTCGTCGAGGCACCAGCGCCAGGCACCGCCGTCGCGGTAGACCGCCACCTTGCGGCCGATCGGCTGGTGCAGTGCCTGGGTGGCGCTGAAGTCCATGAAGTAGCCGGCGGTGTTCACGAAGGCCAGCAGGTCGCCAGGACGGGGCGTGACCGGGAGGAACACCTGGCGACGGGTGATCAGGTCGGCTTCGAGGCAGAGGTTGCCGAGCAGATAGAAGGCTCCGGGCGGGCCTGGTTCGCCGGCACTGACGACCAGTGGATCCATCAGGACGCCGTGTTCCTCCAGGCTCACATCGCGGGCGTTGCAGTCGAGCCGCACCAGCGAGTCGCGCACGTCGAGCACCCGGGCCAGCACCAGGCCGCACTGGTCGAGCAGGGCCCGGCCGGGCTCGATGTCCAGCTCGTACATGGTGTCGAGCAGCAGCGAACCGAGCGGGCGGCGCAGGGCCGGCGCGGGGGCGCCGAGGAGCTGGTCGAGATATCCGGCGCCGGAGACCGGCCGGTACGAGGGGTAGAGCCCCAGCACGCCGCGCAGCGTGCCGCCCTCGTTGCGCAGACCGTAGCCGTGCCCGTTCCAGGTCATCGGTTCGCGCCGGCCGAGGACGGCCTGGGCCAGCTCGGACGTGTACCGCTCCCACTGCGCGCCGTCGGCCAGGTAGTTGACGCCGAACCCGCCGCCGATGTCGACCGAGCGCACCTCCAGCCCGCGGGCCCGGCACTCCTCGAGGGCGGCCAGGCAGCCCTCGAGGGCGATCGCCTTCTCCGGCCACCCGATGGTGTCGAGGTGGTAGGCGACACCGACCGGCTCCAGCTCCTCGCGGTGCTTCTCCAGCAGGTCGAGCACGTCGCCGAGATCGCCGGCGGGCACGCCGAAGCGGCTGCGCCGGCTGATCACCTGGACGCCCTGCGAGGCGAACCCGGAGAGCCGGACCATCACCCGTACCCGCCGAAGCCGGTGCTCGGCGACGATGGCGGCCAGGTCGGTGAGCTCGCCGAGCGAGTCGGCGTTCACGATCACGCCGGTGCGCGCGGCCAGCCAGAGGAACTCCCGGTTCTTCGGGCCGGTGGCCATGATCCGTTCGGGCCCGAATCCGGCGCCGAGAGCGTGCTGCAATTCGGCCAGCGAGGCCACGTCGACGCCGGCCTCGGTGGCGGCCAGCCGGCGGAGCAGGGCGGCCGACCTGTTCGCCTTGTGCGCGAAGTAGACGCGGCCGCGCAACCGATGGTCGCGATAGGACTCGCGAAAAGCGTCGACATTCGCTTCGAGCAGGTCGGGCAGGACGATGTTGAGTGGTGATCCGAGCCCATCCACCAACTGCCTCAACAGCTCACCCTCGTCGAGAACGGATCGGGCGACGGGTTCGATTCTGGGGGTCAGATAGAGCGGATTCAGATCGGGCACAATGGCGACCTCCCGCTTGGCGGTTTTCCCAACCTAACCGATGATCGGAAGTCTTTCTATACCCGCAGTGATGAGTCAATCACTCATTCTTGTTTGCGCATGAATAAACTGAATTTGTCAATCCCTCTGTCGTTGATTGAGCACTGACATAAGCAATTGCGCATGTATCGGGGCCGCTAATCTTGCGCCGTGACCGGCCGACACGCGCACTCACCCGATCAGCTTCCCGAGGCGTCCCGGCGGGTCATCGCGGCCCTGCTCATCCCGGCCGCGATCGCCACCGGAATCGCGATGATCGTGCTCTGGCCGGCCCGCCCGGCGCCTCCGGCGGCCGAGAACAATCGCGTCGAGGGCACGGTCACGGCGGTCGACGGCCAGGCGACGGTACGCCTCGACGACGGCCGCGAAATCACGGCGGAAGGCGCCGGGAATGTGCGCGCCGGCGACGACGTGGTTCTGCTGCACACGCCGAACGCGGTGCCGGGCGGCACCGATTACGCAATCGTCGACCGCCAGCGGAGCACGCCGATGATCTGGCTGCTCGCCCTCACGGCCGCGGTGATCCTGGCCTTCGGCCGATGGCGCGGGCTCCGGTCGCTCGCCGGCCTGGCCGTCAGCTTCGCGGTCCTGCTGCTCTTCATCATCCCGGCCATCCTCGACGGCTCGCCGCCGCTGCTGGTCGCCGTCGTCGGCGCCGCGGCCATCATGTTCGCCGCGCTCTATCTGACACACGGCGTCAGCACGCACACGTCGGTCGCCGTCGCGGGCACGCTGGCCAGCCTGGTCCTCACCGGCCTGCTCGGCGCCGGGTTCACCGCCGCCCTGCACCTGACCGGCGTCGCCACCGACGACGACGCGTTCCTGTCGGCCACGCTGGGCGGCATCGACATGCGCGGCCTGCTGCTGGCCGGGATCGTCATCGGCGCCCTTGGCGTGCTCGACGACGTCACGGTCACCCAGGCCGTGACGGTGGCCGAGATGTCCGCGAGCTCGTCCGGATGGCCGCTCTACCGGGCGGCGATCCGCGTCGGGCGGGCGCACGTCGGATCGGCGGTGAACACCATCGTTCTCGCGTACGCGGGCGCCTCGCTCCCGCTGTTGCTGCTGTTCTCCACCAGCACGCAGCCGGCCGGCGACCTGCTGACCGGCGAGCTCCTGGCCCAGGAGATCCTGCGCAGCGCGGTCGGCACGATCGGCCTGGTCGCCTCGGTGCCGCTCACCACGGCCCTCGCCGTCCTGGCGGCCGACCGCAGCCATCGCTTCACCTAGATGTCTTGCCGCGGCGCCGAGGCTCGCCCCAGGTGGCCAATTCCCGGAAAAAGACAGCGCTTCTGACGGCCGGCTCCCTGATCAGCGCGACACCGGCGGCGACCCGATCCGGGCGACGTCCCCACGATGACCAAGCTGATCGACGACGGGGCCGACGGCCCGATGACCGACTATCCCGACCGACTGCGCACGGTCCTCGCCGGAAAGGGGCTTCGGACTTCCTCGACCCACCCGGAGAACACCCTGCCGGCCTTCGCGCGTTCGCTGGCCCATCCGGCGATCTCGACGCTGGAGCTCGACACCGGTGTCACCCAGGACGGCCAGCTGGTGGTGCCGCATGACCGGGCGGTCAACGGCTCGCACTGCGCCGACGACCCCGCCGTCATGCGACGCGTGATCGATGTCGGCGTGGACGGGATCAGCAGCGACGACCCGGATCGGCTGATCAAGATGGCGATCCGCAACGGGTTGCGCTGAGATCGAGCCATGCGGAAACGAATTCTCGGCAACGGCCTGGAGGTCTCGGCGATCGGTTTCGGCGCGATGGGGATGAGCCAGGGCTACGGCTCGTCCCCGGACCGCGCCGAGATGATCACTCTGCTCCGGCGGGCGGTGGAGCGTGGCGTCACCCTTTTCGACACCGCTGAGGTCTACGGGCCGTACGTCAATGAAGAGCTGGTCGGCGAGGCGCTCGAGCCGGTGCGGGACCAGGTCGTGATCGCCACCAAGTTCGGCTTCGCGATCGGCGCCGACGGGGTGGACAGCCGCCCGGCGCACATCCGGGAGGTGGCCGAGGCGTCGCTCCGGCGGCTCCGGGTCGACACGATCGACCTGTTCTACCAGCACCGCGTCGACCCGTCGGTGCCGATCGAGGACGTGGCGGGCGCCGTCAAAGAGCTGATCGCGGAGGGCAAGGTACGGCATTTCGGCATGTCCGAGGCCGCGGCCGCGACGATCCGCCGTGCGCACGCGGTGCAGCCGGTGACCGCTCTGCAGAGTGAGTATTCGCTGTGGTGGCGGCGGCCGGAGACCGAGGTGTTCCCGACCCTGGAGGAGTTGGGCATCGGTTTCGTGCCGTTCAGCCCGCTCGGCCGCGGCTTCCTCACCGGCAAGATCGACGCCAGCACGTCGTTCGATCAATCGGACATGCGGCTCTCGCTTCCGCGTTTCTCGGCCGAGGCCCGCGCGGCCAACCAGGCGCTGGTCGACCAGCTCGGCGCGATCGCCGCCGGCAAGGGGGCGACGCCCGCGCAGATCGCGCTGGCCTGGCTCCTCGCCCAGAAGCCGTGGATCGTCCCGATCCCGGGCACCCGGCGGTTGGAGCGCCTGGAGGAGAACCTGGGCGGCGCGACCGTGGAGCTCACCGAGGGCGACCTCGAGGAGATCGAGGCCGCCCTGGCGAGGGTGGCGGTCGTGGGTGACCGCTACACCGAGAGCGCGGAGCGCAAGACGAACCTTTAGCGGTCGCTGATCAGCAGGCCGGGCACGACGGTCCGCCCGGTCCGGAACTCCGTGTAGGCCCATTGCTCGACGTCCGGCTGCGGGCCGACCGGGGTCAGCGTGACCTGGCCGTTCCCGCCGCGCTCGACCTGAGCCGGCGTGTTGATGGTGGCGTTGTGCCGGTCACCGCGCTGCGGGACGACGGTCACGCCGAGCTGGTAGGGAATCTCCGGCGTGTACGTCGACTGGGCGTGCACATAGGCCGTGTAGACGCCCGGCGGCGGGAAGAACCGTGCGATCCGCTCGTTGCTGTGCCAGAAGGCCCAGCTCCGCTCGACCAGTTTGCCGTCCTTGTAGAGGTAGAGGTCGAGGTTGATGTTCGGGTCGTCGGACGCGGTCTGCACGATGAGGCCGGCCGCACCGGGCGGCACGACGATCTTCGTGCCCTGCGTTCCGACCCCGCCGGGCGCGAAGGAGCCGCCGCTGACCGTCGTGCTGAGCTTCTTGCCGGCCCACTTGACCGGGGTATATCCAGTGGTACGGCCGGTCAGCGGACCGGTGAAGCCGGGCTCCAGGGATCCCTGG
The DNA here is from genome assembly GCF_043197815.1 of Actinoplanes sp. NPDC048988. Lineage (NCBI taxonomy): Bacteria > Bacillati > Actinomycetota > Actinomycetes > Micromonosporales > Micromonosporaceae > Actinoplanes > Actinoplanes sp. NPDC048988. The sequence continues at coordinate 114,480 of NZ_JBICTW010000017.1, read as the reverse complement.
CCGAGTCCGCCCGTGCGGCCGAACTCGAGGCCGGTGTCGTCGTACGGCCGCGGCGTGAAGCCCCACGGCCGGGCGGCGACGGTGAGCCGCACGCGGTGCTTGTCACCGCGCAGGACCAGCGATCCCGTCGAGTAGCGGTCCCAGGTCGCGCTGCCCCGGGCCAGCGTGATGGTGACCGCGGCGGTCGCTCCCGGCCGTACCGTGAACGTGCGCGGGCTGATGGCGACGTCCATACCGGACAGGCCGTCGACGCCGGCCCGATAGGTCTCCGTACGGCCGCTGACGTTGGTGAATTTCCGGACGAGCCGTACCGGGTGCAGGCCGTCGTACTCGCGCAGCGCGATCGACGGCAGGTTGAGCTCCTTGCCGTCGGGCGCGGCGGCCGCGGCGAAGGCGGTCAGGGAGTCGGCGGACGGCTCGACCACCAGACCCGGATCCGAGGCCTTGGCGACCGCCGGCAGCCCGGAGCCCTGCTGCAAGGGGCTGGTCGTGGCCTTGGTGTCACCCGCGGTGGTCCGCAGCGCGGAGGCCACCGCGCCGGGCGACCATCCCGGGTGCCGGACCCGCAGCAGTGCGGCCATGCCGGCCACGTGCGGGGCCGCCATCGAGGTGCCGGAGTACGCGTCGAACAGCCGCCCGCCGGCCATCGGCGACACCGCCGCGACGACGTCGACGCCGTCCGCGACGAGATCCGGCTTCTGCAGTCCGGTGTGCACCTGGTCCGGTCCGTACGAGGAGAGTCCGGCCACGCTGGGCAGTCCGGCCAGGCTCGACCCGTCGCCGCCGGTCACCAGCGCCGCCGTGCCGTCGTCGCGGTGCGCCCACAGGTAGTTGAAGATCTGCCCGGCCTGCTCGGTGCTCCACAGGTAGACCGTGGGGAAGTCGTAGATGACGTTGAGCCGCGCGTTGCCGTTGGTCTGGAAGAGCACGACGCCCACGCCGCCCTTGGCCTTGACCTCCTCGACCGCCCCGGTCGCGCTGTCGAAGTCGCAGGCCACGATCTTGCCCTTGATCTTGGCCGCGTCGAGGCTGCCGCCGAGGCAGAACTGGGCGCCGTCCTCGACCGAGCCGGCCCGGTCGGCGAAGACGATCGGGGTCCGCTGCCGCGAGGGCAGCACGTCCATCGACGTACCGACGATCTTCGTGCCGTCGCCGAGGCGAACGGTCGCCTCGTTGGCCCGCTCGACCGCCGCGCCGACCGTGGTCACCCACGGCTCGGCGTTGCTGATCATGCCGGACCAGCCGTCGTTGCCGGCCGAGGCGGACACGAAGACCCCGGCCAGGTACGCGTTGAGGAACGCGTTCCCGATCGGGCTGTTGGCCTGGTAGTCGCCCATCGCGTTGCCGATGGAGTAGTTGATGACGTCCACGCCGTCGGCCACCGCGGCGTCGATCGCGGCGATGATGTCGGCGTCGGTGCCGGAGCCGCCCCACAGCGCCTTGTAGACGGCGATCTGCGCGTCCGGTGCCACCCCGGAGATCGGGCCGAGGTCACGCCCGAGCACCATCGCGTGCTTGACCGGCAGGCCCGCCGCGGTCGAGGCGGTGTGCGTGCCGTGTCCCTGCATGTCGCGGGCCGAGAGCACTTCGCCGTCGGGCAGCGATCCGGCCATGGCCAGCCAGCCGTCGGCGAAGTAGCGGGCGCCCACGATCTTGCCGTTGCACGCGGACGCCGGGAAGCCCTCGCCCACCTGGCAGGTGCCGTGCCATCCCTTCGGCGCGGGCATGGTCGCCGCGAACGACGCGCTCTCCGGCCAGATGCCGGTGTCGATCACGCCGACGACGACGCCGGAGCTCTTGCCGGGTTTCGCCGTGGGCGTGGCGGCCGCCGTCTTGCCGGTTCCGCCGAGGGACGCGGCCTCGGCCTTGACCATCTGCGCCTTGCTGACGGCGGCCACGCGCGGGTCCTTGGCCAGCGCGGTCGCCTGGGCTCCGGTCAGCTTCGCGGTGAAGCCGTTGAAGGCGGTCGTGTAGGTCTGCCGCGCGGTCACCCCGAGGTCGCCCAGCACGTCGCGCTGCGCCTCGCCGAGGTGCTTGCGATATCTCTCGGCCGCGGCCGAGTGGGGCTCGAGGTCCTGCCCGGCCGCCGGCCGGGTCAGGGCCAGACCGTCGACCCCTCCGGTGTACGACGTGACGGGCGCCTCCCGGAGACGGACCACGTACTGGCCGTCGGTGAGGGCGGCGGTCGCCGCGCCCGGGCGGAGGGCGGCACCGCCGGTGAGCGTCGCCGGGGTCCGTCCGTCGCGCAGAAGGCCGAGGTCGGGCAGGGGTGTGCCCGGTGCCGCCGCCCGCGCGGGCCCACCGAGACCGGTCACGGTCAAGGTGAGGGAAACGGTGAGCGCGGTCAGCGCTCTGAGGCTCGTGGCCACGAGTCTCCTTTCTCGGATGAGAGAGAAGGGTGTTGATGTGGCCGACAGTCCACTCTGAACCGGTTAAGCCCAGATACCTGGATCATTACGATTGCTTCACGCCGCACCGCATCGACCGAACGGTCCAGTACCGACCACCTGTGCCGGTACTGGCGCCATCGGTTCGGCCACAGTTGATCCACAGATGACGATCGTGTGCCTTACGCTTCGCGTACATAGACCACGGGGGTCCTCAATATGCACAAGGTTCGAGCCGTCCTGACGGCCGTGGCGGTCGCCTGCACCGCCGCCGTCACCGTCACCTCAGCCGCCAGTCCGGCCCTGGCCGGCCCGCCCGCCCTCAGCGGCGGCGTCGTCCTGCCGATCGACAATCCCAGCCGGGTCGTCGTCGATCCGATCCACAAGCGGGTGCTGGTCACCGACCCGAAAGCCGGCGAGGCGCTCTGGCTGTCCTACTTCGGCGGGGTGCAGAACCGCTACACCCTCGCTCCGGGCATCGAGGGCATCGCGCTCACGCCCGACTTCTCGACCGCGTACTTCGCCTCGTCGGGCTACTACAACTCGATCAGCGAATACGACATGGCGACCGGGTCCAACGAGGGCATCCATGTCCTCGACCCGTCACTGCGCGTGCGCACCGTCGCGGTGGCCGGCGGCCTCGTGTGGTTCGGTTACGACACCAAGGGCAAGGACTCGCCCGGCGGCTTCGGGTCGCTCGACCCGGCCACCGACAAGGTGACGCTGCACGACCTCCCGGCCGCCGTGCACGGCGCCCCCGAGCTGATCACCTCACCCGGCGCCCCGGGCACCCTGGTCGTGGCCGACGTCTCCGGCAACGCCGAGACCAGCGGTAACCTCGCCGTCCTGGACGTGACCGGCGCCGGCCCGGCCGTCACGAGCAAGGGCAAGTTCAGCGACGGCCTGCTGCACGGGGTCGAAGTCTCGGCCGACGGCTCCACGCTGATCGGCTACGGATACGGCTGCCTGGTCTGGAAGGCGCCGATCGCCGACCCCGCCAAGCGGGCCCAGGCCTTCCACAACGGCTTCTGCGACACGGAGACGTCCGACGTCAACACCGACGGCCGGGTCGCCCTCGGATACAGCAACACCAACGGCACGACCGACGTGGCGATCTCGCCGGCCGGCTCCGAGCTTCCGGCCGAGCAGTTCCTGGCCCCGAACACCGACCGGGTCACGCACGTCACCTGGGAACCGGGCGGCGACCGGCTCTTCGTCCTCAGCCGCGGCGCCGACGCGGGCAACTCCGAGGTCCGGTTCTGGCCCCTCCACGGATCTCAGCCGAAATACACGACGCTGACCGCGACGGCTCCGGCGACCACTCCCGTGGGCGTGCCCCTGAAGATCACCGGCACCGTCGGCGTGCCCAGTGCCCCGGTCCGGCTCTACCGCACGGACGCGACCGCGCCCGGCAAGACCGAGGTCGACTTCGTTCAGGCCGACGCGGCCGGCCGCTTCACTCTGACCGACCGGCCCGACGCGGGCACGGTCAAGTACACCGTCTCGTACGCCGGCGACGACACGTACGCGCCGATCTCGACCACGCGCTCGGTCGTGGTGTCCCGCAACGCCACGGCGCTGTCGCTGAGCCCCAACAACACGGTGAACAACTACGGCTCCACGGTCACGGTGACCGCGCGCCTGGGCAAGACGTACTCCAACCGGACGCTGGAGATCTGGGCCGACCCGTACGGCACCGAGCCGCTTCGGCTGGTGCGCAAGACCGTGACGGACGCCAAGGGCAACCTGACCGCCAAGCTCAAGCTGACCCGCACCACCGCCGTGCAGGTCAAGTTCGCCGGTGACGCCCAGTACGCTCCGGCGTCGGCCCGCTCGGTGCTCAACACCCGGGCCGCCGTGAGCCTGCAGCCGTCGCGGCAGTACCGGACGGCCAAGGTCGGCTCGGTGACCTACCGCTTCTTCCGCAAGAAGGTGCACCCGTACTTCCTGACCACCATGACCCCGTACCCGGGCCGCAAGCAGCGGTTGACCCTCGAGGTCTACTCCGGCGGCAAGTGGAAGGCCTGGCGCGTGCTCAACCTGCCGCTCAACGCGGCCGGAAAGTCGGCCTTCACGCTGACCGGCACCCACGCCGTCGGCGCCAAGTACCGGGCCCGCACCGGCTATGTCACCAAGACCTCCGGTGACACGGTCAACTACACCAACTACAGCCCGTACTACTACTTCACCTTCACGAAGTGACGCGCATGAACAAGATCAGAGCAACCCTGACGGCGGCTGTGGTCGCCGGTACCGCCGCGGTCACCGTCGTCGGCGGCACCGGCCCGGCGGCCGCGGCGGCCGCACCCGTCGCTCTCGGCCCGGGCGCCTACGTGCCGATCAACGGCGTCGGTGACGTCGCCGTCGACCCGGTACGCAAGCGGGTCCTGGTCACCGACGCCACTACCAGCTCGCTGAACTCGCTGTCGTACTTCGGTGGCGTGCAGAAGACCGTGGCGGCCGGATGGAACGCCGGCGCGGTGACGCTCTCACCCGACTATTCGACCGTCTACGTCGCGTCGCCGGACGAGCACAAGATCACCGCCTTCGACGCGGCCACCCTGAGCACCAAGCGCACGTACGACCTGGGCGGCGAGGTGTGGACGCGCCACCTCGCCTTCACCAGCGGCAAGATCTGGTTCGCCTACGACGGCGGCATGGGCTCGCTCGACCCGGCCACCGGCGAGACGACCCTCTACGACCTCGACAACGACGCCTGGGTCGACCCGCTGCTGATCACCGCCAAGGGCGCACCGGGGACCCTGGTCGTCGCCAACGCCTGGCGCTACTCCGTGGGCAACGGCGACCTGTTCGTCTACGACGTGTCGAGCGGCGAGGCGGTCCTGAAGACCAAGGGCCGGTTCGGTGACGGCACGCTGCGCGATGCCGCGCTCACCCCGGACGGGTCGACGCTGATCGGCTTCGGCAACGAGTGCCCGATCTGGAAGGCGCCGGTCACCGACCCGGAGAAGCGCACCACGATCTACGACAACGGCATCTGCCGCCCCGACTCGATCGACATCAACGACGACGGACGGGTCGCGATCGGGTACGGCAACACGAACGGCGCGACCGATCTCGCGGTCTTCACCCCCGGCTCGCAGGCACCGGCCGAGCAGTACACGACCGATCCCGGCGAGGAGATCTGGTGGCCCGCCTGGGAGCCGGGCGGCAACCGGCTGTTCGGGGTCGGCAACCTCGGCAAGGACTGGCGCTTCCACGCGGTCCACGGCTCGGCGCCGGTCCGGTCCACGATCACGATCAGCGCACCGGCGATCGCCGCCCCCGGCCGTCCCGTCCAGGTCACCGGCAAGGTCAGCCAGCCCGGTGCGCGCGTCGAGCTCATCGTCGACGCGAACGCGCCCACCGACGTCTTCCACGCCGACACGGCCGTCGCCAACGCGTCCGGGCAGTTCACCCTGACCGACACCCGGCCCGAGACCGGCACGTACACCTATACCGTCGTCTACGCCGGAACCGACACGATCGCTCCGGCGTCGGCGAGGACGAGCATCACGGCGCAGAACACTCCCGAGCTCACGCTGCGGCCCAACAACACGGTCAGCAACTACGGCGCGACGGTCACCGTGACCGCGCACCTCGGCAAGACGTTCACCAACCGGGCGGTGCAGATCTGGGCCGACCCGTACGGCAGTGAGCCCGCCCGGCTGCTGCGGTGGACGAACGTCGACGCCAAGGGCAACCTGACGGCCTCGCTGAAACTGACCCGGACCACGGCGGTGCAGGTCAAGTTCCTCGGCGACAACCTGTACGCCGCGACGTCGGCCCGCTCGGTGCTCAACACCCGGGCCGCTGTCAGCCTTCTGCCGTCACGGCAGTACAAGGCCGCCAAGATCGGCTCGGTGCCCTACCGCTTCTACCGCAGGAACGTGCACCCGTACTTCCTGACCACCATGACCCCGTACCCGGGCCGCAAGCAGCGGTTGACCCTCGAGGTCTACTCCGGCGGCAAGTGGAAGGCCTGGCGCGTCCTCTACCTGCCGCTCAACGCGGCCGGAAAGTCGGCCTTCACGCTGACCGGCACCCACGCCGTCGGCGCCAAGTACCGGGCCCGCGCGGGCTACGTCACCACGTCGTCGGGTGACACGGTCAACTACACCAACTACAGCCCGTACTACTACTTCACCTTCACGAAGTAGCGGCCCAGGGGCCTTCAGGGTCGAGCCGCCGGAGCACCGCGAGGAGCTCCGGCGGCTCGACCCTCTCCGTCATGGTGGACAGTTCCGTCCAGGGCACCCACGCGTGCCGGTCGAGGTCGTTCTGTTCGTAATCCAGCAGGCCGTCACGGCGTACCACCGGCTCGTCGGCGGTGAAATGGGCCAGGAACCACTGCTCGGGCCCCCGATAGCGGCGGCCCTTCCACCGGGTGTCGCGGTGGACGTCGAGGCCGGGGCCGTCGACCTCGACCGTCAGGCCGGTCTCCTCCAGCAGTTCCCGCCGCGCCGTCTCGGCCGGCGTCTCACCCGGCTCGATGCCGCCGCCGGGCGGTTCCCACAGGTACGAGCCGTCGTACGGGTCCCGCCAGCGCATCAAAAGGATCCGGCCGCCCGCGTCGACACAGACGACGCGAGCGGCCGGACGGAACGGCGCTATCTCCACACAGGGGACGTTACTTGGTGACCTTCGCCGTGAAGGTCCTCGGCGCGGAGGAGTTGCCGGCCTTGTCGGCCGCCCAGTAGGTGACCTTCAGGGTTCCCTTCGCGACGCCCTTGACGCCGACGCTCCAGACGGCGCCCGCGCTCAGCGTGGTGTCGGTGAGCACCTTGGCCTTGGCCGCGGCCTGCGACTGCGACGCCGCCTTGACCCACTTGGCGCCGTTGAAGTAGTACCACTTGCCCGAGCGCTGCTGGATCAGCTTCGCCTGCACCTTGGCCACGCCCAGGCCCCGGTCGGCGGCGCGGCCGGAGACCTTGCCCCACGACGACGCCCGCTCGGCGTGATGCGGCGCGGTCAGGGTGGCCGACGGGGCGACCTTGTCGACAGTGACCTTGACCGAACCGGCCGTCACCGTGGTGCCGGTGCCCGCCACGTTCCACGGCGTGACCGTCACCTTGAAGGCGCCGCCCTTGGCGTAGGTGTGCCTCAGGACCGCGCCCTTGGCGGAGACGGTGGCCGTGGCCCCGTCGCCCCAGGCGACGACCAGCTTGGTCGCGCCGTTCACCGGGCCGACGGCGAGCGACGCCGACTGCCTGGCCCAGATCGACGACGGCGCGAGCACCGTCCGGACCGGGGGTTGCGCCGACGCCCGGACCGTGGGAGCGCCCATGAACGTGGCCGCGGCGCTGTTGCCCGCCTCGTCCGTCAGCGCCACCGACACCGTGTACGTGCCGGCCTTGGCGTACCTGTGGGTCGCGGTCGTCGTGCCGGCGGCCAGGGTCTGCGGCGCGCTGCCGTCGCCCCAGGTGACCACCCGCTTGATCGCGGACACGGCGCTGACGTCGTCGCTGAGCGCGATCTGGGTCAGCGTCGCCGACTGGCCGGCCCAGAGGGCGACGGCCGCCCCGTTGAGCGCGAACCGGCCGGTGGGCGCGGTCGCGTCGAGCACGCCCGCGGTGGAGCGCGGCTTCGGGTCGGCGGTGATCGGCGTGTACTTGGCGAAGTAGTTGACCAGCATGGTCAGGTCGTTGTCGCCGGTGGTCACCTTGTCGTCGCCCTTGCCGAGGGTGGCGAAGTTGTCGCCGCCCGCCGCCAGGAACGAGTTGCTGGTGACCCGGTACTCGCCGAGCGGGTCGAGGGTGACGCCGTTGAGCTTGAGGCTCGAGGCGATGATCCGCGAGTTCTGCGGCTTGTTCACGTCGTAGGAGTAGGTGAGCCCCTTCGACGAGCCCAGGTGCAGCACCGGGCGGGACGCCCCGGCCGGCTGCCACTGCTCCTCCAGCACCTGCTTGATCTCGGCGCCGGTGAGCGTCTGGGTCACCACGTCGTTGGCGAACGGCTGGACCGAGAACGCGTTGGCGTACGTGACCGTGCCGTCGGTGCCGTACTTGAGGTCCGCCCGCAGGCCGCCCGGGTTCATGAAGGCGATCTGCGCGCCGCCCCGGCCGGGAGCGCTGGTCTGGTCGAGCTGGACGTCGGCGATGAAGTTGCCCAGCACCGACTCGGCGCCACGGTCCTCGGCGCCGGCCGCCGTGTAGGCCCGGTTGATGTCCGCGGTGATCTTGCCGAGCGGCTGCTTGCCGAGCTCCTCGGCGGTCGCCTTGGCCTTGGTCACGATGTCCGCGACCGCGGCGTCGGCCGGGTAGCCGGTGACGTTGAGCAGCTCGGCCGTCGACTTGGTGACCGACTTGGTGGCCGGGTCGTAGGTCAGCACGGCCTTGCCGAGCTTGAGGCCGTAGTCCTCGGCCTGGATGACCGGACGGGTCCGGTCGGTGCCGGGAACCGGAACCTCGAAGGCGTACGGCTGGTGGGTGTGGCCGCTGAAGATGACGTCGATGTTCGCGTCGACCTTGGTGAAGTTCCCGAACACCGGGTCGTTCTGCAGCGCCTGGGCCGAGCCGATGTTGGCGGTGGCCGCGCCCTCGTGGGCGAGCAGCACCAGCACGTCGGCCTCGCCGTTGGCCTCGTTGCCGTCGGAGAGCTGCTTGGCCAGGGTGTTGGCCTCGGCGACCGGGTCGTGGAACTCGACGCCGGCGATGCCGTCCGGGCTGACCAGCGACCTGGTCTGCTCGGTGACGACGCCGATGTAGCCGACCTTGACGCCGCCGACCGTCTGCACGCTGTAGCCGGGCAGGACCCGCTGGCCGCCCTTGTAGACGTTCGCGGCCAGGTACGGGAACTGCGCCCGGTCCTCGACGCGGCCCAGCAGGTCGGCCAGGCCCTTGTCGAACTCGTGGTTGCCGACCGCCGAGACGGCCAGGCCGCCCGCGTTCAGCGCGTCGATCGTCGGGTTGTCGCCGTCGATGGCCGAGATGAAGGTGGACGCGCCGATGTTGTCACCGGCCGAGACCCACGCGGTGTTCGGGTTCTGCGCGCGCAGGGCGTTGACCATCCCGACCAGCTGGGCGGCGCCGCCGTTGCCGGCGGTCGGCTGCTCGAGCCGGCCGTGGAAGTCGTTGACGCTCAGCAGCTGGAGGTCGACCGGACCCTGCGTGGTCTTCAGGCCGATGACCACGGGGTCGTGGTCGCTGGCCCGATAGGGGTCCGGCGCGTAGAACGGCGCGTAGCCGTCGTACTCGTACGCGAAGGACTCACCCGAGTTGATGTTCCAGATGTCCACGCCGGTGACCCGCTTGGCCAGCGACGGCGTCGCGAGAGCGTGGTCGAGCGAGCCGGACTCGCCGCTGAAGACGTACGAGTTCTTGTCCGGAGCGAACGTGGAGTGCAGGTCGCTGTAGCCCGCGTCGTACAGGGCCCGCATCGGGTCCTCTTGCGTGTACGCGTTGAAGTCGCCCAGCAGCAGCACCTCGTCGCTGCCGCTGGAGGTCTTCAGCCCGTCGACGAACGTGGCCAGCGCCTTCGCCTGCCGGACCCGGTCGCCGTTGTACGCGCCCTGCCCGTCCCCGGTGTCGACGTTGTCGCCGGTCGGCGCGACCGACGCGCTCTTCGACTTGAGGTGGTTGGCGACCACGGTGAAGGTCGTCGACCCGGCCGTGAAGGTCTGCGCGATCGGCTCGCGGGCGTTGGCCCACACCGTCTCGTCGCTCAGCGACCGGGACGGGCCCTTGGCCGCCACCTTGGCCGGCTTGAAGATGATGGCCGTGGTGATGAAGTCCTGCTCGGCCGCGCCCGGCAGCTCGGCCGGCGAGCGCACGTAGTCCCACGTGCCCGCGCCGTCGGCCTCGTTCAGGGCGCCGACCAGGGTCTTGAGCGCCTTCTGGGGGTCGTTCGGCTCGAAGCGGACCGAGTTCTCGATCTCCATGAGCGCGACCACGTCGGCGTCGAGCGAGGTGATCGCCGAGACGATCTTGGCCTGCTGCTTGGCCAGCGCCGCCGCGTCGGTGGCGCCGCGGGCCTCGCCACCGAAGTGGACGAAGTAGTTCAGGACGTTGAAGCTGGCGACCTTGAGGTCGCCGCCGACGGCGGCCGGGGCGCTGGTCCGCGGGTTCGTGTCCTTGAACGTGGTGCGCGACGCCGCCGATGTGTCCGCGTCGACCGGGGTGGTCGGCTGGAGGCGCCAGTCGTTGAGGCTGTAGCCGAGCACGGCCGGCCCGAACTTCTCGACGGTGTCGCCGACCCGGACCGGGTCGTTCTTGGCGAGGTACGGCGGCGCGAGGCCGGCGCTCGACAGGTTGGTGCTCTTGCCGTCGTCGAGCAGGATCCGGGCGGCCTTGTTGCCGGCCTTCACCTTGGCGGCGGCGTCGGTGCCGGGCCGGGCCACGTCGGTCGGCACGCGGGCCGCCTCGTCGCCGGCGGCCAGGACGACCTCGCCGTACCGGTTGGTGTTGTAGACGTCGGAGACGGTGAAGGCGCCGACCGGGGCGACCAGCATGCCCTCGACCGACTCGCGGGCCGCGTCGTCCAGCGGGAGGCTCAGCGCGACCGGGGCCGGCAGCGGCGCGTTGCTCGCGCAGACCTGCACGTCGGCCTTGGCCGCGGTGGTGATCTCGGTGAGCCCGTTGAACTCGCTGACCGTGCCGGTGACCCGCACCAGGTCGCCGACGGCGACGGACGGGTGGACCGCGGTGTTGGTCGTGAAGTAGGCGAAGATCGCGTCCGAGGCGGTGCCCGCCTTGACCGCGCGGTCGCCGCCGCTGCCGGCCGTCTGGACGTAGACGCCGTTGTAGCCGCCGGTGCGGTGGTCGGCGGTGACGACACCCTCGACGGTGACCTTGGTGCCGGCCAGCTCGGAGGCCGTGCCGGTGCCCTGCACCTCGGCGATCTTGTTGGTGACCGCTGTGGTGCAGCCGGGCTGCGGCTCCTCCGGCTCCTGCGGCGTGGTCCCGTTCACGGTGCCGAACGAGCTGGTGGCCGGCCCCTGCCACGTGCCGTCGATCTTCTGCAGCGACTGGCCGACCGGGGTCGACGTGGTCTCGGCGACGCCGAGGTCGACGCTGGTCTGGCCGGCGGCCGGGCCGCCGGCCGCGGTCATCGTGCCCTCGTACGAGAGGAACTCGGCGACCGATCCGTCCGGCTTGACCAGGGCGACGCCGTCGGGGGCGCCGTTCTGGAGGCCGTCGGTGGGGTAGTTCTGGACGACCATGCCGGCCGCCGGGACGGCGCCGCTGAGCGTGGCGGTGTTGTAGACGGCGTTGTTGGCGCCGTTGTAGAGGGCGAGCTGCCAGCCGCTCAGGTCGAATCCGGCCGGAGCCCGGATCTCGATGGCCTCGCCGCTGTCGGTGCCGGCGTTGTCATAGTGGATCTCACTGATGTACGGCGTCACGTCGGCCGCGACGGCCGGTCCGGCCATCGTCAGGCCGAGCGCGGTGACGAGGCCGGTGGCGGCCACGCTGTGTCTATATCGACGCATAGAGATATGTCCTCCGATGGACGTTGATCCGTCGGAGATTATGGATCTCGAATGACGTTCAATTCTCTTTCAGGTAACGAATAGGCATTCCCGCAGGTAAAAGCATGGCCCCGCCTCGCCATGCGACGAAACGGGGCCTCGCTCTTCTTAACGATCCTTAATGGATCAGAACGGGCGGTTCGACAGCTCCCTCGCCGCTCTCGTTCTTCGCGATCCGCTTCTTCGGGAGGAAGGCGATCGGGATCAGCGTGGCCACGGTGAGAAGGAAGCCGACCCAGAACGTGGTGGCGAACGAGTCGGCCGCCCACTGCAGGCCCCGCTGAAGGATTTCCGGCGGCAGCGGGATCTTGGCGCCCTGCTGCACGGCGATGGCCGCACCGGCCTCGGTGATCGGCTCGCCGTTGTTCGGGTTGGTCAGGCCGGGGATCTCGGCCGAGCCGTTGAGCTGGCTGGTCAGGATCACCGACATGATCGCGGTACCGATCGAGCCGCCGATCTGCTGAAGGATGTTCACCAGCGTGGACCCGCGGGCCACCTCGGAGTGCGACAGCGTCCGCAGCGCCGACGTCATGATCGGCATCATGGTGCCGCCCATGCCGAGGCCCATCACGAACAGCGAGCCGCACAGCAGCACGTACGACGTGTCGGTGCCGACCTGGGTGAAGGTGAAGAAGCCGGCGGCGATCAGGGCCATCGCAAACGGGACGGTACGGCCCACCGGCACCTTGTCGGCCAGCATGCCGGCGATCGGCATGGTCAGCATCGCGCCCAGGCCCTGCGGCGCCATCAGCAGACCGGCGTTCAGCGTCGACTCACCGCGGACCTGCAGGAAGTAGCTCGGGAAGAGCAGACCGGCGCCCATGAACGCGATGACGAAGACGAACAGCGAGATGGTCGCGATCGTCAGGCTGCGGTTGCGGAACAGCCGCAGGTCGAGCAGCGGGTGGCGCGGCTTGAACGAGTAGAGGACGAAGCTGATCACCAGGAGCGCGCCGACGAGCATGGGCACCCACACCTTGGCGGCCGTGACGGTTCCGGTCTCCGGGAGCGACGAGACGCCGTACAGGAAAAGCGCCAGACCCGGCGACAGCATGAGCATGCCGACGAAGTCGAAGGACTCCGACGGGTGCGGCTCGTCCTTGGGCAGCACGACGAACGCGTAGACCAGCGCGATCGCGCCGATCGGGATGTTGATCAGGAAGACCCAGTGCCAGCTGGCCACGTCGATCAGCCAGCCGCCGAGGATCGGGCCGCCGATCGGGCCGAGCAGCATCGGAACGCCGAGCACGGCCATGAGCCGCCCGATCCGGTCCGGACCGGCCGCCCGCGTCATGATCGTCATGCCGATCGGCATGAGCATGCCGCCGCCGAGACCTTGCAGCACGCGGTAGCCGACCAGCTGCTCGATCGACCCGGCGGTCGCGCAGAGCGCCGAGCCGAGCGTGAACAGCAGCAGCGCCATCATGTAGAGCCGCTTGGTGCCGAACCGGTCGGCGGCCCAGCCGCTGAGCGGGATCACGGTGGCCAGGGCCAGCGTGTACCCCGTCATGGTCCACGCGACCTCGGCGTACGTCGCGTCGAACTCGGTCTGGAAGGTGGGCAGGGCGACGCTGACCACGGTGATGTCGAGAATCGACATGATCGCGCCGAGGACTACGACCCCGGCGATCTTCAACACATGAGCGTCAAGCTTGTTGGGTGGCGCGGCGGCTTGCTCTGTCACGGAAAACTCCAGGGTTGGCTTCCGGCATCAACGCGCTCGCAGGTCAGAAGGGCCGCGCGCGCTCAGCAGACGGCGATAGTTGCATTACACACCGATCAGCCGCATCAGGTTTTCAGCTTGTCAGTCTTCTGCCAGTCACCTGCGCGGGTGGCTGAGGACCAGCGAAAACATCCCAGCTCAACGCATTGATCAACCTGAGAGCCGTGTCGAACGTCACTATCGGTGAGCCGCGGTCCCGGCGCCGGAAGAACCACCGGCGCAGGGTCTGTGGCGCGGGCCCTGGGCTGAGCCACGGGAACGATCGGGCGACCGTTCCCGCCGCTTCCGCCGAGTCAGATCAGCACTTCTGCCAGGCGACGTGGTACGTGGTCTCGATGTTGCCGTCGGTCGAGTCCATGGTCAGGAAACTGGTCGCCTTGGGGCTGGACCAGCCTCGATTGACCCGCAGCTCGGTGTTGATGTTCAGGTAGCGCTCCTCGCCGCACGGCAGGAACGACAGCGACTGGATGCCGACGCTGTCGCTGCGGACCCAGTCACCGTCAGCCGGCCCGGTGAAGTCGTGTTTGATGCGCGTGGACTGTCGCTCGCCCTGGAAGTAATAGTTCGCGCTCTCCGAACCGGTGGCGCCCTTCTCCAGATGGACGTATCCGCGGTAGTCGGCGCTGGCAATGGCGTACGTGTACCCCTGTGGCACATGCACATCGAGGGCCAGCTGACAGTTCTTGCGGAAATCGGTGGGCTTGGTGTCCGGGCCCACCTGCGCGGTGAATTCGCTGTACGTGACGGTGAACGCTTTGCTGTCCGGCGACACCGTCACCTCGGCGCTGCCGAGGGGGCAGCCGGAGCCGTTGGCGGCCGCCACGTCGATGACCATGTCGTCGGCCGGGCCCGGCGCGGGCGCGGCGTGGGCGGGGGCGCCGGTCGCCACGAGCGAGGCGAGCAGGGTGGCTCCGGTGGTGAGTGCCTTCAGCATGCTGATCCTTCCCGAGTTTGCAGTGTTCCTTTTGCACGTTTGTGCAGGTGGAGGAGCAGCGAGGTGAAACAGCCACTTTCCGGCCGACCGGCCGAGGAGGTGGCCGCCCGTTCGGTTGACCCCGAAATGATCACCTCTCCACCACGGTGTGAATCCGCGTCGGCCGAACGGCCCCCGGGCGATCGGCTGACCAGTCTTGACCTGCGCGTTTGCGCTCCGCAGGTCGTCGCGCTTGACAGGCTCTTCGTAGCGACAGATGTCGCAAAGCTCACATAACGGCTGTCGCGCGGGTCTCTCCGAAGTGCACCGCCGACACGACGAACTCCCACGGGGAAAGGACCACCATGCTGAAGGCACTCACCACCGGAGCCCTCCTGTTCGCCTCTCTGACCGCGAGCGCGGCGGCGGCTCAGGCCGCACCGGCGCCGATCCCGAGCGACGACATGGTCATCGACGTAGCGGCCGCGAACGGCTCCGGTTGCCCCTGGGGCAGCGCCGACGTGACCGTCTCGCCCGACAACAAGGCGTTCACCGTCACGTACAGCCAATTCACCGCACAGACCGGCGCCGGCACCAAACCGACCGACTTCCGCAAGAACTGCCAGCTGGCCTTGAACGTGCACGTTCCGCAGGGCTACACGTACGCCATCGCCGGGGCCGACTACCGCGGTTTCGCCCACTTGGAGAAGGGCGCCTCGGGTACGCAGAGCGCGAACTACTACTTCCAGGGCGAACGACAGTCCACGCGCATCCGCCACAACTTCACCGGGCCGGCCGACGGTGACTGGGTCCGCAGCGACAGCGTCGGTATCCAGTCGTTGTCGTTCCTGCGGTGCGGTGACCAGCGCTACCTCAACGTCAACACCGAGCTGCGGGTGAGCCGGGGCTGGTCCAGCCCCAAGACGACCAGTTTCCTGACCATGGACTCGACCGACGGCAACATCGAGACCGTCTACCGCGTCGCCTGGAAGAAGTGCTGATCGACTCGTACGCCCGGTCGGCCGCCCTCCGCGCCGGCCGGGCTCCCCGGCCCGTCAGCCCTTGATGCAGCAGCCCTTGCAGACTTTCGGCTTGGGCAGGGTGAAGGCCAGGCAGCAGGTCTTGCGCTGAACCTCGAGCTCGCCGCCGGGGCCGGGAACCAGGTCGATCAGGCCGTCGACGCCCAGCGCGCGGTGCAGCCGCGCGATGTTGTCGGCGGACGGGCCCGGGATGACGTCGGCCGAGCGGAGGATGCCCTGGGCGACGCCGGAGCTCAGCGAGCCGAGCAGGGTGCGCTTGCCGAGGCGGACCCGGCCGTGGATGGCGTCCAGCAGCGGGGTCAGGTGGCTGTCGAGCAGCGAGGCCCGCAGCTCGGCCAGCAGGGCTTCCTCGTCCGCCACGACGTGGACGCCGGGGAGGCCGGCGATGGCGATCGGGTCGCCCGGCAGGACCGCGACGGGCGTGTCGGCGCGCAGGCCGAGGGTCACCAGCGGGCGTGCGTCGTTGAAGTGCACGAGGACGTTGTCGCCGGTGAGCAGCGGAACGCGGCGGGCGGAAGCCCAGCCGAGCACGGCCGGCAGCGCCAGCCAGTACGTGTACGCCTTCCAGGCCAGGGCCGCGGCGGCGTGCGGCTGGGCGTTCCAGCGGCGGCGGGCCGAGTCGAGGAGGGTGTCGAGATTTTCGGTGGCGAGAGTGGCGGCGGGAGTCCAGCCGGCCGGGTCGGTGACGACCAGATCGGGGGCGAGGCCGGGGATCTCGGTGCTCGTGCCGAACATGGCACGAAGGGTCGCGGTGACCGGAGCGAGGGGCCGGGGGACGGTGACGGAGCGTGTCACTCGGTGCAGGGCCGTCGTCACTGTGCGCTGCCCGCCGGCGGCGACGAGAGAGGAGCTGTCACCGCATTCACCTCGCTAAATCGAGTGGGCACCCCAGGGTCGAAACGACCCCGTCATGACGACCCACCGTACACCTCTAAGGGTAGCCTAACCAAGCCGAACTTTCGGACTAATACCCACAGCAAGGGTGGCCTAACGTTCGGCACCCATGTTGCCGGATTCGTCAAGATATCTGTCGGCAACGCGCTAGTAGCGCGATGCGGACACGCGCGGCGGCGACACTGAAATTCTCGTCGCGAAGGGGACATCGATGATGACCACCTCGCCCGTCGAGCGGGCCGCTGACCAATTCGTTACGGCGTTGGCGCACTGGCGGGTCGAGCGCGGGATGAGCAAGAAGCAACTCGCCGCGCGCATGGGGTTCGACCCCTCGTACGTGAGCCACGTGGAGGGGCGCCGACATAAGCCCACCGAGGACTTCGCCCGGCGTGCCGAGGCGGTCCTCGGTGCGGGCGGCGCCATCTGGGAACGCTTCCAGGAGTACGACCAGCTGCGCCACGCGCGCAGCACGGCGCTCCACCGCGATCCGCCCGTGCCCGTGCAGTGGCTCCCGCCCGGCACCGGCCTGATCGTGGAGCGCGAAGTCGCCGAGCTCACGTACGTGGACGGCACCTACCGCTGCCGCGTGCGCCGCGCGCTCTACAACGCGGGCTCCGAGCCGGTCACGCGGTACCTGGTGAAGATCGCCGTGGACCGCTACCCCAACGACCCCACCGGCTCCAACCGGCACCACCGTGAGCACCCGCTCTCGTTCGACGAGATGGCCCTGGTGGCCTGCGCCGGCGAGGGCGACGCGATCGAGCCGATGCAGTGGCGGGTCAAGCTCGACCGGGACGCGTCCAAGGAGGTCTGGCTGCTGTTCGCCAACGAGCGCGGCCAGTTCGCCCTCTACCCGGGCGAGCGCACCACGATCGAGTACGCGTACACGGTCGGCGTCGAGAAGTGGGGTCAGTGGTTCCAGCGGGCGGTTCGGCTGCCCACCCGGCGGCTGACCGTGCGGCTCGACTTCCCGGTGGCGTTCGACCCTCAGGTGTGGGGCGTCGAGACGTCGCTGGCGGCCGAAGTGCCGGTGCGGACCCCGATGGAACGGCACGACGAGGGCGAGCGGGCAGTCTTCGAGTGGTCGACCGACGCGCCACAGCTCAACGCCCGCTACCGGCTGGAGTGGCGGTTCCGGGGCGCGAACGCGCCGTCGTACCCGGCCGTGGCCCCGGGCAACACCGGCAACGGCCACCGCCCGGCCCGCGACATCGGCATCGTGCAGCGCGGGTCGGAGCTGCTGCGGCAGCGGGCCCGGCACTTCCAGCTGCCCCGCGAGGAGGTCGAGGCGCACGAGACGGTCGACGCGCTGCTGAGCGCGCTGACCCGGCTCGAGCAGGTGCACGACTTCTCCAAGGGGGTCGGGCTATCGGCGCCGCAGATCGGGCGTTCGGTGGCGGTCGCTGTCGTACGCCCGGGCGACGGCACGCCGGAACCGGTGGTGCTGATCAATCCGCGGGTGGTCGGCGAGACGACGGAACGCGACGAGCAGTACGAGGGATGTCTCTCGTTCTTCGACTACCGCGGGCTGGTCAAGCGGCCGCTGCGGATCGACGTCGAGCACGCCCGCTACGACGGCACCCGGGTGATCACCACGTTCGAGCGGGCGATGGCCCGGCTCGTGGCCCACGAGATCGACCACCTGGAGGGCCGGCTCTACGTCGACCGGATGAACGCCGAGTCCAACCTGGTGCCCGACTATCAGCGGCCATGGGCCTACTAGGCCATCTCCGAGAAGCTGTCGTACTTGATGCGGATCGAGGGGACCTGCTGCTCGGCCAGGGTCTTGAGGGTGGCCTTGACCATCGGGCCCGAGCCGGAGACGAAGAAGTCGTGCTCGTTCCACGGTCCGTACCGGGCCACGACGTCGGAGATCTGGCCCTGCTCGCCGGGGAAGGTCGGGTCGTCGCTGCACGCGGTCACCACCGAGAGCCAGGGATAGCGGGCGGCGAGCCGGTTGAGGTCGGGCAGGTCGTAGAGGTCCTCGCGGTTGCGCGCCCCGAAGAAGACGTGCACCCAGCGGGTCCGGTTGTATCGGGTCAGCTCCTCGAGCAGTGACTTGATCGGGGCGAGCCCGGTGCCGCCGGCGATGAAGACGGTGTCGCGGGTCGAGCGGCGGTCCAGGGTCATCGAGCCCATCGGCGCGGCCAGCCGGATCATGTCGCCGACCTCCAGCCGCCGGACGAGCGCGCTGGAGACCCAGCCGGCGCCCACGGCCCGTACGTGGAACTCGATCGTGTTGTCCCGGCGGGGCGCGTTCGCCACGGAGTAGGTGCGCCACAGCCGGGGCTGTATTCGGGGGCATTCGACACTGACGTACTGGCCGGCCCGGAACTCCAGCGGCTGCAGGGGCTGGACCGTGAAGACGGCGATGTCCTGCGCCCGGCGCTCGTGCGCCACCACCTCGGCGTACCAGTAAGGGGGGTTGGTGTCGGCCTCGGCGCCGCTGAGCATCTTCGAGGCGATGACCGCGTACGCGTCCGCCCACGCCTGGTCGTACTCGACGCTCCAGCTCTCACCGGCGTACTGCCGCATCGCCTCGATCAAAGCCCCGCCCACCACCTCGTAGTGCTCCGGTTCCACGTGGAACTTGCGGTGATCGCGGCCCAGGCCGCGCAGGTACGAATCGAACTTCTCCGGATCCTCGAGCGTCTGCACCGCGGTGACGATCGCGTTGAGAAGCCGGGAGCGCTGCATGTCCATGTGGACCGGAAAGAGATCCCTCAGCTCCGGGTGCGACAGGAACATCCGCGCGTAGAAGTAACCGGCGACCTTTTCCTGATGCTCCTCGATGAGGCTCCAGCTCTCCTTGAGCATTCGTCCGAGGTCTCCCATGGATTCAGGGTGGTCACAACAGTCGGATAGGCGACGCACGGAACGTGCGACTCATCTCCATTCACGCCGTGACCCTTGACCCGATAAGTCCGTTTAGGTGGTGCCTGGGACCATCGAACGAGTGAGTAGTTTTATCGCGTGACCCTTGATCAGCGGGCCGGCCGCAAGCTCCTGACCGGCGAGATCATCATCGTTCTGCTGCTGTCGCTGGGCCAGAGCGCGGTGTACGCCGTGGTGTCGCTCATCGCGAAGCTGACCGCCGGCAAGCCGCTGTCGTCCCAGGCGGCCGTGCTGAACGCGTCACAGTCGGCCCGGCCCTACCTCGACCTGACGTACCAGCTGCTGGGGATCTTCTTCGACCTGATTCCGGTCGCGCTGGCGCTGTATCTCCTGCTTCGGGACCATATTGCCGTACGCCGGACGCTCGGCCTGGGCTTCGACCGGCCGGCCTTCGACACCGGCTGGGGTTTCGGGCTGGCCGCCCTGATCGGCATCCCCGGCCTCGGCCTGGTCTACGTGGCCTCGGCGCTCGGCCTGAACGCGCAGATCGTGCCGGCCGCGCTGCAGCCCGTGTGGTGGGCCGTGCCGGTGCTGATCCTGTCGGCCGCCCAGAACGCCATCCTCGAAGAGGTCATCGTCGTCGGCTACCTGATGACCCGGCTCCGGCAGCTCCAGTTCTCCACGGTCTGGATCGTGGTCTGCTCGGCGGTGCTCCGCGGCTCGTACCACCTGTATCAGGGTTTCGGCGCCTTCGTCGGCAACGCGGTCATGGGCGTGATCTTCGCGTTGTTCTTCCTGCGCTTCAAACGGGTGATGCCGCTGATCGTCGCCCACACCCTGCTGGACGTGGTCGCGTTCGTCGGCTACACCCTGCTCCCCGACTCCTGGCTCAACTGGATCTAGCCGACTTGAAGTACTTGGCGGCCCGCGCCGCCGTCGCCTGAGCCGAAGAGGTGGTGGCCAGGAACGCGGCCAGCAGACTCGTACCCGGAAAGCGGCGATTCACGACCTTCACGGCCGCCCAGGCCGCCGTCTGAGCCGTGAGCATTCGCGCCAGACGCCAGAGCGGTTCTTTCGAGTCGTACGCGGGCCGGCGCGCCTCGGCCAGCGCGTCAACCGCCTCGGCCCGCGAGGCGTGCACCCGCCCGATCACGAGCAGATCAACCGCCCGCTCCTCATCCGTCGGATCCAGCCCGTGCGCCGCCGCGATGTGCAACGCCAGCTCGGCGTCGGTGAGCGCGGCCGCCCCGAGCAGAGCCACCGGCGCGTACGACCCGGCGACAGCCCCCAGAATCCCGGTCACACTGCCCCACCGCGTGAACTGCCGCGTAGCCAGCCGAACGAGAGCGTCGGTCCCCGCCGCCGGATAGGCCTCCCGGGTGCGCGCGGCCCACTCCTTCGCCCGGGGCCCCAGCGTCTGAACGGCCGCAATGGCCAGAAGTTCCGGCGCCCGAGCCGGATCGGCGACAAGCCCCGCCCACGGATCAGTCCGCTCAACCTTCGCCTGCCGTACGGGGTAAGCCACCTCACTACCCGCCACGACGGCCGCACCCTCAATCGGCGAAGCCACCACGGCCGGCTCCCGCGCCGGCGTTTCAGCCTCACTCCGCGGGACCGCGGCCTCGGCATCAGTCCCGCCCGGAACAGGGCTGGCCGGCTCCTTCCACACGGTGGCTGCCGGCGCCTCCCGCCCAAACTCGGCAACCGACACAGTCGGCTCCTGCGGAATCAGCTCCTCCTGCACATGCTGACCCGACGCAGCCTTCCCCCGGTTGCGCACACCACCACCAGTCGCCGCCGTCTTCGCAGCCCGGCTCCGACGCGCTCGCGGCGGCCCAGCCTTCGAACCCACCGCGTCCACCGCCCCCGGCCCATCGGCCGAACCCGCTGCTTCCACCTTCTCAGCCGAGCCCACTCCCGCCGCCTGCGCATCCCCGGCTTCTACAGCTCGCGCATCCCCGGCTTCCTCAGCCTTGGAATCCTTGGCTTCCCCTGCTGCCGGCTCCTGTACCCGCACCCCGGCGCCCGCAGCCTTGAGCTCCTCCGCCGGAGCCTCGTCCACCACCGTGGGCGTCTCCGCTGAAACCGCGCCCGCCTCGGGCTTCTCCGCTGAAACGGCGCCCGCCTCGGGCTTCTCCGCTGAAGCCGCGCCCGCCGTCGCCGCCAAGGCCCCACTCGCCTCGGCCGCATTCGCGGTCCTATCGTTCGAGATCGGCGCCGCCTGCGACCGGCCAGGCGCCTGACGCGGCTTGCGTGGTGTGGCCTTGCGCACAGTCTGCTGCCCCTCGGCCGCAGGCTCATCGCGCGGAGCAGTCACGCGCTTACCCCTCGTACGAGAAGCGCCCTTAGCCGGCGGCCGACCCGCCCCCTCAGCCGGCGCAGACCCCCCAGACGGGTGATCTTCGGCACTGGGAGGCTGGAAGGTAACCGGCGGCGCCGCCTTGGCCGCCTTACGAGGAGCCCGAGCCACAGGCTTCTCCGGCGCCCCCGGTTCCCCGGTCGCACTGAACGAGGGCCGCGGGCTACGCGCTCGCGGCGACCGGCGAGGCTCACTGGGCGGGTTCTCCTCCATGCCGTGGGAGCCTAGCCCCAACGAGCACATTTCACCTGTTGACAACCTCTACGACCCGCCCGGCGTGGCCCGCTTTGTGCGCCCCCACGCCGGTCCGGTATTCTCAGGCGTCGGTAGCCCTGCGGCTACCGGGGAGACTTCGCCTAGTCTGGTCTATGGCGCCGCACTGCTAATGCGGTTTGGGTTAACCGCCCATCCCGGGTTCGAATCCCGGAGTCTCCGCGTGTGAGGCCGGTGTGTATGCTGGTCGAGCACCAAGGCAAGCGCCCGTAGCTCAATGGATAGAGCATCTGACTACGGATCAGAAGGTTAGGGGTTCGAGTCCCTTCGGGCGCACAAGATTGAGATGGGTCTGAACTGCGGAAACGCGGGTCAGGCCCATTTTGCTGTCCGGCCTGTGCGGACGATGGGTGGCGTGTGGGTGACACATGGGGGTCGTCACCGTCCGTGACGGTGCGGGTGTTTGCGGGCTCGTGACCTGCGGCGGCGGCTCTTCTGATCAGGCTTATCGGCCGGGGTGGTGTGTTTTTCGACGCGCCCCGCGGGCCGATTCTTCGCCGCCTTCTCCTTAATCCGTTTCCGGGTGTGCCGGGCCGCCGCGAGGACCAACGCGGCAGTCGCGTCCGCGCAACGGCGCTGGGAATCGGGCAGCACGCTGGTGTAGGTGTCTGCGGTGACCACGATGCTGGAATGCCCGAGCAGATCCTGCAGCGTCTTCAAGTCGGCGCCGGCCTCATGCGCGAGGGACGCGGCGCCGTGCCGCAGGTCGTGCAACCGGACCGGGGGCAGCCCGGCCCGCTCGGTGAGTTTCCGGAATCGGGTGGTGGCGTAGTTCGGGTTGATCGGCAGGCCGTCCTTACGGCTGAACACATAGCCGGAGTCGATCCAGATCTTGTCGGCAGCGTGCCGGCGATCGCGGTGGTTGAGCTGCCGACTGCGGTGCGCGCGCAAGATGCTGACGGTGTGCTTATCCAGAGCGACGGCCCGGTGCCCGGCGGCGGTCTTGGGGTCGCCTTCGACGACGGTGTAGCCGGCGGTGGTGCGCTGCCGCTCAACGACCAGTAGCCCGCGGTCGAGGTCGACGGCCGCCCATTTGAGGCCGCAGAGCTCACCGCGGCGCAGACCACGCAGCGCGGCCAGCCACCAGAACGCGAACAACGAATCCTCGACGTTGGCCTCCAAGAAGGTGGCGAGCTGTTTCGCAGTCCACACCGCAACCGCCGGGTGTTCCCCGGTGAGTTCCCACTGCTCGACGCGGCCGTCGGTCCAGACCTGGGCATGTGGGCGCCGGTAGCCGGCGATCTCGATGTGCCGGGCCGGGTTCGATGCGATCAGCTCTTCGCGGACGGCCAGGTTCAACGCGGCACGCAGGGTGGTGCGCAGATGGTTCAGTGCCGACGGTGACTGTGGCAATCCTTTGGCGTTGGTGGTCTGCGCGATCTCGGCGAACACCGCCCGCAGCAGCGGCCCGTCGAGATCACTGAGCCGGTAGTGGCCGAGGCGGGGAATGAGCACCAGCTCGACGTCGCGGGTGTAGGCCAGCCGGGTCGTCAGCCGGATCCGGGTCCGGGTGTCCAGCCAGTGCCGCAGCCACCGTTCCAGGGTCCAGCCGTCACCACAACGCCGTGCGGCGCTGTCGGCCAGGCAGTCCTCACGGGCTTGCCGAGCGGCGTTCTGGGTGAGAAAGCCGCCCCGGCGGATCCGCTCGGAGCGGCCATACAGGTTCGGCGCCGAGCACTGGAAGTACCAGGAACCATGCCCACGCTCAGGCAGTCTGGGGCAGGTCTGCTCCAGCCGCTTGCCCTGCTGGTTGCGGCATCCACACCGTTTGAAGGTTTTGTTTGTACTGGCCATCGCACTGCCCTCCACGACCGATCCGGTACATCGAGCGTGATGGGCGCGAGCGGAAGTATGACTCCCTCGGCGGAGTGACACTGCAGCTGGCGGCCGCTATGGCGCGGTTTGGTTTCCGTCACGGCTGACTATGCTCAGGCCGCCGTTGGGGCGGGTCGGGCACACCGTTGATGCCGGCCTCGATGCCGGTCTTGCAGTAGACGCGGGACAGGTAGGTGACCACGGGCCGGGCTGAGATCAGCAGTTGGTCGACGATGGCGCGGTTGCTCGGCTCCGGGCCGTAGAAGCGACTTGAGGAAATCGCTGCGAGATTCACCCGACCTTCATCGCACGCGCCCCGCGGTGGTGGGACTGGAGTGCACCAGACGATCTCTGTGATCGTGCTGTGTAGGCGCTGAGACTCCCCTGTCGTTCGCCAGGCCGACGAAAAACTGGCTGATCGGACCGGTCTTCTCCGTCAATCAGACCGGCCACGGCCTGTTCGTCTGTACCGCCGGGCTGCACCTGATCTGCACCCTTTTAAGGGTTATCTCCGGGTGTGGAAGGTCGGGCATGTCTAGTCGCGGATTGCGGTCGGTCAAGGCGTTCACTGGCAACGGTGGTGCGCCATCCCCGCGGTTGTATACGTCGGTTCTGATCAGCGTTCTCGCGCTGGTGGCCACCTTGCTCAGCGCGCCGGCGTACGCGGCGACCGCGCCGACGGTGACCAATCCAGGCAGCCAGTACAGCGGTCTGAACGTCGCGCTGAACAAGACGATGGCCGCGACCGGCGGCACCTCCCCGTACACGTGGTCGGCCACGAACCTGCCCGCCGGCCTGGCCATCAACACCACGACCGGAGTCATCTCCGGCACACCGACCACAGCGGGGGCGTACTCGGCGAAGGTCACCGCCACCGACGCCGCCCGGCTGGCCGGGACGACGTCGTTCACCTGGACCATCGGCACCGCGCCGGTGGTGGTCAACCCGGGCACCCGGGCGAGTATCAGGGGCACGTCGGTGTCGCAGGCGATGTCGGCCAGCGGCGCGAAGACCCCGTACACCTGGTCCGCGACCGCCCTGCCGGCGGGTCTGACGATCAACGCCTCCACCGGGGCGATCTCCGGCGCCCCGACGACGGCCGGTTCGTACAACACCACGATCACCGCCACCGACGCCAACAAGATCCCGGGGTACGCGTCGTTCGTCTGGGACGTCGCCGCGACCGCGGTTGCGGTCACCAACCCTGGCACCCAGCAGGGCACCGTCGGGCAGGCCGCCACCCTGACCTTCGCCGCCGCCGGCGGCACCGCCCCCTATACCTGGGCGGCGACCGGGCTGCCCGCCGGTTTGACTCTCAACACTACGACCGGTGTCGTGTCCGGCACCCCGACCGCGGTGGCCACCTCCGCGGTCAGCCTCACTCTGACCGACAAGGTGAACCGGACCGCGACGGCGTCGTTCAGCTGGGTCACCGCCACCGCACCGAGCATCAAGAACCCCGGCACGCAGACCGCCGCGGTCGGCTCCGGCGTCTCCACGACGATGACCGCGACCGGCGGCACCACCCCTTACACGTGGGCCGCGACCGGTCTGCCGGCTGGGCTGTCGATCAACGCGTCCACCGGTGTCATCTCCGGCACGCCCACAACCACGGGCACGTTCTCGGCCACCGCCACCGCCACCGACTCGGGCAAGCGGGTCGGCACCGTCGCCTTCTCGTGGACGGTCGCGGCCGCGCTAACCGTCGTCGCTCCCGGCAACCGGCAGGTCATCGCCGGGCAAGCCACCACACTGAGCATGACGGCCGCCGGCGGCGCCGCCCCCTACACCTGGACGGCCACCGGCCTGCCCGCCGGGCTGAGCATCAGAGACAGCGGCGTCATCTCCGGTACCGCCCAGCAGGCCGGCAGCGCCACGGTGACCGTCACCGCCAGCGACGCCGGCAACCGCACCGCCAGCGCCTCCTTCACCCTGACCGTGATCGCCGCCCTGGCCGCCACCGAGCTGGGCGAGCAGCACGCGACGACCGACACCGGCACCACGATCACGCTCAAGGCCACCGGCGGCACCGCCGCTTACTCCTGGAGCGTCACCGGCCTGCCCGCTGGGCTCACCGCCGCCACGAACGGCACCATCACCGGCACGCCGCAGAACCCGGGCAGTTCCACGGTGACCGCCGTCGTCACCGACACCAGCGGGCAAAGCAGTACCACCCGCTTCACCCTTCAGGTCACCGGGCCGCTGACCGTCACCAACCCCGGCCCGCAAAACGGCAGCATCGACGACGACACCACCCTCACCCTGGCCGCGGCCGGCGGCACCAGTCCCTACACGTGGCGGGCGATCGGCCTGCCCGACGGGCTGAACCTGGACTCGAGCACCGGCGTCGTCGCCGGCACCCCGACCACCGCCGCCATCTGGTCGGCCACCATCACCGCCACCGACGCCCGAGGAAAAACCGACAGCCTGTCCTTCGACTGGACGATCACCAAGCCGGTCACCGTCGCGCGACCCGAGGTCCAGATCGGCGTCGCAAAGCAGAGCACCACCGTCGCGATGACCGCCACCGGCGGCACCGGCACCTACACCTGGACCGCCAAGAATCTGCCCGCCGGCCTGAGCATCAACGCCACCACCGGCAGCATCACCGGCACGATCACCACCGCCGGCACATTCACCGCCACGGTCACCGCCACGGATGCCGGCGGCCGCACCGGCAGCACCACAGCCACCTGGCGAGTACTCACCGCACCGGTCTCAGGTCCGGTGATGGAAGCCGGCGAGGTATCGACCGTAACCGACGACGGCGCGCTGTACGGGACCAGCGGTATCGCGCTGATCGGCGACTACGCCTACCTCAGCAAGGGCACCCAACTCGTCAAAGTCAACAAAACGTCTGGGGCCATCAGCGTTGTCGCCGGCGTCGCCGACACCAACAACTGCGTCAACGGCGCAACCGGTGACCAGGTCCACTTCGCCTCAAGCATTCATGTTCTCGGCACCGACGGCCGGTTCGTCTACGTCCTGGACTACTGCGGTGTCCGGCGCATCAACCCGGACAACGGCGCCACCGCCATTATCGGCGTTCCCCCCAACTACAACAGCGCAACCCTTGCCGGGCGGTGGCTTTACCTCAGCGCCGGCAACACCATCTGGCGCTACGACCTGACCGCCAGCAACGACTGGGTCTCTGCTGACACCGGGCTAACGCTCTCCAGCCGGACCAGCGCCATCGCCGCCGACGACACCTACGTCTACCAGCCCGACGGCAACGGCAGCCTCTACCGGATCAACCCCACTACCGGCGCCAACACCCTGATCAGCAGAACCCTGATCCGCAACGATGTCTCGGCTTTGACCTCCGTCGGGGACTATCTCTACGCCGCCTTTAAGGCGCCCGCCACACCCGGCACCGGCACGACGATCATCCGGATCGACAAGAACGACGGCAGCACCCGGCTGATCTCGCCCAACGGCATCGGCACCACCGCCCTGGCCGGCGTCACCGGCATCGCCAGCGACGGCACCAAGCTGTACCTCGCTGACAGCGGCCCCGAAGGTAACTGGCTTAAGACGCTGACCCCGGTCACCGCCCCTACTCCGGCTCCGCCGGCGTCGACGCCGGTCATGGAAGCCGGCTCGGTCACCACCGTGACCGACGACGGCGCGCTGTACGGGACCAGCGGTGTCGCCGTGATCGACGACTACGCCTACCTGAACAAAGGCACCCAACTCGTCAAAGTCAACAAACGGTCTGGGGACATCAGCGTTGTCGCGGGTGTCGCCAACACCAGCGACTGTGCCGACGGCGTCACCGGTGATCGGGTTCACTTCGATGCCCGGTACGGCGCTCAAGTACTCGGCTCGGACGGCCGATTCGTCTACGTCTATGACTACTGCGGTGTGCGCCGCGTCAACCCTGACACCGGCGCCACCATCACATTGAATGCAACCCCGGGCGGTTACGGAACCGTGGCCGGACGGTGGCTTTACCTCGCCGCCGGCACCACCATCTGGCGTTACGACCTGACCGCCGGCAATGGCTGGGCCTCCGCCTACACCGGGCTGACGCTGCCCGGCGGAATCAGCGCCATCGCCGCCGACGACACTTACGTCTACCAGCCCGACGGCGCCGGCAGCCTTTACCGGATCAACCCGACCACCGGCGCCCATACCCTGATCAGCAGCACTCTGATCCTTGCCCCTGTCACGGCTTTGACCTCCGTCGGGGACTACCTCTACGCCGCCTATGAGGCGCCCAGCACACCCGACACCGGCATGACGATCATCCGGATCGACAAGAAGGACGGCAGCAGCCGGCTGATCTCGCCCAGCGGCATCGGCACCACTGCCCTGGCCGGCGTCACCGGCATCGCCAGCGACGGCACCAAGCTCTACCTCGCCGACCGCGGCCCGGAAGGCACCTGGCTCAAAGCCCTCACCCCGATCGCCGCCCCCACCCCAGCCCCAGCACCGTCAGGCCCGGTCATGGAAGCCGGCTCGGTCACCACCGTGACCGACGATGGGGCGCTGGAGTGGGCCAGCGGGGTCGCGGTGATTGGCGGCTACGCCTACCTGAACAAAGGCACCCAACTCGTCAAAGTCAATAAGAGCTCCGGTGCAGTAGACGTCGTCACTGGTGTCGATGGCACCGCCGACTGCGCCGACGGCGCCACTGCTGACCGAGTCCACTTAGACCCACGCCGGCACGGCATTCGAGTAATCGGCACCGACGGGCGGTTCGTGTACCTGTTGGACAACTGCGGTGTCCGCCGCATCAACCCCGGTAACGGCGCCACCACCACCCTCCACGGAACCCCCGCCAACACCGGCTTCGGAACCGTAACCGGTCGATGGGTCTACGTCAGCGCCGGCGAAACCATTTGGCGCTACGACCTGCTCTCCGGTACCCGGTTCACCGCCGTGTCCACCGGCATCGCCCCCTACGGCGCGAACGGCGCCATCGCCGCCGACGACACCTACATCTACGCCTTCGACAGCAACGGCTACCTCTACCGGGTCAACCCGAACACCGGCGGCAACACCGTGATCACCAACTCGCTGGTCAAAGACACCTTCTATGCCGTGGTCTCCGCCGGCGACTACCTCTACGCCTCCTACAACACGCAAAGGAGCGGCTGGGCCGCTGCCACCACGATCATCCGAATCAGCAAGAACGACGGGAGCACCGCCTTCATCGCCGGTTCTGACCTGGTAGGACACGTCGACGGGCTCTACGGCAACGCCAGCTTCGAAGGCATCAACGGTCTGGCCTCCGATGGAAAGTTCTTGTTCGCCATGGACGGCCCATGGCTGCGGAAGGTCACCAAGGCGAAGATCCCGGTCGCTGCGGGTGGGCCGAGCCTGCCGGGCGAGACCATCGGCGGCGTCAACATGTCCGAGGTCGCCTATTGCAACTCCTGCTGGGGCGACCCGGTGCAAACCGACACCGGCGCGCTCGTCGAGCCAGCCACTGACCTGAACGTCAATGACCACGGCGGCACGTTCGCGATGTCGCGCAGCTACAGCTCCGAGGCGGCCGGCGCCAAGAGCGTGCTCGGCTACGGCTGGGCCTGGCCGTTCGGCATGAACGTCGTCCAGCCGGCCGCGA
The DNA here is from genome assembly GCF_043197815.1 of Actinoplanes sp. NPDC048988. Lineage (NCBI taxonomy): Bacteria > Bacillati > Actinomycetota > Actinomycetes > Micromonosporales > Micromonosporaceae > Actinoplanes > Actinoplanes sp. NPDC048988. The sequence goes on along the minus strand of NZ_JBICTW010000017.1, from coordinate 85,203 downwards.
ATACGGTCACGGTCAACCAGGAGAACGGCAGCACGGCGACGTTCACGCTGCAAGACGACGGCACCTACAAGGCGGCTCCCCGGGTGCTGGCCACCCTCGTCAAGAACAGCGACGGCACCTGGACGTTCACCCGCAAGAAGCAAGTCACCATGGTCTTCAACGCCGACGGGCACATCGTGCGGCAGGTAGGCCGCAACGGCCGCGCGGTGACCTACACCTACAACTCGGACGGGCAGCTCACCGCGGTCACGCTGGCTTCCGGGCGGGCGCTGACGTTCACCTACGACAGCGCCGGCTATCTCGAGACGGCGACGACCCCGTCCGGCGCCCGGGTGCTCTACACCCAGGACACCGCCGGCAACCTCACCTCGGTCACCGACCCCGAAGGAGCCGTCACCCGCTACGGCTACGACAGCGATCACCTGCTGACCACCATGACCAACCAGCGCGGCGCTGTCACCACCAACGTGTACGACGCCGACGGCCGAGTGGTGAAACAGACCCAGCCCCTCGACCAGGTGTGGCAGTTCGCCTACGAGGACGGCGATGCCGTGGGCACTTCCACGGTGACGGTCACCAAGCCGGGCGGCGCCAAGATCCTCGAGCAGTACGTCGACGGGCAGCTGCACTCCCAGACCCAGGCCTACGGCACCGACCAGGCGGCCACCACCACCTGGGAGTACAACTCGACCACCTCCCAGGCAATCCGCATCACCGGCCCGGACGGGCAGGCCGACGAGTACACCTACGACGCTGACGGCAACACGCTGACGCACACCGACCCGCTGCACCGCACCACGACCTGGACATACAACACCGACGGCGACCAGCTCTCCGAGCGGGCGCCAGATGGCAACACGACGCGCTCGACCTACGACGCCGGCGGCAACCTGCTCACCACCACCACGGCCACCGGCAAGGTGACCCGGCTGACCTACAACGCCGACAACACCCTCGCCTCGCGCACCACCGCCCAGGGCCGCAGCACCGCCTACGGTTACGACACCAACGGTGACCTGCTGACCGTGACCGACCCTATGCACCGGGTCATGTCCTACGGCTACGACCCCGACGGCCGCGTACGCACGGTCAAGAACGGCCTGGGTAAGACCGTCAGCACCACCCAGTTCGACAACACCGGCCGGATCACCTCGGTCACCGACGCTCTCAACAACGTCACCGGCTACACCTACTACGCCGACGGCACGCCGTACTCGACCAGCGACCCGCAGACCGGGCTCAAGAGCTACACCGAGTACGACCTCGCCGGCCGGATCATCAAAACCACCGACGCCAACGGCGCCCACACCGGCTACGCCTACAACGCAGCCGGACTGCTCGACACGGTCACCGACCCCAACGGCAACACCGTCGCCTACACCTACGACACGCTCGGCGACAAACTGACCGAGACCACCAGCGCGGGCACCACCACCTACCGCTACGACGCGGCCGGGCGGCTGCTGTCCACCACCAGCCCGGCCGGCAACACCACCACGACCGAATACGACGCGGCCGGCCAGATCACCAAGACGATCGACGCCAAGCAGAAGACCACGACCTACGCCTACGACGCCGCCGGCCGGCTCGCCACCCTCATCGACCCCGCCCAGCGCACCACCGCAACCACCTACACCGCCGACGGACGCCCGGCGACGATCACCAACCCCGACAACTCCACCATCGAGTACGCCTACTACGACGACGGCGGCCTCAAGTCCGTCACCAACCCCGACAAGGGCATCACCAGCTACACCTACAACGACGCCGGCCAGACCGCCTCCCGCACCCAGCCCGGCGCCATCACCACCACCTACGGCTACGACGCCACCGGCCAACCGACCACCACCACGCAAAACGACGGCTCCACCACCACCCGCGTCTACGACGCCGCCGGCCGCGTCAGCGACCTCACCTACAGCGACCCCAACACCGCCGCAGCGCACTACACGTACGACAAGAGCGGCCGCCGGACCAGCATGACCGACGGCACCGGAACCACCAGCTACACCTACGACAACACCGGCCGGCTCACCAGCACCCGCCACGGCGCCGGCAACACCGTCGGATACACCTACGACGCCGGCGGCCGCCTGACGACCCTGACCTACCCCGGCGGGCAAACCGTCACCTACACATACGACGGCGCCAACCGCATGACCTCAGCCCAAGACTGGGCCGGCAACCTCACCACGTTCGGCTGGACCAAGGACAGCGAACAGAACCTCGAGACGACCCCGAACGGCGTAACCAGCAACACCGGCTACGACCCCAACGGCGCCGTCACCAGCATCGACATCGCCAACGACTCCACCCAGGTGGGCCGCTTCACCTACACCTACGACGACGCCGGCCAGCTCACGGCCAGCGACAGCCCCATCGGCTCGCAGACCTACACCTACGACGCGCTCGGCCAGGTCGGCACCATCACCACCGCCACCGGCAGCGGCGCCAGCGGCAGCTACGGCGTCACCGCCAACGGCCTGCTCAAATCCCTGCCCGACGGCACCACCAACACCTACAACGCCGCCCAACAGCTCACCGGCACCACAAAGGCAACCGGCTCCGCGATCAGCTACGGCTACGACAAGCGGGGCAACCGGACCAGCAGCACCACCGCCGGCTCGACGAACACCAGTTACACCTTCGACCAGGCGAACCGGCTCACCGGCACGCAAGACACCAAGTCGAAGATCGGTTACACCTACAACGGCGACGGGCTGCGCACCAGCCGGACCCTCAACGGCAGCACCAGCACCTTCGTCTGGGCGACTAACGGCGGCATGCCGGTACTACTCGACGACGGCGCACACCGCTACCTGTACGGGCCCAATCTCACCCCATACGCCCAGGCCAGCCGCGACGGCACCACCGAATACCTGCACACCGACAACCTTGGCTCCGTCCGCCTCATCACCAACGCCGCTGGTACCACCGTGGGCACCAACACCTACGACACCTACGGCAACCGCACCCAGCACACAGGAACCGCCGACAGCGCCATCGGCTACACCGGCAACTGGACCGACCCCACCACCGGTGTCATCCACCTCCGCGCCCGCGACTACGACCCCACCACCGGCCAATTCCTGTCCATCGACCCCGCCGTCGACACCACCCTGCAGCCCTACGCCTACGCCGAGAACAACCCCCTGCAAAACACCGACCCCACCGGCCAATGCCCGTTCTGCATCAGCGCCGCCATCGGCGCCGTAGCCGGCGGCCTGATCGGCGGTGCCACCTACGCCCTGCAACACCATAACGACGACAACTTCAGCTGGGGCGGCGTTGCCAAGGCAGCCGGCAAGGGCGCCCTCGTCGGCGCCGCAGCCGGCCTGCTAATGCCAGCAGCCGGAACCTTGGTCGCCGGAGCATTCGAACTCACAGGGGCCGCCGCCACCGCAACATCCGTCGCCGTCAACGCCGCCGTCGGAGCCGGCTTCACCTGGGTCGTAAACACCCTCGAATGCCGACCCACCACACCGTTGGACCTACTACTCGGCGCCGCCGCAGGCGGAGCCTCAAGCGGCCTACGCGGCTTCCGAGGTGGGGCTCGGACAAGCTCAGGCGCGGAATCAGCAGCAGCCGGCGCTGCACTCAACAGAGACCTTCGGGCAGCCGAACTCGCCAATCCGGTCATAGAGAGTCTCAGGAAGACCGGAAGCCTGCCTTCGAACTACATTACGAAGGACGAAGCCCTGGCTGCGGGCTGGAAGCCCGGCAAAGCCCTCAATAACAAGGTCCCAGGTGGCCAAATCGGCGGAGACGTATACCGTAATGACGACAACCTTCTCCCGTCGGCACCCGGCCGCATCTGGCATGAGGCAGATATCGGTGTTAACAACATGATGAGCAGGAAGACGCAAGGCAACCGACTACTCTACTCAAACGACGGGCTGGCATATGTTACGCCGGACCACTACGACTCCTTCTATCAAATTCCTAACTGGAAGTAGCCATGTTGGTCGAAATCAAAGGCACCGACATTCAGACGGTCCAGGACCTACACAGAACTCTGGCTCAACAGCTCGACTTCGGCACCGACGGCTGGAACATGGACGCGCTTCGAGACCGTCTAATGTACGATATTGAGCGCCCCATTCATCTAGTCTGGAACGATTCGGAAGTCAGCCGAGCACGCTTGGGTGAACCGACCTTCACTGCCGTTGCGAACATCTTTCGCGAAACACAGGAACAGGACGAGCGCTACGGCTGGGGCGAACGTTTTACCTTCGAAATGAAATAGAGAGTCGGATTGACTCATCCCTGAGGAGAGGCTCCGGCGCGTGCGCGCCGGAGCCTACGAGTCAGATGCTCTCGCCCGCGTCGTGGCAGCGCGGTCGCGTTGGCGGCCCGTGTCTCCTCTGAACTTGGATTTGAACATCGCGCGCAGTCACGCCGTCGTTCGTGCACCGGCCCAGACGGGTAACACGACTGGGCCGGCAACGCGGCGGTCGGCTACTAACTAGTGCCCTGACCAAGAACGTTTGAGGTGTTGGGGTCAAGCTGCGCGGGTGGCGGGTTGGCCCCAGCGTCGTTGGCGTTCGCTGCGGATGCGGGCGCGTTCACGGCGTTGGGCGGCCAGGACGTCGGGGTGGCGGGCGTTGGCGTTGCGCCAGCGCAGATAGTTGTGCAGGTGGCGAGTCATCGCGGGATGGTGCGGGTGGTCCGAGCCGGCGATGACGAAGGTGCGTAGCGGTCCGAACTGGGCCTCGATCGGGTTCGCCCAGGACGCGTAGGTCGGGGTGAAACACAACTCGACTTTGTTGCGGGCCGCCCAGGCCCGGATTTGCTTGCCCTTGTGCGCGGAGAGGTTGTCCAGGATGACGTAGATCGGCGCGCCGTCCGGGCGGGTCCGGCGGATCGACTTGAGCGCGGCCAGGGTGTTCGCGGCGCCCTTGCGCCGCCGGACGACACCCCAGAGCTGATCGTCACCGACTGAGTAGCAGCCGTGGAACTGCCGGACACCGTGCAGCTTGTGATAGTTCGCCGGCAACCTGCGCGGGTGGCCTTTGGGCGCCCAGCCAGCACCGGCCTGCGGGCGGATGACCAGGGGCCCGAACTCGTCGAAAGCGAACACCCGTTGCGGGAACCGGCTGCTCACGTACTCGATCCGGGCGAGCTTCGCCTCGCGGTCGGGATCGTTGGACTCTTTCCACGTCTTGGTCCGCTGGAACGTGATGCCGTGTTTGATCAGTAGCAGTCGCAGCCGTTCCCGCCCGATCAAGATCGGGCGGGCGGCCTGCCAGGTGAGGTAGTCGGCGAGCTTGCGCACGCTCCACCGGGTGAACGGCCGCCCCAGACTTTCGGGGCGGGTGTTGGCCGTCGTGATGACGAACTGTTCGTCGTCAGGACTGATCAGGCGGGGACGGCCACCCGCCCACCGAGGGTCCAGGCTGGCCATCCTCATCTCGTTGAACCGGTGGATGACCTGCCGGATCGTGTCCTCGTCAGCCTGCACGAGCCGGGCGATCGCCGGCACCGTGTTCCCACCGGCCGAAGCGAGCACGACCATCGCCCGCTGTAATCGAATCGGTGAGCCGGTGCCCCGGCGAGTAATGCGCAGCAGCGTCTGACCTTCCTGGTCACTGAGTCGCCGCACCCGTACTGGATCTGCCACCACCACAGCCTGACCGCCACAACGACGCCCAGCCATCAGCTCGCACGGCGTGTCCTCCAACACCGTGAACGTTCTTGGTCAGGGCACTAGCCGCTACGGCAGCGGCGCCGGGCCTACCGACCGGGGTCCGGCACGTGGCCTTCGACCGCCTTTCGCGAACGATGATCCTCCGACCCACGCCGCGAACCAGCAAGACACTCTCCGGCTGACGAAAGCCAACGATGGTGATCCGCCCGGCGATCGCCTGTCACCTCTGCGGTTGTAACAGCGATAGCTGTCGGTCACATCGGTGCGCGAACGCCGCCTTGACCTGTACTATTACGGCCACTCTTACGCAGAGTGATTCACGGGCACGGTGATCGGTGGGTGATCGGATGTCGACGACCGATTCAGCACGGGCGCGGCTAAACCAGCACGGCCGAATCAAGACCCAAGGCGAGGCCGGCGCCTCCGAGAAGCACTCAGCCGGGACCTGCGCAAACTCAGAAGCCCTCTGAAGTGCGGAAACGACTTCGGACCGACCTCGAACAGACCAGTCACGCAGTGTACTCATGACTACTAGTCATCTGACTACGGATCAGAAGGTTAGGGGTTCGAGTCCCTTCGGGCGCACTTCTTGAAAATGCCGTGACCTGCGAAAACGCGGGCCACGGCATTTTTGTTTCCCATTGAATGTCGGCTGGAATCCCGTTATTTGGGACGTGGTGATCCTGTGGCGATCGGTTGTTCCGGATTGGCCTGTCAGTCCTGGTGCTGACCAGGCTTTTGCGTCCGGGCGCGTCCAGAGTCGTGTCGGCGGCCTGTCGGTCGTGCCACATGATCGGCGGCCAGGTAAGGGCGCTTGAGCTGCGGCGTTGCCTGGTGAGCTGGACCATGAGGCGATCGCGCTCGGCGGCGTCGCAAGCGGTCGAAGCGCGTCCGATTCGGAGTTGCCGAATTCATTGAGCGGCACCTTTACTCGGTGCCGGGTGATCCCACGGGTGATCCGCCGTTTCGGACGCGGATTCGCCCTGGATGCCGGCGTCTCGTGGTAGGCCATCAATCGGACTTGATCTATGCCGTGGTCCACGCGATGGTTCGTGCACCAGCCGGGGCTGAGCTGACCGGCTGGCACCGTGGCGGATGGGTCGTAGGCAGGCCTTCGCTGTGGCAGCGCCGCCGGGCTCCTCGTTACGGGGAGTCCGGCGCGTGGCACCGCCCGGGAGTGAGTGTTAGTTGGTCGGGGCGGTGTTGCTGGTTCGGAGTCGATACGTAGACCACTTCGCCGTCCAGGCCGCGAGGTCATGCATCCAGGCTGCGGTTGATCTGGCCGACTTGGACGCCCACTTCTCCGCGTTCTTCGTCGCGAAGTAATCCAGGACCCCTGGATCCGCCGATTGCCATGCGGGGTGGCGTGCCAGCCACTGTTCGGCTTGCTCCGGCGTGTGGCCGGCGCTGATCAGCCACGGCGTGAGCATGGCCAGCTCAACCCACGGTGCTGCCTTGGCTGCCATCGCCCAGTCGACGATCTGCAGGCCATGCGGCGTGACGATCAGGTTGGCCGGGCAAAGGTCGGTGTGAACGAGCGTGTCGCCGTTCATCGTCGAGTGCTCGAACCCGAGCCGCGCCTTCGGGCTGAACAACGGCACATCGGGTGTCGGCGTCTCACCGAGCACCGTCAGTGCCTCACCGAGAAGATCGAGGTCGGGGCTTCCCGGTGACAGATCGGCGTGCGGGCCTTCGCAGTGCTCGTAGCCCACCACCAGCCAGTCGGCAGCCTCGAAATGCCACAGGACCGCAGGCGAGAGAGGCCCGCTGATGGCCTCACTCACCCGCAGCTCGAAGCGCAGTGACCGGACACCGAAATCTGTGCTGGCTGCCTTGACGAACACCCGACCGTTGGTTCCGGTGACGGTTGCGGCCATCTCCGCGTGGTCACCGGTGGTGGCGGGTGTGACGTGAGTTCCGCCGACGCGGTCGGCTATCTCTGTCGTGACGGCCTCGGGCAACGCGGTCCAGTCGATGCGCATCGATCAGGTAGCCCTTTCAGATCCCCGGGTTCGGCGGGCAGCAGGACTTCGCCTCGCCGTCCCAGAACTCGGGGTCGACGTAGTAGCCGGTCGCCTTGAGCGCCTGGTGGGTGTACTCCATCGAGGAGCCGTCAGCCATGCCCTCGGTCAGGATCGGCACGTGGTGCACGAATCCTCCCGCGATCTGCTGGCAGGCGGCTTGGTACGGCTCGGTGTGTTGCAGCGACACGTGCCAGGCCGCGTCGACCGGTTCGGTCGGGACGACGCGGTAAGACCGGCCGTCCGGCAGCAGCCGGCCGAAGTCGGGGTCGTGCTGCGAGTCGGCGTGTGCCTTGAGCATGAGCAGCATCGGTCCGACGGCCCGTCGGGCGTAGGTCTTGGTGACCTCCTGACGGGCGGCGAAGAACTCGGCGAGCTTGTCGAAGGTCGCCGGGTCGACGAGGGCTTGCGGATCCTTGTCGGCTTGGACCGGTAACGCGGTCGTGAGGGTCATGACTCCTCCTTGGGGGTGTATGGATCGCCGGCGCCGGGTGCGCCGGTGAATCCCGGATCAACGGGTCTTCGGGTGCTGGCTGGTGTGGCTTGGTGCGTGGGAGATGTAGTCGACGTTCGGTTCGGCGCGCGCCGCCTGGAGCAGCTCGGCGGCCAGGGCGCTGATGTCGGCGCCGTTCAGCCAGTCCGTGAGCAGATCGCGTGCCTCGGCGACCTGCTCCGCGAAGGCGGCGGAGTCGACGACGCTGGCGGGCGCGATAACGCGGGGTGGAGGTGAGTGCGGCCTCTCAAGTCAGCGCTGTTGTTACGAGGTGTGCAGCGGCTGGGGGATGCTGCCTGAACGGATCAGGGGTTCGACCTGGCTGAAGAGAGTTGTCAGTTGATCCGTGTGGTCGGGATTGAGGAAGCCCTGATCCAGGCCGCAGGCGCGAACGACTCGGCGGAGCTGGTGGACCTGGTCGTCGGTCGCCGCTTCTCGGCATGCATGGTGGGCCAGGGCGTCGCGTGCTGCATATCCGTCTTCGGTGGCGTGTAGCAGTACGCGGGCGATGAGCACTTGTGCTTGGGGTTCGTGGCGGCCGAGCGCGTCGATCAGGCTGAGCCCCAGCCGGGTCCAGAAGACGGCGAGACCTTCCCCTGGTGGCTGTTGGTGGTAGGTGGTGTCGACCTGTTTGTGGTCGACGGCGGTGCAGAGCAGGTCGAGGCAGTTGGTGACGGCGTTTTCCCACGGCTGGCCGGGGGTGGTGTCGTGCAGCAGGGTCGTGGCTTCGGTGGTGCGGCCGGCGAGGATGTGGGCGATGACGGCGATCTGCCGGCCGTCGAGCATCCGTTGACCGATGCCGCGGTGGTGAGCCAGGCGTTCGCGGGCCTCGTCCCATCGGTGGGCGGAGGCGAGGGCGTGGGCGCCGGTGCCGAGCAGGACTTTCCAGGCCCATTCGCGGAGCTCGCGGTGACTTTCCTGGGTATAGGTGAGGTCGGCGGTGGCGATGGTGAGGCCGTCGATGGTGATGGTCGCGCGGTTGGTGACTGCTTGATAGAGGGCTTCCAGCATCTCCCATGCGGTGGTTCCGTCGCCGGCGCGGATGCGCAGGCGTGCCAGGTTCACCACCGGTTCGAGGGCGAAGCGGCCGGGGTGGCGGCCGGTCAGGGCCAGTCGGGCGAGTCGATGGCACCAGCGTCGGGCGAGGTCGTGGTCACCGCAGTCTGAGGCGAGCAGGGCGGCTTGGTTGAAGACGTAGGTGGCGTCGGCGAGGTTGCCCGTGGCGATGGCGGACGCGGCAAGGGCGTGCAAGCTGGTCATACGGTCGGCTAGCGGGATGCAGGCAGGTCGGGGGCGCGCGATCAGGGGGAACCGCTGCGCGGTGGTGGTGTCCATCAGCCGGCCGCCGTTGCGGTGAGCGCGGTGTGGGATCCGAAGGTGATGTCGCGGGCGGTGGCGGCGAGGGCGGCTTGCTCGTGTTCAGGTATGCCGCGCCGGTTCCACATGAAGATCACGTGGTGGGTGAGGACGTCCCGGAGCCCGCGGCGCAGTTGTCCGCTGTCGTGGATGCGCCGCAGCGCGGCGCCGGTGGTGGTGAAGGCGTCGAGCCAGGTTCTTTGCTCGGCGAGCGGGGCTTCGCCAGTGTGGGTGAGGCTGGCCGGATCGACGGTGAGCAACTGCTGGACGGCGTCGCGGAGGGCGTCGAGGTGGGAGGGGTCGGCGAGGTTCCGATGGTCGGCGACGCGGGCCCAGACGTCGCCTTGTTCGTACCAGTCGAGGCCGGCGGCGCGCATCATCGCGGTGCACAGCAAGATCGACAGCTCGCGGGTGCGTCGCGGTTGAGTGGCTGTTCGAGGCAGTAGATGGCGGCTGTCGAGGTGCCAGAGTCGGTGCGCCAAGCGCATAGCGCGCGGGCCGCCGAAGGCGGTGGTCTCCGGTTCATAGATGACCGCGGTCACGTTGGCCAGATGGCCCTGAAGGCGCAGGTCGTCGAGGCGGTCGCGGACCTGGTTGGTGTGGATATCTCGGGGCAGGGTGGGCAGGTAACGCAGCCGCCATTGATGGCCTTTGCGGATGATGAACCATGCGTTGATCAGCTGGTCGGCTTCCGCCTCGGTGAGGATGGGCCAAAGGTGGGTGCCCGCGATCTGCTCGGCGAGGGCCGGGTCGGGGAATTGCAGGCTGGCTTGCTGCCACGGGGACGTGTTCACGGTGACCTCCGGCAATGGGAGTGGGTTAGGCGAGCAGGAGGTACGCGTCCCAGTTGGTGAGGCAGGCGCCGGTGTGGGCCGTGTGCAGGGCGAGTGCTGCTCCGGCGGTGCCGTCCATCAGTTCCGGTGTGTCCGGTGGTGCGACGGCAAGCTGCCGGGCCAAGGCGTCGGCGATTTCGGGGATGGCGGTGGTCAGTTGCGTGGCCAGGTGCGGGTTGGTGCTGGAGGTGGTGGTGCGCCAGGCGGCTTGCAGCAGGCCGGCCTTGCCGTGGCACAGGCCCGGTTCGGGCAGTGGGGCTTGCTGGTGTGGATCGGTTAGGGCGGTCACCATCGCGGCCTCGGCGCGGCGGGATCGGACGGCGTCGTCGAGGGCGAGGCCGGCGAGTTGCTGGGCGCGGGCGGTACCCGCCGTGCCGTAGCACCAGGACGGTCGGTGCGGTGTGGCCGCTACCTGGCCGTCGGTGATGTAGGCGGGCCACCAGGAGGTGCCGGTGACGTCGTCAGTCTGGCGGTGCTGGTCGAACCACGCGCAGAGCCGGGCGAGCGCGTCGAGGATGCCGGGTGGCCGCTGGTCGGCGAGTATGGCCAGGGCTAGCAGTGCGGTGACGGCGCTCATGCCGTGGGCGATGCCGAGGTTGCCGTGCCCGTTCGGGAAGCGGTCGTGTGGGGTGCCGCCGAGGCCCGCGTTGAGCCACCACGGCGGCCGCCCGGCCGTGTCGCTCCGGGCTGCGGTGAGCCGGATCAGGTAGTTGAGGACTTCGTGGGTGATCGGCTGGTCGGGGTGGTGGCGCAGGTGGTAGACGCCGAGCCCTGTCAGGCCGTGGATGAGGTCGAACTCGCGCATGGTCAGCGGCGTTTCGGCGGCGATGCGGGCGTGAGCGGTGGCCAGTCGGTGGCGGGTCAGGATGATGGTCTGCTCGTGGAGAGCCGCTACCGCCCGTTGGTAGCCGCCGAGGCTGGTGGAGGCGTTGTGCAGCAGCATGGCTAGGGCGGGCGCGCCGGCGAACAGGTTGGCGGCGGTGCCGGTGCTGACCGGTCCTGCCGCTGCGGCGCGGATCCAACGGTGGGCGAGAGCTTCGTCGCCGTGCCCGGATACGGCCCGTTCCAGGTGCAGCAGGGCGATGCCGGCGGCGCCGCCGGCCAGCGATTGCGGATGGGTCCGGCCGTCCTCAGAGGTGCCGATGACGGCGGGATCACTCAACTGGTCGGCGATGGCGGCGACGGTGGCACCGAGGTTTGTCCCGGCGGTAACAGTGGTGGTCATGACCGGCTCCCGGCTCGGGCGGCCCAGCTCAGCGCGGCAGCGCGAGCAAGGTGCAGGCAGACGGCTTCCGCGGCCCGGTCGGGGCCGGCGACGCGGGTGTGATGCAGGTGCAGCAGGTCGGGAAGCAGAGTGGCCGCTTCGATGCCGGCACCGTGCAGGGCCTTGCGGTACTCGGTCAGTGCGGCGGCCCGCGACTGCCAGCACGTCAGAACCGCTTTGCCGGACGGGGTCGCGGCCATCGTGGCTCGTACCGGGTTGGCGAGCTGCACGGTCTGGTCGTAGACGGCGCGGGCCGGCGCCGGTCGCTGGGTACGGACATGCTCGGTCAGCCAGTGCCGGGCGTCGTCTGGGCCGTCGAGCAGCACGGTGGCGATGTCGAGCATGCTGGCCGCGGTCATCGCCTGCCGTGCTGGCCCGTCTCGGTGGGCGGTGGCGGTCAGTTGTGCCTGCACTGCGGCGGAGTCGGCGGCGAAGACCTGCTCCGCCGCTGGGTAGGCGTCGAGGCCGCCGAAGCGGCTCACCTCGTGGAAGTCGGTGTCCCACTGTGCTCGGCCGCTCAGCCGCTGCTCGCGTAGCCGCCGCACCCACTGGTGCACACGCGCCGGGTCGACGTTGGTGAGGCGTAACCGCAGGTGAGGGTCGGGATCGTGGTACCGCTGGAACCACCACGGCCCTAAGACATGGTCGACGAGAGTGGGCAGATGCTCGGTGAGGATCCGGTCCTGCTGGTCGAGGCTGGCGTACACCTTCAGGTAGGTGTGGGGGCCACCGGGCAGCACGCCGTGACGGCGAACGTCGACGACCGCCCCGAGGCGCGGCGCCGGCACAGGTCCGGTTGTCGTGGCCAGTGGGATGACGATCTCGTGGGCCCGTTCGCCGATCCAGCCAGCACCGTCGGGTGCTTGGCGTAGCACGGCGACGTGGTGGCGGGTGAGGTAGTCGCGCAGCAGCACTCGGTGGGCGGGCAGTCGCAGGTCGATGACCAGGCATTGGTCGCCGCTGCCGACTGACACTGCCGTGGGGCAGCCGGTGGTCTCGCGCCATTGGGAGAGTTCGCGGTCCCACGTGTCGTAGTCGGCCGTGGCTGTGGGCAGGTCGTCCTCGGTCAACCGCCAGCGAGCTGCGCTGAGCACCGTACGGCCGTAGCGCACCGCGGGCAGGAACGGCAGGTCGTGGGCTGCCGGGCCCCACTCGAACGGATGGCAGGGGGTGGACAGGGCGGTCGATGCCTCCGCCAGGAACCGCACGACGGGCAGCATCTGCCGGTCCGGAGCCGCCGCGGTCATCGGCACAGGCTGTACCGGCCGCCGCTGCGACAGGCTGATCAGGTAGAGCCGGGTCGGGTCGGCGGTGACGGCGATGTCGTCCAGCGGAATCCGTCGCGGATCGTCGCCGGTGTGGCACTCGGCAACGGGGATCAGGAACGGCAGGACGTGCGGTGCGCGGGCCACGTCCATGCTGATCGTGTAGCGGGTGGGCGCCGCGAGTTGCGCGATCAGTGCTCCGTCGACGATCGGCGGCGTGCCAGCGGCGTACGCGGCTGCCATCCGGATCTGGTCGGCGGGATCCAGCAGGTCCATGACGCGTCCGGTGCTGGTGCCCGCGTTGCGGGAGACCCGTACCACCGACAGCGTGAACCGGCCTGCCCGGATGTCTCGTAGATCGTGCGCGTGGACACGCACCGTCAGTTCGGTGGTGTTCTGCACCGTCTCCGGCCGCTCGGGAGCCAAGGCGTCCAACTGCCGGTCGTCCAGGACGATCTCGCGTTGCCGGGTCAGGGCGGCACGTTGTGCCAGCGCGATCAGCGCACGGTCCCGGTCGGTTACGACCGGTGCAGGTGCCGGGTCGGCGCCCTCGAAGCCGGCCGGGTAGCCGAGTCCGAGAACCGGGTCGACGGCGTCGAGCACCGGAACGAGCGCGTACGGGCCGAAGCGTTCGAGGAACCGGCGGTGCCAGCCTGCCCAACCCGTCGGCGCCGGGACAGCCAGCCGAGTCAGCGCGGCCGCGGCCCGGCACGCTTCGGCAGGCACCTCCGGTGGCACGGTGACGTCGGCGTCCAGGCGCAGGTCGACGCCGACCGCTGGTTCGGCGTCGATCGTCGCGGCCGTCGCGATGATCTCGCGTCGGTGGGCTCCGGCCTCGACCTCGTTGGCGGCGGTGTCGTGCCGGTGCTTCTGTTCGGCGAGCCGACCCAGTGTCTGCCGGAGACCGTCTGAGTCCATGTGCTGTCCAGGGTTGGGCGTGGCGGCAGGAAGCTGTTGCAGGGCGGTGACCAGGACGGCGAGGGGATCGGTGGTTGTCATCGACGGCCGGAGGCTGGTCACCAGCAGGTGCTGTTGCACCAGTTGGGTGATCAATCGGTCGGCGGCTGCCGGTTCGGCGGCGCACCCGGTGACGACAGCGGCGCACAGATCCGTCCACCGGATCGGCCGGGCCGCGGCGGTCACCGCAGCACGGACGGCGCCGGTGGCGCGAACCCGAACATGTTGCGGTGCTCCGGTAGCGGACGTGCTGGCACGGTGCTCCAGCCAAAGTTCACCGCCGTGTTCGACGAGCAGATCGTTGACCCGCAGCCACAGGTGTGGCCGGATCGTCGGGTCGATCTCCAGCCGTGTCAGCACACCGGCGAGCCAGGGCATCCGGATCCGGGCCACCGGCCGATGGGCAGTGCCGACCCGAACGTCCCCGGAAGCGCCGACACGGGCCGCGGCGATGCCGGCGAACAATCCGTACGGGGTGGCGCGGGTCGTCGCCCGTAGCAGGTAGCGCATCACCGCAAGGACCACGCGGCGGGCATCACGGTCCGTCGCCTGCCCAGCTAGTACGGCAGTGACCCGCCGGGCCAGGTCCGGGCTCGCGTGTCGTAAGGCTGCTGCGAATCCGGGGATCTGCCAAGTGTGGCTCAGCCACTGCGGCCACGAACCGGCCGCGTCCGGGCTGGTCAGGTCAGGCCACGTATCGGCCTGGTCCGACGTGCAGACGGCCGCACGGAGCAGCAGCGCGTCGTCCAAACTTCGATACACGGCGTCTCCCAGCCCGGTGGTCGGATAGAGCGGGGCAGGGGTGCCCGGTGGGGGCCTGTCAGCTGGCCGGGCACCCCCTGAGTGGGGTGAAGCGGTGAGCTGGGTCAGCAGCTCGTGCAGGCGGACTGACAGGTACTGCCGCAGCCGTCGTTGGTCATCTTGATGATGTGGTCGACGGTGTCGCCGGCCTCGATGAACGTGATGTCCAGGTCCTCGATGCCGGTGTCCGCCAGCGGGGTCTCGGCCGCCGGGGCAACGGTGCTGCGCTCCACGGTGGGTGCCGTCATGACAACCTCCTTGAATCAGGGGGTGGTTCTCCCGGCCGGCTGGCCGGAAGCTTCTCTTCTAGGACCAGCTGATCGCGAGCGTTCCGTGACGTTTCGTGGACCGCCAGCCGGTCAGGTCGCTGATGTCGCTGCCGGTCGGGTAGTAGACGATGTTGGCGGCGCCGCGGCGCAAATGGTCGGTGCCCCAGTCCTGGATCAGGGTGAGCAGCTGTCGGCCGACCGTCTCGGCGTCAGGCCCGTGGGCGCGTACTCCGGCTTCGTATCCGCTGGTGAACGTGTCGTTGGCGCGTTTGATCCGGTAGGCGAAGCTGCCGCCTCGCACGAGAGCGGGAATCCCGTGCCGCACCGCGGGGTCGACCACACCGTCGTCGACGGCCTTCTGCGCGGCGTGCATCATCACCATCCCGGACCCGCCGGTGGTCAGCTGGAACAGGGCGAGCTCGTCGGGCATGTCGAACGCAGTACCGGCCCAGAGTTCGACGGCCGGGGTGTGCAACGCCTCGCGCAACAGCGCCACGTCGAAGTCGTGCTTTTGCTGAGATTCGAGGCGCAGGCCGATGTCCTCGGTGACGCGTACCAGCTCCTCGCTGACCGCTCCGTCACCCTGCATCGGCACGAAAGCGCCGAGACGGTAGCTACTGGCGGTCAGGTTCTGGCCGGTGCGGCCGAACGCGATCAGCCGGGTGATGCCCGCGAACCTGAGCGGAACGACGATCCGGCCGCTGTCGGTGAGTTGCTCCAGCCACGAGCCGGGGATGTCCCAGGCGCCTACCGTCACCACAATCCGGTCGTACGGGGCATGCTCGGCAACGCCATGCTCGGCGTCGGCTTGCACGACGCTGACCCGCTCGTAGCCGGCCCGCGCGAGGCAATCCTTCGCCCGCTGCACCACCCCCGGGTCGATGTCGACGGTCGTCACCCGCCCGCCCGGTCCGACGATCTCCGCGATCAATGCCGCGTTGTAACCCCCGGAACCGATTTCCAGAACGCTCATGCCCGGCTCGACGCCGGCCATCTCCAGCATGATCGCCTGGATGTGCGGCGCCGACACGACGCTCGACTCGGTACCGTCGGCAAACAGCACCGCCTCAAGGGTCGCGTCGGTGTCGTACACCCGCGTCAGATCCTTCTCGTGCGGCGCGAACACGTGCCGAGGCACCGCCGACAAAGCGGCCGCCACCGGCTCGGAACTCAGGAGGCCTTGCTCCCGCAGCGAGTCCACCATGGCGGTGCGTAGCGCGGCAGGATCGTTCTCGTGGGTAACCGTCATGAGTAACTCCCATTCCCGTTGTGGAGTGATGTACGAAGGCCGTTCGCGTCCTGCCGGCCATGCGGCTAATCCCAGCGCGTTGGTCTAGCTGATGAAACGCTCGTACAGGTCCGGTGGTGGCCCACTCGCCGCGGCTGCCCAGTCATCGATCGCCTCGATCAAGTACGAGGCGAGCAGGACCGACAAGCCGTGCGGGAAGCGTCGGTACTGGTCGGCGAGTTCGACCTTGGCGATGGCACACGGCCACGGCTCGCCACCACCCTGCAATACCATGCAGGACGTTCACCGTGATGCGCCGTACGAGGAATCAGCATGATCGAGATCGCCCCGCCCGGTACTCCTGCGCCGGGGTGAGCGCACCGGCGCGACCGACCTGGAGTAGCGGCATCGTCGGATCCGCCCATCGCGGCACCCGCGGCGCGGGATCACCGGCAACGGGCAGAACCCGACACTCCTGCCGCTGTCGGTTGGCTTCGATCCGCACTTCCAAGCAAGGCCACGGCAGGCCGCAAACGCAGCGCGACCGACCCAGGATCCGCCACCACGGCCGCGTTCGTCGCGTATGCATCGTGCCTCCTGATCCACTGGCCGTTGGAGTACGTCGGGGTCCTTCGGACGCGATGAGGGTCTGCGTTGCCGTGGCGACCCCGACCCTTGGGAGCCCCTTGAAGCTTCGCCGGACACCGCCGAGGTGCGCTATGCCGCACCGCGCATAGCGTTTATGCGGCGTCGGAATGGGGTGGATAGCGCGTGCCAGGAAGGCCGGGGATGTTGACGCCACCGCTGTTCGGAGTGGGACCGTTGGCGAACGTCGATGAGATGCCCCGCCATCGCGATGGAGCCGTGCCCAATACCGCGGCGATCGGATTTCGGTGGCTACTGTGCGGGCATGGTGGCGGAGCCGAAACGAGCGAGCGAATGGACGGTTCATGGAGAACGCGTCGTTGATGACACCCGGCGTGCGGTGCTGAGCATCGCCGACGTTGAGCTACCTGATGGCGTGCGGTTCGAGCAGTATGTTTTGCGTGTGCCGAGCGCTGCCATGGTCGTGGTCCTCGACGACGAGCAGCGGGTTCTGCTGCTCAGGCGCCATCGGTTCATCCTGAACCGTTGGGTCTGGGAGTTACCCGGCGGCTACCTCGACCCGGCTGAAGATCCCATGACTTGCGCTGTCAGGGAGGTTGAGGAAGAGACCGGCTGGCGTCCCCGCGGCATGAAGAAGCTGATCGCCTTCCAACCCATGGTCGGCACTGTCGACCAGGAGAATGTCGTCTACTTGGCCCGGGGCGCGGACTTCACGGGTGCGACCCCGGACATCAACGAGGCCGAGAGCGTCGGTTGGATCGACCTCGACACGGTCCAGCAATACATCAGCGAGGGCATGATTGTCGGTGCCGGCTCGGTGTCCGGCCTGTTATCAGTGCTCTTGCTGAGGGCGACCGGCGATCTCTAAAGGCATGTCGGTGTGCGATAGAGGCGTCGGCGGAGTCTCTAGCCAGTGGGGTGGTGATCAGAGGATGCGCCAGCCGGTCAGTTCATATCGTCCTTGACGTAGACCCGCGATGCGACGGTGAACCTCCTCCGCTGCTGGTGTGCCAGGTAAGGACTTCCGAGCGTTGGTGGCGATCATCTGTAGTTCTCTGAGCCGGCACAGGTCCTCGAACTCGTCCCAGGTTTGCGGATCCCAGCCGTAGGCGTCAGCGAAGGCGGAGAAACCGGCGTCGTTGGCGAAGCGACGGCAGTGGACGGCGACGGTGGCGACATCCCAGCTGCGGTCACCGATTCGTGACCCGTCCCAGTCGGCGAGTACGGCGATGCCGTCGTCGCGGCGCAGTGCGTTACCGACCTGTGGGTCGGACTGGATCAGGCCCCAGCCCAGCGGAGAGCTCAGCGTCCTGAACTCATCGGCGAAGCCTTCGAGGCGATCGGTCAGGAGACGGCGTTCGTCGTCGGTGAGGATGGCTGACATGCCGATCGAGTGCCGGATCCCCGGGATCGGGTCGAGTTGAGGAAGCGGCAGCGGCGGAATGTTCAGGTGGTGAAGTGTGTGAAGCAGGCCGCCCAGTTCACCGGTGGACACCGGACGGGCGATCGCACCATCGAGCCTCTCCCACACGGTGACACCGAAACCGTCGACGATGAGCGGCTGCTCGACCGCGGATACGAGTCGAACGGTGGGAAACCCGGCATCGTCGAGCCACCGCACGAGACCGGCAACGGTACGCAGCGAGTCGATGGTGAGGTCCGGTCTCGCGATCTTGACGACTACATCGTCGACGGCGTACACCGCGTTGGTGTGGTGGCGCAGCAAGATCGCATTCGCTGCGGAACGATCGAGGAGGCGGCATACCTCGCGGAGTACAGGCCGAGTCCTCTGCTCCACGAACATGAACGCTCCTAGCCGTTGATGGCGCTCCGCCCTCCCGCCAACGATCGGGCCTGTCGGCGGCACTCACGAAGATAGCCGTCGAGTTCGACAATCGGTCGGGGGCGGTCGACGGCTGGCACCGCGGTCACGATCTCGTGCGCTCGCGCCAGAACGATCTCCGTGCGCTGCGGGGCCGGAAGGCCGGCGACCGCTTCCAGGGCTACGGACGCGGCCTCGCCGACTCGTCCGTCCAGGATCAGGCAGCGTGCTCGGTCCAGCAGGATCAGGCAGGGATCGATGGACCAGGTGGTACTCGTGCTGTAGAGCTCGAGCGCTTCGTCCTGGAGCCGGTAGCCGGTCCGGGTATCCGCCATCCAGGTGGCGGCGCCGCTGAGGTAGAAGAGGAATCGTTTGTCGGTGAAGCAGAAGGCGGCGTCGCTGCTATCGCCGCCGACCTCGTCGAAGAGTGTTCGTGCGTTGTTTACCGCGTCGCGAGCGGCGGCGGTGTCGCCGATGCGAGCCAGCGCACGGGCCCGGCTGGCTGCCGCCAAGGCAGTGGAACGGCAGGGCTTGGCCGACATCGCCAACGCCTCGTCGGTGAGTTCGACCGTTTCGTGGGGGTCGCCGAAGTAGTACGGCAGCATGGCGGCCTGGGCGCGAACGAGTACGCCCAGGGAGGGCCGTTCGCTGTCGTCTGCTGCGAGCATCGCGGTGCGGTACCACAGCCGGGCATCCGGCGTTTCGCCCAACCGCATCAACGCGTCCGCGGACAACGTCGCGAGTAGCGCCGCGCAACTGGACAAGCGGGCCTGCACCGCGGCCGGCTGGCGCCGCCGCGACAAAGCGGTGACCTCGGTGCACTCGGCGGCGATCCGCTCGATCATGACCGAGGGGGGAGTGGCCGGGTAATCGCGGACGTGACCACGCGTCGATGCTTCGATCAGTTCCATCTGGCGCGGTGACACGCTGGACGCGGCCAGCACCTCGTCGAGCTGCACACGTACCGAGGTCAACGCGCCGAGTACCGCACTGTTGGGCCGGAGCGGTTGCACCTGCTGTGCGCTCACGCCGGCGGGATAGGTAGGTGGCCGACCGCCACGGACGACCGGGGAATCGACGTCCAGGTCCGGTTCTTCCTCACCTGTCACGATGGCGGCAGCCATTTCGGCGGCAGGCACCTGGTAGCCGTGCGGCATCGAGAACCACAGCATCCCAGGCGGGATATCCAAGAGCCGTGCCCAGAATTGGAGTCGGTCCAGCTGCTTGTCAGGACCACCCGTCTCATACCGGCTGATCTGCGCCTGGCTCATTCCTGCCCAGCGGCCGATCATCTCCTGGGAGATAGGAACACCGTGATCGGGGTGGCGGCGGTATGCGGCGATAATCCTGCCCATATGCCGCTCAGCTACCGCGACCTGGATATCGCCATGCCGCCAAAAGGAAGCGGTTGTCGGACCCGGCCCCTGCAGGCGCTGCATCACCGCCGGCCGACACGCGGAGCAGTGTCCGCCCGGATTATCAGCGGCGATCGGCTTCCTGCATCGAATGCATCGGCGGCCGACCGTGTTCATACGGCACCTCCGTTCGATGACCTCGCTGTCCGCCGAGAGGTTGGATCATACCGTCCAATTTATTGATCAAGAGCAATGAATCTTGCCGTGTCTGATAGCCCGGCATCCCGAATGAGTGACCCTTCAAGATGCCGGACGTTCAGGACCGGTAGAGGACGGAAGGCTCCGAGGCCCGCGATCGCGAGGCTCAGCGGCTGGCCCCAGGACCGGCAGATCCTCCCTACACCAAGCCGGGACGTCACTACGACGGCCCGGCCCAGCAGAACTTCTATGCCGCTTCGCGGGGGATGAGGTTGGCGGCGGCGTCGGCGTTGGGGCGGCGGAGGTCGAGGATGACGGAGGTGTACGTGTCGGAGGTGAGTCCGATGGTCGAGTGGCCGAGGACTTCCTGGATCTCTTTCATGTCGGCGCCGCCGTGACGTAGGTAGGTCGCGGCGCAGTGGCGCAGGTCGTGCAGGCGTACCGGTGGTAGGCCGCTGGCTTTGACGAGGTAGTCGAAGCGGCCGCTGATGGCTTGGGGGTGCCAGGGCTGGCCGTTGGGGCGTACGAAGAACAGCCCGGTGTTCGGCCAGGTGTCGCCGCTGACCTGTTGCCAGCGGTTGCGCATGTCGAGGTAGGCGGTGAGCCCGGCGACGGTGGTGGGCCCGAGGGGGATGATCCGGTCTCCGGCGTCGCTTTTCAGTTCGCGGGTGACGGGGGTGTAGCCGACGGAGGTGATCTGCTGGACGACGCCGAGGTAGGCCTCGTCCAGGTCGACGTCGAAGTCGCGGAGGCCGATGGCCTCGCCCCGGCGTAGACCGCGGTGCAGGATCAGCTCGAACAGTGGGTAGAGCACGGCGTCGTGCTTCTGGGCGTAGTCGAGGAACTGTCCGGCCTGTTCGGGTCGCCACACCATCACCGGGCTGGGCCGCTGTCCCGTGGCCTTCCACTGCTCGACCGCCTTGGGCGTCCAGACGCGTGCCTTCGGGCGTGCAACAGGTTCGAGTTCGATACCCAGGGCCGGGTTGTGGGGGATGAGCCGGGAGCGGCGGACGGCGTCGTTGAGTGCCGCCCGCAGCGTGGCGTATAGCCGAACCATGCTGGTGGGGCCCATCGGCCGGACCCCTCGAACCGTGGCGCGTATGACGGGGTCGTCGCTGGCCCGCGCGGTGCGGATCTGGGCGTTGCGCTGGTCGAGGGCGGTGAACATGGCCTGGATGTGGCTGGTCCGCAAGTTCTGCAGCGGGATGTCGCCGAGGTGCGGGATGAGCCGGCGGCGGATGTGGTCGCCGTACGACAGGAGGGTGTTCGGTGACAGGCCGCGCCGCCCGGCGAGCCATTCGGTGAGGTACTGGCCGGTGGTGGTCGGCACGTTGGCGGGGACCCCGGCGTGCACGCGGGCGGCGACGGTGTCGAGGCTGGGTAGCGCGATGCCGTTCTTGCAGGCTTGGAGCATGTCGCCGATCTGGACGGCGAGGCCGGTGTCGTCGCCGGCGAGGGCGAGCAGCGAGCGGGCGTGGTCGAGCTCGGTGCGGGTGGTGTCGCGGTCGTCGAAGCCACTGCGGCGTAGCACCCGGCGTGTCTGCCGTGGTGCGGTCGGGAGTTCGAGTTGGTAGCCCCAGGTGCCGTGGGTGGTGCTCCACAAACCACCGGAGCGACGGAGTTTCGGGCAGCCGCTGTTGAGTCGTTTCCCGGTGACCGGGTCTTTGCAGCCGCATCGTTTGGTGATGGATCCTTCGCTGATCACGGTTCTCCCTGTGTCGCGTGGTCGTGGACGGCGGTCGTTCTGATTGCGCCGTGGTGATCCACGCTCGACTGCGCCGAGAAGGTCAAGTCGCCGGTGGCGGGGAGGCCGAGAGCGGTGAGGATGCCGGCGATCGGGACGCGGTAGCGGGTGCCGGCGCGGATGACCGGCGCCGGGAACCGGTCGGTGCGAGCGAGGTCGTAGGCCAGGGACCGGCCGAGCCCGAAGATCCGTGCGGCGGTGGGCAGGTCGGTGACGGCGCCCAGGGCGCGGATGCGGTCCTCGGTCCACACATCGTCACGGTGCCGGGGGCGGTGTTCGGGGTGGCGTTCATGGTGAGAGTGCTCCTGTCGCAAGAGACGGGCCGACACCGGGCGCATTCTCTTGACGCCCGCGGGCGCGGAAGGAATGCGCCGGCACTCTCAAACCGGCTCTTGTCAGCCCCGGCGAACACTGATCGATCTAACAAGGTTCTGACAGCGCCTGACGAAAGTCTGACAGTGCAGGTCAGCGCCTTGATCGGCCCGAGAGTTCGCGGCTGACGGCGCAGGCTCATTGACTTGCGAGACGTGCTGTCAGTCGGTTGTGTGCAACCGACTGACAGTCCGGTCGACCTTGCTGGGGGCGTCGTGCCGAATCTGGCCGGGATGCCTGCTGACCTGCACTGTCAGAGATCCTCGGCGGCGCGTCAGAAACCTGTCAGATCGATGAGTGTTCGTCTGAGCTGACAAACCCCGTTTTGAGCTTTGGCGTCGCCGGTATGTGCCGCGCCGAGGGAGCCCGGCCGGGACGTGGACGCGCCGGTATCCGACGGTCATACGGTCGCCTGCGCCGCGGCCCGGCGACCGGATCGGGGTGGTCGGCCCCAACGGCGCCGGCAAGACCACCCTGCTGCGGGCTGGGTGACACCGGTCGAAGTCACCCTGCCCAGCGGGCCATCAGCGGAGACGACGGCGCGCGGCTTTACCCCTGCGCGCCCTGTGCCCGCCGGCTCTCGTCGGCACCAGGCCCGGCCTGACGGGGCGCGGAAGGCAGGGCCAGACGGCTGCCACCGCTTCCCGTACCTCTCGAAGATCGAGGAGATCTCTGTTGCAGTTCTCGTACTCGTCACCGAAGACGGTTCGACCGTCAGAACGGCTGTCAGCCTTGACGTCAGTGTTGACGTCAGTCTTCAACCGGACCCCGAAACCGGCCCCCGCCTCCGCCCCACAGCCCAGGTCAGGCAGCCTGTCACCGCCGAGGGTTTGTGCACCGACAGACCCTGCAATCGTCCGGGTCTCCCCGGGGGTACGGCATGGATGATCCTGTCCTGCGTGTGCAGTCCCAGCTCACCGCCCGCGACCGGATCCTGCTGGGCTGGCTCTACGACCACGGCGTATTCACCACACCCCAGGTGGCCAGGGCCCTGTTCCCGTCGCTGGACTTCTGCCAGCGACGGTTGCGCACCCTCTACCAACTGCGTCTGATCGCCCGCTCCGGCCGCAGCGCGCGGACGGCGGCTCGTATCCGTACCACTGGCTTATCGACCAGCTCGGCGCTGAGGTCGTCGCCGCGGCCCGCGACGAACGGCCGCCGCGCCGCGACCATGCCCGCCTCGAGCGCCGCCGCTGGACCTCCACCCGCACTCTCGACCACCGGCTCGGCGTCAACCAGTTCTTCACCGACCTCGCCAGCCACGCGCGCACCCACCCTGGCGCTGAACTCCAGCAGTGGCTGCCCGAAGTCGTCTGCCAACGAGCCGGCACCTTCGTCACCGACGACGACCCGGCGCTGCTCCGCGCGTACGAGCCATCGGTACGCCCAGACGGGTACGGGCTATGGGTCGAGGACGGCCGCGAGGTGCCGTTCTTCCTCGAGTACGACACCGGCACCGAACCACTGGGTGTCCTGACGGCCAAGGTCGTCGGATACGCGAGGCTCTTCGCCACTCTCGGCCGGTCCTGGCCGGTCCTGTTCTGGCTGCACTCCGCCGCCCGGGAACGCAACCTCCGGCAGCGCTTCAGAGACCTACCCGACCTGTTGCGCGTCGCCACGGGCACTCGCGAAGACTCGGCCTGTCCCGCCTGCCAGATCTGGACCAGCGGTGGACCGAGTGAGCGCTGTCGGCTGTCAGGTCTCTGATCAGGAACGCTCGCCGGGTCAGGGCTCTGGCGCGGTTGGATCGCAGCAGTCCCGACACCTCCATATGCGAGTAGGGCGCCCAAAGCCGATCCGGCGGCAGCCAACACGGGCGACGACCACCGCTATCGGGGGCTGCTGGTCGTGTAGTACCTACCATCCGCGCTACACCGCGAGCACTGCTGTTGTTGCATCACTACTTAGGGTGCACCATTGAGTGACAAGCGTGGATGGCCAGCGAAGGGTGCGCCGTGGTCTACATGCCCATACTCAAGGGCCGGGAAGGTGAACTCAAAGCCATCGACCATCTGCCAGAAGCGCTGGCAGCGAAGATCATGCCGATCTTCGAAGTGCCGCCCACGAGCGGGGATCCGATCAAGGACGCCCACAGCTTCGCCGAGAAGGCCCGTGACGTCATGCCACGGGGCATGGGCGCGGCGGTCGACGCTCGCTACCTGGACGACCCGGACGGAGCCTGGCGAGGACCGCTGCAAACCATCGCCGACGATTTCGCCGACTGGTGCGTCCCCATCCGGCCGGTTCTCCATCTCAACGACTCCGAGCGCCGGTTGGCGGAGGCTCGGCAGGCTGCGGAGATGCATGATGGGCAGGTTGTCATCCGGCTCGGCGGTCACATCGCCGATCCGGATGAAGATGAAGCCGAAGTGTCGCTGGCCAAGCTCTGCCAGCGAGCGGGGACGACCATCGAGAAGTCAGCACTCGTTCTTGACTTCTTCGACATTCGCTCCGAACGCGAGATCGGTAGAGTCGAAGCGCTGGCACGGAAGTGCCTGGTCTGGGCGCGGCGCTATCCGTGGGAATCCATCACGGTGGCTTCAGGGGCGATGCCGGACTCACTCAGCGACCTTCCGTACAACATCGCGACCCCCATCCCCAGACGCGACCTGGCTCTCTGGAGGCGCCTCCAAGAACCTGACATCGTCTTCGGGGACTACGGCATCGCCCATCCCAAGATGAACGTCAAGGGATGGCCGCCGCCTCCGAACCTTCGGTACACCGACGAGGACGTGTGGTGGATATATCGATGGGCGCGAGACGGCAACGGCCATAGGGGCATGTACGACCTCTGCGCATCGCTGGTGGCGGCGGATCACTGGCCGGCAGAAGGCGCCGCATACTCCTGGGGTGATGCCGAGATCGCGCAACGAGCTGCCATGGTCGGCGGCCCCGGCAACGCGGCAGGATGGCGAGCCTGGGGTACGGCACACCACCTGACCCACGTGGTGAAGATGCTCGAAGATTCGCACGACGATTTCGGCGGCTGACTCCTCCGACCCTGCATCACGCCGATCACACCCGTCGCCGCTCGTCGATGGCCGCCCAAAATGCGGATTATGGTGCGCGCGTGCGGACCATCACCTGATCTTGAATCCGCACGCACACACCAATTCATCTATACCGCCTCATTTGCGAGTGGAACGACCTCGCGCTGCGCGCCGGTCTCGAAGACGGATCCACGCGGACCGGATCTGAGCCACCTCATTCGCTGAAAATTGCAGAGTCTCAACAAGCACCTGTTGGTCAACAAGCTGAACCGCCTCCTCCAGTCGATTGTCGCGCAACAGCTCGTCGACCTTCTCAATCAATGCCGGTGCGATCAAAGTCGGATCTGGAATAGGCAGAAGCTCTGCCTCGTTCGGCTCTAGTTCAAGGAGCCCGCCGCCGTAACTTCTTCCGACCACCTCTGTGGCGGCAAAGGTTGCGCTATTGAGCGCTGCAACGGAAAGTTGGGCCGGCGATGCTGAGTCTGTGCGCATACGGACGCGGTGCACGGTGTCAGTGCTCGTAGCACCTGCTTCGTTGGATACAAGGCGCGGGTAAAGGTGAATCTGCCGCAGGAGGAAGCCATCCGGTACTGAGACGGACGGCACTCGCCACCACTGTCGACGAATGCGGCATTTGTAGCCAAGATGAACTTCTTCGCGCTCGCCTTCTTCGACGTGGGCACGTAGCCCTGGATGCGTTTGTGGAGTGACCTCCGCAGGGACAGACAGAAGCCTAGTTCTAGCAGCCGTTCCTCGTAGTCCATCCAAGTCATCATTGGTGACGCGAACGCCGGTGAGCTGCTGACTCCGCGATACTAGAGGGATAGTGAGGTCTGCTATTCCCCTCGCGTCGGCCTCCTCTGCCGTCATGGTGAAAAAGCTATTGCGCCCGGTGACTACGCCGACATCCACCGAAGCCCATTGACCTAATGGAGACATGCGCTCGTCAGACCGGAGCGCGCGTACTGCTTCGACTTGCTCAGGGAGTAGGAAGTATTTCGACCACTTCTCTCCGTCGTGTAGCGCGGCACGAACGGCGGAGGTCGAGGATAGATCGAGCTGCTTGAGCCCGGCGGCATCATCAACTTCCAGGGTGCGTATCACCGCGGGCCCCGGACCGCGCTCAGCCAACAGCAGAACGACCTCTTGCAGAATCCCTGGAAAAATTAGCTTCCGAAAGCCGACAATACTAATTTCACTACAATTATCAACGAGATAAGAACGAAGCGGCGCGGCGTAACCTACCTGAAGTAGCTCCGCTGGTAGCACGAGTCCTACGCGTCCACCCTGGCGAACAGCAAGGAGGGATGCAACGACGAAGGGCAACCACGCATTGGTAAGGCGGCTCGTGGGCAGGCCTTGCTGCCGCATCAAGTCCAATGCAGGCTCGCGCTCTTCTTCTCGCCAGTTGCCGAACCGGATGAAGGGGGGATTGCCAGCAGCCCCATCGAAGATTCCGTGGTGATCTGACGTGAACCACTCGAAGAAGTCGGAAGTGATCACGGGAGCGCCGTGCCGGCGGGCGGCCTGAGCCTCATCCGGAAGTAACTCTACACCGAGGACGTGGTCAGGGCCGGCAGACTGCACCAACTGCCCGAGAATCTGTCCGTCCCCGCAGGAGGGCTCGAGGAGCCGTGAGCCAGCCCCCGCCACCCACGATGCGACAGCTTCGGCTAGCGCGTCGGGCGTGTAGTAGCCACCGCGCAGTTTGTCGGCATCTGGCTGGATCTTCCCTGGAAATCTAGGCACAGGGCACGATATCCGCTGTCTTGGTGTGGTGTACACCGTGCGCCGCGCCAGCGTGTCCCGTACTACCGGCAGGCCACCTTCATCCGTACGGTGATCGGCATGACCTTTCAGCGACTCTCGCGCGAGCAGGCGCGCGCCGAGATGGCTCGCCTTGTCGAGACTTACCGGACACATGCCGTGCAGATCGAGACACCTGGTTCGACTTACTCGGAGGCGCAGGTACGGCTTGACTTCCTGGACAAGATGCTACAGATACTCGGCTGGGACGTATACAACCAAGATGGCAAGTTGCAGGAAGCGCGAGACGTCGTAGTTGAACAGTCCTTGGCAGGGGATGGAAGCAACGGCCGGCCGGACTACCGACTGCGTGTAAATGGGCATGATCGAATCCCCTGGGAGGCGAAGAAGCCCTCGATTAAGTTGTCCGCCTCCCCTCAGTCGGCTCATCAAACCAGGTCTTACGGGTTCACGCTGCAACGACCAGCAGCCGTCCTAAGCAACTTCTCGGAAACAATCGTTTACGATTGCCTTAATCCGGTGGAGGAGCAAGAAGGCGCGGACGTAGCTATCATCCCTGGGTGTCGCTACTCCTGGGACCAGTATGTCGATCGTTTTGACGAATTATGGGAGAGGCTATCCTATCAATTCGTAGGAAGTGATCGCTTCTATGAGGTTTATAACTACAAAGAGCCTCCGCGTGGACAGTCACCGTTTGACAAGACCTTCCTTGAGCATTTTCGACGGTGGCGCTTGCTTCTCGCTCAAAACGTGGCGGACGAGAACCCGGAGCTTGGTGCGGCTGAGATTGGCCGACGGACACAACGGGTACTAAACGCCTTGATATTCCTGCGAGTTTGCGAAGATCGTGACATTGAGCGCTATAAGAATCTACTGAACTCTGCCAACAACGAACTTCTAATAGCTGAGTTTGAGCGCGCGGATCGTACCTTTAACGCTGGACTCTTCTCTGTCCTTCGGACCACTAAAGTGGCCAGCGCAGCGTTGCGAGATGTCGTGCTGCAACTCTACTGGCCACAGAGCAAGTTCGCTTACGCCCTAATCGAGCCGCAAACGCTAAGCGCTGTATACGAGCAGTACCTCGCCGAACGCATCGTTCTATATCCCGATCGTCGTGTTGCGGTGATAGAAAAGCCGGAGTTCACTCATGCCGGCGGTGTCGTCCCAACCCCGATGGCGGTGGTGGATGCATTGCTAGAGGCAAGCTTGGTGCCCAAGATGTCGTCGGAGGAAGAACAGTCGGCAGACATCACCGTGCTTGATCCCGCATGTGGCAGTGGGGTCTTCCTAGTCCGTGCGTTACAACGCTTGATTGCTGCGGCTGAGCAAGATGGTGAGCCGGTTGGCCTCCGTCGGCGAGCCGAAATGGCACGAAACCATATCTTTGGTGTTGATATAGATGGCGAAGCCGTCGAGGTTGCCCGACTAAGCCTTTTGCTCGTTGTACTTGATGGCGAGCATGTCGATGTGCAGAATGAGCGCAATATCCTGCCCGACCTAAGTCGAAACGTGCAGACAGGAAACTCCCTTGTTGGTCTCGATTTCGACCGCATCTTGCCAAGCCTGGCGAAGATTCCGGAAACTCGTGCGGAGGTCCTACCGTTCGATTGGCATGCGGCTTTCCCAACGGTGATGAGTGAGGGCGGTTTCAGTTGCATCGTTGGAAATCCGCCATACATTCGAATTCAGGTACTGAGCGAATACATGCCGGCACAGTTATCGTACTTCCAGAATCCTCGGTCAGGCTTCAAGTCGGCAACCGGCAGCTTCGATGTTTACATGCTTTTCATCGAGAAGTGCCTAACGATCCTGGCTTCCGACGGCATGCTAGCCCTAATCATCAAAAGCAGCCTACTGACGTCACCGTCGGCGTCGCCGGTTCGTGAGTTGCTAGGACCGCGGCTACTACGGCTGGTGCATTTCGGCTCTAATCAGATATTCCCCGGTCGCAGCACTTACACCTGCCTGATTGTTGCGAGCGGTGGGGAACAGTCGTCACCTGCCAAGCTTGTCCCCGTCGGCAATGCTGTCGAGTTCTTAAGTGACCCTTCAAGTGCGGAGGCGACTCTTGTTGAGCGGGCGGAGCTCACTGGGGCGCCGTGGGCGATGGCTTCCGCCGATGCAATTCGGGTGTTCTCTGCTATGGAAAAGTCGGCTGTAGCCCGGTTAGGAGATGACGGTTGGGTTAAAATATTCGTCGGAGTGCAGACGTCTGCGGATGATGTCTACTACTTGAAAGTTGTTCGCAGTGATCAGAGCTCATCCTTAATAACGCTTAGGGATGCGAACGGCGAGACTTGGGAAATCGAAAGAGGCATCCTAAGAGCGGCGGTGCGGGACGTGCGACTCTCACCGTTCGGTGCAGAACCGGATCCAGACCATATGGTGCTCTTCCCATATGAAATTACTCTACCTGCTCCGGGGAAAAAGCGAGGTGCTGCTCGGCTGCTGACATACGCCGACCTTCAGTCGAATTATCCGAACGCTCTCCGATATTTTGAGGCTAATGAAGCTAGATTGCGGAAGCGGTCGGTTTCGCCGGATCCTGGCGAATCTTTCTGGGCTTATGGCCGAAGCCAGTCGCTGACGGTTCTCGACGCACCGAAGATCATAAATAGAACCTTGTCGGTAGTCCCACAGTATGTGCCAGATCGGTCAAGGCTAGTGACGCCTGGTGGGGGAGATGGGGGCCCCTACACGCTGCTTAGGCCTGCGTCGGAATGCCCGCTGACGGTCGAGGTTGTTATTGCTCTGCTCTCACATCCCGCCGTCGATGCGTATATCGCTGCGCGAAGCAAGGAGTACCGTGGGGCCTACGTGGTTCATCGGCGCGCGACGCTTGAGCCGGTCCCTATTCCGCCTATGACGAGCGGCGATATCCAAGAAATTACTGCGGCCGTCGTTGAGGCTCAATCGCTCGAGCTGAGGCTGCGCACTGAGAGTGACGCGAGGCTGCTCGAATCGCTGCGAGGCAGAAGAGCCGCCCTAATCGCCGAGACCCAACGTCTCATCAGCGTGGCTTACGGCCTCGATCCTACCCAGCTGGCGTTCCTTGGTGAGTAGCTCAGATTTCGGATGATCGATGAATGATCGCATGCCGTCGCCGCGCTAGTTGAGTCGGCCTGGAGCGCGGTGCCGCGTTGCCGCTGGTCCGTTTCTCCAGGCCGCTCGCCGAACCCGCCGTGCACGTCTCCGCGCAACGGGCGCTCCACGGTTGCTGTCGTCAGGTGTTGTCGGGTGTGGACCAGGGGTTGGGGAACGTGCTTCCGCCCGCTTCACAATCACGACATCTCACGTTGCGCTATTTCGAGCGGCGCATAGCCAGCCCATGGGTCATGAGTGACGCAGTCAAGGAAATTTTGACCAGCTTTAAAGGACATCGTCGTGTTGTTGCGATCAGACGTAAACGCGGGCGGTCCAGGACTGCACGGCAGAGGCGGTCCACTGCTCCGCGTTGATGGAGTAGACCTCGACGGTGCCTCGGCTCGTCTCGTACACCTCGAAGGTCTCGGTGTCGTAGTACTTGTCGTCGCCGGTCATCGCGGAAGTGAGATCAGCCAGAATCGCCACGGTGGCGTAGCCGTACTCGAAACACGGGTCGATCAACGGAGCCGAGTCCGTGCAGGCCCTGTCATGCGTCGTGGCCTTCACGGTGATCGAAGCGCCCTTGCGGAACGTCACCGTCTTGGACCTGAAGGTCCCGACGCCGCCGTCGCGCACGGTGTAGAGGGTCTCGGAACGCCGCTTGTTCACGTAGACCTTGACTGCGTCGGCCTCGCTGGTGCGCCCACTCGCGGTGGCCGTGAATTTCCCGCCCTTGGTGGCCTTCACGGTGGTTGAGTACCGGCCGGACTTGTTGGCCTTGGTCTTCTTCACCGCCTTGCCGTTGAACTTGATGGTCACCGTGGCTCCCTTGCCGGCCTTTCCGACGATTCTGATCGGAGCGCCTGCCTTGGTCACCTCAGCGGCGTTGATCGTCGGCTTGACCTTGGCCGCGGAGGCGGGCGCGGCGGAGAAGACCAGACCGGAGGCGACGACGGCCAGGGCCATGGACAGTGAAACAGCGGCACGCGCTGTGCGGGTCAACGAGAACTCCTATCGGTGTATCGCGCGGTCGCGCGCTGGATGTCCAGGTTGCACCCGGACAGAAAGATGATCAAGGGACGGCAGAGCAGGTTTGGCTGATCGGCTGGCCAGACGGCGCGCAATGGTGGACATCGACGGTGTGAAGGATGGCGATCCGCAGGTGATCGCATGTCGCTACGGCAGGCGCCACGACGCAGTAACCTCGATGGCAGGGGATTGGTCCTTCGCTCGGAGCAGCACCGATGGGAACGGGTTCTACGCAGGGTGATGGCCTCGCGTGGTGATCGGGTGGTGATCGGATGTCGGCGACGGTTTCAGCACGGGCGCGACTAAATCAGCACGCTCGAATTGCGGCCATCTATCTATGAGGCGCCTGAAACAACCACTCGGCCCCCATCAGCGGAAACGCAAAGGCGCTCTGACCTGGTAGATTGCCTTCGGTACGGTCTTGAGTCCGAAGGGTGGCGGGCTTCACTCGTGACCACTAGGCGTCTGACTACGGATCAGAAGGTTAGGGGCTCGAGTCCCTTCGGGCGCACAAAGTATCAAGGCCGTGACCTGCGCAAACAAGGATCACGGCCTTTTTCTTCCCAAATATTGACTGACTTTCCCATATTGTGGAAGCAGGGTGATCGGTGGGTGGTTCACCACCCCGGCGGCGATCCATCTGACAGTCGAGAACGGTCAGATCGTCCGGCTGAACCTCTACGAGGACACGCTGATCGTCGACAAGGCCTTCAACGCCGGCTGAGTGACGCAGGCTCACGTGCCCGGGCTTCGGGCACATGAGCCGCCATCCTCCGGGCTGAGAAAGCCCACAGTCATTGCCGGGCGATGTCGGTCGGGACGACGTTGAGAATCTCCTCGTTGCCGCATTGGGGGAAGGCGCCAGCGTTCCCGGCCACCGAACAGCCAACGGGTCGCGTTGCGCATTCCCGCGGTCGACCATCATTGAGATCATGAACCGAAGGATTCTGCTCATCCTGGTGGCTGTGCTGGGCGCCATCCCGATAGTCACTGGGGTGACCGCGGTCGTAGGAGGCTTGAGCTTCAGCCCCGACGACACGAGTGGCACTGCTTACTTCGACAGCGAATACCGTTTTCTGGGAGTGTGGTGGACAGCGGCGGGTGTGCTGCTCTGGTGGTCGTTGCGCGCGCCACGGCGGCGGGCCGCCGTGACCCGGGCACTGCTCGGCGTCATGGTGCTCGGTGGCGTGGCCCGGTTGCTGGGCGTCATTCTGACCGGGCTGCCGCCGGTGCCGTTCCGCGTGTCGATGGCCGTCGAGCTGTTGGTGATCCCCGTGCTGCTGGTCTGGCATCGCCGCGCGTACCCGATGGTTCGGCCTCAGATCACCTAGCCTCCGATTTGAACCGCAGGCCCGTCCGCATCGGGCTGCATCCGCGGCCGCCGGAGATCGACCATGGCGAACTTCGGCGGCAGCCTCAAGGCAGGTCGGCGATGCTCTCCGGCCGAGGAGAACGGGTGGTAACTCGGCCATGGTGTCGCGAGCCTCCCCCGGGTACGTCAGCCTCACCAACCTCCGCCCGGCGTTTGGATGACCGGCACGCCGCGGACGGACGTCACCGGCGCCGGTCGAAGTG
The DNA here is from genome assembly GCF_043197815.1 of Actinoplanes sp. NPDC048988. Classification (NCBI taxonomy): domain Bacteria; kingdom Bacillati; phylum Actinomycetota; class Actinomycetes; order Micromonosporales; family Micromonosporaceae; genus Actinoplanes; species Actinoplanes sp. NPDC048988. Next base: position 52,527 of record NZ_JBICTW010000017.1, on the reverse strand, counting down.
GTCCCGGTGGGCCTCGATCCACGCGGCGAGGGAGGTCGCCGGGTGGCCTGTGATGCGCTGTACGTCGTCGGTGCGGGCGTCGACGTGGTCAAGCCGCAGGCGCATCACGCGGGCGAACTGCTGTCGCAGGCCCTCGGCCATCCAGGCGTCAGCGCCGCCCAGCCGTACGGCCGCGGCGAAGACCCGGCTCGGCAGGGGCACGTAGCGCACCGGGCGGCCGAGAACGCTGGAGAAGGTCGCAGCGACCTGGGCCGAGGTGAGCAGGTCGGGTCCGGTGATCAGCGAGGTCTGCCCGGTGTGCCGGCCGGCTCGCAGGACGGTCGAGGCCACCCGGGCCACGTCCTGCGTGTCGGTCCAGGCGATGGCGCCCGAGCCGGTGGTCTGGGGATAGAAGCCACGTGTGATGGCGGCGGCGGACTGTGCCAGGTTGTCCATGTACGCCGACGGGCGCAGGATCGTCCACTCCAGCCCGGACAGTTTGACGTACTGCTCGGTGTGCCAGTTGGCCTGCGCCCAGGGGATGGGTGACGTCGCCGTCGCGTCCGACGCTGAGATCTGCACGATGGCTCTGACGCCTGCCCGCTGGGCCGCCCGGACGACGTTGGCGCCGTGCGGTGCCTGCGACGGGCGGGCCGCGGCGAGCAGCATCACCTGGTCGGCGCCGTCGAACGCTCGGGTCAGCGCGTCGACGTCGTCGAGGTCGGCCCGCGCCGCGTCGATGCCCTGCTGGGCGAACCGGTCGACCTGGTCCTGGCGGCGGGCGACGGCCCGTACCTCGGCGCCGGCCTCCCGCAGGAGCCGGAGGGTCTTGCCGCCGACGGTTCCGGTCGCGCCGGTGATCATGATCGTCACTGTTGTGCTCCTGGTGTCCGTGCGGGCCGCGGACCGGCCCGCGTTCGTCTTCCAGATACCGCTCGCAAGGATATCGAAACCGCTGGGTACCGGAACTGGTCGGTATCGTTTGTCACAATGGCGGGCACATCACGACAGGGAGAGCGCATGGCCGCGAACAACACCAGTGACCCGGACACCGAGCGCCGGCGGCCGGGCCGCAAGCGCGATCACGACCGCGACGAGGCGATCCTGGAAGTCGCGCTGGACGTCCTGGCCGAGGTCGGCTACGCGGGCATGACGATGAACGCGGTCGCGGCGCGGGCCCGGGCCGGCAAGGCGACCTTCTACCGGCGCTGGCCGTCGAAGTCCGAGCTGGTCCTCGAGGCAGTGGCCCAGCTCCAGCGGCGGCAAGGCAGCCTCGTGCCGGCCGACACCGGCAGCCTGCGTGGCGACCTTCTGGCGTTGTTCCGCCCGACCTTGCCCTCTGACGCCGAGCGCCAGTTCGCGGTCATGGCGGGTCTGGCCTCCATACTCAGCCAGGATCTCGGGCTGGCCGACGCGGCCAACAACGCGATCGTCGAGCCCTGGACCGAGGCAAACCGCGTACTGCTGCGCCGGGCCATCGGCCGGGGCGAGATCGACCCGGCCGCCGACGTCGATACGCTGGCCGCGATCCTGCCTTCCATGGCGGCCTATCGGGCCATGATCCAGCGCAAACCGTTCGACCGAGAGTTCCTGGCCGCAGTCATCGACGGCGTGCTGCTCCCAGCGGTACGCCGCTGACGGACCCGGCGAATTCCCTTCGCCACCAGGCGGCGAAGCAGGTCTTGCCGGTCGCCGGGCCTATGCTCCCGGCCGCGTCGGCGAATCGCAGGGCCGCCCCCTGACAGCAGGGTGCCACGAAGTCTGCACCGTCCATTCACCTGCCCAGCTGGCGGTGCAGCCACGCCGCGCGGGCAGCGATCGCGTCCCGGGAGACCGCGGCGGAGGGTGCCACGACGTCGAACCCGTGGAAACCGCCGGGCCCGACGTGCAACTCGCCGCGGCCGCCGGCCTGCCACAGGCGGCTCGCGAAGGCGACGTCCTCGTCCCGGAACGTCTCGGCTGAGCCGACGTCGATGAAGGTGGGTGGCAGGCCGGACAGGTCCTCGGCGCGGGCCGGCGCGGCGTACGGGGACACCTCCGGCCCTCCGCGCACGGCCTCGCCGAGGAGCGCGTTCCAGCCGGTCTCGTTGGAGCGGTTGTCCCAAATGCCGGCGCCGCGCATCTGGCGCGCCGAGGGTGAGTCGTTGCGGTCGTCGAGCATGGGGCTCGGGAGCAACTGTCCCGCGATCGTCGGGCCCCCACGGTCACGGGCCATGAGGGCGACAGCTGCGGCCAGTCCGCCGCCGGCGCTCATGCCGGCGACGACGATGCGGCCAGGATCGACGTCGAGCTCGTCGGCGGGCTCCGACAGCCGGCGGAGACCGGCGTAACTGTCCTCGACGGGACCCGGGTGGGGAGTTTCCGGCGCGAGCCGGTACTCGACCGAGACCACCGCCATGCCCAGCGGTTCAGCCAAGTCCAGCACCTCTGGAAGGCCGAACCGGTTGTTGCCGACGATCATCCCGCCGCCGTGGATGAAGTAGATGGCCGGCACCGGCGTGCGCGCATGTCGTGGGAGGCAGGCGAGTAGCGCGACGTCCGGGTCCCCGTCCGGACCGGGCACGGTCCTCTCGCGTACGAGGTAAGCGCCGTCGCGCGACAGGACGTCGTCGGTCGGGGTGGGTACACCGGGGACGGCCCGGCGCATCTCGACGATGGTGTCCGGGCGGTACGCGTCAGGAGGTCGGATGCTGGTCAGCACGTCCAGGACAGGGCGAGTTCGGGATCGAAGGGAGGCGGCGGTCCAACCGGCTGGACGGCGGCCGGTGCGGTGACGTGAGTGGTCATGGGGTTCCTCGTCGTCGGTGACTTATCGGGTGTTTCTTCGGGTGGTCCGGGCGGGGCGGCCACGATCTTCTTGAGGCCGCCCCGCCGTTGGCTCATACGGTCGGGACCGTGCCGCCGTCGATGACGTACTCGGCGCCCACGATGGCCGAGGCGCGGTCCGACACCAGGAACCCGACCAGGTCGGCGATCTCCTCGGGCTGGGCGAATCGCCCCAGGGGAACCCCGCCGAGGGAGTCGTAGATCGTTTGCTTGGCGGCTTCGCGGGTGAGCCCGTTGCCCTCGGCGATCCGGTCCACGAACCGCTCGTACGCCTCGGTCTCGATGCCACCGGGGCTGATCGCGTTGACCCGCACGCCGCGGGGTGCGAGCTCGTTGGCGATGCCCTTGCTGTACGTACGCAGCGCTGCCTTGGCTGACGCGTACGCCAGCGACGCGTCGTACTGCGGTAGTTCCCGCTGGATAGAGGTGAAGTGCAGCACCACACCCGACCCGGCCCCGGCCATCGCCGGCAGGAGGGCTCGGTCGAGCCGCACCGCACCCAGGAAGTTCAGGTTCAGTTCGGTCAGCCACTGCTCTTCGGTGATGACCGCGAACCCGCCGGACGGCGTCGAGGCGCCCCCGACGACGTGCACGAGGATGTCGAGCGCGCCGACGGCCTCGGCGATGCGTGCCGCCACGAGCTGCGCACCCTCGACGGTCGACGTGTCTGCCTCGATGAACCGGTCGGGGCGGTCGTACCCGTCGGGCATCGTGCGGGCCGTGGTCCACACGTCGGCGCCCATCTCCCGCAGGCGGGAGACGACGGCCTTGCCCGAACCCTTCGACCCGCCCGTAACGAGCGCGTGGCGGCCGTCGAGGCGGTCACGTTCTTTGCTGGTCATTCTTCCTCTTCCTTCTGACGGATGGGTGGTGTGCGGTCGGGCTCAGGCCTCGTGGCTGGCGATGACGAGCTCGGCCACGAGGTTGCCGCGGAGGGTGAAGCGGTAGTCCAGGTCGGCGACGCCGCCGGGGAAGGTGCCCTCGAGGCGCAGGGTCACCACCCAGTGGTCGTCGTCGACGCGGCGGGCGCCGATCTGCTCGGTGGTGTACTCGAACTCGGCGCCGGCGTCGCGCAGGAAGGCGTGAACCTCGTCGCGGCCCCGGAAGGTCTTGTTCTGGTCGACGATCACGACGTCTTCGACGAGGAACGACGAGGCCGTGTCGGCGTCGTGCACGGTGCTGGCCGCGAGGAAGTCGCGGACCGTGGTCGGGAGGATGTCGGAGCGAAGGTCGTTGTTTGTCATGTCGTCACCGTGCGGCCTCGCCGGGCCGGAGGGTCAAGTGCTGGATCCTCTCCCTGGGGGAGGGTCCAGACTGAGGGGGTGCTGACAATCGGGGAGTTTTCGCGTTTGACCCACCTGAGCGTGCGAACCCTGCGCCGTTACCACGAGGGGGAGCTGCTCGAGCCGGCCGTCGTGGACGGGGCGACCGGCTACCGCTACTACTCCGTCGAGCAGATACCGACCGCGCAGGTCATCAACCGGCTCCGCGAGCTCGACGTCCCCTTGAGCGACGTGCAGCGGATCCTGCGGACGCCGGACCCCGGCGTCCGGTCCACCCTGGTCGCGGGTCACCTGCGGCGCTTGGAGGCCGAGCTCTCTCGCACCCGGGCCGCGGTCACCTCGCTGCGCCGCCTCCTGCAGCCCGACCCCGCGCCGATCGAGGTCGAGCTGCGCGCCGAACCCGCCCGCGAGGTCGCGGCGATTGAGGCCGTGATCGGCCACGCCGACGTCGAAGCGTGGTTCGCCGGCGCGATGGCCGAGCTGGAAGCGGCCGTGGGCGCAGGCGTGACCGGACCGCCGGGGGGCGCTTACGACAACTCCCTGTTCGAGGAGGGCCGCGGTCGGGTGCTCGTCTATCTGCCGACCTCTACCCCGCCGCGAACCGGACGGGTGCACGCCGTGACCCTGCCCGCCGCGGAACTGGCGGTGACCACCCACGTCGGCGAGCACGAGGGTGTGGACGTCACCTACGGCGAGCTCGGTGCGTGGGTCGTGGAGAATGCGATGTCGGTGGCTGGGCCCGTGCGGGAGGTTTACCGCGTCGGGCCTCGGGATGTGAGCGATCCGGCCGCCTGGCGTACGGAGATCGGGTGGCCGGTGTTCCGCGTGACATGAAGACTTGTGGACCAAGCGACACCCCGGGCCGGCCCAGACGAGCAACACGACCGGGCCGGCCACGCGGCGGTCGGCTCTCGCCAGCTGCTATGGCAGCGGCGCCGGGTCATTCGACGAGGACCCGGCACGTGGCCTTCGACCCTCTTTCGCGAACGAGGATCCGGGTTTCGAGACGCCGCCGAGCGCCATGCCCGGGAAAAGATCCGGGACGGCCTGGGTCCCCGTCCTGGATCTCCTCCGTGCGGGCGCGCTCACCGTTGCAGCGCGGGCTCCTCGTCGTCGGCTGGCGAGGGCCGCCCCGTCGGCGGCGTCGCCGCAGGCCGGGACAGGTGGTTCGGCCACCAGATCCGCCGGCCGATCAGCAGGGTCAGGACGGGCACCAGGATCGATCGCACGAGCAGGGCGTCGAGCAGCACGCCGAAGGCGACCAGGAAGCCGACCTCGACCAGCATCACCAGCGGAAGTGAGACGAGGACGGCGAACGTGGCGGCTAGGACCAGGCCCGCCGAGGTGATGACGCCACCGGTGGCGGAAAGGGCTTTGAGCATGCCGTCTCTGGTGCCGAGACGTACGGTCTCCTCTCGGGCTCGGCTGGCCAGGAAGATGTTGTAGTCGACGCCGAGCGCCACCAGGAACAGGAATGCCAGCAGCGGCACCGAATAGTCGATGCCCTTGAACCCGAGGATGGTCTCGAAGACGAACACGCTGCCACCGAACGCCGCGGCGAACGAGACGATCACGGTCGCCATCAGGACCAGCGGGGCCACGATCGCGCGCAGCAGCAGCCCGAGGATGATCAGGACGACGGCGAGCACCAGTGGGATCACCAGCTTCTCGTCGCGGCTGGTGGTGACTTCGGTGTCGAGGTTCTCCGCGCTCGGCCCGCCGACGATGGCCTCCGCCCCGTCGACCGCGTGCACGGCGGCGCGTACCCGCTTGATGGTGTCGTACTCGGCGGGGGTGTCCGGAGCGTCGGTCGGGTACACGGAGATGTCGGTCCAGCCTTGGACGGTCTGGCCGGGTTCGGCCTGCGTCACGCCGGGAGTGCGCTTGACGACGTCGAGGATCTGCTTCTGGTACGCCGGTCGCGTGTAGACGGTCATCGGCTGGCCGCCGAGTTCCGGGAAGTTCTGGCGCAGAACGGTGAAGCCGGTGACCGACTCCGGCGGGGACAGGAACTGGTCCTGCTCCCGCAGGGCGCCGGTGTTGCCGGTCAGCCCGATGCAGAGCACGGCGAGGATGCCGAACGAGCCGAGCGTCGCCACCCACCGGCGGCGGTTGATGGCGGTGCCGAGCCGTCCCCACAGCCCGGGCTTCTCCCGCATGGCCGTGTTGAACCGCGGGATGGCCGGCCAGAAGATCCGGCGGCCGAGCACCACGAGCACCGCCGGGAACAGGGTCAGCATGGCCACCAGCGCGCACAGGATGCCGGCAGCACCGATCGGGCCGAGCCCGCTGATGCTGTTCAGGTCCGCGGCGAGCAGGCAGAGCAGGCCCGCGATCACGGTGGCCGCGGACGCGATGATGGCTGGCGCGGCACCGCGCAATGCGTGAATCATTGCGACTCGGACGTTCTGGTGGTGGTGCAGTGTCTCGCGATATCGGGCGATGAGCAGCAGCGCGTAGTCCGTGCCGACGCCGAACACCAGGATCGTCAGCAGCGCCGAGTTCTGGTTGTCGACCACGATGCCGAAGCCCTTGACGAGCAGGTAGACGGTCGCCATCGAGGTCAGCGCGGCCACGCCCACAGCTACCAGCGGGACGAACCACAACACCGGGCTGCGGTAGGTGAGGATCAGCAGGATCGTGACGACGATGACGGTGGTGAGGAAGACCTGCAGGTCGATGCCGTCGAAGACGGCGTCCAGGTCGCCGTCGATCGCGGCCGGGCCGGTGACCTCGAGTTCCAGGCCGGTGGGCCGGTCCTTCGCGGCGTCACGCAACGGGCCGACGAGCTCCTCCGGTGGGCCGTAGGTCGTGCTCAGGTCGAGGGTGAACATCATCGCCTGGCCGTTGGTGGACGGCCTGATCGCGGGACCGTCGTCATCCTCCTCGCCGGACGTCGCCGTCTTCGGCGGGTACCGCTTGGCCAGGGTGTCGTAGTGGCGCTCGACCGTGGCGCGGTCGGCGTAGGTCAAGCCGCCGGCGCGGTGGTACACGAAGACGAACGTGTTGTCCTCCGCACCCGGAAGGCTCTCCTCCAGCACCGCCACCTCGGTGGACTCGGCGCTGGCGGGCAGGGCGTCCACGGCTTTGTCGCTGGTGACCGAGCTCAACTTCCCGCTCAACGGCACCATGACCGCCGCCAGGGCTATCCACAAGCCGATTACCAACCACGGCACCCACCGGCTGGCCAGCCGACCGGGCGGCGTTTCCTTGGCCGGCGCTACGTTGACTGTCATCGATCCTCCTGATCGGGCGTCACATTGCTTGTCCGAGGCCGACTTCGTACCGAGCGAATCTGAGACGATCATTAATGTGGTGCTCAGGCGGCAACGAAAAGCGGCCCGATCGCATTAACGTTCGTCTCAGATTCACCAGGTAGGAAGTCGGCATCAGACAAGCGAGGTAACCGCCGACAGGAGACTGGTGATGACAGTGAACGCAGTGCCGTCAGGGTGGACACGGCTGACATGAAACCCATGGGACGCCGCAGCTTATTGGCCGCCGCCGCGGCACTCGGCATCGGCGCCGGAGTGTCCACGCATGCCATTGTCTCGGCAGCGGACGACAACAAGAATCCAGACCAGGCTCCGGACCAGAAAGCGGACAAGACCGCGGAAATTTACCAACGAGACCGGGACCTGCCCTTCATCGGCGCGGAGGAGACATTTTCGACTCCCACGTTGTTGAAGCTGAACTCCATCAACGAGGACCACATAGCCTTCCTCGAGGAGATCGGTCTTGCGGATCTGGGCGAACGTCGCATCGGTGATATGGACGCGGGAGGACTCGACGTTCAAATCCTCTCTGCTCATACACCGTCCGTACAAAATGTGCCGGGACGAAGGGGCATCGACCTTGCCTATCGTCTCAACCGGCAACTGGTGGACGGGCCGATCGCCAAGTATCCGGGCCGCTTCAAGGCTTTCGCCACCTTGCCCTTGCAGAGCCCGGAGGCGGCGGCGGACGAACTGGAACGCTCGGTTCGGGAAGATGGCTTCTTGGGCGCGCTGACCAACGGGCACATCACGAAGAAGTATCTCGATCATCCCGATTTCGAGCCTGTGCTGGCACGTGCCGTTGCGCTCGATGTTCCGATCTATCTGCATCCCGGCTATCCGGCTGACGAGATCTTCAAGATTCTTTACAGCACCACCCGGTCGCAATACACGAAAGAGTTCCAGCCCTACATTTTCAGCGGGTCCGGATATGGCTGGCACCAGGAGGTGCTGACCCAGTGCATTCGGATGATCACGTACGGGGTCTTCGACAGATTCCCCAAACTGAAGATCATCATCGGCCACATGGGCGAAGGTCTACCCTTCTACCACGAGCGGATCGTGAATGACATGGGCGAGCCGACCGAAAACTCGCTGAAGAAGCCCTTCGGGCAATACTTCCAGGACAACTTCTGGGTCACCACCAGCGCATTCCCCCAGACCGAACTGCTCCATCTCCTGCTGAAGTTCATCAGCGTGGATCGAGTGCTGTTCGCAACCGACTACCCGTTCGCCGACATAAAAGCGCAGACCGACTGGTTCCGCGGAGTCGATCTGCCACGCGAGGACAAGGAGAAGATCGCGTTCCGAAACGCAGAGAAACTGTTCAGAACGAAAGTGCCCGTGAAGTGACACGCCGACGCCGGCAGCAGCGCCCCGGAACCGCCGCTTGGTGATGCTGTCGGCCAGCCGGTTGCGCGGCGTCTTTAATACTGGCCTCAGGTTGATTGGGGAGGATGAACGTCCAGGTCGTCGGTTGGAGGGTGGGGCCGGAGTGCGGATCATGATCGCGGACGACGAGGCGGCGATCCGTGAGTCGCTGGAGCGGGTGCTCCAGGTCGAGGGGTATGACACCAGCACGGTCGCCAACGGTCTCGCCGTGCTCGACCGGGTCGAGGGCATGGGAGGTGACACGTTGGATCTGTTGATCCTGGACGTGATGATGCCCCGGCTCGGCGGGTTGGAGACCTGTCGGCGGTTGCGGGCGGCGGGCCGGGATTTTCCGGTGCTGATGCTGACCGCCCGGGATCAGGTCTCCGACCGGGTCGCGGGCCTGGACGCGGGCGCCGACGACTACCTGCCCAAGCCGTTCGCCACCGAGGAGTTGCTGGCCCGCGTGCGGGCCCTGCTGCGTCGGCGCGCGCCGGCCGGCGAGGAGTCGCCGGTCCTGTCGTTCGCCGACGTGCGGATCGATCCCGACCGGTTCGAGGCGTGGCGTGGCGGGCGGCCGCTGCGCCTGACCCGGACCGAGTTCTCCCTTCTGGAGGTGCTCGTGCGCAACGCGACCCGAGTGTTGACCCGCGACGCGCTGTTCGAGGCGATCTGGGGCTTCGACATGAGCACCACCGCCAACAACCTTCAGGTGTACGTAAGCTACCTGCGCCGCAAGATGGAGGCCGAGGGTGAGCCGCGATTGATCTACACGCTGCGTGGGCTGGGGTACACGTTGCGGGCGACTCCTCCGTGAGCAGGTCCCGGGGGCGGGAGCCGCGCCGGCTGGCCCGGTGGTGGCGCGGGCGGTCCCTGCGGACCAGGATGACGGTGATCGCGGCGGCCGCCATCGCGGTCAGCGTGTTCGTGTCCTTCCAGGTGGCCAGCGAGCTGATGGACCGCAAGCTGCTGGACACCGCCGAGGATCAGCTGCACGCCGACTCCCGCGTCCTGGCAACCAACGCGGAGCGCGCCGGTCTGGCGGAAGTCCAGCTGCCGCCGTACCCGGGATCCGGTCGGCTGGTGCGGGTCATCCTGCCCGACGGCTCGACCCGGACGCCGGCCGGCCAACCCGAGCTGCCCCCGGTCAGCGAGCACGCCGGGCGCGTCGCGGAGGGGGCGTCGACCGACCTGCTGGAGTCGACCGACTGGAACGACGGCTACCGCGTCTACACGCTGCGGGCCGGCGACGGCGCGGTCCAGGTGGCCGACCTCGCCGACGACACCCCGATCAACCAGTTCGGGTTCGGCATGCTGTTGATCGGGCTGCTCTGCGTGGCCGGCGGAGCCCTGGTGGGGCGGACCGTGGCGCGGGCCGCACTGGCACCGATCGACCGGCTGACCGCCGCCGCGGTACGTGTCGCGCAAACCCGGGATCTCGACGCCGACATCCCGGACGAGGGCGGTGGGGAGATCCGGCAGCTGATCCAGTCGATCAACGACATGCTCGCCGCGCTCCGGGAATCCCGCCAGGCTCAGCGGCTGCTCGCCGAGGACGCCTCCCACGAGCTCAAGACCCCGCTCACCAGCCTGCGCCTCAACGCCGAGCTGCTGATCCGGCTCGATCGGCGCGGCACCCTGGACAGCGCGCTGCCGGCGGAGAGCCGGACCCGGCTGCTCAACGATCTCGGCGCCCAAGTGGCCGAATTGAGCACCCTTGCCGCCGAGCTGACCGAGGTGGCGCGCGGTGATGTCAGCGACGAGAGCACCGAGCTGATCGACCTCGCCGACGTGGTGGTGGCCGCCGCGACCCGGGCGCGTTCGCGCATGCCCGACATCGAGATCGCGCTCGACGTGAGCTCCGTGTGGGTGAGCGGGCGTCCCGCCGCGCTGCAGCGGGCCGTACTCAACCTCATCGACAACGCCGGCAAGTGGTCCCCCGCGGACCAGCCGATCCAGGTCCGGCTCAGTGCCGCCGGCGGGTCGGCGGTGCTCGATGTCGACGACGCCGGACCAGGCATCGACGCCGCCGACGCGCCGCGGGTGTTCGACCGGTTCTACCGTGCCGACAGCGCCCGGGCGTTACCGGGATCCGGTCTCGGGCTGTCGATCGTGCAGCGGGTCGTCGACGCACACGGCGGCCGGGTCACCGTCGCCCGCTCCACCCGAGGTGGCGCGCTGCTTCGGGTGGGCCTTCCGGCCGCGTCCCCGCCCACCGCGAGCGTGTGATTCACCGTGGAAAGGACACCTGCGGCGGATGTGGCCGCCGGCCCGTCACAGTCCATTGCGGAGTGCGGTGAAGAGCCTCTGAAGGCGAGCGCGATGGTCTTCGGCCGTCGCGGGCTGCCCCGCGATGCAGCGTCGCGCGTTTTCGGTCAGCACCGTGGCGTAGCCGGCCACGAAGAATGCGGCGAACAGGTCGCTGTCGCCTGAGAAGCGTGGATCACGGTCGAGCTCCTCGGCCAAAGCCTGCTGAAGTTCAGCGGCGAGTTCCCGGGCTCGCGCGATGAGGGCTGCGGAAGCGGCCACTGTACGGAAGAACGGGGCGGATCTGTCATCCAGGCCGGACAGGCCGTGCCGGTTGTCGGCAAGCTCGGAAGTCAGGTCGTGCAGCGACGTCAGTACGTCGATGCCGGCTGGCCGCTCGCGAACGGCGGATCGCAGCAGCCGCACGGCATCGTCGACCCGATCGAGGAGCAGATCTTCCTTGCGAGGGAAGTGCTTGAACACGGTCACGCTGGACACGCCCGCTTCGCTCGCCACATCGGCGACCGTGACGTCATCGAATCCCCGGTCCAGGAACAGCCGAGTCGCGACCTCGGAGATTCGAGCGCGCGTCAACGGGCCGCCCCGTGCGTCCGTGCGTGCCATGCGGCTCCCTCCGTGCTTCAGCCGATCCTAGCTATGTTGTGTCACTAAGTTTAGTCAGTTAACCTAGGGCGTCCGCAACCGACCCCGAGGAGATCTGGAATGCCTGACGTCCTGCACCGCCCACCCTTCGACGCCGAGCTGGGAGCTGTCCTGGCCGGGTTGCAGCAGAGGGGCCCCTTCACCCTGACGACCGAGATGCTGCCGCGGATGCGGCAACTGGAGATCACGGAGGACGAGCTCGACGAGCGTCTGCGCAGCCGGGGTCTGGAACGCCGCACCGTGACCGTTCCCGGCCACCAGGGCGACCCCATCAAGCTTGCGATCATCCAGCGCGCGGGGCGCACGGGCACGGCGCCATGCTTCTACACCGTGCACGGCGGGGGCATGATGTTCGGCCACTACCTGGGCAACCTCGACTCGTACGACGACTGGCTGCTGACCCACGACGTGGTTCTGGTGAGCGTCGACTACCGCCTCGCACCGGAGCACCCCGACCCCTACCCGGTCGAGGACTGCTATGCCGGGCTGGTGTGGACCGCGGCGCACGCGGACAGCCTCGGCATTGATTCGGCCCGCATCGTGCTGGCCGGCCAGAGCGCCGGCGGCGGCCTCGCCGCCGGAACCGCCCTGCTGGCCCGGGACCGTCGAGGCCCACGCCTGTTCGGGCAGATCCTCATCTCCCCGATGCTCGACGACGGCGACTCCACCGTCTCGACCCGGCAGATCGATGGAGTCGGCGTCGCCGATCGCGCCCTGACCAGGTTCGGGTGGAACGCCTACCTCGGCGACCGGCGTGGCGGGGACGACGTCACCATCTACGCGGCACCGGCACGGGCGGCTGACCTCACGGGCCTTCCCCCGGCCTACATCGACTGCGGCAGTGCCGAGGTGTTCCGGGACGAGACGGTGGCCTATGCCAGCCGGCTCTGGGAAGCCGGCGTCGACGCCGAACTCCACGTCTGGCCGGGCGCCTTCCACGGCTTCACCAGCATGGCGCCGCAAGCGGCACTCTCACGGACCGCCATCGCAGCCCTGGCGAATTGGACCAGCCGGCTCCTCGCCGCGTGAAGATTGACGCGAGCACCAGCCGCCGCGCCTGCGATCGGCTGGACCCTACTTGTGGCCGGTCTTGGGGTTCTCGGTCTGCGCGGCGTACCCCTTCTCGGCCTTGGCGACGGCCTCAGCAGTGAGGTTGATGCCGCCGGCGACCTTGATCATCTGTTCTTTGGTCAGGCCGGTGCCGGCGTCGAACTGAACGGTGAGGTAGACGTGGGGCGACTGAACCACGAAGATCTGCGTCGCCTCCACTGTGGCCCCCTCGTCCGGAGTGCCCTCGTCGGTGTGGACGTACCGCAGTGCGGCCGGCCTGCCGTTGATCGTCAGTTTTTCGTCACCGTCGGGTTCGACCGTGAAGTCCTTGTTCTGCAGATAGACCGCGATCTTGCCGGTGTACACCGCCGGATCGGACAGGTAGGGCTTGGCCGGGTCGGGCGACTTGGCCTGCTCCGGCGCGATGACCAGCTCGTACTCGTTCTGGCCCTGGATGAAGAACCCCTGCGGCACCGTGTCGATGGTGAACAGGCGGGGCTGCGCTCCGGTGTAACTCACGAGCTCGACACGGGCGGTCACTCCGTTCGCGCTCTGCACCGCGGCGGGCTGGTTGCCGGTGTTGCCGCCGATCAGCCCGGGCCCGAGCGACAGCGCCGCCGCGACGGCCGCGACACTGAACGCCGACCCGGCGGCTACCCGGACGGCCCGGTTGCGCCGGACGGCGCGGCGTCCGCGAGCCAGGTCGTCCTCGATGACGCCGGCCGGCGTCTCGTCGGCGGGACCGGCCAGGTGCTGCAAACGGCTGTGAAGATCCATCATCGGATGAGTTCCTGTTCCTGGGATCGGGCGTTGGGGGCAGGCGGGTTACGTGGTGCCGCGGGCTGGTCCAGCGCCACCCGCAGCTTGTCGAGAGCTCGGGCGGTCTGGCTCTTGACCGTTCCGGTCGAGCAGCCCAGGGCCGCCGCTGTTTCGGCGACGTCCAGCTCGTGGAAAAAGCGCAGAATGACCGCGGCGCGCATCCGCCGCGGCAACTGACTCAGCGCGTGGGACAGCTCCGGATCCAGGTCGGCCGGTGCCGGCGGCGCCTCGGCGCGGTCCGGCAGCCGGTCGGACGGACGCTCGAATCGCCACCACGATCGGCGGCGTTCCCTGAGGAATGCGTTGACCAGCACCCGGCGCAGGTAGCCGTCCGGGTTGTCCGCCCGCCGGAACGCCGCCCAGGAGACGTAGAGCTTGGTCAGCGCCGTCTGCACGAGATCTTCCGCCAGGTGCTGATCGCCGGCCGTCAGCAGTCGCGCGGTCTGCAGCAGCCACTTGCGCCGATCGGCCACCAGTTCGTGGAACTGCTCGTCACGCTCGAACCTGTCCGAGCCGCTGTCCTGTTTCACACCCACTCTGACCCCTCGGCACGGCCGAAGGTTGCATGAGGTCGAGACCGTTCGGTCGCCGGCGCCGGACGGGCCGGTCCTCGCCTGGAAGTCACGCAAAATTCATGCGACTTCCATTAGCACGGACCTTCGCCACATTCGATGCCCCGGCTGACGTGCTTTATCTCACTATTGGACGGTGACGCTACGCCCCGAATGCCTCACAAGGTGTCCGAATTGGTAGGGACAGTGGTCAGATGTACCCATGCCGGAGCCGGCCCAGAGGCCTTCTTTTCCCATCAACTTCGGTTACGATCTTGCGCGCACGGAGGATGGCCGCGGTCGGCCATGGCGCGGGGGGCAATCGTGAGCACGTCTGTACGGCACAGCGGGAATATGTACTCCCGGGGCGATTCCATATACCCCCGGCAACCCGCTCCTAACCCGAGAATCAACCACCGCATTCCTACGCCGAGCTACAACACGGTCGTCATCGTTCCGGCGCGGAATGAAGAGGCCGGGATTCTGCTCTCGCTCAAGTCGCTGCACCGGCAGACTCGGCGGCCCGACCTCATCGTCGTGGTGGTCAACAACTCGACGGACAACACCGAGCAGTACGCCGCCGAGTACGCGGGTGATCCGAGGACCCCGCCGACAGTCGTTCTCACGCTGAACAACAATCCCCACAAGAAAGCCGGCGCGCTCAACTACGCCATGGAGTGGCTTCGCGTACGGGTCGGCGGTCGCCTGGACGCCGTCCGGCACGTCCTCGCCATGGACGCCGACACCGAACTGCACCGCAGCTTCATCGAGCGGGCCGTCAACGTGATGGCGTCCGACCAGAAGATCGGTGGGGTCAGTGCCGCCTGCTACGGCCGTACGGGCCTGTGGGGCAACCTCTGGCAGCGATACCTGCTCGGCATGCAGATTCTCGAGTACGGCCGAGCCGCGCACGCGCGGTACCGGACGAACGTCCACACCATGTCCGGCGCCGGCTCCTTCTACCGCGGTACCGCCCTGCAGTCCCTGATCGATGGGCGGGGCCAGGTCTTCTGGGAGGACCACCGCAACCTGGTCGAGGACTACGAGACCACCCTGGCGCTCAAGGAAGCCGGCTGGAAGGTGACCGCGAACGAGTTCTGCATCGCGTACACCGACCTCATGCCGACCCTGCGCGAACTGGTCGTCCAGCGCGAACGCTGGGCTCGCGGCACCGTCGACGCGCTCCGCCTGCGCGGGTGGACCGAGTTCACCCGGCACGCCATCATGGCCCTGGTCTTCAACTTCTTCGGCTTCGCCTGCTTCCTGATCTGGGGATCGGCGTATTGGACCTCGCTCGCCGGGGGTAACTTCCAGCACTGGCCGGCCATTCTGCTCCTGACTGCTTTCTGGGCCGTTTATTCGGCGGTGGCGGTCCGTCAGCTCGGCTGGAAAGCGATGCTCGCCCAAGCATTGTTGATTCCGAGTACGGTGTACACCCTGCTGAACATGTACTGGTCCGTCTCCTCGGTCCTCAAGTCGTACTTCACTTCCGTACCGGCCTGGAAATAGGCGCGGTTCGGTAATGAATTCACTCAAAGGCGCGGGTGCCCTCGGGGTACTCGGCGCGATTGCCGTCGCGGTCAAGTTCGCGGCCGATATCCGTTACTTCGTATTCATCGTGACGGTCATGCTGATGGTGGCCGCGATGGTCACCTACTTCGCGTCGCGCAAGCGTAATCGTCAGGACCTGGAGACCGCCGAACTGTCCGGCATCACCCGGGTGCTCACCTTGGACGGGCTCCTTCCGGACCTCTCCGAAGCGAAGCGGGGGCGCGGGGCACGGCGACGGGGCGGGTCGGCGTTCGTACCGGCGCTGCTCGTGGCCCTTCTCGTCGCCGGAGTCGGTTTCACCGGCTGGAACTTCGTGCGTCCCGAAGTCAAGGACGCGGATCCCGACACCGCGGCCGTGAACGGTCCGCTCGCCGCCCGGCCGTCAGGGAAACCCCAGACGGTCGCCGGGCAGCCGGACGGCACCTTCTTCGACAACTTCCACTACCGCGCCTCCAACGACCCCGCGCTCGCCGCGAACGGGTGGCAGATTCGTACGGAGGGCGGCGGTCCCGGAATCGCCGATTCCTGGACCGATGACACGCTCAGCTTCCCGTCGGACAAGAGCGCCAAGGGTGGCAAGGCTCTCCAGTTGCGGGCCTCGACGGACGGGACCAAAGCGGGCACGCGCCAGACCGAATTGGCCACCACTGGAGGCGGCTTCTTCCGGGGGACAGTCGCGGCCCGCGTGTTCTTCACCAACAAGCCGGTCACCGGCCGCGACGGGGATCACCTCAACCAGACGTTCTGTGCCATCTCGCCCTCGCATGACTCAGCGCGTTACAGCGAGCTCGACTTCGAGTATCAGCCGAACGGTGGCTGGGGCGCCGTCGGGCCGAAGATGGACATGGTCAGCTGGCGCAGTTCGACGCTGGGCGACCGGGCGACCGACGATTACAAGGGAAGCCTCGCCGGCTGGCACACCATGATGATCACCGTCACGGACCAGAAGGTCACCTACTCGGTCGACGGACGTACGGTGTTCGCCAGCTCCGGCCGGAGCGTCCCCCGCGAACCGATGCGGATCATGTTCAACACCTGGTTCATCGACCTTCCCTTCAAGGGCGACCGCAGCTACAACATGCGAGTCAACTGGGTCTACGCGAAGGCGAACAAGGTGATGACGGTGGCCCAGGTGCGCAAAGACGTCGACCAGTTCTACGCCAAGGGCCGCAACCACCTGGACACCTTGAACCCGAGCTGACCACGCGGGGCGACGGCGTCAGGGCCGGTGCAGCTTGTCGACTTCGATGGTGAGCAGGACGCGCTGCTGGTTGTCGCCACCGAAGCCCGGGTAGGGGCGGCCGAGGTATTTCTGCGACAGTTCGTCGATGTTCTCCCGGGCCCGGTCGGTCGTGGCGTCGACGACCCGGCCGCGCAGGGCCCAGTACCGCGCGGGGGCGGCGGGATCGGCGATGCCGAGGGCGATACGGGGGTCCCGCTTGATGTTGCGGGTCTTCTGGTGGGTGTCGACGGTGTTGATCAGCACGTGCACGCCGTCCGTACCGGCCCAGGTCTGCGAGATCTGCGGCGAGCCGTCGGGCATCAGTGTGGTGACGAAGCAGATCGCCTTGGCGTTGAGCACGTCGAGCAGGTCGTCGGGAAGAGCCATGGTGGGGTGAACCTTCATTTCCTGGGGTCTCGGTAGAGACGGTTGGTCACTGTTTCGTCCGGTGGGTCGCCGGGCAGCTCGGCGTGGCGCAGACCGGCCAGCGCGATGGCCAGGGCGCGGCGCCACAGGTGGGGTGCGAAGTCGCGGGAGGCATCCAGCACGCTGCCCACCATCACGTGCACCGCGACGAAGTCGGCCGGGGTCACGCCGGGCGGCAGCTGACCGGCCCGGACAGCGCGGGCGATGAGGTCGGTGACCACCGGGGTCATGCGCTCGTCGGCCCGCCGCACCAGGGTGGTGTCCTGGCCGCGCCGGCGAAGCAGCTCACCCAGCCCTCGGCTCTGCGCCTCGATCTCGAGCTGCCGTTCGAGGAACCAGGTGAGCCCGGCCCAGGCGTCCTCGTGGCGCGCGGCCTGCTCGGCCAGGTCGATCACCGTGTCGATGTGGTCGCTGAACAGGGCGTCCAGCAGATCCTGCCGATTCGGGAAGCGGCGATAGACGGTGCCCATCCCGGTACCGGCGGCGCGGGCGATGTCCTCGTACGGCACCTCCAGGCCGTGAACGGCCATCAGCTCATAGGCCGTACGCAGCAGCAGCTGACGGTTTCGCTCGGCATCGCGCCGCAGGGGAGCGTCCGCATCGTTCACGTCGCCAGCCTAGCTAAGTGGAATTATTTCTCCAAGTTGAATTTATGTTCCACTTGTCACCGGAGCGGCGGCCAGGTGACGCAGATCCCGGCCGTCGCGGGCGGTGAAGACGAGCATGCGCTGGCGGCGGTCGTGGCTGAAGACGACCTCGCAGTCGAAGTCCACCCGGCCGGCTGTCGGGTGCAGCAGTGACGTGGTCTCCTGACGGCAGAGCCGTACCTCATGGTTGTCCCACAGGCGGCGGAACTCGGCGCTCTCGGTCAGCAGAGTCGCGATCATCTGCTCGGCCTCGGCGGGGTCCGGTTCCAGGTCGGCCGCGGCCCGGACGCTGGCGGCGAAGGTCGCGCTCTGGGCGGCGTGGATGTCCGCGGGATAGGTGCTGCGCTCCTCCGGCATCATGAACCACCGGAAGTAGCCGCTTCGGGCCAGGCCCGTGTAGTGAGTCTGGTCGCCGAAGAACTCCCGGCCCAACGGGTTCTGCAGCAGGGTGTGGGCCAGGTTCGAGATGACCATCGCCGGGTTCCCGTCGAGCGCGTTCAGCACCCGGCGCAGCCCGGGGTCGACCCGGCTCAGGTCCGCGGTCTGCTGGGGCGGGTTGTGCCCGATCAGATGGAACAGGTGGTCGCGTTCGTCGATGGTCAGGTCGAGCGCCCGGGAGAGCGCCGACGCGACCTCCGGCGACGGTCGCGGTCCGCGCCGCTGCTCCAACCGGGTGTAGTAGTCGATCGAGATGTAGGCGCGCTCGGCGACCTCTTCCCGTCGTAGGCCGCGGGTTCGGCGGGCCGTGCGCTGTGCGGGGGCCAAGGCGGCCCGGCGCTGTCGCAGAAAGTCTGCCAATTCTTCGCGGTTCACCTGGTGATCTTACGAGGCGACGTCCACCACGAGCCTGCCTACCAGGGACTACCGATCCCTGGTAGGCCCCGCACCCGCATGCCACCGTTCGGTGTCTCGCGAGTGAGGAGAGGTCGAGTTGGTGCTCAGGGTTCACGTGCCGTCCGCGATGGTTCACGGTGAGGTGGAGCAGGGATACGGGCCCGTGGCCGACGCGTTCCGGCGCAACTTCGAACGGGGAAGGGAGATCGGCGCCGCCTGCGCGGTCTATCGCGACGGCCGGAAGGTGGTCGACCTCTGGGGTGGCTATCGCGACGGCCGGACGGGCGAGCCGTGGAATCGCGACACGATGGTGCCGGTCTTCTCGACGAGCAAAGGTGTGTCGTCGATGGCGGTCGCGGTCCTGCACTCGCGCGGCCTGCTGGATTACGACGAGCGGGTGGCCGCCTACTGGCCCGAGTTCGCGGCCGCGGGCAAGGCTGACGTCACCGTACGTCAATTGCTCTCCCACCAGGCCGGACTGCCGGCCCTCGACCAGCCGCTGACGCTGCGTGACTTGTCGGGCTCCGCCGTCCTGGCTGCGGCGCTGGCCGAGCAGCGACCGGCGTGGCGGCCGGGCGAGCGTCACGGCTATCACGGCACGACGCTCGGCTGGTACGAGAGCGAGCTGGTCAGCCGCGTCGACCCGCGAGGCCGCCATCTGGGGAAGTTCTTCGCCGACGAGGTGGCCGCGCCTCTGGGACTCGAGTTTCACATCGGTCTCCCGGACAGCGTCGACCGTCGCCGCGTCGCCCGGATCCACGGCTTCCGGCCCTGGGAGATGATGCTTCACGTCAACGCGATGCCGGCGGCTTTCGCCCTGGCCTTCGCCAACCCGTGGAGCCTGAGCGCCCGCGCGTTCCAGAACCCGCGCGTGCTCGGCGTACCCGACAACATCAACCGTCCCGAAGTGCAGGCGGCGGAGATTCCCGCCGTCAACGGCATCGGCGAGGTGCGCTCGATCGCGCGACTCTACGGCGAGGCCGCGATCGGCGGGGCCGGGCTCGGGATCACCCCCTCAACGCTGGACGAGCTGAAGAATCCGGCCGAGACGCCGGCCCGAGGGCTCGCCGACCAGGTGCTGCGCGTGCCCACCCAGTACTCGCTGGGATATGTGAAGCCGTTCCCCGCCTTCCGCTTCGGATCCGCGTCGGGTACGGCCTTCGGGACGATGGGCCTGGGCGGCTCCTTCGGCTTCGCCGACCCGGACACGGGTGTCGGGTTCGCGTACGCCATGAATCGAACCGGCTTCCACCTGTGGGACGACCCTCGCGAAGTGGCGCTGCGCGAAGCGCTGTTCGCCGATGTCCTCAATTCCTGATCCAGGAGAGAAGAATGCGTAAAGCCATTGCCACCGCCCTGCTCACGATCGGCCTTCTGGCCGGACACACCATCGTGGGTGGTTCGCCCGCCCGGGCGGCGATGTCGGACTGCCCGCCCAAGAACTTCTGCCTATGGGAGCACATCAACTACGGCGGGCGCATCGTGATGATGTCCGCGACTCCCCGGAGCAGTCTCGGCTCGTTCAACGACAAAGCCAGCTCGTGGCAGAACCGCTCGGACCGCAAGGTCTGCGTGTACCAGGACATCAACTTCGACGGCCCGATGATCGGGTTTTACTGGGGCTTCGCACAGCCCGATCTCCGCAGTCCGGAGCGGTTCAACGACATGATCTCGTCGTTCCGCTTCTGCTGATCAACCGCACCGACCGGACGCTGAGAACATGTTGTCGATCAAGGAATTCAGCCAGATGGCTCAGCTTTCCGCGCCGACGCTGCGGTATTACCACGCCGAAGGTCTGCTCGTCCCGGCCCGGGTGGACGAGCGGACCGGGTATCGCTCGTACACCTTCGGTCAGGTCGAGGACGCCATGCTGGTCACCGTTCTCCGGCAGGCCGGCCTGGGTGTCGAGCAGGTCCGGCGGGTGCTCGGCAAGCCCGGCGCCGCGCTCGCTCTGCTGCGCGAGCACAGCGCTCGTGTCCAGCGGCGACGCCCGGAGGAGGACGAGGCGATCCAGACTGCCCGGGATCTGCTGGAAGCACAGCCGCGGCCCCGCCGGCGCCGGGTTCCGGCCATGACTGTGGTGTCGAGGCCGGCCCCCGCGACCCCGGTCGGGCCCGGCCGTCAGGAATGGGACGTGACCGAGGCGATCCTGACGGCGGCGACCGAAAAGCTGATCAAGACAGTTGAGCTGTACGGCGCGACGCCGACGGGTACGCCCTGGCGGATTCTCGCCCCGGGGACCGCGTCCGCCCGGGAGGGGTCCTTCTGGTGGGTACAGATCGAGGTACTCGGCGACCCGGTGACGATGGCCGCCTTGGCGTCGGCCGCCGAGGTGCGTGAGTGCGGCGCCGGCGACGAATTGTCGATCACCATGCCGGGCCGCCACTCGATGGCGAAGTACTGCACAGCAATCAGCCGCCTGCTCGCCCACCCGATCGACGGCTCCTATCTCGACATCGCACAGCTGCGTCACGTGGTCCTCGAGGACAGCGCCGAGTTCAGCGCGCCGATCCGCGGAGCCACCAGCCCACTGTGATCAGCAATGAGTGAAACCTTCGGGCGGCGGCTCCGGGCCCACCGGCACGCGGCCGCGCTGACGATGGAGCAACTGGCGGAGAAATCCGGGGTCAGCGCTCGCGCGATCAGCGACATGGAGCGCGAGCGCAGCGTCGCACCCCAGCGGCGCACCGTCCAAGCACTGGCCGACGCGCTGGCGTTGCCCCAGGCCGAGCAGCCGGCTTTTCTCGCCGCGGCCAGGGCCGGCCGGCCGAGACTTCCGGCGGCCGGGACGGCCGGCTGCTGCGGGTTGCCCCGTCCGGTACCCGACTTCACCGGCCGGGACCGGGAATTGGCTCAGCTGGGCCGGGTCGCGACCGAGGCCCGGCCCGCGCCGTCGGTGGCGCCGGTGGTGACCGTGTCGGGAACAGCCGGGGCCGGCAAGACGACGCTGGCTGTGCAGGCGGCACACCAGCTCGGGACGGCGTTCACCGGTGGCACTCTCTTCGTCGACCTTCGGGGAATGGACGTACGACCGTCCGGCGCGCCGGAAGCACTCGCCCGTCTGCTCAGCGCGCTGGGCATCCGGGACGACGAGATCCCGGCCGACGACACCGACCGGGCCGGCCTGTACCGGGAACTGCTGCACCATCGGCGAGTGCTCGTGGTGCTCGACAATGTGGCCGACGAGTCACAGGTCCGGCCCCTGCTGCCCGGTCCCGGGCCCTCCCTGACCGTCATCACCAGCCGCCGGCTGCTGGCCGGGCTGGAGGGCGTGCACCGGCTCAACCTCAGGCAGCTGCCGGCCGGCGACGCGGCGACCCTGCTGCGGCGCATCATCGGCGACCGCGAGCCCGAGGCCGTGGACGAAGTGACCGAGCTGTGCGGCCGGTTGCCGCTGGCGCTGCGCATCGCGGGTAACCGGCTGATGAGCCGGCCGGAATGGACGGTACGACATCTGGCCGACCGGCTGTCCGACGAACGCCGGCGGCTGGACCAGCTGATCGCCGGGGACCTGCGGATCGCCGCTGCCTTCAACCTCTCGTACACCCAGTTGTCTCCTCAGGCGCGGCGGCTGTTCCGCCGGCTCGCGCCGGCGCCCGGATCGGACTTCGACGCGGGGCTCGCGCGGGCACTGGATCCGGCGAACCCGGAGGGCATCGAGGACGCCCTGGACGAACTCGTGGAGTTGAGCCTTCTTCAAGCCCACGTCGACGGCCGATACCGCTTCCACAACCTGATCCGCTTGTTCGCCCGTGAGCGGCTCGCCGAGGAAGAACCGTAGGCACTGCGACCGCACATGCGGAAGTGGTTCTGCATGCGTTCTCGCGTGTTCCGCCGCGCCCGGACCGGATGAGATCAAGTACGGGCGCGGCACAGCGGCCCGCCCGCTACACGAGAGGCACACATCATGGGGATCTGGAGCGACCGGCTCGCCGAGCTCGGCATCACGCTGCCGCATGTCGCCACACCGGTCGGCGGCTACGCGCCGGCCGTCCGTTCCGGCCGGCACGTCTACACCTCGGGGCAACTGCCCTTCGTCGGCGGGACGCTGCCGGTCACCGGCAAGGTCGGCGACACCGTCGACGTCGCCCAGGCCGCCGACCTGGCCCGTACGGCCGCGCTCAACGCCCTCGCGGCGGTAGACGCGCTGGTCGGCATCGACGCGGTGGTGCGGGTCGTCAAGGTGACCGGTTTCGTCGCCTCGCTGCCGTCCTTCACCGGCCAGGCCCAGGTCCTCGACGGCGCCTCCACCTTCCTGCACGACGTCTTCGGCCCGGCCGGGATCCACGCCCGTTCCGCCGTCGGCCTGACGGTGCTGCCCCTGGACAGCCCGGTCGAGGTGGAACTCCAGGTCGAGATCTCGTCCTGACCGCGTACGGAACGAACCTACTGAAGGGCTCTGTCATGAAACCCACCATCGTCCTCGTCCACGGCGCGTTCGCCGAGTCCGCCAGCTGGAACGAGGTGGCCCGGCGACTGCTCACCGACGGCTATCCGGTGATCGCCGCGCCCAACCCGCTGCGCAGCCTGTCCGGCGACGCGGCCGTCGTCTCGAGCGTTCTGGCCACCGTCGACGGCCCGGTCGTGCTGGTCGGCCATTCGTACGGCGGGGCTGTCATGTCCAGCGCCGCCGTAGGGCACGACCACGTCAAGGCGCTCGTGTTCGTCGCCGCATTCGCACCGGAGGCCGGCGAGAGCATCGGCGAACTGTCCGGCAAGTTCCCGGGCGGAACCCTCGGCGACACCCTCCGGGAGGTGCCGCTCCCGGACGGGACCGTCGACCTGTACATCCGGCAGGACAAGTATCACCAGCAGTTCATCGCCGACGTCCCGGCCGAGCGCGCCGCCCTCGACGCCGTCGCCCAGCGCCCGCTGAACACCACGGCGCTCAACGAGGGATCCGGCGAACCGGCCTGGAAGACGGTGCCGTCCTGGTTCATCTACCCGGAGCGCGACTACAACATCCCGCTCGAGGCCCACCGCTTCATGGCCGAGCGCGCCGGCGCCCGCACACGCGTCGAACTGCCCGGGGCCTCACACGCCATTCCCGCCTCGGAGCCCGCCGCGGTGGCCGCGGTCATCCTGCAGGCCGCCGCCGCGATCGTCTGAATTCCCCTGACCTGACCGAAAGAGGCATCATGCGCGTTCGCATCTCCACAGTGGTGGCCCTCGCCGCCGCCATCGTTCTCACCGGCACGACGTCGGCCGCTGTCGCCGGTACGCACGTCAAGGCCAAACCGACCATCGTGTTGGTCCACGGCGCCTTCGCCGACTCCGCGAGCTGGTCCGGCGTCATCGAACGGCTCCAGCAGCGTGGCTACCCGGTCGTCGCCGCCGCCAATCCGCTGCGGGGCCTCGGCTCCGACGCCGCCTCCGTGCGAACCGTCATCGATTCCGTGTCGGGGCCGATCGTGCTCGCGGGCCATTCGTACGGCGGCGCGGTGATGACCAACGCCGCCGCCGGCGACCCGGACGTCAAGGCGCTCGTCTACATCGCGGCCTTCGCCCCCGACAAGGGCGAAAGCGCCCTCGAGCTGTCCAACAAGTTCCCGGGCAGCACTCTCGGCGACACGCTGGCCTCGGTGCCGCTCGGTGACGGCACCAACGACCTCTCCATCCGGCCGAACCTGTTCCGGCAGCAGTTCGCCGGCGACGTGTCCAAGCGGCAGGCCTCGCTGATGGCCGTCACGCAGCGCCCGATCCGGGACGCCGCGCTCAGTGCGGGTTCCGGGGAACCGGCCTGGAAGAAGATCCCCTCCTGGTTCCTCGTCGCCGGGGCCGACCGCAACATCCCGCCCGCGGCCCAGCGCTGGATGGCTGATCGGGCCGGATCGCGGGCAACGGTCGAGATCCGCAAGGCCTCGCACGCCGTCGGTGTGTCGAATCCAGGCCCGGTCGCGGACCTGATCGTCCGGGCGGCGACGGCACGATGACCTGATCCTCGCGATCAGGGCAACGACGTCAGTTCGAGGAACAGACGTCGTTGCGCCATGCCCAGGCGGCGATCTCGACCCGGTTGCGAGCGGCGAGTTTGCGCTGCACGTTGGCCAGGTGGGTCTTGACCGTGGACAGCGTCACGTACAGCTGTCCGGCGATTTCGTCGTTGGTGTGTCCGTGCGCCACGAGCCGGACCACGGCGAGCTCGCGTTCGGTCAGTGGCTCGGTGGGTGGCGTCTCCGGCGCCTCGGGTTCGGCGCCCCGGCGGGGAGCGAGGTGCGCCAGCAGCCGTACGGTCACGGCCGGCGAGATCAGCGTCGTTCCCGCGGCCGCGGCCCGCACCGCCTCGACCAGCAGGTTCGGCGACGTGTCCTTGAGCAGGAAACCGCAGGCGCCGTTGCGCAGCGCCCGGTACACGTATTCGTCGAGGTCGAACGTGGTGACGATCAGGATATTGAGCGGGTCCCGGACGGCCGGGCCGGCCAGCAGCCGGGTCGCCTCGAGTCCGTCCAGTTTCGGCATCCGGACGTCGAGCAGGCACACGTCGGGGCGCAGCCGGCGGGCCTGCTCGACGGCGGTCTCGCCGTCGGCCGCCTCGGCCACCACCTCCATGTCCGGCTGAGTGCCGAGAATCATGCGGAACGCCGTGCGGATCATGTCCTGGTCGTCGGCCAGGAGAAGCCGAATGGTCATCGTCGTTCCCGTCTCCATCGCCGGCCGTCCGAACGCCGTTCGGTGACCGGCAGAATCGCGGTGACCTGCCAGCCCGCCGCGACCGGCCCGGCCGAGAACTCGCCACCCGCGGCGCGCACCCGCTCGCTGAGGCCGGTCAGGCCGAAGCCGCCGGACGGTAGAGAGGACACGGCGGCTCGGCCGTCGTTGCTGACCGAGACCTCGGCCAGGCCGGGCCGACCGGGGTGAGCGCGGACCCGGATGTCGATCCGGGTGGTGCCGGTGGTGTGGCGCAGCACGTTGGTCAACGCCTCCAGAACGGTGTGGTGAGCCGCGTCGAGGGTGGCGGCGGGTAACGGCCGATGGGCCAGGGCCTCGTCGACGGAGAGGGCCGGCGCGGGAAGTCCGGGCGGCATCGTCTCGGTGACGGTGGTCAGCATCGCGTCCAGCGTGCCCTCGACGGGTGCGGCCGGGGGCGTTTCGTCGCGCAGGACCCCCACGAGCGTACGCATCGAGGTGAGGGCCTGACCGCCGACCTTCTCGATGTCGGCGAGCAAGGCGTCCAGGTCCTTGGGCGAGGGCGCGGCGCCCGCACCGGTGACGAACCTGATGGCCTGTGTCTGGGCGACGATCGCGGTCACGTGATGGGCGACGTAGTCGTGCAGGTCGCGGGCATGATCCATGCGCTCGGACTGCCGGGCCAGCCGGTCGGCGTCGACCCGGCGGCGCTCCAGCAGGCGCAGATAGAGACCCAGCATGGCGACGAACAGAACCCACGCGACCAGTACGACCGCCACCAGGCCGCCGTCCTGCGACAGCGTCCGGACGTTGGCCGGGTGCAGGAAGACCCGTACCGGAAGAAGCCCGATGGCGAGGATCGTCAGCGCGGCCGGCCCCGCCGCCCGGACGATCGGATGCTGCATCACCAGGCGGATCACCGCCACCGAGAGCGCGGCGAACTCCACGAGGCCGAACGTGTGCTCCGGGCGCATCGACGGCACCAGCCCACAGGCCACCGAGACCGTGACGGACACCGCCGCGGCCGCGGCGACCGCCGACGGGCGGGCCTCGGCCAGCAGGACCACGGCCGCCGCGAGTAGCCCGCCGGCGACAATGCCGATTTTGGCGGGCAGCGTGGGACCGTCCAGTCCTTCGACGACGACCAGTCCCGCGACCACGACGGCGAACAGGCCCGCCGCCACCCGCTGCGGCCACCGGCGACCCGGAACGATGATCAACACAGAAGGCCACGGTACGACACCCGTACCCGGGCGGCCTGGTTCTTTCGGCCGAGTCACCGCGGCACCGCTCGGTAACACGGCTGAGGCGCGCCCCCGCCCCGCTCCCGCACGATCGAAGCCGCACCGGACGATGAGCGGAGAGTGATCGTGACGACGACAGTGCAAGCCGTGGGGCTGCGGGTGAGAACGGGCCGGCACGTGGCCGTCGACGGCGTCGACCTGAGCCTGGGCGCCGGCGTCCACGGACTGCTGGGACCGAACGGCGCCGGCAAGACCACCCTGATCAGAGCCCTGGCCACCGTGCTGCGCCCGCACGACGGCCGGCTGCGACTGCTCGGGCAGCCCATGGACGGACGACCCGACCTCCGAAAGGTACGGCGGGCACTCGGCTACCTCCCTCAGGAGTTCGGTTACTACCCGCGGTTCACAGTTGCCGAGTTCGTCGAGTACATGGCCTGGCTCAAAGAGGTGCCCGGCACCGGGCGCCGCCGTGCCGTGCGGCGCGCACTCGAGCGGGTCGGCCTGGCCGACCGGGCCGGCTCGCGGATGAAGTCGCTCTCCGGCGGCATGCTGCGGCGTGCCGGCATCGCGCAGGCCATCGTCAACGAGCCGGAGCTGCTGCTGCTCGACGAGCCGACAGTGGGCCTCGACCCGCGGCAGCGACTCGACTTCCGGGCCCTGCTGCGCGAGCTCGGCGAACGTTCCTGCGTCATCGTCTCCACCCACCTCGTGGAAGACGTGGCCGCGGCGTGCACGAGCGTCGTGCTGGCGGACGCCGGCCGCATAGTGTTCCACGGGACGCCGGACGAGATAGCGTCCGCCGGTGGCGCCGGTGGCGCCGGCGACGCCGGGGACAGTCCCATCGAACGCGGCTACTCGGCCCTCATCGAACGACACCGGGCGGCGCCGGCGGTGATGCTGTGAGCGGCATCATCGGGATCGAACTTCGCCGTTCCAGTGTGCTCCTCGCCGGCGCCGGGACGGCCGTGCTCGGCGCCGCGGGACTGTACGTGCTGGCGTTCACCGGGCAGACCGGCTTGTGGGACCAGCAGTGGAACCTGCTCGCCGCCTTTCAGCGGATCATGCTGGTGGTCCTCTGGCCGCTGGCCCTGGCGGCCGGCGCCTGGCAAGCCGGCCGGGACCGGCGCAGTCGGATCGAGGAACTGCTCGGCAGCACACCGGCTCCCGGATGGCGGCGGCTGCGGCCCTCCGCTCTCGCCGCGGCCCTCGGCCTGACCGTCGGCTACTTGCTCGTTCTGGCCGCCGGGGCGCCCAGGGTCGCGACCGCCGCCGGCTATCCCGGCAGCGGCTGGTGGGCGGTCACCGCCGTCGGCGTGCTGGCCCTGGTCGCGGCGGGCTTCCTCGGCCTCGGTGTCGGCCGGCTGCTGCCGTACGCGTACACCCCGGCCGTACTCGGCGCGGGCAGCCTGGCCTCGCTCCTGGCCGCGATCGAGGCGACCAAAATCGGCGACGCCACGAAGCCCGGACCGGCTCTGCTGCTGCCGTTCTTCACCAGCACGCTCTCCGAGTTCCAGACGGTCGGCGGGTCCGTGAGCGCCGGCCAGGCCTGGTGGCTCGCCGGGCTGGTCGCCGGCGGGCTGGTGCTCTACCTCGCGACGAACCGGCTCGTACGGGTCCTGGCCGTCGTCCCGCCACTGCTCGGGCTGGCGCTGGCGACCCCGCTGCTGACCATCACCGCCGAGAAGGCCTTCCCGATCGACCCGGCCGCGGTGACCGAGGTCTGCACCACCGACGGCGGCCCTCGGGTCTGCGTCACAGCCGCCCACAGCCGGACGCTACCCACAGTCGTCGCGCCGTCTCGGGAAGCGTTGCGCCTGCTCGCCACGCTGCCGAACGCGCCGGCTTCGGTTCACGAGGCGGTTCCCGGCCTGGGCCGACCGCAGCCGGCCTCCGAGGCTTGGGTGGACGCCGGCAACCTCAGCCAGACCGATGATCCCGCCGAGCTGACCGCCCGGATCTTGGCCGGCGCGGGTACCCCGCTCTGCACCGACGATGATGAAAGTGCCTCCCTCGACGTGCTGCGGGCCCGGGCCGTGACGGCCGCCTGGCTCTACGGCCGCCACCCGGCACCCGGTCCGGCGTTCTCCGCGGCCGAACAGAACCTGCGCGACAAGATGTGGGCGACCCTGGTCGCCTTGCCGGCCGCCGAGCAGGAACGCCGGGTCGCCGCGGTACGCACGGCCGGACTGACCTGTGGCGACCAGGCGGCAGCCCTCGGTGCCGGAGCCGGCCGATGACGGCCGTCGGCCTGTTCCTGCGCTCGCGCGAAGTGCCCGCCGGAGCGCTGTGCGCGGTATCGGCGATGATCGCCGTCGCCTGGCTGGGCACCGGCCCGGCCGAGTCACGACACGCCGTGACCGCAGCGGCTCTCGCCCTGGCGCTGGGCATCGCCGTCCTCGGCCACGGCCTGGGCGGGCCGGACAGCACCCTGGACACGACCGCGGCGATCCGCTGGGCGCCCCGCCGCGCGTCGCACCTGGCGGCGATCTTCGTGGCCGCGGCCGCCGTGGTGGCCGTCGTGACGACGGCGCCGACCGGCGTCGTCCTGCGGGACGCGGCCGGCTTCACCGGGCTGGCCGCGCTGGCCGCGGCTCTGTTCGGTCGCCGGCTGGCCTGGACCCTGCCGGTCGTGACCGGCTGCGTGTCCGGCGGCATCCCGGCCGTACCGGAGCCGTTCGCGCTGCACCTACTCACCTGGGCGGGTCAGCCGGCGGACAGCCCGGCGGCGTTCACCACCGCCGTCACCCTCGCGGTCGCCGGAGCCGCTGGGTATGTGATTCGCGGCCCCCGCCGAAGCGGCACGACGAGCTGACGGGGCGGCGCGCCCGAGGCGCAGATCGCGGCTACGGGCGGTGGTCTCGCAGGGCGAGAGTGGCGTGGACCTGGGCGAGTTGCGTGGTGGCGGTCAGCATGGCCAGGTCGGCGCCGGGGACGTACGGCTCGTCGGAATGGTCGTCTTCGTTGATGTTCGTCTGGTAGTCGACCAGGCAGATCTGGTAGAGGCGTTCGGCCTCGGCGGTGAGTTCGGCGGCGCGGGCGGCGTGTTCGTCGGCGGTCATCCGATCATGGTGTCATCCCGGGCGGGTCGGTCCGGTCCACGGCTGTGCGGTCCCTTCAGCCGGCGTGGGACAGGCCGAAAGCGATGAGGAAGCCGGCCACCGTGATCAGGCCGATGAGCAGATGTGCCTGCTCGAAAGCCTCGGGGATCATCGTGTCGGCCACCATGGCGAGGATCGCGCCGGCGGCCAGGGCGGTGACGCCGGCCAGCGCCGCGTCCGGGGCGCCGCCGAGCAGGGTGTAGCCGGCGACCGCGGCGAGGCCGCTGATCAGGGCGATGGCCGTCCACAGGCCGAAGACGTAGCGCGGGCCGCGCCCGGCGTTGCGCATGCCGGCCGCGCTCGACAGGCCCTCGGGCACGTTGCTGATGAACACCGCGATCACCGTCACCAGTCCGACGGCGCCGCCACCCAGCAGGCTCGTACCGATGACTATCGATTCGGGGATGCCGTCGAGCAGGGCGCCCAGCGCGATGGCCGTACCGGAACCGCCCTTCTGTTGTTCTCCCGAGCGTTTCCGGTGACGGGCGCCGTGCCGGGCCAGGACCACGTTGCAGCCGGTGTAGACGACCGCACCGGTGACCGCGCCCAGCACGGTGGGTGTCATGCCGCCCCGGTCGTTCGCCTCGGCGATGAGCTCGAACGCGACAGCGGACAGCAGCACGCCGGCGCCGAAGGCCATGACCGAGGCGACGACCCGCCGCGGGATGCGGATCAGATAGCCGACGGCCGCGCCGGCCACCAGCGCGGATCCGGCCAGCAGTCCCCACCCTCCGGCCTGCAGCCAATGCGGCATCAGGCACCTCCGAGGCGGCGGGCCGCGTTGACCAGGCCGACCAGGCTGAACGCCTGCGGGGTGTTGCCGAGCTGCCGTCCGGCCGCCGGGTCGTACTCCTCGGCGAGCAGGCCCACGTCGTTGCGCAACGCGAGCAGCCGTTCGAAGAGCTCGCGCGCCTCGTCGCCGCGCCCGATGCCCTGCAGCGCCTCGACCAGCCAGAAGGTGCAGGCCAGAAACGCGCCCTCGGCGCCGGGCAGGCCGTCGACCCCGTCCCGCTCGGGCCGGTACCGCAGCAGGAAACCGTCGTGGCACAACTGCTCACGGACGGCCGCGATCGTGCCCACGATGCGCGGGTCCTCGTACGGCAGGAAACCCACCCGCGGCAGCAGAAGCAGCGCGGCGTCGAGCCCGTCCGACCCGTAGTACTGGGTGAAGGTGGTGCGCCCGGCGTCGAAGCCGTGCGCGCAGACGTCGGCGTGGATGGCGTCGCGCGTGCGGCGCCACCGGTCGGCCGGGCCGTCGAGGCCGTGTTTCTCGACCGCGGTGACCGCGCGGTCGAAGCCGGCCCACGCCATCACCTTGGAGTGCACGAAATGCCGGCGCGGCCCGCGCACCTCCCACAGGCCGTTGTCCGGTTCTCGCCAGTGCTCCTCGAGGAAGTCGAGCAGTGCGCGCTGCACGTCCCAGCCGTCCCCGGTCGGCGCGATGCCGGCGGTGCGACTCAGATGCAGGCCGTCCAGGACCTCACCCCAGACGTCGAGCTGGAACTGGTTCGCGGCGGCGTTCCCGACCCGTACCGGGCCGGCCTTCTGATAGCCGGGCAGCCAGTCGAGCGTCGACTCGGGCAGGCGGCGGGTGCCGTCGAGGCCGTACATGATCTGAAGGTCCGCGGGGTCTCCGGCGACCGCCCGCAGCAGCCATTCCCGCCAGGCCCGCGCCTCCGCGACATAGCCCGTGCCGAGCAGGGCTTGCAGGGTGAAGCTGGCGTCGCGCAGCCAGCAGTACCGGTAGTCCCAGTTCCGCGGCCCGCCGAGTTGCTCCGGCAGCGAGGTGGTCGCGGCGGCCACGATGCCGCCGGTCGGCGCGTAGGTCAGGGCCTTGAGCAAAATCAGGCTTCGGCGTACGGCGTCAGCCCACGGCCCTTCGTAGCTCTGCCGGCCGATCCAGTCGTCCCAGAAACGCCGGGTGTCGCTCAGCGCCTGCTCCGGTTGCGCCGTTCTCGGTTGCGGCAGGTGCGATTGCTGATGAGTGAGTACGAAGGTGACGCGCTCCCCGGCCGCGACGGTGAACTCGCCGACGGTGCCGCGGTCGCGGCCGTGCAGGGGTACGCCGGTGCGCAGCCACACCGCGTCGGGGCCGGCGATCGCGGTGATGCCGCGCTCGTGGTGGCGCACCCACGGGACGACGTGGCCGTAGTCGAAGCGCAGCGTCAGCTCGGATCGCATGTGGACAGTGCCGGAGACACCCTCGACGATGCGGACCATATCGGCCGCTTCGCCGCGCGGCGGCATGAAGTCGACGAGCCGTACCGTCCCGCCGTCGGTGTCCCACTCCGTCTCGAGGATCAGCGTGTCGCCGGCGTAGCGGCGGCGGGTCGCGGCGCCGCCCCCGCGCGGGGCGATCCGCCAGCGGCCGTTGTCCTGATCGCCCAGCAGCGCGGCGAAGCAGGCCGGCGAGTCGAACCGGGGCAGGCACAGCCAGTCCACCGACCCGTCCCGGCCGATCAGGGCGGCCGTGTGTAGGTCGCCGACCAGCGCGTAGTCCTCGATCGGGGCGGCCACGCGGGTCACCGTCCGCCGGCCAGGGTCAGAACGACCTTGATGTCGTCGGGGTGGGCGGTCAGCGCGTCGGCGAAGCGCTCGAGCGGCACCCGGCGTGTGATGAGCGACCGGAGCCAGTCGAGGTCGGCCGCGGCCAGCGCGCCGGCCGCGGCCCGGTAGTGGCGCAGGTTGGCGTTGACGCTGCCGACCACGACGTCGTTGTCCAGCACGATCTCCCGGTTGCCGGCGCCGGCGTCGACGCTGATCCGGCGGCCGGGCGTGGAGACGCCGGTCAGGCAGGTGATGCCGTAACTGGCGGTGTTGCCGACGGCATCGACCACCACGGACGCGGCGCCGGTGGCCTCGACGACGACGTCCGGTTGCAGCCTCCCGGCGACGTCGGCGACCGGCCCGGAATGGTAGGTGGCGCCCAGCCCGGTGGCCGCGTCCACCTTCGGGCCGCCGGTGACCCGGTCGAGCACGTGGACGTCGAGACCGCGCTGAATGCCGAGCAGCGCGGCCAGCAACCCGATCGGCCCGGCCCCGGTGACCAGCACGCGCTTCGGCTCGTACCAGGAGCGGGCGCCGATCCGGTCGACCTGTTCCCACGCCTTGGCCACCACGGTGGCCGGCTCCATCAGCATCCCGACGTCGGCCAGCCGGGCGTCGAGCTTCACCGCGTACCCGGTCTCGACGGTCCACAGTTGCGCGGCGTACCCGTCGATCTCCTTGATGCCGCGCTCGGTGTACCGGCCGTTGCGGCACATGTCGAACTCGCCGTGCCCGCACGCCCCGCACGGCACCGGGTCGGGACGCCGGACCACCCCGACGACCAGGTCACCGGCGGCGAAGTCACTGCCGTCCGGAGCCTGCCGGACCCGCCCCAGCGATTCGTGCCCCAGGACAAGCCGGTCACGGCCGGGCGGGGCCCAGCCGTACTCCCCGGCGACGATCTCCCGGTCGGTGCCGCAGACGCCCAGGGCCAGCCCTTCGACGAGCAGTTCCCCGCCGCCGGCCACTGGATCGGGCAGTTCGTCGACCCGGGCGGTGCCGCTGGTGCCGGGCCGAACGGTAAGTGCACGCATAACTCCTTCGTATAACCATCTTTGCACTGTGCAATCATTTGTCGCGGAGGTTTTACGGCTCGCTGTTCGCGCCCTCGCGGTGGGACGACCAGCCGAGCCACCAGTCCTGCTCGCCGACCTCGCCGGCCGCCTCGGCGAAGGCGGTCAAGGCCTCGGTCACCGCCGGCTGCCAGAGCTGGGCGGTGGCGGCGACGAGCTCCTCCAGGTCGACGCGGCGCCGGGTGAGGACCTGCTCCACGACGTCCCGGCCGGCCGGGGTGAGGCGCACCCGCACGACGCGACGATCCGCAGTGGACCGCAGGCGCCGGACCAGGCCCTTGCGGATCAGCCGGTCCAGCATCCTTGTGCCGGTCGAGGGGTTGACCTGAAGCTCGTCGGCGATGTCGATACTGCGCTGCGGGCCCCGCACGGCCAGCACGACCAGCGCCCGGAACTGTGGCAGGGTGACCTCACCCTCGACGGCGGCCAGCGACCTGGCGGTCAGCCCGACGAACGCCCGGCTGGCCAGCATCAGGGCCTGCACGGCCGCCTCGTTCGGACCCGGCGAAGAAGGTTGCATACTGCCATCTTTGCAGTCCTGGCTGAAGCACCGGTACGGCGAGGACGGACAGGGACAGCGGGAAACCGCGGCGATCTATACGATGCGGCCACTTGATCTTTAGGGACGCCTCAGGAGGATCCCGTTGCCTCATCCCCTCATCCGCCGCGGGCTCAGCGCCGGGCTGGCCGCCTCCGTCGTTTCGCTGGCTCTGGCCGTGCCGGCCCACGCGGCGACCGGGGCCCTGCTCGCCGGGGCCCCGGTGAAACTCAGCGCCGCCGTGGGCGAGCGCTTCGATGCCACGCTGTCGGTCACCAACACCGGCTCCACCGCTGTGGACGGGGTGGCGGTTCGCTTCGCCACCACGTCCGGATTCGAGGCGGCCGAGCAGTTCGCGAACTGTGTGTACGAGGCCGGACAGCCGCGTGACTGCACCTTCGAGCAGAGCCTGGAACCGGGCAAGTCGTACCAGCTGGTGATGCCGTACAAGGTGCGCGCCGACGCGTACGCACCGGGCGGTCTGAATGGCCAGTTCCAGTGGACGCCGCTCGCCGGCGGCACCCCGCACACCGGCGACGGCGCGGTCCTGCAGCTGCGGGCGGGCGACAAGCTGGGCGAGAGCCCGGCCGGCGACTGGCAGTATCTCGACGTCGCCGTGACCGGCTCCAACGGCGCCGACCTGGCCGCCCTGGGCACCACGGTCACCGGCGCGGCCGGCGATGTGGTCGAGGCCGAGGTCGGCGTCCGCAACGACGGCCCGGCCACGCTCGACTGGACCAGGGGCGGCACCTCGCCGGGCCTGGTCGTGGTCACGATCCCGGCCGGCACGTCGGTCGTCAAAACGCCTGAGGGCTGCGACCGCGACAGCGGCCAGTACGTGTGCGAGACGGCGACCCTGTTCCCGACGGCGACCACGACGACGTGGAAGTTCCCGCTGCGGATCAACCAGGTCGTCGCCGGCGCGACGGGCTCGGTCGAGGTGAACCCGGCGTGCCAGTGCCAGCGCTTCGACAAGGACCTGGACAAGTCCAACAACACCGCGTCCCTCGTGGTGAACCCGGCGGACGACACCGCCGACCAGATCCCGCCGGTCATCGACGACACCGGTCTCGTGGCGGGACAGCTCGTCCCGAGCGTCTACTACTTCCGCCCGGTGGCGCACGACAATGTCGGCGTCACCAAGCTGGAAGCGGTTCTCAACGGAACCCAGAAGATCGTGTGCAGCGAGACGACCTGCCGGGTCGTGCTGCCGACCGGCCGGGACGCCGACGGGACCATCACGGTCCGGGCGTACGACGCCGCCGGTAACCACAGCGGGAAGACCATCCCGGTCCACCTCGACAGCGTCGCGCCCACCGGATCGCTCACCCCGGCGGCCAAGTCGTCGATGCGTACCGGACCGGTGAATATCGCAGTCGACGGCGTGGCCGCCGACACCGCCAAGATCGTCATGGTCGACGCGGGCACCCGGGCCGAGCTGGCGACGCGTACCGAAGCGCCCTGGACCTTCTCCTGGGACGCGGTCGACAACACGGTCTCGCCGCTGTTCGTCATCACCGACCGGGCGGGCAACAGCCTCACCCGGGCCAGCGGCTACATCGTCGACAACGAGGCGCCGGTCATCGAGCGGGCCGACTTCGCCGGCTCGTACTCGACGAACCGGCTCGACGCCGGCACCGGCTGGGTCGGCGGGATCAGCTACGTCAACGCCACGATCGCCGACGAGTCCCCGATCAGCCGCAGCGAGTGGCGGGTCGACGGCGTCCTGAAGTCCACCGCCGCGCAGTTCTACTGGGACGCGCGGGCGATCCCGGCCGCCACCGCCACTGTCGAGGTGCGGGTCTGGGACGCCGCCGGCAACACCTCGTCGAAGGCGTTCCGGGTGAACATCGACAAGGCGGCCCCGACGATGTCGGTGTCCCCGGCGCCGGGCGCCCTCGTCCGGGGCACCAGCTACGTCACCTTCCTCAAGGCCACGGACCGCAGCGGTATCGCGTACGTGCAGCTCACCAGCCCGAACTCGGTGGGCCAGGTGGCTTCGGTGCGGCTGGCCGCGGGCAAGGACGGCCCGCGCTCGGTGACCTGGCTGGCCATCGACAAGCTGGGCAATTACACGTACGTCAAACGCTCCTTCACCATCGACAACACCGCACCGGCGGTGGCGTTCAAGAGCGCGCCCAAGAGCAACGCGAAGCTGAGCAAGAAGGTCACCCTGACTGCCACGGCCGGCGACCGCAACGGCGTCGCGCGGGTGCAACTGCTGGTGAACGGCAAGGCCGTCGCGACCGACACCAAGGCCGGCTACGCCTTCACGCTCAACCCCAAGGCGTACGGCAGGAAGTTCACCGTCCAGCTGCGCGCCTACGACAAGGCGGGCAACCTGCGGTACAGCGTCAAGCGCAACTACCGCCGCTGACCCACCAGCGCACCGGCCCCGTGCTCGACCGGCGGGGCCGGCGCGAACCAGCGTCGGTGCCACCGGCGCAGCGGCGCCGGCGCCCACCAGTTCCATTCGCCGAGCAGGCTCATCAGCGCCGGCAGAAGCAGGCCGCGGACGACCGTGACGTCGAGCAGCAGCGCCACCGCCATCGCGAAGCCGATCTCCTTGACCGCGATGAGGTCGCCGAGCAGGAAGCCCAGGAACACCACGCCGATGCACAGGGCGGCGGCGGTGACCACGGGACCCGACTTCTCGATCCCGCCGCGTACGTCACCCTCCTCTCTGATCCGGGCCAGCAGGAACACCTGGTAGTCCATCGAGAGCCCGAAGACGAACACGAACAGCAGGACGGGTGTGGTGACGTCGATCGCGCCCCACGAGTCGAAGCCCAGCACCGCGTCGCCGACCCCCCACTGGAAGACGACGACCAGCGTGCCGAGCGTGGCCAGCAGGGTGAGCGCGTTCATCAGCAACGCCTTGAGCGGTATCACCACCGAGCCGGTCAGCACGAACAGCAGCACCGTCGTGGCCAGCACCACGATGAGAAGCGCGATCGGGAAACGGCCGGCCACCGAGTCGGTGTAGTCGGCCAACTCGGCCGCCGCGCCGCCGACGAGAACCGGGAACGGCGGGTCGGTGGCCCGGATCGCCCGTACGACCTGGCGGGAGTCCCGGCCCTCCGGCGTGACGTCGATGACGGCGGCCGGCGCGGTGATGTCGGGGCGCGGCTGCACTCGTACGACACCCTCAAGCCGGTTGATTCTGTCCATGAAGTCGCGAACCGTGGCGTCGGCCGGGTCGGCGTCGACCACCACGACGATCGGATCGGCCTGGCCGCCGCTGAAGTCGCGCTGCACCGCCTCGTGCAGCCGGCGCGCCTCGGACGAGGCCGGCAGCGCGCGGGCGTCGGAGTTCTCGAGGTCGACCGCGAACAGGAACGGCAGTGACAGCACGACCAGACCGGCCGCGACCGCGAACGCCACCGGCCCCGGACGGTTCTGCGCGAGGGCGGCGAGCCGCGGAAGCAGGGAGCGGCGCGACGGCCGGGGCGACTTGATACGGCGGTGGGCCACGGCGATGAGCGCGGGTACGGCGGTCAGCCCGGCCACGGTGCCCAGCAGCACCGCTACCGCACCGCCGAGCGCCATGGCGCCGAGCAGCGGTTCGGCGAACGCGGACAGCCCGAACATCGTGGCGGCGACGGCCAGCCCGGAGATCAGCACGGTACGGCCGGCGGTCGCGGTGGTGCGGGCGAGCAGATCCGCGACCGGTACGCCCGGATCGGCCTCCCGCTCCTCCCGGAACCGGGCCATCACCAGCAGCGCGTAGTCGACGGCGAGGCCGATGCCGAGCAGGGTGACCACGTTGACGGTGAACTGGCTGACCCCGGTGAGCGCGGTCAGCCCGTACAGCCCGAGCAGCGTCACCGTCACCGTGGCCAGGGCGGCGGCCAGTGGGATCAGGCCGGCCACGAAACCGCCGAGGATCAGCACCAGCACGGCCAGCAGGACGACGAGCGCCACCGACTCCCCGAGGGCGGCGTCCGCCATGGCCTGCTCGGCGAACGCGCGCTCGGCCAGCTTCTCGCCGCTGACCAGCACCTCGGGCGCGTCGATCCGGTGCAGGGCGGCGGCGACCGCGTCCTCCGCCCGTTCCCGTCGGTCGTCCGGCAGCCCGGGCGACAGCTCGACCCGGATCAGCGAACTCCGGTTGTCCGCGCCGATCCGGCCGCCCGGCGCCCCGTACAGATCCTCGACCTCCGCCACGCCGTCCAGGCCGCGGATCTCCGCGGTCACCGCGGAGACGTCGGCGACCAGCGCCGGGTCGTACACGTCGCGCCCGCCCACGACGGCGACGATCATCGGCCCCTCGGGCTGCAGTTCGCCGACCCGCCGGTCCGCGAGCTGCGACTCCGCGTCCGGTCGCAGACCGTCGGTGGTGGTGAGCCGGTCGAAGACCTGACCGCCGAGGACCAGCCCGGCGACGATCAGAACGAGCCACGTGCCGAGCACCGGCCACCGCCGACGGGCACACCAACGGCCCAGATCCGCCAACATCACCGGAATATGCAGGCGACGGCCATGGACGTGCATCGTTCGAACGGTCGGCAGGTTTGACCGGTCGGCGAACCGTCGAGTCGGTCAGCCGACACCCGGACGATTTCATCTGCCGCTAAGGTTCATCAATCTTTACGGGGGAGGGGAATGCCCGTGCTTCGGCGTGCGCTCAGTGGGATCGTCGCGTTGGCAACCGTGGTCACGATGTCGTCCTTCATCGGCTCGCCGCCCGCGACCGCGGTGGCGCTGCCGACCGGCTTCCAGGAGCAGATCGTCTTCAGCGGTCTCAGCTCCCCCGTCGATCTCGAGTTCGCGCCGGACGGGCGGATCCTCGTCGCCGAGAAGGGCGGCCGGATCAAGGTCTTCGACGACCTCGCCGACACCACCCCGACCGTGTTCGCCGACCTGTCGGCCAATGTGCACAACCAGTGGGACCGCGGCCTGCTCGGCATGGCGCTGGCGCCCAACTTCCCCGTCGACCCGTACGTCTACGTGCTGTACACGTACGACGCTCCGCCCGGGCAGACCGCCCCGGTCTGGAACGACGTCTGCGCCAACGCGAACGACGGGCGCTGCGTGGTCACCGGCCGGCTCTCCCGCCTGCGGGCCAGCGGCGACACGATGACCGGCAGCGAGCAGGTGCTGCTGAACGACTGGTGCCAGCAGTTCCCGAGCCACTCCATCGGCGACATCGCCTTCGGCGCGGACGGGATGCTGTACGTGGCCGCCGGTGACGGCGCCAGCTTCAGCGCCGTCGACTACGGCCAGTTCCCCTCCGGGGCGCCGACCAACCCGTGCTCCGACCCGGCCAACGAGGGCGGCGCGCTGCGCTCGCAGGACATCCGCACCTCGGGCGACCCGGCCCAGCTCGACGGCGCCCTGCTGCGGCTCGACCCGGCCACCGGCGCGGCGGCGGCCGGCAACCCGAACATCGCCGCCACCGACCCGAACGTCCGCCGGATCGTCGCGCACGGCCTGCGCAACCCCTACCGGGTCACCATGCGGCCGGGCACCAACGAGGCCTGGATCTCCGACACCGGCTGGAACACCTGGGAAGAGGTCAACCGGGTGGTCAACCCGACCGCCGGGGTGACCAACTTCGGCTGGCCGTGCTGGGAGGGCAACGCCCGGCAGGCCGGGTACGACAGCGCCAACCTGCCGATCTGCGAAACCCTCTACACCGCGCCGGCCGGCACGCACACCGCGCCGTTCGTGGCCTGGAACCACTCCAGCAAGCTGGTCGCGGGCGAGGCCTGCCCGACCGGCAGCTCGTCGTCGACCGGTGTGGCGTTCTACCCGACCGCCGGCGGGCCCTACCCGACCGCGTACAACGGCGCCGTCTTCTTCGCCGACTACTCCCGCCGGTGCATCTGGGCGTCGCTGCCCTCCACCCCCGGCGGGCTGCCCGACCCGGCCAACGTGCAGACGTTCGTCTCCGACGCGGCCAGCCCGGTCGACCTCGAGGTCGGCCCCGGCGGCGAGCTCTACTACGCCGACCTGGGCGGCACCATCCGGCGGGTCCGCTACTTCCCGGGCAACCAGCCGCCGACGGCGGTCATCGACGCGTCGCCGACGCAGGGCCCGGCGCCGCTGACCGTGACGTTCAACGGCACCGGCTCCACCGACCCCGACCCGGCCGACGACGGCCGCCTGCGGTACGCCTGGGACTTCACCAACGACGGCACGACCGACTCCACCTCGCCGACGGCCACGTTCACGTACACCACAGCCGGTTCGTACACCGCCCGGCTGACCGTGACCGACACCCTGAACGCGACGCACACCAGCACGGTCGCCGTCACCCCCGGCAACGAGGCGCCGACCGCGGTGATCGACACGCCGACCGTGGGCACGACCTGGAAAGTCGGTGACGCGCTGGCCTTCACCGGTCACGCCACCGATCCGCAGCAGGGCAACCTGCCCGCGTCCCGCCTCAACTGGGACCTGGTCATGCACCACTGCTCCTCGCCCGAGAACTGCCACGAGCACGCGATCCGCAGCTGGACCGGCGTGGCGTCCGGGTCGTTCGAGGCACCCGACCACGAGTATCCGTCCTACCTGGAGCTCAAGCTCGTGGCCTCCGACCAGGAGGGCCTGACGCACACCGTGACGCGCCGGCTCGACCCGAAGACGGTCGACCTGACGTTCGCCAGCGTGCCGTCCGGACTCCAGCTCACCGTCGGCTCCGGGTCAGGGACCACACCGTTCTCCCGTACGGTGATCCAGGGCTCCACCAACTCGGTGTCGGCACCGTCGCCGCAGGGTTCCTCGACGTTCACCTCGTGGTCCGACGGCGGAGCGCAGACCCACATCATCACCGCGCCCACGACGGCGACGACATACACCGCCAACTACGCGACGGCACCGGTGACGCAGCGGATCGGCTACCCCCAGATCGGCGCGTCGCTGGACTCCGGCGCCACGAACTACATGAACGGCTCCCGGTTCGTCACCGGATCCAGCCCGGCCTCGGTGACATCCATGTCGGTGTACTCGAAGAGCGTGCAGGCGGCGCCGAACAACCAGTACCAGCTGGCCATCTACGCCGACGCCAACGGCTCGCCCGGCGCCCGGGTGGCCACCAGCTCGACCGGCACGCTGACCGCCAACGCGTGGAACACCCGGCCGGTCGCCGCGACCCTGGCCGCCGACACCGCGTACTGGCTCGTCTACAACACCAACGGCGACAACAACCTGAGCTACGACACCGGAACGGCCAACCAGGGCGCCTGGAGCGCCGCCACACCGTTCGGCACCTGGCCGGCCACGTTCGGCAGCTCCAACCGGTGGAGCGCGAAGTTCTCCATCTACGCGACCACCGGCGCCGACACGACCGCGCCGACGGTGGCGGCCACGACCCCGGCCGCCGGGGCCACCGGCGTGGCCCTGACCAGCCCGATCACCGTGCGCTTCAACGAGGGCATGGCGGCGTCCACGATCACCCCGGCCAACCTCGAGCTGCGCGGCCCGGGCGGCACGCTGGTCAACCGGACGGTCGCGTACGACGCGGCCACCGAGACGGCGACGATCACCCCGTCCGCGGCGCTGACCGCGTCGACCCAGTACACGGTGACGGTACGGACCGGGGTGACCGACGTGGCGGGCAACGCGCTCGCGGCCGGCCACCAGTTCTCGTTCACCACGCTCAACCCGAGTGCCCCCCGCTTCGGGTACGACCAGGTGGGCGGTTCACTGGACTCGGGCGCCACGAACTACATGAACGGCTCCCGGTTCGTGAACGGCGCCACCGCGCTGCCGATCAGCCAGATCTCGGTCTACCTCAAGGCGGTGCAGGCCGCCCCGGCCAACCAGTACCAGGTGGCGATCTACGCCGACGCGAACGGCTCACCGGGCGCGCTGGTCGCCTCGAGCACGTCCGGCACGCTGACGGCCAACGCGTGGAACAGCCGCCCGGTCACCGCGACGCTGGCCCCGAACACGGCGTACTGGCTCGTCTACAACACCAACGGCGACAACAACATGAGCTACACGACGGGCACCGCCAACCAGGGCGCGTGGAGCGCCTCCACCCCGTTCGGCTCGTGGCCGGCCACGTTCGGCTCGGCCAACCGCTGGACCGCGAAATACTCCATCTACGCCTCGTAGAGCTCCCACGCCCAGCACCGGCAAGGACGGCCCGCGCACGTTTTTCGGCCCGTTGACCTGACCCCGGCCGGATGAACGATCGCGAACAGCCGAAAATCCGCCCAAAAGCATAGTTACCGTGCCGGGGTGACTACAGATCGTAAAGACACGCGTCGCCGGCGCTGCGCCGGAGGGACCGTCGCCGTGGCCTTGATCGGGCTGCTCGCGGTCACCTCCGCCACGCCGGCACACGCCAACCCGCAACCCCCGTCCACCCCGAGCCAGGCCGACACCGCCGGCGCGCGTTCGCGCAACGTCGTACCCGGCGAGACCGGGCTGATCGCCCTGCGCCCGGACGGAAAGGTGTTCGCCACCGTCAGCAAGGGCACGGTGCGGCAGTGGAACACGGCGACCGGGCGCAAGGCCGGAGCGCCACTGGCCGGCGACACCGGCGCCATCTACTCCCTCGCCTACAGCCACGACGGCAAGCTGCTCGCGGTCACCGGCGACAGCCAGGTGTCGCTCTGGGATCCCGCCACCGGTGAACGCACCGGGGCCCCGCTGGCCGGTCACACCGGCCCGGTGCGCTCGGTGTCGTTCAGCTCCACCGGCGATCTGATGGCCACCACCGGCGACGACGGCACGGTCAAGCTGTGGAATCCGGCCACCGGCCACCTGGTGCGCACCCTCACCGGGGACACCGGCGCACTCCGGATGGTCACCTTCACCGCCGACGGCGAACGCCTCGCGGCCGCCGGAGCCGGCGCCAACAACACGGTGCGGCTGTGGGACACCGGCACCGGCCGGCCGATCGGCGAGGCGCTGACGGTCAGCCCCGGACCGGTGTACGCGGTCAGTTTCAGCCCCAACGGGAAACTGCTGGCCGCCTCCGGTGGCGGCACCGCCGTACGGCTGTGGAACGCGGCCACCGGCAAACCGGCCGGCGAACCGCTCACCAGCAGTTCGGCGCCGGTCTACGCGCTCACCTTCAAGCGCGGCGGCAAAATCCTGGCCACCTCGTCCGGCGGCGACAACAAGGTGCAGCTGTGGAACACGGCGACCCGGGAAGCCACCACCACCCCGCTGACCGGCCACACCGGCCCGGTACGGGCCATGCGCTTCAGCCCGAAGGGCAACTTGCTGGTCACCGGCGCCGACGACGGCACCGTACGCCTGTGGAACCCGACCACCGGCGAAGCCGTGGGCCAGCCACTCACCGGCCACGTCGGCCCGGTCTGGGCGCTGCGCATCACCCCGAACGGCAAGCGCCTGCTCACCGCCGGCGCCGACAACAAGGCCCGCCTCTGGCGCGTGCCCTGACAGCTCGTCACTTGAAGGGGGCCGGGACATCCCGGCCCCCTTCAACTATTTACGGTGCTGGATGGCCAGGAAGTGTTCGGTGGCCTTGAAGGGGTTGCCGCCGCTCGGCACGTATCCGTTGAGCACCGCGTCCGAGATGCCGGCGACGGGATCGATATGTGTCACCTAGTCTGCTACCGTTCGCGTCGGTTCAGTTCCACTGTGTACCGATCAACGGGGAGTTCGTATGGCAACGCGTCTGGTCAAAAGAGTGGCGGCGATGGCTTTCGTCGCGGCCGGCATCGGTGGCTTCCAGCTGGTGGCGGCGGGTCCGGCGTCGGCCGATCCGCTGGTCTCCATTCTCGCCAACCCGGTCTGCACCAAGTCGGTCACCTACCAGGGCGCCCTGGTCCCCGCGGCGGCCAACGGGTCGGTGAACTGCGGCATGGTCCGCGGCGCCAACAGTGAGGGCGTCAGCCGCCTGCAGGACACGCTGAACGACTGCTACCGGTCGGCCCTCGAGGACATCGAGGTCTACCCGCTGCGCATCGACGGCGACTTCGGCGGCAACACCGAGAAGGCCCTGAAGAAGGTGCAGAGCATTTCCGGCACCGGCGCCGACGGGATGTACGGCCCGTTGACCCGCAAGGCGATTCGGCACGTGGACCCGGACTACGGCGACCCGTGCCGCCGCGTCAGCTGACACAGAACGACGTGAAGGGTGGGCCGGTTGTCACCGGCCCACCCTTCACGTATCTCACGAGCGGTTGAAGCGGGCCGTCGACCAGACGTAGCCGAGGACCGCGAGACCCACACACCAGGCCACCGCGAGCCAGCCGTTGTAGCCGATCCCGGTCCCCGACAGCAGTCCGCGCAGGGTCTCGATGGCCGGCGTGAACGGCTGGTACTGCGCGATGGGCTGGAACCAGCCCGGCATCGAGTCGACCGGGACGAAGGCGCTGGACAGCAGCGGCAGCAGGATCAGCGGCATCGCGTTGTTGCTGGCCGCCTCGGCGTTCGGGCTGACCAGCCCCATTCCGACCGCGATCCAGGTCAGGGCCAGAGCGAACAGCACGAGCAGCCCGAACGCGGCCAGCCACTCGACAACGGTCGCGTCGGTGGACCGGAACCCGATGAGCACGGCCACCGCCCCGACCAGGATGACGCTGGCCACCGACTGCAGCACGCTGCCGATGACATGCCCGACCAGCACCGAGCCGCGATGAATGGCCATCGTGCGGAACCGGGCGATGATGCCCTCGGTCATGTCGTTCGACACCGACACCGCCGTACCGATCACCGTGCTGCCGATCGTCATCAACAACAACCCCGGCACCAGATAGGCGATGTATCTGGCTCGGTCGGGTGCACCGCCGGTTATCCCGGCACTGAGCGCGTCGCCGAATATGTAGACGAACAACAGCAGCAGCATGATCGGCGTGAGCAGCAAGTTCAGCGTGAGCGACGGATACCGGCGCGCGTGCAGCAGGTTGCGGCGCAGCATGGTCGACGAGTCACGGATGGCGAGCGTGGTCATCGGGAAACCTCCACAGGCTTGGCGGTCAGGGCGAAGAAGACGTCGTCCAGGTCGG
Organism: Actinoplanes sp. NPDC048988; assembly: GCF_043197815.1. Classification (NCBI taxonomy): domain Bacteria; kingdom Bacillati; phylum Actinomycetota; class Actinomycetes; order Micromonosporales; family Micromonosporaceae; genus Actinoplanes; species Actinoplanes sp. NPDC048988. The sequence goes on along the minus strand of NZ_JBICTW010000017.1, from coordinate 7,722 downwards.
GGGTGTGCACGGTCAGCTCGTCGGCCTCCACCCCGGCCGCGTCCAGCCGGTCGAGGACGGCGCGTAGTTCGCGGGAGGTGCCGCCGCTGGAGATCTGCAACCCCAGCGCCTCGTCGTCGCGGGCGGCATCGGGCAGGACGGCCGCCGCGTCCTGGTAGGTGGTGGGGTCGGTGAAGCGCAGCAGGACATGCCCGCCCGGCACGAGCCGTTTCAACTCGGCCGCGCTGCCCTCGGCGACGATCCTGCCGTCGTTGAGCACGGCGATCCGATCCGCGAGCTGGTCGGCCTCTTCCAGATACTGCGTGGTGAGGAAGACGGTCACGCCGCCGGTGACGAGCTCACGGACGATCTGCCACATGTCGTGCCGGCTGCGCGGGTCCAGGCCGGTGGTGGGCTCGTCGAGGAAGATGATCCGGGGCCGGCCCATCAGCGTCATCGCGATGTCGAGGCGCCGTTTCATCCCGCCGGAATACGTGGAAGCCGGCTTGCGAGCCGCTTCGTCCAGGTGGAAACGGGACAACAGCTCGGCCGTACGGCGGCGGCCCTCCTCACGGGACAGGTGGTGCAGATCCGCCATCAGCAGCATGTTCTCCTCCCCGGTGATCAGACCGTCGACCGCGGAGAACTGCCCGGTCACCCCGATCACGGCCCGGATACCCTGCGGGTCGCCGGCCAGGTCATGACCACCGACCCGCACCTCCCCCGCGTCGGCGGGAATCAGCGTCGACAGAATCTGCACGGCGGTGGTCTTGCCGGCCCCGTTCGGGCCGAGCAGGGAAAAGACGGTTCCTTCGGGCACGGCCAGGTCGACACCGTCGAGCACGACCTTGTCGCCGTACGACTTACGCAGCCCGTTCGCCGCGATGGCCAGGTTGGTCATTGGTTTCCCCTACCGGTTCAGAGGCTGCGGGCGACGATGTCGCCGTAGGCGGTGGTGGCGTTGATGTGGAGCACGGCGGAGCCGTCGTTCTTCAGGTCGTTGGTGACGCGGCCGTACCCGGTGCCGGCGTCGAGCGAGGCCGAGACGCCCTGGGCGGCCGCGATCGAGATCGACCCCGCCTGCGTCGTGGCCACCACCGAGCCCTGTACGGCCTCGGCGATCTGAATGTCGCCCTTGGCCGTGCTGATCTCGGCCGGCCCGTTGAGCCGGCCGATCGCGACGTCGCCGGCCGCGGTCCGGAGGCGTACGCTCGCGGCCTCGTCGAGCTTGATCTCGCCTTGCGCGCCTTCGAAAAGGACGTCGCCGAGCCGGCCGACTCCGCGCAGCTCGGCGGCCGCCGCCTTGGCCTCGACCCGCGACCCGGCGGGCAGTTGGACGGTCACCTCGAGGTAGCCGGAGCGGCCGAGGATCTGGTTGCCGGCGGTGGCCTCGATCCGCAGGACGCCGTCGGCGTACTCGACCCTGGTCTGCTCCGCCGTCTTGACGTCGCGGCTCTTGTCGGCGTCGGCGGGCCGAACCTCGACGACGGTGTCGGCCCGGTCGGCGGCGATGAACTGGATGCGCCCGGCCGGGATGTCGAGGACGGCGGAGATCGGGGCGGGGGTATTGAAAGTCTGCATGGTGCGCTCCTCGCGATCGTTGTTTCCGGTACACGAAACGCTACGTTGCGTTCATAGATAGGGCAACAGACTTGTTGCACTGCGGCGACGTAGTTCCAGTTGAAAGCCACTATTTCGTTGCAACTGACTCGGATTCAATGCAACGAAGTCGATCCGAGTCGTTGCATTGGCGGAAAGTGAACGCTATGCTGACCGCACCGACGAAGGGAGATCGGCGTGCCCGGAGGCAGACTCACCCAGCAGGAACGCCAGCAGATCGCGCTGGGCCTGTCCGACGGATTGGCGTACGCCGAGATCGCCCGCCGCCTCGGCCGCCCCACCTCCACCGTCACGCGCGAGGTGATGCGCAACGGCGGCCCCACCGCCTACCGCTCCGACCTGGCCCACCGCGCCACCGAGCGCCGCGCCCACCGGCGCCGGCAGTCCACCCCCGGCGGCCCCGCGGTGCCCCCGGCACACGGACGCGACGCCGCGGCGGTGGCCGAATATCAGGAGACCTTCACGACCGTATTCATGCAGCAGGGCCTGCCCAAGATGACCGCCCGCATCCTGACCTGCCTGTTCACCACCGACGAGGGCAGCCTGACCGCGGCCGAGCTGGTCCAGCGCCTCCAGGTGAGCCCGGCTTCCATCTCCAAGGCCATCGGCCTGCTCGAAGACCTCACCCTGATCCACCGAGAACGCGACGAACGCCGCCGCGAGCGCTACCGAGTCGACGACGACGTCTGGTTCAACTCAATGATCGCCAGCGCCCGCCAGAACGCCGACCTCGCGGAGACCGCCCGCCAGGGCGTAGCCGTCCTCGGCCCCGGCACCCCGGCCGCGGTGCGCCTGGAGAACATCGCCCGCTTCATGGACTTCGTAGCCGAAAGCATCATCCGAGCCGCCGAACAGGCGCGAGACATCCTCTACGCGAAGCCACCCGCCTGAACCACCCGGAATGCCGTGCTGGTCACCTGACCCCTCGACAGTTACGCGCCGGCGGTGAAACGCACAGGGGCTGGCCGACCAGTCGATCCGTGGCCGAGTCGACCGGACGGCAGGGACTGCTCGCGAACACGATGTTCATGGCCGCGCACCGTGGCCGCGAGGCGGAGGCGCTTGAGCTGACCGCGACAGGGGAACGGCAGGTCACCGAGCGCGGCGTGGGGCGGCTGCTCCGCATCACCGGCTACGCGAAAGCGGTGCTGTACAACGGTCCCGGCCGTCGCCGGCGCCCTGACGGTTCCGATCCGGAGGTGCATTACCGGGCGGCCATCGAGCATTCAGCGGCGAAGGGCTCAACCTTCTTCAGGCCAGATCGCTGTGCGGCGCATGGCTGCTCAGGGCGCCCGTGAGCCGCGGGCCTTCTCCTGCTCGAGCAGGGCGTCGAGGTCGTGCAGGCGGTGCAGTCCCCGTAGCGGCTGCCGCATGCGGTGATTGCCGGCCAGGGACTGTTCGTGACGGGCGAGAAAACTCCAATAGCCGGCCGTGTACGGGCATGCGTTGTCGCCCGCGCGCACTTTGGGGTCGTACCGGCAGCCGCCGCAATAGTCGCTCATCCGGTTCACATAGGAGCCGCCGGCCGCGTACGGTTTCGTGCTCATCCGGCCGCCGTCGGCGAATTGGCTCATGCCGACCACGTTGGCCGTCATCACCCACTCGTATCCGTCGACGAAGCAGCGGTGGAACCAGTCGGCGACCGCCCCGGGACGCCAGCCCCGCTGCATCGCGTAGTTCCCCAGCACCATCAGCCGCGGGATGTGATGCACCCAGCCCCGGTCGCGTACGCCGGCCAGCACGTCGGACAGGCATCGCGCCCCGACCGCGTCGGCGTCCAGCTCGGCGAACCATTTCGGCAGTTCGCGCCGCGCGTGCAGCTCGTTGACGGCCCGGTATTCCGGCTCGAAGTACCAGTAGAGATGCCAGATGAAGTCCCGCCAGCCGAGGATCTGCCGGACGAAGCCCTCGACGCTCGCGAGCGGCGCGTCCCCGCTCCGACAGGCCTGCTCCGCCCGCTCGATCACCTCCAGGGGGTCGAGCAGTCCGAGATTGATCGCCGGGCTGAGCATGCTGTGCGCCATCAGCGGATCGCCGGCGAGCATCGCGTCCTCGTGCGGCCCGAACGCCGGAAGCCGGTGCTCCACGAAGTGCCGCAGCCGGTCCAGCGCCTCCTGCCGCGTCGCCGGGAAGAGCCGCGGCCCGTCGTTGCCGACGAAGGTGATGCCGTCCTCCCGCTCCCAACGGTCGAGGTCGGCCCGTACCTCCTCGTCGATCTCGTCCTCGACGATCACGGGCGGCGCCGGCACACCCAGCCGCTCGGCCCCACGCGGCGGTGGCTCCCGGTTGTCGGCGTCCAGATTCCATCGGCCTCCGGCCGGTTCCGACCCTTCCATCAGTACGTCGTGACGCTGCCGCGCATAGCGGTAGAAGTCCTCGAGCCGCAGGTGGTCACGGCCGCCCGCCCAGGCCACGAAGTCCTGGGGCGAGGTCACAAAGCCCCGCGGCGGCACCATTTCCACGTTCGGCAGGCGCCGTACGAGCCCTCGGGCCGCGCGCGAGGTCGGATGGCACACGCTGACCCGGCCGCTCACCGCCTCGGCGTACGTCTCGGCCCGTGTGAAGAGAACGTTCTCGTCGCGAGCCCGATGCCGCATGGCGGAGAGCACGAGGTGTGCCTTCTGGCGGTGGAAGACACGGCGCCGGAAGACCGCCTTGGACTCCACGAGCAGCACCGGCTGATCGGGGGTGTCCTGGAAGTGCGGCCCCAGTTGGTCGGCGAACACCCAGCGACGTGGCATACCCGCATGGTGCCCCACGCCGCGTGATCATTCCCACGACTCGGCCAACTCTCCCCTTACGAGAGAGTAGGGTTCGGCGCCTTATGTCTGTGCTCCTTTCACGTCCGGCCTGGCTGGCGTCGCCCCGAATCCTCCGCACCGAAGTCCTGGCCGGCCTCGTCGTCGCCCTGGCGCTGATCCCCGAGGCGATCTCGTTCTCGATCCTGGCCGGGGTCGACCCCAAGATCGGCCTGTTCGCCTCCTTCACCATGGCCGTGACGATCGCCTTCACCGGCGGACGGCCGGCGATGATCTCGGCCGCGACCGGGGCCGTCGCGCTGGTCGTGGGGCCGCTGGCCCGGGAGCACGGGCTCGGGTTCCTGGTCGCGGCGGTCGTACTGGGCGGGGTCTTCCAGATCGTTCTGGCCCTGGTCGGCGTGGCCAAGCTGATGCGGTTCATCCCACGCAGCGTCATGGTCGGCTTCGTCAACGCCCTGGCGATTCTGATCTTCTCGGCGCAGTTGCCCCACCTGACCGGCGTACCGTGGCTGGTCTACCCGCTGGTGGCGGCCGCGCTCGCGATCATCTGGTTCCTGCCAAAACTGACCACGGCCGTGCCGGCGCCACTGGTCGCCATCGTCGTGCTGACCGCGTTCACCCTCATCGCCCACGTGGCCGTGCCGACCGTCGGCGACGAGGGCCGACTCCCCGACAGCCTGCCCGTGCTCGGCCTGCCCGACGTGCCGTTCACCGTCAACACCTTGAAGATCATTGCGCCGTACGCCCTGGGAATCGCTCTTGTGGGTTTGATGGAGTCCCTGATGACGGCGAAACTGGTCGACGACCTGACCGACACCCGCTCCGACAAGACCCGCGAGTCATGGGGCCAGGGCGTGGCGAACATCGTCACCGGCCTCTTCGGCGGCATGGGCGGCTGCGCCATGATCGACCAGACGATGATCAACGTGAAGACGTCCGGCGCCCGCACCCGGCTGTCGACGTTCCTGGCCGGTGTGTTCCTGCTGATCCTGGTCGTGGCCCTCGGCGACGTGGTCGCCCTGATCCCGATGGCCGCCCTGGTCGCCGTCATGATCATCGTGTCGGTGGGCACCTTCGACTGGCACAGCATCGCCCCGGCCACCCTGAAACGGATGCCGGCCGGCGAGATCATCGTCATGCTGGTGACCGTCGCCGGCACCCTGGCCACACACAACCTGGCCGTCGGCGTCGTTCTCGGCGTGCTCGCGGCCATGGTGGTTTTCGCCCGCCGGGTGGCCCACTTCGCGACCGTGACCAGCGAACCCGATCCGGACGGCGGGCCGCGCGTGTACCGCGTACATGGGGAACTGTTCTTCGCTTCGAGCAACGACCTCGTGCACCAGTTCGACTACGCCGGCGACCCGGACCAGGTGGTGATCGACCTGAGCGCGGCCCACATCTGGGACGCGTCCTCGGTGGCCGCGCTCGACGCCATCACCACCAAGTACGCGGCCCGCGGCAAACAAACGGAGATCATCGGATTGAACGAGGCCAGCACGAAGTTCCACGAAAACCTCAGTGGCAAGCTGGGCGCGGGTCACTGATGACCCGCATGCAGATCGGCGAGGCGGCCGAACGAACCGGCCTGAGCATCCGCACCATCCGGCACTACGAGGAAGCCGGCCTGGTCATCCCGTCGGCCCGCAGCGAGGGCGGGTTCCGCCTCTACACGGAGCCCGACCTCGACCGGCTGCGCGTCATCAAGCGCATGAAACCGCTCGGCTTCACCCTCGACGAGATGCGCGACCTGCTGGAAATCATCGACGCCCTCGAATCAGCGACCGGCGCCGACCGCTCACCCCTGCTCGACCGCCTGTCCTCGTTCCACCAGGCGGCCGAGGACCGGGTCCGTCAGCTGCGCGAGCAACTGGAGATGGCCGAGGGTTTTGCCCACCAGATGCTGACAACATTTCAGGCCGCAGCCGCATCTAGGTAGGTGTGGTCCAACGACGCAAGTTCCTCCTCGGTGCCGTGGGTGCGGCCGGCCTGGCCGCCTGCACCCGATCCCCGTCCCGGTCCTCGTCGGTCTGGGAGCAGCCCACGGCGGCGCCGATCCGGCTGACCGCGCCCACGGGCCGGATCTCCCCGGCCGGCCCGGCCGTGCTGACGGTCGACGGCGGCCGGATCGAGTCGGTCACCGGCCTGGCCGGCACGGTCGACGCCGACGGCACGACCTGGCGATCAGCCGGATCCCTGGCCTACGACAAGAAGTACAAGGTGACCGCCCGTCTGCTCGACAGCCTGGGTGCGACGGTCGAGAAGACGGCGGCCTTCACCACGGTCAAACCGCGGGCCCTGGCCGGCGTGACCTTCCAGGCCAACGGATTGGCGGCGCTGGAAACAGGAGGCACGTACGGCGTGGGCCAGCCGGTCATCGTGGCCTTCAGCAAGGCCGTCAAGGATCGGGCCGCCGCCGAAAAGGCCATCACGGTCGAGACGTCACCGCCGGTGGACGGCAAGTTCTTCTGGGTCGACAACACGATCGTGCATTGGCGCCCGGCGAAATACTGGGCCAAAGGCACCACGGTGAAGGTCAGCGTCAACACCGTGGGCGTCAACTTGGGCAACGGCTTGTACGGCAAGGCGAACGCGACCACGCACTTCACGATCGGCCGCAGCCTGATAGCGGTCAGCGACAACAAAACGCACCGCACCCGCGTCTACATCGACGGCAAACTGGCCCGCGACATGGCGTGCAGCAACGGCCAGGGCGGCTACACGAAAATCGCGAACGGCGAGCAGATCCACTTCTGGACCCAGAGCGGCCCGCACGTGGTCCTGTCGAAGGAGCGGACACACAGCATGAGCTCGGCCAGCTACGGCTTGAGCGACCCGCACAACCCGTTCTATTACGAGCCCGAGGACGTGCAGTTCTGCACCCGAATCTCCTACTCGGGCGAGTTCCTGCACGCCGCCCCGTGGAACACCCAGCTGGGCCAGGCCAACACTTCACACGGCTGCATAAACTTGAGCACGGCCGACGCCCAGTGGGTCTACAAAAACTTCCTGATCGGCGACGTGGTCGAGGTCGTACACAGCCCCAAGCCCCTCCCCACCTGGGACGGCCTGGGCGACTGGACAGTCCCGTACACCAAATACGGCACCTGACCCGGCAACGCCGCCCGCGAGCCCTCGGACCTCGCCGGCGAGACGCCGAGCAACTATGCCGGACGCGATTTTGTGGGTGGGATAGCCGGCGAAGACCCGCGCGCCGGTCGGCCTGCATCGAGAAGTGCCGCTTCTATTTCGGCTTTGAGGGCAAGCCGGCGGGGACTGTCAAGAGAACGGTGTAACTCGATCTTGTTGAAGGGTTAGTTGCGGCCTGCGGACAGGCGGCCGTCGAAGGCGAGGTCGAAGGCGTTGA
>NZ_JBICTW010000016.1:151505-247230 GCF_043197815.1 Actinoplanes sp. NPDC048988 | reverse complement strand
GGCCTTCCTGCATCACTACAATCACCACCGACCCCACTCAGCAATCGGTGGCCTACCACCCATCACCAGGTTGACCAACGTCCCTGGACAGCACAGCTAGGCCGGCGACGGCGGTGGGTCTGTGCATGGCAACTCCTGGCGGCGGTCGGCGCGTTGAGGTGCAGGAAAGCGCTTGCCTGCGACGCTCCCACGAGCGGTGATGGTCGTCAATGGGTTCAGTGACGCAGGTTATTTGCAGAGATCGGGGGCCCAGCCGTCCGCGCCGCGCAGGAAGGCGGCCGGCGTGTTCGCGGCGGCCTCGTCCCGGGTGAGCTGAGGACGGTCGGGGCCGGCGATCGCGCCCGGCCCGTAGTTGCGGAATTCGCCGAAACGGGCGTCGCGCCAGGGCCAGGTGCCGAAGTCGCTCCAGGCGGTGGCGCCGATGTGGGCGCCGAGGTACGACTCGCGGATGACGGTCTGGCCGATCGCCGCCGGGTCGTTGCTCGGATGCCACGGCCGCCCGAGGAAGACCGAACCGGCGGGCGCGTCCGAGGTGAACCGGGAACGGGTGAAGAGCAGCCCGTGCGGGTTCGTGATCGAGGTGCTGGGCGCGGTCACGTAGCCGGCCGGGGTCGAGGCGCGGTCGAGAGAGTGGATCCGGCAGCGCTCGAAGACCGCGGTGGCCCGCCCGAAGATGAAGTCGACGTCGCCCTCCACGGAGCAGTCCCGGAAGTAGGCCCGGGCGATGGTCGCCGCGCCGGCGCTGTTCACGTAGAGCGTGTCCTGGTTGCCGAGGAACCGCACCTCCCGGAACTCCACCCGATCGGCCCGGGTGAGCACCGCGACCGCCTGCCGGTTGGTGATCTCCGGGTGGGCCGCCTCGTCGAACAGGTTGGCGAACGTCAGATTCCGCGCCCGGAACCCGTCCCCGTCGACCGTCACCGAGGCGCTGCCGGTCGTCCCCCAGGTGCCCCCGTCCGGCCGCGGCGTCCCGTTGGCCCGATCGTCGGCGATCACCACGTCCTGCGGCCGCCGCCCCAGCCCGTACAGCCGAATCCCCGGCTTGCCGGCCGGAATCACCACCTGCCCGTGATAGATACCGGGCCGCACCCCGATGACGACCTCACCGCCGGGCGCCGCGTCCACGGCCGCCTGAACCGAGGCGAAGTCCCCGGACCCGTCGGCCGCCACGATGATGCGGCCCGCGGCCGCACCGCCCGACCCGGCCGCGACCGCGCCGCTCGACCCGGCCGCGACCGCGCCGGTCGACCCGGCCGCGACCGCACTGGTGGCTCCGGCCGCGACCGCGCCGGCCGAGCTGACCGTGATCGCGCCGGCCGAGAGCCGAAGAAACGTCCGTCTGCGCATGCCGCACCTTCCACATCGCCTGAGGTAAGGGCTTTCCTGACGGCACGCTAGGCAAGTCGATAGGCGAACGTCAATGAGTATCGCCATTCCTGCAAACGATCCGGCCAGCACCTCTGGATAGCCCCAGATGAGGGCCATGATCTGCAACAAGCGGCTCCGTGAGGCTCCGGGCGGCTCAGCTCCGGGTGATCCCGCCGAAACGCCGCCAGCCGATCGGGATCTCGGACGATCCGTCGGCCCGCCGCGATGACAGCCCCGAACGTGTGCTCGTCCGCGCGCGGAACCTAGCCGCTCAGGCGGTACTCCCAGCCTTCGCGCCAGGCGAAGTCGGTGGCGGCCAGCTCTTCCAGCGGGATGCCGTTGATCAGGTGGTCGAGGGACCAGCGGGTGGCGACGTGGCCGATGACGAGGATGCGGGTGTCGTTCCAGCGGGTCGGGACGTCGGACAGGAAACGGCCGTTGCGGTGGACCGCCTGACGCCAGCTCTCGCCGCCGGGGAACGGGACGTCCAGGTGGTCCCCTTTGTGGAGGGTGGCGGCTGGTGTGCCGTTCAGGGTGCCGTAGTCGCACTCTCGCAGGCGCCAGTCGTACAGGACGGGGATGGGGGAGTCGCCGAAGGCGATCTCGGCTGTCTCGGTGGCTCGGCGCAGGTCGGAAGTGAAGACGGCGGCTATGCCGTCGTCGCGGCGGCGGGCGCCCAACTCGGCCGCGAAGGTGCGGCCCTGTGCGGACAGGCGGCCGGGGAGCCAGCCCGTGGCGTAGCCCCGGTCGTTGTCCTCGCTCCAGGAGTGGGTCTCGAAGACGATCTCAGTGGACATCCTCTATGCGTACCCGAATGTCGCGGTGAATGGTCTCCCCGGCCGGGATGACGAGCGGGTCGGTGTAGGCCAGGGCCGCGCAGACGCCGATGTAGTCGTCGGTGCGCAGGAACCAGCGGTCGGCGTCGCGCAGGCCGGTGAACGTGAGGCGGTAGGAGTCGGTGGTCAGCGTCAGCGCCGGGTCGGCGCTGCCGTTCTCGGCCGACGCGACCGCCTGGCCGGGCGGGCAGCGCCAGAAGAACCCGCCGTATCCGGCGCCCCCGGTGCGGCCGTTCGTGGCTGGACTGCCCAGGGTGACCTCGTGGGGGGCCGTCAAGGCGTACGAGAAGGAAAGCTCCCAGCCGTCAGCCGAAGCGGTCGCGGCGATCCGCCGGCGCTCGGTCAGCAGCGTGCGGCCCTCGCCGTCCTCCCAGACCAGGTCCTCCGGGGTGAGGTGGCGGATGCGGCCGTGGTCCTCGCGCCAGACGTAGCCCTCGCCGTCGACGAAGGTGCGGCCGCCCCACAGGTTCCAGCCGTTCACGTCGGCCATGGTGAGGGAGGCGCCCAGGTGCCACGGGTGGTCGAACGGCAGCGCGTCGGTGACGACCGTTCCGGCCAGGGTGCGGACCGGGTGCAGGTACGGCCGGGGGCCGAGCCGGATGTCGAGGTCCGGCTCGGTGACGTAGTCGTACAGGTTCACGAGACGGCCGCCCGGTATCCCTCGTACGCCTCGGCCAGCACCTCGGCCCCCGGCCGTGACCACACGTCCTCGTGGAAGACCTCGACCTCGACCCAGCCGTCGTACCCGGCCTCGGACACCGCGCGGTGGAAGCGGCGCATGTCCACCGATCCGGTGCCGGGCAGGCCGCGGCCGAGCAGCACGCCCTCGGGCAGCGGGGTGATCCAGTCGGCGAGCTGGAAGGCGGCGATCCGCGGGCCGGCGTCGGCGATTCCCTGCCACACCTTGTCGTCCCACCACAGGTGGTACGTGTCGATGACGACGCCGACCGCCTCGACCGGATAGGGCGCGGCCAGTTGCAGCGCCTGGTCCAAAGTGGAGACCACGCAGCGGTCGGAACAGAACATCGGGTGCAGCGGCTCGATGGCCAGCCGCACACCGGCGTCGCGGGCGTCCGGCACGAGCGCGCCGATCGCGTCGCCGACGTGCCGCCGGGCGCCGTCGAGGTCGCGGCTGGTGCCGGGCAGGCCGCCGCTGACGAGCACGAGCGTGTCGGTGCCGAGCGCGGCCGCCTCGTCGATGGCGCGCCGGTTCTCGTCGTACCAGCCGGCCTCGTGGAAGAAGCCGCCGCGGCACAGCGACGACACGGTCAAACCGGCGTCCCGCACGAGCTCGGCGGTCTTTTCCAGGCCGTACGCGGCCACGTCCTCGCGCCAGAGCCCGACCGCGGCCACGCCGGCGGCCACACAACCGGCGACCAGATCCTCCAGGGGCCACCGCTTGGTGGTGGCCTGATTCAGCGAGAACCCTTTCATCGGCTCATCCCCACGGTCGTCAGCCAGGCGCCGGCGCGGTGCGTGGCGAGGTCGGCGTCGGGCAGGATGCCGGCCTCGTCGGCCAGCCGCATCAGCGCGAGCAGGTGCCGCGGTGAGCGCCCGGACTGCGCGCCGCCGACCATCGTGAAGTGGTCCTGGTGGCCGGCCAGCCAGTTGAGGAAGACGATGCCGGTCTTGTAGTGGTAGGTCGGCGCCGCGAACAGGTGCCGGGCCAGCGGCAGGGTCGGAGAGAGGATTTGCTCGTACGCGGTGACGTCCCCCTCGTCGAGCGCCCGGAACGCCGCCGCCGCGGGTGGGGCGATCACGGCCAGGACGCCCAGCAGGGCCTCGGAGTGGCCCTGGTCGTCGCCGAGGATGAGGGACGGGTAGTTGAAGTCGTCGCCGGTGTACATGCGGACACCCTCGGGAAGCCGGCGGCGGAGCTCGACCTCGTAATCCGCGTCCAGCAACGAGATTTTGATGCCCTCGATCCTCGCCGCATGCTCCTGGATGATGTCGAGAACGGTGTCGTCGCCACCCCAGTAGCCGGCCAGCAGCGGGTCGAAAGCCTCGCCCAGCCAATGAAGCAGGACCGGTCCGTCCGATTGGGACAGCAGCTCGCCGTAGACGCGGCGGTAGTCGTCGGCGTCCCGAGCGGCCGCGGCGAGGTGCCGGGAGCACATGATGACCGGGGTGGCGCCGGCCTGGCGGACGTCGCTCAGCTGTTCCAGGTACGCCTTCGTGATGTCGTCGATGGTGGCCGGCCCGGCCGGGAGCTGGTCGGTGCCCACGCCGGCGACGATGGGGCCGGTGGCCTCGGCGGCGCTCCGCCTGATCAGCTCGCGGGTGGCCGCGTAATCGAGACCGGCTCCTCGCTGCGCGGTGTCCATGGCTTCGGCCACGCCGAAACCGTGATCCCACAAGTGATGCCGGAACCGAAGCGTGGTGTCCCAGTCAAGGTGGGCCGGCGCGCCCGGGATGTTCTCAGCGGTGGGATCCGCGGTCACCGGCGCGGCCGCATAGGCGATCCGAGATCGGAAGCCTCGTTTCTGCCGGAATTCCGCGCCGCGCCCGCTGAAGATCATCGGTCGAGCTCCGGGATCTCGAGGCGCCGGCCCTCACGCGAGGACCGAAGGCCCAGCTCAGCCACCTGCACACCGCGCGCGCCCGCCCACAGGTCGCCGGTGTAGGGGGCGTCCTCGGCGACGTACAACAGGAACTGCTCCCATTGAGCGCGGAACCCGTTGGCGAAAACCTCGTTGTCGGGCACCTGCTGCCACTGGTCGCGGAAGCGTTGCGCCGTCGGCACATCGGGGTCCCAGACCGGCTTCGGGGTGGCCGCGCGCGGCTGGACGCGGCAGTGGTGCAGGCCGGCCACCGCGCTGCCGTGCGTGCCGTCGACCTGGAACTCCACCAGCTCGTCGCGGTTGACCCGGACCGCCCAGGAGCTGTTGATCTGAGCCACGACGCCGCCGTCGAGCTCGAACAGCCCGTACACCGCGTCGTCGGCCGTCGCGTCGTACGCCGCGCCGTTCTCGTCCCACCGGCGGTCGATGTGGGTCACCGAGCGGGCGGTCACCGCCCGTACCGGCCCGAAGATCTGCTCGAGCACGTAGTGCCAATGCGGGAACATGTCGAGCGTGATGCCGCCGCCGTCGGCCGACCGGTAGTTCCAGGACGGCCGCTGCGCGGACTGCCAGTCGCCCTCGAAGACCCAATAACCGAATTCCCCGCGTACGGAGAGGACGCGCCCGAAGAAACCCCCCTGCACCAGCCGCGCGAGCTTGCGCAGGCCCGGCAGGAAGAGCTTGTCCTGCACCACGCCGTGCTTGACCCCGGCCGCGTCGGCGAACCGGGCCAGCTCGACCGCCTCCTCGAGGCTTTCCGCCACCGGCTTCTCGGTGTAGACGTGCTTGCCGGCCTCGATGGCCTGCCGCAGCGCCTTCACCCGGGCGCTGGTGACCTGGGCGTCGAAGTAGACGTGGACGTCGGGCCGGGCGAGCGCGCCCGGCACGTCGGTCGTCCACTGTGTGAGACCGTGCCGGTCGGCCAGCGCGCGGAGCTTGGCCTCGCTGCGCCCGGCGAGGATCGGCTCGGGCCAGAGCACGGTGCCGTCGCGCAGCGGCAGACCCCCGTCCTCGCGGATCGCGAGGATCGAGCGGATCAGGTGCTGCCGCAGGCCCATCCGGCCGGTGACGCCGTTCATGACGATGCCGATGGTGGTTCGATCCATGCTGGTTGCCTCCGGGGCCTTGAAAAGTCCTGAGGTAAGCGCTTTCCTGAGACCGTACTCGGCGTGCTGCCGACCGGGCAAGAGCGCGGGCGGTATCCTCCGGGCAACTGTCGGTGCCGTCGTGGTCTGTCGTCGTCCTGAGGAGGCTTATGGCAACCCTGGCCGATGTCGCGCGCCACGCCGGAGTGTCGACCGCGACGGCGTCCCGCATCATCAACGGCAGCCCGAAACCGGTCACCGAACAGCTGCGGGCCCGGGTGCTGGCCGCGGTGGCCGAGCTGCGCTACGTGCCCAACGCGCACGCCCAGATGCTGGCCCGCTCGAACCGCAACGCCGTCGGCGTCATCGTCCACGACGTCTCCGACCCCTACTTCGCCGAGATCACCCGCGGTCTGCAACGGGTGGCGACGGCGAACGGCCGCCTGGTCATCATCTGCAACAGCTTCCGCGACCCCGGCCGCGAGATGGAGTACATCGACCTGCTCCACGCCCACCAGGTCGCGGCCATCGTCATCGCCGGCTCGGGCTACCTGGACAGCGCGGCCGCCTCCGAGCTGGACGACCGCATGCGCGCCTTCGAGGCCACCGGCGGCCGGATAGCCGTGATCGGCCGCCACCAGCACCCCGGCGACGCGGTCCTGCCCGCCAACGAGGAGGGTGGCTACCTGGCCGGCAAGCACCTGTGCGAACTGGGCCACACCACGATCGCCGCCATCGCCGGCCCGCCGTCCCTGACCACGACGGTCGACCGCCTGGCCGGCCTGCACCGGGCCGCCACCGAACACGGCGCCACCGTCCACGTGACCCACTCCGACTTCACCCGCGACGGCGGCGAGGCCATCACCGGAAAGCTGCTGGCCGACGACCCGTCCCTGACGGCGATCGCCGCCCTGAACGACTCGATGGCCGTCGGCGCCCTGGCCGCCATGCGCACGGCCGGCCGCCACATCAGCGTCGTCGGCTTCGACGACATGCCCATCGCCCGCGACGTGACCCCGGCCCTGACCTCGGTCCGCCTGCCGTTGACCGAGCTGGGCGAGCGGGCGATGACGCTGGCCCTCGACCCGGCCGCCGGCGACGCCCCCCGCGTCGAACACGTCCCGGCCGAGCTGATCCTGCGCGACAGCACCTGGCCCCGCGACCAGCTACCCCGATGATCCGGCGCACGGGCCGGCGAAGAAGGAGACGGTCGCTCGGACCGGCGGCTCGCCCCGCTCCTCGACGGTGACGGGAACGCACGTGCGCTCGGGGGCGTGGAAGCCGCCGAAGTACACGGTGTCGAAGTCGTCGCAGGCCTGGAACGTGATCGACGACGCTGGGCTGTACCCGGCGCGCTGACCGTAGGTGAGGCGGGCCGGGCCGGCGATCGACACTGTGACGGTGGTGGCCGCCTTGACCACGATGCCGACTTTGTAGTGGCCGGGTTGACCGCCGGCGAAGTCGTCCGGGTCGGCGGCCGCCCAGCTCCTCAGCCCCGGCCAGGTGACCGGGCCGACGGTCAGGTCGTTCTGGGCCGGGGCGGCGGTGGCCCGGCCGTGGGCCTCCTCGTCGACGCAGGTGATCAGGCGCGGCTGCTCCTCGGGCCGGCCGGGCGAGCAGGCGGCCAGGCCGAGGAGAAGCGGGGCGGCCCACCGGATCGAGCGCATGGGCGCTATCCCCGTATCCGGGCGAGGATCGGCAAGTGGTCGCTTCCGGTCTTCGGCAGCGTGCGAAGGCCGGTCACCCTCAGGTCGCGGGCCAGGATCTGGTCGATGCGGGCGATCGGGAAGCGGGCGGGAAAGCTGAAGGCGAAGTCGCGGGACGTCGTCACGTGGTCCAGGACAGGGGCGAGGCCGCGGTCCTGGACCGTGCTGTTGAGGTCGCCCAGGACGATGACGCGCGGCAGCGGTTCGGATTCCAGCAAGGAGCCCAGTCTCGTGGCGCTCTCGTCCCGTGGGGCGGAGTCCAGGCCGGAGACGTCCATGCGGACCGACGGCAGGTGAGCCACGTAGACGGCGATCGGGCCCTGCGGGGTCTGGGCCACCGCCCGGAGGCCGCGGTTCCAATCGGGGCCGAAGCCGGCCGGGCGGATGTCGACCGGGGCGGCCTCGGTCAGCGGGTACCGGGACCACAGGCCCACCGTGCCCTGGACGCTGTGGTGGGGATAGGCGGGCGCCAGCGTCGTCTCGTACTCGGTGACCGCCGGGAACGTCACCTCCTCCAGGGCGATGAGGTCCGGTTCGGCGGCCATCAGGGCGCGGGCGGTGCCGGCCGGGTCGATGTTCTCGTCGCTGGCGTTGTGCTGGACGGCGATCAGGCCGGCCGAGTCGTCGCGGGTGGGCACCAGACAGGCGCCGAACACCGCGAACCAGGCGATCAGGGGCAGCAGGACGGCCGGCAGCGCGATCCGCGGGCGCCGCCACCACGCCAGGGCGGCCAGCACGGGGACGGCCAGGCCCAGCCACGGGAGGAAGGTCTCCAGCAGGCTGCCCAGTCGCAGGCCGAAGCCGGGCACCCAGCGGTGCCGGGCCAGTACGGCGGCCAGCAGCACGGACATCGCGATGATCAAGTAACCCCGCACCGCACGAATGCTCTCAGGGCCGCGCAAGCGGGATGACGCGGTCGGCCGGGGCCGCCGGGCGCGGCCGGAGGTGCAGAGCGCCGTCGGCCCACTCGGCGCGCGGGTCGGTCCAGTGCTCGTCCGGGGCGGGGTCGAAGACGTGTTCGATCGCGCGGTCCGCGTCGTAGACGACCAGCGAGTTGATCGTGGTGACCAGGTAACCCATCGTGTAGTCCTGGGCCGGGTGGTCGTCCGGCCCGTCGGCCTGCGCGACGTAGAAACGGTTGCCGAGCCACCACCCGCACGGATCCATGGTGTGGTCCTGGCCGACCGGCGTCCCGTCGATCCAGAGGCGCCCCTCGGAGAAGACGGACCGGTGGCGGTTGTCGGCGGTGAAGCGGATCCACCGGCCGCGGCCGTCGGTGAAGGTGTCGCAGCCACCCGGCACCGGGCCCTCCCGGCCGCCCTCGCCGGCCGGATCCCGCAGGCAGATCTCGGGGGCGCGGCAGGAACGGTCGAGGCGGCGGGTGCACCCCAGGCCGGCGGCGACGCACGCGTGGCGATCGGACAGCACGTCAGCCCCCCAGGGTCGTTGATCGGACAGGATCCTAGCGGCCGTAACGGCCCTACGCTGGGGCGATGACGCAGGCGGACAGCGCTCTCCCCGCGACCGTGTCGCTTCCGGACTTCCTCGCGGGCAACGAGATCGGGAAACTCACGCTCGACGAGCGGCGGCTCATCGTGCGGCAGGCCCTGCTGATCCTCGAGAGCAACTACGCGCTGCTGGGGTTCAAGGTGGCCCGCTACGGCATCAACCCGTTGCAGCGGCTCCGGCTCCTCGACCAGCGCCTGGCCCGGCAGGAGGACGACCCGGGCCGCGAGTGGCGGCTGCACGAGGAGCTCGTCGCCATCTTCAACTCGCTGCGTGACCTGCACACCCGGTACACGCTGCCGGAGCCGTTCAACGGCGCCGGCGCGTACCTGCCCTTCCTGCTCAAGGAGTTCGTCGAGGACGGCCGCCACCGTTACCTGGTCGGGCGGTCGACGGCGGAGCTCGGCGACGGGCCGTTCGGTTTCGGGGCCGAGGTGACCCATTGGAACGGCGTGCCGATCCACCGCGCCGTCGAACGGTTCGCCGAGTGTCTGCCGGGCGCCAACCCGGAGGCCCGGCACGCCCGCGCGGTCAGCATGTTCACCGTGCGCTCGCTCGCTTTCGGGCCCCCGCCCGACGAGGACTGGGTCATCATCCGGTACGTGGACCGGGACGGGCAGGAGCGGGAGACCCGTCAGGTGTGGAGCGTGGTGCCGATCGCCACCACCGCCGAGGGGCCGGCCGCCGAGGTCGGCACCCCGCTCGGCGTCGACGCCGAGGGCGCCCAGCTGGCCTGGCTGCGCGCCGCCCTGTTCGCGCCGGAGGCGCTGGCCGGCGACTCGGCCGGCCCGGGCATCCCCTCCGAGGCGCCGACCGTCTTCGAGGCGCGCCGGGTGCCGGTGGGCGACCGCGTCGTCGGGCACCTGCGGATCCGCACGTTCCTGCCGACCGGCAGCGGCGTGCTCGGCTTCGTCCGCGAGTTCATCCGCCTGCTCGGCCTGCTGCCCCCCGACGGCCTGGTGCTCGACATCCGCGGCAACGGCGGCGGCGCCGTGCTCGCCTCCGAGATGTGCCTGCAGGCGCTGGTCGCCCGCCCGGTCGAGCCGGAGCCGGCCCAGTTCGCGGCCACCCCGCTCAACCTGCGGATCGCCCGGCGGAACGACCAGTTGGAGCCCTGGCGCAAGTCGCTCGATCAGGCGATCGACTCGGGCGCCCTCTACTCGGCCGGCATCCCGCTCACCGGGCGCGACATGCTGGAGGTCGTCCCGCAGTCCTACTTCGGGCCGATCGTCCTGCTCACCGACGCCCGCTGCTACTCGGCGGCCGACATCTTCGCGGCCGGCTTCCAGGACAACGGCATCGGCCTGGTCCTGGGCGTCGACAACAACACCGGCGCCGGCGGCGGCAACATCTGGCAGCTGGGTGACCTGCTGGCCCGGCTGCCCGACGGAGATTCGCCGTACAAGCCGCTCCCGCACGGCGCCGGCCTGTCGCTGGTGATCCGCCGGGTGCTGCGGGTCGGCCCGAACGCCGGCACCCCGCTCGAGGACTACGGCGTCGTGCCCCGCACGCTGCACCGTCCGACCCGGCGCGACGTGCTCGAGGACGACGCCGACCTGTTCGCCGAGGCGCTCAAGCTGCTCGACGAGCTGCCCCGGCGCCGCTTCGACGTCGAGCTGGCCGAGGTGGACGGCCGGCTGACCGCCTCGTTCGCGACCGCCGGGGTCGACCGGGCCGACGTCGTCGTGGACGGCCGCCCGCGCTGCACCACCGACCTGGGCGGCGGCGAGGGCCCCCTGGAGATCCCCGGAGCCACCGGCGGCCGGGAGGTCCGGATCCTCGGCTTCGACCGGGGTGAGCTGGTCGCCCTGCGCACCTTCGTCCGCAAGGCCCCGGGCCTGCGATTGCGGCGGACCCTGGGTGATTAACCTGATGCCGTGACCGACCTTGACGAAAGCACCGTGCAGCCCGACCTCATCGCCACCCACTACCTGACCGGCATCGACGACGTCACCGAGCATCTGCGCGCCGCGAACCAGCTGGGCCTGGGCGTCCGCGTGCGCAGCTACCTGGAGGCCGACGAGGAGGGCGAGGGCCTGGTCGAGCACTGGGAGGTCGAGCTGCTCACCGCCTCACCGGTGATCGAGGAGGAGCCGGCGCCGGTAGGGGCGGACGGCCCAGGGCAGTCCGAGCTCTGACGGCAGAGACAGGGTGGCGGCGGCCTTCACCAGCACCTCGTTGATGCCGAGGATGGTGCGGTGCGGGCCGTCGACGGCCACCGTGTCGCCGGCGAGCAGCCGGGGGAGCGGGGCGCCGGCCAGAGTTTCCAGCACCGCGGTGAAATCGGCGGTGACGGCCAACGGAACCAGCAGTGGGGTGCCGTCGGCGCGGTGGTCGAGCAGGTTGGTGAGCAGATCGGCCCGGCCGGGGACCTCGGTCAGGGTGGCCGCGCCGGGCCGGGCCAGGCGGTCGGTCGGATACTCCAGGAGGGCCCGGCCGCCGGCGCCCCGAGCCTCGATCTCGCCCGCGATGAAGTGCTCGCCGGCGAGTGTCACGGCCACCAGGAGCTGAAGGCCGCTGTCGAAGGTGACCCGGGCGAAAGCGGTGTCGTCCACCTCGATGTCCCGGGTGCGGTAGCGCTCGACGGCCAGCTGGCGGGGCCGCCCGGCGCCGGCCGCGGTGCCCGTGGCCAGGGCCTGCATGACGGCGTGGGCCAAGGGGTTGACCAGCGCGCCGTCGACGCCCCGGCGGCCCGCCCACGAGGCGCGGGCGTAGTAGGCGTCGTCGCGCTGCCACGACGCCACCGCCCCGATCCCCGTCAGCGGGGTGGGCAGAGCGTCGCGAAAACGGGACCACGCGGCCGAGCCCAGAGCCTGGAATCCGACCTGACAGACGCGGCCGGACGCCGTCAGAGCCGACGTGAGCGTCGCGTGGTCGGCCCGGGACAGCACCGGTGGTTTCTCCAGGAGCAGGTCGCAGCCGTACGAGAGGGCGTCCAGGGCGATCGGCAGGTGCGTCGGCGGCGGCGTGCAGATCACCACCACGTCGGGCCGGGTCGCCGACAGGAGCGTGCGGTGGTCGGTGAAGACCGGCGCCTCGGGCTCGGCGACGGGCTGGGGGTCGGCCATGCCCACGAACTGCACATGCGATGTGCCGGAGATGTTCCGGCGATGCCACGCCCCATGGCCGTTGGCGCCGATCAGAGCGACCTTCACCGCACACCGGCCAGGGTGTCCGCGACGCCGTGCTTCGTCAGTGCCGTGAGCCACGAGACGATCTCGGCGCGCAGGCCGGCGTCGTCGGCCAGGTCGGCGGCGAAGACGGTGTCCAGGCCGAGCAGCGCGTCCACCACACCCTCGGCAGAGGCGGGAGCGGCCGCGAGCCGGGCCCGGATCCGGTCGGCCAGCGGATCGTCCAGCGGCAGCGCGCGGCCGTCGTCGGCGGTGCCCTGCACGAAGCGCATCCAGGCCGCGACCACGAGCGCGCCCCAGCGCGGCATCGAACCGGCCTTGCGGCAGTCCTGGATGGTGTGCAGGACCCGCTGCGGGAGCTTCTGCGAGCCGTCGCCCGCCACCTGCAGGGTGCGGTAGGCGATGGCCGGATTCTCGAAGCGGGTCAACACCTCTTCCCCGTACGCCGAGGGGTCGACCCCGGGCGGCGGCGACAGGCACGGGGTGATGTCGTCGGCGATGAAGTGCCGCATCGCGGGGAGCATGCCGGGCATCTGGAGCGCGGCCGCGATGGTCTCGCGGCCGGCCAGCGCGCCCAGGTAGGCGATCGCCGAGTGCACCCCGTTGAGGGTACGGATCTTCAGGCGCTCCCACGGCTGCGCGTCGTCGGTGAGGACGGCCCCGGCGAGATCCCAGGCGGGACGCCCGGCCGGGAAGTCGTCCTCGATGACCCACTGGCGATACGGCTCGCCGCTGACCGCCGCGTCGTCCCGGACGCCCAGGGCGCGCTCCGCGATCGCGTAGGTCTCGGCCGTGCTGGCCGGGACGATCCGGTCGACCATGGTCCCCGGGAAGGTCACGCTGGACGCCACCCACTCGGCGGTCCCGGTCGCCGCGGCCAGGTGGTGCACGAGCCCGCGCAACCGGTGGCCGTTGGACGGCAGGTTGTCGCAGCTGACCAACGCGATCGGCCCGGCGTCGGCCCGCCGCCGGGCGGCCAGGCCGCGGATGAGCAGGCCGGGCACGGTCCGCGGCGCGCGGTCGGTCTCGAGGTCGGCCCGCAGGTCGTCGTCGAGCAGCAGCCGCCCGGTGGCCGGGTCGAGCTTGTAGCCCTTCTCGGTGACGGTCAGCGTGACGACCCGGATCGCCGGGTCGGCCAGCAGCGCCACCACGGCGGCCGGGTCGGCGCGGGCCGGCAGCGCGCCGGCCAGCGCGCTGATCACCCGGGTGCTGGTGCCGGACGGGCCGAGCGTGGTGACGCTGTAGCGGAAGTCCTGGGCGCGCAGCGCGTCGACGACGGCGCGCGAGCGCGGGGCGACCCCGACGATGCCCCAGTCGCCGCCGGCCGCGGCCATCGCGTCCTCGGTGTAGACGGCCTGGTGGGCCCGGAAGAAGGCGCCGAGTCCGAGGTGCACGACGCCCGGCGCGGGCAGCGACGTTCGGGTCAGTTCCATGCCGGCCCCTCGGGGAAGGAGAACTCGGCGATCGACTCGGGCTTCAGGTCGGAGCTGTAGCCGGGTTTCTCCGGTACGAGATAACGGCCGTTCCGGGTCCGTACGGGGTCGGTGAAGTGCTCGTGGAGATGGTCCACGTACTCGACCATGCGGCCGTCGAGGGACGTGCCCACCCGCAGGTAGTCGAAGATCGCCAGGTGCTGGACGAGCTCGCACAGGCCGACCCCGCCGGCGTGCGGGCAGACCGGAACCCCGAACTTGGCGGCGAGCAGCAGTTCGGCCAGCACCTCGGGGATGCCGGCGACCCGGCACGCGTCGATCTGCATGACGCCGATCGCCTCGGCCTGCAGCAGCTGCTTGAAGATGACCCGGTTGGCCGCCACCTCGCCGGTGGCGACCCGGACCGGCGTCACGGCGCGCTGGATGCGAGCGTGGCCGAGCACGTCGTCCGGGTGGGTCGGCTCCTCGATCCAGTACGGGTCGAACTCGGCCAGCCGGGCCATGTTGGCGATCGCCTCGTCGACGCCCCAGATCTGGTTGGCGTCCATCATGAGCAGCGCGTCCGGCCCGATCTCGGCGCGGATGATCCGGGCCCGGCGTACGTCGTCCTCGATCGGCCCGCCGACCTTCATCTTCATGGCCCGCCAGCCCTCGGCGTACGCGGTACGGGTCAGCTGCCGCACCTTGTCGTCCGGGTAGCCGAGCCAGCCGACGCTGGTGGTGTACGAGGGGAAGCCCTCCGAGCGCAGAAGGGCGAGCCGGTCGGCCAGGCCGTCGCGGCCCTTGTCGAGGATCGCGGCCGCCTCGCCCGGCGTGAGGGCGTCGTCGATGTGCCGGAAGTCGACGCAGGCGACCAGATCGGCCGTGGGCATCTCGGCCAGCAGCTGCCACATCGGCTTGCCCTCGGTCTTGGCCCGCAGGTCCCAGACCGCGTTGACCAGGGCGCCGGTCGCCATGTGCAGGGCGCCCTTCTCGGGCCCGATCCACCGCAGTTGCACGTCGGCGGTGAGCGACCGCAGGAACTCGAGCGGATCGTTGCCCATGGCGAGGACGGCCGGGGCCAGAGCCCGTACACAAGCCGCGGTTATCTCGTTGCCCCGGCCGTTGGTGAAGGTGAATCCGGTGCCCGTGAAAGGTCCGTCGGTCACCAGCTCGACGTAGGTGGCGGAGTAGTCGCCCTTGTTGATCGAGTCGGAGCCGTCGCCGGCGGCCGCGGTGGGGAAGCGGACGTCGTGAACCCGTACGTCAGTGATCATGCGGTCCTGCCGATCTTGAAGATGCGCTTGGGGAGGTGGTACGCGAGGTCGGCCATCGTCGCGGCGGCCTCGTCGAGCGGCAGCCGGTCCTGCACGACCAGCGAGGCGAGGTAGGCGGCGTCGACCCGGCGGGCGATGTCGTGCCGGACCGGGATCGAGCAGAAGGCGCGCGTGTCGTCGACGAAGCCGGCCGTGTTGTAGAAGCCGGCCGAGTCGGTCACCGCCTCGCGGAAGCGCAGCATGGCGCCCGGCGTGTCGAGGAACCACCAGGGCGCGCCCAGGAACAGCGCCGGATAGCCGCCGGCCAGCGGGGCGAGTTCCCGGCTGAACGCCTGCTCGTCGAGCGTGTACAGGACCACCGTCAACTGCGGTTCCATGCCGTACGCGTCCAGGAGCGGCCGAAGTGCCTCCACATAGGACGTCGCCTGCGGGATGTCCCCGCCCACATCGGCCCCGTGGGCCGCGAACAGCCGCCGGTTGTGGTTGCGCACGGCGCCCGGGTGCAGCTGCAGGACCAGGCCGTCGTCGAGCGACATCCGCGCGAACTCCAGCAGCATGTGCCCGCGGAACGCCTCGGCGTCGGCCGCAGTCGCCTCGCCGTGCAGCGCCCGGTCGTACAGGGCGGCCGCCTCGGCGGGGGAGAGGGCGACCGTCCGCGCCGTCGGGTGCCCGTGGTCGGACGACGTCGCGCCGGCCCCGATGAACGCCTCCCGGCGCCGGCGCAGGGCCTGAAGATATCCGGCGTACGTGCCGGTGTCCTGGCCGGCCAGCTCGCCCATCCGGGCCACCGCCTCGGCCCAGTCGTCGCGCTCCAGGTCGACCACGTTGTCCGGCCGGAACGTGCTGATCACCCGGCCGCCCGGCCCGCCCCAGCCGTCGGCGGCCAGCTTGGCGTGCCGGCTCAGGTCGTCGGTGGGGAACTCGGTGGTGGCCAGCACCTCGATGCCGAACCGCTCGAACAGGGCCCGCGGCCGGAACGCCGGCTCGGCCAGGCGGGCGGCGATCTCGTCGTACACGTCGTCGGCCGTCTCCGGGCCGAGTCGTTTCTCCACGCCGAACACGGTGCTGAACGTCCGCTCCAGCCACAGCCGCGACGGCGTACCCCGGAAGAGATGCCAGTTCTCCGCCAGCAGCCGCCAGATGACCCGCCCGTCCGTCTCGACCGGCCCGCCGTCGCGGCGCGGCACGCCCAGCCGGTCCGGCGCGATGCCCTGGCTCAGCAGCATCCGCGTGACGTAGTGGTCGGGCACGATCAGCAGGCGCGCCGGGTCGGAAAAGGGCTCGTCGTCGGCCAGCAGGCCCGGGTCGACGTGCCCGTGCGGGCTGAGCAGCGGCAGGTCGCGCGCGGCCGCGTGCAGCTCGCGGGCGATGCCGGCCTGCGCCGGGTCGAGGGCGAATACGGGGTCGGTCACGCGGTAACTTCCTCTCCGAGCAGGCCGGCCACCGCGACCGGGGCCGACTCTTGCAGGCTGCGGTTGGCGGCCAGGCCGGTCAGCAGCGCCAGCGCGCCGTCCCGGGCGGTCGCCGAGCGGTTCATCGGGTCGGCGCGGCCGCCCAGCAGCACGCCGGTCATCCGGGCGTCGGCCCCGCCGTGCCCCTCGCGACTGCGCGGCTGGAGCTCCACCGCGTACGGCGGCGCCCAGAACGGCCGGATGGTCAACGTCACCGAGCCCGCCTCGGGGGAGGCGCCCTGCTTGACCTCGCCGGCCGCGGCCGGGCTGACGTGGTCGCTCTCGACCACCTCGAGCTCGAGCCGGCCCCGGCTGCCGTTGACCATCAGGCGGTATCCCTCCCAGGGCGCGTACGCCGTGAGGTGGTAGGTCATGGTGGCGCCGGTGTCGTAGCGGACCAGCACGGCCAGATCGTCCTCGATGGTGATGCCCGGGTCGAAGACGTTGCGGTCGCGCAGGTAGCCGTCGTCGCCCTCGGCGTCCAGGTAGAGCGCCTTGAGCTTGTCGTTGCCGGCCAGGTCGAGCGCGAACGGGTCGCCGGCCGCGCCGGGGCTGCCGGTCGACCGCTCGTACTCGCGGGCGTAGCCGTGGCGGCGGCCGTCCTCGCCGTAGAAAAAGAGCCGGCCCTGCGCGTAGACCTCCCGGGGCGTGGCGCCGAGCCACCAGTTGACCAGGTCGAAGTGATGGCCCGACTTGTGCACGAGCAGGCCGCCGGAGTTGGCCTTGTCGCGGTGCCAGCGACGGAAGTAGTCGGCGCCGTGCCGCACGTCGAGCAGCCACTCGAAGTGCACCGAGCCGATCTCGCCGATCTCGCCGCGGGCGAGCAGCGTGCGGACCATCTCGTGCACCGGGTTGAACCGGTAGTTGAAGGCGACCTGGACCTTTCGTCCCGTCCTTCTCACCGCGTCGAGGATCGTGGCGCAGCTCTCGGCGTCGACGGTCATCGGCTTCTCGGTGATGACGTCGCAGCCGGCCTCGAGGGCGGTCACGATGTGCCCGGCGTGGGTGCTGTCGACGCTGGTCACGATCAGCTCGTCGACGCGTTCCTTGGCGAGCATGGCGGCCAGGTCGGCGGCCTGATAGGTCGGTACGGGGTCATCGAGCCAGCCGTTGTGCGCGTCCATCCGCGACTGGTTGACGTCGGCCAGCGCGACGAGCTCGGCGTGGGGTTCCGCGGTGATCGCTCTGATGAACATCTCGGCGCGCGAGCCGGCGCCGACGACGGCGAAGCGTCTCATTCGGGAGTCCTCCCGGGCAGCAAAGGTTTGCAGGGAAGTTAGACAGATCGATCCCCGTGAGTCAACGATCCGCTGGCTTTTGTCCGCTTAAGAGCGCCTTCTCAGTATCCGTTCGTCACCTGCCTGCAACAGAACGGCATTGACATGTGTGCAACCGCTTGCATTAATGGGCGTCAACCCGTGACCGGGGACACATTGGAGGTGGGCATGTCAGTAACCATCCGCGACGTCGCGAAGGCGTCCGGCGTGCACATCTCGACGGTGTCGCGCACCTTCTCGGCGCCGCATCTGGTCAACCCGAACACGCGCAGCCGGGTGCTGGCCTGTGCCGAGCAGCTCGGCTACCGGCCCAACCGGGCGGCCCGGGCGCTGATCACCGGCCGGACCTACAACATCGGCCTGATCGTGGCCGACATCGCCAACCCGTTCTTCCCGCCGCTGATCAAGGCGGCCGAGAGCCAGGCCCGCAAACACGACCACCACATCTTCGTGGCCGACACCAACGAGGACCCGGCGCTCGAGGAAGAGGTCGTGCGCGCGCTGGCCAAGCAGGTCGACGGCGTGCTGCTGTGCAGCCCCCGGATGAGCAACACGCTGATCGAGCAGCTCAGCCGCGAGGTGCCGCTGGTCGTCGTCAACCGGCAGATCGCCGGCATCCCGGCCGTCGCGATGGACGTGGCCGGCGGCGCCCGCCGCGCCGTCGACCATCTCGCCGGGCTCGGCCACCGCCACCTCGCCCTGGTCAGCGGCCCCCGCGGCTCGTGGACCAGCCGCGAGATCCGCCGCTCGGCGACCGCCACCGCGCGCGCCGCGAACGCCGAGCTCACCATCATCGGACCGAACCCGCCGACCGAGGTCGGCGGCCTGACCGTGGCCGAGGACGTGCTGCGGGCCGGCGCCACAGCGGTGCTGGCCTACAACGACCTCATGGCCATCGGTCTCATCGAGGGTCTGCTGGCCGCCGGTGCCCACGTGCCCGGCGACGTCAGCGTCGTCGGCATCGACGACATCATGCTCAGCCGGCTCACCCGCCCGAAGCTGACCACGGTGGCGACTCCCACCGCCGCCGCCGGTCGGGCTGCCGTCGACATGCTGCTCGCGCATGGCGACGACCGCCGCACCACCGCTCACGTCCATCTGCAGACCGAACTGGTCATCCGCGACTCGACGGGGCCGGGCCCGGGTCCGCACAGCCCTGCGGACCCGGGCGACGTGATCGCCCCCGGAGGTGTCGCCTCCTAAAAAGGAGTACGCGCCATGGAGCCCATCACGAGGGGTCTCACGCCCGCTCAACGTACCCGACGCCGGCTGCTCGCCGCCGTTCTCACCCTGCCTCTGCTCCTTCCGGCGGCGGCGTGCGGTGGCGACGACGACGGTGGTGGCTCGGGCAGTGACAAGGTCGAACTGTCGTTCTTCTGGTGGGGTGCGGAGAAACGCGCCGAACTCACCGAGAAGGCGCTCGACCTCTACACCGCCAAGCACCCCAACGTGACGTTCAAGAAAACCTGGCAGGCCAACCAGGGTTACTTCGACAAGCTGGCCACGCTCACCGCGGGCGGCAACGCCCCGGACATCTTCCAGATCGACGACAACTACATCTCCGAGTACGCCGAGCGCAACGTCACCCTCGACCTCAAGCCCTACACCGAGAGCGGCAAGCTCGACATCACCAAGATCTCCAAGGGCCTGATCGACTACGGGACTGTCGACGGCAAGCTGGCCGGGCTGTCCATGGGCGAGAACACCCAGGGATTGGTGTACGACAAGACGCTGCTCACCACGAACAAGCTGCCCGAGCCCAAGACCGGCATGAGCTGGGAGGACTTCATCTCCTGGGCGGCCACCGTCTCCAAGACGGCCAAGGTGCCCGGCACCCAGGACCCGAGCGCGGTCTACCAGGCGCTCTGGGTCTACCTGCGGCAGAACGGCAAGGACCTGTACAAGGACAAGACGCTCGCCTTCGACGAGGCCGACATCACCAAGTGGTTCCAGCTGTGGAAGGGCGCCCGCGAGCAGGGGGCGACGCCGACCCCGGACGTGATCCACGAGGGCAACGCCACCGACATCAGCAAGCAGCTGGTGGTCACCGGCAAGGCCGGCACGTCGTGGGTCTGGGTCAACCAGATGCCGGAGCTGAAGAAGAACACCAAGAGCGAGCTGGGCGTCATCGCGTACCCGGGTGACCCGAGCGCGCAGTGGGCCCGCGCCTCCATGTACTTCTCGGCCTTCCGCGGCACCAAGCACAAGGACGCCGCCGTCGACGTGCTGAACTTCCTGGCCAACGACCCCGAGGCGGGCAAGATCCTGGGCACCGACCGGGGCCTGCCGCCCAACCTCGACGTCCGCAAGACGGTCGCCGAGACCGCCACCGACCCGGCCATGAAGCAGACCATCGCCGTGCAGGACGAGCTGAGCAAGAAGTTCGGCCCGACCTCGCCCAGCGTCCCGCCGGCCGGCCACAGCAAGGTCAAGACCGAGCTGGTCCGCATCGCCGAGGAGGTCCAGTACGGCCGTCAGACGCCGGAGCAGGGGGCCGCGGCCTTCGTCACCGCCGCCAAGGCGGCCATCGGACAGGGTTAAGACAACTGTGACAACGGCTCAGATACCGGTCCGTCCGACCGGCCCCGTGCCCCCGCCCCCCGCCGCCCCGCGGCGGGGCGGCCGGGCGCGCCGGCGCCGCGAGGACCTGGCCGGATACGTTTTCCTCTCACCGTGGCTGCTCGGGCTGCTGGGCATCACGGCGATCCCGATGCTGCTCTCGCTGTACCTGAGCTTCACCGACTACAGCCCGCTCATCGACGTCGGTGAGGCGCAGTGGGTCGGGTTCGACAACTACCGCGAGATGTTCACGGCCGATCCGTCGTACTGGCACGCGGTGCGCGTCACCGTCACCTTCGCGCTGGTCGCCGTGCCGCTCAAGCTGGCCGCCGCGCTCGGGGTGGCGCTGCTGCTCAACAAGGCGTTCAAGGGCATCGCGGTGTTCCGCGGCCTGTTCTACCTGCCGTCGCTGCTCGGCGGCAGCGTGGCCGTGGCGATCGTCTGGCGCAGCATGTTCAACCGGGAGGGCGCCTTCAACTCGTTCCTGGCCCTGTTCGGGATCGAGGGCGCGCCCTGGGTGAACGATCCGCAGTGGGCGCTCGAGACGCTGATGCTGCTGGCCATCTGGCAGTTCGGCGCCCCGATGGTGATCTTCCTGGCCGGTCTCAAGCAGGTGCCGGCCGAGCTGTACGAGGCGGCCTCGGTCGACGGGGCCGGCGCCTGGCGCCAGTTCACCCACATCACGCTGCCGATGCTGTCGCCGGTCATCTTCTTCAACCTGGTCCTCGAGACCATCCACGGCTTCCAGGGCTTCACGTCGGCCTTCGTGCTCAGCGGCGGCACCGGCGGCCCGGTCGACTCGACGCTGATGTACACGCTGCACCTGTACAACAAGGGCTTCGTCGAGCTGAACATGGGCTACGCCTCGGCCATGGCCTGGGTCTTCCTGCTCGTGGTCGGCCTGATCACCGTGGTGCTTTTCAACACCGGCAAGTTCTGGGTCCACTACTCCGACAACGAGGAGCGGTGATGTCTTCGAAGATCAGACTTGCCGCGCTGATCGTCATTCTCGCGATCGTGCTCTATCCGCTGGTGTGGATGGTCGGCACGTCGTTCAAGTCGCCCGAGGAGATCGTCAACAACATCGGGCTGATCCCGCGGGAGTTCACCCCGTCGAACTTCAGCGAGGGCTGGAACAAGTTCGACGAGGCCTTCGGCCGGTTCTTCCTCAACAGCGCCATGGTGGCCGTGCTGACGGTGGTCGGCAACACGCTGAGCTGCCTGCTGGCCGCGTAC
This sequence comes from Actinoplanes sp. NPDC048988, assembly GCF_043197815.1. NCBI lineage: Bacteria > Bacillati > Actinomycetota > Actinomycetes > Micromonosporales > Micromonosporaceae > Actinoplanes > Actinoplanes sp. NPDC048988. The sequence continues at coordinate 225,825 of NZ_JBICTW010000016.1, read as the reverse complement.
GCCTTCGGCCGTCTGAGGTTCCGGATGCGCGGCTTCTGGTTCGCCATCATGATCGGTACGCTGCTCCTGCCGGGTCACGTGCTGATCATCCCGCAGTACATCCTGTTCCGGACGCTGGGCTGGGTCGGCGGCGACTGGCCGTACCTGCCCCTGCTGGTGCCGCACTTCCTGGCCACCGAGGCGTTCTTCGTCTTCCTGATGGTGCAGTTCATGCGCGGCATCCCGCGCGAGCTGGACGAGGCCGCGGTGATCGACGGCGCGTCCCCGTACAGCATCTTCCGTCATGTGATCCTGCCGCTCTCGCGGCCGGCGCTGGTCACGACGGCGATCTTCTCGTTCATCTGGACCTGGAACGACTTCTTCCGGCAGCTGGTCTACCTGTCCGAGCTCAAGGACTACACGGCGCCGGTCGCGCTGACGCTGTTCATCGACTCGACCAGCGAGAGCTCGGTCGGCCCGATGTTCGCGATGTCGCTGCTGTCGCTGGTCCCGGTCTTCCTGTTCTTCGTGGCCTTCCAGCGGCTGCTGGTCGAGGGCATCAACACGAGCGGGCTCAAGGGATGAAACACGACTCGTGGCGGGTGGCCGCCGACCTGGCCCTGCTCGGCATCGTGGTGACCCTCTTGTCCCTTCCGGTGGTCACGCTGGGAGCGGCCTTCCTGGTCGGGGCCGCCTCTATTCAGAACCACATCGTGTATGGACGGTGGCTCACCTTCGCGGAATCATGGGCGCTGTTCCGTGCCCGTTTTGTCCGCGGCCTCCTGGCCGGTCCGCTGTTGCTCGCGGCGGTCTGGCTGATCGCGGTCGACGTGGCAGCGCTGTCCCGTGGCGCTGTCCCGGGCGGGCGACTCATGATCACCGTCGTCTTGATCATCGGAGTCGGACTTATCGGATTTGCGGCTTTGGTGGCTGGTGTCGGGTCGCTCCGCCTGGCACGGGCCACCGTGGTGGCCCGCCCGGCGTTGCTTGCCCCCGTCGGCGGGATCGTGGTGATCGTCGCCGTGCTGGGGATGCTCGTACACCCCGTACTCGTGCCTGTCCTTGTGGGTTTCGCGCTTTTCGCCGTTCAGTCCTTCCTGTCGACGAAGTCGAGGGCGACCGCCGCGAACAGGGGGGAGTCGACGACGTTGTAGTGGGTCAGGCCCGGCAGGATGGCGAGCGCGTGCCCGCCCTTCGGCCGGCCCTCACCCGTCCAGCCGCCGTCCCGGTGACCGCCGTCGAGCAGCCCGAACACCTCGACGAAATGGCTCGGCGGGCACATGTCGGCGTCGGCGGCCACGATCTGGGTCGGCACGCTGATCCTCTTGACCTCCTCGGTGTAGTCGAAGTCCTGGGCCATCGCCTGGCCGATCTTGTCGAGCAGGCGCGGGAAGTCCTCCGGCCGCGGCGCCACCCGCTGGTACAGCTCGTACATCGGGGTGTCCTTCATGAACTCGGCGGCGGCCGCCCCGACCTGGCCCTGCTGGTCGAGGATCTCCTGGTAGGTGGCGCCGCGCCGGATGCCGGCCGAGCCGGACACCACGCGGCCGACCTTGTCCGGGTGGCGGATGGCGAGCAGCAGGGCGACGCCGCCGCCGAGCGAGAAGCCCACCACGTCCGGCTTCTCGAGTCCCAGGTGGTCGATGAGCGCGGCGATGTCGTCGGCCATCGCCTCGATGCTCAACGGCCGGTCGATGTCGGCCGTACGGCCGTGACCCTGAAGGTCGGGCAGGATCACCCGGTGGTGGTCGGCGAACGCGGGCAGGGTGGCCGCGAACATCTCGCCCGAGCCGAGGCCACCGTGGAGCAGGATCAGCGGCGTACCCTCGCCGTGCGTCTCGTAGTAGAGGTTGAGTCCGTTGACCTCGGCGTACATGATGTCTCCTCATCGAATGCGTCTGTGCCCGGTCAGACTCGCCCACCCGGGGAAACTCATCGCGGCGGACACAACTTTTTCCGATAGATTCGTCGGGGTGAGCGACGTCACCGCCCCGATCGAGACGCAGCTGGAGGCTTTCCGGCCCGAGCTGACCGGCTACTGCTACCGCATGCTCGGCTCCGGCTTCGAGGCGGAGGACGCGGTGCAGGACACGATGGTGCGCGCCTGGAAGAGCTACGACAGTTTCGAAGGGCGGGCGGCGCTGCGCTCCTGGCTCTACCGCATCGCCACGAACGTCTGCCTGACCATGCTCGGCAGCGCCCAGCGCCGGGTCCGCCCGATGGACCTCGGCCCGGCCGGTTCCGGCCACGCGACCGACCCCGGCGAGCCCCGCCCCGACCAGATCTGGGTCGGCCCGATCCCCGACGACAAGGTGGTCGACCCGGCTCATGTGATCGCCGAGCGCGAGTCGATCCGGCTGGCCTTCGTGGCCGCCCTGCAACACCTGCCGGCCAAGCAGCGCGCGGTGCTGATCCTGCGCGAGGTGCTGGCGTGGTCGGCCCAGGAGGTGGCCGACCTGCTGGACACGTCGGTGGCCGGGGTGAACAGCGCTTTGCAGCGGGCCCGGGCGACGCTGTCCTCGGTTGACACCGCCGAGGTCTACAAGCCCCTCGACAAGGACCAGAAATCGCTGCTGGCGCGGTACGTGAGCGCCTTCGAGTCGTACGACCTGAAGGCTTTGACCTCGCTCCTGCACGAGGACGCCACCCTGAACATGCCGCCGCTCCCGCTGTGGCTGCGAGGCCCCGACGACATCACGGCCTGGATGAGCGGAACCGGCTCGGGCTGCCGAGGCTCCCGCCTGCTGCCGGTGGCGGCGAGCGGCCTGCCGGCCTTCGGCCAGTACCGCCCCTCCTTGTCCGGCGCCGGCCACGACCCGTGGGCGCTGATCGTCCTGGAGATCTCCGAGGGCCGGATCGCCCGGGTCACCAACTTCCTCGACACCCCGCGGCTGTTCCCCCTGTTCGGCCTCCCGGCCCACCTCGGCTAGGAGTGTTTGGTAAGTCATCGGAGCCACTCACCGATTGCTGCCCGGTGCTGCTTGAGCCGATTGATGCCGCACTCCACGGCATGACGCTGCTGGTAGATTTCGCGGTCGAAGGCGGGTGGTCCACCACCGGCCGAACCACGTCGTAGTCGATGCCCGACCTGGTCCGAGGGCTCACCGATAGTCGCCCGGATCCCGGCCAGGACCGCACCGGACTGCGGACTGTCACCGGCCTGCCCGCCAGTAACCAGCATCGAGAGCGGCCGCTGACCCTGCTCGCAGGCCAGACGCGGTTTTGTGCTCAGCCCGCCACGTGACCGGCCGAGGGCGTGGTCGTTGGGTTCGGCGTCAGCCGCCGCCTGCAGCCTGGCCAGGATCTCGCCCCAGACGCCATCGCGCTGCCACTGCCGGAACAACCCGTACGCGGTCTCCCAAGGCCCGTACCGCTCAGGCATGTCCCGCCATGGCGACCCAGTCCTCAGCCGCCAGCGGATCGCGTTGATCACCGTCCGGCGATCCCGAGGCGAGCGTCCCATCCGCACCTCGGGCAACACCGCCTCGAGCTTGGCCCATTGATCATTCGTCAGGTCACCACGCGCCACGCGGGCTCAACGAACGATCAACGTTCCAAACACTCCCTACCTCTCCATCAGGACGCCCTCCAGGCCGAGCAGTGATGCGAGCTCCGTCAAACGGGGTCTCGCACCTCGCACTCTGAGCTCGCGGCCGTGCCGGCGCGCGGCGAGCTTGAGCCGGGCCAGCGCCTCGATGGTGATCACCGTAGGGTCGGTGACGGCGCTGACGTCGACGACCACGACGCCGCAGCCCGACCCGATTTCTCGACATAAGGGCGAAATGTCCGATCGGTGGAGCCTTGCGGGCAGGGCGAAGGTCGTCATGAACGGTACGACCGGTTATGCGCCTGAAACTCATCGTCATGACGTACGGGTAAAAAGTTGATCTTTATGTTCGGGGCGGTTCCTCCTACGCTGGGCTGATGAGCGAGCTAGTAACGAACTGGGCCGGCAACATCGTCTTCGGCGCGCGGCGGGTCCTGCGCCCCACGTCCGTCGACGAGGTGGCCGAGATCGTCGCGGCCGGCGGGCCGATCCGCGTTCTCGGCAGCGGGCACTCCTTCAACCGGATGGCCGACACCGACGGCACGCTCGTCTCGCTCGCCGGCCTGCCCCGCGTCCTGGAGATCAGCGCCGACCGCCGGTCCGTGCGCGTCGACGGCGGCGTCCGCTACGGCGAGCTGGCCGCCTTCCTCTACGACAACGGCCTGGCCCTGGGCAACATGGCCTCGCTGCCGCACATCTCCGTGGCCGGTGCGATCATGACGGCCACCCACGGCTCCGGCGAACGCAACAAGAACCTCGCCGCCGCCATCTCGTCGGTCGAGCTGATCGACGGCACCGGCAAGCCCGTGACGTTCCACCGCGGCGACCCCGACTTCGAGGGCGTCGTGGTCGGCCTCGGCGCGCTCGGCGTCGTCACCGCGCTCACCCTCGACGTCGTACCCTCATTCGAATTGCGGCAGTACGTCTACGACGGCCTCACCCGGGACGAACTGGGCGCCCACTTCGACGAGATCATGGGCAACGGCTACAGCGTCAGCCTGTTCACCGACTGGACCAGCGCCGACATCAACCACGTCTGGCTCAAGCGGGCCGAGGCGATGGAGGGCCCGTGGTTCGGCGCCACCCCCGCCCCCGAGAAGCGCCACCCGGTGCCCGGCATGCCGGCCACGAACAGCACCGAGCAGGCCGGCGTCCCCGGCCCCTGGTACACCCGCCTGCCCCACTTCAAGCCCGAGTTCACCCCGAGCAACGGCTCCGAGCTCCAGTCCGAATACCACGTGGCCCGCGCCGACGGCCTGGCCGCCCTGGACGCGGTAGCCGCCATCCGCGACCAGATCGCCCCCGTCCTGCAGGTCTGCGAGGTCCGCACGATCGCCGCCGACACCCTGTGGCTGAGCCCCAACTACGAGCGCGACAGCGTGGCCCTGCACTTCACCTGGATCGCCGACACCGACGCTGTGCTCCCGGTGGTGACCGCCCTGGAGGCCGCCCTGGCCCCCGTCGACCCCCGCACCCACTGGGGCAAGGTCTTCACCACCGACCCGGCGGTGATCCGCGCCCAGTACCCCCACTTCGCCGATTTCCAGGCCCTGGCCCAGCGTCTCGACCCGCACGGCACCTTCCGCAACCCGTGGGTGAACGCCCTCCTCGGCTGATGGTCCAGGTTGGCCGCGTGTCCACATCGCTCAGTCACGTGTTCGAACTGCTGCTCGGGCGTCCGTTGGGGGAGTTCGACCCGGCGGCCACCTACGCGGTGTTCCATCACGACGACGAGACGGCCGGCGACGCCCTCGACGACATCACGCCGGACCAGCTGGCGACCCCGGTCGCCGGCCGGTCCGGCGACAGCGGCGGCGACCGGCTCGGCCCGGAACGATGGATCCCCGACTACGCCGGCTCCCTGTTCGTCCTCGACGCCGCCGGCACCGTGGCGCCGGGCCGCGACCTGCAGCTCGGCGCCGCCCACATCGAGAACTACCGTCAATACCCCCGCCTGCTGCTACGCCCTCGCACCGACGGCACCCTGCTCGACGCGATGCGCGCCGCAACGGTGATCGCCGGCTGGGAGTTCGGCGAGGGCCAGGCCGCCACCGTCGTCGTGGCCCTGCCTCGGTAGCGGCGCTCTCCGTCCATGCGTCGATGCCGGGGACCAGCGCACGGTCCCCGGCATCGGGAGAAGACGAAAGCGGGCGTGGGTCAGTCGGAAGGTGACGTGGCCGAGCTGACCGCTGCCGATTCCGGGGAGACCGAGACGGGCAGGCCGGGGGCCGGGCTGGTGCCGGGGGCCTCGCCTCGGGCCACCGCGCCCGGGGCCGTGTCGCGGTCTACGCCGGCGGCGGCGTAGGCGTCGGCCTCGTCCAGGGTTTCGGTGTCCAGGAGGCGGTGGGCCAGGCGGTCCAGCTGGTCGCGGTGGGCTCGGAGGACCGACAGGGCCTCGGCGTGGCACTCCTCGACGATTTTGCGGACCTCGGCGTCGATCAGCTCGCGGGTCGCCGGGGCGATGTTGTCCGAGCCGAACGGGGACTCCTGGCCGGGCGGGGGCAGGACCGTGACCGGGCCGATCGCGTCGGACATGCCCCAGCGGCCGACCATCTGGCGGGCGATGTTGCTGACCTGGTCGAGGTCGCTCTCGGCGCCTGTCGTCATGTCGCCGAAGACGACCTCCTCGGCCGCCCGGCCGCCCAGCGCGCCGATGATGCGGCCGCGCAGGTACTCGGCCGAATAGCCGTACCGGTCGGTGTTGGGGCTCTGGAAGGTGACGCCCAGGGCCTGGCCGCGCGGGATGATCGAGATCTTGCGGACCGGGTCGGCGCCCGGGGTCAGCATGCCCAGCAGGGCGTGGCCCGACTCGTGGTAGGCCGTGCGGGTCTTCTCCTCGGGGGTCAGCATCAGGCCGCGGACCGTGCCCAGCGTGATCTTCTCGAGGGCGTCGGTGAAGTCGTTGTTCGCCACCTGGCTGTGCTGGCGGCGGGCCGCCAGCAGGGCCGCCTCGTTGACCAGGTTCTTCAGGTCGGCGCCGACGAAGCCGGGCGTGGACGACGCGATGCCCTGCAGGTCGACGCCGGGGGCCAGCGGCACGCCGCGGGTGTGCACCTCGAGGATCTGCCGGCGGCCGGCCAGGTCGGGCGGGCTCACCGTGACGCGGCGGTCGAAGCGGCCGGGCCGCAGCAGGGCCGGGTCGAGGATCTCGGTGCGGTTGGTGGCGGCCAGCACGACCACGCCCTCGCTGCCGGTGAAGCCGTCCATCTCGGTCAGGATCTGGTTGAGGGTCTGCTCGCGCTCGTCGTTGCCACCCAGCGACGCCGACCCGCCGCGGGCCCGGCCGATGGCGTCGAGCTCGTCGATGAAGATGATCGACGGGGCGACCTTCTTGGCCTGGTCGAACAGGTCGCGGACGCGGCTGGCGCCGATACCGACGATCGCCTCGATGAACTCGGAGGCCGAGATCGAGAAGAACGGCACCTTGGCCTCGCCGGCCACCGCGCGGGCCAGCAGCGTCTTTCCGGTTCCGGGCGGGCCCGACAGCAGCACGCCGTGCGGGATCTGCGCGCCGAGCTTGCGGTACTTGTCGGGTTCACGAAGGAAGTCGACGATCTCGGTGACTTCCTGCTCCACCGACTCGATGCCCGCCACGTCGGCGAAGGTCGTCCGGGGGCCGCCCTCCGGCTCGTACAACTTGGCCTTGGACTTGCCGAACCCGCCCAGCCCGCCGCCGGAGAGCGCGCCCGCCGACCGCCGCGCGATCCAGACGAAGATGCCGACCAGCAGCAGCGTGGGCCCGAAACCGACGAGCAGTTGCTGCCACAGCGGCGCCGGCGCGTCCGGCGGATTGGCGTTGACCGGGACGTTCTTGGCCTGCAGCTGGGCGAACAGGTTGTCGTCGGCGAACGACGGCCGCTCGGTGCTGAACCGCTCGACCTTCTCCGACTCGGTCTCGCCGCTCGGCGTGTAGGCCACTTCCTTCTTGAACTGGCCCTCGATCGTCTCCCCGGTCGAGGTGATCTCGGAGACGTTGTCGGCCTGAACCTGGGTCAGGAAGTACGTGTACGACACCGCGGTGCGCTCCGGCGGCGCCAGCAGCACCGACGAGATGATCCAGTTGAGCGCCAGCAGGATCACCAGAGTGACGCCGAACCGGACCCACGACGACCGCGGGGGCTTCTGCGGTCCGGGTGGCGGCGCGGGCGGAGCGCCCTCCACCTTCCACGGGTGGGGGCGGTGCGGCTGGTTCTGCTGCGGCGTGTCGGCGGGCATGTTCGCGAAGCTACCCCCGCCGTATGGCGGGAATGCGTTCACGTGATGAGCGTGACTTCCCGGCCGGCGGGGACGCCGGCCGGGAAGGGATGATTCAGCTGTTCAGCGTGCAGGGCGCGAGGCCCGCGGCGTTCAGGTTCGGCTTGGCGGCGTTCCGGCCGATAGCCGTTTCGATGCGGTTGATGGTGGCGAATCGCTTGTCCGCCAGCGGCCCCAGAATGGCGTTCTGGATGAAGTTCGGACCACCCTGGCCGACCGTCGAGGCGATCCGGTTGTTCGCCTCCCGGATCTGCGTGTTCAGCAGTTCCAGATTGCGCTGCACCTCGGCCTGCGCCTGCGCCGGAATGGCGGGCAGGTTGTTCACCGCCGGGCACTTCACGGTGGCGACCGCGACGTTTCCGCCGTTTCCGCCGTTACCGGCGGCGGGCACGTCGACCGGCTGCTGTGCCGACGATCCGCCGTTCTGGTTCAGCGAGCACCCGGACAGCCCTTCGGCGTTCAGGTTCGGCTTCGCCGCGTTCCGGCCGATCGCCGTCTCGATGCGGTTGATGGTCGCGAAACGCTTGTCCTTCAGCGGGCCGAGAATGGCGTTCTGAATGAAGTTGGCACCACCCTGGCCGACCGTCGAGGCGATTCGGCTGTTGGCTTCCCGGATCTGCGTGTTCAGCAGTTCCAGGTTGCGCTTGACCTCGGCCTGAGCCTGCGCCGGGACGGCCGGCAGGTTGGTCAGCTGCGGGCAGTTGACGGTGGGCAGCGCCGCGTTCTGGCCCCCGCCGCCGGCCGCCGGGCCGGGCACGGCCACCGGCTGCTGTGCCGACGATCCGCCGTTCTGGTTCAGCGAGCACCCGGACAGCCCTTCGGCGTTCAGGTTCGGCTTCGCCGCGTTCCGGCCGATCGCCGTCTCGATGCGGTTGATGGTCGCGAAACGCTTGTCCTTCAGCGGGCCGAGAATGGCGTTCTGAATGAAGTTCGGCCCGCCCTGGCCGACCGTCGAGGCGATTCGGTTGTTCGCTTCCCGGATCTGCGTGTTCAGCAGTTCCAGGTTCTGCTTCACTTCGGCCTGGGCCTGCGCCGGAACGGCCGGGAGATTGTTCACCTGTGGACAGTTCACCGTCGGCACGGTCTCCGCCGCCGAGGCCACGCCGAGCCCGACGCCCGTGAGCACCACGGCGACACCCGCGACTCCGGCGCCGATTTGCCAGCGGCGCGCGTTCGCACGGGACTTGTTGAACCGGGATCTGTACATTGGGACTGCGCCTTCCGCCATGGGAGAACCAACGTGCTTCCCCCGTCCATACGGGAGCGCTCCCACGAGCAGATCAACGCTTAAAGATTTTTTTAAAAAGTTGTACGCGGCAGCGGGCGCCCACAAGCAAAAGCACAGCTCCCGCCTCTCGGCATCGGCCGGGTGCGGCTTGAGGCCGCACCCGGCTTCCGGCCATGTGGGTGGTGAAACGGCCTCAGGCGTCGTACGACCCGTTCGCGATGTCCGCCAGCAGCGACGGCCGCGACGGCTTCCACGACAACACCGTGCGCGCCTTCTCTCCGGTCGCCTGCTGGTCGAGCAGCAGCGCCTCGCCGAAGGCGCCGAGACGCTCCACGACCGCCTCGGCGGTCTCGGGCACGACGCTGCCGAGGTCGAGCCGGCGGGCCAGCGCCTCGCCGATCTCCCGGGTCGTCGGGTTGTCCCCGCTCACCCCGAGGAAGGTCGAGCCCGCCTCGGCCCGCTCCAGCGCGGCCACGTAGAGCTCGGCCAGGTCGTCCACGTGGATCGTGGTCCAGTGCTGCGTGCCCGGCCCGACGAAGCTGCCCGCGCGGGCCGCCGCGACCGCCACGTTGGGGATGCCGCCGCCGTGCCCGTAGACGATGCCCGGCTCGATCAGGATCGACCGGACGCCCGGCGCCTGGAGCACCCGGGTGTCGACCGCCTCGCGCCACGCGGTCAGAGCCGGCGCGTCCCGCGGCGTGTCCTCGTCCACGACACCCTCGCCGTGAACCCAGATACCGCCCGTACGCAGGAAGGTCTTGCCCGAATCGAGACCGGCCAGGACCGCGTCGGCGAAGGCGGTCTCGTCGTCCTTGCTGCTCGCGCCGCCCGGCGACGCCACGGTCACCACGGCGTCGGCCTCCGCCGCGAGCCGCGTGACGAGCGCGCTGTCGGTGATGTCACCCACGACGGCGGACGCGCCCTTACCCCGTACCACCGAAGCCTTGTCCTCGCCGCGCACCAGCGCGGTGACCGAGTGACCCGCCGCGACCAGGGCCGGAAGGAGCGCCGACCCGATGTAGCCGGTCGAGCCGGCCAGAAGAATGTTCATGGCTAAACAAGTACCCCGCGGCGCTATCCGCCACCAACGAATAGTTGTGATCCCACTCATCGTCCTCGGCGATAAGCTGGCCGGGTGGAACAGCGCCAGCTCCAGTTCTTCGTCGCCGTCGCGGACGAGCTCAGCTTCACCCGCGCCGCCCGCCGCACCCACGCCGTCCAGTCGACGGTCTCGGCCAGCATCCGCGCCCTCGAACGCGACCTGGGCACCCCGCTGTTCGAGCGCAGCACCAGCAAGGTCACGCTGACCGAGGCCGGCAAGGCCCTGCTCCCCGAGGCCCGCCGCGCCCTCGACTCTCTCGACCAGGCCCGCGAGGCGGTGAACGGCGTCGTCGGCGGCGTCACCGGCAGCCTGCGCGTGGGCACCCTCAGCGGCCTCACCGTGGTCGACCTGCGCTCCCTGGTCCGCGACTTCCGCGAACGTTACCCGAAGGTCCAGCTCAGCCTCAGCATCGACGCCGCCGGCACCGACGGCCTCCTGGAGGGCCTGCGCGCGGGCACGCTCGACGTCGCTTTCGTCGGCGTGCAAAACCCGGTTCCCGGCGTACGTATCGACCCGATCACGACGTTCCAGCCGCGCCTGCTGATCCCGGCCCACCACAGGCTGGCCACCCGCGACACGGTCACCCGGACCGAGGTGGCCGCCGAACCGTTCATCGACCTGCCCACCGGTTTCTGCAACCGCTCCCGCACCGACACCGACTTCCGAACGGCCGGCGTGACCCGCCAGATCGCCGTCGAGGTCAGCGACCTGAGCACAGTCCCCAGCTTCGTCGAGTCCGGCATCGGCATAGCCCTGGTCCCACCCTTGGTCACCGAAACCACGACAACGGTCGTGGCGGTCCCGCTGGACCCACCGGCCGAACCCTGGACTCTGGCCGTGGCGACGGCCCTCGCGACGGCACCCACCAGAGCCACAAAGGCCTTCCTCGACCTGATCGACACCCACGTCGTCCAGCGCGACCGCTACTGACCGCTCACCTGCGTGACCGGTCCGGCGGAGCATGCCGTTGATGCGGCCCGGCGGATGGTTGACGCTCGTCGTCGCGGGCCAGCCGGCGCGCACGGTCAGGGCGGACTGGCCCAGTCGACGGCCCGGATGCGTGGCTCGGCCCCATCAGCGATCGAATCGGCCGGCGCCAGCTGATACCGGGTGAGGCGCGTTGATCAGGGCGACGAGGACAGACGGAGCCCTCACTCCCGAGGAGGAGAGGGCCCCGGTCCAAAGGTTCAGGCCGGACGCCGCTTCGGCTAGCAGGGGTAGGCGTAGATGGCGTAGATGGTGGTCGGGCCGATCAGGTGGACGCCCGGGCCCAGGTCGGGTTGATCCTGCCACGTCCGGCCGCGGTCGTCGGAGCGCTGCTGGGCTGTGCAGTAGCCGGGACCGGTGTACCAGCCTCCTGTCGTGTTCCAGCCGAACGCCTTGTGGGACCACTGGTCCGGCTGCAGTCGTTCGTCGTACTTGCCGGGCACGTTGTAGACGCCGTCCTTCTTGCCGATCACGCCGACGGCGATGATGCTCGCGTTGCCGACGGAGTTGGTGACGTAGGAGGGCAGATTCGGGGCCGCCTGGGCCTTGCGCAGGGCGGCGTGGGCGAGTGACGAGGCTGTCGCTTTCGGCGGTGCCGCCACGGCCGGCGGTGCGGCGAACATGGCGACAGTCAGGGGGAGCGCGAGCAGGGTCAAGCGTTTGATTCGGGTCACCACAACCTCCGGATGCGGGCTTCCTTCGGTGGGAAGCGCTGACCGAAGCGTCGGCCGAGGCGGCGACCATCACAACGGACATCTGTCCCCCGCTTGCCCTTCCTTGTCGGTGGAAGACAGATAGTGGGCTGCAACAAACCTGCAAAGGCAAGGCATTGACTGGCGTGCATGGGCGGTGACATATTTCGGCTGTGTTGCGGTTGTGGGAGGCTGCAAATACGCGGGCAAATGTTGCAGAGATCTACTGTGAATTTCCGCGCCTGGGCTATCGCGGAGTCGTCTATCGCTCCAAGGAGAAATGCTCATGTCAACCTCCCCTCGTGTGCGCTGGGCCGCCGGCGCCGGAATGACCGCCGCGCTGGTGGCGGCGGGAATCGCTCTCACCGTGGCCGACGCTCAGGCGGCCACCCTCTTCTCGGCCGACTTCGAGTCGGGGGCCGGTGGCTGGTCGAAGTCGGGTGGCAGCTGGTCGGTGGTCGCCGACGGGTCGCGGGTGTTGCAGCAGTCGGACGCCGGCAGTGCGCGGGCCCGGGAGTTCGCGGGTGACACGGCGTGGACGGACTACGCGGTGCAGGCGCGGGTCAAGGCGACGTCGTTCGGCTCCGGCGCGGGTGTGGTGGCGCTGACGGCGCGGGCGGCCGGGGCGACCAAGATGTACCGGCTGTCGCTGACGCCCGGCCGGGTGCAGCTCGAGGCGATGAACGGCAGCACGGTCAAGGTGCTGGGCGGTGTCAGCCGGACGGTGTCGACGAGCAGCTGGTACACGCTGCGGCTCACGGTCACCGGCAGCACGATCAGCGGAACCGTCGACGGGACCAGCGTCGGCTCGGCGACCGACACGTCGATCGCGGCCGGGCGGATCGGGCTGCTGACCGAGTCGGCGGCCGGGCGCTTCGACGACGTGGTGGTGGACTCGGCGGGCGGCACGACACCCACGACGCCACCGGTCACGACGCCCCCGCCCACGACGCCCCCGCCCACGACGCCACCGCCCACGACGCCACCGCCCACGACGCCACCGCCCACGACCCCGCCGCCGACCAGTGGTGCCCTCTACGTCGCGCCGGGTGGCAGCGCCTCGGCGCCGGGAACGCAGGCCGAGCCGACGACGCTGGCCAGCGCGATCACGCGGATCGCGGCGGGCGGGACGATCTACCTGCGCGGCGGGACCTATCCGTTCGCGCAGACAGTCACCATCGCGGCCGGCAACAACGGGACCTCGTCGGCGCGGAAAGTGCTCACCGCGTACCCCGGCGAAATCCCGGTCCTGAATTTCTCGGCCCAGGCCGAGGACCCGGCCAATCGCGGTCTCGCCGTGAACGGCAACTTCTGGCATGTCCGCGGAATCGTGGTCGAGCGGGCCGGCGACAACGGCATCTTCGTCGGCGGAAGCAACAACATCATTGAGCGTACGATCACGCGTTTCAACCGTGACAGTGGTCTGCAACTGTCGCGGATCGCGTCGGACACGCCGAACGCGCAATGGCCGGCGAACAATCTCGTGCTCAGCGCGGAATCGCACGACAACGCCGATTCCGACGGGGAGGACGCGGACGGTTTCGCGGCGAAGCTGACGGTCGGCGGCGGCAACGTCTTCCGGTACGCGGTGTCGCACAACAACATCGACGACGGCTGGGATCTGTACACGAAGACGGACACCGGACCGATCGGGGCGGTGACCATCGAGGACTCGCTGTCGTACAACAACGGCACGCTCAGCGACGGCAGCCAGGCCGGGGCGGGCGACCGCAACGGCTACAAGCTGGGCGGCGAGGACATCGGCGTCAACCACACGATCCGGCGCAACATCGCGTACCGCAACGGCAAGCACGGCTTCACGTACAACCGGAACCTCGGCACGATGACGATCGCGAACAACATCAGCATCGACAACACGGAACGCAACTTCTCGTTCGACGGCGGAACATCGGTTTTCCGTACGAACACCTCGTGCCGTTCCGGCAGCGGCTCCAACGACAAGATCGTCGGCGACAGCGACAGCAGCAACCAGTTCTGGACCGGCACCAACGGCTCCCGGTGCGCCACGCTGTCGGGCGCGCTGGCCTGGTCCTACACCTCCGACGGCCGGCTGGTGGTGACCCTGGGCGGACGGGTCGTCACGCCGTAGCGGAAACCACGCGGTTATAGGGTCCAGCCGGCCAGGTTGGCGCCGGTCTCGCGGGAGATGCCGGAGTCGCGCTCGGGGGGCCGGCCGAATCGCTCCTCGTGGAGGCCGGCGAAGAAGTAGCACATCTCCTCGCAGTCGGCGTCCAGGACCGCCAGGGTGGGGTCACGGCGTACGGCCTCGTGGAACTCGCGGCCCAGGGCGACGATGAAGCCGCGGGCGTACAGGAAACCGTCGTCCGAGCCGTCGGTCACCTCGTGGATGTCGGCGCGGTCGAGGTCGTGGAGTTGGCGTTCCAGGACGCGGTCGAGGTCGGCCAGCTCGGCGCGCGACAGCGGGGCCGACAGCTCGGTCAGCGCGCGCAGGAAGGGGGCCAGCCAGCCGTCGAGGGCGTACAGCTCGAAGTCCTCGTCGTCGTCGGGGTCGCGGGCGATCAGGGCCCGGCGCAGCGCGGCCGGCTCGGGGCCGAGGCGCTGCCAGGCGGACTCGATCAAGGCCCAGAACCGGTCCTCTTCGGCCGCCGTCGGCACGCGGCCCGGCTTCTTCAGCGTCTCGTCCACGCGCGGGATGTTATCGCGCGTCCTATCTGGACGGTCGGCGGCACCAGGATCGCAGGGCCCACCACCACCGCACCGTCTCGGGAACCGGCAGCGACTCGGCGAAGCCGGTGAGCTCGGTGAGCCGGTGGAGGCGGTAGCGCACGGTGTTGGGGTGCAGGTGCAGGGCGGCGGCGGTCAGGTCCAGGCGGTGGCCGTGGTCGAGGTAGGCCACGGCGGTCGAGGCCAGCTGGCGGTGAAACTCGTCGGCCGGGTTCAGGGCCGCCAGCAGTTCCGCCGCCAGCAGTGACCCCAGCAGGGGCTGGGCGACCAGCGCGGTCTCGGCGGCGAGATCCGTCACCCAGCGGACCCCGTCCGGGGGAGCGGTTTCCCCCGCGCGGGCGGCGCGGAGGGGGAGAGCGGTTTCGCCGGCGCGGGCGGGGCGCGGGGGGAGAACGGTTTCATCGGCGCGGGCGGCGCGGAGGGCGGTCAGGCAGAGGCGGTGGGCCGCCGGGGCGTCGGTGAGCGGTACCGGCGGGGTGGCGATGACCAGCGCCGGTGGGTCGACGGCGCGGCCCGCGGGCAGGCGGGGTGTCAGGCCGGCGATGCGGCCGTCCACCGGGGCCAGGACCCCGCCGCGGTGGGCGACCGCCTCTTCCAGGGCGCGGACCCGGGCCGGGTCGGTCACGTCCGAGATCACACAGTGGTAGCGGCCGTCCTCGCGCAGGCCGAACCGTTCGGGATCGTCCTGGACCGACGGGTCGTTCAGCAGGACGCGGCGCAGCACCCGCATGCGGGCCGCGCGGTCGTCGCGGTCGAGCCCGTTCGCGGCCGACCGGTGCCCGTCGATCACATGCCGTTCGAGGGCCCGCCCGTACGTCTCCAGTTTGAGCAGTCCCCGCAGCAGGGCTTCGTCCGTGATGCCGGCCGCGCGGCCCCGGTCGACGGCTATCTCGAGGAGGCGGCTGCGGCCGGCGTGCACCCCGGCGATCAGCCCGGCGACCGGCACTCCCAGCGCCGCCAGCTCCGCGCCGAAACGGCCGGCCGCGCTGAAGTCGACGGCGAAGCCGAACGCGGCGTCGACCGACGACCGGGCCGCGTGCGCCGGGCCGACGGGCGTGTCGGGGGCTCGCAGGAAGGCGTCGCAGCCCGCGGTGAGCAGGGCCGCCACCTGGGCGCGGGTGGCCACGGTGGGACCGCCGGCCGCTCGCAGCACCTCGTCCACCAGGGCGTCGTCCGCGGCCAGGCCCCGGATCAGCTCGGTCAGCATCGGCGCCTCCCGCGACGGTTGTGGGTGGGGCACAACGCGGCAGCCCGGCCTTGGCCACCGGCCTCTATCGATCCGAAAGATTCTCTTGTTTCGATGTCATTACCGCAAGGTAACCCCGGGAGGATGGCATGTTCGCAGGCCGATGGGTCGGGGCGGCGACAGCCGCCCTGCTGACGTTGGTGCCACTGGCGAAACAGGACGAACTGCGGGAGGTCATGTTCGTCGGCAACAACTGGGAGGGCACCGTCGACGTCATCCGGTCGAGCGGCGACTACGCCAAGATCGGCCGCCTGAACGTCGTACCCGACAAGAACCAGCGCCTCACCGAGATCGCGCTCAACCCGATCCGCCTCGCGTTCTTCCTCGGCATCCGGTCCGGCCCGGGCGAGGGACACGATCAGCTGGTCGACGACATGTACACCACGCCCGACGGCACCGCCCTGGTCGCCTCGCGGCCCAGCTTCGCCGACGTCGTCTCGATCGACCTGGCCACCGGCGCGCTGAAGTGGCGGTTCCCGGTCTCCGGCTACCGCAGCGACCACATGGCCGTCTCGCCCGACGGCCGTTCGGTGGCCGTCTCGGCCTCCACCTCCAACACCGTGCACGTGCTCGACATCGTCACGGGACGGCAGCTCGGCTCCTTCACGGCCGGCGACAAGCCGCACGAGAACATCTACACCGGCGGCGGCCGCTACCTGTGGAACTCCTCGATCGGCGAGGTGAACACCGCGCTCGACGACCCCTGGCTCGACTGGACCAAGGGCGACCGCCACATCACGATCGCCGACACCAGGAACTTCCAGGTGGTACGGACGGTCGACATGCGCCAGCGGCTCGACGCGTTCGGGCGTGCCGACCTCTCCGACGCCGTACGCCCGGCCGTCTTCACCCCCGACGAGTCGAAGCTGTACTTCCAGGTCTCGTTCTTCGCCGGCCTGATCGAGTACGACGTGGCCACCGACCGGATCACCCGGGTCAAGTCGCTGCCGCTGAACCCGGCGACCAGCGCCGACCGCACCACCTGGGTCAACGACTCCCGCCACCACGGCCTGTCGATCAGCCCCGACGGCGCCAAGCTCTGCGTCGCCGGCACCATGGACGACTACGCGACCGTGGTCAACCGGGCCACCCTGGCCGAGGGCCCGCTCGTCGAGGCGTCCAAGCCGTACTGGGCCACGGTCAGCGGCGACGGCAAGGACTGTGTCATCTCCGAGTCCGGCGCCGACCGGGTCAGCGCCATCAGCTTCGCCACCGGCCGGCGGGTGGCCACGGTCGCGGTCGGGGACCATCCCCAGCGCGTACGCGTCGGGCATGTCTCGATGAACTGGCAGTCGCCGTCCTGAGACGGGCAGAGGGAAGCCCCCGGCGGGATTGCCGGGGGCTTCTGGCGGCCGACGGGATCAGTGGCGGCCGACCAGCTCCGGGGTGGGCGCGGCGGGGGAGACCGGCGCCGCGTGGCGGCCCCGGGGGCGCATGAAGCGCGGCGCCCACCAGTTCCGGTTGCCCAGCAGGGTCATCAGGGACGGCAGGACCACCGCCCGGATGATGGTCGCGTCCAGCAGGATCGCGGCGGCCAGGCCGATGCCCAGCTGCTTCATGTCGATGGTGCTCAGCGTCGCGAAGATGGAGAACACCGCCACCATGACCAGGGCCGCGCTGCTGACCGTGCCGGCCGAGCCGGTGATGCCCTCGGCCACCGCCTCGCGGGTCGGCACGCCGCGCTGCACCGCCTCGCGGATGCGGCTCACCACGAAGACGTGGTAGTCCATCGACAGGCCGAACAGGACCACGAACAGGAACAGCGGCAGCCACGACACGATGGCGCCCATCGACTCGAAGCCGAGCAGCCCCTCGGCCCAACTGCCCTGGAAGACCAGGACCAGCAGGCCGTACGAGGCGGCCGCCGACAGCAGGTTCAAGGCGATCGAGGTCAGCGCGACCACCACCGACCGGAACGTCCACGCCATCACCAGGAACGTCAGCACCAGGACGAAGCCGGCCACCAGCGGCAGCGTCCGCCAGACGTGGGCCGCGTAGTCCTCGCTCTCGGCCACGCCACCGCCCACGGCGTACGTGGCGCCGGGAAGCCCGGACAGCGCCGCCGGCACCAGCGTGTCGCGCAGTTCGTGCAGGGAATCGG
This sequence comes from Actinoplanes sp. NPDC048988, assembly GCF_043197815.1. NCBI lineage: Bacteria > Bacillati > Actinomycetota > Actinomycetes > Micromonosporales > Micromonosporaceae > Actinoplanes > Actinoplanes sp. NPDC048988. Next base: position 207,983 of record NZ_JBICTW010000016.1, on the reverse strand, counting down.
CCGCTTCGTCGCTGCGGGAGGAGTACGGCGTCGCCACGTCCAGGACCGTGATCGTCTTGTCGGCCGACACCTCGAGGTCCGGTCCGGTCTCCTCCACCGGCGCGAACAGGCGGTTGTCCCGCGTGCTGTCGGAGAGGCGGGTCAGCGCGGCCCGCACGGAAGCGGCCGAGGACGCCGGCGCCTCCACCACGACCTCGTGCGTGGTGCCGTTGCTCGGGTAGGCCGCGGTCAGCCGGTCGTACGCCTGCATCGCCGGGGTCGTCCGGGGCAGGTCCTCGGTGCCGGGGAACTTGAGCTTCATGCCCAGGGCGGGCGCGGCCAGGGCGAGCAGCGCCAGCACGCTGACCAGGAGCGTGGCGGCCGGCCAGCGCAGCGCCGGGTGCAGGATGCGGCGCCAGACGCCGCTTCCGGACGGCGACGTTGAGCGGGCCGAGAGGCGCCACAGCAGCGGAACGCGCGGGCGGTCGACCCAGCGGCCCAGCTTGGCCAGCAGGGCGGGCAGGACGGTGAGCGAGCCGATGACCGCGACCGCCACGACCAGGATCGAGCCGACGGCGAGCGAGGAGAAGACGGCGTCGCGGGCCAGGAAGAGACCGGCCATGGCGATGATGACAGCGGTGCCGGAGACGACCACGGCGTGCCCGGAGGTCTCGGCCGCGATCTCGACCGCGTCGACGTGGCCGCGTCCCTTGGCGCGTTCCTCACGTTCGCGGCGGACGTAGAACAGCGAGTAGTCGACGCCGACGGCCATGCCGATCAGCAGGATCACGCTGTTGGTGGTGTCGGTGGACGGGATCAGGTGGGAGGCCAGCGTGGACAGGCCCATCGCGGCCGCCACCGACATGAGGGCGAGCAGCACCGGCACGCCGGCCGCGATCAGCGCGCCGAAGACCAGGATGAGGATGGCCAGGGTGACCGGCAGGCTGAGCAGTTCGGCCCGCTGGAAGTCCTTGCCGAGGGTGTCGTCGAGCGCCTTGCCGATGGTCGGCCCGCCGACCGGCTCGACGCGCAGCTCGGGGTGCTTGCGCTGCACCGTGGCCACCGCGTCGTGCAGCGGCCCGACCCGGTCGGAGGCGGTCTCGGGGTCGCCGCTCATCGTGATCGGCACCAGCAGCGCCGAGCCGTCGTGGGACGGGACCGGCGCGCCGACCGCGGAGACGCCGGTGACGGTGCGCAGGGCGGCGGCCGCGTCGGCGGCCGCGCGGTCGCCGGCGGCCTTGTCCAGGGCACCGGAGCGGGCGGTGATCAGGACGTTGTCCTCGGCCGGGGCCGAGTCGAACCCGCCCTTGTCGATCATCACGTAGGCCTGGCCGGCCTCGCCGATCGAGCTGTCCTCGGCGGTCGCCTCCTTGGCCCCGGCCATGTTGCCGGCCATGAAGCACACCGCTACGAAGGCCACCCACAACGCTATGGCCCGCCACGGATGCTCGGCGCTCCACCGCGCCACGCGTACTGTTATCGGCCGCTTACTCATTCGAGAGCCCCCCAGAACGTTTTCTGTGTCGAACCTGAAATTAGGCAGTCAGAGAGCTGGGAACATCCGGGCCGAACCCCCGTCGTCCCCCGAGGGGCCGGTGCCCGACAACTGTCGGATAAGCAGCAGAAACGCGCGTCCAAAGCGGTCGAATCGGGCGTGTCGGCCGGAAAACTCTCAGGGCTTTCCCCGGAATGCCCCTGATGCGGCGGTGGTCTAGCGTGCTCCACATGAGACAGCGAATAGGCTCGATGCTCGTCGCCGCGGCGACGATCGGCGGCGTGCTGTTCGGCGTCACGGGGCCCGCGAACGCGGTCGCGAACGGCGAACCCGTACCGATCGGGAAGTACGCCTTCTCCGTCAAGCTGACCATGACCGGGATTCCCACCGCCGACGGCGGCAAGCGGAACAGCGCCTGCTCGGGCGCCCTCATCTCGTCGCGCTGGGTGATCACCGCGGGGCACTGCTTCCGGGACGCGGCCGGCGTCCGCGTGGAACGCCCGGTCGCCGACCTGACCACGGCCACGGTGGGCCGCACCGATCTGACCGACACCACACGCGGTCACGAGATCACGATCGTCGCGGTCCGGCAGTCGCCCACGGCGGACGTCGCCGTCGCCCAGCTGGCCCGGCCGGTGCGCGACATCCGGCCGATCCGGATCGGCCGCACCCCGCCCGAGATCGGCACGATCGTGCGCCTCACCGGCTACGGCTCCACCACCAGCGTCGATCCGGCGCCGGTCACTCACCTGCGCACGGGTCTGCTCGAGGTGGTCGAGCTGAGTGCCAACGTGACGGGGCTTCAGGGGTACGCGCCGGACCGCGACACGACACCATGCCCGTACGACTCGGGAGCTCCGTTCTTCACCAAGCGCGGCGAACTGGTGGCCGTGGTGAGCACGGGCCCGTCCTGCCCGCACATGGGCGTCGAGACCGCCGCCCGGACCGACAACATCGCCGGGTGGATCAGGCAGGCCATCCGCTAGAAGAGGATTCGAACAGCGGCCGCGGGGAAGTCAAAACCCCGCGGCCGCCGCCGTACTTAGTGAGGACCGCCACGGTCGGTTACCGACCGAACTGGTCCGCAACCGACTACTCTGGTCCGCATGCCGCGTCCCACCAAGCAGCAGATCGACGACGAAATCCTCGAAGCCGCCGCCAGCCTCTTCGCGCGCCACGGCTTCCGGGAGACGTCCGTCCAGCGCATCGCGGACGCCGTGGGCTACTCCAAGACCGGCCTGCTCCACCGCTACCCGACCAAGGAGTCGTTGCAGCAGGCGGTGGTCGACAAGGCCCTGAGCGCGGTCCGCGAGATCGCCGCCCAGGTTCAGGACATGCCACCCGGGCCCGCGCGGGACCGGGCCGTGCTCAGCGAGTTCGCCCAGCTCGCCATGGACCTGCCGGGCACTGTCGCCCTCCTCCTCTCCGGCCTGCAGAGCGAGCCGGAGTCCGACCTGGGCCTCGCCCTCCACGAGCTCGGGCAGGGCATCTTCGCGGCCTTCGCCCTCGAGCCGGAGTGCGACAACGCGCGCGCCATCCGGGTCGTCGGCGCGCTCGGGGCGCTGGTCCTGCTCGGCATCACCATGCGTGACAAGCCCCTGGTCGTCACCCACGACGACCTCATCGCCGTCAGCTACGACGCGCTGGGCCACCAACAAACCGGCCACAAGTAAGGGACATCGCTAATGGCAACGTTGCTGCATCGCCTGGGACTGGCCTCGGTACGACACAAGGCCATAGTCATGGTCGTCTGGCTGGTGGCGCTGATCGCCCTCGGCGTGGGCGCGGCGACCCTGTCCGGCCAGACCGTGAACACGTTCGAGATCCCGGGCCAGGAGTCGACCGTCGCGCTCAAGCTGCTGCGCGAGCGCTTCGGTGCCGGCTCGGCCGGCGCGTCCGCGCAGGTGGTCTTCGAGGCGCCCAGCGGCAGCAAGATCACCGACCAGGCGAACGCGGCCAAGGTCGCCGCCGCCGTCGAGAAGCTGGGCAAGCTCCCGGGCGTCCTGTCGGCCAGCAACCCGCTCAACCCGCAGGCGCCGACCGTCTCGCGGGACCAGAGCACGGCGTACAGCACGGTCAGTTACGGCGTCCAGAACTCGGAGATCACCCCCGAGGAGCGGGAGGCGCTGACCGCGGCGGTCGGCGAGGCGCGCTCGGGCGGGCTCACCGTCGAGGCTCGCGGCGACGCGACACAGGAGTCCGGGGCCGACATCGGCGGCACCGGCGAGATCCTCGGTGTCGTCGTCGCGCTGGTGGTGCTCGCGGTGACGTACGGCTCCCTGGTCCTGGCCGGTATGAACCTGCTGACCGCACTGGTCGGCGTGGCCATCGGCGCGCTCGGCATCACCACCCTGACCGGCTTCGTCGACCTGCAGTCGACCACCCCGATCCTCGCCGTCATGCTCGGCCTGGCCGTCGGCATCGACTACGCCCTGTTCATCGTCACCCGGCACCGGCAGGAACTCAGGCGCGGGCTGCCACCGGCCGAGGCGGCCGCGCTGGCCGTCGGCACGGCCGGATCCGCCGTGGTCACCGCCGGCCTGACCGTGGTCATCGCGCTGGCCGGCCTCTCGGTGGCCGGCATCCCGTTCCTCACCGAGATGGGCCTGGCCGCCGCGGCCACCATCGTGGTCGCCGTGCTGGTCGCGATCACCCTGCTCCCGGCGTTCCTGGGCGCGCTCGGCATGCGGGCGCTGCCGAAGAAGGTCCGCGCCAACCCGGCCGGGGCGCCGGTCCGCGACCGCGGCTTCTTCCGCGGCTGGGCCGCCCTGGTCACCGGTCAGCGGGTGATCAGCCTGGTCCTCGCGGTGGCGGCGCTGGCCGTCATCGCCATCCCGTTCTTCTCACTGCGCACCACGCTCATCCAGAAGTCCCCCGACGGCAGCAGCGCGGCCAAGGCCGACGCCATCATCGCCGAGCGATTCGGGCCCGGCTTCGCCGGCCCGCTGCTGGTCCTGGTCGACGGTTCCGGTTCTTCGGCGTACGCGGCCACGGTCCAGCAGAAGGTGCAGACGCTCCCCGGCGTCGCGGTGGTGGCCCCGCCCCAGCCCAACCAGGCCCGCAACGCCGCCCTGATCACGATCATCCCGACCTCCGGCCCCGAGGACACCGGCACGATCGACCTGGTCCACGCGATCCGCGACGACGTGGCCGACGGCCCCGACGCCAAGGTCTACGTCACCGGCCAGACGGCGGTCAGCATCGACGTGTCGCAGAAACTCGACCAGGCGCTGCCGCGCTACCTGATCCTGGTCGTCGGCCTGGCCTTCATCCTGCTGGTGCTGGTCTTCCGCTCCCTGCTGGTCCCGGTCGTCGGCGTGCTCGGCTTCCTGCTGACCATCGGCTCGGCCCTGGGCGCGACGGTCGCCGTCTTCCAGTGGGGCTGGCTGTCCGGCCTGGTGAACGCCCAGACCACGGGACCCCTGCTGAGCCTGGCCCCGATCATCATCGTCGGCATCCTGTTCGGCCTGGCCATGGACTACCAGGTCTTCCTGGTCTCCCGCATGCACGAGGCACACGCCCACGGTGCCTCCCCCCGCGACGCGGTGGTGACCGGCTTCAAACAGGCGGCCCCGGTGGTGGTGGCAGCGGCCACGATCATGTTCTCGGTCTTCGCCGGCTTCGTCCCCGAGGGCAACGACACGATCAAGCCCATCGCGTTCGCCCTGGCCATCGGCATCCTGTTCGACGCCATCGTGGTCCGCATGATCCTGGTACCGGCCGCCATCGCCCTGCTGGGCCGCTCCGCCTGGTGGCTCCCACGCTGGCTGACCTGGCTCCCGGCCGTCGACGTCGAGGGCGCGGCCCTGGAGCGCGAGGCCCCCACGAAGCGCACCGAAGAGCAGGCCCTGAGCACCTCCTGACCCCTCGGCCCCAGCGGCCCCTCAGCCCCCACCCGAGCCGGCGCCCGAAGTCCTAGGCGCCGGCTCGGCTTGCGCCGGCTCGGTTGCGTCGGCTTCTGCGGCGCCGGCTCGGTTGGCGTCGGCTTCTGCGGCGCCGGCTCGGTTGGCGTCGGCTTCTGCGGCGCTGGCCCGGCTTGCGTCGGCTTCTGCGGCGCTGGCCCGGCTTGCGCCGGCTTCTGCGGCGCTGGCCCGGCTTGCGTCGGCTTCTGCGGCGCTGGCCCGGCTTGCGTCGGCTTCTGCGGCGCCGGCTCGGCTTCTGAGGCGCTGGATCGGCTTGCATCCACCTTCTCAGGCGACGGCTCGGCCCTTATGTGCCCGTGCGCTAAAAGGTGATTTAGCGGACATGGGGCATTAGATGCCTCGCGGTGGTGGTCCTTGCCGCTGGCAGCCCTCAACGAGCCTTCGGGGAGCTCTCGTGATCGCCCGAGCGGGCTGGCGAAAGGTGAGCGGGACGCCGAGGGGGTTGATCGCCTTGAGGTGTCCGGCGATGCCGATCCCTGCGCCGTCGCCCAGAGGCGGGTTGCCGCTGGCGATCGCGCTCCCGAGGTGGGCGGGTGGATTGCCCGCTGTCCGGAGTGAGTGGATCGAAGCGCCATGTCCGGAGGTGAGGGGTGGAAGCGCCACGTGCGGAGGTGAGGGGGTGGAGCACGCCAGGGCCGAGGTGAGTGGGTTGAGCACCAAGTCCGGAGGTGAGTGGGTGGATTGCCGGCCGTCCCGGGGATGAGTGGGCGGAGTGCCTGCGGTGGGGAGCTGGGTGCCGGCTTCGGGTGGCTGCCCGCGCGGGACAGAGGTGAGTGCCGGCTTCGGGTGGCTGTCCGTGCGGGGCGGGGGTGGGTCGGGGGAGGGGGTGGTTGCCTGCCGGGGCGGGACTGTTTGTGGGTGGGGTAGAGGGTCGGCGGCGGGGGAGTCATTGGCGATATCGTAAATATCCGGAAGTAAGCGGCGAAATGACCAGCGTGACAGCCGTTCGGTTGCTGGAATTGAGGGCATGTGGCCGGAAACTGAAGTTGAAGTCGTCGGGTTGCCCGGTGCCGAGGTCAGGAGTGCCCTCGAGACCTGGCGCTCGGGACTGGTCGACCTGACCGGGGCCAACCCGCTGCTCAACTTCGCCCGGATCGCGCAGAGCTCGGTGGAGATCACCGGGCCGTCGCCCAAGGCGATCGTCAAGGTTCTTCAGGAGGGCGGTGGGTACGCCTTCGAGAACGACGGGTCGGCGCACGTTCTGCGCACCGATCTGCCCGATGAAGTGCTCGGCGCCCTGCTGCACCGGTTCTACCGCCGGTCGCGGGCCGAGATGCAGGACCGCGGTGTCTCGCCTCTCTACCTCGGCATCGGGATGATGCACTGGTCGGACGACGACGGTTCGCCGTACGAAAGCCCGATTCTGCTCGTCCCCGTCGAGATCGATCCGACCGGGCCCAAGCTGGTCGCCCGGCCCGAGGATCCGATCGTCAACCCGGCCCTGGTGATCCGGATGGCCGACCTCGACATCGAGATCCCCGAGATCAACTCGCTGGCCGAGCTGGACGTGACCGTGTTGTGGGCCAAGGTCGACGTGGCCATCGGGGAGCGCCGCGGCTGGTACGCCGACGAGACCGTCGTGCTGGCCTGCCTCAGCGTGCACCGCGAGGCGATGTACTACGACCTCTACGAGAACGAGCCGCACATCGTCGAGCACCCGGTCGTCCGGGCGCTGGCCACCCACGACGCCGACCGGGCGTTCGCCTTCGAGCCGATCGCGCCCGAGAAGATCGACCAGGTCGCGCCGCCCGAGGACACGCCGCTGCTGCTCGACGCCGACGCCTCGCAGCGGGTGGCTGTCGCCGCCGCCCTGGCCGGGCGCAGCTTCGTGCTCGACGGGCCGCCCGGCACCGGCAAGTCGCAGACCATCGCCAACATCGTCGGCGGGCTGCTGCACGCCGGCAAACGGGTGCTGGTCGTCTCGGAGAAGGCGGCCGCCCTCGACACCGTGCAGCGCCGCCTCACCGAGGCCGGGCTCGGCAACTACCTGCTCGCCCTGCACAGCAACCTGGTCGGCCGGCGTGAGGTGGCCACCGCCCTGGCCGGTTCGCTCGAGACCGACCCGCCGGCGCTGGCGACCATGGACCCGATCGACCGGCGGGCGGTCCGGGAGCGGCGGGAGCGGCTCAGCGCGTACGCCGAAGCCCTCAACCGCGTTCGTCAGCCGCTCGGCCGGAGCCTGTTCGACGTGCTGGGCGTGTGCACCCGGCTGCTGGACGCGCCGGCCGCCCCGGTCGCCACGATCAACCCGCAGGATCTGACCGCCGAGTCGCTGTACCGGATCCGGGACGCCGTGGCCCGGCTCGGGCGGGTGAGCAGCGAGACCTACCTGTGGCGGGAGGCGACCGACCGCGAGCCGCTCGACGGGCGGCTGCGCCAGGCGCTGACCTCGCTGACCAAGCTGGCCGAGGCGGTGATCGCCAACTCGACCCTGGCCGACGCGTTCGACCTGCACGAGCCGGCCGGCGCGGCCAAGCTGGCCGCCCTGGCCGGGCACGCCGCCAAGCGGCCGCCCAAGGTGGAGGAGGAGTGGCTGACCATCGAGAGCCTGGCCCCGGTGCAGAAGGCGGCCACGGATCTCACGCATCACCTGGCCGCGCTGCGCTACGGCGGCATCCCGTGGGCCGAGCTGCCGTCGGCCGAGGACCTGACCGGCGTACCGGACCTCTCCGAACTGGTCCCCGAGGCCGTCGACCTGGGGCCGTTGAACGCCGCCCAGGCCGACCACCTGGCCAACAAGTTCGCCGAGGAGGCCGACCGTCTGGAGAGCCGGCACGAGAGCATGGACCGGGTCACCGCCCGGCTCGGCCTGCCCAACGTGGTCACCTTCCCCGACTCGGCCCGGGTCATCACCATCGCCGACCTGATCGGCCGCGAGCACAAGCCGGAGGCGGCCTGGTTCGAGCCGGGCGGGATGGCCAAGGCGCACGCCGCCGTCCGGGCCCTGCGGCTGGCCGTCGAGGCGGTCGCCGAGGCCGAGGCGCAGGCGCGCCGGCACTTCAACGAGGAGGTGCTGAACGAGCCGGTCACCGAGATCGCCGACCGGCTCACCCGGCACCGCGGCCCGCGCAAGCTGCTGCGGCCGTACCGGCGGGCCAAGGACGCGGCCGTCGAGGCCGCGCGGCCCGAGGTCAAGCCGGCCGAGGCGATCGCCAACGTGGAGGACGCGGCCGCCTGGAAGCAGGCCCTGGAGGACCTGGCCGACGCCGAGGCCGAGCACGCCGAGATCCTGGGCCGGCACTGGGACGGGCGCGACACCGACTTCGCGGCCATCCAGCACGCCCTGCACAACGCGGACGAGGTGATCCGCGAGGTGCCGGCCGACGCCCTGCCCGCGGTGACCGTGCACGTGTGCGCGCCGCGGCCGAACAGCGCCCTGCTGCGCATCGTCGGCGAGGCCCGCGACGAGTTCACCCGGTTCCGCACCACGCTGCGCCCGGCGCCGGCCCGCGCGCCCCGCCCCGAGCTGGGCGAGGGCCCGATCGCCGACGCGGTGACCTGGCTGCGCGCGCACATCGCCCCGCTGCACGCGGCGGCCGAGATGATCCGCGCCTACAGCGTGCCCACCGGCCGCGACCTGACCCTGACCGAGGCCCGCGAGATCGCCGCCCAGCGGCAGAAGGCCACCGACGCCGAGACGGCGATCTGGGCCGACGCCGCCGCCCACGCGGCCGTGCTGGGCTCGGTCTACCGGGGCACCAAGACCGACGACGAGGTGATGAACGAGATCGTCGCGTGGACCGCGCACGCCCGGCGGGTGCTCACCGGCGAGGACGCCCCGCTCAGCCCGGGGCAGGCGCACGCGCTGATGGAGGCCCACCCGACCGAGGGCCTGCCGGCCGCGGTGGCCGGCTGGGAGTCGGCTCGCGGCCAGGTGCTGGACGCGTTCGGCTCGGCCCGCCACCGTGAGCTGGTCGAGCGGCTGGGCGACTACGACAGCGCCCGCGACCTGCTGGTCGAGCTGCTGCACGACACCGAGGGGCAGCACGAGTGGTTCCGCCACGAGGACGCGCGCAGCGTGCTGGTCGAGCACGGGCTCGAGGGCGCCCTCGACTACTGCGCGGCCGAGGACATCAGTGTGGAGCACGTGTGGCCCGTACTGGAAAGGGCTCTGCTCCGCGGGTGGGCCGACGCGGTGATCCGCGACGACCCCGGCCTGCACCCGTCGTCGGCCGAGGAGCGCACCCATATCGTCGAGGTGTTCCGGCTGCTCGACAACGAGCTGACGGCGGCCGCGCTGGCCGACATCGTGTACGCCGTGGAGGCCCGCCGCCCGTCGTCGTCGGCCACCGGCGAGCCCGGCATCCTGCGGCGCGAGGGCAACAAGCAGAGCGGCCACCTCGCCGTACAGGAACTGCTGGCCCAGGCCCGGCACTCGGTCCAGGCGCTCAAACCGTGCCTGCTCATGTCGCCGCTCGCGGTCAGCCGCTACCTGCCGCCCGAGATGGAGTTCGACATGGTCATCCTGGACGAGGCGTCCCAGGTGACCACGGCCGACGCGATCAACTGCATCTACCGCGGCGACGCGCTCGTGGTCTCCGGCGACCACCAGCAGCTGCCGCCCACCTCGTACTACGACCGCGTCGAGGACGACGTGACCGACTTCCCGTCCATCCTCGAACTGGCCCGCGACACCTTCCCCATCCTGCATCTGACCTGGCACCACCGCAGCAGCCACGAGGCGCTGTTCGCCTTCGCCGACCTGGCCTACTACCACGGCCGGCTGGTCAGCCTGACCCGCGCGTACCCGCAGGAGCCGGACCACGGCGTGGAGATGTACCTGGTCGACGGCGTCTACCGGCGGCAGACCACCTCGGACAACCCGATCGAGGCGGACGCGGTCGCCGAGCGGGTGCTGCACCACTACACGACCCGTCCCGGCCAGACGTGCGGCGTGGTCACGCTCTCGGTGGCCCAGGCCGACGCGATCGACGACGCGGTGCGCCGGGCGGTGGCCGAACGGCCCGACCTGGAGCACTTCTTCACCGACGACGACCGGCTCACCGGCTTCTTCGTCAAGAGCCTGGAGGCCGTGCAGGGCGACGTCCGCGACGTGATCATCCTGTCCGTCGGCTACGGCTACGACGAGAACGACAAGATCAGCACGAACTTCGGCGCGCTCAACCGCCCGATGGGCTGGCGCCGCCTCAACGTGGCCATCACCCGCGCCTCCCGCCGCATCGAGGTGGTCTCCTCGATCCGCTCGGGCGACGTTCCCGACATGGGCAACGAGAGCGTGCGTCATCTCAAGGCCTATTTGGAGTACGCCGAGAGGTCCGCCGCCACACTCGGGCGCGACCTGGCCGATCGCGAGGACGCGTCGCCGTTCGAGGACGCGGTCTCCGCCGTGCTGCTGGAATGGGGTCATCGGGTACGCCGTCAGGTCGGCGCCGCCGGGCACTGGATCCCCCTGGCCGTGCTGCACCCGGGGGAGGAGAAGGACATCTTCGCGCTCGGCATCGAGTTCGACGGCCCGGAGTACGCGCGGGTGCCGTCGGCCCGCGAGCGGGACCGCCTGCGCGACGAGGAGCTGCGTGAGCTCGGCTGGCACGTGCACCGGGTGTGGTCGGTGGCCTGGTACCAGGATCCCGCGGCCGAGCAGGAGCGGCTGCGGGTCGCGATCCAGCGGGCCCTGGCCGACCCGGTCGGCGTGGACCAGCTGGCGGCGCCGGCGCCGTCGGCGTACCGCGCGATCTCGGGCGAGCTGCTGCCCCCACTTCACTCGGAAGAGGACCTGCCACTAACGAGTGAATAGCCGGTATTCGCGCATGGTGATCTCTTCGCCGGGTAGGCGTGCCCGTTCATGTACACCCCTCGTTGGCCTGTCATGCGCGCACGCCACCCCTTCGCCCGCCGCACGGTACGAGCAAGCCAGGTCACGGTCACGGCGGACGTCGACAACGTTGTCACCACCGTGACCGTTCGGGGCTCATGGGGACGCTCGCTCAGCCGGGACGCGTTCCTGGCCCTCAAGAAATCCCTCGGCGGTCACCCCGACGCGGTGATCATCGACCTGTGCGACCTCGACGACCCGCACGCGGCCAGCGCCCTCACCTGGATCACGGCCCGCCGGGTGGCCGACGCCATGGACCCGCCCGTGCACGTGGTCGCCTGCGTGCCGGCCACCAGCGTGCTCGCCGACCGCCTGGACCGGCTCGGCGCCGCGTACTACCTGCCCACCTACGCCGACCTGATCCAGGCCCGGGCCGCGGCCATCGCCGCCCGCCCGCACACCGACCAGCGGCGCCTCACCCTGCCGCCCGAACCGGACACCCCGGCGCTGGCCCGCAACCTGGTCACCGACGCCTGCGCGGCCTGGCGGCTGCCCTCCGGCGTGCTCTACCCGGCCCGGCTCGTGATGAGCGAACTCGCCGCCAACGCGGTCGAACACGCCCGTACCCCGATCGTGGTCGTCGTCCTGCGCCGCGACGAAGGCCTGCACCTGGTCGTCAACGACCGCGACCCGCGGCTGCCCACCCTGCTTCCCCCACCGAAAGAGCCGCCGGGCGACCTGTGGAACGCCCGCGGCCAGGGACTGCGGACGGTGCAGGCGGCCTCGGCGGCATGGGGAGCCCTGCCGACAGCAGAGGGGAAGATGGTCTGGGCTACCGTCTTCCCCTCGTAGCTTCCCGGCTATTTCTTGGCCGAGACCTTCTCCGGCTCGACCTGCGTCGTCGACAACTCGTCGGCCGGTGGCGCGTCGGCCAGGCGGGCCCGCTCGAACGGGTTGCCGTACTCGTACATGGCCTTTCTCGCGAAGGCCTGCTGCTCGGTGGCCACCCGCTCGGACCGGCCGCGGCCCAGGAAGCTGACCGCCCAGTGCAGCACCGTGGTGAAGCGGTTCTTGAAACCCACCAGGTAGAACACGTGGACCACGAGCCACATCACCCAGGCGAAGAAGCCGGACAACCGGATCTTGCTGCCGATGCTGGCGACCGCGGAGAACCGCGAGATCGTCGCCATGCTGCCCTTGTCGAAGTACTTGAACGGGTCACCGGCCGGCTTGCGCTTGAGCCGCCCCTTGATCGTCTGAGCCGCGTACTTGCCGCCCTGCATCGCGACCTGCGCGACACCCGGCAGCGGACGGCCGGTCGACGGATCGTTCAGGTTCATCATGTCGCCCAGCACGAAGATCTCCGGGTGACCCGGCACCGTCAGATCGGGGTTGACCATGATGCGCCCGGCCCGGTCGACCTCGGCCCCCGTCGAAGCGGCGATCTTGCGGGCCAGCGGGGGAGCGGCCACACCGGCCGCCCACACCTTGGTCATCGACGGGATGCGCTGGTGACCGCGCTCCGACTCGACCTCGATGCCGGTACGGTCGACGTTCACGACCTTGGTGTTCAGCTCGACCTCGACACCCATCTTGTGCAGCTGGGCCAGCGCCCGCGTCGACAGATGGTCGCCGAACGTGTTGAGCACCGCGCCCACGGCGTCGATCAGGATGATCCGGGCCCGGCGCGGGTCGATGTGCTTGTACTGCCCCGGCAGGTTCCGGTGGGCCAGTTCGGCGATCTGACCGGCCATCTCGACACCCGTCGGGCCGGCGCCGACGACGACGAAGGTGAGCCAGCGCTCCTTCGCCTCCTCGTCGGTCTGCAGATCGGCGATCTCGAAGGCGCCGAAAATCTTGGCCCGCAGCTCGAGCGCGTCGTCGATGCTCTTCATGCCCGGCGCGTTGTCCGAGAAGTGGTCGTTGCCGAAGTACGACTGCGAGGCGCCGGCGGCCACGATCAACGTGTCGTACTCGACCGTGTAGTCGATGCCCGGACCCCGTACAGAAATGACCTTGTTGTCGGTGTCGACGCTCTCGGCCCAGCCGAGCTTCACATCGACGTTGTCCTGACCGCGCAGCACCTCGCGGATCGGCGGGGCGATCTCCCCCTCGGACAGGACGCCGGTGGCCACTTGGTAAAGCAAAGGCTGGAACAAGTGGTACGCGGTGCCGTTGATGAGCGTGATGTCGACGTTGGCATTGCGCAGCGCCTTGATCGCGAAAAGACCCCCGAAGCCGGCGCCGATCACTGCCACCCGATGCCGCTGCATTGACACTCCCTCGGTGCTCGGTGACTCGTCTAGTAGAGCACCCTGAACAGGCTCAGTATGCCGTGAGAACCGACACTGTGGAGCGCCCGGCGCAAACTGCCCGCCGGACGCCGATCATCAGCTTGCCCAGCGCAGCGAGGGATTAACCCGGCCGCTCCAGTCGAAAATGGCCACGTTGTCCCACCCGTGCCCGGTATCGTTCAGGTTGGCGATCTCCCGGCCGTCGCCCTCGATCGCGTGTACCAGCGTCTCCGGCGGAGCACTGGCGTTCGGCCACCGGCGACCCGTTCCTGACCTCGGTCCGCTCACGCCCGCTTTTTTGATCGGGCAAGGTGCGAACTAGGCCACGTTGAGCTGGATGTTGCCGATCCGGGCGACGACGTCGAGTTGGCCGCCCAGGCCGGTGACATAGGCCCGGAGGGTGTCGAGACTGACGGCGTCGCCGTTCTCGATCTGGCTGATGCGGGGCCTGCGACAGGCCCGTCGCCTCGGCCAGCTGCACCTGGGTCACCCCGAGCTGCTGACGAATCTCGGCCAGCTGGGCCCCGCTCACCGAAGCGAGCATCTGCTCCCGCATCTGTTGACGGCGAGCCACCCGCTCATCGCTGTCCCACGCCGGTCGGTCGCGCGCGCCTTGGCCTTGACGTCACGCCAGTTGGTGGGCTTCGTCATGACTGCTCCTCTTGCTTCCGGGCTGCCAAGTGCTCGGTGAAACGGTCATCTGCCAGGGGAATCGCCATGTGATACCAAGCTTGCCATTGGCCTGACTGGTCACCAGCCACCAGGAACACAGCTTCGCGTGCGGGATATATGGCAACTCAGTCGTGCAGGAGTTCTTCGCGGGCAGCGGGGTCGGCGCGGGTGGGGCAGGGTGGGGGCATGACGGATGAGCGGATTCGGCTTGAGGCCTACGACCCGGTGTGGGGGGAGCGGTTCGAGCGGGAAGCGGCGGCTCTCAAGGAAGTGCTGGGGGAGCATGTCGAGGGCGGGGTGCACCACGTGGGGAGCACTGCTGTTCCGGGGATGACGGCCAAGCCGATCATCGACATCATGGTGGGGGTTCGGGACCTCGAGTCGAGCCGGGGCTGTATCGAGCTGGTGGCGGGGCTCGACTATCTCTACGCGCCCTATCGGACTGATGTCATGCACTGGTTCTGCAAGCCGGATCCGGCTCGGCGGACCCACCATCTGCATCTCGTTCCGGTGGGGTCCCGGCGGTTCGCCGACGTGCTGGCGTTTCGGGATCGGCTGCGGAGCCACCCGGAGGACGCTCGGCGCTATGCGGAGCTGAAGGTGGAGCTGGCGCAGCGGTACGCGGACGATCGGGAGGCGTACACCGCGGGCAAAGGGGCGCTGATCGCCGCCCTGTTGCGGGGAGGTGACGAGTCTTAACAAATGTGGCGGAGTTCCGTCATGGCGTTTCTTCGCCAGGGGCGGAAGAGCCCTCCGAGCTCCGCGGCAGCCAAGAATCGGCCCCTACCTAGGACCGGGGAACGACAGCATGCCGATCCGGCCGTCGGCCACCGCCAGCTTGGCCGGGACGCCGGCCGCCACCCGGGCCTGCTCGCCGGCCGCCACCCGGGCCTGCTCGCCGGCCGCCACCCGGGCGCCGATCCGCTGCGCGGCCATCGGCCGTTCCAGAGTGCGCCGGTCGTAGACGATCCGGAACCGTACGCCCTTGGCCAGCAACGCCAACTCGGCCGGATTGTCGTGGCAGGCGCCCAGATAGGGCGGCCAGTCGAAGCCGAAAACCTCCTCCTGGGCCCCGCGCAGCACCTGATCGAAGACCTGACTGACCTCGGCCGCGCCGACCACCGCCTCGACGCCCTGATCGGGGGGCTTGTCACCACGCTGGCGGCGCACCCGCTCGCCGAGCCCGAGACGGGCCTCCTGCAACTGCCACATCCGGTCGAGCAGCAACGAGTCGATGGCCAGGTCGGGTGGCGCCGGCGACACCCGGTCGCCGTCCACCGCGACGAGCCGCTGCTCGCGGAGCTTGTCCACCGCCGCCCGGACTTCAATCAAGCCCGCTTGGGTACGGTCGGCGAACGCGGCAACCGCGGCCGCGCGCCCGCTGAGCACCTCCACGTAGACCCGCTCTTCGAGCTCGCTCAACCCTTCTCGTCGAGAGCCCACCCATGATCTCGGCGAAGTGGACCAGATGCGGCGTCGCCAGGTGGGCGTCCAGGTTCGGCCGACTCCCAGTTCTCGTAGAAGAAGAGGCCGCCGGATCCTCCGTACCCTGGTGAAGGTCGTAGTTGACGTAGCCCGGCTCCTCAGCGCCTCCTTCTGTCGTGTGACGGGCGCCACAAAGGCGAGGATAGATTGAGGCCATGACTGACTCCCGCCGTTCCACTCGTCGCGAGGTCGCCGCGGCCATGACGTCGGCCGCGCTGTCGTGGCTGGACCTGCTCGACGCCACGCAGCGTCCGGCCGCGACCGGGACGGTGGACGGGGGCGAGCGGCTGCGCTGGTTCTACACGCCGACCGACCACGGCGGGCTCACCCTGCACGAGCAGCGGCCGGCGCAGCAGCGGGCGGCTATGAAGCTGGTCGCCTCGGGGCTGTCCCGGGCCGGTTACGTCACGGTGGCCACGATCATCGGCCTGGAGAACGTCCTCGACCACACCGAGGGCTTCACGGCCCGCTTCGACCGGGAACGCGGCCGCGACCCCGGCCTGTACTACCTGCGGGTCTTCGGTACTCCGTCCGGCGAGGGCACGTGGGGCTGGCGGTTCGGCGGCCATCACGTGTCACTGAACAACCTGGTCGCCGACGGCGAACTGGTCTCGGCCACGCCGTGCTTCATGGGCGCCGACCCGGCGACGTCACCGCTGCTCGGCGGCGCCGCCAACCGGCCGCTCGGCCGCGTCGAAGACCTGGCCCGGGAACTCGCGGTGTCGCTGGGGGACCGCGCCCTGCTGTCGGCGAAGGCCCCGTCCGACCTGGTGACCGGTAACCGCAGCACGATCGCCGAGGGCGACCGGGTGATTCCGCTGGCCGGCATCTGGCGTTCCGCCTTCGCCGACCCGGCCGAGTGGGCGAAGCTGCGCGCGGCCAGCGACGCCATCGACGACGCGGCCGGCTACGGGGACCGGGAACACGAGGCGCTGAAGTACACGGCACGGCCGAAGGGCGTCCCCGGCGCCGACCTGACGGCCGGGCAGCGCGACCTGCTCGATGCCCTGCTCGGAACCTACTTCGACCGTGTGCCGGTGCCCACGGCGTACACCGTCGACGATGCGCATTTCGCCTGGGCCGGCTCCACCGAGCCCGGGGCGCCCCACTACTACCGCGTGCAGGGTTCACGGCTGCTGATCGAATGGGACAACACGCAGCGCGGCGCCAACCACGCCCACTCCGTGTGGCGAGACCCGTCGAACGACTTCGGCCTCGACGTGCTGGCCGCCCACCGCTCCCGCCACCACTCATGACGGCCCCCTTCGAACCCGGCCCGCCGGCGTGGACCGGCCCACCCGTCGACGCCGAGATGCCGCCTGCCGGCCTCCTACCTCGACGTGCTGCGCATCCAGAACGGCGGCCGGCCCGGACACGGTGATGCTGGACTACGCCACCCCCGGCGAGCCCGCAGTCGCTTGAATCGGCGACGACCGCGTCCTCCCACCGCGTGGCCGACACCTTCGCCCAGTTTCGGGCCGCCTTCGACGAGGTCAGAGCGGGCGGTGCTCGACGAGGCCGACCAGGTTGTTCTCGGTGTCGCGGAGGAAAGCGTGGACCTCCTCGGTGCCGGGTGGGCCGAGGAGGGCGTCGTGGTGGGTGAAGATGACGTGGGGCTCGGACTCGATCGGGGTGCCGGCGGCGCGGAGGCGGTCGACGGTGGCGGTGACGTCGTCGACCAGGAAGTAGTGCAGGGCCGAGGGGGCGCCGCGGTCCAGCAGGAGGCGCTGGCCGCGGGGTCAGCGGCTGCCGCCCCGGAAGATGCGCAGGAAGAACAGGAAGACGTTGAGGATGTCCAGGAAGATGGCGGCGGCCATGAGCGGGGCGGCTTCGACGTTCGAGGAGCGGCGCAGGCGCTGGAAGTCGACCATGATGAAGCCGGCGAAGATGACCAGGCCGAGGATCGAGTAGATCAGCGAGCCGTACGGGATGTTGACGAAGATCAGCACGATGCCGAAGACGATCAGGGCGAGCAGGGCCCAGAAGCAGATGCGGGCCACGGCGCTCAGGTCCCGCCGGGTGGCGTAGCCGGCGGCGCCGAAGCCGGCCACGAACAGGGCCGTGGCGGCGCCCGCCTGCCAGACGGCCTGCGGGTCGGTGGTGGCGTAGTAGACGATCGTGGGGGCGACCGCCACGCCCATCAGCAGGCCGAACGCGGCCAGCAGGGCGACCGTGGCCGGCCGGGACCTCCGTACGCTGAACTGCATGGCGATCAGGGCGGCGAACGCGCCCAGCCAGGCCAGGAAGGCGGCCAGGCCGGACAGGTCGCGGCCCAGGTAGGCGCCGAGGGCGAACAGCGCGGTGGTCGCGGCGACGTAGCCCATCGTCTGGGCGAACAGGGTGCGGCCCCGGTCGCGGGCGGCGGCCACGGCCGGACGGTAGGCGTAGGTCTCATCCATGTCATCACTCTGTACCGGCGGGAACGTGCGGAAATCCTTCGCCGGGGATGAGGTACGCGTGGTGTTGGACCAGCGTCCAAGGCGGCCCACGCCGTCGAGGGGATGGCCACAGGGGCCAAGCCGGATTTGTTTCGGGCCGATTTCGAGAAGTTTTCTTGACAACGTTGTCAGGCGGAGGTGAAGCTGGCGATCTTCGATTACATAGTGGAGTAGGCATGAACCCTGTCCTGCCACGGCGGTGGGTTGCCGTCGCCGGTGCGCTTCTGCTACCGATAGGCCTGTTCGGCATCCCCACCGCGGCCAGCGCAGCCGTGAAACCCGGCAGTTTCGGCTCGTCGTTCGAGACCGGCGACCAGCAGCCGGCGGCCAGCACCGCCGAGCTCGACGCGGCCGGCGAACCGGTACAGGGCAACCTGACCGGCTCGATCCGCACCGGGCTCCCCGGCAGCCTTCTCGGCCAGGTCACCGCGGTGACCGCCAGCGGCGAGAACGCGCCGAACGAGACCGCGGTGAAGCTCAAGGACGGCGACACGTCGACCAAGTGGCTGGTCTTCAGCCCGACCGGCTGGGCCGCCTACCAGCTCGCGGCGCCGGTCACCGTCGTCAAGTACTCGCTGACCTCGGCCAACGACGCGCCCGGGCGCGACCCCAAGGACTTCGCGCTGCAGGGCTCGAACGACGGCTCGGCCTGGAAGGATCTGGACAAGCGGACCGGCCAGAGCTTCGGCGGGCGGTACGCGACGAACACGTACACCTTCACCAACACCACGCCGTACGTCTACTACCGGCTGAACGTCACCGCCAACTCCGGTGACTCGCTGGTGCAGCTGGCCGACTGGGACATCAGCGACGGCTCGAACGTGCTGCCGCCGTCCACCCCGATGGTCAGCGTCGTCGCCGACGGGCCGGTCCGCGGGGCCAACATGCTGCCGAAGGCCGGGTTCACCGGTGTCGCGTCGCTGCGGTACGCCGGCGGTTCCGAGGTGGACGGGCGCTCGTACGCCACCAACAAGCTCTTCGAC
Organism: Actinoplanes sp. NPDC048988; assembly: GCF_043197815.1. NCBI lineage: Bacteria > Bacillati > Actinomycetota > Actinomycetes > Micromonosporales > Micromonosporaceae > Actinoplanes > Actinoplanes sp. NPDC048988. The sequence goes on along the minus strand of NZ_JBICTW010000016.1, from coordinate 188,941 downwards.
GTCACCATCCCGGTCGGCCCGAAGTCGCGGCTGAGCTACAAGATCTTCCCCGAGCTCACCGGGGAGAACCTGCAGTACCCGTCGACCTTCGCGGCCCTCGACCTGCACTTCACCGACGGCAGCTACCTGAGCAAGCGCTCGCCGGTCGACCAGCACGGCAACGCGCTCACCGCGGCCGGGCAGGGCGCGGCCAAGGCGCTGTTCGCCGACGAGTGGAACGCGGTGCAGACCGACCTCGGCGCCGTCGCCAACGGCAAGACGATCGACCGGATCCTGCTCTCGTACGACAATCCGGGCGCGACCGCCGCGACGCGGTTCCAGGGCTGGATCGACGACGTCACCGTCACCGGTACGCCGGCGGCCATCGACGGCTCGGTCCTCACCAACTACGTCGACACGCGCCGCGGCACCAACGCGACCGGCGGCTTCTCGCGCGGCAACAACCTGCCGCTGTCGGCCGTGCCGAACGGCTTCAACTTCCTCACGCCGGTCACCAACGCCACGTCCGATTCCTGGGAGTACGACTACCAGCGCGCCAACAACGCGGCCAACCTCCCGCTGTTGCAGGGTCTCGCGATCTCGCACGAGCCGAGCCCGTGGATGGGTGACCGCAACCAGATGTCGATCATGCCGGTGCTCGCGGGTGGCAACACCACCGGGACGCCGAGCACCCGGGCCGTCCCGTTCAGCCACGACGACGAGATCGCCCGGCCCGACTTCTACAGCGTCAAGCTGCGCAACGGCCTGACCGCGCGGATGGCGCCCACCGACCACGCCGCGATCATGGACTTCACGTTCCCGGCCGGGCAGACCATCGGTGCCCTCGTCTTCCACAACGGGACCTTCACGTACGCCGCGGACGGCACCTTCACCGGCTGGGTGGACAACGGCAGCGGTCTGTCCGCCGGCCGGAGCCGGATGTTCGTGTACGGCGCCTTCGACCGCGCGCCGACCGGCACGGCGGCCGCGTCCGCCACCTTCGACCTGGCCGCGAACCCGCGGGTGACCGTGCGCTTCGCGACGTCGTTCCTCTCGGTCGACCAGGCCCACAAGAACCTCGACCTCGAGGCCACCGGCAAGAGCTTCGACGAGATCAGGGCCGCCGCCACCGCCGCGTGGCAGGACCGGCTGGACCGGATCTCGGTCAAGGGCGCCACCGAGACGCAGCTGGTCAGCCTCTACTCGAACCTGTACCGGCTGAACCTCTACCCGAACTCGCAGTCGGAGAACACCGGCACCGCGGCCGCGCCGCGCTGGCAGTACGCGAGCCCGGTGTCGGCGGCGACCGGCGCGTCGACCGCCACCACGACCGGCGCCAAGGTCGCCGACGGCCAGATCTACGTCAACAACGGGTTCTGGGACACCTACCGCACGGTCTGGCCGGCCTACACGCTGCTCTACCCGGACATCGCCGGGAAGATCGCCGACGGGTTCGTCCAGCAGTACCGCGACGGGGGCTGGGTCGCCCGGTGGTCGTCGCCCGGTTACGCCGACCTGATGACCGGCACCAGTGCGAACGTGGCGCTCGCCGAGGCGTACGTCAATTATGTGAAGCTCCCCGACCCCCTCGCCGCCTACGACTCGGCCGTGAAGGACGCGACAGTGGCCTCGGGCCGCGGCGCGGTCGGCCGCAAGGGCATCGAGACCTCGCTGTTCCTCGGCTACACGCCGACCACGACCGGCGAGTCGGTGTCCTGGGCCCTCGAGGGGTTCATCAACGACTACGGCATCGGCAACATGGCGTACGACCTCTCGCGTGACCCGGCCACGCCGAAGGCGCGACGGGCGCAGCTGGCCGAGGAGTCGACGTACTTCCTCAACCGGGCCCGCAACTACGTCAACATGTTCGACCCGAAGTCGAAGTTCTTCCAGGGCCGCACCGCCACCGGCACGTTCCTCGACAGCAACCCGCTCGACTGGGGCGGCGCCTACACCGAGACCAACGGCTGGAACTTCGCTTTCACCGCGCCGCAGGACGGTCAGGGACTGGCGAATCTGTACGGCGGCCGGGAGGCCCTGGAGAAGAAGCTCGACGAGTTCTTCGCCACGCCGGAGAAGGCCGACCACCCCGGCGGCTACGGCGGCATCATCCACGAGATCCTCGAGGCGCGCGCGGTCCGGATGGGCCAGCTCGGCATGAGCAACCAGCCCTCGCACCACATTCCCTACATGTACGACTACGTGGGCGCCCCGGCCAAGACGCAGTCCCTGGTCCGCGAGATCCTGCGCCGCCTCTACGTCGGCAGTGAGATCGGGCAGGGCTACCTGGGTGACGAGGACAACGGCGAGATGTCGTCGTGGTACATCCTCAGCTCGCTCGGCCTGTACCCGCTGCAGGTCGGCTCGTCGGGCTGGGCGTTCGGCTCGCCGCAGTTCACCCAGATGACCGTGCACCGCCCGGGCGGCGACCTCACGGTCAAGGCCACCAACAACAGCACCAAGAACGTGTACGTGCAGAGCGTGAAGGTCGACGGCCGCAAGTACACCTCGACCACGGTCGACTCGTCGATCTTCCGGACGGGCAGCACCATCGAGTTCGCGATGGGACCGAACCCGTCGTCGTGGGGCTCCGCGGCCAAGGACGCCCCGCCGTCGCTGACCGAGGGCACCGAGAAGCCGAAGCCGTTGCAGGACACCACCGGCCCCGGCCTCGGCACCACGAACGCGGCGCAGCTGTTCGACGACTCGTCGAGCACGCAGCTGACCTTCGACTCGGCCACGCCGACGGTCACCTGGGCCTACCGGGGTGGCAAGCAGACGCCGACCTACTACACGCTCACCTCGGGCGCGGTGGCCGGCGACCCCACGGACTGGAAACTCCAGGGGTCCAAGGACGGGGTCACGTGGACCACAGTGGACTCGCGCAAGGGTGAGGTCTTCGCGTGGCGTAACCAGACCCGGCCGTTCGCCATCGCCAAGCCGGGCAGCTTCTCGCAGTTCCGCTTGGTCGTCGGTAAATCAAGCGCCGCTTCGGTTTCACTCGCGGAGATCGAGCTGCTTGCGGGCGGCGACGTCGAGCTCGGCGGCGGAGCGGTCACCGTGGACGGCGTGTCCGCGGTGCCGGCCACCTCGGGCGCGGCGGTGTCGGTGCCGCTGGCCACGGTCACGGGCGGCACGGCGAGCGGATACAAGGCGACGATCGACTGGGGTGACGGCACGCCGGTCACCGCCGGCACGACGGCGCTCAGCTCGCGGGCGGTCTACAGCGTGAGCGGTTCCCACACGTACGCCGAGCCCGGTTACTACCAGGCCTCGGTCACCGTGACCGACGGCGTCAGCCAGGGCTCGGCCACGGTCGGGGTGGACGTGGCGTACGCGCCGGCGGGCGGGCTCGTCCGGGCGTTCGACAACGTCTGCATCGGCGAGGACGGGGTGCGGGCGGCCAACTGCGACGCCAAGAACTGGGCGTACTCGGCCACGGCGCTCGCCGCGGCCGGTGTCACGCCGGGCAAGCAGGCCACGGTGCCCGGAACCGCGCTGCACTTCACCCCGCCGGCCATCCCGGCCGGGCAGCCGGACAACGCGACCGGCAACGGCCGGACGATCACGCTCAACCTGCCCGCCGACGCCAAGAGCATCTCGTTCATCGGGGCCGGCACCCAGGGCAACCAGAGCACGACCGGCGTCGCCAGGTTCTCCGACGGCACCACGGCATCCCTTCCGATCCAGATGAGCGACTGGACGCTCGGGGGCAACCCCAACGGCACTCCGTCGTACGGGAATGTGATCGTGGCCAAGTCGGCGTACCGCCTGCTGGGCACGAGCCGGGACAACGCGCAGCCGTTCCTGTTCGCCACCGCGCCCTACCAGATCCCGGCCGGCAAGACGCTCGTCTCGGTGACCCTCCCGACGCAGTCCGGTGACCCCGGCTCGGCGGGACGGATCCACGTGTTCGCGGTGGCCGACGACGGCACGCCGCCGCCGGCGCTCGAGTTGACGGCACCGGCCGACCAGACGGTTACCGCCGGCCAGTCGCTGACGGCCCAGCTGGGCACGACGACCGGCACGAACGCCCGCGTCCAGTGGGGCGACGGCACGGCGCCGGCCGGCGCCACGGTCACCGGCGGGGTGATCAGCGGTGCGCACACGTACGCCCAGGCCGGCACCTACACGGTGCACGTGACCGCGTGGGACGCGCAGTCGAGCCGGACGGCCACCTTCACCGTGACGGTGACCGGCACGGCGTCGGCGGCGACGGCGACCACCCTCAAGGCGGCCGCCGAGTCCGCTCCGCCGGCCACGGCCCCGGAGGCGTCCCTGTCGGTCACGTCGGGCCCGCGCGGCACGGCGATCACGGTCGACGGTTCGGGCTTCGCCCCGAACGAGACGGTCACCGGCACCTTCGGTGACGGCCTCACCACCACGACCCTGCGGGCCAACGCCGACGGCATCGTCTCGGGCGAGACCGTCAGCGTCCCCGGAGCGGCCAAGCCCGGCGCCACCGGCGTCACCCTGACCGGCGCCGAGTCGGCGGCCACGGTGAAGCTGCCGTTCACGGTGACCGGAACGGACTGACGGTAATTCCTGAATGGGCCGGCCGTGATCACGGCCGGCCCATTTTTTTACGCCCCCTCGGCGAGCACCTTCGCCGCCTTTTCGGCGATCACGTCGAATCGTTTCTTCTCTTCGGTCAGCGTCGTCAGGTTCCGCTGAATGAGGACCTTTTCGTAGGCCACCTCGACGCCATGCCAGATGCTGATCAGATCGACCTTCTTTTTGCAGGCCACGTCGGCGACCGCCGTGTTCGTCTCCTCTCCGGCGGTCGGCTTCGGCCACACCTTGTCGATCGGCTCCCAGGGACTCTGATAATTGAATCCCCGATCTTTCATGCATTGGGACCAGGCTTGGTAGGCCCCCGTCACCCGGGAGTCGGCCTGTGCCTGATGGCTGGCGCTGTCGGCGATGCCGCGCACCGTGGGCGACTCCTGCGGATTCTCGTTGGCGCGCAGCCCGAGCGTGCGCGTCGCCTCGCCGCGGCAGCCGCCGACCGGCACCTTCCGGCCGTTGCGGACGAGGTCGGCCGGCGGGTGAGCGGGGTCGCCGATCCGGCCCTGCGGCCAGCCCGAGACCACTGTCATGTCGTCGCGGGAGACCGGTTCCGCTTCGGCGGCCGCGGGGGCGGCCGGCGCCTGCCCCGGCGGCACCTGGTAGCCCCAGCGCTGGGCCTCGGCCGGATCGGTCACGCCGTACAGGTGGCGGTAGCTCAGTACCGGCTCGATCGCCCGTAGCTGGACCGGGACGGTCACCGCGAACTGCTTCGCGCACCGCGCTATCAGGATCTGCGTCGCGTTCTCGATGGCCAGGCTCTGCGACGCGGTCGCGCGGTAGGCGTCGACCGGGAACGTGAGCCCGGCCGGGCCGTCGGTGGACGGGGTGAAGGTGGCGGGCGGCGGGCTGTCCACAGTGAACCGGCTGCGGTCGCCGGCCGGTGGCGCGGCATGGGAACCGCAGGCCGAGGCGCAGATGGTCAGGACGATTCCCGCCGCGACGAAGCGTGCGGCTCTCAACAACACAGTGACTCCCCCGTGAGGCGTGAAGCCGCCGGCGCCCGGCGCCGGGCGCCGGCGACTCCGGTCAAGCGGCTAGACGAGCGAGAACGACCGCTCGTTGTTGATGGTCACGCCCTGGTTGTGGCCGATCCAGGTGTTCGGCGGCAGGGTGTCGTAACGGCCCCACCAGCCCGCGTGCTCCCAGATCCGCAGCGAGTAGCTGAAGTCGCCGTTGAGCTCGGACCCGGCGGCGTTGCCGATGCCCTTGCCCTTGCCGTCACTGCTGGGCGTCGACGTCATGAAGACCACCCAGGGGTTCATCACGTCGTTCACCGAGTTGTCGGAGATGCCGACGTACGAGCCCTTGAGGCCGTCCCGATAGAAGAAGCAGGCGTCGCCGTTGCCGTTGTACGCGCCGTAGCAGTCGGCGTGCGCGTCGGTGGCGAGCGCCGGTGTCGACAAGCCGACGGCTCCCGCGGTGACCACCGCGGTGCCCACGAGCGCAGCAATGATTCTGCGCATTTTTCCTCCCCGTGTGTGCAATCGAACCTTCTGACCTTGCATGCGTTCCCTGAGGTGCATGGCTCCGGCCGGAACCCCGTCGATTACGACTTGGTTCTGGATGCTAGGCGTCTCATTTACATTCCGGCAAGGCCGCTCCCCGGAATGGCAGAAACCTGCAACGGGCAGCCCGGTTCACCTTTCGATCATCCCGTCGATGATCGAAATGCGAACGGGATTGCGAAGGCGCGGCAAGCGGGACGATGATAGAAACAGGCCAATGTGAGATCCGAATCCACGGGGGAAACGATGACCACGCAGGTCGGCCCGTCCATGTCTGTCCGCGGCCCTGGTTTTCGGCGGCACCGCTTCCTGATCGCGGTGGTCGTCACCACGGCCCTGTTCGCCACCGCCGGCCTGATCGCCTCGACACGGGTGAAGTCACCGGCCCAGCTCGCCGCCGAGCACGGCCCGCCGGCGCCGAGCGCGCTGACCGCCGCCGTGACCGAGCAGGTGCTTCGCAAGAGTGTGGTGCTGCGCGGCACGGTCGCCGCCGAGTCCTCCCTGACCGTCACCCCGACCGCGGCGCAGGGCGCCAGCGCTCTGGTGGTCACGCGTACCCCGGCCCGGCAGGGCGCCGCCGTGGCCGCCGGCAAGGTCCTCGTCGAGGTGTCGGGCCGGCCGCTCATCGCGCTGCCCGGCGCGGTGCCCGCCTACCGCGACCTGCGCCCCGGTGACCGCGGCGGGGACGTCGCCCAGCTGCAGAAGGCGTTGCGGAGCCTCGGATACGCCGACCGGGACCCGCGGGGCGAGTTCGGGCCGGGCACCAAACGGGCTGTCACCAGGCTCTACCAGAAGCTGGGCTACAACGTGCCGACCACAGGCGGCGCGGAGACCACGCCGCGGACCGCGGAGCGCGCCGTCACCCAGGCGCGGCGGGCGGTGTCGAGCGCGGAGGAGGCGGCCGCTCAGGCCGAGAGCGGCCTGACGGCGGCCCGGGCCGCCACCCCGGCCGACCCGGGCGCGGTCGCCCGGGCGAAGCAGGAAAGCGACCGGGCGAAGGAAACCCTGACCTACGCGAGGGAGGATTTCGCGGCCGCGAAACAGGACCAGGCCCGGCTGGTCGCCACCACCGGCGCCATGATGCCGCTCAACGAGTTCGTCTTCGTGCCGCGCTTCCCGGCGCGGCTGGAGCGGCTGCGCGGGGGCGTCGGCGCCCCGGTGACCGCGCCGCTCGTCACGCTCAACACCGGGAAGCTCGCCGTCCGGGGCATCCTCCCGCCGACCGAGAAGTCCTTGGTGAAGCCCGGCATGGCGGTGCGACTCGACGCCGAGCAGCTCAACCAGCGCGGCACCGGTTCGGTGACCGCGATCGGCGCCTACGAGGCGGGTGGCACGGCCGGTCCCGGGCAGGACCCGGCCGCCGCCCGCCCGGCGGGCCATCCGCTGACGGTCACCCCGAAGCCGGCGCTGCCCGAGGGCTGGCTCGGTCAGGACGTCCGCATCTCCGTCGACGCCGCGTCGACCGGCGGCCCGGTGCTCGTCGTGCCGGTGGCCGCGGTATCGGCCGGTCAGGACGGCGGCACGGCGGTCACCGTCCTGGACGCCTCCGGCGGGCGCACCCGCGTACCCGTCGCCGCCGGGCTCGACGCCAACGGCCTCGTCGAGGTGCGCCCGGCCGCCGGCGCCCGGCTCCGCGCCGGTGACGAGGTGGTGATCGGGTGAACGTCCTGGAACTGACCCGCGTGAGCCGCGCCTACCCGGGCCCGCCGCCGGTGCACGCGCTGCTGCCGGTCGACCTCGCCGTGGCGGCCGGTGAGTTCCTGGCCGTGATCGGCCCGTCCGGCTCCGGAAAGTCGACGCTGCTCAACCTGCTCGGTCTCCTCGACCGGCCGAACGAGGGCACCCTCCGCCTCGACGGCGTCGACACGCAATCGCTGCGTGAAAGGGAACGCACCGCGCTGCGCGGCCGCCGGATCGGCTTCGTCTTCCAGTCCTTCCACCTCATCCCGCACCGAACGGCGACGGAGAACGTGGCCCTGGCCCAGCTCTACAGTGGAGTCGCGGCCCGGGAGCGCACCCGGACCGCCCGGCAGACGCTGAGCCGGGTCGGGTTGTCCCATCGACTCGACGCCTTCCCGGCCACCATGTCCGGCGGCGAGTGCCAGCGGGTCGCCATCGCCCGGGCGCTGGTCAACCGGCCCAGTCTGCTGCTGTGCGACGAGCCGACCGGCAACCTCGACTCGGTCACCTCGGCCACGGTGCTCGACCTGCTCGACCAGGTACACGCCGACGGGGTCACCATCGTCATGATCACCCACGACGCCGCGGTCGCCGCCCGCGCCGAGCGGGTCGTGGGCATCCGCGACGGGCGGCTCACCGATGCCTAGCCCGATCAAGCCGTCCCGCCTGCGCGCCCGCGACCTGGCCGGCGAGGCGCTGGCCGGCGTCGGCCAGCGGCCCGGCCGCACCCTGCTCACCATGATCGGCACGATCCTCGGCGTCGGCGCCTTCACGCTGACCCTCGGCCTGACCTCCACCGCCTCCGGCCAGATCTCCCGCGACTTCACCGAGCTGGCCGCCACCCAGGTCGTCGTGCAGGACGTCGGAACCCCGCACGACCGTGAGGTGCGGCGTACGGTCGACGACTTCCCGGCCGACGCCGACGCCCGGATCGAACGCCTCAACGGCGTGGTGCACGCCGGGGTGACCTGGCCCGTCTTCAGCAAGAAGCAGCCCCAGGTGTCGGCGTCGCCGATCGCGCCGTCCCATCCCATCGCCACCGACGCGGTGTCACCGGGCTACCTGCGGGCGCTGCACCCGGCCCTGAGAAGCGGCGTGCTCTTCGACCGCTTCCACGACCAGCGCAAGCTTCGGGTCGCGGTGCTGGGCTCCGCGGCCGCGGCCCAGCTCGGCATAGCCAACGTCGCGTCCGCGCCGGCCGTCTTCGTCGACGGCGTCGGATACACCGTCGTGGGAATCCTCGACGCCGTCCAGCGCAACCCGGACGCCCTGCTCAAGGTGCTGCTCCCGGCCGGCACGGCCCGCGCCGAGTACGGACCGCCGAGCGTCGACACCCCACCGGGCATGCTGATCGAGACCCGCCTCGGCGCCGCCCCGCTGATCGCCGCCCAGGCGCCGCGCGCCCTGCGCCCCGACCGGCCCGAGTTGCTGGCCGCCACACCCCCGCCGGACCCGCGCCAGATCCAGGACCAGGTCGCCGGCAACCTCGACACCCTGTTCCTGCTGCTCGCCGGCCTGACCTTGATCATCGGCGCGGCCGGCATCACGAACACCACACTGGTCGCCGTCATGGAGAGAACCAACGAGATCGGCATCAGGCGCTCGCTGGGCGCCCGCCCCCGCCACATCGCGTGGCAGTTCCTGACCGAGTCGGCCCTGCTCGGCACCCTGGGCGGCCTGGTCGGCTGCACGATCGGCGTGTGCGTCACGGTGGTCGTCGCCCTGGCCAACCAGTGGACGGCGGTCCTCGACCCGGCCACCACCCTGGCCGCCCCACTGATCGGCACGGTGACCGGCCTCCTCGCCGGCGCCTACCCAGCGCTGCGCGCCGCCCGCATCGAACCGCTCGAGGCCCTGCGCCGCTAGCTGGCACCGCCCCCGCCCCGACGAAGCGCGGACACCGCAGCACCGCCGTCATGCGAACGTCCCCGAGTGAGCCAGCCGATCGGCGGGCCGATCGCAATCGCGGCCGGTGCGCCGACTCGTAGGATCAGGATCCGTGGAACATCGGCCGATGGCGATGACTGATCTCGCCGAAAACCTGCGTCGCCAGCAGGACGAGAAAGTCAGATGGAAGTACGTCTGAGAGCTTCCCGAGGAGTATCGGTGGGAGCCGGCCGAAAAGTGCCCGCCACTCTTCCGCGAAGAGCCGTCGCCCACCGGCGACGATCATGGGGACGCTCTGCTGGCCGCCCTCGCGCCGGCCGCTTTCCGCAAGCACGGCGTCTAGCTCTCGGCCCACGACCGGGACGCCGGATGAGTAGCGACGGCCGGCCGGGACGGGCAGAACCCGAGTGCGCACCGTGGACCTGACGCGGCTTGGCGGATCGGTCAGGAGCGTAGGTAGCGCAGGACGGCCAGGACTCGGCGGTGGTCGGTGCGGGCCTGGGGGAGGTCGAGCTTGGTGAAGATGGCCGTCACGTGCTTCTCCACGCTGCGCTCCACCAGATGCAGGTGTTCGGCTATGGCCACGTTGGAGCGCCCCTCGGCCAGCAGGGCCAGGATCTCGCGTTCGCGGTCGCTGAGGCGGGCCAGGCCGGCGTCGACGGCGGGGGTGGCCAGGAGCTGGCGCACCACCTCGGGGTCGAGGGCGGTGCCGCCGCCGGCCACGCGGCGCAGGGCGCCGATGAACTCGCTGGTGCTGACGATGCGGTCCTTCAGCAGGTAGCCGACGTGGCCGGTGTTGTCCGAGAGCAGGCGGCGCGCATAACCGGTCTCGACCCACTGCGAGAAGACCAGGACCCCGATTGCGGGGTACGCGGATCTGATCGTCAACGCCGCCCGCAAGCCCTCGTCCGTGTGCGTGGGCGGCATGCGCACGTCGACGACCGCGGCGTCCGGCGGGTCGGCGGCGACGGCCCGCAACAGCGCCTCCGCGTCCGGGACGGCGGCCGTCACCTCGATGTCGTTCTCGCCGAGCAACAGGGCGATGCCGTCGCGGAGCAGCGGGTTGTCCTCGGCGATCATCACGCGCATGTCAGCCCTCCTCGGGGACGGTCATGGTCACAGTGGTCGGGCCGCCGGTGGGGGAGTCCACGGTCAGCTCGCCGTCGAGGGCCGCCGCCCGCCGCGCCAGGCCGGCGAGTCCGGTGCCCGTCCCGGTGGTGGCCGCGCCGCCGTGGCCGTTGTCGGTCACCGTCAGGCGCAGGCGGCGGTCGCCGGCGCGCAGCTCGATGTGGGCCCTCGTCGCGCCGGCGTGGCGGGCGATGTTGGTCATCAGCTCGGCCGCGGCGAAGTAGAGCGCCGACGCCGTCGCGTCCGGTGGGCGGCCGGGTAGGGAGACGCTCACCTGGGTGGGGACGGCGCTGCGGGCGGCCAGGGTGGTCAGGGCGACCTCCAGGCCGTCGTCGAGGGCGGGCGGGTGCATTCCCCGTACGATGTCGCGAAGCTCCGCCAAAGCCTCGGTGACCGTGTCGCGGGCGTCGGAGGCCAGCGCGCGCACCGGGTCTTCCGAGCTGCGGGCCTCGATGCGGGACAGGGTCAGGCCCAGCGCGACCAGCCGGGCCTGGGTGCCGTCGTGCAGGTCGCGTTCCACCCGCCGCAGGAGCGCGGCGGCGTCCGACCGCAGGGCCGCGCGGCCGGCTTCCAGGGCGGCGATGCGTTGCTGGGCCCGGCTGGGGTGCAGCAGACCCCGGACGAGAAACCGGTCTGTCAGCACCATCAAGCGAAGCCACCACGGCGTGGCGAGCAGCAGCGCCAGGCCCTGCCCCGCCACCTGCCAGGTGCCGGCCCAGGAGTCGCTGTCGAACAGCCAGCCGTCGGGGACGGCCGGCCACCACAGGGGATAGGTGATGCCGATCGGGCCGAGCACCACGCAGACCAGGGCCGGGTAGGCGCCGGCGACCGTGATCGGCCAGTGGGCCAGGCAGTAGGCCAGGGCACGCCAGGCCGTCGGGTCGCTGGGCAACGCGCGGATCCGGCCCCACAGGGTTCGCCCGGCCAACGGCGGCGGGTCGCCCCACTCCCAGCCGAGCATCCGGTGGGCCGGGCCCCGGAAGTAGCGGGGGAGGAGCCGGGCCAGCGCCAGCACCCCGACCAGCAGGGGCAGGCCGACGGTCAGCACCGACGCGGCCGCGGCGACGACGCCGACCAGGGCCAGCGCGAACGGCGGCAGGCCGAGGACGACGCCGGACACCAGGTAGGCCAGCTCCCGCCAGGCGCGGCCGGTGGCCCACGCCGTCACCGCGGTCCCGGCGGTGGCGCCGGCCCGGCTCCAGCGGGCCGTGGTCAGGAGACCACCTCGATCGGCGGGCGGCGCATGGCCAGGGCGGCGGGCAGGGCGGTGCCGGCCAAGACCAGGGCGGCCGTGGCCAGGACGCCGGTCAGCAACCAGGTGGCGGGCACGTGCGGGGTCCAGGTGCCGAGAGCGGTGTGCAGCATCGGCAACGTCGTCGTGGCGGCCACGGCCGCGCCGACCACCAGGGCGGTTCCGGTCACGAGCAGAGCCTCGCAGATCACGACGGCGAGCGCGCGCCCCCTCGTCGCGCCGGCCAGCTGGATGACGGCCAGATCGCGGCGGCGGGCCAGCACGACGGTCACCAGCGTGTTGACGGCGGCCACGGCGGCGAAGGCCACGTAGACGGCGGTTCCGGTGTATTCCAGCCAGGTCTCGGCGGCCGGTGCCGGCGTACCCGTCGCGTGCTCGGTGGTCTTCAAGATGATCACTTTGACCGCTGTGAACGCGATGGCCAGGGTCAGGGGCACCAGTGCGCCGGAGAGCGCTTTCGCCCGTACGTCAATCGTGTCTCCCGCCATCCGCCCGGTGTCGCCGAACGCCCGGGCCACCAGCGCGGTGAGCTTGAGCAGGGCCGGGCCGAGCAGTCCGGCGCCGACGCAGAGCGCGAGCATGACGAACAGACCCAGGTCGCCGGTGGTCTCCGCGTCCAGATCGGCGATCGCGACGGACAGCACGACCCCGCCGGCGACCAGGACAAGACCGGCGGCCGTACGGGTGAGGCCGATCCGCCGTCGCGGCGCGCCCGACTCGGCCAGCGCCGCCGCCGGCCGCATCCGGGACGGGCGGATCGCGGCGATCAGCGCGCCGGCCAGCGAGGTGCCGACGGTGACGGCCAGCGCGATCGGGAGCGCGCCGGGATGAGAGTGGAAGGTCAGGTCGGCCGGGGCGAGCCCGTGCCCGACAACGCCGTCGATCCACAGCCGACCGCCGAAGGCGCCGAGCGGAACGCCGAGCAGAGTCGCGGGCACGGCGACGATGGCGGCCTGCAAGGCCACGGCCCGGCGCACCCGGCCCGGGGTGGCGCCGATCGCCCGCACCAGAGCGATGTCCCGGGCCTGCTGGGCGATGGTCGCGTTCATCGTCACGCCGACGATGATGATCGACAGATAGATGGCGATCATGACGAAGAGGACCGCCACGTCGGCCAGATCCCCTTCACCCACCGATTCGCCGATGCCGAGCCCCGCCGCGACCAGCGCGGCCGCCAGCAGCTGAGTGGAGAACGGGCCGAGGAACGACCACGGATTGCGCCGCAGCGCCTGCCGGATCACGCGGCCACCGCCCGCAGCCGGTCGGCGATGGCGGCCGCGTCCGGGGTGGCCGTGTCGGTGGTGACGGCACCCTCCCGCAGCAGCACGAGGCGGTCACTCCAGGCGGCGGCGCCCGGATCGTGGGTCACCATCACCACCGTCACCCCGTCCCGGTCGACCGCCCCGCGCAGCAGACCGAGGATCTGGCCGCCGGTGGCCGGATCGAGCGCCCCCGTGGGCTCGTCCGCGAAGATCACCGACGGCCCGGTGATCAGCGCCCGGGCGATCGCCACCCGCTGCCGCTGCCCGCCGGAGAGCTCACCGACCGGCCGCTTCCCGGTCCCGGCCAGCCCGACCGCCGCCAGCACCTCGTCCACCCCGCGCCGCCGGGGCCCGCCCAGCCGCCCGGGAAGCCGCAGGTTCTGCGCCACGGTCAACTCGGACAGCAGGTTGTACGACTGGAACACGAACCCGACCCGATCCCGCCGCCATCGGGCGAGCGGCCCCTCCCGCATCCGGCTGACCTCCCGCCCGGCCAGCCGAACCGACCCGGAGCTGGGCCGGTCGAGCCCGGCCGCGCAGTGCAGCAGCGTGCTCTTGCCCGACCCGGTCGCCCCCATCACGGCGACGAACTCCCCGGCCCGTACGGCCAATGACACGTTCCGCAGAGCGACGATCCCCCGCGGAAACCGGCGGTCGACGTTCTCGAGTTGTACGACGTTCTCCATGCCGTCGAGCCTGGCCGGAACGGGCCCGCCGGTCATCGGTGCTGGCGCTAGTCGGCGGGTTCGGTTAACCGAACCCGCCGAGGGAGCGGCGCGAGGGCGCGGATCGCGGCCACGGCGAACGGGACGAGCGTGAGGTGGCAGAGGGCGAGCGTCACGGTGCTGACCGTGTCGAAGTCGGCGGGCAGGGTCAGCAGCGGGATGGTGGCCAGGGCCAGCAGCGGGGCCAGAACCAGCGCGGTGCGGGCGGCCCACGGGCCGAGCAGGGCCACCGCAGTCAAGCCGATCAGCAACGGAACGGCGCTGAACCCGGCGACGGTGAGGGCGTCCACCTCGGCCGGCTCCCCCGACGTGGTGAAGCGGAAGGTTCCCCCGGCGGCGCGCCCCACGGCGTACACCAGGAGGTTGACGGCGACCGCGACGGCGACGGCGAGAATGAGAAGGACGGTCTTAGGCATCGCTCTTCGCCGTCAGGAAGGCCTCGATGCGATCGAGCGCGCCGGTCCAGACCTCGCCGGTGAAGAAGTCGCGGATCTCGGGGGCGGGGAAGCCGCTCTGGACGACGGTCATCAGGGTGCCGCCGTCGTGGGGTTCGAAGGTGATCTCGATGCGGGTGGTCATGGTGGTGCCGTCCGGGCCGGAGCCGGTCGAGTCGGTGACCAGCCGGTGCGGCCGGTCGATCTCGACGAAGGTCTGGGTCTCGCGGAACAGCGCGTCCGGGCTGGGGCCCCACACCGCGGTCTGCCGGCCGCCGACCCGCAGGTCCACCTCGATCTCGACGATGCCGGGCTCCTCATCGAGAATGCTGAACCAGATCTTCTGTTTCTCGGCGTCGGTGTACGCGTCGAAGACCTCCTCGGGCGTCGCCGGCAGCTGCCGCGTCACTCGCATGTCAAGCGTCATGGTCGCCGTTCCCTTTCCGGAGCGTGAAGTAGACGTCCAGCCCGTCCAGGCGGCGAGCCCAGAGACGCTGGTAGAAGCTGATCCAGTTCATGGCGTCGTCCAGCGGCGCCGGCGCGAGCCGGCACTCCCGCGCCCGCCCGACCTTCTCGGTGACGATGAGCCCGGCTTCCTCGAGCACCCGCAGGTGCTTCTTCATCCCGGTCAGGCTCATCCCGGCCGGCTCGGCCAGCTGCCCCACGGTCGCCGGCCCTTCACCGAGCCGGATCAGAACTTCACGCCGTACCGGGTCGGCCAGGCTTGAGAAGACGCGATCGAGGGCCGCTTGCTGAACCATATGGTTCACCATAGAACACTGAACCGCCGGGTTCAATGTCGAAATCCATCCCGGTTTTCCCGCCGGTCGAGGGCCACCGCCGCCTCCTGTCGCAAGGCGGCTTCCGAGCACTGCCCGGGCCATCGGGGCCCCGGTACGGTCGTGGCCGTGACGGACGGGGGACTGGCCGTCGAGAGTGGCGCCGGGGCGCGCTGGACTCCGGCACCAACGGCAAGGGCGGCACCACCCGGCTCGCCGCGGGCTCTGGCAAAATCGCGGCCATGGAGCCGGAGCTGGTGTTGGTGCTGCGTTACCGCAAGGCGGTGACGTATGGCTTCCATGTGCTGCTGGGCGCGCTGGGTGAGCACGAGACCGCCACCCGGTACGAGGTGCGGTTCGGGGCTGACGTGGAGGAGACCGCGCGGCACATCCGGGAGGCGGGCGACGTCCGTACCCTCGTGCTCTGGTCCTTCTACTCGCCCGATGCGGCGGCGCTGGCCGAGGAGCTGAAGCAGATCCGCGGGCTCGCCGACGGGCCGAACGTCACGCATCTGGCCGGGGGAGTGCACGCCACCGCTGAGCCGGTGCAGACGCTGGACGCCGGGTGGGACATGGCGGCCGTGGGCGAGGGGGAGTCCACCCTGCTGAGCCTGGTCGACGCCAAAGGGGATCCGGCCGGGATCACCGGGCTGGCCTACCGGGACGCGGCCGGCGAGGTGAAGCGGAGCGGCAAGGCCAGGCAGCGGGATCTCAACGACTTTCCGGGGTTCGCGCTCAAATGGGGGCGGTTCAACGCGCTCGAGATCACCCGGGGTTGTGTCTACGCGTGCCGGTTCTGCCAGACGCCGTTCATGTTCTCGGCGCGGTTTCGGCATCGCAGCGTGGAGAACGTGCGGTGGCATGTGGATCGGATGCGGGAGCGTGGGCTTCGCGACGTTCGGTTCATCACGCCCACGGCGATGAGTTACGGCAGTCGGAGTGAGGAGCCGAACCTGGCCGCCGTCGAGGAGCTGCTGGCCACCTGCCGGGAGGGGATCGGGCCGAACGGACGGGTTTTCTTCGGCTCGTTTCCGAGTGAGATCCGGCCCGAGCATGTCAGCCGGGAGGCGTTGCGGCTGGTCAAGAAGTACTGCGACAACAAGAACATCATCGTGGGTGCGCAGTCCGGGTCGGACCGGGTGCTGGGTGCGGCCAAGCGGGGGCACGGCGTCGAGGAGGTACGGCGGGCCGCGCGCCTCGGCATCGAGGAGGGGTTCCAGATCAACGTGGACATGATCTTCGGGATGCCGGGTGAGGATCAGGGTGACGTGGACGCGTCGCTGGGTCTGGCCCGGGAGCTCGCGGATCTGGGAGCCCGGATCCACGCCCACACCTTCATGCCGCTGCCGGGTACGCCGTGGCGGGACGCCCCGCCGGGTGACGTCGCCCCCGAGACGATCAGCGAGGTCGACCGGTTGTCGCAGCGGGGGGCGCTCTACGGGCACTGGCAGCGGCAGCGCGACCACGCGCAGCGCCTGGCCGCGGCGGCCGAGGCGTACCCCCGGCCCGGTCGTAGCCGTACCCTGCTCCCGACGCTGCCCACCGACGGATAGGCCACCATGGAGCGCATCCTCTACGGGCTGATGGCGGTCGCCGGCGTCGCCGTGATCGTCGGTCGCCTGCGGTTCGTGAGATCCGGCTCGCGCGCGAGCCGGGAGGTCTTCGGGCGTGCGACCGGCCCGCGGGAGGCGGCCTTCCAGTCCGTCTTCACCCAGGTGCTGGCGTTCGTGGTCGGCGGGGCGTTCATCGCGATGGGGGTGCTCGCGGCGTTCGGCGTCATCTGGAACGACTAGGGGCGGTCGGCCGGGCGGTCCCAGCCGTCGCAGGCGTCTTCCTCGTCCAGTTGCTCGCGGAGGACGTCGAGCAGGTCGGGGCCCTCGTGGCCGGTGTCGATGGAGCGGCCGGTCAGGCCCAGCTGGGTGGCGCAGTCGCGGCCGAAGCCCTTGACCATGCGGTCGGCGCGCGTGAGGTGGCCGCAGCGGGGGCAGCGGCGCATCACTGGTGCTTCGGGTGGGACCATCGCCCTTCAGTATCACGTGCGGATCTTCGGTGTGGGGGTTAAGGTCTGAGTCGTGGGCGTGCGGACCTGGATCGAGGGCTGGCCGGTCTACCGGCAGTTGACCGGGACCGACCCGCTCGGGCGTGGTGCCGCGGCCCAGTCCGACCGGTCCAAGGAGCTCACGGCGCGTACCGAGACCGCCGATCGGGTGGCCAAGTCGGTGTGCCCCTACTGCGCGGTCGGCTGCGGGCAGCGGGTCTTCGTGAAGGACGAGAAGGTCGTCCAGATCGAGGGCGACCCGGACAGCCCCATCTCGCGGGGGCGGCTCTGCCCCAAGGGCTCGGCCAGCAAGAGCCTGGTCACCACGGACCGCCGGCAGCAGAAAGTGCTCTACCGGCGGCCGTACGGGACCGAGTGGGAGTCGCTGGACCTCGACACGGCCATGGACATGATCGCCGACCGGGTGCTCGCCGCGCGTGAGCAGACCTGGGAGGACAACGACGCCGAGGGGCGTCCCCTGAACCGTACGCTGGGCATCTCGAGCCTGGGCGGCGCGACGCTGGACAACGAAGAGAACTATCTGATCAAGAAGCTCTTCACGGCGATCGGGGCCATCCAGATCGAGAACCAGGCCCGTATTTGACACTCCGCCACCGTTCCCGGTCTGGGAACCTCTTTCGGCCGTGGCGGGGCCACCGGATTCCTCCAGGATCTGGCGAACGCCGACTGCATCATCATCCAGGGTTCGAACATGGCGGAAGCGCACCCGGTGGGCTTCCAGTGGGTGATCGAGGCCAAGAAGCGCGGCGCGAAGATCATTCACGTCGATCCGCGGTTCACCCGGACCAGCGCGCTGGCGCACAGCTTCGTGCCGGTGCGGGCCGGGGCCGACATCGCGTTCCTGGGTGGAGTGATCAACTACATCCTCGAGAACGAGAAGGACTTCCGGGAGTACGTGCTGGCGTACACCAACGCGTCCATGATCGTCAGCGAGGAGTTCCAGGACACCGAGGAGCTGGACGGGCTGTTCTCCGGCTTCGACCCCGAGACCCGGGCGTACGACCAGTCGAGCTGGCAGTACGCGGGTCAGCAGGACGAGGGCCAGGAGGAGGGCGAGTCGCACGTCGACCGGGAGACCGCCTCCGGCCTCGAGCAGGAGTCGCACGGCCCGCCCATCCCGGCCGACGTTCCCCGCGATCCGACGCTGCGGGATCCGCGCTGCGTCTACCAGATCCTCAAGCGGCACTACGCGCGCTACACGCCCGAGGTCGTGGAGCGCCTGTGCGGCGTACCCCAAGACAAGTTCCTGGAGGTCTGTGAGGCCTGGACGGCTAATTCGGGGCGGGAGCGCACGACGGCGCTCGTCTACTCGGTGGGCTGGACTCAGCACAGCGTGGGTGTGCAGTACATCCGGACCGGCGCCATCATCCAGCTGCTGCTGGGCAACATGGGCCGGCCCGGCGGTGGCGTCATGGCGCTGCGCGGACACGCCAGCATCCAGGGCTCGACCGACATCCCGACGCTGTTCAACCTGCTGCCCGGCTACCTGCCGATGCCGCATGTCACCCAGCACGAGACGTTCGACCAGTGGATCGACGCGATCCGGCATCCGGAGCAGAAGGGCTTCTGGGCCAACGCGAAGTCGTACGCGGTGAGCCTGCTCAAGTCGTACTGGGGTGACGCGGCGACCGAGGAGAACGACTACGGGTACGACTGGCTGCCGCGCCTGACCGGCGACCACGGCACGTACCAGCAGGTCCTCGACATGATCGACGGCAAGATCAAGGGGTACTTCCTGCTCGGGCAGAACCCCGCGGTCGGGTCGGCCCACGGTCGCGCGCAACGGCTCGGCATGGCCAACCTCGACTGGCTGGTGGTGCGCGACCTGTTCATGATCGAGAGCGCCACGTTCTGGAAGAACGGTCCCGAGGTGGAGACCGGCGAGATCGTGCCGGAGCAGTGCAAGACCGAGGTCTTCTTCATGCCGGCTGCCTCCCACGTGGAGAAGGAGGGCACGTTCACCCAGACCCAGCGGCTGCTGCAGTGGCGCGAGAAAGCGGTGAACCCGCCGGGCGACGCGCGCAGTGAGCTGTGGTTCTTCTACCACCTCGGCCGCCGTTTGCGGGCCCGCCTGCACGATTCCGGCAAGTCACGAGACGAGGGCATCAAAAACCTGACTTGGGAGTACGGCGACGACGAGCCGGACGCCTCTCTCGTGCTCAAAGAGATCAACGGGTACGACCTGACGAGCGGCAAGCTGCTCAGCTCGTTCACGGAGATGAAGCCGGACGGCTCCACCTCCGGCGGCTGCTGGATCTACACCGGCGTCTACAAGGACGACGTCAACCAGGCCGCTCGGCGTAAACCGGGCGGCGAGCAGAACTACGTCGCCCCCGAGTGGGGCTGGGCCTGGCCGGCCAACCGGCGCACGCTGTACAACCGGGCCTCGGCCGACCCGGACGGCAAGCCGTGGTCGGAGCGGAAGAAGTACGTCTGGTGGGACGAGGCCGCCGGGGAGTGGACCGGCGAGGACGTCCCCGACTTCGAGAAGACCAAACCGCCGTCGTACCGGCCGCCCGAGGGCGCCTCCGGCGTCGAGGCGATCTCCGGCGACGACGCCTTCATCATGCAGGGCGACGGCAAAGGCTGGCTGTACGCGCCGAGCGGGCTCATCGACGGCCCGATGCCCACGCACTACGAGCCGGCCGAGTCCGGGGTGGCCAATCCGCTCTACGGCCAGCAGGCCAACCCGACCCGCAAGGTGTACGACCGGACCGACAACCTGACGAACCCCAGCGCGCCCGATCGGCACGCCGAGGTGTTCCCGTACGTCTTCAGCACGAGCCGCCTCACCGAGCACCACACCGCCGGCGGGATGAGCCGCCAACTGCCGTACCTCTCCGAATTGCAGCCGGAGATGTTCGTCGAGGTCTCGCCGGCCCTGGCCGAGGAACGCGGCCTGACCCACATGGGATGGGCGCACATCGTGACGGCGCGGGCGGCCATCGAGGCCCGGGTCATGGTCACCGATAGGCTGAGGCCGTTGCGGATCGAGGGCCGTACCGTCCATCAGCTCTGGATGCCCTATCACTGGGGCAGCGAGGGCGTGGTCACCGGCGACTCGGCGAACGACCTGATCGGCATCACCCTCGACCCGAACGTGCTGATCCAGGAGAGCAAGGTCGGCACGTGTGACATCCGGGCCGGGCGACGGCCCGCCGGTCCGGGCCTGCTCGCGTACGTGCAGGACTATCGCCGCCGTGCCGGGCTGGAGGACGACAGTGGGAAGTAACAGCCTGTACGGGCCGATCGACCCGGCGACCGACGCCGGTTACGTCGACGCGCCCCCGCGCATGGGTTTCTTCACCGACACCTCCGTCTGCATCGGATGCAAGGCGTGCGAGGTCGCGTGCAAGGAGTGGAACGCGGTCCCGGACGACGGTTTCAATCTCCTGGGTCATTCGTACGACAACACGGGCGGCCTGTCGGCGAATTCGTGGCGCCACGTCGCGTTCATCGAGCAGCCGGTCACCGGTGACGTTCTCGGCGACACGGCCGGACCACAGTTCCTGGGAATGCCGACGACGGAGCTGCCGGGCAAGGCGTCGCCGGGGCCGACGTCGGATTTCCGCTGGCTGATGATGTCGAACGTGTGCAAGCACTGCACGCACGCGGGATGCCTGGATGTCTGTCCGACCGGCGCTCTGTTCCGTACGGAGTTCGGCACCGTCGTCGTGCAACAGGACATCTGCAACGGTTGCGGTTACTGCGTTTCCGGTTGTCCGTACGGCGTGATCGATCGTCGTGAGGACGACGGGCGGGCCTGGAAATGCACGCTGTGCTACGACCGTATCGGCGACGGTCTGACGCCGGCCTGTGCGAAGGCGTGCCCGACCGAATCCATCCAGTATGGCGAATTGTCGGAGTTGCGCACCCGGGCCGAGCAGCGGGTCGCCGACCTCCATTCTCAGGGTGTTCCGGCGGCGCGGCTTTACGGACACGACGAGAACAACGGCGTCGGCGGGGACGGGGCGTTCTTCCTGCTGCTCGACGAGCCCGAGGTGTACGGGCTGCCGCCCGACCCGATCGTGGCCACCCGTGACCTGCCGAAGATGTGGAAGCGGGCCGGGCTGGCCGCGCTGGCCATGGCCGCCTCGGCCGTCGTGGCCTTCGCCGGGAGGCGCTGATGAAAGACCGTTCCATGGTGCCCGAGGCGGAGTTCGAGTCGTACTACGGGCGCCCGATCGTCCGGCCGCCGGTGTGGACCCACGACATCGCCTCGTACCTGTTCACCGGCGGCCTGGCCGCCGGGTCGGCGCTGCTGGCGGCGGGCGGGCAGGCCACCGGGAACACGAACCTGCGCCGCGCGGGGCGCCTCACGACGCTCGGCGCGCTCGGCGCCAGCACGTACTTCCTGATCATCGACCTGGGCCGGCCGGAACGCTTCCACCACATGCTGCGGGTGGCCAAGCCGACCTCGCCGATGTCGGTCGGCACGTGGGTGCTGGCCACGTTCGGCGGGGTGGCGGCGGTCGCCGGGGCGGCCGAGTTCGCGCCGCTGCTCCCGTCCCGCCTGCTTCGCCGGCTGCTGCCGCCGGTGGGCGACCTCGCCGGGTACGGGGCCGCGGCGCTCGCTCCGGCGCTGGCCACCTACACCGCGGTGCTCTTCGCGGACACGGCCGTGCCGAGCTGGAACGCGGTCCACCCGGAACTGCCGTTCATGTTCGCCGGCAGCGCGCTGGCCAGCGGGGCCGGCGTGGGCCTGATCGCGGCGCCCGGCACGCCGGCCCGGCGAATGGCGGTGCTGGGCGCGGGCATCGAACTGGTCGCCGGCCACCAGGTCGAACACGGCCACGGGCTGCTCAGCGAGCCCTACCAGCGGGGCCGCCCCGGCAAGCTGCTCAAGGCGGCCCGCCTGCTCACGGCGGCCGGAGCGGTCGGCGCGGTGCTCGGCCGCCGCTCACGCGCCGTGTCGGCCCTCTCGGGCCTGTCCCTATTGGCCGGCTCGGCCCTGACCCGCTTCGGCGTGTTCGAGGCCGGCGTGGCGTCGGCCAAGGACCCGAAGTACACGGTGGTGCCGCAGCGGGAGCGCCTCGCCCAGCGTGATCAGCTTAACGAACGGCGGACGTGACCTCACGCTGCTGCCGATCGAGCTCCCCGTAGATCTCGATCTTGGCGTCGAGGACGGCCAGGTCGGCCTGGAGCTCGGCGATGCGGGCCAGCACCCGCTCCTTGTGCTCCACGAACAGCCGCAGCCGGTCGCCGACCGTGTCGTCGCCGGCCCGGACCATGTCGGCGTAGCGCCGCATGTCGCGCACCGGCATGCCGGTCGTCCGCAGCCGGATCAGCAGCTCGAGCCACCCCAGGTCGGCGTCGCTGTAGCGGCGGCGCCCGGCGGTGTCCCGCTCGACCGGGTCGACCAGGCCCTCCTGCTCGTACCACCGCAGCGTGTGCACGGTGAGCCCGACCCGCTCCGCGACCTCGCCGACGGTCAGCCCGCTCGCCATGGTTCCTCCCTCAGGCATCGATGACCAGGGTCTTGCCATCCCGGGCCGGGATGAGCTCGCCGATGACCGGGTAGCCCGGCACCTCACCGGCGACGAGCAGCCCGCCCGAGGTCTGCGCGTCCGCGAGCAGCAGAAGCTCGTCCTCGTTGACATCACTGTCCAGGTGCGGCCGCACCCAGTCGAGGTTGCGGCGCGTGCCCCCACTGACGTAGCCGTCCTTGAGGGCCCGCCGGGCCCCGTCCAGATAGGGCACGGCGGCGGCGTCGACCCGGGCGGTGACCCCGCTGGCCCGGGCGAGCTTGTGCAGGTGCCCGAGCAGCCCGAACCCGGTCACGTCGGTGGCGCACACGACGCCGTTCTCGAGCGCCTTCCGCGAGGCGTCGGCGTTGAGCGTGGTCATCGCGGCCACGGCCTCGGCCGAGACGTCACCGGTCGCCTTGTGCCGGCTGTTGAGCACGCCGATCCCGAGCGGCTTGGTCAGCGTGAGCGGCACCCCCGGCTTCCCGGCGTCGTTGCGCATGAGCCGAGCCGGATCGGCCACCCCGGTGACCGCCATGCCGTACTTGGGCTCGGGATCGTCCACGCTGTGCCCACCGGCCACGTGACAGGAGGCTTCGGCCGCGACGTCGAGCCCACCCCGCAGAACCTCGGCGGCCAGTTCCATCGGAAGCACCTCCCGCGGCCAGGCGAGCAGGTTGACGCCGACGACGGGCGTACCGCCCATGGCATAGACGTCGGAGAGCGCGTTGGCCACAGCGATACGACCCCAGTCGTACGCGTCGTCCACCACCGGCGTGAAGAAATCGGCCGTGGCCACGATCGCCGTCCCGTTGGCAATCTTCACCACCGCCGCGTCATCCCCGTCGTCAAGCCCGACGAGCAGTTCCCCGGGTCCTTCCGGCGTCGTCACCCCGACCAGCCCGGCCACGACCGCCTCGAGTTCCCCCGGCGGAATCTTGCAGGCACATCCACCACCATGCGCGTACTGCGTAAGACGAGTCACCCGCCCACTCTGGCACGTCGCGACCCGCTAGGCTCGCGCGCGGAGGCGTTCAGGTGGCTGGTGCCCCTCCCAGTCTTCAAAACTGGTGTGACCCGGCATCCGGGTCAGGCGGGTTCGATTCCCGTCCGCCTCCGCTGACGTCACGCACCGAGATCTCACTCGAAAGAGTGACGGATCTCTCATATTTACCCGCGTACTGTGTGTATGACATGACGAGTAGTGTGTATGACACGCGCGGAGGCGGCTGTGCCTGAGATATGGCCAGAGCACATCGAGTGGGACGACCACAATCTCGAGCACGCCACGAGGCACGGCGTGTCGGCCGCCGAAGTAGATCAGGTACTCAACAGTGGGCCGAAATATTATCGGAACAGGAAAGGGCGCAGCGGCGATCTGGTGGCAATTGGTCTCACCCGCGGCGGCAGGACCGTGGTGGTAGTCGTCGAATGGCGTCCCGCCACTGCTGTGATGCGACCGATTACCGCGTGGGAGGAGGGCGCGTGAGCAAGCAGCCAGAGGAGATGAGCCAGGCAGAGCTGGCTGACTTCTACTACTCCGAGCGGCACGATCTCGTTGGCGAGCCTGTGCCGACCCTAAGTCCGGCGAAGCTTGATGTCATGTTTTCGGTTCGAGTGTCCACCGAGGAAGCCGCGGCGATTCGGGCCGGCGCCGGAAAGGCCGGACTTTCGGTTTCTGCCTTCATGCGCCAGGTTGCGCTGTCGGCCGCGTCGAGCGAGGAAGCAGTGGACCTCGAACGGCTGCGACGAGATGCCGGTCAGCTTCAAAAGCTTCTTACGGCCATGGTGACAGTGGCCGCCGAGGTCGTCAGTCTCGCGAGTGCCGGCGGCATCAAGAAGCCCCCGGCCTAGCACCTGTTTCGTCCCTGAGGCGGTGCTGCGGCTTGGCCAGCTTCCGCCTGGGCCCCTACCGGACGAAACCTGGACCCACCCCAGGTACGAAACAGGCGCTGGCGGTGTATGACGTCGAACGAGGCGGGAGCCGTCAGCGGTCCAGGGCTCGCAACACCGCGTCGGTGACGGCGCCGTAGGCCAGGTGGGGGAGGGCGTCGCTCAGCCAGTCGGTGACCGACCAGTGGCGAGGGTCGGTGACGCCGAGGGCGATCATCGACGCGTTCGTCGAGGCCATGGTGGTGGCGCCGATCAGGGCGGTGCCGGCCAGCGGGCCGGGGCGCAGGCCGGCCCGGCGGAGCAGGCCGAAGGCCGCGCCGATGGCGACGCCGGTGGCTATGCCGGTGAGGCTGGCCAGGCCCGAGACGCGGTGGTCGCGGGTTTCCGGGTCGCCGGGGATCGAGACCGGCAGGGCCTCGATCGAGTCCTCCGGGGCCGGGCTGGCGGGGCGGCCCCGCAGGGCCATGTCGAGGTAGGTGGCGGCGTTCAGGGCCGCGGTGCCGGCGGCCCCGGCTGCGGCTCCGGCGAGCAGGCCCGTACGCATGAACAAGCACCTGCCCGGTCAGGTGGCGGCGAAACCTCGCAGGGCGCGGGCGACGTCGAAGTCGGTCAGCTGGGTGAAGTCGTGGTACCACTGGCCGACCGCGCGGAACTCCGCCGGGGCGCTCAGGCAGATCACCGCGTCGGCGTCGCCGGTCAGCGCGTCCCGGGCCGGTGGGGCGCAGACCGGGACGGCCAGGATCAGGCGGGCGGGGTGGCGGCCCCGGAGCCAGCGCAGGGCGGCCCGGGCGGTGACGCCGGTGGCCAGGCCGTCGTCGACGAGCACGACCTCGCGGGCCGTGGGGTCCGGGGTGGGCCGGTCGGCCCGGTATTCGCGGGTACGGCGGGCCAGTTCCGCGCGTTCCTCCACCACCGCCGGGGTCAGATCGGACGGGGTCAGGCCCAGGGCGGCCAGGGCCGGCTCGTCGAAGACGGGCGGGCCGTCCTCGGCGATCGCGCCGAGGCCGTACTCGGGACGGCCGGGTGCGGCGATCTTGCGGGCGATGACCACGTCCAGTTCGCCGCCGACGCGGGCGGCCACGTGGACGGCGACCGGCACGCCGCCGCGCGGGAGGGCCAGCACGAGCGGGGCCGGGCCGGGGTGGCGGGGCAGCTGGGCGGCGACCGCGTCGGCCAGCTGGCGGCCGGCGTCGTCGCGGTTCTCGAAGATCAGCGCAGGTGCGTCGCGAACCATGCGGCGGCCTCCTCGGCGACGGTGTCGAGGGCGCCGGGCTCCTCGAACAGGTGGGTGGCGCCGGCCACGACGCGCAGTTCGGCGGTGACCGTCATGGCGTTGCGGGCCTCCTCGTTGATCTCGATCACGGTCTGGTCGTTCCCGCCAGCCAGCAGGAGCGTCGGCGCGCTCACCTGGACGAGCGCGGGCCCGGCCAGGTCGGGGCGGCCACCCCGGGAGACCACCGCCCGTACGGGCCGGGGACGCGCCGCGGCGGCGACGAGCGCGGCGGCGGCGCCCGTGCTGGCCCCGAACAGGCCGATCCGGGCGGTGGGGTAGGCCCCGACCAGCCAGTCGACGAGACCGATCAGGCGGTCGGCGAGCAGGCCGATGTCGAAGCGCCGATCCTCCTCGTCGTGGGTGAGCAGGTCGGTCAGCAACGTGCCCAGGCCGCGCCGGTTCAGCTCGGCGGCGACGGCCCGGTTGCGCGGGCTGTGCCGGGAGCTGCCGCTGCCGTGGGCGAAGAGCACGATCCCGTACGCGTCGTCGGGCAGAGTGAGATCCCCGGCCAGTTCGGTGCCGGCCGCGTTGAACGTGCGTTCGTGCGTCACGGTGGCCATGCCCCCGGGATACCCGGAGGCATGCGTCCTATACGTCCGACTTGTCAGCTCTTGAAGCCGGCCAGTACCAGGTTGAGGCCCGTGTCGGCGGCGACCACCGCCCCCTCGAAGCCGGCGGCGGTCAGCAGCTCCAGCCGCGCCGTGGGCCCGCCCTGGGTGCCCAGGCCGTACGCGCCGGGCTGGCTCAGCGACCCCGGCGTGCACAGCGCCGTCGACGCCGCGTAGTTGGCCCGGGCCACCGGGTTGCCGACGACGGTGGTGAAGTCGTCGGCCGACCACGGCTCGACCGCGACCACGATGCCGCCCGGCTCCAGCACCTCGTAGGCCGCCTTCAGGGCGGCCGGCGGGTCGCCGAGGTCGTGCAGCGAGTCGAAGAACGCCACCACGTCGAACCGGCCGTACCGGTTGATCTCCGTCGCCGAGGCGACGTGGAAGTCGACCCCCGGCGCCAGGGCGGCGCGGGCGTTCACGATCGACGCCTCGTGGTTGTCGAAACCGGTCACCGTGGACGCCGGCCAGGTCGAGGCGATCAGCCGGGTCGCGACGCCGTGCCCGCATCCGATGTCGGCCACGCGGGCGCCTTTCTCGAGCTTTTCGAGCAGACCGGGCACGGCCGGGAACCATTGTCGCGCCAGATGATTGACATAGGCCGTACGGAAGAAACGCTCGATGCCGTGGTGCAGACATCCCGGCATGTCGCCGTAGGGGAGGCCGCCGTCGCCGCGGAAAGCGGCCTCGAGCCGGGGCAGGGCCAGGAAATAGCCGGCGATGATCTCACCGCCACCCACCATGTAGGCGGGTGAGTCGACGACCGAGAGCGCCAGCGCGTGCTCGATCGGCAGTTCGAAGGTCTCGCCGTCGCTGGTCACGTATCCGGAAACGGTCTGTGCGCGCAGCCATTCGGTGACCAGCCTCGGATGCAGCCCGGTGGCCGCAGCCAGTTCGGCCGGGGTCATCGGGCCGGCGCCGGTCATCGCCCGATAGAGCCCGAGCCGGTCGCCGGCAACCGTGAGCGCGGTGCTGCCGGCCCCGGCGAAATCGGTCAGGAGTTGTCCCGCGAACGCTTCGGCGCGGGCTTCGTCAATGCGTGTGTCGGTCATGCCGCCTACGGTGCGGCCGCGTCCTTGCCGGCTGCTTGCTGAAGCCTTGCCAGGGCGAAATCGGCCGCGTCCGCCGCCGGCAAGGCGCCCGCCGCGCGCAGCCGTTCCAGCCGGTCACGGTCGGGGCCCATGACGGCCGGGGCGTACGGGTCGGCGTCCGCCGCGGCCACTATCGCGGCGGCCGCGGCATGGTCCCCCCGGTCGGCGAGCAATTCCGCGGTGAGCCGCAGAAGCGTCCACAATTGCGCGGTCATTCCCGCGGCGCGAACGGCGGCGATGGCCTCCCGGCAGGCGTCCGCGGCCTCGTCGTGGCGGCCGAGCCGGATGAGGACCGCGGCCCGGCCGGTCCGGGCGATGTTCGCCGTGTAATCCAACCCGGCGCGGGTGGTGCGGCGCAGCGACTCCTCGTAGCACGCGAGCGCCGCCACCGGATCGCTCGCGGCCAGCAACTCACCCCGGGTGAACGGCTCGAAACCGTCGTCCTCGCCGGCCGTCAGTTCCTTCTCGTACGTTTTCAGCCAGCGCATTCCGGCCGCCGCGTCCCCGTTGTAGGCGTCCATCAGGGCCGCGCAGCACAGCCCGGTCACCCGCACCCACCCCGACGCGCCCGGCTCGTCGCGCAACCGCAACGCGTCCGCCCGTACGTCCCCCGCCCTTCCCGCGAACATCGAGTTCGAGATGCGGATGAGAATCGCCGGCCCGCGCACCGGATGTCCCGCCGGCAGCACGGCGAGAGCCGCGTGCAGCAGGCGTTCGGCCTCGTCCAGATTGCTGGTGAGCCATTCCCCGGTGCCGGCGGCGACCGCGCGCAGGGCATCATTTTCGGACACGACGGCCGGGGGAGCGCACCGCACCAACTGCGCCGTGAGCCCCGGGTCGGGCGCGTCGGACCCGGCCACCGCCGCCCAGGCCGCCAGCCGGGCCCCCTCGTCGCGGTCGCCCAGCCAGGCCAGCGCCTCCTGAACGTTGCCCAGCTCACGCCGCAGAGCCGGCGACGTGTGCGGATTGCGGCGCCGCTGCCGCTCGACGAGTTCGGTGACGAAGTCGAGCATCCAGCGCGCGTGGGCGTCTCTCGCCGCAGCAAGATCTTCTCCCAGATGCGCGAGCCCGACATGTCGTACGGTGTCGAGCAACCGGTACCTCGGCGGCCCCGCCGACAGGTCACACACGACCAGCGAGGCGTCCACCAGCTCCGCGAGCAGCGGCTCGGCGCCGTCCGCGAAGTACGGCAAAGCCTCGAGCCCGAACCCGCCCCGGCACACCGCGAGCCGGTCGAGCAGCCGCCGCGCCGCCGGATCGAGCAGCCGGTACGACCACTCGACGGTGGCCGCGACCGCGGTGGCCCGGTCGCCGCCGCGGGCCGGGTCGAGCACCTGCAACCCGGCGCCGAGCCGATCCCGCAGATGGGCCAGCCCGAACACCGCCTCCCGCCGGGCCGCCAGCTCGACCGCGAGCGGCAGCCCGTCCACCAGCCGGCACACCTCGGCCGCGAGCTCCCGGCTGCGCGCGTCGGGGGAGAACCCGGCCCGCAGCAGGGCCGCCCGATCGCAGAACAGCGCCACCTGGTCCTCCTCGGGCAGCGGCCGCAGCCGCAGCACCCGCTCCCCGGGCACCCCGAGCCGCTGCCGGGAGGTGGCCAGAACCCGCACCCGCGGGCAGCGCGACACGATCTGAGCGACCAGGTCCCGTACCGCCGCAAGCAGATGTTCGCAGTTGTCGAGAACCAGAACCACGGCCGACCCGCCCAGCCGCTCCGCGACCGCCGCCACCGCACCGCGCGGCGCCGCCCGCAGCCCGAGCGCCCCCGCCACGGCCGCGCCGACATCGTCCGGCACGGACCGCTCGGCCAGCTCCACGACGAGCTCGTCCCCGGTCAGCGCCTCGCTCATCAGCCGCGTCTTGCCCACCCCACCGGGCCCGACGATCGTGGTCACCCGGCTGTCGGACAGGGCTTTCCGCAGTACGGCCATCTCGTCCCGCCGCCCGAAGAACCGGTCCGGCCGCGCCGCCCGCGGCGCCCGGACGGCCGGCCGCAGCGTGGGATCCGCACCGAGGATGCGCTGTCGCAACTCGTCCAGGGCCGGCGAGGGATCGACGCCGTGCCCGTCCACTACCCGGTCCCGGAACGCCCGCGCCACGGCCAGCGCCTCGGCCGTACGGCCGGTCTGATGTAAAGCCCGCATCCAGAGCAGATGGGGCCGCTCCCGCATCGGCTCGGCCGTCGCACAGGCCTCGATCTCCGGCAGCGCCTCGGCCCCACGGCCGGCCGCCACCCGCCGATCCAGGAACTCCTCGCGCAGGTGCCGCCGCCACTCGGCGAGCCGGGCCACATCAGGCGCGAAGCTCAGCCGGCCGGCCACACCGGACAGCGGATCACCCCGCCACACCCCGAGCGCCTCGGCGAGCGTGTCCGCGGCCTGCTCGTCCCCCTGCCGGCCGGCGGCGGCGACAAGCCGCTCGACCCGGCCGATGTCGACGGCCCCGTCCGGCAGGACAAGCCGATAGCCACCGGGTTCCCGCCGAATGACGTCCCCACCGGCATGCCGCCGCAGCCGCGACACGTAACTGTGCAGATTGCCCAGGGCGTTCGCGGGCGGCTCACCTTCCCAGAGCGCCTCGATCAGCTCACCGACCGGCACGACCCGCCCACCGGCCAGCGCGAGCCGGGCCAGAAGTACCCGCTGCGGCGCCCCGGTGAGAGCCGCCGTCCGCCCGCCGACGCGCAGCTCGACCGGCCCCAGCAGGCACACCTCGACGCTCACGGCCCCATTCTCGGCCGCTGACCCACCACAGACCAAGACACTTTCCGCCCGTACGCGACCCCACCGCACCC
The DNA here is from genome assembly GCF_043197815.1 of Actinoplanes sp. NPDC048988. NCBI lineage: Bacteria > Bacillati > Actinomycetota > Actinomycetes > Micromonosporales > Micromonosporaceae > Actinoplanes > Actinoplanes sp. NPDC048988. The sequence continues at coordinate 158,558 of NZ_JBICTW010000016.1, read as the reverse complement.
CGCATGGTCAACCACCCCTGGCGGTAGGTTGGTCCCATGCCCCAGGATCCACACCCGACCGGCCCCGCACCGGCCGCCCCCGAGGATCCGCGGCCGTCCACTCCACCGTCGCCCGCCGCTCCTTCACCGGCCGCCCCGGCTTCCGGTTCGCCCGCCACACCCTCGTCGCCCGCCACACCCTCGTCGGCCGCCACACCCTCGTCGGCCGCCACACCCTCGTCGGCCGCCACACCCTCGTCGGCCGCTACACCCTCGTCGGCCGCTACACCCTCGTCGGCCGCTACACCCTCGTCGGCCGCTACACCCTCGTCGGCCGCTACACCTTCGTCGGCCGCCCCGGCTTCGGGTTCGGCCGCCGCCTTGCCGGCGACTGCGGGTTCGGGTTCGCCCGCCATACCTTCGTCGGCCGCCCCGGCCTCGGGTTCGGCCGCCACCGCCTTGCCGGCCACTCCGGCTTTGGGTCCGTCCGCTGTCCTCTCGTCGGCTGCTTCTCCCTCGGGCTCGCCGGCTGCTTCTGCCTCGGGCTCGCCGGCCGCTTCGGCTTCAGGCTCTTCGGCGGCTTCGGTGGCTTCGGCGGATCCGCGGCGGCGGGTACCCCGTACCGACGCGGTCCTGGCCGATCCTCAACTTCTGGCCGCCGCCGGGACGCTGGGCCGTGCGGCCGTCAAGGCCGCCGTCGTCGCCACGCTTCAGCGGGTCCGCGACGGTGAGCTGGCGCCGGCTGACGCCGTGGACGCCGCCCTGGCCGCACTGCCCCGGGGTCCCCGCCCGGTCCTCAACGCCACCGGCGTCGTCCTGCACACCAACCTGGGCCGCGCCGCCCTGTCGGCCGCGGCCCGCGAGGCCATTGTCGCCGCCGCCGGGCACACCGACGTCGAACTCGACCTGGAGACCGGCCGCCGCGCCCGCCGGGGCCGCGCCACCATGGCCGCCCTGGCCGCCGCCGTGCCCGCCGCCGGCGACGTCCACGTGGTCAACAACGGTGCCGCCGCCCTGGTCCTGGCGGCCACGGCCCTGGCCGCCGGCCGCGAGATCATCGTCAGCCGAGGCGAGATGGTGGAGATCGGCGACGGCTTCCGCCTGCCCGACCTGCTCGAGTCGACCGGCGCCCGCCTCCGCGAGGTGGGCACCACCAACCGCACCACGCTGCGCGACTACGAACGGGCCATCGGCCCCCACACCGGCTTCATCCTGAAGGTCCACCCCTCCAACTTCGTGATCCGCGGCTTCACCAGCGACACCCCCGTCGCCGCCCTGGCCACCCTGGACCCACCGGTGGTGGCCGACATCGGCTCCGGCCTGCTGCACCCCGACCCCCTGCTCCCCGGCGAGCCCGACGCCACCACGACCCTGACCGCCGGCGCCGCCCTGGTCACGGCCAGCGGCGACAAGCTTCTGGGCGGCCCCCAAGCCGGCCTCCTCCTCGGCGAGCCTGCCTTGATCGAGCGCCTGCGCCGCCACCCCCTGGCCCGCGCGCTGCGCGTCGACAAGCTCACCCTGGCCGCGCTCCAGGCCACCCTGACCGGCCCCCTCACCCCCACGTGGCAGGCTTTGCGCGCCGACCCGTCCGCCCTGCGCACCCGAACGGAGGCCGTCCGCGCCCACCTGGCCGCCCAGGGCATTCCGGTCACCCTCACCGAGTCGTCGGCGGTGGTCGGCGGCGGCGGCGCCCCCGAGGTCACCCTTCCGTCGTGGTCCCTCTCATTGCCCGAGACGTACGCCCACACCCTGCGCACAGGCGCAACACCCGTGGTCGGCCGCGTGGAACGGGGCCACCTCCTCCTGGACCTGCGCTGCGTCCCCGTCGACGCCGACCCCCAGCTGACCGCCGCGATCCTGACCGCCGGCAGGGCCTTGGCGTCCACACCGCGTGCCGCCATCGACCCGACGGCGATCGCCGTTCCGGCCGGCCCGCCCCCGACGGCCGGAACCGCGGCACCCGTCGCTACGGACGGACCCGCCGTTCCGGCCGGAGCGGCCGCGACGGCTGAAGCCGCGGCGCCTGTTGCTACGGACGGACCCGCCGTTCCGGCCGGACCGGCCGCGACGGCTGAAGCGGCGGCGCCTGTTGCTACGGACGGACCCGCCGTTTCGGCCGGAGCGGCCGCGACGGCTGGAGCCGCGGCGCCTGTTGCTACGGACGGACCCGCCGTTTCGGCCGGAGCGGCCGCGACGGCTGGAACCGCGGCGCCTGTTGCTACGGACGGACCCGCCGTGCCGGCCGGGGCGGCACCGAGTGGTGCGCCTCCGGCGCCGGCGGTGGCGGGGGAGTAGGCGTGCACGTCATCGCTACGGCCGGGCACGTCGATCACGGGAAGTCGACTCTGGTTCGGGCGCTCACCGGGATGGAGCCGGATCGGTGGGCCGAGGAGCGGCGCCGGGGGATGACCATCGACCTCGGGTTCGCCTGGATGGGGCTGCCGTCGGGGGAGACGGTGGCGTTCGTCGACGTACCCGGGCATGAGCGTTTCGTGCCGAACATGCTGGCCGGGGTAGGGCCGGTGCCGGCGGCGATGATCGTGGTGGCGGCCGATGAGGGGTGGATGCCACAGTCGGCCGAGCACCTGGCCGCCCTGCACGCGCTGGACGTGCGGCACGGGCTGCTGGTGGTGACCCGCAGCGATCTGGCCGAGCCGGAGGCCGCGATCGAGCTGGCCCGGTCGGAGATCGCCGGAACGTCGCTCGGCGACGTGGAGGCGGTCGCGGTCAGCGGGGTCACCGGGGCCGGTCTCGACGATCTGCGGGCCGCGCTCGACCGTCTGACCGGGCGCCTGCCGGCCGCCGAGCCGGGACCGGTCCGCCTGTGGATCGACCGTGTCTTCACGGTCAAGGGCGCCGGAACGGTGGTCACCGGCACCCTCGGCGCCGGCCGGCTCCGCACCGGCGACGAACTGACCCTGGGCGACAGCACGGTACGGGTCCGCGGCCTGCAGAGCATGGGACAGCAGCGGGACGAGGTGACCGCCGTGGCCCGCGTGGCCGTCAACCTGCGCGGCACTCCCCGCGACGACCTGCGCCGCGGCGACGCCCTGCTCACCCCGGGCCGGTTCCGCTTCGCCGGTCTGGTCGACGTCCGCGTGCACGGCGACCCCGTGGCCGACCTCCCCGCCCAGGCCACCCTGCACGTCGGCTCCGCCGCCGTTCCGGTCCACATCCGCCCCCTCGGCACCGACACCGCCCGCCTGCGTCTCTCTCATCCCCTGCCCCTGCGCATCGGCGACCGGGCCCTGCTCCGCGACCCCGGCCGCCACCACGTGGCCGGCGGCGTCACCATCCTCGACGTAGCACCTCCCGGCCTCAAACGCCGCGGCGCCGCCGCAGCCCGCGCCGCCCAGCTGACCAGCATGGACGCCCACCCGTCGCTCCGTTCCGAACTCAGCCGCCGCCTCCTGATCAAAGGCGCCGACCTGGCCGCCATGGGCGTGCTCCTGCCCACCCCATCGTCCGAGCCCATGTCACCCGCGGACGCGGCGGCTGGGCAGCCGGTGGCGGGGGACTGGTACGCCGATCCGGATCATTGGTCGGCGCTTGGTGGGCGGCTCGGTGAGGAGGTGGCCGCGTACGCCAGGGAGCACCCGCTCGAGGCGGGCATGCCCGTGGAGGCGCTTCGGCATCGGCTGGGACTGCCGGATCGGATCCTGGTGACGGCACTGGTTCGGCCTCCGGTCGTGGTGCGGAACGGGCGGGTGGTGGCGGGCCCGACGGGGGCGCCGGACGAGCTGGTGGGGCTGGTGGGCAAGGCGTTCGACGGGCTTGGGGCGTTCGCCGCGCCTGAGGCCTACGACCTGGCGGCGCTCGGTCTGGGTGCGCGGCAGGTGGCGGCGGCCGAGCGGACGGGGCTGCTTCTTCGGCTCACGCCGCAGGTGGTTCTGCGCGCGGGCGCGGTCGAGGAAGCTGTTCGTCTGCTGGCCGCGCTGCCGCAGCCGTTCACGCTGAGCGAGGCACGCCAAGCCCTGGGCACGACGCGGCGGGTGGCCGTGCCGCTGCTGGAGCTGCTCGACCGCAAGGGCCACACGCGCCGGCTGCCCGACGACCGGCGGACGATCGGGTCATAGCCGGGCGATCGCCGTCACCTCCACTTCCAGAACGGCGCCGGGCAGGAACAGGCGGCTGACTTCCACCGTGGTGCTCGCCGGTGGGTTCCCGGGGAAGAAACGGCGTCGGACGGCGCCGTACGCGGGCAGGTCGTCGAGGCTCGTCATGAACGTGCGGACGTGCATGACGTCGGTCAGGGCCGCCCCGTGCGCGGCCAGCAGCTCGGTGATGACCTCGAAGACGCGGGTGGCCTGAGCGCCGGCGTCGCCGGGCGACACCACGGCGCCGGTGGCGTCGACGGCGACCTGGCCGGAGAGCAGCAACAAGGCGCCGCCGCCGGGCAGGTCGGCCCGGGCCACGTGCGCGAATCGGTCGCCGAAGGGCGCGGCGACGGTGGCGGGGTTGTCGAGGGTCAAATTCGGCATGGGCTCGACGGTACGGAGGGGCCACGTATGCGACCAGCGAATGTCTGGCATGGACGGGATGCGGCGCTAGCATGGCTCGGCATGGAGACCCAGCTGCTGGAAGTGTTCCGGACCGTGGCTCGTCTGGGCTCGATCACCGCCGCCGCGAAACAGCTTCAATTCACGCAGTCGGCGGTGTCCCGGCAGATCGGCGTGCTCGAGGCGGAATGGGGTGCGCAGGTCTTCGACCGGTTGCCGCGCGGGGTGGCGCTGACCGAGGAAGGACGCGTGCTTCTGCCGCACGCGGAGGCCGTACTCAATCGGCTTTCGCATGCCCGGAAGGCCGTGGCGGAATTGCGGGAACTCGGCGGTGGCAGGCTCCGCGTGGGTGCTTTTCCCACGGCCTTGGCGGCGTTGGTGCCTCGTGCGCTTGCCGGCTTTCGCAAGGCGTACCCGCAAGTGGCTCTGGGTCTGGTCGAGGGTTTGACCCCGACGCTGCTGGAAAAACTCGCCGAGGGTGAGGCGGACGTGGCCGTGGTGAGTTCGTCACCGACCGGTCCTATTGACGCCAATCGCTTCGCATTGCGGCACATTCTGGACGAGCGTCTCCTGGTGGCCGTCGCGCTGGATCATCCGCTGGCGAACAGGAGAACGGTCCGGCTGGCGGAGTTGGCCGGCGACCCGTTCATCGCGGGGTCGGCCAACGCGGAGGAGACGCTGTTGCGGGCCAGCCTGCCCGACGGGTTCCAGCCGCGGATCGAGATCGTGGCCGCGGAATGGACGGGGAAATTGGGCTGTGTCGCGGCGGGACTGGGAGTGGCGCTGGTGCCCGCGCTCGCCTTGCGGAGCACGCCGCCCGACATTGCTCTGTTACGCCTTCATCGCGACGACGAGCCGACCCGGCGGGTGTACGCGGCAACGGTGGCCGGTCGTTCGATGCCGCCCGCGGTCAGTCAATTCCTGCGCTTTCTCGCGCACGCCGTGCCGGGGATCTGACCATTCCGGCCGTCGCGACCGGCTGCCTTGAGAATGGCAACCGATCGCCGACGAACCGCTCGGATAATTATGAGGTACGGGTCAGGCGCCACCACACCGACGGCGATGCGATGGCGCTGTCGGTGCGCAATTCCACCCGTACACCGGAAGCCTGCACCGTGCCCACCGACTGGGCCGCAGTGACCTCGGCCGACGGCGTCGTTGTGGTGACCTTGAGCGGCACCGTGAGGCCGGGCCAGCCGACCACCTTCAGAGCCTGGGCCGGGCGGACCGTGGTGGTGGCGCCCCACGCCGTCTCCACCTGCCCGACCGGATCGGTGGGCAGGAGGGTGTATTCCTTGACGACCTTGGCCGTGGCGGTCAGCAACTTCTTGACCTCCCGGTTGACCTTGGCCAGCTGCTGAGGAGTCTGCGCGCCCGGCTGATTGAAGACGGCACCGACCAAGGTCAGCTTGCGGCTACCGACGGTGAGGTGAGAGGCGAACACCAAGTTACCGCCGGCCTCGTCGGTGGAGCCGGTCTTGATGCCGAACACGCCGTTCACCCCGAGCAGGTCGTTGTAGTTCTTGATCGTGCCGACGACCGGGATCTCGGCCTCGGGCAGGGCCACGATCTCGGCGAAGACGGCACTCTTGAGCGCGGCGCGAGCGAGAATGACCTGGTCGGGCGCCGTACTGGTGGTGGTCGGCAGATAGCCGCTGGGGTCGGTGTAGTTGGTGTTCTTCATGCCCAGGTCCTCGGCGGCGGCGTTCATCTTGGTCAGGAACGCCTCCTCGGACCCGGCGTCCCAGACGGCCAGCTGGTGGGCGATGTTGTTGGCCGAGGGCAACATCAGGGCCTCGAGGGCGTCACGCTCGGTGAGTCTTTCGCCGACTTCCACCTGTACGAGGGACTGGCCGCTCGCGATCCGCGACTCGAAGTCCGCGACGTCGGCCGCGGTCACTGTCAGTGTCGGCCCCTCCTCGGCGCCACTGAGCGGGTGGTCACGCAGGATCACGTACGCGGTCATAACCTTGGCGACGCTGCCGATGGGCGCGGCGGCGGTGCTACCGGAACCGCCGATGCGGCCCAGCCCTTCGATCATGAGCTCGGCGCTGCCGGTGGCCGGCCACGGAAGCTCGGGCGCGGCCCCCGGGATCTTCATGCTGGCGGCGATCGACGTGGTCAGGGTGGCGGCCGGCAGCGAGCGCGTCAGTTGGAGGGTGGCGCCGCCGCCGAGCAGAACGACGAGCAGAACCAGGGCGATGAGTACGGGAAGACGCCGGCGCCGGCGGGCCGGGGCCGCCGGGTGTTGGCCGCCGTAGACAGTGGAGCCGGGGCGGTCGGGCGGCGGGGGTGTGACGGAGGAAGGGCGAGTGCCCGGAACTGTGACGGCAGACTTGGCACTCACCGTGACCGGAGCCGCGGCGCTCATCGGCTGAGTGAGATCGGCTTCCGCAGTCCGCGCGCCAGGCGGCGTAGCGGGCCACGCGCCGGGCCGCGTCGAAGGTGGCGCGGTGGGCGCTGTGGCGGGCCGATTCGAGGGTGGCGCGGTGGGCGCTGTGGCGGGCCGATTCGAGGGTGGCGCGGTGGGCGCTGTGGCGGGCCGATTCGAGGGTGGCGCGGTGGGCGCTGTGGC
>NZ_JBICTW010000016.1:75589-151406 GCF_043197815.1 Actinoplanes sp. NPDC048988 | reverse complement strand
CGGGCCGGGACAGCGGCATCGCTACCTGCGCGACGGGAAGAGCCTGAGCCGTGCCCGGCGGGGTCTGCGGTGGCGTTACTGGGGGTGTGGCCTGCGGCGGCGTGGCTCGAGCCGAGTTCGGGATGGGCTGGGTCGGTGGCGTCGTGACCGGCTGTGAGGGAGGTGTGGTTGTCGCCGGAGGGCGAGGCAGGGGCATGGCGGCTTGCGCCGGCGGTCGCGGCAACGGCATCGCGGCCTGTGCCGGAGACTGCGGGGCCTTCGAGGGCGTGGTCGAGGGGTGTGCGGAAGACGGCGGGGTCGAGGGCGGCGAGGTCGAGGGCGGCGCGGAAGGCGGCGGGGTCGAGGGCGCCGTGGACGGCGGTGGCGAGGTGGGGGTGGCCACGGCCGGCGGCGCTGAGGGGGAAGCGGTCAGCGGCTGCGTGGTGTCGGCGGTGGCGGGCGAGCCAGGCGTACGCGGCAGCGGTTGAGTCGCGTCGGCCGGCGCGGGCGGAGGAGGCGGTGAGGAGGGTGCCGGCGGGGAAGGTGCCGAGGGTTGAGCGGGAGGGGGTGAGGAGGGTGTCGGCGGGGAAGGTGCCGAGGGTTGAGCGGGAGGGGGTGAGGAGGGTGTCGGCGGGGAAGGTGCCGAGGGCTGAGTGGGAGGAGAAGGGGGTGAGGAGGGCGCCGAGGGCTGAGCCGGAGGAGGCGTACTCGATGGGTCGGCTTTTGTGTCGGCCGGCGGCTTCTCGTTTTTCGCCGACGGGCCGGGAAGGGCGAATGGCTTGGTCGGCTCGTCGCCGGAATCGGGCTGAACAGGGGCGGCGAAAGGCTCGGTGGGCTCCTCCTGGCTTGCCGGCTCGGCCGCTGGAGAAGCCTCGGCGCCGTACACCTGGCCCTCCGGTTGTCGTGGGGCTGGGGCCGGAGCCTTTGGCTCGGCGGGGCCCTCGTTCTCCTGCGAGAGCGGGCGGGTCTCGTCGGTCGGCTTCGGCGGGTGGGTCATCTCTCTCCTTCCGGTCCCGGGTGCCCGGGCGTCCGGCAAGTATTGCCGGAGCGCGCCACCTTTCGTTCGGGTGATTGCGCGTCAGTGGCATTCACCGCTACCTGTGAAGGATGAGTGCCGACACGGAACCCGCGCTGACGCGACGAGGCGGCCCGGTGCTCACGGCGTACGTCATGCTTTGGACGTTTTTGCTCCTTGACCTGGCGATCGTCGAGCTGATGTTCCTCAATCCGGCGACACCGACGTACGACACCCTGACCTCGATCGGTCGGTTTCTGGGGCTGCATCTCGCTTTCGTGATGGCGCTTCAACTGCTGCTGATCGCCCGGCTGCCGTTCCTCGACCGGCGGATCGGGATGGACCGGCTCACCACCTGGCACCGGTGGACGGGATTCACGATTTTCTGGCTCGTGGTGCTGCATCCCACCTTTGTCCTGCTCGGATATGCGCGGCTCGGGAACATTTCATTCCTCGCCGAGGTCGCCGATCTGGCCCGGCAGACGCCGGTTCTGCTGGGCATGATCGCCGCCGGCTTGGCGGGGATGATTGCGGTTTCTTCGGTACGCCTTTCTCGCCGCGCCCTGTCCTACGAGGCCTGGCACGCCGTCCACCTGCTGGTCTACGCCGTCGTGGTGCTCGGCGTGATTCATCAGGTGTACGAGGGCAGCGCCTTCAAGACGAACGGGCTCACCCAGCTCTACTGGTGGGGTTTGTGGGCCTTCGCGATCGGCTCGCTCATCACCGGGCGGCTCGTCGTCCCCCTGGTCCGTAACGCGCGGCACCGGCTGCGAGTCGCCGCGGTCGTCTCCGAGTCGCCCGACGTCGTCTCCGTCCACGTCACCGGCCGTGACCTCGAGCGCCTGCGGGCCCGGCCCGGCCAGTTCTTCCTGTGGCGGTTCCTCGGTCACAACAGGTGGTGGCAGGTCAACCCGTTCTCACTGTCCGCCGCGCCGGACGGTCGCTCGCTGCGGCTGACGGCCAAGGGCATCGGCGTCACCAGCGCCGGCTTGCGACACCTTCCCCTCGGTACGAGGGTGTTCGCGGAGGGCCCGTACGGCGCGTTCACCACGACACGCCGCGTCCGCGAGAACGCGGTCCTGATCGCCGGCGGCATCGGCGTCACCCCGATCCGGGCGCTGCTCGAGGACGAGACCCTGACCGGTGACATCGTCGTCCTGTACCGTGCGCGCACGCCGGCCGACGCGGTGCTGCTTCCGGAGTTGCAGAACCTGGCCCGGTTGCGCCGGGCGCGCCTGCACCTGCTCACCGGGCGTACAAGCGCGGGGAACCAGCCGTTCAGCGCCGGCAACCTGCTCGAGCTGGTGCCCGACATCGCCCAGCGTGACGTCTTCGTCTGCGGTCCGTCCGCGATGACGACCGCGGTCCTGCGCGGTCTGCGCCAGCTCGGTGTGCCGGCCCGCCAGCGCCACGCCGAGACGTTCCGCCTGGCAAGCTGACGGCATGGCCACCGACACAGCGCACCTGGCGGAACGCGTCGACCGTCCCGCCGGCGAGGTCTACGCGTACGCCTCGAACCCCGCCAATCTCCCGGAATGGGCCCCCGGCCTGGGCCAGGGCGTCGAACAGGCCGACGGCGACTGGTTCGTCCTGACCGGCACCGGCCGCGTCAAGGTCACCTTCGCCCCACCGAACGACTTCGGCGTCCTCGACCACTGGGCCACGTTCCCCGACGGCCAGACCTTCCTGAATCCGTTGCGCGTGGTCCCGTACGGCGAAGGCTCCGAGATCGTCTTCTCGGTCCGCCGCGCCCCCGGCACCTCGGACGCCGATTTCGCCCGCGACACCGCCCTGGTCGCCGCCGACCTGGCCCGCCTCAAGCAGATCGTCGAGTCCCGCGCTCTCTGATCAGGTGGCACGCCGCTTCCGGTGGACAGGTCGCTTGCGGAGGGGAAGGCTGGTCGGAGCTACACCGAACCGGAAAGAGGTATGACAATGCAGTACCGGCAGCTCGGCCGCACCGGCCTCCGGGTTTCCACCTTCACCCTGGGCACCATGGGCTTCGGCGGCACCGGTTGGGCCACCCCGGTCGGCCAGATCGACGTGTCCGGCGCGCGCGAGCAGATCGCGATCGCCCGGGACGCGGGTGTCAACCTCATCGACACCGCCGACGTCTACTCGGCGGGCCTGTCCGAGGAGATTCTCGGCGAGGCGCTCGGCGGCGACCGCGACCAGGTGCTCATCGCCACCAAGGCGCGCATGCCGATGGGCGACGGGCCGAACGACGCGGGCCTGTCCCGCCACCACATCGTGCGGGCCGCCGAGGCCAGCCTGCGGCGGCTCAACACCGACTACATCGACCTGTACCAGGTGCACGAGTGGGACGGGCACACCCCGCTCGAGGAGACCCTGACCGCCCTCGACGACCTGGTCCGCAGCGGCAAGGTCCGCTACATCGGCTGCTCCAACTACGCGGCCTGGCAGATGATGAAGGCCCTGGCCATCTCCGACGCGCGGCACCTCGAGCGTTTCGCCAGCACCCAGGTGTACTACTCGCTGCAGAACCGCGACATCGAGGCCGAGATCGTTCCGGCCGTGGTCGACCAGGGGCTGGGCATCCTGGTCTGGAGCCCGCTGGCCGGCGGCCTGCTCTCCGGCAAGTACCGCCGCGGCGTCGAGGCCCCGGCCGGCAGCCGCCACCTGAGCGAGTGGTCGGAACCGCCGATCAACGACGAGGACAAGCTGTACGACACGATCGAGCTGGCCGTGAAGATCGGCGAGTCGCACGGTGTGTCGGCGGCGCAGGTGGCCCTGTCCTACATCGCCCAGAAGCCCGGCGTGACCTCGCTGATCGTCGGCTCCCGCACCCCGGCCCAGCTGCGCGACAACCTGGCCGCGGCCGACCTGGAGCTGACCGCCGACGAGGTCAAGGCCCTCGACGACGTCAGCGGCGAGCCGCTGCGCTACCCGTTCTGGCACCAGCGCAACACGAGCTCCGACCGTCTCTCGGCGGCCGACCTCACCCAGATCCAGCGCCACCTCTGATTCGAACCCGTTTGTGCCCGCGGCCCGCGGTGGCCGCGGGCACAAGTGTTTCCACGGGCGCGGCTTCGGGGCGGGTCAGCCGAGGGCGGCCGCGATCTCCACCGACGGCAGCCCGAGCGCGGCGCCGACCTCGGCATTGGTCAGGCGCCCATCGTGCACGTTCAGCCCCAGCGCCAGCGCCGGGTCCTGGCCCAGCGCGTCCTTCCACCCCAGATCGGCCAGCTTCACCGCGTACGGCAGGGTCGCGTTCGTCAGCGCGTACGTCGACGTGTTCGGCACCGCCCCCGGCATGTTCGCGACGCAGTAGAAGACCGACTCGTGCACCTTGTACACCGGGTCCTCGTGGGTCGTCGCGTGCGAGTCCTCGAAGCACCCGCCCTGGTCGATGGCGATGTCGACCAGCACCGAGCCCGGCTTCATCCGCTTCACCAGGTCGTTCGAGACCAGCTTGGGGGCCTTCGCGCCGGGCACCAGCACCGCGCCGATCACCATGTCGGCCTCCAGGAGCGACTGCTCGATGGCGTACGACGACGAGACCAGGGTCTTGACCCGGCCGCCGAACTGGGCGTCGATCTGGCGCAGGCGGGGGAGGGACAGGTCGAGTACGGTCACGTCGGCGCCCAGGCCGAGGGCGATGGTGGCCGCGTTGACGCCGGAGACGCCGCCGCCGATGACGGTGACCTTGGCCGGGCTGACGCCGGGTACCCCGCCGGGCAGTACGCCGCGGCCGCCGCTGTTGCGCATCAGGCTGTACGCGCCGACCTGCGGGGCGAGGCGGCCGGCGACCTCGGACATGGGGGCCAGCAAGGGCAGCGAGCCGTCGGCCAGCTGCACCGTCTCGTACGCGATGGCGGTCGTGCCGCTGGCGAGAAGCGCCTTTGTGCCTTCGGCGTCGGCCGCCAGGTGCAGATAGGTGAAGACGACCTGGTCCTTGCGGAGGCGGTGGTATTCGGAGGCGATCGGCTCCTTGACCTTGAGCAGCAGGTCGGCCTGCTCCCAGACGGCGTCGGCCTCGTCGAGGACGGCAGCGCCCGCGGCGATGTAGTCCTCGTCGGTGATGGCGGAGCCCGCGCCGGCGCCGGCCTGGATGACCACGTCGTGGCCGCGGCGGACGAACTCGGCGACGCCGGCCGGCGTGATCGCCACCCGGTACTCGTGGTTCTTGACCTCGGTCGGCACACCGATCCGCATGGCTGTCTCCTTCATCACGCCGTTGTGGCCCTTAGCGTGAAACGATGTGCTGCCACCACGCAAGATGACCGAATATGATTCTGATTGGCGGCAGAAACAAGAGGAAGATGCGGACAGGGGCCTCGTGGTGACCGATCAACCGAAGGATCTTCGAGCTCTGGATCACATCGACCGCGAGTTGCTGACCCTGCTCGAGGCCGACGGCCGCATGCCCAACAACGCCCTCGCCGAGCGGGTCGGTATCGCCCCCTCCACCTGCCTGACCCGGGTCCGGCGGCTGCGCGAGATCGGTGCCATCCGCGGCTTCCACGCCGACGTCGACCCGGCCTGGATCGGCCGGCCCATCGAAGCCATGATTGCCGTACGGATCCGGTCGGAGTCCCGCGACGCGATCGGCAAGTTCGCGTCCTCCCTGGCCGACATCCCGGCCGTACGGGACGTCTATTTCGTCTCCGGCTCGTACGACTTCCTCCTGCATGTGGCGACCGCCGACGTCGAAGACCTCCGTGCCGTGATCACCGAACGCCTCAGCGGCACGCGGCTGATCGCCGGCACCGAGACGTACCTGATCTTCGAGCACCGCCGCGGGCAGGGTTGATCCCCCTCTGCACCGGGGCCATCACTCAACAAACCGCGGCGCCGGCCGACCCTTTCTCATGGTGGAGTCAGCTCGAGACGAGGACGGGCGAGATGTCGGACACTCTGGTCGCGGAGCGCGAGCGCCTGGCGGCGCTGCACGGCTACCGCGTGCTGGACACCGCGCCGGAGAGCGACTTCGACGACATCGTGGTCCTGGCCGCCCAGCTCTGCCGCGCCCCGATGGCGGCGATCAGCCTGATCGACGGCGAGCGGCAGTGGTTCAAGTCGCGGATCGGCATCGAGGCCTGCGAGGTCGCCCGCGACCGGTCGTTCTGCGCGCACGCCATGTTCAGCGACGGGATCATGCAGGTGCCCGACGCCCGGCTCGACCCGCGGTTCCGCGACAACCCGGCCGTCACCGGCGACCCACACGTCGTCTTCTACGCCGGCGCGCCGCTGGTCACCCCGGCCGGCCAGGCGCTGGGCGCGCTCTGCGTGATCGGGCCCGAGCCCCGGCTGCTGACCCCGGCCGAGGCGACCGGGCTGCGCACCCTGGCCCGGCACGTGATGGCTCAGCTGGAACTGCGGCAGTACGCCCACGGGCTGAACGCGCGGCTGCGCGACGCCGACCGGGTCCGCGACGAGTTCCTGTCCCGGGTCACCCACGAGCTGCGCACGCCGCTGACCTCGATCAACGGATACCTGGAGCTGCTGGGTGACGGCGAGAGCGCCGACGGCGAGTTCGTGGCCCGGATCCGGCGCAACTCGGAGCGGCTGACCGCCCTGGTCGACGACATGCTGCTGGCGGCGAGCACCGGCCGGGAGCGCCTGGTGCTGAACAAGCGTGAGCTCGACCTGGCCGAGATGGCCCGGGACGCCGTACGGCGTAACGTCGGCCTGGCCCTGACCCGGCGCCTCGACATCATCGCCGACGCGCCGCTGCCGGTGATGGTGGAGGCCGACCAGGAGCGGCTCGGTCAGGTGCTGGAGCGGCTGCTGCTGAACGCGGTCAAGTTCACCCCGCGCGGCCGCATCACCGTGCGCGCCTCGGTCCGGGGCGACGACGCCGTGCTCGAGGTGCGCGACACCGGCATCGGCATGAGCGCCGAGGAGAGCGCCCGCGCGCTGACCCCGTTCCGCCGCTCGGCCGCCGCCGAACGCCACGAGGTCCAGGGCGCCGGTCTGGGCCTGAGCATCGTCAAGGCCATCGTCGACGGTCACCACGGCACCCTCCGCATCGACAGCGAGCCCGGCCGCGGCACCGCGATCGTGGTGACCCTCCCGTTGAGAGAAACTGTATAAGCGCTGTTACATTGCTCAGGTGGACCTCCTCGACAGCAATCACTGGAGCGACCTGCACGCGTTGCTGGCCGCGCTCGACTCGGACATCGCCGATCTGTACGCCGCCGGGGACATGCCGGAAGTCCGGACGCGGTTCGTCGGGCCGCTCATCGCGCTGCACCGCTTCGGCCCGATGACGATCCGGGCGCTGTCCGAACGCCGCGGCGTGAGCCACTCGGCGATGAGCCAGACGGCGGCCGCCATGACCAAAGCCGGCCTGGTCGAGAGCGTTCCCGGCGACGACGGGCGGACCCGGCCGATCCGGCTCACCGCGCGGGCGGCCGAGATCATGCCGTTCCTCGTGGCCGAGTGGCGGGCCACCGAGGCCGCCGTCCGGGAGCTCGACGCCGAACTGCCGTACTCGCTCACGCAAGTCACCGCCGATCTGCGGGAGCTGCTGGCCCGGCGGCCGTTCGCCCAGCGCCTGCGGGACCACCTCGGATGAGGGCGCTGGCCGACCTCAGCCCGCTGCGCGAGAACCGCACGTTCCGCCGGCTGTGGCTGGGCACCACCGCCTCCGGCTTCGGCGGGCAGTTCGGCTCGTTCGCGGTCCTCTACTACGTCTGGGACCGCACGCACAGCGCGGCCGTCGTGGGCCTCGTCGGGCTGGCCGTCGGCGTACCACTAATTGTCTTGGCTCTTGCCGGTAGTGCCTTCGTCGACCACGTCGACCGGCGGCTGCTCACCCTGCGGTGCACCGTCGCGCAGATCGTGGTGAGCGCGGCCATGACCTTCGTGGCGTTCACCGACACCGGCGGCGTGCCCGCGATCCTGCTGCTCACCGCCGTCCAGTCGGCGATCGGCGGCCTCAACGCGCCCGCCCGTCAGACGTTCGTGCCGGCCCTGCTCACCGGCGAACGCCTCGCCGCCGGGCTCGCCCTCAACCACCTGTCGTTCCAGCTCGCCATGCTCGCCGGACCGGCCACCGCGGGCGCGCTCACCGCCATCGCCGGCGTCGGCTGGTGCCTGGCCTTCGACACGCTCACCTACGGTTTCGCGCTGTTCGGGGTCGCCGGTCTGCCGCCCGGCGTCCCCACCTCCGAGGGCCGGTCCGGCGTGCGGGCGGTCCAGGCCGGTTTGCGGTACGCCGTGAGCACCCCCCAGGTGCGAGGGGCGCTGCTGGCCGACCTGGCGGCCACGGTCCTGGCCATGCCGTTCGCCCTGTTCCCGGTCATCAACCAGGAGAAGTTCGGCGGCCGCCCGGAAATCCTGGGCCTGTTCGCCACGGCCGTCGCGGTCGGCGGCGTCCTCGCCTCGGTCCTGTCCGGCCTGGCCACTCGCAACCCGCACCCCGGCCGCATGCTGCTGGCCTGCGGCGCGCTGTGGGCGGTCACGCTCGGCCTGGCCGGCCTGAGCACCAGCCTGTACGCGGTCCTGGGCTTCCTCGCCGTGGCCGGATTCGCCGACACGTGGGCCGTGGTCTCGCGCGGAACCGTCGTCCAGGGCTCCACACCGGACACCTACCGGGGCCGGGTGGCCGCCCTGGAACACATCGCCGGCGCGGCCGGCCCGCACCTCGGCAACCTCCGGGCGGGCCTGGTCGCCTCCCTCACCTCGGGCGGCGCCGCCCTGGCCATCGGCGGCGCCCTGGGCGTGCTGGGGACGGCGTTGATCGCCCTGACCATCCCGGCTCTGCGCCGCTATCGCATTCCCGCTTGACCCCCATGCCACCATCCTCGGCGTGGGCTCTGACGCGTGGATTCACCTGTTCGACTACGAGCGTTACCGCGCCGAGGTCGTGCCCGGCGTGCTGGACCTGCTCCGCGGCGGCGCCGTGCCGCCGTGGCTGGCGCGGCTGCCCGCAAGCGAGTGGACCGACATGTGGTGGCCGATGGCCGAGCGCCTGCGCGCCCGGCCGGTCGACCTGGCCGCGTACTGCCTGTGGCTCGGGGCGGATCTCGGCTACCTGGGCAACGAGCCGGTGATGCGGCCGGACGGCGCCCGGCAGTGGCTGCGGTGCCCGTCGACGACCTGCCCCGAGCGGACCCGGTGCTCCTTCCACGCCACGGCGGAGCAGGAGAACGTCGAAGAACTCGCTTTCCTGTACGCGGCCTGGGTCACCCTCCGCTGCCTCGGCGAGGGCCAGTTCGTCGGGCGCTCGGCCCGGCCGTCGGGTTACCGGCCGCTGCTCGACCACCTCGGCGTACCCGAAAACGATCCGATCCGCCTGCACCTGGCGGCGCTCGACGTTCGGGGCGCCGTCGTGGGCTTCGAGTTCGAGAACACCGACGGCACCTACGGCTGGCTGACCCCGGCCGAGACCGCCGACCTGGCCACCCGCCTCGACCGGCTCGACCTGCCCCGCTACGAGCCGACCTTCGCGGCCGCGTCGGCCGCGTTCGGCGCCTTTCACGGGGAGCCGGCCGGCGAGCTCGGCTGGCCGGCCCTCACGCTGTCGTTCGTTCGCACGGCCGCCACCGTCGCCGCCACCACCGGCCAGGGGATCCTGTGGGGCGGCGACCTCTACCCGGAATCCTGGCGCGACCTGCTCGGCCTGACCGCCTGAAGCGGCGGAGAACGGCCGGCGGCGGCCGGGCCGCGATCGCCGACCGGCTGGACGGCACCGACGCCGGCGGCGTCGTGGGCGCCCGCACCGGCGTCGGCGGACTGCCCGCGGAGTGGCTGTCCGCCGCCGAGCCGGTGTCCCTTCGCCAGTCTCTCGACTGATAGCGGGTGCGATCCGCCACGGCACTGTGGACGGGTGCTCACCATTGACGTCTTCACCAGCGGATACAAGCCGATCGTGGCGGACGGCCACGACGCACCGACCTGGCCCGCCAGTACCTCGACGCTGATCGCCGGCGAGCGGGACGCGGTCCTGGTCGACGCGCTGATCACGGCGGCCGAGGCCGGCCGGCTCGTCGAGTGGATCAGAAGCAAGGACCGGAACCTGACCCACGTGTACGTCACGCACGGCCACGCCGATCATTTCCTCGGGCTCTCCGTGGTCCAGCGGGCCTTCCCGGCCGTCACCGCGGTGGCCCTGCCCGAGGTCGTCCCGTACGCCCAGGAGCAGGTCGCGCCCGGCTATCTGGCCTACTGGGAGTCGCTGTTCCCGGGCCAGCTGCCGAGCGGGCCGCCGGTGGTGCCGGTCCCGCTGGACGGTGACGTGATCCTGCTCGAGGGTGCGGAGATCCGGCCGGTGGCGGTCGGGCAGAGCGACACCCACCCGTCGAGCGTGGTCCACGTGCCCGGCGCGGAGGCGGTCGTGGGCGGGGACGTGGCCTACGACGGCATCCACATGTGGCTGGCGCAGACCGACCGGGCCGCCCGGCGGCGCTGGCTGGCCGCGATCGACACGGTCGAGGCGCTGCGGGCGCGGCGGATCGTGACCGGGCACCGCGATCCGGGCGCCCCGGACGAGGACGCCGCCCGGATCCTCGCCTTCTCCCGGGGCTACCTGACGGCGTTCGACGAGGCGCTGACCGGCGCGCCGGACGCCGCCGCCCTGATCGCCGCCATGGACGCCGCGTATCCGGGGCTCGGGAACCCGTACACGCTGAGCGCTTCCGCCCTTGGTCAGTTCTGACGGCTCTCGGCCGCGGTGGCGAAGTCGTCGAGGAGGCGGGCCAGGCCGCTGACCGACTCCTCGGGCAGCACGGCGGTGACCGCCCGGCGGAAGTCCTGTTCGCCGAGGGCGGCGCGCAGGCGGGCCAGGTCGGCCACCTCGAGGCGGGCGTCGGGCAGGCCGAGGGAGATCTCGATGGCCAGCGCCTGACAGTGCAGGGCGACGGCCTCGCTGAGGCGGTTGGTGAGCGTGCAGAGCAGGGCGAGCCGGTGCTGGCCGGTGGCCAGGCCGGTCCGGTTGCCGTTCTCGGCGTCCAGCAGCAGCGCCTGCCGCAGGCGGCGCTCGGCCCCGGCGTGGTCGCCGCGGTCCTCGGCCAGCCGGCTCAGCTTGTGGCCGATCGTCGCCTGCTGGACCCGGTCGCCGGCCGTCTCGCTCACCGACAGCGCCCGCTCGAGCAGCCGTTCGGCCTCGGCCGTCTCGCCGCGCCGGTGGGCCAGCAGGCCCAGGTAGTGCAGCAGGGTGCCGGCGTCGCGGCTGCCCGGCTCGACCCAGCCCAGGGTCTGTTCGCAGACCGCGCGGGCCCAGTCCCAGGCCGACCACATGTCGAGGCGCTCGCGTACCAGGAAGCTGAGCCGGATCGCCTCGTCCACCCGCCCGGCCCGGAACAGGTGGTACCGGGCCTCGATGAGGTCGTCCAGATCGGCGACCGGGTCGCCGTCCCGGGGGCGTACGCGGTGCCGGTAGTAGTCGGCCGCACGGCCGTGTGCCGCCGCCGTGTCCTGGGGGTGGAGCCGGGCGATGGACGCGGCGGTCCACGGGTGGACGGTGTGCCGTACCCCGTCCTCGTCGGCGATCTCGCTGACCAGCCCCAGACCGGCGAGCGTCTCCAGGCCGTCCGGCAGGCCCGGCAGGGCGCTCTGCCGCACCAGCGCCGGCTCGTCGGCCGGGCGGCGGTAGACGGCGGCGCCCACGAGCAGCCGCCGGCTGTCGTCGTCGAGCAGCGCGAGCAGGTCGCCCAGCACGGCGTCGTTGACGGTGGTGGCGATCGCCTCGGCCAGGGCCAGGCCGGCCCGGCGGTCGTCGGCGGCGGCCGAGCGCAGGTCGGCCGCCCACCGCCCCGGCTCGGGCACACCCTGCCGGGCCAGCAGCTCCTCGAACCGGCCGGCCACCTCGCCGAACCCGGCGTCGCCACGGCGCAGCAGCGCGTCGAGATGTTCCAGCGTGCGCGGGTGGCCGCCGGTGCCGGCCCAGGCGCGGTGCTGCTCGGCCGGGGTGAGGGCGGCCAGCGCGGGCAGGCGCGAGCCCAGCACCCGGGCCTCGGCCTCGGTGAGCGGGCCGAGGTGGTGCTCGGTGAGCTGTTCGTGCAGGTTGCCGGGGAGGGTGAACGGGAGGCGGCTGGTGATCAGCAACCGGTGCGGTCCGGGCTCGCGGATCCACCGGGCCAGGAAGGCGGCCAGACCGGGGTCGGCCGGTTCGGCCCGGTGCCCGGCCCGGCGCGCCCGCGGGTCGATCGCGAAGTCGTCGACGACCAGGGTGACCGGCCGGGAGCCGAGCACGGCGAACGCGGTGGCGAGCCGGTCGCGCCAGAATTCCTCGGGTGTACGCAGGTAGGCCGCGAGCCGGCGCCGGCGGTCCTCGGCCGCCGTCCGGGCCGCCGACGGCTCGTCGGCCAGCAGCCGCCCGAAGGTGTCGAGGATCTGCTCGCCGGTGTCGGTCCCGCTGACCCGCAGCACCAGTCCGGCGTCGTCGCCGAGCCGGCGCACCAGCTCGCCGGCGAGGCTGCTCTTGCCCATGCCGCCCAGGCCGTGCAGCACCACCCCGGCGTGGCCGGGCCGGCGCACGTCTTCCAGCAGGGTTCGCAGGTCGTCGCGGCGGCCGACGAAACCCTCGGGCTCGTCCATATCGGTCACGGTAACTCCGTGCAGCGGCGTGGGCGCGCCCCGGCAGTACAGAACGGGCGCTGTCCACTCCGTGCCGCCGGCCAGCCGGCGCGCCCCGGCGACGGCGCCGGGCACCGACGGGAAGCCGGCGAGCAGCCGGTAGAAGTGGCCGAGGAAACGCGCCGCGTACCCGTCGGTGACCGGCTCGGTCAGGGCCAGGACCTGCGGTACGCCGGCCGCCAGGAGCTCGGCCACCCGGGCCCGCCCGGTGACGACGACCAGGCCCGGGCGGGTACCGGAGGGAAGCCACTCGGCGTCGTCGAGGTGCGCCACGTGCACCGGCTCGCCGGTCGCCTCCCCGTCGAGGATCCGCAGACCGGGGCCGGGCTCCACCACGTCGAGCAGTCGTTCCAGGTCGCCCCCGGCCAGGATCCTCAGTGGGCCCGGCAGGGTGCCGGTGGGGTAGGCGACGCCGGGGGCCGAACGGTACATCCGCACGTTCGGGTGCAGCCCGAGCGGCTTCCCGGTGCCGGGGACGACCAGCGCCTCCCACGGCAGGTCCTCGTCCGCGCGCACCTCGAGCAGCAGGTCTCCGGCCTCGACGAGCCGGCGCAGGGCGTCGCCCACCGCCGCCGGCGCGTAGATCCGGGCCAGCTCGTCCCCGGCCGCGCGCAGGGCCTCGCCGACCGGCGCGGCCGAGCGCGCCACCACTCCGGCGCCGTCGAGCCGGCGGGCGCGGCGCAGGTCGCGAAGCCGCTCCGCGAGACGGTCACCGGCGCCCACCGGCGCGGCGACGGCCTGACCGCGCGCGGCGACCTCGACCGTGCCCGCGTCGACGCGTAGCCTTCCGGACTCCACACTCTCAGTGAACCCCGGAGCGCACGGGAGACGAACTACCCCGAACGGTCAGACCTACCGCTCGGCCTGAGCCTCGTCCTCGTCGCCGACCTGGTCCTCCTCGCTGTGCCGCTGAGCCGGGACGGCGTCCTCACGGTCGTCCGGGGCACCGTGCCGCGGGCCGGTCTCCGGCTCGCCGAGGTCGCCGGTGACCTGCGGCTGGTCGACCCAGAGGGCACGCAGCTGACCCTGCATGAAGGTGGTGAGCCGGGACCGGTACTCCCGGTCGAACGACTCCAGCGCCTCGATCTGCTGCTGGAGCGCCTCGCGCTTGCTGCCCAGGCTGCCCACGACGTCGTCGTAGCGCTGGCGGGCCTGCTGGTTGAGGTGGTCGGCGTTGGCCTGCGCGTCCTGGGCGATCGACTCCGACTGGGCGCGGGCCTCGGAGAGGATCTTCTCCGCGTTGCGGCGGGCCTCCTCGGTCCGGGCGTGCGAGTCGCGGGCGATCTGCTCGGCGGCGGCGCGGGCGTCGGAGAGGATCTTCTCGGCCTCACGGCGCACGTTGTGGGCGTGCACCTGCGCGTCGCGGGCGATCTGCTCGGCGGCGGCCAGCGCGTCCGTACGGATCTTGTCGGCCTGGTGGTGCGCCCGCGCGACGTGCTCCTCGGCGGTGCGCTGGGCCAGGGTCAGAACCTGCAGGGCCTGGTTCGGGTGCTGACCCGGCTGTCCGGGCTGGCCGGGCTGGGCGGCCGGACCGGGCTGAGCGGTGCCGTTCTGTGCCTGCGCGCCCGCCGGCTGGGCCGGGGCGACGAGGGCGTGCTCCGAGGTCTGGCTGTCCGTTGACGTCCCATTGAGCAGCACTTTGACACGATCCTTCATGCGGTTGTTGTCGGACACGGGGTAAGACCTCCGAACCTGAGAGTCGCGGGATGCTATCAAGCTGAACTGGCAGTTCGCGAGGTCTTGTCACCCGGGGATGTCCCCGACGTACCGGGCGTGCGTCGCCGCCCACTACGCTGAGCGCATGGCCGGCGACGAGGTGGCCCGGGTCGTTCAGGAGATGCTCGCCGTCATCCCGGTGGGCTGCTCCTGGCTGCTCCCGGTCACGGCCCCGGACGGCGCCGTGCGTGACTTCCGGGTCGCCGCGGCCAGCGGTCAGGGCCGCGACATCTACCGCCGGGGCACGAGCCGGGTCGACCGCCTGCTGAGCGAGCTGTACCCCAGCATCGTCGGCGGCGAGCTCTGGCAGATCTACCTCGACGTCGTACGGACCGGCGAGCCCCGCGTGTACAAAGAGTTCGGCTACGACGAGAGGAAGGCCGGCGTCGTCGCGCACTCCCTGTTCGACGTCACCGTGCACCCCGTGCTCGGCGGCCTGCTGGTCTGGTGGCAGCGTCTCGACGAGGACCGCCGCCGGATGGCCAACACCGAGATGCTGGGCAGCCTCGGCTGGACCGAGTTCGACCTGATGACCGGGACCAGCGAGTGGTCGCCCGGCATGTACCGGATCTTCGAGCGGGACCCGGATCTGGGGCCGATGTCGCGGGTGGAGCAGGCGGCGGCGATGCTGCCCGAGGACCGCGGCGTCGCCGAGACGGCCTGGCAGAGCATGGACAGCGGCGGAACGGCCGACGTCACGGTGCGCTTCGCCGTCGGGCACGGGATCAAGCACCTGCGGATCCTCTCCGACGTCACCACCGACGCCGGCGGCCGGCCGTTGAAGATCAACGCGGTGGTGCAGGACGTGACCGCGCGGGAGAGTTCCCGGACGGCCATCGACCGTCTCCGCGACCAGCTGCGCACCCGGGAGATGACCGCCCTGGCCGAGCATCGCCTGGCCGGCCAGCTCCAGCACATGATCCAGCCGGTGCCGCGCGAGCCGTTCCCGCTGCCCGGCCTGGAGGTTCTGGTCCACTACCTGCCGGCCGAGAACACGGTGCAGGTCGGCGGCGACTGGTATCACGCGCAGGAGCTCACCGACGGGCGCGTGCTGCTGGCGGTCGGCGACGTGGCCGGGCACGGGCTGGCCGCGGCGAACGGGATGGCGCACCTGCGGTTCGCGCTGATCGCCTGGCTGTCCATCGGGGTGCACGACCCGGCGACGCTGCTGCGGCACCTCAACCGGCTGTGCGGGCAGCTGCGGCTGACCGGTACGGCCGTGCTCGGCGTCTTCGACCCGGCGACCCGGTCGCTGGCCTGGGGCCGGGCCGGGCACGCGCCGCCGTTGCTGGCCCGCGGCGGGCACGCGCGCCCGCTCGAGCTTCCGGTGGGCCTGCTGCTCGGCGCCGACGGCGAGGCGGCGTACGAAATCGCGACCTCGGCCCTCGCCCCTGACGATCTTCTGCTGCTCTACACGGACGGCCTGGTCGAGCGGCGCAGCGGTCCGCCGCTGCTGCCGCGCGTGCTCGACACGCTGGCCGCGGCGGCCGGCGCCCTGCCCGCGGTGACGACGATCAACCGGCCGAGCCCGGACGACGACACCTGCACGGTGCTGGTCAAAGTTCTATGAGGTCCAGAGCCAGCCGTACGCGGGTGCCCTCGGCGGCCGCCTCGACGCCCACCTCGTCGCAGACGCGCTCGACGATGGCCAGGCCCCGCCCGCGCAGCGCGTCGGCGGCCGGCATGTCGCGCCCCAGCACCCGCATCGGCCCGCCGTCGATCACGTCGCAGTAGACCCGGCCGTCCGAGGCCCACAGCCGCACCCGGCCCCCGCCCTCGGTGTGCTGCAGGGTGTTCGTGGCGAGCTCGCTGACCGCGAGGGTGAGCAGATCGGCGCGGCTGCCGGGCAGGCCGAGGGCGGTGGCGTGCAGCCGGACGAAGTCGCGCAGCGGGGCCAGATCGCCGGGCTCGTGGTAGGTGGTCTCGTACGGCGCGGTGGCGGGTTCGGTGTTCATCCGCCGGTCCTGCGCTCTACCGCGGGCGGGGCGGCGTCGCTCAGCAGGCCGGCGACGCCGGTGATGTCGAGGACGGCCGCGACCGCGCCCTTGGCGTTGACCACGACCAGGCGGCCGTGGCGGCCGAGGGCGGCGTGGTGGGCGGTGATCAGGCCGTGCACGCCGGTGGAGTCGAGGAAGCCGACCTCGGCGAGGTCGACCACGACGCGGGGGTGACTTCCGCCGGCGGCGGTGAGCGCGGCGTCGAGGACGGTCAGCAACTCGTCCCGTACGGAAAGGTCGCAGTCGCCGGAGAGGACCACCCTGGTCTCGCCGGCTCCCTCGAAGGTTCGTGCCTCGAAGCGCGCCATCGCGAACATCATGTCATCCGGGCGCTTTCTTCCCAACCAAGTCCACTCGTTATTGAAGCTTCACCCTCGGGGACGCCCGCCGCATGCGTACACTCAAACCGTCAAAACGGATATAGCGCGCCTACGGGGATAACCATGAAGAAACGGCACTTTTGGATGGTCTCCGTGGCGGCCTTCGCGGCGGTCACCGCCGTCGCGGCGCCGGCCTCCGCCTCGGCCGAGCACGAGATCGCGTTCTGGGGGATGAACGAGGCCCCCGGTTCCTCAACGATGCGGGACGGCAGCGGGCACGGCTTCAACGGGCGGATCGGCCGCGACATCGGCGTCGGCCTGCGCACCGACGACGGGTACGGATACCGCTTCGACCGCCTCGAGCCGGACACCCCGCCGACCCGCCCCGGGCACCTGGCGGTCGTGCCCGACGACGCCGAGCTCGACCCGGGAAGCCGCGACTACGCGGTCACCGTGCGACTGCGCACCCGCGAACACTTCGGCAACATCATCCAAAAGGGACAGGCCACCGTCTCCGGCGGCAGCTACAAGATCCAGATCCCGAACGGGAAGGTCCAGTGCTGGTTCCGCGGCACCTCGACCGCGCTGCTGGTGACCGCGCCGCGGGCCATCAACGACGGGCGCTGGCACACGGTCCGCTGCGAACGGACCGACGACGGCGTCTTCCTGACGATCGACGGGCGTACGGTCGCCGGGCGCTACGGCTGGACCGGCGCGATCGCCAACTCGTGGCCGGTCGCCATCGGCGGCAAGACGGACTGCGACCAGGTCGACGTCGGCTGCGACTACTACGCCGGCGACATCGACTACATCGCGATCGAGGTTGACCAGCACGCCTGGTGACAGTCGGCTCACCCGAGTTGACACCCGCCGGAATCCGGGCGAATGTTCCCTCGTGAGCGAAGACTGGCCGAGCGCGGGAAGCCTGCTGGCTTCGCGGTACCGCCTGGCCGAGCTCCTCGAGATCGGTGGCATGTCGCAGATCTGGCGTGCCGACGACGAGCTGCTGGCGCGCCCGGTCGCGGTGAAACTGCCGCTGGGCGCGCAGGTGGTGTGGCGCGAGGCCCGCATGGCGGCGAAACTGCAGCACCCGAACATCGCCGCGGTGCACGACTACCGCGAGGCGGTGCGCCCGGACGGCTCAATCACCCCGTTCGTGGTGATGGAACTGCTGGCCGGCGAGTCGGTCGCGGCCCGCCTGGAACGCGAGCCGATCGGCCTGCCC
This sequence comes from Actinoplanes sp. NPDC048988, assembly GCF_043197815.1. Taxonomy (NCBI): domain Bacteria; kingdom Bacillati; phylum Actinomycetota; class Actinomycetes; order Micromonosporales; family Micromonosporaceae; genus Actinoplanes; species Actinoplanes sp. NPDC048988. The sequence continues at coordinate 133,610 of NZ_JBICTW010000016.1, read as the reverse complement.
GAGGCGGCCCGCATCGGCGCGGCGGTGGCCGACGCGCTGGCCGCGGCCCACGCGTCCGGCGTCGTGCACCGCGACATCAAGCCCGGCAACGTGATGCTCACCCCGACCGGCGTGAAGATCCTCGACTTCGGCATCAGCGCCACAGCCGGCGAGCCGGACGACGACGAGTCCGGCTCCACATTCGGCACCCCGGCCTACGTGGCCCCCGAGCGCCTCGACGGCATGCCGTCCGAGCCGGCGACCGACGTGTACGGCCTGGGCGTCCTGCTGTTCGAGATGGTGACCGGCGACCCGCCCTACCCGGTGGACACGTGGGAGGAACTGGCCGAGGCCCGAACCCGGGGCCCTCACCGCTTGCCACCCGACCTCCCGGGGGCGTTCCGCGACCTGGTGGACCGCTGCCTGGACGAGTCTCCCACCGCCCGCCCGACGGCGGCCGAGGTCCGCTTCGACCTGACCGCCCTGTGGCTCAAAGCGGAGCCCGCCCACGTCGCTCCGCCCGGCAGCTCGGCCACCCAGCCCGGCCCTTTCCCGTCGCCGGCATCCGCCGCGCCGCTCACCCCGCCGGCCTCTCCCGGTCAGCTCGCACCCTCCGCCCGCTACGACGGCTTCGCGCCGGGAAAGCGCCCCTCTCCGTCGGCCGGCCTCGAGCCCGACGACCGGCCTCACCCGCCGGGCGGCGTTGAGCCCGAGGACCGACCTCACCCGCCGGGCGGCTTTGAGTCCGACGGCCGCCCTCACCGGTCGGGCGGTTTCGCGGCGGGGGAGCGGCCCGATGTGTCGGCGGGGTTCGCGCCTGGCCGGGCCGCGCCGGCGAGCCGAGCGCTCAACGCCGGACGAGGCTCCAGCGCGGAGGACGGTCTTAACGCGGGGAGCGGCTTCAACATGGGACGAGGCTTCGCCGCGGGACGAGGTTTTGCCGCGGGACGAGGTTTCCGCATGGGCCGAGAGTCCGGCGTCGGGCGGACGGCCGCGAGTGGTCGTGCGCCGGCCCCGACGCTCGCGCTGACCAAGCCGCCGGGCCGCCGAATGGCTCTGATCGTGGGGGTCACGGCGCTCGTCGCGGCCCTGGCCGGGTCGTTCGTCGTGATCAACTGGCCGGCGAACGAGAAGATCGACGCCAATCCGGAGCTGCCCCCGCCGCCCGTGGTCGTCACGTCCACAATAGAGGCGCCCCCGACGCCGGCGACCACGGCGCCGCCGACGTCGTCCTCGCCGGCGCCGAAGCCGGCCCCGACGCTCAGCTTCGACGACGCCGTGAGCCGTTTCCGCCGCGCGGTCGAGCGCGGCGCCGCCGGCGGCGACATCCGCTCCGACGTGGCCACCGACCTGCTGAACCTGGTCCGCCCCCTGACCCGCTCCGGCGGCAACACCGGCGACCAGGTCGATGCGTTACGCCGCAAAATCGACGACCGCGCCGGCGAGGGCAGCGTGTCCTCCGCCCAGGCCGCACTGCTCCGCTCCCGTCTCGCCGACGTCGACAAGGCCGCCCGCACGTTGTGATCCCGCGCCCGCCCGCGCTCGCGGCGGGGAAAAGCCGGGCCGCACTCGATCCCGCTCGCGGCGGGGTAAGCCCGGCCGCGCCTGGTCCCGCTCGCGGAGGAACGTCGGGCCGCGCCTGGTCCCGCTCGCGGAGGAACGTCGGGCGGCCTCCGATTCCGCTCGTGGGGAACGTCGGGCCGCGCCTGGTCCCGCTTGCGGGGGAACGACGGGCCGCCTCCGATTCCGCTTGCGGGGAACGTCGGGCAGCCCGGTCCCGCGTGCGGGGGAAAGTCGGGCCGCGTCCCGTCCTGCTCGCGGAGAAGGGCGGGCCGTGGCGGCGTGGATCGGCCGGGCCGTGGCAGGTCAGGCACTTGACGGAGGGGAAGGCCGGGCCGTGGCAGGTCAGGCTCTTGGCGGAGGGAAAGCCGGGCCGTGGCCTCTCGGGCACGTGCGCGAGGGAAGGGCGGGCCGTGGGCGGGGGTCAGGCTGAGCCGCGGATGACCAGGCGGGTGGGGAGGACCACCTGGGTTTCGGCGGGCTCGTCGCCGTCTATTTTGGCCAGCAGGAGGCGGACCATTTCGCGGCCCATTTCGGCTATGGGCTGGTCGACGCTGGTCAGGGAGGGCTCGGTGTGGCGGGTGATCACCGAGTCGTCGAAGCCGATCACCGCGACGTCCTCGGGGACGCGGCGGCCGTGCTGGCGCAGCACGCGCAGGGCGCCGGCCGCCATCATGTCCGAGGCGGCGAAGACCGCGTCCAGGTCGGGGTACTGCTCCAGCAGCCGGTACATCGCCGCGGCGCCGCTTTCCTCGCTGAAGTCGCCGAAGGCCACCGGGCCGTCGCCCACCACGTCGCGGTAGCCCTCGAGGCGGCCGATGCCGGCCGCCATGTCGAGCGGGCCGGTGATCGCCGCTATCCGGCGGCGGCCCCGCGACCACAGGTACGACACCGCCTCCCGCGCGCCGCCCCGGTTGTCGGCGTCGACATAGGAGCCCCGGTCCGCGTACGTGGGCCGGCCCGCCCGGACCGTGGCCACCCCCCGCTCCTCGAGCACCGCCGGCAGCGGGTCGTCGCCGTGCAGCGACAGCAGCAGCGCCCCGTCCACGTGCTGGCGGGTCAGGTAGCCCTCGAGCCGCCGCCGCTCCTCCGGCGCCTGCGCGATCATCAGAACCATCTGGAGGTTGCGCGCCACCAGCACCGAGGAGGTCGCCTGCACGATGCGGCCGAAGAAGGGCTCGGCGAAGAACCGCTCCCCGGACTCGAAGATGACCAGCGCGATCGAGTCGGTCCGCTGGGTCACCAGCGTCCGGGCGGCCCGGTTGGGCACGTACCCCAGTTCCTGGATGGCTTCCTCGACGGCCTGCCGGGCGCGCGGGCTCACCTGCGCCGACCCGTTGACCACGCGTGACACCGTTCCGCGGCCCACGCCGGCCCGCGCGGCGACCTCTTCCAGCGTCGGCCGCCCCGTCGCCCTGTTCCGCTCGGTCGTCATCGCCTGGCACCTTCCTCCGCGCGCGAAAAGGTGGTCGCGCCCGACACAAAGTACCTGGCCCGCGCAGCCTGCCCTAATGCGGTCGCGCCGCGATGGTGGCACCGTTACCGTCGGCGCGTGCGCGTCCGAGACTTCGAAGATCACGATTGGCCCGCGGTCTGGTCGATCATCCACCAGGTGGTGACGGCCGCCGACACTTTCCCGTACGACCCGACGATGTCCGAACAAACGGCCCGCGCCATCTGGATCGAGGGCCTGCCCGGCCGCACCGTGGTCGCCGTCGACGAGCCGTCCGGCCGGGTCCTGGGCACCGCCAAGATGGGCCCGAACCGGCCCGGCCCGGGTTCGCACATCGCCACCGCCAGCTTCATGGTCGCCGCCGGGGCGCGAGGCCGCGGGGTGGGCACGCTTCTCTGCCGCGACGCGCTCTTCTGGGCGCGTTCCCAGCCGTACGACGGAATGCAGTTCAACGCGGTCGTCGCGTCGAACCACGCCGCCGTCTCCCTGTACCAGCGCTTGGGTTTCGCCATCCTGGGCACCGTGCCCGGCGCTTTCGCCCACCCCACCCAGGGCCGGGTGGGGCTGCATTTGATGTACCAGAGTTTCGATCGGCGAGGCTAGTCGAGGCACTGCCGTAACGCGGTCAGGAGCTGGTTCTTGCTGAACGGCTTCTCGACCAGGGTGACGTCGGGGTCGAGGGTGCCCTGGGAGGCGAGGACCGGGCGGGCGTAGCCGGACATGAAGAGCACGGCGGTGCCGGGGCGGGTCTCGGCGAAACGCTCGGCCAGGTCCTTGCCGAGCATGTGGGGCATGACCACGTCGGTCAGCAGGACGTCGATCGGGCCCTCGTACTCGGCGGCCAGGGTCAGCGCGGCCGGGCCGTCGGGCGCGACCAGCACGTGGTGGCCGGCGCCGGACAGGATGCGGCGCAGCACGTCGCGCAGGGCGGGTTCGTCCTCGACGGCCAGGATCGTGCCCCGGCGGTAGTCGTCGGCCGGCGGTTCGGCCGGGGGCTCGGCCTCGGCCGGGGCGGCGTCGGTGGTGGGCAGCAGGATGGTGAAGGTGGTGCCCATGCCGGGTTCGGAGTAGACGTTGAGGTCACCGCCGGCCGCGGTGACGATGCCGTACACCGTGGCCAGGCCGAGGCCGGTGCCCTTGCCGGCGGGCTTGGTCGTGTAGAACGGCTCGAACGCGCGCTCGATCACCTCGGGCGGCATGCCGGTGCCGGTGTCGCTGACCCGCAGCCGGACGTACCGGCCGGTGCGCAGGTGCGGGCGGCCCGACGCGTAGTCGTCGTCGACGTGGAGCACCTCGGTCTCCAGGGTCAGCTCGCCGCCGCGCGGCATGGCGTCGCGGGCGTTCACCGCGAGGTTGACCAGCACCTGGTCGAGCTGGCCGGGGTCGGCGGTCACCGACGGCAGGTCCGGGGCCAGCCGTACGGTCAGGGCGATGTGCTCGCCGATCGAGCGCCGCAGCATCTGCTCGATGTCGGTGACCACCTCGTTGATGTCGAGCGGCCGCGGCCGTACCACCTCGCGGCGGGCGAAGGCGAGCAGCTGGTGGGTGAGGTCGGCCCCGCGCTGGGCGGCCTTGGAGATCTGCTCGGCGTCGCCGGTGATCTCGGTGAGCCCGGCGTCGGTGGCCGCCTCGGCGATGAAGGTGGCGTAGTTGGCGATCACCGCGATGAGGTTGTTGAAGTCGTGCGCGACCCCGCCGGCCAGCTGGCCCAGACCCTCGAGGCGCTGCGCGCGCTGGAGCTGTGCCTCCATCCGGGCCCGCTCGGCTTCGGCCTGGAGCTGCCGGTACCGGTCGTCGGCGCGGATCCGGTCGGTGATGTCGCGGATCACCGCGCACCGCATCCGGCCGTTCTCGGTCGGCAGCACGCTCATCGACACCTCGACGGGCACGGTGCTGCCGTCGACGCGGTGGGCCAGGGTCGGTGTGGGCGGGGTTCCGGGGGCCAGCAGCTCGGCCGGGGACTCGTCGGCGTCCCGGCGCGGGGCCGGGTCGTCCGGCAGCGACGGCGTGAGCAGCCGGCTCACGTCGCGGCCGATCAGCTCGTTGCGGGTGAGGCCGAACAGCAGTTCGGCCTGGGTGTTGGACAGGGTGATCCGGCCGTCGTCGCCGACGCCGACGAACGCGTCCGGCGCGGCTTCCAGCAGCGCCTGAAGGCTGGACTCGAGCCGTTCCCGGGCGCTGGTGGCGCGGGCCATCACGGTGAAGCCGAGCAGGTCGCCGTCGTCGCCGGCCAACGGCGACACGCTCAGGGTGACCGGGATCCAGCGGCCGTCGCGGTGCCGCCGGCGGGTACGGAATCGTTCCATCCGGGCGCCGGCCGAGATCAGGGCGAACATCTCCCGCTGATCGGCCCGCCGGTCGGGCGCCACGAGCAGGTCGAGGTCGCGCCCGACGATTTCCTCGGGGGAGTAGCCGAGCAGTGCCTGGGCGGCCGGGTTCCAGGAGAGGATGGTGTAGTCGCGCCCGACGGTGTAGATCGCGTCGTGGGCCGAGCCCACGATGGCCCGGAGCAGGTCGGCCTGCTCGGACAACCCGGAATTACCGCGCGATCGGACCATATGACGTCTACGTTAACGATTCGGTTCTAGGCTCGCATCATGATCGGTGAGGCCGACGCTCAGGCCGTGCCGGAGGTCGACATGCAGCGGCCCAGCGTGTCCCGGATGTACAACTACTTCCTGGGCGGCCGGCACAACTTCGCCGCCGACCGGGAGGCCGCGGCGGCCGCGCTGACCGCGATGCCCGAGCTGCCGGCGATCGTCCGGCTCAACCGGCGGTTCCTGCGCCGGGCCGTCACCCGGGCCCACGAGGCGGGCGTCGGGCAGTTCCTCGACCTCGGCTGTGGCATTCCCTCGCCCGGCGACGCCCGCGAGGTGGTACGGGAGCTCGACCCGCACGCGCCGGTGGTTGGCGTGGACGTCGAGGCCTCGGCCTATCTGCACGGATGTTGCGTCACCGAGGACGACCCGCACGCCGGAATGGTCCTGGCCGATCTCACCGACCCCGGCCTGGTGCTCGGCTCCCCGGTGGTCCGCGACCTGATCGATCTGGACCGCCCGGTCGGCCTGCTGCTGGTCGCGGTCGCCCACTTCATCCCGGACACCGAGCGCCTGGCCCGGGCGCTGGACGACTATCGCCGGGCGCTCGCGCCCGGCAGCGTGCTGGCCCTGACCCACGGATCCCGTAAGGGCTCGTCCGAGCGGACCGAACGGGTCCGGCGGATCTACAACAACACCACCGCTCCCATGGTGATGCGAGACCAGGCGGACGTCCGCGCGTTCTTCGGTGACTGGGCGCTGCTGTCGCCCGGCGTCACCCTGGTCGGCGAGTGGATGGCCGAGGAGGACCTGGACGAGGTCGCTCAGCGAGCCTTCATCGTTGGGATGTCCCGCAAAATCGGTACATGACGGACTTATTGCCGCATGCTGGGGAGATGGCAAGCGTGCTTATCGCGGAGGACGACGAGGACATCGCCCTCATCCTGACCAGGCTGCTCAAACGCGCCGGGCACACGGTGAGCCACGCGCCCGACGGAGCGCGGGCGCTGGAGATGGCGATCGCCGACCGGCCCGACGTGGTGCTGACCGACCTGGGCATGCCTCGGATGGACGGCCTCGAACTGACCCGGGCCATCCGCGAACACGCCGACATTGGGAAGACGCCGGTAGTCATGCTCAGCGGGCACTTGCATCCCGGCGACAACGCCCCGATCGCCGCCGGTGCCTGCGCCGTACTGCTCAAGCCCTGCCCCAACGACAAGTTGCGCGAGGTGATCGGCGACCTGGCCGACCTGGGCCCGCACGGCCATCAGGGCGCCGACGCCGCCTGCCCCGCCCGCTGGCCGGTCTCGGCCTAGGTGGACCGCGACGCCTTCCTCGACGCGCTGCTGGAGAGCCTGACTGTCGGCGTGATCGCCTGTGACGCCGACGGCGAGGTGGTCCTGGTCAACCGGCCGGTCCGCGAGTTGATGAGCCTGAGCGAGCAGACCGCCGCACGGGACTATCCCCAGCGCGCCGACGGCGTCCTGTTCGACGCCGGCGGCAACCCGATCACCTGGGACGAGGCCCCGGTGCAGCGGGCGGTCCGCGGCGAGGTCGTCGACACCGACATGATCGTGCGCGTGCCCGGCCGCCGGGAACGGGTCGTCGCCGTCACCGCCCGGCCCATCCCCGGCGCCGGCGGCGGGCATCTGGGCGCGGTCGCGATAGCCCGCGAGGTGACCGCGCTGCGCCGAGCCGAGCGGTTCCGGGCCTGCCACCGGGCCGTCGAGCAGGCTCTGCAGTCGGCCGGGTCGATCGTCGAGGCGGCGCCGGGCGTGCTCGCCGCCCTCGGCGAGGCGCTCGGCTGGCCCGCCGCCGAACTCTGGCTCAACGGCGAGGACGACAGCGAGCTGGCCTTCGGCGGCCGGTGGTGCGCCCCCGGCAGCGGGCTCGAGGCGGTGCTCGGCTTCGCGCCGATCCGCGGATCCGGCATCACCGGCCGGGTCTGGGTCACCGGCAAGCCGCTCTGGGTGCCCGACATCGCCCACACGGTCACCCTGAGCAGCTCGCTCGAACGGTCGCGGGCCGCCGCCTGCCTGCGGCACGGCATCCGGTCGGTGCTGTCGGTGCCGGTGCGCGACGGCAGCACCGTGCTCGGCGTGCTCACCTGCTATGCCTCGATGCCCGAGCCGCACGAGGACCTGCTGGCCGTGCTGCTCGACGGGGTGGCCGCCCAGATCGGCGTCTACCTGGCGCTGCGCCGGGCCGAGGCGCTGGCGTCCCAGCTCACCCGGGCCAAGGACGACTTCATCGCGCTGGTGAGTCACGAGATGCGTACCCCGCTGACCACGATCGTGGCCAGCTCGTCGATGCTCGCCGAGGCGGCGGCCGGGCTCGACGAGGAAAGCCGCGCGATGGTGGACGCGGTCCAGCGCAACGCCACCGCGCTGCGCGGCGTCGTCGACACCCTGCTCGACCTGGCCGGCCTCGACTCCGGGCACATCGACCTCACGATCGGACCGGTCGACCTGGCCGCCGTCGTGGCCACGGCGATCGCCGCCGCCACCCCGGCCGCGGCCGCCAACGGGGTGCGCCTCGACGCCGACCGGACCGCGCCGCTCCTGCTCGACGGCGACGCCCGCCGGCTCCGCCAGGTCGTCGACGACCTGCTGGCCAACGCCGTCAACTACAGCCCGCGCGGCGGCGACGTGCACGTCGGCCTGCGCGAGCACGGCGCCTCGGTCGAGCTGACCGTGACCGACAACGGCATCGGCACCCCGGCCGAGGAGCGCGAGCGCGTCTTCGACCGCTTCTACCGCGCCAGCAACGTCCGCCACAAGGGCATCGCCGGCAAGGGCCTGGGCCTGAGCCTGGCCCGCGCGATCGTCGGCCTGCACGGCGGCACCATCAGCCTCACCGGCCATCTGCCGCACGGCACCACGGTCCACGTCCGCCTGCCCACCCGCAGACCCTAAAGCCTCATCCCGGTGATGCCGATAGTGGCGGTATGACTGACACGCAGGCGCGCCCCACAGTGCTGCTCGTGGACGACGAGTCCACCATCCTCGAGACGCTGGCCCTGCAGTTGCGCCGCGACCACCAGGTTCTGATCGCCGACAGCGGCGCCGAGGCGCTGCGCCTGCTCGCCGAGAACGGGCCGGTCGCCGCGGTCATCAGCGACCTGCGCATGCCGGAGATGGACGGCGTCGAACTGCTGCGCCGCGTCCAGGTCGAATATCCCGACACCACCCGCGTGCTGCACACCGCGCAGAGCGACCTCAACTCGGCCATCGCCGCGATCAACGACGGCGGTGTCTACCGCTATCTCGCCAAGCCGGTCAAGACCGAGGAGCTGCGCTCGACCGTACGGGAGGCGGTGGAGCTGCACGGCCGCTCGACCGCCGACCGCCAGCTGCTCGACAAGACCCTCAAGAGCAGCCTGGAGGCGCTGTTCGGCTGTCTCGAGCTGGCCAGCCCGCTCGCCTTCGCCCGCGGCGGCCGCATCCGTACGCTGGTCGGCGAGCTCTGCCAGCAGATGCAGCTCGGCACGCTGTGGGAGATCGAGGTCGCCGCGATGGCCTCGCAGCTCGGCGCGGTCACCCTGCCGCCCAGCGTGCTGGCCAAGCTCGACAAGGGCATGCCCTGCACCGCCGAGGAGCAGGTCATGATCGACCACATGCCCGAGGTCGCGGTGCAGCTGCTCAAGAACATCCCGATGCTCGAGGACGTGATCCAGATCGTTCTGGGGCTGAGCGTGAAGCCGCCCCGCAACCCCAGCCCGCTGGTCGAGGCCGCGGTCGCCGTCGTCCGCACCGCCATCGACTACGAGACGCTGGAGAGCCGCGGGCTCGAGGTGGACAGCGCCATCGCCGTCCTCGAGTGCCGCGAGGACAGCGCGATGCCCGTGCTCGCCGCGCTGCGCCAGCTCAAGGGCGTCGTGCACGTGGCCGAGAAGGTCCGCGGCCTGCGCGTGGTCGACCTCGAGGTCAACATGCGGGTGGCCGAGGACATCGTCGCCGTCAACGGCCTCGTCCTGATCGGCCGCGGCATGCTCGTCACCGAGCTGCTGCTCGACCGGCTCACCAACTTCGCCCGCACCATCGAGATCGTCGAGCCGGTGCTCGCCATCCCCGGCGGCCGCCGCTTCGACGAGGACATGCTCCTGCCCGAGCCCGGGGCCCGCTAGGAACTCTCGAGCTCGGCCGCGAACCGCTCCAGGACCTCGAACGCGAGGGCCTGTTCGGCGGCCACGCGGCCGAGCGTCACGTCCGGGTCGGGCACGAAGCCCTCCCGCGCGGCGTTCTCCACCTCGGCCAGGATCCCGGCCAGGATGCCGGCGCCGATGTTGGCCGCCGAACCCTTCATCGTGTGCGCGTGATCGCGCAGCTCCGCCGGATCGCCGCCGCGCAGCAGCTCACCGAGCCGGTCCACCGCGCCCGGCGTCTTCGCCAGGAACGAGCGGATGAGACGGCTCATCAGCGCGCGTTCGGCCGTACCGGGGTCGCCGCCGGCGATGTCCCGCATCCGGTCCCGGACCTCGTCCTGGCGGCTCCGCTCCATGTGTCCAATCCTGCTGGCTGACGGCCGGAGGAGGTGCCCGGTCCTGAAAAGTCCTTTGGTTTCCGTCGTCCGCGCCGATTCGTCGGGGGTGGGCACCGACTTGCGTACGCCGGTCCGCTACGTCGTCGCGGCCGTCACCGTCACCCTGCTGGGCGCGGTCTGGTTCCTGACCCGTCCCGGCCCGGACGCGATCGCGTACCTCTTCATGCCCGCCGGCGGCGCCGCCGGCATCCTGGCCATCCTGTCCCTGATGCGCGGGCGGAGCCTCGACCCCGTCACCAGACGGTTCTGGTGGCACATCCTGACCGGTATGAGCGTGCTCAGCGCCGGCTATTTCATTCTCGCCGTCGTCGCCTTCCGTACCGCGCCGACGCTGCCCGCGATCCCGTTGCCCGCCGCCGCCCTGGCCGGCATCGGCATGCTGACCGCGATGTGGGGGGTCATGCGGGTCCCGCTCGGCGCCGGCGGGCCCGGCGCCCGCCGCCGGCAGCTGATCGACCGCACGATCGCCTTCGTCGGCGTCGGCACGCTGCTCTGGACCTTCGGCCTGGCCCCGATGATCACCGGGTCCGACGGCTGGAGCGCGCAGTCCACCGCGCTGATCGGCATCTCCTTCCTGCTCGGCCTCGGCGGCATCACCAAGGTCTCGTACATCGACGGCGGCCCGGTCGACCGCAGCGCCATCCGGCTGATCGCCGCGACCGCGCTGACCGGCGTCGGCGTGGCCCTGCTGTCGACCGGCGGCGACCGGAACGTCCTGCTCGCCCAGGCCATCGTCATGCCGCTCACACACGCCTTCGTGGCAACCGCCGCGTACCGTCAGTCGATCGCCACCGGCGCTCCCGCGCGCCGCTCCGGCACCCTGCTGCCCTACCTGGCCCTGGCCGCCGCCGACGCCTCCCTGCTCTCCCTGCTGTGGCACGGGCACGGCTGGACCGCGAACGTGGTCGTGGTGGCCACCGTGCCGCTCACCGGCCTGGTCGCCGTGCGCCAGATGATGGCGCTGCGCGATAACGGCCGCCTGCTGCGAGCCCAGCGCGTCTCCGAGGACCGCCTGCGCCACGAGGCCACCCACGACGGCCTGACCGGGCTCGGAAACAGAGGACTTTTCCGTACGCGGGCGGCCGAGGCCCTCCAGCAGCGGGACACCACCGTGCTCCTGGTGGACCTCGACGACTTCAAGACGGTGAACGACTCGCTCGGCCACGACGTGGGCGACCAGCTTCTGATCGCCGTGGCCGCCGCGCTCAGCGCCGCCGTCGGCCCCGACGGCCTGCCGGTCCGGCTCGCCGGCGACGAGTTCGCCGTGCTGCTGGTACCCGGCGCCGACGGCGAGACCGTGGCCCGGCGCGTGCTCGACGAGTTCGCCCAGCCGCTCAGCGACCACCGCCTGCTGGTGCACGCCAGCATCGGGATCGCCACCGCCGGCGCGGGTGCCGGTCTCGACCCGCTGCTGCGGCACGCCGACGTCGCCATGTACGCCGCCAAACAGCGCGGCAAGGGCAACGCGGTGCGATACCACGACGGCATGGAACAGCCGGTGCTCGCGCACGCCCGGATCGGCGGCGAGCTGCGCCGCGCCCTCGACGCGGGCGAGTTCCGCGTGCACTACCAGCCGCTGATGGAGCTGGCCACGGGCCGCGTCGTCGGCGTCGAGCCGCTGGTGCGCTGGCAGCACCCCACCCGCGGCCTGGTGCCGCCGGGCGAGTTCATCCCGGCCGCCGAGGGCACCGGGCTGATCGTGCCGCTGGGCCGCTTCGTGCTGCGCGAATCCTGCCGGCAGGCCGCCGCCTGGCTGGCCGAGTTCGGCCCCGACTGCATGCGCAAGCTCGGCCCCAACGTGTCCGTGCGGCAGCTGCACGACCCGGATTTCGTGACCGACGTGCGGGCGGCGCTGGCCGATTCCGGCCTGCCGGCCGACCGGCTGGTGCTGGAATTGACCGAGTCGGCCGTACTGCGCGGCCCGCAGGTGTCCCGCACACTGCGCGAGCTGCACGAGATGGGCGTACGGCTGGCGCTCGATGATTTCGGCACCGGCGAGTCGTCGCTGAGCCTGCTGCGCTCGTTCCCGGCCTCGATCGTCAAGCTCGACAAGTCGTTCGTCGACGGCATCGAGCTCGACGAGATGGGAACACCGGAGGCGGAGGCCCGGCAGGCGGTGGCCCGCGCCGTCGTCCAGCTGGCCGGTGCGCTCGGCCTGGACACGGTGGCCGAGGGCATCGAGAACCAGGAGCAGGCCGACCGGCTCCAGCGCCTGGGCTACACGCTCGGCCAGGGCTACCACCTGGCCCGCCCGATGCCGGCCGAGGAGATGACGCGGCTGCTGTCCGGCCGGGTGGAGCTGGCCAAGGCGGCATGAGGGGAGGGCTTAATGTACGGCGATGGACACCGCGCACTCGTTGGAAGCTCGGCTCGCCGATCTGCGCTTCACCGACCTGAGCAACGACCAGGCCACGGCTCGGATCATCGAGGAGATCGCGGACTGGGGCTCGTCCCTGGGCTGGCGGGTCTACCGGCGGGCGCCCAGCGTCTTTCCGCTGCCGCCACCGCTGAAGGGCCACTCGGTGCTCGACGTGGCCTGCGCCCGGCCGTCGGCGGCGCCGATCGCGATCGAGGTCGACCGGCTGGACCGGCCCCGCACGGTGGAAAAGCTGCTCGCCGAGGCGGCGGCCGGGCGGGAGGCGATCTGGGTGCGCTGGGGAGCGGGACCGTTCACCCCGCCACCGCTGCCGGTGCACATGGTGACCCGACCGGCCGTCCGCAAGTCCGGCACCTGGTCCACCGAGGCCGTGCTGCCGCCGCCACGGCACTCGGACGCGCCGATCGAGTCGGCGGCGCCGGCGTCGCTGCCCGGTCTGGGGGCCGACGAATGAGCGAGTCGCCGCAGCGGCGGGCCTGGCGCGTCACCGAGCCCCTCCACTCGATGATCTATTTCGTCCCGGAAGCCCCCGCGCGCTACGCCGAACTCGGTGTCGGCCCGACCGACGGCTATTTCGCCTCCCGCGGCGCCGGGTTCGGGCGGGTCGGCCCCGACGTCATCACCGCCACCTTCTACAACTTCAATCCCACCCTCGTCGCCCGCGCCCTTCCGGCGGTCTGGGAGAAGACGGACCCGGCCGCGATGGCGCGGGCCCGGCTCGAAGCGGCCGGCGCCGCCCTCACCCGCGGCCTCGGCGCCGCGACCCTCGCCTCACCGGAAGTGGCCGAGGCGGCCACCCTGACCCGGCGGGCGGCCGAAGCGGCGGCCGCGTGGCCGCAGGGCCGGCCCTTGTTCGCCGCCCATCTCGGCCTCCCCTGGCCCGACGAGCCGCACCTCGTGCTGTGGCACGCGCAGACGCTGCTGCGCGAGTTTCGCGGTGACGGCCACGTGGCGGCGCTGCTGGCCGCCGGGATAGGGGGACTCGAGGCGCTGGTGCTGCACGTCGCCTCGGGCGACATGGACGAGCGGTTCCTGCGCCTGAGCCGCGGCTGGGGCCGGGATCACTGGGCCGGCGCGGCCGAGGCCCTAAAGATCAGAGGTTTGATTGCCGAAGACAGTGGCGTGCTTACCGACGCGGGCCGCGAGCTGCGCGCGGAAGTGGAAGCGGTGACCGACCGGCTGGCCCAGCCGGCGTACGACGCGATCGGAACCGACGCGTGCGTACGCCTGGCCGAGCTGACCCGTCCGCTCAGCCGCACATTGGTGAAGGCCGGGATGTTGAGTCCGGCGAGCTACACGGAGGGACGATCGTGAGCACGGGGGTAGTGACCGTCGGACATCCCGCCTCGTGGTGGGGGCAGTTCCAAGAGGTCTCGGAGCGTTTCGACGCCGCGACCGCGGCGGAGGGGCTCTCCGACGTGATCACGCCGAAGATCGCCTCGCCGCTGCTGCGCCGGGAGGCCGAGATCGCGGCCGAGGTGGTGGTACGCCACCTCAACAAGCCGGCCAGCGAAGAGCTCGCCGAGCGGGCCACCAAGGGCACCGATCGGCTGGTGGCCACCGTCGAGCGCCTCAACGAGCGCTCGACCGGAGACGCCGGCACCACCGAGGCGTACGCGCTGATCCATGCCCTGCAAGGCCGTTTCGCCGACGCGGCGGCGGAGATCGAGCCGGTGGTCGGCACCCAGGCCCTGATGCGGGTCTTCGTGCACGCGCTGCGGCTCGAACAGTTCGACTCGGCGCTGGCCCTGCGGCTGCTGCGGGCCGGCCAGCGGCCCGAGCTGGCCGTACGGTCGGGCCTGGCCGTCGGCAAATACGGCTGGTGGCCGACCTGGCTGCTCAAGGTCGTCACCGAGCGGGCCATCGCCGGCACGCTCGACGCCGAGACCATCACCGCGCTCGACCAGTGCGCCTACGCCGACCTGAGCCCGGCCCAGGCCCGCATCGCCAAGCGGCTGCTGGCCGGCGACGACCAACTGGTCGACTCGTCGGCGCACCGCCTGGAGAACCTGGGCGAGCACTCGGCAGCCGAGAAGCTGCGCCAGGGCGACCTGACCTCGGTCGCCCTGGCGGCCCGCTTGATCACCGAATAGCTGTCTCAGGCGCCGCCTTCCGTGAGGGTCACGGTGGCCGGCTGGAACGACGTGCCGTTGACGTCCACGCCGGCCGCCTTGGCCGCGGTGATCGCCTGGTTGATGTAGTCGTTGGTGTACGCCAGCCCCTCCGGCGCCTTGGTGAGAACGGTGTCACCGGTCTGGTTCTTGGTGGTCATCGAGATGTCCACGGTCTGCTTCCAGGCGGCCTCGTCGATGACGCCGACACCCCCGGTGGCCGGCCAGATCAGCTTGTTCGTCTCGTTCATCTGCCACAGCTGGTGGCTCTTGCCCAGCTTCGAGCCCTTGGCCACGACCAGGTCCCGGCACTTCTCGGCGTTGTCCCGGCAGAACGCCCAGCCCTTGATGGTCGCGGTCAGGAACTTCACGGTCTGCTGCTGGTACGCCGGGTCGCTGAGCTTCTCGGTGTTCGCCCACACCGCGTCCTGGAGCATCGAGGTGCCCTCGGACTTCCAGTCGATGATCGAGAAATCGTCGGCGGTGTAGAGCTTGCCGGTCTGCGGGTTCTTGGCCTCGAGCAGCTGGGCGTACTCGTTGTAGCTCATCGCCTGGGCGGCGTCGATCTCCTTCTTGAGCAGCGCCTGCATGTCGAATTGCTGCTGTACGAGGGTGACGTCCTTACCGGGGTCGAGCCCGGCCTTGGTCATGCCGGCGAAAAGCTCGTACTCGTTGCCGAATCCCCAGTTGCCGACCTTCTTGCCCTTGAGATCGGCCGCGGTCTTGATGCCGGAGTCCTTCCAGGCGACCTGATAGGTGCCGGACCGCCCGAAGATCTGCCCGACGTCGGTGATCCCGGCGCCCTGCTCGCGGGAGGCGAGCGCCTTGGGCACCCAGGCGACGGCGTAGTCGGCCTTGCCCTGCGCGAGAACGGTCTGGGGGACGATGTCGACGCCGCCCTCGAGCAGTTGCACGTCGAGGCCCTGCTCCTTGTAGAAACCCTGGTCGACGGCGGCGATGTAGCCGGCGAACTGGGCCTGGTAGAACCATTGCAGCTGCAGCTTGATGGGGGTCAGGGCGCCGCCGCTGCCGCCGGGGGCGGGCGTGGCCGAGTCGTCGGCCGTCCCGCAGCCCGCCGCGAGCAGGGCGGTCGCGGCGGCCACGGCCGTAAATATCCGGATTCGTCGCATGGATACCTCCGAAAATGGGCTTAGAGTGCTCGAAAGGGCGCGTGCCGGTTGTCCACAGGTCTCCAGCCGAGATTTCGTGAATGCGGGAGGATGGCTGTGTTGGATGGGGGCCCCCTTGGGAGGGCGGGCCCTGGTCTGGCGGCGGGGGGGGGTCAGGCGATCAGGCGGGTTCGCCAAGGCATGGCCAGGCGTTCCAGCAGCAGCGTGGTCAAGTAGAAGACGAGGCCCAGCAGGCAGGCGCCGACCACGAAGGCCCAGGCCCGGGGGTACGCGGTGAACGCGGCCGCGCTGGTGATCCGCGAGCCCAGGCCGGTCTGCAGGCCGCCGAAATACTCGGCCACCACCGCCGCGATGACGGCCAGCGAGGACGCCTGGCGCAGGCCCGTGAAGACGTAGGGGAGTGCTCCCGGCAGGCGGACCTTGCGGGCGAAGGTCCAGCCGCTCGCGGCGTACGTGTGCATGAGCTCCCGGTGGATCGGGTCCACCTCGCGGAGGCCGCGCAGGGTGTTCACGAAGACCGGGAAGAAGACGATGATCGCCGTGACCAGGCGGCGGGGGATGCTGCTGGTCGACTCGAACATGTTGTTGAGGATCGGGGCCAGGGCGATGATCGGCAGTGCGTTGAGCACCGCCGCGAACGGGATGGAGACCTCGGTCAGCGGCGTGAAACGGCTGGCCACCATGGCCGCCAGCACGCCCAGGACGGCGCCGGCGGCCAAGCCGATCAGGGCGTTCGCGCCGCTGGCCAGGGCGGCCTCCCACACGTTCTGCCGCTGGGCGACCAGCTCGCGCCAGATGGCCGAGGGGGCGGGCAGGATGAACGGCGCCACCCGGCCCAGCGAGACCGTGAGCTCCCAGGCCACGATCGCCAGCACCCCGACGGCCACGGGCGGGACGACCGAGCGCACCCACTTCATGAGGCGGTCCTGACCGGTGCGCCGCGCAGGGCCTGGCGGACTTCGGTGATCTTGTCGAAGAACGGGGGTGACTGGCGGGCGGCGTCGTCGCGGCTGGGCAGGTCGACGGTCACCGAGGCGGTGATGCGGCCGGGGCGGGCCGACATGACGACCACCCGGTCGGACAGGAAGACCGCCTCCGAGATGGAGTGGGTGACGAAGACCGTGCTCGTTCCCGTCTTGGCGCAGATGCCCAGCAGCTCACTCTGCAGGCGTTCCCGGGTCATCTCGTCGAGGGCGCCGAACGGTTCGTCCATCAGCAGCAACGGCGGCTGCACGGCCAGAGCCCGCGCGATCGCCACCCGCTGCTGCATGCCGCCGGAGAGCTGGGCCGGATAGTGCCCGGCGAACTCGGCCAGGCCGACCAGGGCCAGCATCTCCTCGGCCCGCGCCCTGCGTTCGGCCTTGCCCAGGCCGCGCAGTTCGAGGGGGAGTTCGACGTTGCGGAGCACCGTGCGCCACTCGAAGAGCCCGGCCTGCTGGAACGCGATCCCGTACGCCTGCTCCTTGCGGGCCTGGCCGGCGCCCTTGCCGGCCACGGTGACCGTGCCGGTGGACGGCTCGATGAGGTCGGCGATCAGCCGCAGCAGGGTGCTCTTGCCGCACCCGGACGGCCCGATGAGCGACACGAACTCCCCGTCGCCCACGGTCAGGTCCACGTCGGACAGTGCTGCCACCTCGTCCGGGCGTCCCTGATTGAAGACCTTTGTGACGGACGAAACCATGACAGCGCTCATAGCGTCACCACCTCCACGTGCCGGCGGTGCCGCATCAGCGGCAGCTCCAGCAGGCTGACGAGACCGGCGACGACGAGGCCGAGCAGGGCGGCGCCGAGCATCGCGGTGTAGACCTTCGCGGGGTCCGAGGTGGCCTCGCGCGAGTATTCGATGATGAGGCGGCCGACGCCGCCGCGGGTGCCGGTGGAGATCTCGCCGACCACCGCGCCGACCACCGCCGCCGCCCCGGCCAGGCGCAGGGCCGGGAACAGGTACGGCAGGGAGGACGGGAAGCGCAGCTTGACCAGGGTGCGCCACCAGCCGGCGGCGTAGCTGCGCATCAGCTCGACGCCGCTCGCCGACGGGGACTGCAGGCCGCGCAGCATCCCGACGGCCACCGGGAAGAAGGCCAGGTACGCGGCGATCACCGACACCACGGCCCAGGCCGGCATGATCGTGCCGCCCCAGCCGGCCACCAGCGGCGCGAGCGCCACCAGGGGCACGGTCTGGCTGAGGATGACGTACGGCAGCAGGCCGCGCTCGACGATCCGGAACCGTTCCATGGCCACCGCCAGCAGGAGCCCGACCACAGCGCCGACGACGAAGCCGACGGCCGTGATGCCGAGCGTGAACAGGCACGCCTGGACCACCACGATCCAGACCGGCCGGCCGCCCGTGAGCTCCGGGCGGCCGAGCCGTTCGAGGACCGTCCACAGGTGGGGCATGGACAGGTCGTCGGCGCGGGGCAGGACCCGTACCCCGAAAAGCACTGTCCCGTCGGGGTTGCCGACCGCCTTGTAGCCCTCCCACAGCACGACGGCGACGGCGAGCCCGAGGACGGCGTACAGAAGCTTCCTCACGAGATCGCCGGGATGATGTGCTCGCCGTACGCCCGGAGGGTTTCCTCTTTCGCGTCGTGCTGGAGATAGACGGCGAACTGGTCGACGCCGAGCGCGCGCAGCTCCTCGAGGCGCTTGAGGTGCTGCTCGACCGGGCCCAGCAGGCAGAACCGGTCGACGATCTCGTCGGGCACGAACGTGGTGTGCGTGTTGCCGGCCCGCCCGTGCTCGGCGTAGTCGTAGCCCTCGCGGCCCTTGATGTAGTCGGTCAGGACCTGCGGGACCGTGCCGTCCGAGCCGTAGCGGGCCACGATGTCGGCCACGTGGTTGCCGACCATGCCGCCGAACCACCGGGTCTGTTCCCGCTGATGGCCGAGATCGTTCCCGACGTACGCCGGTGCCGCCACGCAGAATTTGATGGCCATCGGATCGCGGCCGGCCGCCTCGGCCGCCCGCCGCACGGCGCCGATCATCCAGGCCGCGATGTCCGGGTCGGCCAGCTGCAGGATGTAGCCGTCGCCGACCTCGCCGGTCAGGGCCAGGGCTTTCGGGCCGTACGCGGCGACCCACACGTCCAGCCGGCTGTCCGGCGCCCACGCGAGCTGCTGCTGTTTGCCGCGCAGCGTCACCTTCTCGCCGTTGGCCAGGCCGCGGATCACCTGCACCGCCTCGCGCAGCTGCCCGAGCGACTGCGGCGTCGCGCCGAGCACCCGCAGGGCGGAGTCGCCCCGGCCGATGCCGCAGATCGTGCGGTTGCCGTACATCTCGTTGAGGGTGGCGAACAGCGACGCCAGGACCGTCCAGTCGCGGGTGCCCGGATTGGTGACCATCGGGCCGACGATCACCCGCTCGGTCTCGTCGAGGATCTTCGAGTAGACGACGAACGGCTCCTGCCACAGCACGTGCGAGTCGAACGTCCACACGTGACTGAAGCCGGCCGCCTCGGCCTGCTTGGCCAGCTCGACCACCTGCATGGCCGGCGGGTTGTTCTGGAGTACCACTCCGATGTCCATGCGGGCTCCGTTCAGACCAGGTAGTCGGAGAGCGCGCGGGGAACGTACTTGCCACGGCCGGCGCGGCCCGTGTACTCGCCATCGCGGGAGATGACCTCGCCGCGGGACAGGACGGTGTCGACCCGGCCGTCGATCTCCCAGCCCTCCCAGGCCGAGTAGTCCATGTTCATGTGGTGCGTCTCGACGCTGATCCGGGTACGCCCGTTCGGGTCGTACAGCACGATGTCGGCGTCCGAGCCGGGCGCGATGACGCCCTTGCGCGGGTACATGCCGAACATCCGGGCCGGGGTGGTGGCGATCGTCTCGACCCAGCGGGCCAGCGACAGCTTCCCGTCGACCACGCCCTGGTAGAGCAGGTCGACCCGGTGCTCGACGCTGCCGATCCCGTTCGGGATCTTGGAGAAGTCGCCCAGGCCCATCTCCTTCTGGTCCTTCATGCAGAAGGGGCAGTGGTCGGTCGAG
The DNA here is from genome assembly GCF_043197815.1 of Actinoplanes sp. NPDC048988. Classification (NCBI taxonomy): domain Bacteria; kingdom Bacillati; phylum Actinomycetota; class Actinomycetes; order Micromonosporales; family Micromonosporaceae; genus Actinoplanes; species Actinoplanes sp. NPDC048988. The sequence continues at coordinate 113,932 of NZ_JBICTW010000016.1, read as the reverse complement.
ACCACGGACAGGTCGTTGGTGCGCAGGCCCTGCCACAGGTCGGCCCGGTGGCTCTCGTGCTTGCTGCGCAGGGGAGTGGAGCAGACCCACTTGGCGCCGTCGAAGCCGGGCGCGCCGAGCTGATCCTCCAGTGTCAGATAGAGATACTGCGGGCACGTCTCGGCGAACACGTTGCGGCCCAGGTCGCGGGCGGCCCGCACCTGTTCCAGGGCCTTCGAGGCGCTCAGGTGCACGATGTACAGCGGGCAGTCGGCGGCCACGCTGGCCAGCCAGATGGCCCGGCTGGTGGCCTCGGCCTCGAGCTCCTGGGGCCGGGTGATGCCGTGGTAGATCGGGTCGGTCTGGCCGCGTTCCAGCGCCTGCTTGACGAGGACGTCGATGGCCGGCCCGTTCTCGGCGTGCATCATGATCAGGGCGCCGTTGTCGCGGGCCTTCTGCATGGCCCGCAGGATCTGCCCGTCGTCGGAGTAGAAGACGCCCGGGTACGCCATGAACAGCTTGAAGCTGGTGATGCCCTCGCTGGTGACGAGCTGGTCCATGGCCTTGAGCGACTCGTCGTCGACCCCGCCCACGATCATGTGGAAGCCGTAGTCGATGTGGCAGGTGTCCGCCGTCTTGGCGTGCCACGCGGCCAGTCCGTCCTGCACGACCTCGCCGTACCGCTGAATGGCGAAGTCGATGATCGTGGTGGTACCGCCGATGGCGGCCGCCCTGGTGCCGGTGTCGAAGGTGTCGCTGGCCTCGGTGCCGCCGAACGGCATCTGCATGTGGGTGTGCGCGTCGATCGCGCCCGGGATGACGTACTTCCCGGTGGCGTCGATGATCTCCGGACCCTCGGGCGCGCGGCCGGGAGCGAAGATCGCGGCGATCGTCTCGCCGTCGATCAACACGTCGGCGGCGTACGGGCCGGTCGTGCCGACGACGGTCCCGCCCTTGATGAGGATGCTCACGAGGCCACCGTCCGGGTGTAGCTCTCCGGGCGGCGGTCGCGGTAGAACTGCCAGCGCTCGCGAACCGTCTTGATCAGGCTGAGGTCGAGGTCCCGTACGATCAATTCGGGGTTGTGGGTGTCACCGACCTCGCCCACGAACTTGCCCTCGGGGTCGACGAAGTAGCTCTGCCCGTAGAAGTCGTCGTCGCCGAGCTCCTCGATGCCGACCCGGTTGATGGCGCCGATGAAGTATTCGTTGGCGACCGCGCTGGCCGGCTGCTCCAGCTGCCACAGGTAGCTCGACAGGCCGCGGCTGGTGGCCGAGGGGTTGAAGACGATCTGCGCGCCGCCCAGGCCCAGCTCGCGCCAGCCCTCGGGGAAGTGCCGGTCGTAGCAGATGTAGACGCCGACCTTGCCGACCGCGGTGTCGAAGACGGGGTAGCCGAGGTTGCCGGGCCGGAAGTAGAACTTCTCCCAGAATCCGTTCACCTGCGGGATGTGGTGCTTGCGGTACTTGCCGAGGTACGAGCCGTCGGCGTCGACGACGGCGGCGGTGTTGTACAGGACGCCTTCCTGCTCTTTCTCGTACATGGGCAGGACCATCACCAGGCCCAGCTCGGCGGCGAGGGCCTGGAAGCGCTCGGTGGTCGGGCCGGGGATCGACTCGGCGTACTCGTAGTAGGCGGCGTCCTGCACCTGGCAGAAGTACGGCCCGTAGAAGAGCTCCTGGAAGCAGATCACCTTGGCGCCCTGTGCTGCGGCGTCGCGGGCATAGTCCTCGTGGGCCTTGATCATCGATTCCTTGTCGCCCGTCCAGGTGGTCTGGACGAGGGCGGCGCGAACGACGTCGGACATGACTGCTGCCCCTCTCAATTGATCTTTATAAGCGTTCACACGGCCGCAACAGGCCTGTGATCGTGTGTCTACTCCCCGTCATAGCCCCTGCGCTAGCCCTCCTGGCTCCGCTTCGCTCCGCGGCAATCGCCTTGTAACCGGTGACAGGCCAGGCGATTTCCCAACGTCCGCAAACCCGGCGGCCGTCGAGAAATCGCATGCCCTGTCACCGGCGGCGATTGCGGCTTGCTTTGAGCTCCCTGATGCCGTAGGACACTAACGACACAGATTCATGCGAACAATTGCCCGTACGTAACGGAATGTTTCTGAGAGGTAATTTGATCGGGCCAATAGTGGACGCTGTGGACGATCGCAGCGCCCGGGGAATCGCTGCGGCCATCAGCCGGATGATCACGGCGGGGACGCTGCCGGCGGGCGCGCGCCTGCCGACCGTACGAGACGTCGCGCGCTCGCTTCAGGTGAGCCCGACGACCGTGAGCGAGGCGTGGCGAAGCCTGACGCGAGCCGGTGTTCTCCGGACGCGCGGGCGGTCGGGGACGTTCGTCGCGACCGCTTCGTCGCGGCAGCGTCTGCGCTACTCGCAGATAAGCGCGGTGGGCGCGGTCGCCCACGATCTGTCGACCGGTGTGCCCGACCACGACCTGTTGCCGGATCTCACGGACGCGCTGAAACGCATCGGGGACGGGCGGCTGACGTCGAGCTACCTCGACGCGCCGGTGCTGCCGAGGCTCGAGGAGGTGCTGCGCGCTCGCTGGCCCTTCGCGCCGGACGCCCTGACCGTTGTGGACGGTGCTCTGGACGCGATCGACCGGCTGATAGGCGTGGCGGTGCGCTTCGGGGATCACGTGGTCGTCGAGAATCCGGCCTTTCCGCCGCTGCTCGACCTGTTGCAGACTGTCGGTGCGACAGTGATCGGAGTGCCGGTCGACAAATCCGGCATGTCGCCCGAGGGCCTGGCGGCCTCGCTCGCGTCGTACCCGGTCGTCGCCGTGTTCCTGCAGCCGAGGGCGCACAATCCGACCGGCGTGAGCATGACCGCGATCCGGGCCGCCTCACTCGCGAAGATCATCGGCTCTTATCCCGGCGTGCTCGTGGTCGAGGACGATCATGCCGGCGACATCGCCTCGGCGCCGCCGGTCAGCCTGGGCACGCCGCGGACCGTGCACATCGCCGGCTTCTCCAAGTCGCACGGCCCCGACCTGCGCCTGGCCGCGGTGGGCGGCCCGGCCCAGGTGATCTCGGCCGTGGCCGACCGCCGCCTGCTCGGCCCCGGCTGGTCCTCGCGGCTGCTCCAGGCCGTCCTGCTCGACCTGCTCACCGACCCGGCCGCGGCCGCCCAGGTCTCCGACGCCCGCGAGGTCTACGCGGCCCGGCGTTCGGCTCTGCTCGCGGCCCTGCACGCCCGCGGGGTGACGGCCACCGCCGACGACGGCATCAACCTCTGGATGGCCGTCGACGACCAGCAGATGGCCATGGTCGCCCTCGCGGCACACGGCATCGCCGTAGCCCCCGGCGCCCCCTTCTGTGTGACCCCGCTGCCCTCCGACCACGTCCGCGTCACCGCCGGGCTGGTCTCCACCGACGTCGAGGCCCTCGCCGACGCCCTGGCCGCCGCCGCCCTGCTCGACACCCGGGGCAGCGGCCCCCGAGCCCGCCCGCACCCCCGCGGCTGGCGGTAGCCGTGCCCCACCCCTCCACCCGTCTCGCATCTGGGATTCATCCGATTCACCCCGCTAAGGAGCGACCATGACCGATGATCTGCTGGCCCGCCACAAGGCTGTGCTGCCGAGCTGGATGCCGACCTACTACGGCGACGACGCCCTCGAGATCGTCAGCGGGTCGGGGCGGCGCGTCACCGGGAGCGACGGCCGCTCCTATCTGGACTTCTTCGGCGGGGTGCTGACCACGATGGTCGGCTACGACGTTCCCGAGATCAACGAGGCGGTTCAGCGCCAGCTCGCCACCGGGGTCGTACACACCTCGACTCTGTATCTCATCCGGCAGCAGGTCGAGCTGGCCGAGAAGATCGCGCGGCTGTCCGGCATCCCCGACGCCCGGGTCTTCTTCACCAACTCGGGGACCGAGGCCAACGAGACCGCGCTGCTCATGGCGACCAACCTGCGCCGCTCCAACCAGATCCTGGCCATCAAGAACAGCTACCACGGCCGGACCTTCGCCACCATGGCGGTCACCGGGCACCGCAGCTGGTCGTCGAGCGCGCTCACCCCGCTCAACGTCTCGTGGCTGGCCTCCGGCGACCGGCTGCGCGGGCGGATGGCCGGCCTGGACGGCGACGCGATCCTCGACGCCGCCGTCGACGACCTGCGCGAGGTTCTGGCCACTGTCACCGCGGGCGATGTGGCGGCGCTGATCGCCGAGCCGGTGCAGGGTGTCGGCGGGTTCGTGGCCGGCCCGGACGGCCTGCTCGGCGCGTACCAGAAAGTCCTCTCCGAGACCGGGATCCTGCTCATCGCCGACGAGGTGCAGACCGGGTGGGGCCGCACCGGTGAGCATTTCTGGGGTTATCAGGCGCACGGCGTCACGCCCGACCTGATCACGTTCGCCAAGGGCATCGGCAACGGGTTCGCGCTCGGCGGTGTCGTGGGCCGGGCCGAGGTGATGAACGCGGTGCCGGCCATCAGCTTCTCCACCTTCGGCGGCAACCCGGTCTCGGCGGCGGCCGGCAACGCCGTCCTGGACTACGTCCTCGACCACGACCTCCAGGGGAACGCGGCCCGGGTCGGCGCGATCCTGCTCGACGGTCTGCGCGCGCTGGACCTGCCGATCGTGGGGGAGGTGCGCGGCAAGGGCCTGATGATCGGCGTCGAGATCGTCCATCCGGGAACGACCGAGCCGGACCCGGCGGCCACGCTGCGCGTCTTCGACGAGTGCCGGGCCGGTGGGCTGCTGGTGGGCAAGGGCGGTCTGTACGGCAACGTGCTGCGGATGGGGCCGGCGCTGACCCTCACCGAGGCCGAGGCGCGGGAGGGTCTGCGCATCCTCGTCGATGCGCTGTCACTTGTCGACGCTGACAGCCGCATCTAAACGATGTTTTGTCCGGACAGCGAGAACTTTTGCTTGATCTGAAGAAACTTAGCTTCACTTTCGACGAAACAGATCGGTAACCTATCGAGCGACGTCGTTCGATAGGGAGACCGCAATGCCGCATTCACTGAACCGTCGTCAACTCCTCGGCGCCGCAGCGGCGGCCGGCGCCGCCGCGACCATCGCCGTTCCCGGAGCCGCCCAGGCAGGCGGCTCCCACGGGGGCCACCTCAGCCGAGTCCCGCGTGACCAGATCAGCGTGCAGCTCTACACGCTGCGCAACCAGCTCGCGATCGACCTCGACGCGAGCCTCGCCGAGCTCGCCGAGATCGGCTACAAGAGGGTCGAGCACGCCGGCTTCGTCAACCGCACGGCCGCGCAGTTCCGGGCCGCGCTCGACAAGGCCGGCATCCGGGCCACCTCGGGCCACGTCGGCATCCCGCAGCCGTGGAACGCCGACACCTGGAAGCGTGCTCTCGAGGACGCGGCCATCGTCGGCAACAAGTTCATCGTCCACCCGTTCTTCGGTCAGGGCGCCAACGGCCCGATCCGCGACGCCGCCGTCTACCGGGCGTTCGCGGCCGACCTGAACAAGGCGGGCGCGCTCGCCCGCAAGGCCGGGCTCCAGTTCGGCTACCACAACCACCACGCCGAGTTCTTCCGGCAGAACGGGACCAGCCTGACCGGCATGGACATCCTGTTCCGGGAGACCGACCCGCGCCTGGTGCACTTCGAGGTCGACCTGTTCTGGGCCTTCCGGGGCGCGCACGACCCGGTCGACCTGATCAAACAGAACCGCGGCCGCATCAAGCAGGTTCACGTCAAGGATCTCGACGTGAACGCGAGCTTCGCCGACCCCGGCGACGGGCTCATCGACTTCGGCCGCATCTTCGACCACTCGAAGGAAGCGGGACTCATCGAATACATCGTCGAGCGCGACGACGCCGGCTCCCCGCCGCGTACGCCCGAGCAGGCCCTCGTGACCGCCGAACGCGGTTACGACTACCTCGCCGGATTGAGGTTCTGATGATTCGTAAGTTGTCCGTCCTCGGCGCGATCAGCGCCGCCGTCCTGGTGGCGCCCGGCGCCGCCGTGGCCCACCCCTCGCCGCCGGCCCAGCCGCTGCCACCTTCGTCGGACTTCCAGAAGGTGACCCTCAACGACTTCCCGGGCGAGCCGATCGCCATCGCCGTCCTGCCGGACCGGCGGGTGCTGCACACGGCCCGGACCGGAGAGGTACGCATCCACGAGCCGGCCACCGGCCGCAACGTGCTCGCCGCGAAGATCCCGGTCTACCTCCACGACGAGGAGGGCGTGCAGGGCATCGCGATCGACCCCGACTTCAAGCACAACAAGTGGGTGTACGTCTACTACTCGCCCGTGCTGAACACGCCGAAGGACGACCCGACGACGCCCCAGGTCAACGAGGGCGACGCGCCGAACGAGGGCACCGCGGCCGACTTCGCCAGGTTCAAGGGCCACCTGCAGCTCTCGCGCTTCAAGCTGCAGGGCAGCACGCTGCGTCTCGACACCGAGCAGAAGATCCTGCAGGTGCCGGTCGACCGCGGCCAGTGCTGCCACGTCGGCGGCAAGATCGACTTCGACAGCAAGGGCAACCTGTACCTGTCGACCGGTGACGACTCCAACCCGTTCTCCTCCGACGGCTACGCGCCGATCGACGAGCGGGCCAACCGCAACCCGGTCTTCGACGCCCAGCGCAGCGCGGCCAACACCAACGACCTGCGCGGCAAGGTGCTCCGGATCAAGGTCGGCAAGAGCGGCGGCTACACGATCCCCAAGGGCAACCTCTTCAAGCCGGGCACGGCGAAGACCAAGCCGGAGATCTACGCGATGGGCCTGCGGAACCCGTTCCGCTTCACCATCGACCCCAAGACCGACGTGATCTACGTCGGTGACTACTCGCCGGACGCGCAGAACGCGAACCCGGCCCGGGGCCCGGCCGGGCACGGCCGCTGGCTGGCGATCGACAAGCCGGCCAACTACGGCTGGCCGTACTGCGCCGACGCCGACAAGCCGTACGTCGACTACGACTTCGCCACCGGCGTCTCCGGGGCCCCGTTCAACTGCGCGGCGCCGGTCAACGAGTCGCCCAACAACACCGGACTGCGCAACCTGCCGCCGGTCGAGAAGGCGGAGATCGCTTACTCGTACGGCGCCTCGGCCCAGTTCCCCGAGCTCGGCACCGGTGGCATCGGCCCGATGGGCGGCCCGGCCTACGACTACGACAAGTGGTCCCGGTCGCCGATCAAGTGGCCGGCCGCGTTCGACGGCAAGCCGCTGTTCGCCGAGTGGACCCGCGACTGGGTCAAGGCGCTCACCCTCGACCGCCGCAACCAGGTCACGAAGATCGAGTCGGTCCTGCCCGAGCTGGTCTTCGACAACCCGATGGACCTCGAGTTCGGCCCGGACGGCGCGCTCTACGTCCTCGAGTACGGCGACGGCTACTTCGCCGAGAACCCGGACGCCCAGTTGTCCCGGTTCGATTACGTGCGCGGCAACCGCACCCCGATCGCCAAGGTCGCCGCGACGCCCACCTCGGGCCAGTCGCCGCTGACGGTCCAGTTCTCCAGTGCCGGCACGGCCGACCCGGACGGCGACGCCCTGCGCTACGAGTGGTACCTGGACAACGACAACCGGGTCGACTCGCGGTCGCCGAACCCGACGTTCACCTTCACGGCGAACGGCAACTACCGCCCGACCCTCAAGGTCACCGACAGCACCGGCCGGTCCTCCTCGGCCGAGGTGATCCTGCCGGTCGGCACGGCGGCCCCGAAGGTCTCGTTCACCAGCCCGCAGGCCGGGCAGCCCTTCCACTTCGGTGACACGGTGAACTTCCAGGTCCAGGTGACCGACGACCAGCCGGTCGACTGCGCCCGGGTCACGGTGACCTACGTTCTCGGCCACGACCAGCACGGGCACCCGCTGTCCACGGCGTCCGGCTGCACCGGCTCGATCACCACGTTCCTGGACGCCGGTCACGCCGGCGCCTCCAACCTGACAGCGGTCTTCGTGGCGTCGTACACCGACACCGGCGACCCGGCTCAGACCGGCACGGCGACCGTCGTGCTCCAGCCCACACCCTGACAAGTTGCCATTCACCCGGCCGAGCTGTATGGCTCGGCCGGGTGAAACGTGTGTGCGCGCGAAACCCTAGATGGACGTCAGGTTAACGAGGGCGCAACATTTAGATGCTGATCACCTGAACCTTCCGCGCGCGCGTTGCTCGGGTGAATCTGGCTTCGTGACAGAGTCAACGGTCATTCTGGTGCTGGTGGTGGTCACCGCTCTCGGGTTCGACTTCACCAACGGGTTCCACGACACCGCCAACGCGATGGCCACGTCCATCGCCACCAAAGCGTTGCGGCCGAAGGTCGCCGTTGCCCTCTCGGGCATCCTCAACCTGATCGGTGCCTTCCTCTCCGTCGAGGTCGCGCTCACCGTCAGCAACGCCGTTGTCAAGATCCAGAATTCGGACGGTACGCCGAAGGAATCGCTCACCGCCAACGGCGGCGAAGCACTCCTGCTGATCATCCTGGCCGGCCTGATCGGCGGCATCATCTGGAACCTGCTCACCTGGCTGCTCGGCCTGCCCTCCAGCTCCTCCCACGCGCTGTTCGGCGGCCTGATCGGCGCCACCATCGCCGGCCTCGGCTGGGCCGGCGTCAACTGGAACGGCAACGGCACCAAGCTCGACGGGGTCGTCGGCAAGGTGCTCCTGCCGGCCGTGCTCTCCCCGGTCATCGCGGGCGTCGTGGCCGCCGTCGGCACCTGGTTCATCTACAAGATCACCGTCGGGGTCGCCCAGCGGTTCACCGACAACGGCTTCCGCTGGGGCCAGATCGGCAGCGCCTCCCTCGTCTCGCTGGCGCACGGCACCAACGACGCCCAGAAGACGATGGGCATCATCACCCTGGCCCTGATCGCCGCCGGTGACTGGACGGACACCAAGAGCATCCCGTTCTGGGTGAAGGCCTCCTGCGCGATCGCCATCGCCCTCGGCACCTACCTCGGCGGATGGCGCATCATCCGTACCCTCGGAAAGGGTCTGGTCGAGATCGCCCCGCCCCAGGGCATGGCCGCCGAATCCTCCTCGGCCGCGGTCATCCTCGCCTCCAGCCACCTCGGCTTCGCGCTCTCCACGACGCACGTGGCCACCGGCTCCATCCTCGGCTCCGGCGTGGGCAAGCCCGGCGCCCAGGTCCGCTGGCGCGTAGCCGGTCGCATGGTCGCGGCCTGGATGATCACGCTGCCCTCGGCCGCCATCGTGGGCGCCCTGATGTGGTGGATCAGCGACGTGATCGGCGGCCTCACCGGCGCCATCGTGATCTTCGCGCTTCTGCTGGCCGCGGCCGGCGCCATGTACCTGCGCTCGAAGCAGACACCGATCGACCACAACAACGTGAACGACGAATGGGACGCGACTTCCGGGGAAGACACCCGTGAGCCGGCCAAGACGGGGGTCTGATCGATGAGCAACCTGGGATTCGCCCTCGAAGGCGCCTGGAAGGTCCTGGCCGCCGGTCTCGTGCTCGGCGCCGGGCTGCCGGCCCTGTTCGCGCTCGGTATCCGCTCCCTGGCCTGGGGCGCAGGCGGCGACGCGGAGGACTCGCACGCCCGCCCGAACCCGGCGGGCACGGTGCTCGGCTACGTGCTGTTCACGATCGTCATCCTGGGCGTGCTGCTGGGCATCACGTTCATCGTGGCCAGCGGCTTCGGCAAGACGATCAGCTTCGACCACATCTTCCCCACCATCGTGGACAAGTAATGACCGACTCCTTTCTCACCCGAGCCATCGACTGGCTGCGGGCCGGATATCCGGCCGGCGTGCCGAGGCAGGACTACGTGGCCCTGCTGGGCCTGCTGCGCCGGAGCCTGACCGAGGACGAGGTCCGCAAGATCGCCGCCGACCTGGCCGCCCAGTCCGAGACCACCGGCGGCGACCCGATCACCGCCACCGACATCGAGGCAATGATCAACGACGAGGTCCTCCAGGCCGCCACCCCGGAAGACATCGTCCGCGTCTCCGCCCACCTGGCCGCCGGCGGCTGGCCCCTGGCCGACCCACCCCGCGAATAGTTCCGCCGCAACCGGCGGCGCGCGGCCCGGGACAGTTCCGGGCCGCGCGCCGCCGGCAGCTTCGTGAACGTGGAGGACGGGTGGCTGCCGAGCGTCCCTGGTGGCACAACCGAACGGTGCTGTGGTCGATGGCCGTGTCGTCGATGTGCGTTTTCGCCGCGCGCTTCCTCGACGACCCATACGACAACTTCGGCGGCCCGTGGCTTCACTTCACGGTGCTCGGCGGCTCCGGGGGCCTCTTCGTCACGGCAATCGTGCTGCTGGTGTCGCGGCGCGGAGATGGTCCGGGCGGCGGATAGCTCAGTCGGCATGCGATTTCCAGCCCAGGCCGGCCAGCGGGCCGTGGATCGCCGTCCACACCGTCTGGGGGCCGCCCGGGAACGGCACGTGGGCGGTCGGGATGAACGGCGCGTTCGCCTCGGCGATCGGCTTGCCCAGCAGGCCGGTCAGCGCCTCGAGGATGCTGTCGTTCGTGACGCCGGACGAGGTGAGCAGCGCTTTCGTCGTTCGGTCGCAGTGCCGTTCAGCCTCTGAGGTGACAGAGCCGGCGCTCAGGTGAGCGCCGGCCCGGTCATCCGGTGAGAACTCAGTCGAAAGCGAGCGTGCGGGAGAGCACGCCGATGTCGGGCTGGTCGGTGAAGAGGCCGTCGATGCCGGTCTTCAGGAAGGTGATCTGCTCGTCGATGGCCCGGCCGTAGGCGTTCGGGTCGGTGCCGACGCGGTAGTCGGCCGGGAGGAACTGGTTCTCGGCCCGGAACGTGTACGGGATGACCTTGAGGCCGGCCGCGTGGGCGTCCCTGACCAGGCTCGACGGCGTGCCCAGCGTGCCGTCGGCGTTGCGCGGGATGACCTGGCTCTTGTCGGGGCCGATGCCGTCCACGAAGGACGAGAGCTCCTTCAGGCCGGCCGGGGTGAGGTATTGCGCGTACGTCCTGCTGTCGTTGAACGGCGAACCGGCGGCGGAGGTCAGGAAGACCAGGTTGACCTGTACGCGGTACTTGTGGTTGAGGTCCTTGAGGTTGACCGCCTCGAACGACTGGATCCACACCTTCGCGCCGCGCCGGTTGAGGCGGGCCCGGTCGAGGGCGCGCACCAGCGGCGTCTCGAGCTCGAGGCCGAGCCGGCGGAAGAAGGTGGGGTGCTTCGTCTCCGGGATGACGCCGATGTCGCGGCCGAGTTCCTTGGACAGCTTCGCCCGCAGCGCCAGCACCTCGGTGAAGGTCGGCACCTCGAACAGCTTGTCGTAGAGGGTGTTCTCCTGGCGCACGGCGGGCAGGCGCTCGATCGCGCGCAGCGTCTTCAGCTCGGCCAGGGTGAAGTCGTTGGTCCACCAGCCGGTGACGCTGACCCCGTCGAGGACCACGGTCCGCTTACGGTCGGCGAACTCGGGGCGTGACGCCACGTCGGTGGTGCCGCTGATCTCCGGCTCGTGCCGGCAGACCAGCACGTGGTCCTTCGTCGAGACCAGGTCGGGCTCGATGTAGTCGGCGCCCATCCGGGCCGCGAGCTCGTACGACGCGAGCGTGTGCTCGGGCCGGTAGCCGGAGGCGCCGCGATGTCCGAAGACCTCGGTTCTCGTACGGCCGTGCGCCTGCGCCGGGGTGGCGATGGTGGCGGCGGCTCCGGTGAGGGCGGGAGCCGCGGCGGCGACAGCGCTCATGCGCAGCACCTGACGTCGGTCGGGCACGGGGTCCTCCACGGGACTCGGCGCCGGCGACCGTCGCCGGCTGGTCCCTCGCAGAGTCGAAGCGACGCGATCGACATACAGGGAACAGTGACGTAGCGATCACGGAAACTGCGCGAAAAGGGCGGCGCGTTAATCCCGGGTTCACCCAGAGTTAGACGGTCGCGCTGACTCTTCGCACCGAAGGGGTTCGCGGCGCCGAGACGTTGCCGCGCCTGATGCTCGGCCGGTAGGTACGCTCGGGCGATGTTCTCGCCACAGGGACCGTCGCTCCGCGAACTGTTCGTCCAGGCGATGTCCTCGGTCGAGCGCGGCTACGACCTCCTCGCGCCGAAATTCGACCACACCCCGTTCCGTACGCCGTCGGGCGTCCTCGAAGCGACGGCGGCGGCGCTGACCGGCCCGTTCGAGGCGGGCCTCGACGTCTGCTGCGGCACCGGCGCCGGCCTGTCGGTCCTGGAATCGGTGGGCTGCGCCCGGGTCACCGGCGTCGACTTCAGCGCCGGGATGCTGGCCGAGGCCCATCGCGCCCACCCGGCGGCCACCCTGGTCCGGGCCGACGTGCGCTCCCTGCCCTTCGCGGGCGACTTCGACCTGGCCGTCAGCTTCGGCGCGCTGGGCCACTTCCTCCCGTCGGAGCGCCCGGCGGTCTTCGCGGGTGTGCGCCGAGCGCTGCGCCCGGGCGGCCTGTTCGCCTTCCCGATCGGCGACACCCCACCCGTGGCCTCGGTGGCCGGGGTGGCCACGCTCGGCTTCGACCTGGCCATGCGCGTACGGAACGCGGTGTGGCGTCCCCCGTTCGTCATGTACTACCGCACCACACCACTCCCGGCCCTGCGCGCCGACCTGACCACCGCCGGCTTCACCGTCGTCTCCACCGACCTGATCACCCCCGGCTGCCGCCTCGTCCTGGCCCGCACCCCGGGCCCCTGATGCCTCTCGTCGCGGTGACCGGCACGTCCGGGCTCGTCGGGGCGGCGGTGGCCCGGGCGGCCGTGACGGCCGAGGCGACCGGCATTTTCGTCGTCGCCGGCCGCCACCCCTTCCGCCGCACCGGCTGCGGCGCCCTGCTCGACGACGCCGCGGGCCTGATCGCCGCGCGCGCCCCCGAGGTCGCCGCCGCCTTCGCGGAGCGGGGCTGGCCGCTCCCGCGAACCCTGGACCGGGTCTACGGCTCCAGCGCCGCCACGGCCGCGCTTCGGCTATCGGCCCACGCTGTCAGCGCTTGATTGTGTACGTGACATGGGTGACCAGCGACGCCGCGCGTGAAGAGATCCGCTCCAGGTTCAGCGGCGGCACGCCGTCGAACAGGCGCGCCCCGGCCCCGACGGTCACCGGCGCGATGTGCAGGCGCAGCTCGTCGATCAGCCCGGCCCGGAGGAACTGGTTGACAGTGGTGGCGCCGCCGGCGACGGCGATCGTGCCGTCCCCGGACGCCTCGATCGCCCGCTTCAGGGCCTCGTCGACACCGCCGGTGACGAAGTGGAACGTCGTGCCCCCCGCCATCGGCAGGTCGTCCCGCTCGTGGTGGGTCAGGACGAAGACCGGTTTGTGGTACGGCGGGTCGTCCCACCAGCCCGTCCACTCCGGGTCCCAGTCGCCCCGCCCGGGGCTGAACATGTTGCGCCCCATGATGAACGCGTCGGCCGCGACGATCCCGGCGATCTCCTCCTCGTTCTCGCCGGGCGTCGCGAACATCCACTTGGTCAGCTCGTCGACCGGACCGTCGCCGAACGGTCTCGCCAACCGCTGATTTACGCCCGAGCTGTATCCGTCGACAGAAATCGCCAGGTCACAGGTGATGTAGGCCATGCCTTCAGACCGTAGTCCGACACTGTCGTTTCCGTCCAAGACGGCGGGGCGGTCAGGCTCTAGCGTCGTTTTCGGCAGCCCGCTCTCGGCAGGAGGAGACAGAACGATGCGCAGTCTGGTCTACACCGGTTTCATGTCGCTCGACGGGGTCGTGGACTCGCCCGGTGGGCCGTCCGAAGGGCACCGCAGCGGCGGCTGGGTGTTCAAGGACATCGAGTTCGTGCCCGAAGCCTGGTCGCTGAAGGGGGAGGAGCTCGCCGACACGGCCGCCCTGATGTTCGGGCGGCGCAGCTACGAGGCGTTCGCGCCGGTCTGGCCGGGCTCGGAGGACCACGCCGGCTACAAAGACCTTCCCAAGTACGTGGTCTCCTCCACCCTGACCGACGACGCTCTCGTCGACGGGTGGGGGCCGATCACGATCCTGCGTTCCACCGAGGACGTGGCCGAGCTCAAGCGGGGCGAGGGCGGCGCCATCTTCATCCACGGCAGCGCCGAACTCGCCCGGCGGCTGTCCGACGCGGGCCTGATCGACCAGTACAACCTGCTCGTCTTCCCGGTGCTGCTCGGCGCCGGCAAGAGCCTGTTCGGCCGGGCCGACCGCGACAAGCACATGCTCAGCCTGCGCGAGTCCGAGGCGTACAAGAACGGAATTCTGAAACTCGTCTACGACGTCGAGCGCTGAGGAAGGTCGAGCCCGATCGCGCCGCCGTCGCCGCCCCGCAGCTGCTTGACGGTGCGCCCGACGTACGACCGCAGCGCCCGGGCCAGGTGCGGCTCGTCGAAGTAGTCCAGCTTGGCCACCACGTCCCCGGCCGTCCCGCCGGCCGCCAGCAGCTCCGCCGCCGTCCGGGCCCGCTCGATCTGCCGTACCGCACCCCGCGTCAGCCCGGTCGCGGCCCGGAACCGCCGTTCGACGGTCCGGCCCGACACCTCCGGGCGGCCCCCGCGCAGCACCTCGGCGACCAGCGGATCGCGCACCACGGTCCCGCCCCGCACGAGCCGCGCCACCAGGGCTTCGGCGTCATCCACCCCGGGCGTCTCCCAGCGCGCCCCGTCGAGCCGGAACGTCCGGCGCGAGGTGTCGGGAAGCTCGATGCCGCTGTCGACCAGCGACGGTGCCGGCGCGATCCGCAACGACGTGCCCACAGCGAATTCGATGCCGGTGAAGCTGGCCCCTTCCGGCACCGGCGCCGTGCTGGTCCGCGTCTCGGGCCCGGTGACACTCGCGTACGACCGCCCGTCCCGCTCCCAGAACACCAGCCCCCACCGCACCCCGGCAACGGCCGTCATGGAGTCGACCCGCTCGCTGCCGCACGTCCACACGGCGTCGACCCATGCCGAATCCGACCCTCGTGTCGCGAACCGCAGCCCCACGCGCGAAGAATACGCCGCCGCGCTAATCGCCGAGGGAGACGCGGGTCTTGTCCAGTTGGTGGCCGAGCCAGGCGTTGAGGGCCAGCACGGTGCCGCCGCAGATCAGCAGGACGATGACGAAGATGCCGAGGATCCAGCGCCAGATCGCGAAGCGGCTCTCCCGCGGCGCGTCCGCGCCGGTGCCCTCGAAGGGCCAGGCCGAGTCGTCCTCCGGGTCGTCCACGAAGACGGACGGTACCCAACCGGCGTACCCCAACCGGGGGTTTAAGGCAAAGATGACCCCTTAGAGCATGATGGTCGTCCGCGTGGGGGCGACCGGAGACACCGCCGCGCGGCTGGTCGTCCTGCTGATATGCCGGCCCATGAGCGCCGGAAAATCCTCATGCACTATCCGACCTCGCCGGACTGCACGTCGCCGTACGCGCCGATCTGGATCGCGGAAATGGTGCGCCGGCGGAAAGGCTAATCGAACAGAATGGTACGGATCGTCGCGGTCAGCCGGGTGATGAGGTCGTCGGCGGACATGGTCGCGACCGGGCCGTCGGCCAGCACATAACGGCTGAAGGCGACGCCGATGAGATGGGCGCCCATCATGTTGACACGGGCGTCCAGATCAGGCCGGTCGAGCACCCGCGCGTAGCCGTCGACGGCCGTCTGCTGGAGGGTCCGCAACAGGGCCTTGGCCGCCTGCTGGTCGCCGGCCGCGCTGCGGATGAGGGCGATGACCGGGTCGGCGCCCTCGGAGGTCTCCATCCGGTGCACGAAGGAGGCGGCGATGCGTTCCGGCAGCTTGGCGACGTCGTCGTCGAGGACACCCTGGAACAGGGACTCCGGGTCGGGCGTGGTGGCGGCGACGAACAGCTGCTCCTTGGTGGAGAAGTGCAGCACGACCAGGCCGTGGGTGACACCGGCGCGGCGGGCGATCTCGCGGATGGTGGCGTTCTCGTAGCCGCGCTCGGCGAACACGGCCCGGGCCGCCGCGAGGATCGCCGCCTGTTTGCGGATCGGATCGCGGGTCCGCCGGGGTGAGGGGTGTGACATACCCCCTACTGTACACCCGGACAGTAGGGGGTGTTTTCCTGATGGGCGAGCGGCTGCCGAAATGGCGTGACCGCTATTTTTGTGCCAATACACACGACGGTGAACCGCCCCGACGGTGTTGCCCGCAAACAATTCTCTTCCGAATCCGCCGCGTTCGACCGGACAGATAAATGGAAGGGGAGAAATCGTGAACGACAACAGGGCGACATCTCTGCTGACCGCCGCCGGAACGGTCTTCCTGCCGGGGGATGACGGATACGACCGGGCGCGCGGCACCTGGTCGCTCGAGGCCGACCTGCGGCCGGCGGCCGTGGTCTACCCGGAGAGCGCCGACCAGATCAGCGCCGTCCTGCGCGCCGCCGGCCGGGCCGGCCTGCGGGTCACGCCGGTCGGCACCGGGCACAACGCCCACCCACTGCCCGACCTCGGCCGTACGGTCATGCTCCGCACCTCGCGCCTCACCGGCGTCACTGTCGACGCGGCCCACCGCCGGGCCCGCGTGCGGGCCGGCACCACCTGATCGCCCGTCGTCGAGCAGGCGGCCGGGCACGGCTTCGCCCCCGAGCTGCCCGAGCCGTTCCGCGGCCGGAACTGGGTGATGATCGACGGCGCCGTCCAGGCCGGCGACGAGCGGGCCGAGCGGCTTCTGGCCCCGCTGCGTGAGCTCAAGCCGGAGATCGACACGTTCGCCCGGGTGCCGTCGCGGGTGGTCTCGCGCATCCACATGGATCCGGAGGAGCCGACCCCGGGCTTGAGGTACGCGTCGTCATGAGCCTTCTCGAGCGCCGTACCCCCGGGAAAGCACCTGGCGATCGGCGGCCTCACCACGGACGTGTGCGTGCTGCACACGGCCCTGGGCGCCCGGCGCCACCACCACGAGCTGGATGTCGCTGGCGACCGAACTGGCCGGCCTCTACGCCAACGACACCAGGGGCGTCCTGCCCCAGCTCCTGGCGCTGGACGCCAACCTGACGTCGGCCGGGCTCAACGAGGTGCTTTCCGACCTCTCACCCACTCAGCCCTGAGCGCCTTCGACGGGTAGCCACAGCTCCCGGGCCTCCCGATCGACCAGCACCACGATCTCGGGGCCCGGGCGCAACCGCCACGGATTCGACGGGAACCACTCGGTCGCCGTGGCGGCCCAGGTCTCAGACAGAGACGCTTCGGTCGTACGGAACACCGCCCACGCCCCGGCCGCCACCTCGAGAGTCTCCAGATCGGCGGGCACGGGCGTGCCGGCCGTGACGGCGGCTCCGTGCAGATAGGTGAGCTCGCTGCCCTCCGTACGATCGGAATCCAGGTCGTCGAAGACCTGGAGCAGACCGCCCGGCTCGGTGTCACTGAGCTCCTTGAGGCGCTGGTGCTCGGCGGCCGGCAGGCCGGCGATGTGCTGCTGGATCAGCGGATTCGGGCCACGGTGGATCAGCGGAACCCGGGCCGCGTGTCCCGCGACGCGGAAAGCGGGCCGGTCGGCGATGCGAGTTTCCATGGGGTTGCCTCCTTCGACGGTCAGACGGAACGTGAGTCGCGGCTGCGTGCGGAGCGGCCCACCGTTCCGGCGGACGTCACCGGGCGAGGCGCCGTGCACCGCCCGGAACGCCCGGCCGAACGCCTCGGCCGACCCGTAGCCGTAGCGCACGGCGATGCCGAGCAGGTCGTCCCGGCCCCGGATCACGTCGGCCGCGGCCATGGTCATCCGCCGCCGCCGCACGTACTCCGAGAGCGGCATGCCGGCCAGCGACGAGAACATCCGCCGCAGATGGTGCTCGGTCGTCCCGAGTTCCTTGGCCGTCTCGGCGACGTCGAGTTCGTCGGCCGCCTCGACGAGCGAGACCAGCCGGTTCAGTGCCGCGATCACGGGTTCAACTCTGGCGGAGACCTCAAGGCCCGCGCCCGACCGGCGCGGCCCGATGCGATCAGGTGGGGTCAGACGTCGAGGGCCCAGCTCACGAAGCGCAGCTTCGGGGTGAAGCCGGCCCGCTCGTAGACCTTCAGCGCGGGGCTCTCCGAGTCCGCCTCGACGAGCGCCCGGTCGTAGCCCTCGGCGGCCGCGGCCCGGAGCGCGTGCCCGATCAGGGCGGCGGCGACGCCCCGCCGGCGGTAGGCCGGCTGCGTCGCGATGAACATGAAGCGGGCGTCGCGGACGCCGGTGGCCGCGGTGTCGGCGTCCCAGGACATCGTCACCAGCATGCCCGCCGGGGTTCCGTTCGCCTCGTCGCGGAGCAGGAAACTGACTGTGGGACGGAACGTCTGGTTCGTGATCTTGCTCTTCCAGGACTCCACGGTCATCGGCGCCCGCAGCGGGTCGTCCTGGAACGCCTCGTTGCGGATCAGCCGGAAGTCCTCGTCGTTCCGCTCCGACCAGGGCTCGACGCGCAGCCCGGCCGGGATCGCCGTCCCGGTGACGTTGTCGCCGAGCGGGTGCTGCATGTGCTGGTAGTAGCTGACCGGCGTGAAGCCCTGGGCCGTCATCAGCTCCGGCAGGCCGGCCATGCTCTCGGGCTTGTGAACGTCGACGGCCAGCTTCAGCGCCGGGTGGTGCCGCGCGTGCAGATCCTTCGCCGCCGCCACCCCGGCCGTCACGAACCGGGTGCCGAGTCCGCGGCGCCGGTAGCCCGGGGCCACCCCGCCGTCCATGACGATCCGGTGGACTCCCTCCGGCGCCGCCTGGTACCGGGTCTTCATGAAGCCGGCCATCACGTCGCCGTCGAAGGCGGCGAGGCTCCCGCGCTCGAGATCGGTGTAGGGGTCGATCAGTTCCTGGAGGGTGTCCTGCTCGTCGTAGTACTCGCCGATCCGGTCGACCGCCTCCATGGCGTTCAGCAGGTCCGCCGACGTCCTCGCGTCGCCGGGGGAGAGCGGCCGCCAGGTCAGTGCGCTCGATGCTTCATGCATTCGGGGGAGGCTAGCCCCTGGCGCCCGAGTCGTCGCCTCATTTCACCGCGCGGGGCCGAAGGGCGCGAGCCGCGCGGCCGGAGGGGTGCGGGCCGCGCGCGGCCGGAGGAGTGCGGGCCGCGCGCGGTTGCGAGGGTGAACGGGCCGCGCGGCGCACGGGTGGGGGTGCGGTCAGAGGCGCAGCTCCGGCCAGTCGAGGAGGCCGGCGCCGAGGTCGCGGACCGTGGCCAGCAGGCCCAGGCGGGCGGCGCGCAGGGCCGGGTCGTCGGCCATGACGAAGACCTCGTCGAAGAAGCGGGCCAGCGGGGCGACCAGCGGGCCCACCGCCGTCGTGAAGGCGGCCAGGTCGGTGCCGAAGTCCGTCTTCACCCCCGAGACCGCCTCGTGCAGGGCCAGCTCGGCCGGCTCGACCAGGGCCGCCGGGTCGTAGCCGGCGGCGGTGTCGGCCGGCAGGATGCGGCGGGCCCGCTGGATGGCCGCGGCCACCGCCACGAAGTCCGGGTTGCCGACCAGCGTGTCCAGCTGGGTGAGCAGGCCGTCCACCACCGACGGGCGGTCGTAGTGGATGAGGGCGGCCCGGACCCGGTCGACCGGGGCGCCCTCCTCGGTCAGCACCTGCTCCAGGCGGCGGGCCAGGAACTCGCCGGCCGCCGCCAGCACCTCGGCCGGCACCGGCACCGGCTGCTGCGCGGCCGCGGCCGACAGGCCCGACGTGAGGGAGAAGCCGGACAGGGCCGGGTGGGCCCGGTGCACGGCGAGCAGGCCCAGGACCGCCCGGCGTACGGCGAACGGGTCGCTGCTGCCGGTCGGCAGGCCCACCGTGGCGGCCAGGCCGGTGACCAGGTCGAGGCGGTCGGCCAGCGACAACAGGGCGCCGGGGATCGACGCCGGCAGCGCGTCGCCGGTGTTGCGGGGCAGCTCGGCCTCGTAGACGGCGGCCGCCACGTCGCGGGGCTCGCCCGCGTGCAGCGCGTAGTCCTGGGCCATCACGCCGGCCAGCGACGTCATCTCGGTGACCAGCTGCGAGCCGAGGTCGAACTTGACCAGGCGGGCCGCGCGGCCCAGGGTGGCCGAGCCCAGGCCGAGGCCGTCGGCGATGGACAGGGCCAGCGCCGCGATCCGGCCCGACCGGTCGGCCATCGAGCCGAGCTTGTCGGTGAAGGTGAGCCGGGTCAGGCGCTCGCGCATGTCGGCCGGGGAGGTCGAACGGTCGGCGCGGTAGAAGAACGCCGCGTCCTCGTACCGGGCCCGCAGCACCGCCTCGTTGCCGGCCCGCACCAGCTCCACGTCGACCGGGCCGTTGGCGACCGTCACGAACATCGGCAGCAGCTGACCCTCCGCGTCACGCACCGGCAGGTACCGCTGGTGTTTGCGCATCACGGTCGTCAGCACGGCGTCGGGCAGCGACAGGTAGCTCTCGTCGAACGTGCCCAGCAGCGGCGTCGGCGCCTCGACCAGGTAGCTGATCTGCTCGATCAGCGCCGCCTCGCCGGCCACGTCGATGCGGCCCTCCGGGTAGACGTGGTCCTGGGCGCCGGTCACGATCAGGTCGTGCCGGTCCTCCGGGTCGGCCACGATGCCGGCCAGGGCGAGCGTCTCCATGAAGGTCTCGGCCGACGCGATCTCGACGACCGGGGTCTCCGAGGTGCGCAGCAGCCGGGTCTGCCGGCCGGCGGCCAGGGTGCCGAGCGCCACCGGTACCACGTCGTCGCCCCACAGCGCGGTCAGCCAGCGGATCGGCCGGCTGAACGACAGCTGCGGGTCGTTCCACCGCATGTTCTTGGCCGCGCGCAGGCCGGAGACGACCTTCGCGAGCACGCCGGCCAGCACGGTCGCTGCCGCGCCGCCGGCTTCGTGCTTCTCCACGACATGGTGCTGTACGCCGTTGACCTCGCCCGTCAGCAGCGCGCCGACCGCGACACCCTGACTACGGGCGAACCCCTCGACGGCCTTCTCGGGCGCGCCGACCTTGGGGCCCTTCACCGTCCGTACATGATCGGTCTCTTTGGCCGCGACCGAGGCGACCACCGCGACCAGCCGCCGCGGTGTCGCGAAGGTCCGGACCTCGTCGTGCTCGAGCCGGGTGCCGGCCAGGCCCTCGGTGACCGCGCGCTGGAGATAGGCCAGCGCGGCACGCGCCTCGGACGGCGGCAGCTCCTCGGTGCCGATCTCGAAGACCAGCGCGCGCGGCTCGGCCCGCTCGGCCGGGGTGGAGAACGGCGCCGCCGGCGGCAGGGCCTCGACCAGGCCGAGCGGATGACCCAGCTCGTCGCGGCGGGCCACCCACAGCTTGGCCACCTCGCCGGCCAGGCGCCGCATGCGGGCGAACTCGGCGGCCCGGTCGGCGGTGGACACCGCGCCGCGCGAGTCGAGGACGTTGAAAGCCTGCGAGCACTTCAGCACGTACGTGTGAGCGGGCACCGGAAGACCGGCGTCGATCAGCCGCTGCGCCTCGCCCGCGTAGATCTCCAGCAGCTGCCGGTTGGCGGCCACGTCGGCGTCGTCCAGGTAGTACCGGGACATCTCGTACTCGCCCTGGCCGAAGACCTCGCCGTACGAGATGCCGTCGCCGTACTCGATGTCCTTGAAGTGGGTCTTGTCCTGAAGCGCCATGATGATGCGCTCGATGCCGTAGGTGATCTCCACCGACACCGGGTCGAGGTTGAGGTTGCCGGCCTGCTGGAAGTACGTGAACTGGGTGATTTCGAGGCCGTCGAGCCAGACCTCCCAGCCCAGGCCCCAGGCGCCGAGCGCGGGGGAGGCCCAGTTGTCCTCGACGAAGCGGACGTCGTGCGCGTTCACGTCGATGCCGATGGCGGCCAGGCTCCCCAGGTAGAGCTCCTGCGGGTTGCCCGGGTCGGGCTTGAGGATCACCTGGAGCTGGGTGTGCGTCTGCAGGCGGTTCGGGTTCTCGCCGTACCGCGAGTCGTCGGGCCGCACGGAGGGCTCGGTGTAGACGACCCGCCAGGGCTCCGGGCCGAGCACGCGCAGGAAGGTCGCCGGGTTCAGCGTCCCCGCACCGACCTCCGTGTTCATCGGCTGGACCGTCAGGCATCCCTGAGCGGTCCAGTACGCGGTCAACCGGGCCAGTGCGTCCTGCATGGTGAGCATGGGACGGAAGTCTAAGACGCGCCGCACGAGGGTAGTGAGCCAAATATGCTCGACGGTGATCTTTACGCCTTTCAGGACCTGCTTTCGACCGACGAGGCCGCCGTCGTGCGGCGCGTCCACGACTTCCTCGACGCCGAGGTCGTGCCGATCGCCAATGACCATTGGGCCCGCGCGGAGTTCCCCCATCATCTGATCAAGAGGTACGCGGACCTCGACATCGCCGACCGGCCGGGCTCGAACCTGCTCAGCGGCTGGCTCGCCCTGGAGATGGCCCGGGCCGACGCGTCGATGGCCACCTTCTACGGCGTGCACGCGGGCCTGGCCATGGGCAGCATCCGCACGTGCGGCTCGCCGGAGCAGCAGGAGCGCTGGCTGCCGTCGATGGCGTCGTTCGACAAGATCGGGGCGTTCGCGCTGACCGAGCCGACCGGCGGCTCGGACGTGGCGGCCGGGCTGCGCACGACGGCCCGCCGCGACGGGGACTCGTGGATCCTCGACGGGCGGAAACGCTGGATCGGCAACGCGACGTTCGCCGACCTGATCGTGGTGTGGGCCCGTGATCCGGAGGACAACCAGGTCAAGGGCTTCGTGGTGCCACGGGAGACGCCCGGCCTCACCGCCACGAAGATCGAGAACAAGATCGCTTTGCGTACGGTGCAGAACGCCGACATCGTCCTGGAAGGCGTCCGGGTTCCTTCGTCGTCCAAGCTCGAGAACGCGAACTCCTTCAAGGACACGGCCAAGGTGCTCCGGCAGACCCGCAGCGGCGTCGCCTGGGAGGCGGTCGGGGTCATGCTGGCGGCGTACGAGATCGCCCTTTCCTATTCCAAAGATCGTTCTCAATTCGGCAAGCCGATTGCCTCGTTCCAGCTTGTGCAAGACCTGCTCGTACGAATGGTGGGCAATTTGACCGGATCGCTGGGAATGTGCGTGCGGCTGGCGCAGCTGCAGGACGCCGGGCAGTACCGCGACGAGCATTCGGCGCTGGCCAAGGCGTACTGCACGACCCGCATGCGCGAGGTGGTCGGCTGGGCCCGGGAACTGCTGGCCGGCAACGGGATCGTGCTCGACTACGACATCGGGCGCTTCGTCGCCGACGCCGAAGCCCTCTATTCGTACGAGGGAACCCGGGAAATCAACACGCTGATTGTGGGCCGGGCCATCACGGGGGAGAGCGCCTTCGTCTGATAATCCCCGGATGGAATGGTTACGGCGGCGGGACCCGGGGCTTCTCGCCATCCGGCGCGCGGTGCGCGTCACGCTGGTCGCCTGCCTCGGGTTCTATCTCTGCCGGTACGTCCTCGACCTGCCGGCGATGGCGCCGTACGCGCTGTTCGGCACGGTCGCCCTGGGCGCGCTGTCGCAGATCCCGGGCAGTCCCCGCCAGCGGGCGGCGACGCTGATCGCCGTGCTGCCGGTGGCCTGGGCGCTGGTCGGCGTGGGCACGCTGCTGTCGGTGAGCAACTGGGCGGCCGCGGCCGGCATGTTCGTGCTGGGCTTCGCGGTGAGCTTCGTCGGCGTCGGCGGGCCCCGCCTGGTCGGGCTCGCGGCCGGGATGCAGCTGCTCTACATCCTGCCGTGCTTTCCGCCGTACGATCCCGGCTCGCTCCCGCAGCGGCTGGCCGGCGTGACGATGGCCGTGGTGCTGCTGGCCGCGGCCGAACTCCTGCTGTGGCCCGACCCGACCCCGACGCCGTACCGGGAGCGGCTGGCCCGCGCGGTGGCGCTGCTCTCGTCGTGCTTCGACGCCCTGGCCGACGAATGGTCGGGCTCGCCGGCCGCCTCGGGCGCTCCGGGCCGGTCGCGGCTGGCGGCGCTGCTGCCTGAGGTGACGGAGGCGGCCGAGGCGCTGCGGCCCTCGCGGCTCCCACCCGGGCTGCGGCCGGCGTCGGCGTCGCGGCGGGACCGGGCGCTCAGCGCGGCCGCCGGCACCGCCCGCCTGCTGGTCGGCCGGGCGGCCGACCTCTACTTCCTGGAGGACCGGCAGGCGGTCACGCTGCCGGCGTCGGCCCGGCTGCTGCGGGCGGCGGCCGGCTGCACGGACACGGTCGCCGAGTGGCTGTACGGCCGGGGACCGCTGCCCGACACGGACAAGCTGGCCGCGGCGCTGGCCGACTTCCGCCGGGCCCGCACCGAGACCGACCCGAGCGGCCTGCCCCCGGAACGGCTCGAGCTGGGCGCCCTGGCACTGACCCTGGGGGAGTGGACCAAGTCGCTGGTCTTCGCGGTGCGCATCGCGGCCGGGGAGAAACCGGCGACGCTGGTGCCGGGCTCGTTCTGGTACGCGGGACGCAGCACCCCGTACCTCTGGTGGCACCGCCTGAGGGAGAACCTGACGCCCCGGTCGGTGGCCTTCCAGGGCGCGCTGCGCCTGGCCGCCGCGCTGGCGGTGGCCCGGCTGGTCGCGGGCGGTCTCGACCTGTCGCACGGCTTCTGGGTGCTGCTGACCATCCTGACGGTGCTGCGGGCGTCGGCCGCCGAGACCCGTTCGACGCTGAAGCCGGCCCTGATCGGCACGATCGGGGGCTCGGTGGTGGCGGCCGGCCTGCTGCTGCTGGGCCTGGACCCGACGGTGTACGTGGTGGCTCTCCCCCTGGTGATGATCGCCGGCTTCGCCTCGGGCCCGCTGCTCGGCCTGGGCTGGGCGCAGGCGCTGTTCACGCTGGTCATCACGCTGGTCTTCGCCCAGGTCACGCCGGTCGACTGGCGCCTGGCCGAGGTACGGGTGCTGGACGTGGTGGTCGGGGCGGTGGTCGGAGTGCTGATCGGCCTGTTCGCCTGGCCCCGCGGCGGCGCGGGCGAACTGCGCCGGGCGGCGGCGAACTTCATGGCGGCGTCGGCCGACGTCGTCCGCGAGACTGTCGCGGTGATGGCCCAGGGCTCCCCGCAGGCCTCGGCCCTGCCGGCCGCCCGGGGCGCGAGCCTGCTGGCCGAGGCGTCGTTCGCGCTCTACCAGAGCGAACACCACCCGGACTCCCCGGTCGACTGGCAGGCCACGTTGCTGGCCGGCCACCACGCCGTCCGGGGCGCGGAGGCCCTGATCCGCTCCTGCCCGGCCGGCGGCCTCCTGCCGTGCGAAGCCCAGCTGACCACCTCGGCCGAGGACGTGGCCGCCTGCTACACCCGGGCCGAGTCCAGCCTGCGCCGGGGCGCGGCCCTGCCGCCGGTACCCCCACCGGTCCCCGTGCCCTGGCCCAACGACCTGGGCCAGGACCTCTACGTCATAGCCGACCTGCGAGTCTGGCTCCTGGGCCTCCGAGACGACTTGGCCCCCCACCCCGAACCAGGCGAAACCCTACGAGCCCGAGCCTCCCGAGTAGCCGACGGCGCCGCCTGACCCCCTCGGCCCGCTCCTCCCGTTTCACGAAATCTCGGGCGAAAGGCTGGCATCGTCGGCGGGGTGAAGGGACCCAGCCGAGCGGAGGCCACCCGCGGCGTCGAACAGCGCCTCGAAGCCACCTTGCACGCGCACGCCGGCCTGCGCCTGGTCCCGGTCCCGGCTGCTCTGCTGCGCCCGCCGCCCGGCCCCGGCCCTCGCATTCTCCGCGGCGGCCACCTGCCCGACCTGGGCGACACCACCGGCACCATCGCCGACGAGATCCGCCACTTCTGGGAGGAATCCGGCTGCCGCGTCGAGGACGGCCCCGGCCCCGACGGCCGCGTCCTCGTCATCCACGACCCCGCCGGCTACGTCATCACCCTGGTCCACCTGCCCGGCGACGCCGATCCGACCCTCACGGTCGCCTCACCCCGCGTACCCGCCGAAATGATCGACCGTGGTCTTCTGGCCGGCCTTCTCGCCGGCATCGCCCTCGGCTGCGCCGGCCCGTGCCTGTTCTCGCTCGGCTCCATGACGGCTTTTCCATCGCTGGCCGGCTTCTCCGCCCCGTTCTGGGCCTGGGTACCCCTCTACTTGCTGGTCGGGGCCGGCTCCGCCTGGTTCCCCGAGACCCGCAAGTTCGGCGCCGGTTTCCTGGCCGCCGGCGCCGTCGTCGGAATCTCGGTCGCCGCCCTCTTCAGCTGAGAGCCGCCGCCCTCGTCGGCTGAGCGCCGCCTTTCCCGCCCAGAGCCGCCGCCCTCGTCGGCTGAGCGCCGCCTTTCCCGCCGAGAGCCGCCGCCCTCGTCGGCTGAGCGTTGCGGCTCCTTTTTCAGCCGAGCTGCGGGCGTGCGCGGCGCTGGCCACCGCCGTACTGCTTGGTGTCGCGCTTGGCCTCGTACATCGCCGCGTCCGCGCCCTTCATCAGCGCCTCGTAGTCCGTCGCGTCCTCCGGGTAGAGGGCGATCCCCACGCTGCCGCCCACCGTCACCTGCTTGCCGTCGATGGTGAACGGCTGGCGCAGCCGGTCGCAGATGCGCTCGGCCACCGCCGACGCCACCGCGTCGTCGGGGTCGCGGGTGAGCAGGATGGCGAACTCGTCGCCGCCGAGCCGGGAGACCACGTCGTCGTCGCGGACGGCGCCCAGCAGCCGCTTCGCCACCTGCTGGAGCAGGGCGTCGCCGGCCTGGTGGCCCTCGGTGTCGTTGACCTGCTTGAAGCCGTTGAGGTCGAGCACCATCAGCGCCACCTGGCCACCGTGCGAGGCCGCGTCGCTGACCGCCCGCTCGGCCCGGTCGATCAGGTACGACCGGTTCGGCAGGCCGGTGAGCGAGTCGTGGAACGCCTGGTGGCTGAGCTGCGCGACGTGGGCCTGGGCGGCCTGGCGCATGCCGGCGCTGTCGACGATCAGGGTACCCTCGACCGAGAGCTGCTCGGCGAAGATCCGGTCCCGGAACGTCCATTCACGCGGCGTCGACGAGTCCCCGCACAGGATCATGCCGACCGGCCCTTCGGCCGACATCAACGGCATGGCGATGTACGACTTGAGCTCCATCCGGCGTACCGGCCCGCTCGGCAGGACCTGGGCCGTCGAGGCGTCGTTGACGAGCGCCACCTTCCCGTCCTTGATCGCCCGCCACATCGGCGTCTGGTCGATGGCCTCGCCGAGGGCGGTGGCGAAGGCCTCGTCGTCCGGCGAGCTGACCCCGTGCACGTAGCTGATCTTGCCGGTGGCGTCGATGAGGCAGACCGCGGCGTGCTCGGTCCGGAAGCCGTCGGCGGCCGCGCTGGTGAGGATGCGGCCGGCCGCCTCGACGCTCGTCGCGGTCATGCCCTCTTCGAAGAGGCGCCGAATGATCGTGGTGTTGTGCGAGACCCACTGCCGCTGCTTCTCGGCGGCGAGGCCCTGCAGGGTGGTGGCGAAGTGCAGCGCCAGCGCGGCGAGCACGTCGGTGCGCAGCGCCTCCAGGTTGCCGCCGGTGAGCAGGAGCACGCCGACGGTCTGCCCGCCGATGCGCAGCCGGATCGGCATCTGCTCGCCAGTGACTTTCGGGGCGGCGCCCGCGGCCAGCCGGAACACCTTGCCGGCGGTGAAGTTGTCGCGCTTGCCGGGCTCACCGAGCTGGGCGGTCGGGTAGAGCAGGCCGGTCTCGGAGTCGAGCTCGAACACCGTCGCGGCGGTGAGGCCACCCGCCCGCACGAGATGGGCCCCGGTCAGCTCGAGGACGTGCTGGACCGACGGCGTGTCCTTGGTCATGAACGTGACGAGGTCAGAGAGCAGCGCATCCTGCGGCTCGTCGACGGTCTCCGGGCCTGACGGCCGGATTTCACTGCTCACGCTCATGCCCTTATGAGTCGGCAGCGGGCGCCGGAGCTTGACGGGCCGGTCGAGTGCGAGCCGGGTGCACGTCGGTTCCCTGCCCCTTCGGGCAAACATCGACGTCCATGAGTCCTTGACGCTACCTGTGAAACATTGTTGAAATGTGTTGGCTCATGGCGTAACACGAGCGACCGAAGGGACCATCGCGCGTGAAGAGACATGCCCTGCTAGCCGCCCTCCTGATCACCGCCTCTCTCGGCCTGGCCGCCCCCGCCGGCGCCGCCCCCGCCCCCGCCGGCGCCGCCCCCGCCGGCGCCGGCGCCGCCAGCGCCCCGCCCACCTGGCACCCCGGCATTCCGCCGCTGGCCACCCCATGGACCAGCCAGGTCGGCCCCGCCAACGCCCTCCCCGAATATCCGCGGCCGCAGCTCACCCGCGACAAGTGGCAGAACCTCAACGGCGTCTGGGAGTTCGCCAAGGCCGAGGTCAATCAGGCCGTACCCACCGGGCAGAGCCTCGGCGAGCGCGTCCTGGTGCCGTACCCCATCGAATCCGCCCTCAGCGGCATCCAACGGCACGAAGACCGCATGTGGTACCGCCGGACCTTCACCGTTCCGGCGAACTGGAAGGTCGGCTCGGGCAACCGCCTGCGCCTCAACTTCGGTGCCGTCGACTACGACGCGAAGGTCTACGTCAACGGCACGCAGGTCGCCACGCACCGGGGCGGCTACGACGGCTTCGACGCCGATGTCACCGACGCGCTGACCGGCACCGGCCCTCAGGAGCTGATCGTCTGGGCCGAGGATCTCACCGACGCCACCGGCCAGCCGATCGGCAAGCAGCGCCGTACGAGCGACCGCGGCATCTTCTATCAGGGCAGCTCCGGCATCTGGCGCACGGTCTGGATAGAGCCGGTCCCGAGCGCGAGCATCACCGAGCTGGTGTCGACGCCGTCTTTGTCGGCGTTGCGCCTCAAGGTCAACGCGACCGGGAGCGGCCTGACCGTCAAGGCGGTGGCGCGCGACGGCTCCCGCGTCGTCGGCACGGCGACGGGCGCCGCCGGCACCGAGCTGACCCTGCCGATCACCAAACCCAAGCTGTGGACCCCCGACAATCCTTTCCTGTACGACTTGACGGTCACCCTGCAGAGCGCGGGCAAGACGGTCGACACGGTGGGTTCGTACTTCGGGCTGCGCACGGTCGGCACCGCCAAGGGCGCCGACGGCAAGCTCCGCATCACCGTCAACGGCAAGATCGTGTTCAACATGGCGAACCTCGATCAGGGCTTCTGGCCCGACGGCCTGCACACCGCGCCCACCGACGCCGCCCTCAAGTGGGATCTTCAGCAGGACAAGGCGATGGGCTTCAACGCGGTCCGCAAGCACATCAAGGTCGAGCCGGACCGCTGGTACTACTGGGCGGACAAGCTGGGCCTGCTGATCTGGCAGGACATGCCGGCGGCGAACACCGGCCCGATCCCGCCCGAGTGGCGCGACCAGTTCGAGGCCGAGCTGCACGAGATGGTCCGCGAACACGCGTCCTGGACGTCGATCATCGCCTGGGTGCCGTTCAACGAGGGCTGGGGCGAGTGGGACCGGGCGGCCACCGGCCGGATCGCCGACGCGGTCAAGGCGCAGGACCCGTCCCGACTGGTCAACGCGCACAGCGGCGTCAACTGCTGCAACTCCAAGGGCGACTCCGGCCGCGGCGACGTGATCGACTTCCATCAGTACCTGGGTCCGGCGTCCCCGGCGCCGTCGGCGACCCGCGTGTCGATCGACGGTGAGCACGGCGGCTACGGCTTGAAGACCTCCAACCACATGTGGTTCGGCGACGGCCAGGCGTACGAGATGACGCCCGACTCGGCCACCCTGACCGCGAAGTACGTGGCCAACCAGCAGGACGTGCTGACCTCGGCGCAGTACTGCGGGATCAGCGCGGCCATCTACACCCAGCTCTCGGACGTGGAGGGCGAGCTCAACGGCTTCTTCACGTACGACCGTCAGGTCACGAAGATGGACCTGCGCCAGGTCAGGGCCATCAATCAGAAGATCATCAAATCGGCCGACGGCTCCGGCGCCGCGGTGCCGCAACCGCCGGCCGGCACGCCCGGCCTGACCGGGATCGCCTTCTGGCCGCTCGACGGCTCCTACGGCGGTCTGACACCCGCCGGTTCTTTCGTCGACGGACACAACGGGCAGGGTGTGGCTCTCAACGGTTCGTCGGAGTTCCTTGACGCCGGCTCGCCGCTCCTGAACACCGCCTCGGACTATTCGGCCGCCGCCTGGGTGAAGCTCGACAAGGCGGACGGCGGCTTCCAGACGGTGGTCAGCCAGGACGGCCCGCAGAACAGCGACTTCTTCCTTCAGTACTCCGGCGCCGACCAGCGCTTCGCGATGAGTTTCGCCGGCGTCCGCGCGCTGGCCCCGGTCAAGCCCACCGTCGGCCAGTGGTACCACCTGGTCGGCGTCCGGGACACGGTCAAGGGCGAATTGCGGTTGTACGTCGACGGCACGCTCGCCGGCTCGGTCAGCGCCTGCCTGCCGCAGGCCGCGCCGACCGGCAACACCGTGATAGGCCGCGGCAAGTACGGCGGCAACCCGGTCGATAACCTGGACGGCACGGTCGATCAGGTCCATCTGTACGACCGCGCTCTGTCACCCGCCGAGATCGCCGACCTGTACGCCTCCGGCAACTGACCCGGCGCATGGGGGCGGGTCCATCGACCCGCCTCCATGCTGCTGGATCTAGGACAGTGTTTTCCCAGCTCAAGTCCTACATTCGGCACATGCGCATCGCGACGTTCAACCTGGAGAACTTCGACGAGACCCCGGCCGGCGTCCGCCCGTCGCTCGCCGACCGCATCGCCCTCATGCGCCCGCAGATCAAGCGGCTGCGCGCCGACATAGCCTGCTTCCAAGAGGTCCACGGCCAGGAACGCCCCGGCCAGCCCCGCGACCTGCACGCCCTGCGCGAGCTGCTGGCCGGCACGAACCTCGAGGGCGCCGAACTGGTGAGCACGAAACCCAAGGACGACGGCGTCTACAACGAGCGCAACCTCGTCGTAGCCACCCACCTCCCGGTCCTGGCCCGCCACCAGCTCCGCAACGAACTGGTCAAAGCACCCACCTACCGCCGCCTGACGGCCAACCCGCCCGACCAGTACCCCATCGAGATCAACGTCGAGCGCCCCATCCTGCACGTGGAGCTCAACGTCGGCGGCACCCCCCTGCACGTCATCAACGTCCACCTCAAAAGCAAGATCCCCTCCGACATCCCCGGCCAGACCATCGACGCCTACACCTGGCGCAGCGCCGACAGCTGGGCCGAGGGCAGCTTCATCTCGTCGATGAAGCGCATGGCCCAGGCCCTGGAGGTCCGCCGCCTGGTCGACCAGCTCCTGGACGCCGACCCCGAGGCCCGCATCGTCGTGGCCGGCGACTTCAACGCCACCCCCGACGAGGTACCGGTCCTGGCCATCCGCGGCCAGGTGGAGGACACCGGCAACGGCGCCCTGGCCGGCCGCGTGCTGGTACCCATCGAGGCCACGGTCCCCGAGTCCTCCCGCTACACCCTCTTCCACCAGGGCCGCGGCGACATGCTCGACCACATGCTGGTCACCCGCACCATGCTCGCCCACTACCGAGGCTCGGAAATCCACAACGAACTCCTCCACGACGAGTCCCAGTCCTTCGCCACCGACATCAAGTTCCCGGAGTCCGACCACGCCCCGGTGGTTGCGACCTTCGAGTTCTAGGCCCTCCTCATGCCTTCCTTTCACGCAGCCCCGGCATCCTCGAGCGGTTCCGGCTGATCCGCCCACGGGGCTGCGTTCCGCCACCGTCGCGTCAATTCCGGATACGCGTCCCAGCCGGCATGAGCTGCCTTGTAGGCAGTGGCGATCCCCAACTCGGCGACCGTGACCCACACGCGAGCGATCAGTTCCGAGTCATCGCTGGCGGGGAAATCCAGCATGAGGTTCACGTCTTTGGCGAGGTTCGCCAGATCATCCGCCTCATATCGGGTGGTCGATTCGAGATAGGGGAGGACGCAGCGAGCGAGCGCCTCGACAGTCGGGACTGACAGGAAAAGCTGCATCTTGATGCACCGGCGCAGAACCTCGGCGACGACAGCCAGGGTCGCGCCGGAATCAGTCGCGAGACGATCGAAGATGAGCCGGGCCGCGTCCTGCTCCTCATCCGATCCGAGGGCTCTTATCGCCTCGACGCAAGCTGGGTAGACCTTGAGCCGGTCGTCTTCCGTCGCCTCGCCCAACGGCAGCAACCAGGCGGTGAGCAGCAGATGGGCGGCGGAGACGTATCCCAGGTCCGGCGACCCCAGGAAGGCGTTCACCGACTGGCCCAGCCGCCCGAGCAACGGCTGCACAGTGTGCATCAGCACGTCGTCCAGGTTTCCGCACTGGAGGTTGGCCTTGCGGATGAGCTGACCGGCGCCGTGCTGCGCGTAGGTATCCCGCCGGCCGTCGGTGTACGGCAGGCCATACGTCCACGCCGGGTCGACCGGCCGAGGAGACGGATCGCCCGTCACTGAGAGCCGGAAACTCCGCTGCTCCCCCTCCCACGTCCTGTGCAGCAAGAGGACGTCAGCGATGCCTGACCACTCGTCGCTGCTGAGCTGGGAACGCCACAGCAGCGCTTCCTGATGCCAGGCGCCGACCGGGTCGGCGCTCGAGCCGAGCAGATCGCGGGCGCTGAGATCGTCGACCAGGCAGGCGGTCAGCAGGACCAGGTTGGCGCTGTAGGCGGCATGCCGGGCCGGCACCGTTTGGTGGCGTGGCTGGTAAGCCTCGTAGGTCCGGCCGACGCGGGGAAGGTGCGCCGCCCGGAAGAGCCGGATCGTGAGTTCGGCGAGGCGGGCCCGTTCGTCCGGCGAGACCGCGACGGTGTTCTCGACGAGGAACGTGAGGACCGGCAGACGGTTGGACAGGGGCGCGAAGGACAGCAGGGCGTGCAGCCGGTCGTCGTCGGCGGGGGCGGCGCTCAGCGAGAACTCGGATACGGCCTCGCGGGCCGCGATCTCCCGCAGGGCGCGCCAGACGATCCAGGCGACCAGGTATTCGCCGAAGGTGGCGTGCAGGAACTCGTAGGTTCTGAGGTCGGCGCCGTCCCGGGACGCCTTGGAGTGGTGGATGAAGAAGAAGCGGCCCAGGGCCTTCTCGGCGGAGGTCAGGGGAGCGCGCATGTCGGAGCGGCTCGCCGGGGAGGACGAGACGAGCAGGGCGGCCAGGTCGGACTCCAGCTCGGGCTCGCTGATCCACTGGGTGCCCCGGTTGAACATGGCCAAGCCGACGATCGCCAGCCGGTGCAGTTCCTCGTCGACGGCCCGGGCCAGGCCGCGGTCGTCCAGGTCGGGGTGGTGCTTCGTGATCTCGCGGGTGGCGAAGTTGCGGAGCAGACGGCTGTACAGCTCGCCCTGGCCCAGGTCGCCGGTCAGGCGCTGAAGAGCGTTGCCGTCCGCGTCGTAGAGGGCGAGCATCAGCAACAGCAGAGGCTGACCGGCCAAGCCCTCGTGGCGCAGGACCGTGGGCGCGGGCAGGGGCGCCAGGTCGCGGGTGTGCAGCCAGCCGGCGTTGGCGGCGTTCCAGACGTCAAGCCAGGCCCGTACGCGGTCCTCGTCGAAGGGTTCGAGGCGCAGCGCGACAGTGTCCTCGGGGGCGCGGGCGCGGTCGGCCACGCTGGTGCGGCTCGTGACCAGCACCGCCAGGGGCCGGCCCTGGTCGGCCTCCCGCTGTTGGAAGCGAGCGATCCGGACCAGGTAGTCGGTCTGGCTGACGCCGGTGGCCTGCAGCAGTTCGTCGAAACCGTCCAGGATCACCACCGGCAGGGTGTCGGGGCCGGAGCGGACCAGGGCGGGCCACTCGACGCGCTCACCGGTGGCGGCCCGGATGGCGTACTCGATCTGGTCCTGCAAATCGGCGTCGGCCGGCACCTCGCGCAGCACGACGCGGATCGGCAGGAAGTCGGCGGCCGGCAGCCGGGCGGCCATGACCTTGGTCAGCACCGACTTGCCGGAGCCGGGCTGTCCCAGGACCAGCAGCGGGGCGACGACGGCCTCGGGGGAGGTCAGGTGGCCCGACAGGAACTCGTCCAGGTCGGCGCGGACGGCCTGGGAGGACCACCACCGCTCGTCGCTGGGCGGGACACCGGGTCGGACCCGGGCCACCCGGAACCGGGGCTGCACGTAGGCCTCGGCCAGCGTCGGGATGCGCAACCCGGGCGGGGCATCGGACGACTCGACGATCGGACGGTCGAGAGCCGCGCGGTAGGCGTTCGCCACCGCGGCGCGGCGGTCGTCGGGCAGACGGCCGGTCGAGATGTCGGTGAGCAGGCGCTGCATGCCGGACATGGCGGAGGCGAGCTGCCCCACCACGGCGTGATGACGCCGGGCCGACCAGAGCGCGACCTCGGGGAAGTCGGCCGCCAACTGCCGGAGGAGGCCGTCGTAGCGCTCGACGGCCTTTTCCGGCAGCTCCTCGAGCACCTCGGCCGCGCGCTCCTGGGCATGGGTGGGCAGGCGGTCGACGGCCGCGAGGCCCTGGACGAAGCTCAGCGTCGACACCGCGAGCTCGCGGTAATACGTCTTGAGCCGTCGATGAAAATCCTCGTCGGGCTCGTGGGGCGAGGGCAGCGGCACCGGGTAGGCCAGGCCGTCACCGGCCAGCACCTGCGCGGCCGCGCCGGAGCCGCCGGCGGCCAGCGACTCCTGCTCGGCGCGGGTCAGCTCGAGGTCGGCGAAGCGGAAGGGAAGGTCGGCGCCGGCCATCTCCTCGAAGAAGGCGGTCACCACGAGAACCGAGTGGGCGGCCTCGATCCGCCGGGTGCGGCTGTGACGGGACAGGCCGCTGCGTTTCTCGGCGGCGTCGCGCACCAGTTCCTTTCCGAGGCGCGCGAACTCGGCCTTGGCGTCGAACAGGCCGAGCACCGCGGGGAAGGCGGGCACCGCGGCCAGCAGCAGGCCGCCGGCGACATTGTCGAGGGCCGTGACCAGCTTGCTGTCACCACCGCCGAGCAGCCGCGCGGCGTCGGCGTAGCTGAGCGTCCTGGCCATTCGTGAACTCCCTCGCTGAGGTATCCGAGGCGTCCATCATGGTCGACGCGGGTCAGGCGCGCGTCCACCCGAGGTCTGACCAACCCAGGGCTGACGACGGGCACGGCCGACGGTGGGAAGCTCGGCGAGCCGAAGACGCGGCGAGGAAAACGAACACCGGCCGAAGGAGAAGACGATGCGGAACCTAGACCGTCCGTTCCACGCGGATCACGGCGGCTGTGGCGTTGTCGGCGCCGCCCGCGGTAAGGGTGTCGTCGAGGATGGTGGCCACGGCGGCGGCCGGGTCGTCGGTGGCCAGGACGCGGGTCAGGCGCTCGTAGGTGAGCTGGTCGGAGACGCCGTCGGTGCAGAGCAGGTAGACGTCGCCGGGGCGCAGAGTCACGTTGAGCAGGTCGGGCTCGGGGGCGTCGGGGTGACCGGCGTAGCGGGTCAGCCGGTATCGGGCGGCCGCGGCCTCCTCCGAGTCGGCCGCGAACCAGCCGTGCAGCACCCCGACCCAGGCGATCGTGTGGTCGGTGGTGAGCAGGTCGAGCAGGCCGTCGCGCAGGCGGTAGGCGCGGGAGTCGCCGAGCTGCACGATCCAGCCGTCGGCGTCCACCGCCGCGAAGGCGGTCAACGTGGTGCCGGTCAACTGTGGCAGGTTGCTGCCGGCCCGCCGTACGGCCTCGGAGGCCTGGGAGACCGCGTCCCGCAGGGCGGTCGGCTCGGGGGAGAGGGCCGGCTCGCGCAGCGAGCGAACGAAGACCTCGACGGCGGTGTTGCCGGCTACCGTGCTGCCGGGGCCGTCGCCCATGCCGTCCGCGACGACCGCCAGCGGGTCGCCGGGGTCCAGGTGCAGGACGTCGTAGTTCTCGGTGTATCGGTTGCCGACAACGGAGCCGGCCGCCGCGGTGAGGCGGCGGCCGGTGACGGTCCAGGCGACCTTGGTGATTTCCACCGTTCTTTCTTATCGGACTCCGCCGCCCAAGCGTGCGGAAAACACCGGGCCCCGCTCCTCGTGGGTTAGAGCGGGGCCCGGCGGTCTCAGTTACCCGTCACTCACAGCGCCGGGTAGGCGTTCGCCATCAGCTCGCGGAACTGCGCGGAGAACCACGCGCCGGAGATGGGGGCGTTGGGCAGGGCGCCGCTCGGGTTGTTGCCGTTGCGGGCGTTACCCGTGTAGGTCGGGTCGCACATCCGGTCGAAGCCCTTGCCCTCGTCGTTCGGGATGAGGGTGCTGGAGCCGTCCGACTCGCCCGGCGGCTTGACCCAGACGTAGGCGTCGATACCGGTGGCCGGGGCCGCGGTCGGGCGCTCGCCCAGGCCGGCGCCGGACTGGTTGCACCAGTTGCCGAGGTGGATCCGGCGGTCGATGCGCGACTGGTTGACGAAGGTGTTCACGTCGGTCGAGGTGCTGGCCGCCGTGGGACGCTGCGAGCCGCCCCAGCCGTTGCGGGAGGTGTCGATCAGCATGCCGATGTTGGAGTTGAAGCCGATCGAGACCAGCTTGGTGCGGAAGGCCTGGGCGAAGGTCAGCTCGTCGGTGTACTGGTTCCAGTCGATCCACTTGGACTGGCGGACGTTCTGGCCGTTGACCGTGGTGGTGGGCTGCACGAACGGCTCACGCAGGGCCGAGTAGTTGGCCGTGTTGGTGATGAAGCCGGTGACGTTGTTGACGCTGCCGGAGGCGCGGGCGGCCTCGAGCATGATGTCGGCGGTGGGGCCGAAGTTGGAGTCCCAGCCGATCCAGCCGTGGTGGGCGGCGTCGACGTAGTTGTAGGTGTTGCTCAGCGCGCCGAGCTTGTTCAGGGCGTAACCGACGCCCTGCACGTAGCCGCCGTTGGCCTTCATGGTGTCGCAGGTCGCCGTGCCGCCGGCCTGACCGGAGGTGTTGGTGACCAGGTTCGGCAGGGAGTCGATCTCGACGATGTTGATGATGCGGAGGTTCTTGTACTTGGCGTCGGCCTCGATCGCGGCGATCGGGTCGATGTACTCGGCCTTGTAGCGCGGCAGCTCGTTCGGGGCGAGCTCGCCGTTGGAGGCGAGAGCGGCGCAGTCGCGACCGGGGAGGTTGTAGATGACGAACTGGATGTAGCCGGCGCCCTGGG
This sequence comes from Actinoplanes sp. NPDC048988, assembly GCF_043197815.1. NCBI lineage: Bacteria > Bacillati > Actinomycetota > Actinomycetes > Micromonosporales > Micromonosporaceae > Actinoplanes > Actinoplanes sp. NPDC048988. Next base: position 77,296 of record NZ_JBICTW010000016.1, on the reverse strand, counting down.
CGAGAGCGGCGTCGAGGTGGTCACGAACGCCCATCGAGCCGTTGGAGCTGCTGTCGTCGGTGCCCTCGATCGCGGCGATCCGGTCGAGCCAGACCGCTGTCGGGTTGTTCGAGACGCGGGTGCCGCCGGGCTCGGCCTCGGCCTTGGCCCGCCACTCCGGGTTCACGTAGCCCTTGACCCCGGCGTACGGGTTGTCGACCTTGGTGCCGTCCGGCGGCGGGGTGGTCGGCGGCGGAGTCGTCGGGGGCGGCGTGGTCGGGGGCGGGGTGGTCGGCGGGGTGGTCGTGGGCGGCGGGGACGTCGGGCCGGTCACGCCCGTGCAGACCGTGCCGTTGAGCGAGAAGCTGGCCGGGTTGGCGTTCGTACCCGAGTAGTTGGCGTTGAAGCCGAAGTTGACGCTCGCGTTGGTGCCGATCGTGGTCGACCAGGAAGGATTGGCCGCCGTGACGTTCTGCCCGGACTGCGAGATGGTCGCGCTCCAGCCCTGGGTGATCTGCTGGTTGCCCGGGAAAGCCCAGGTGACGCGCCAGCCGCCGGAGATCGGGTCGCCGAGGTTGGTCACGGTCACCGCGCCGGTGAAGCCCGTGCTCCAACTGTTGGCGGTGTAGTCGACCCGGCAACCGGCGGCCGCGCTCGCGCTGGACGCGACGGCGACGCCGAGACCGGAGACGAGCGTTGCCGCGGCGGCCGCGGTCAGGCCGCGGATAAGGACAGGTCTCATGTGGTGGCTCCTCGAGACGGTGGCGGGGATGAGCCGGGTCAGGCATCGAGGGGCATCGCTCCCGGCTGTTCCGACAGCATGGCATGGGAGCGCTCCCACCGCAATGTCCAAGTTATAGATCGGAAATGATGTGTTAACAGCGGCCGGTGCGGCTGGTCGTGGCCCCCATGGCGTATAACGGGTGCGTGCAGGTTTTCGAGATCGTCGAGGCGCTGGGCGAGGTCCCGAACGCCGAAGTAGCAGTGCGTCGCGGTCTGCTCACCGTGCACATTCCGGCTATCGGGGACACGGCCCAGCTCGATCCCGACGAGGTCCTCGACGCGCAGTCGGTGTTCGTGCCCACCCGGGCTCCGGCGGTTCAGCTCGACGTGCGCCGGGGGCGCAAGTCGCTGCCGCTGATCGTGACGGTGGACGACATGGTGTTCAACCCGGCCTACGCCGACGACCTGGTCGAGCCGGGCGCCCACCGGCGCCTGCCCGCGATGCCGGGGCTGATCGCGTACTCGGAGATGCACCGCGACGTGCGGGCCCTCGGCAAAGCCGTCGACGACCGGACGCTCGACCTCGACCCCGAGACGCTGGCCGCGACGCTGCTGGCCCACCGCTGCTTCATCGCGGGGGCGGTCGAGGTGGGTCTCTGGCCGGTACGGGTCGCGGCGTGGTGGGAGTACTCGCACGCCCGCGTGGGTGGGCCGGCCGGCGTGGCTCCGCTGCGCGCCGACCCGGTCTGGGACGAGCTGATGGCCGATGTCCAGGAAGCCCGCCGCCAGACCGTGGTCCAGCAGTTCTAGAAGCGCCGGCCGCCGGACGGAGGTCGTGGAGCGCCAGCCGCCGGCGGAGAGGGCAGCGCCAGCCGCCGGCGGAGAGGCGCAGCGCCGGCGGAGAGGCCAGCGCCGGCGGAGAGGCCAGCGCCGGCGGAGAGGCCAGCGCCGGCGGAGAGGCCAGCGCCGGCGGAGAGGCCAGCGCCGGCGGAGAGGCCAGCGCCG
>NZ_JBICTW010000016.1:43445-75493 GCF_043197815.1 Actinoplanes sp. NPDC048988 | reverse complement strand
GCCAGCCGAGAAGGCGGCGCCTGCGGAGAAGGCGGTTCCTAGGGGCGCCAGCCGATGTTCGTGCGCTGTGGTGGGCGTGGGGGCGGGTCGCCGGCCAGCAGGGTGTCGAGCCGGTCGTTGATGGTGGTCAGGGCCGTGGTCAGGCGCGGGTCGGCGCCGTATCGGCCGCGCTGGTCGTGCAAGGTGTCGGTCAGCTCGCGCAGGAGCTGCGCGGCTGCCGGGTCGGTCTTCTCGAAAGCGGTCAGCGCCTCGTCGATCTGGTCCCGGGCCGCGCTGAAGGCAGTGGTCAGCAGCGCGTCCAGGCGCTGCTCGGTCAAGCCGCGCAGTGACGACAGCGGGCCGGGCTGCTTCCACGACTGGAGCAGCTCGACCGGGTGCGCCTTCTCGTCGTGGTCGATCGTCTTGCGGTGCGGGACGCACAGGAGCAACAGGTTGGCGAAGGAGTCGTCCGGCGGTCCGGCGGTGTAGCGCGGACCGTCCGGGTCGGCGCCCCGGATGCGTACCGGCTCGACGTTGACCTCGGGCTCGGTGCCGAGGAAGACCATCACGGGGGTGCGGCAGCCGGGGAAGTCACAGCTGCCCTGGGAGAGCGCGACCAGGGCGGCGCGTGCTGCCGGGGTCATACGCGGGGTTTCGTCCACGATTGCCTGCCTGCCAGGGTGAGTGGATGGTTGAGGGTGGTCCGGCCGGGGTAAGAACGCACATGGCACTTCACGAGATGATCTGCGAAGCGGAGAACGCCAACGAGGTGCTCTTCGTCTGCTCCGACGACCTGTGCGGCCGCCGCGTGGTGGTCGGCAAGTCCCGGCCCCGCCTGACGGTCATCGACCGCGGCGACTTCTCCGCACGACACGTCGGCTCGCTCGGCGGTATCAGCATCGAGGGCGTCGACATCACGTAGAAAAGACCGGCCGGTTTCCTCGGGGACGCCGTTGTCCGGGAAGAAACCGGCCGGCCCGGCTTCTACTCGGGGTCCTCCACCTTGATGATCGGACCCTCGGCGTAGCCCATCATGTCGTAGCCGACGGGGCCCAGATCGGAGTCGAGGAACGTCGTGACGACGATCTTGTAGACGCCGGCCTGGATCGTGTTGCCGGGGTCGCCCTCGGGCAGCGTGAAGGCCGGCACGGTCAGCTTGGCCGCGTACCTCTCGTCCTGGCTGAAGAACGGGCCGCGCACCGGCACCCGCACCTCGCCGAGGGACACCTCGTCGCCCGGGCCCTGGGACTCGGCGAACGCCGTGACGACCCAGTCCTGCGTGCGTACCGACAACGCGGTCAGCCAGAGCGGCACCAGGTTGCCGAAGACGCGCCAGCGGACCTCGATGTCGAACGGCTTCGCGCGGTTGACGACGAGGTTGGACTTGCCGAGCGTGGGCCTCTCGGTGATGCCGACGATGCCGAGGAACTCTCCCTCGATGGCGGGGTCGGTCGGCCCGGTGGGTGGGATGTTGGGATCGAAGCGATCGGTCATGGCGATGCTCCTTTGCATCAGGAATCGATGCGAACGTAAGCCCATCGGGTGACCGCGGTCAGCCGGATCAGCGACACGAAGCGTTATTACCGCCGGCGTGGCGCTGTGTAGAAGCCGGTCGGCAACTCGGTCGCCAGGGCCGCGGTGCGGCGGTTGCGGGCGCGCAGCCGCAGCAGCATGCCGACGCCGAGGAAGACCATCAGCGCGCCGATGATCAGCCCGATGCCGAGCACGCTGGTGCTGCTCGACGCCGGCACCAGGGCGGCCGATGACGGCTCGGGATCTTCAGTGACCACCGACGCCTCTTCTTCCTCCGGCGAGGGGGGAGCGGAAGGGGCGGCCGAAGGCGACGCGGAGGGTGACGCCGACGGTGACGGCGACGTGGAAGCGGCCACCGGCGTGACCACCTGGGCCTGGGAGCCGATGGTGCTCAGCACGCGGCCGGTCGCGTCGAGGGCGCGGGCCGTGAAGGTGACCTCGCCGTCGTCCGGGCCGGTGAAGGCGACGGTCCACTGCCCGGTCACCGTCCGGTCGCGGCAGAGCTGACCCGGGTCGAGCCGCTCGTCGACGATCTGCGCCGCGTCGTTCTCGATCGTCGCCCGTACGCCGAAGTCCTGATTGTTCTCGACCCGCCCGACCCGGATCTGGTCGAGGCTGACGCCCTTGGTCTCGACGGTGAGCGCCCAGCGCACCTTGATGCAGCGCCGGCTCTCGCGCTCGGTCGAGACGACCGCGGTGAGGGTGCGCGCGGCCTTGCCGATGGTGAACGTCGCGGGCGCCTGGCCGAGCTTCACCGAGAAGCCGTCCACGTCGGCGCGCGCCGGCGTCGCGAAAAAGCCGATCGCGACCAGCGCGACAGCGCCGGATGCCGCCAGGTGTCGCATGCCGATCATCTCCTTCCGCGCGGGCGTCGACACGCCTCGCGCGCTGAAGGGTTCGCAGGCGGGCGCCGAAAGGTTCACCGGGTGGCTCGGGTCACTCCGTACGGGAACCTTAAGTTTTCCTTAGGTCTTTGTTGCTTGGGCGTGTCTGCGCAGCTCAGGGCCGCTTTGCCGAATGTGACTGCCAAGTAGCCGACAAAATCGCCGCCCAGTGTTCATCCGAACCCGCGCCCGGCACGTAGATGGGGGATGGGCAGGGACCGGAGCGACACCGGCCGCTGCCCGAGACCAAGAGCACGGGGCACTCCCCACGGGTGCCGGCGTCCCACCGCCCACGGGACGTGACCGCTGCGGAGAACGAGGAGTCAATGGCCAAGACGAAGAACAAAGAGCGATCCGCCAATCGTGTGGCCGTCGATGTCGGAGCTACCGGAACGAAACCCGCCTCCCGGGGCGCGGTTGTCGTACTCACCGTGAGCGTGCTCGCGGCGATCTGGGCGGTCGCGATGATGACCGCGCCGGGACGCGTCGGCTACTACTACTTCTTCATCTACGCCGAGTTCTACATGGGCGTGGTGGCGCTGGTCTCGCTGTCCATCACGATCATGATCGGCCTGGTCGCCACCGACCGGCTGGTGCTCTCGATCCGGCAACGGGTGCTGCTGCAGTCGGCCCACCGCACCACCGGCGTGATCGCCGTGGGCGCGCTCTTCGTCCACGTCTGGACCAAGGTCGTCGAGGAGCACATCGGCATCATCGACGCCTTCATCCCGTTCCTCGCGGCCGGCAACAAGCTGTACATCGGCCTCGGCACCATCTCCGGCTGGCTCATGGTGCTGGTGATGTGGACCGGCATCGCCCGGTCGCGCTTCGTCGGCCGGGGCAAGCCCTGGATGTGGCGCTCCATCCACGCCATCTCGTACCTGATGTGGCCGATCGCCCTGGTGCACGGCCTCTCGGCCGGCCGGCCCGCGGCGACCTGGGTCATCGTCAGCTACATCGTCTGCATCCTCGGGGTGCTCATCGGCCTGGCCGTACGGCTGTCGGTGAGCCTGAACCGCAACAAGGACTTCGCCTCGCAGGCCGGCGCCGGTGGCCTGAAGCCGGTCGGCACGCTGGTGCCGACCAGCTCGCCGGCGATGAAGCGGCCGAGCCGCCGCGAGCGGGCTCCCGAGCCCGAGCCGCAGACGCTGGGCCCGGTCGCCGTGGTCGACACGTTCCGCCCGGTCACCCCGCCGCCCGCGCCGCCGGTGGACGATCTCCTGGTTCCGGCCGCCCGCTTCGACGAGCCGACCGGCATGATGGTCCGCCCGGACTTCGAGGACGAGATGCCGCGGGGACGGCGCCGGGTCGAGGACGAGATCGAGTACGACGAGCCGCGCGGCCGCCGCTACGCGCCCGAGGACACCGGCACCCGGATGCGCCTGGACGACACCGGCACCCGCATGCGCCGCGCCGACTACGAGGACACCGGCGCCCGGATGCGCCGTGACGATCTAGAGGACACCAGCACCCGGATGCGGCGGGTCGAGCGGGACGACCGCGGTTACTACGACGAGCCGACGGCGCCCCGCCAGCGCCGCTACGCCGACGAGGACGACATGCCCGCCCCGCGCCCGTCGCGGCGCCGCGGCGACATGCCGCTGACGGACGACCGGGACTACGACGACGTGCCCCGGCAGCGTGGCCGGTACGCCGACGACGAGCCGCCCGCCCGCCGGGCCGCCTACGACCGCGAGATCGACGACGCTCCCCGCGGCCGGCGGCGTGACCGTGGCGCCGACGTCGACCGGGCCGACTCCGGCCGGCACAGCCGCAGTGGCTTCGTCGAGTTCGGTGGCGACGACGAGACGCCGACCCTGGTCGACATGGCGTCCCGCCGCTCCCGGAGGGAAGACCGTGACCTGCAGGAACCCGTACGCGTCCAGGCGGGCCGGGGAGCTCGCCGCGACGGCCGCGGCCGGGCGGACGACGAGGTGGCTGACGACGCGTACTGGTCGCAGCTGCGAGGGGAAGCGAATTGAGCGCGTCGCAGGTTCCGCCGGTCACCGCGATCGGCACGCCGCGGATCACCGCGGGCTTCGACGAGTACGGTCGGCTCGACCTGCTCGCCCACCAGGAGGTGCACGGTGGCTTCGCCGCGCTGTCCTCGGGCGAGCTGATCGGGCTGGCCGACCGGATCGAGCTGCGCGGTCGCGGCGGGGCGGGTTTCCCGTTCGCCCGCAAGGTCCGCGCGGTGCTCGACTCCTGCCGGCGGCAGGAGCTGCCGCCGGTGATCGTGGTCAACGCGACCGAGGGTGAGCCGCCGTCCTGGAAGGACAAGGCGATCCTGACCCGCGGCCCGCACCTGATCCTCGACGGCGCCGCCCTGGCCGCCGCCGCGCTGGACGCCGAGGAGATCGTCATCGGCATCGCCGACGACGGCATCGGGCAGGAGTCGCTGACCGCGGCCCTGGCCGAGCGGCGCATGCCCTGCCCGACCCGGATCGTCACGGTGCCGCACCGCTTCATCTCCGGTGAGGGCGGCGCGCTGGTCCGCGGCATCAACGGCGAGGCGCACATCCCGCCCGGCCGCAAGGTCCGCTCGAGCGACAACGGCGTGATGGGGCTGCCCACCCTGCTCTCCAACGCCGAGACGTACTCGCAGCTGGCGATCGCGGCCCGGCTCGGCCCGTGGGAGTACAACGCGGTCGGCATCCCCGAGGAGCCGGGCACGGTCATGCTGACCGTCGGCGGCGCGTCGTCGGCCCCGGCCGTGGTGGAGGCGCCCACCGGCACCCCGCTGATGGACGTGCTCAACATGTGCGGCGCCGACATCGGTCCCGGCCTGCTGGTCGGCGGCTACCACGGCAAGTGGATCACGGCCGAGGCCGCGAAGACGGTGACGATCTCACGCAAGGGCTTCGCCGGGGTCGGCGGCACGCTCGGCGCCGGCATGCTCATCCCGATCGGCTCCAAGACCTGCCCGCTGGGTGAGGTCTCGCAGGTCGTGCAATATCTGGCCGGCGAGTCGGCCGGGCAGTGCGGCCCGTGCCGGCTCGGCCTGCCCGACCTGGCCCGCGCGGTCACGCTGGTCTCGCTCGGCGGCAACGCGGTCGAGAACGTCCGCCAGGCGGCCGGTGTGGTCAAGGGCCGCGGCGCGTGCAGCCACCCGGACGGCACGGCCCGCTTCGCGCTGTCGGCGCTGGAGGTCTTCGCCAAGGACGTCGAGGCGCACACCAACGGCGAGGGCTGCGGCAAGCAGGTCCGCGGCATCCTGCCCCTGCCGTACACGGCGGAGCAGGGCGCCCGGAAGCTGGCCGTGGACTGGTCCCGGTGCGACGGTCACGGCCTGTGCTCGGCGGTCGCCCCCGAGATCATCCGGCTCGACTCGAACGGCTTCCCGGCGTTCCCGCAGACGCCGCTGCCGCCGTGGCTGGAGACGGGCGCCCGTAAAGCGGTGAACGTCTGCCCGGCGCTGGCCCTGCGGCTGACCGAGGCGACGAAGTGAGGCGGCGCGCCGTCCTGCTGGCGGCGGCCTCGGCCCTGCTCGCCGCCGGGTGCGGCGCGCCCGAGAAGACAACAGCGGCCTGGGATCCGCCCGGCGCCGAGGCCAGGGCGGTCCCGGCCACGCTGGCCTTCACCGGCAAGACCATCGACGGCAAGCCGTACGACGGGAGCCTGCTGGCCGGTCGGCCGGCGATCCTGTGGTTCTGGGCGCCCTGGTGCGCCACCTGCGCGAGCGAGGCGCAGAGCGTCCGCGACCTCGAGGAGCAGTACCGCGGCAAGATCAACTTCCTGGGCGTGGCCGGCATGGGCGACAACAAGGCCATGCACCAGTTCGTCGACGACTTCGAGCTGCGCACGGTCCCGCACCTCGACGACCAGGCCGGCGTCATCTGGAAGAAATTCAAGATCGCTGAGCAGAGCCTGTACGTCGTCCTGGACGACAAGGGCAAGGTCCGCAAGACGGGCTACCTGGACGATCTGCAGCTGACCGCCGAGGTCAAGTCCCTGGCGGTCTGAGATGCTGCTGGCGCTGACCGCGGGCATGCTCGGCGCGGTCAACCCCTGCGGCTTCGCGCTGCTGCCGGCGTACCTCTCGGTGTTGATCGCCGCCGGCACCGAACGGCCGGTCCGCCGGGCCCTGATCTGCAGCGCGGCGCTGACCGCGGGCTACGTCCTCGTGTTCGGCGCGTTCGGCCTGGTGCTGGCCCCGATCGCCGGGGTGCTGCGGCCGCACCTGCCCTGGCTGACCGTGGTGCTGGGCCTGGCCCTGGCGGTTCTCGGCGGGTGGCTGCTCGGCGGCCGCTCGCTGCCCGCGCCGAGGGTCCGGGCGCCGCTGGTGTCGGGCTCGGTGGGCTCGACGCTGCTGTTCGGGATGGCGTACGCCGTGGCGTCGCTCGGCTGCGCGGTCGGCCCGTTCCTGTCGCTGGTCGTCTCGAGCCTGCGCGCGGGATCACTTGCTGAGGGTGTGCTGCTCTTCCTGGCGTACGGCCTGGGAATGGGCCTGATCGTCTCGGCCACCGCCGTGGCCGTGGCGCTGGCGCGCACCGGGCTGATCACGCGGACGCGCCGCCTGCTGGGCGTGGTGCCCCGGCTCGGCGGCGCGATCCTGATCGTCTGTGGTCTCTACGTGGCCTACTACGGCTGGTACGAGCTCCGGCTGACCGGCGATCTCCGGCTCGCCGGGACCGACCCGGTGATCAACGCCGCCGGCGAGGTGCAGCGGTGGCTGAGTGATCTCGTGGCCGGCGCCGGCGCGGTCCCGTTCGTGGTCGCCGTCGTGCTGCTGTCAGGCGGCCGGCGGATACGGCGTCGCGTAGACGGGCTTCTCCGACGGCATCACGATCCACAGGATCGGGTAGACGAGGATCTGGCTGCCCGGGATGGCCAGCAGGACCACCACGAAGAGCAGGCGGGCGAGCCAGGGGTCGATGCCGAAGCGGCGGGCGAGACCGGCGCACACGCCGGCGATCATCCGGCCCTCCCGCGGACGGGTGAGGCCCTGACGGGACAGGCTGTCGTGCACGGCGTTCATTGAACTCTCACATTCCCTCGAAGAGGTCGTCGATGTATCCATCGTCGGCCTTTTCGCGCCCGCCGGACATCCGGAAGTCCCCTGGGGAGACCCTGATCCGCCACCCTGAGAGAGCTGCCTAGCCTTCGGTGACGTCGGCGACGATCACGGTGACGTTGTCGGGGGCGCCGTTCTCCAGCGTGCGGTGGACCAGCTCGGCCGCCGCCGTCTTGCGGTCGGCGTTGTCGAGCAGGGTCTGCCGGATCACCGCGTCCTCGACGTAGTCGCTGAGGCCGTCGCTGCACAGCAGGAAGCGGTCGCCCTCCTGCACCGGGATCATCCGGCCGGTGGGGCGGAACGGCCCGCCCTGCACCGCCTGGGTCACCAGCGCCCGCTGTGGGTGGCGGCGGGCGTCCTCGGCGCTGAGCACGCCCTGGTCGACCAGCGCCTGCACGTACGTGTCGTCGCGGGTGATCTGCTGCATCTCGCCGTCGCGGACCAGGTAGCAGCGGGAGTCGCCGACGTTCAGCGCGGCCACCCGGTCGCCGGCGAGCATGATCGCCGTGACCGTCGTGCCCATCCCGTCGCGGGCGTCGTCGTCGGCGACCGCGGCCTCGATCCGGCCGTTCGCCGTCTGGAGCGCGGCCAGCAGGTCCTGTAGCGGCTCACCGGTGTCGGGCACGTCGTCGACCACGGCCAGAGCCTGCACGAGGATATCGCTGGCCAGCTCACCGGCGGGGAGCCCACCCATGCCGTCGGCCACCACGAGCAGGCGGTTACCCACGAAGACAGCGTCCTCGTTGTTGGACCGCACCAGGCCCTGATCGGTGGCAGCGACCGCCCGGACAACAAGCGTCATGCCGATAAGACTGCCAAAGGCCGAAACGGATGTCTCTAGTACCTCCCACCAAGCCTGGATGACGATGGCCTAGTGTTGGACGATTTGCCCATCGCGTGGCGGTTCCTCCGCCGTGACCGGTGTCCCCCGTGAGCGGTACAGAGGATGCGTCGTGCGGGGTGGCGAGACAGGCGATCCGGGCATCGGAGACAATCGTCGGCGTGACGACAGCGATCCATCAGCGCATTGCCTCCGAGCTCGGTGTCCGCGAGAGCCAGGTAACCGCGGCGGTCGAGCTCCTCGACGGCGGCGCCACCGTGCCGTTCATCGCCCGCTACCGCAAGGAGGTGACCGGCACCCTCGACGACACGCAGCTGCGCACGCTCGAGGAGCGGCTGGGTTACCTGCGGGAGCTGGAGGAGCGCCGGGCCGCCGTGCTCGAGTCCATCCGGCAGCAGGGCAAGCTCGACGACGCGCTGGAGCAGGCCATCCTCGCCGCCGACTCCAAGGCGCGGCTCGAGGACATCTACCTGCCGTACAAGCCGAAGCGCCGCACCAAGGCCCAGATCGCCCGTGAGGCCGGCCTGGAGCCGCTGGCCGACCAGCTGATCGGCGACCCGTCGCTCGACCCGCGGGCCACCGCGGCCGCCTTCGTCGACGCCGGCAAGGGCGTGGCCGACGAGAGCGCCGCCCTCGACGGCGCCCGGTCGATCCTGATCGAACGGTTCGCCGAGGACGCCGACCTCATCGGTGAGCTGCGCGAGCGCATGTGGACCCGGGGCCGCCTCGTCGCCAAGGTGACCGACGGCAAGCAGACCGAGGGGGCGAAGTTCGCCGACTACTTCGACTTCGCCGAGCCGTACGCCAAACTCCCCTCGCACCGGATCCTCGCCATGTTCCGCGGGGAGAAGGAGGGCGTCCTCGACCTGACGATGGAGCCCGAACCCGAGGACGAGTCCACCTTCGAGCCGCGCATCGCCGCCCGCTTCGGCGTCTCCGACCAGGGGCGGCCGGGCGACAAGTGGCTGACCGACACGGTTCGCTGGGCCTGGCGTACGCGGATCCTGATCCACCTCGGCGCCGACCTGCGCGTGCGGCTGTGGCAGGCCGCCGAGGACGAGGCCGTACGGGTCTTCGCGGCCAACCTGCGCGACCTGCTGCTGGCGGCGCCGGCGGGCACGCGGTCGACGATGGGCCTCGACCCCGGATTCCGTACGGGCGTGAAGGTCGCCGTGGTCGACGGCACCGGCAAGGTGGTCGCCACCGACACCATCTACCCGCATGTGCCGCAGAACAAGTGGGACGAGTCGATCCACCGGCTCGCCGCGCTGGCCAGCAAGCACAACGTCGACCTGATCGCGATCGGCAACGGCACCGCCTCGCGCGAGACCGACAAGCTCGCGGCCGACCTGATCAAGCGGCACCCCGAGGCCAACCTGACCAAGGTGATGGTCTCCGAGGCCGGCGCGTCGGTCTACTCGGCGTCCGCGTACGCGGCGTCGGAGCTGCCCGGCATGGACGTGTCGCTGCGGGGCGCGGTCTCCATCGCCCGCCGCCTCCAGGACCCCCTGGCCGAGCTCGTCAAGATCGACCCGCGGTCGATCGGCGTCGGCCAGTATCAGCACGACCTCTCCGAGGTGAAGCTGTCCCGCTCGCTCGACGCGGTCGTCGAGGACTGTGTGAACGCGGTCGGCGTCGACGTCAACACGGCCTCGGCGCCGCTGCTCACCCGCGTCTCCGGCATCGGGGCGGGCCTGGCCGAGAACATCGTGCTGCACCGCGACCAGAACGGCCCGTTCAAGAACCGCTCCGAGATCAAGAAGGTGGCGCGGCTCGGCCCCAAGGCGTTCGAGCAGTGCGCCGGCTTCCTGCGCATCCCGGGCGGCGACGACCCGCTCGACTCGTCCAGCGTGCACCCCGAGTCGTACCCGGTGGTCCGGACGATCCTCTCCACGGTCGGGGCCGACCTCAAGAGCGTCATCGGCAACACCCAGGTGCTGCGCAAGGTCAAGCCGGAGCAGTTCGTCACCGACACCGTCGGCCTGCCGACCGTCACCGACATCCTCAAGGAGCTCGAGAAGCCGGGCCGCGACCCGCGCCCGGGCTTCACCACGGCCACCTTCGCCGAGGGCGTCGAGAAGATCGCCGACCTCAAGCCGGGCATGGTCCTCGAGGGCGTGGTGACCAACGTGGCCGCGTTCGGCGCGTTCGTCGACATCGGCGTCCACCAGGACGGCCTGGTGCACGTGTCGGCGCTGTCCACCACGTTCGTCAAGGACCCGCGCGAGGTCGTGAAGTCGGGCGACGTGGTCAAGGTGCGGGTGGTCGAGGTCGACGAGGCCCGCAAGCGGATCTCGCTGACCATGCGCCTGACCGACGAGCCGGTCCGCAAGCCGCGGGGGGAGACCCCGCCCCGGCAGGCGCAGCCGCGCCAGCAGCGTCCCGGGAGCGGCGGGCAGCGTCAAGGGGGCGGCGGCGGGCAGCGTCAGGGCCGTCAGCAGCAGGACCAGCGCAGCTTCAACGGCGGCGCGATGGCCGACGCCCTGCGCCGGGCCGGGCTCACTAAGGACTCGAAGTAATAGCGATGTGGTCGAAGGCCACCCGGAACGGGCCGCTCTGCGGGGCGTCCCGGTCCGGGTAGACACCGAGCAGCAGCCGCGCGCCGGAGATGTCCCGGTCGGTCAGGGGCGCCTGGCCGACCACGGCGCCGTCCCGGGAGACCGTCACCGTGCCGTCGTCGACCCGCAGCCCGATCCGGGTGGCCGGGCCGTTCACCGGCAGCGGCCGGTCGAGCGGCATGGTGCGGGTGACGACCACGTCGGTGCCCTTGTGGGTGCCGACGTAGAAGCTGTTCGCGCACGCCCGTACCAGATAACCTTTGTTGGCTCCGAAACGGAACCAGATCGCCGCGCACGAGTCCTCGCTGAGCAGCCGCACCCCGACCTCGGCGTTGATGTCGGTGGGAAGCTGGTCCTGCGGGCCCGGGCACTTGTAGAGCCGCCGGCTGTCGACCCGCGCGACCAGCGAACCGTCGGCGAACTCGCAGGCCGAATGCCCGTCCGGCTCGGTCTTGGCCAGCCAGTAGCGGGCGGCGGCCAGATCGTCCTTGATGATCATCGGCTGGTCGGCCGGCGGCGGTTCGGCCGACGTCTCGGCCGGGTCCCGCCCGAAGATCACCATCATCGCGCCGGCGATCACGGCCAGCACCAGGAAAGCGACCGCGACCGGCATGAACCAGCGGCGCCGCGCCTCCGGCTCCTCCTCGACCGGCCCGGCGGCCGTGATCGGCACCGTGATGATCGAGTCTTCCTCGTAGCCCTTGGGCATCAGGCCGGTCACCGACTGCGCCTTCGCCGCGGCCACCCGCAGGTCGGGCTGATCGTCCAGCGCGGCCTTGGTCGCGGCCGGCCGGGTCGGGCCCGCCACCAGCAGATCCAGCAGTTCGCGGGCGGTCGGCCGGTTCTTCGGGTCCTTCTCCAGGGTGTACGCGACCAGGTCGCGCAGCGGGCCACTCAGGCCCTCCAGATCGGGCGGGCTGGTCAGGATACGGCCGGCCGTGGCCGGCGGCGAGTCACCGCCGAACGGGGTCTTCCCGATTCCCGCGTACGTCACCACGCTGCCCCACGAGAACACGTCGGCCGCGGCCGTGATCGGCACGTCGGCGTCGCCGAACCGCTCCGGCGCCATGTAGGCGACAGTGCCCACCATCTGCGACGCGGCCGTGTTGTCGCTCGGCGCGCCCATGGCCCGCGCGATCCCGAAGTCGATCACCTTGGGGCTGCCCGGCGCGAGCAGCACGTTGCGCGGCTTGAGATCGCGGTGGATCACTCCCGCCCCGTGGATGGCGGTCAGCGCGGTGGCCACCCCGATGGCCACACTGTGCAGGTTGGCCGCGGTCAGCGGGCCGCGCTCCTCGACCACCTCGGCCAGCGTCGGCCCGTCCACGTACTCGCAGACCAGGTACGGGTGTTCGGCGTCCGGGTCGGCGTCGAGCACCTCGGCCGTGCAGAACGGCGGCACCTGCCGCACCCGGGCCACCTCGCTGCGGAACCGGCGCCGGAACTCGTCGTCGTGCGCCAGATCGGCGCGCACCACCTTGACCGCCACCAGCACTCCCGCCGGTGACGTGGCCAGATAGACGGTGCCCATGCCGCCCTCGCCGAGCCGGCCGACCAGCTCGTAGGAGCCCAGCCGGTCCGGGTCGCGAGGACGCAACGGTTCCGTATGCTCCCCAGGCATGGGTGCACTGTATAGGGCGCGGTCGTTGCCTCACCCGGCCGGATAACCTCGTTCCATGCTGATCGCGACGGAACGGCTCATCCTGCGGCGCTTCCGCCCCACGGACGCCCCCGTGCTGGCCGGGTACCGCTCCGATCCGGCGGTCGCGCGCTACCAGTCGTGGGACGCGCCGTTCCCGCTGTTGCGGGCCGAGACCGCCGTGGCCAACTTCATGGCCTCCGACCCCGACAAGCCGGGCTGGTTCCAGTACGCGATCGAGCGCACCGCCGAGCGGGACCTCATCGGCGACGTGGCGGTGCACCTGCACGACAACGCGAAACAGGCCGAGATCGGCTTCACCCTGGCCTCCCGACATCAGAAGCAGGGCTACGCGACCGAGGCCGTTCGGGCCGTCCTGGACCGCCTTTTCCGCGTGCAGGGCCTGCACAAGGTGGCAGGGGAGTGTGACGCCCGCAACGTCGCGTCGGCCGCCCTCATGGAACGGCTCGGCTTCACCCGCGAGGGCCTGCTGCGCCAGCAGACGTTCATCAAGGGCGAATGGACCGACGACCTGATCTACGGCCTCCTGGCCCCGGAATGGCTCCGCCAGCCCGATTGATCAACTAGGCGCCCGATCCGTACAGTGCCCGGGTGACTCAGCCCCTCCCGGTGACCGTCCGGGTCGCCTTGTACTTCCAGCTCGCCGTGGTGGCGATGCTGCTGCTGTTCATCGGCGTGTCCACCGCCCACGCGATCCATTACGACGGACTGATCACCGAGGCCGCGCTGGCCACCGGGGCCGACCCGGGCGACGTGGGCGCCGAACGCTCGTACAACCTGACCGGGGCGGTGCTTCCGGCGGTCCCCGCGCTGATCCTGGCCGTCTGGCTGAGCATCACGGCCGTCCTGGTGCGGCGGGGCAACAACACCGGCCGGATCCTCACGCTGGCCGGCATGGGCGCCCCGGTCGTGTTGTCGCTGGGCGGCTGCCTGTTCGGCGGTTTCGGGGTGTTCTTCCTGATCGACGCGCTGGCTTCGGGTTTCGGCGGCGACGACGGGTCCGCCGACGATCCCTACGAGGACGGCACCGCGTACACGGACGAGCCGTACCCCGGGGTGGCGTTCTGGGACAAACTGGCCGACCTGGACTCGAGCGGCTGGAACATCGCCTTCGAAGTCATCAGCTTCTCCGCGCTCCTGCTGGCCTTCGCCTGCGCGATCGTCACGGCGGTCCTGCTGCTGGTGGGCCCCTCGAACCGCTTCTTCCGCCCGGGCCGCCCTCAGCCCGCCGCGCCGTTCGGCTACGGACCGCCACCGGCTTACCCGGTGCCCCCGCATTTCGCCTCGGCCTACCCGGCGCCGCCGCACCCGGCGGCCGCTTACCCCAGCGCGGCTTTCCCCGCACCCGCGTATCCTCAGCCGCCGGTGCCGTTCGCCGCGCCTTCGCCGTTCGCTCCGCCGGCCCCCGTCTTCGCTCCCGCCGACCAGCCCGTTTCCACCGCTGATCAGGCGAGCCCGTCTCCCTCCGCCGCGGATCCGTCAGCCGTTTCCCCCTCTGCCCCGCCCGCTGATCCTTCGGTCGCGTCACCTTCCGCGCCGCCCGCTGATCCGCCGGCTGGTCCGCCGCCCTCGGCGTGATCCGGCCTTGACGCCCTTCTCGTTGTAACCGAAGCTGTTACAGCGAGGAGGCATCGATGGCCGCGAACAGCCGCTTGACCGTCGCCGTGCACGCGCTGACCTGGCTGGCGCTGGCCCACCGGCGGGGCCGCGACGTGCTCACCTCCGACGAGGTCGCCGCCAGCGTCAACGTCAACCCGGTGATCGTCCGCCGCAGTCTCGGCGACCTTCGCCGGGCCGCCCTGGTGTCCGTACGGCACGGAACCGGCGCCGGCTGGCTGCTGGCCCGCCCGCCCGGCGAGATCCCGCTCAGCGACGTCTACGACGCCGTCGAGGGCCCGCCGGTCTTCGCCCTGCACCACACCGAGCCCAACCTCGAGTGCCCCGTCGGCCGCGGCATCCGCCCCGCCCTCAGCGGCGTCTACACCGGCGTCCACCAGGCGCTGCGCCGCGAACTGGCCCGGACCTCCATCGCCGACGTCCTGCACCGCTCCCTGGAGGCCTGATGATCGTCGAACTTCGCCAGTACACCCTGCACCCCGGCCGCCGCGACGACCTGATCACCCTCTTCGACCGCGAGTTCGTCACCACCCAGGAAGCCACCGGCATGCGGATCATCGGCCAGTTCCGCGACCTCGACGCCCCCGACCGTTTCGTCTGGCTGCGCGCCTTCCCCGACATGCCGTCCCGCGCCGCCGCCCTGACCGCCTTCTACACCGGCCCCACCTGGCGCGCCCACAGCGCCGCCGCCAACGCCACGATGATCGACAGCGACGACGTCCTCCTGCTGCGCCCCGCCGAGCCCTTCCCCAGGCCCTTCGATACCGCCGCCCGCCGCTCCCTCGACGCCCTCTTTCTGGGCACGCTGCACTTCGGCGACCGGCCGTTCGGCGCCGACTTCGCCGCACTGGTCGCCGAGCGAGCCGCCGAGTTCGGGGTGACCCCGCTGGCCGTACTGACCACCGAGTACGCCGAGAACACCTTCCCGGCCCTCCCGGTGCGCACCGGCGAGCACGTCGTCGCCTGGTTCGCCCGTTTCCCCGACGAGCCCGCGCTGGCCGAGCATCTGGATCGCTTCCCCCGCCTGACAGACTCGGAGCATCATCTGCGCCTGTCACCCACCGCGGGTTCGCGCCTGCGCTGACCCGAACGAGGTGAGCTCCGTGCCGATCGGACGCCTCCACCACCTGATCGCCGACTGCCCCGACCCCACCGCCTCGGCCCGCTTCTGGAGCGCCGTGCTGGGCCGGCCCGTCACCTACGACGACGGCGACTTCGCCGTGGTCTCGGCCGACACCACCACTTCCGGCCTCGCCTTCCAGCGCTCCGCCGGCCGGCCCGCCCCGACGTGGCCCGACCCGGCCGTCCCGCAGCAGATGCACCTGGACGTCATGGTCGACGACCAGCCGGCCGCGGCCGAGGCCGTCCTTTCCCTGGGCGCCCGCCGGCTCGACGGCGACTACGTCTTCGCCGACCCCGCCGGCCACCCGTTCTGCCTGATCCCCCGCCCCGGCTGGTCCCCACCGGTCACCCCCGCATCCGACCCGGATGCCGGCGGGGAGGCAGCCTTAGGACTGCTTTAACGGTGGCACAGCGTGCCCATAGGTGATCTCCCGCGATCGTAGGAGCGTCCGAAACGACTGGGAGGTCAACTGATGAAGAGCACTCGTACCGTCGTGGTGGCCGGCGTGGGCGTACTGGCGGCCCTGGGCATCGCCGGGACCGCGCTGGCCGCCACCGGCGGCGAGAGCAGCCCGGCCCGGGCCGCCGCCGTGGCCCTCGCCGAGACGCCGTCGGCCACGCCGAGCGACACCGCCAGCCCCGCGCCGAGCGGCGGGGCGACCTCGAGTGGTGGGGCGACTGCCGATCCCGCCGCGCCGGCTGGAGCGACCGTCGACGCCAACGGTGCGCGGGAGATCGCGTTGGGTGCGGTGCCGGGCGGTCAGGTTCACGAGGTGGAGCTGGACGACGACGACAACGACCGCCAGGTCTGGGACGTCGACGTGCACGTCGGCGACGTGGAGCACGAGATCGAGATCGATCCGGCCAACGGCAAGATCGTTCAGCACGAGACCGACGACAGCGACGACGACTGACGGAAGTCGCTACCCGGGTGGGGCGGGCAGCCGCAGGCGTACCTCGGTGCCGCCGCGCGGAGCGGCCTCGATGGTGAAACTGGCGGCTACCTGGCGGGCTATGTCCAGGCCCAGGCCGGTGGAACCGGCGGCCGAGACGCCTCGCCCGGCGGCCTCGGGGGTGAAGCCGGGGCCCTCGTCGGTCACCGTGAGCAGGGCGCCGTGGGGGGCCGCGGTCAGGCGTACGCCGAAGGCTGTGCCGTCCGGTGTGTGGGCGAAGACGTTGCCGAGCAGGGCGTCCAGGGCCGCTCCCAGTTCGTCGGCGGCCACGGCGACCGGGACGGGGCCGGAGGGGATCTCCTGAGTCAGGGCGCGGCCGGTGTCCTCGGCCAGGACCGCCCAGAACGCCACCCGGTCGCGGACCACGGCCGCCGCGTCGCTGTGGGCCGGAGTGGGGGGCTCGTCTCGGCGGCGGGCCTGCTCAATCAGGGCTGTCACCGCTCGGGCGACCTCGTCGGCGGCGGCGGAGACGCGGGCCGCCTCGCCGGGGTCGCGCAGCGACTCGGTTTCCAGGCGCAGGGCGGTCAGCGGGGTACGGACGCGGTGGGACAGGTCGGCGATCCGTTCGCGTTCGGTTTTCAGCAGGACCTGGATGCGGTCGGCCAGGTGGTTGAGGGCGCCGGCCACCTCGCGCAGTTCGGCGGGGCCGGAGGGGTTCGCCCGTACGGTCAGCTCGGCCCGGGCCAGGCGGTGGGAGACGGCCGACAGCTCGGTGATCGGAGCCGTGATGGCGCGGGCCAGGCGGTCGGCCACCAGCAGGCTCAGCAGGACCAGGACGAAGCCGAGGCCGGTCAGGGTGAGCCAGGCCCGGCCGACGCCGTGGCGCAGGTCGTCGTCGGCCACCACCGTGCTGACGACCGTGGTGCCGGAGGCGCCGACCACCGGGACCACGATCTCGCGGTCGTCGTCCACGGCCACGGTCAGGGCTTCGCCGCGCGCGGCGGCCAGCCGTACGGCCGGACTGCGGTCCGTCTCCTGGCCCAGGACAGTGCCGTCGGGGAGGAAGACCGACACCGGAACGGACTGGGCCGTGACCGCCAGGCGAATCGCGTCGCGGTCGCCGGAGCCGGCCAGCGGCACCACCGTGCGCAGCACGTCGTCGGCCCGGCTCATCGCCCTGTCCTCCGCCACCTGGCGCACCAGCAGCGCGAGCGGGACCAGGAAAGCCAGCAGCACCAGAACGGTGGTGGCGCCCACCAGCAGGGTCAGGCGCGCTCTCATGCCGGCCCGCTCAGCTTGACGCCCACGCCGCGGACCGTGTGCAGGTAGCGCGGCTCCTGCGCCGTCTCGCCCAGCTTGCGGCGCAGCCACGACAGGTGGACGTCGACCGTCTTGTCGGCGCCGCCGTAGGGCACCTGCCACACCTCGGTGAGCAGTTCGCGCTTGGTGACGACCTGACCGGCGCGCTGGGCCAGATGATGCAGCAGCTCGAACTCGCGGGGGGTGAGCTCGACCGCCGCCCCGTCGAGGGTGACCACGCGGGCGGCCGGGTCGATCCGCAGGCCGCCCACGGCCAGCACGGACGGGGTCTCGCCGGGGGAGAGGCGGCGCAGCACCGCCCGTACGCGGGCGTCGAGCTGGGCCGCGGTGAACGGCTTGACCACGTAGTCGTCGGCGCCGGCGTCGAGCAGCCGGACCATCTCGCGTTCCTCGTCGCGGGCGGTGGCCACGATCACCGGGACCTGGCTGATGGCCCGCAGCATGCGCAGCAGTTCACGGCCGTCGAGGTCGGGCAGGCCCAGGTCGAGCACGATCAGGTCGGGGCGGTCGGCCAGGGCGGCCTGCAGGCCCTCCATCGCGGTGGCCGAGGCCGCCACCGCGTGCCCGCGCTCGCGCAGGGCGCGCAGCAGGTTGGACCGGATCGCCGGTTCGTCCTCGATCAGCAGGAGTCTCGCCACGGGTGAACGCTATCCGCCGGGTCCGACAAGAACTGAGTCTCTTAACCGTCCCTTAGCGTTGCCCGGCGTCAGGCTTAGCCGGGCGGCGGGCATAGTTCCCTCATGCGCTTTCTCGACCGGACCCCGGTGATCGTCGCCGGCTGGACCGCCGCCGCGATCCTGGCCGTGCTGGTGGGCGTGGTCGGCATCGGCCTCGTCGGCTCGGGCCTCACCTCGGAGCGCGCCGCGACGGTGCTCAGCGAGGACGAGGTCGACCGGGCGCTCGGCGCGGCTCCGGCGACGGATCCGGCAAATCCGAAGTCGGCGGTGGCGTCGGGGGCGGCGAGCGCGGGAGCGAGCGCGGCGAAAGGCCAGACCTTCACCACCATGGGTGGTACGGTCGTCGCCGCCTGCGATCGCATCATCTCCATGGCGCCCGCGCAGGGCTGGGCCGTGCACGACCAGGACCAGCGGGAGGGCGAGTTCCGCAACGGCCGCGACCGGTTGGAGGTCGAGCTGAGCTGCGTGAACGGCGCCCCCCGGCTGGAGGTCGCGAACGATTAGGCCTCGTGCCGCAGCCAGACCGCGCCCAGCGGCGGCACGCGCAGCGACACCGAGTGGTCGAAGCCGTGCCACGGGAGCTCGTCGGTGTGGACCTCGCCGAGGTTGCCCACACCCGACCCGCCGTACAGCTCGCTGTCGGTGTTGATCACTTCGGCCCAGCGGCCCGGGCGCGGCAGGCCGATCCGGTAACCCTCCTGCGGCACCGCCGCGAAGTTGACCACGCAGGCCAGCGCGTCGCCGTTGGGCGCGAACCGGACGAACGAGAACGTGTTGTGCTGCGAGTCCTCGCTGGTGATCCAGCGGAAGCCGCTGGGCTCGGTGTCCTGCGACCAGATCGCCGGCGTGTCCCGGTAGACGTGGTTGAGGTCCTTGACCAGCGACTTGATCCCGCCGAACTGCGGGTCTTCGAGGAGGTCCCAGTGGAGGCCGCGCTCCTCGCTCCACTCGCGCAGGTCACCCATCTCGCCGCCCATGAACAGCAGCTGCTTGCCGGTGAAGGCCCACATGAAGCCGAGCAGGGCCCGCGTGTTCGCCAGTTTCTGCCACAGGTCGCCCGGCATCTTGCCGGTCAGCGAGCCCTTGCCGTGCACGACCTCGTCGTGGCTGATCGGCAGAATGTAGTTCTCGCTCCACGCGTAGACCGTCGCGAAGGTCATCTGGTGGTGGTGCCACTGCCGGTAGACCGGCTCCTTCTCCATGTAGGACAAGGTGTCGTTCATCCAGCCCATGTTCCACTTGAAGCCGAAGCCGAGGCCGCCCAGGTGGGTCGGGCGGGTGACGCCGGGCCAGGCCGTCGACTCCTCGGCGACCGTGATCACGCCCGGGTTGTTCTTGTAGACGGTCGCGTTCATCTCCTGCAGGAAGCTGATCGCGTCCAGGTTCTCCCGGCCGCCGTACTGGTTCGGGGTCCACTCGCCGTCCTTGCGCGAGTAGTCGAGGTACAGCATCGAGGCGACCGCGTCGACCCGCAGGCCGTCGGCGTGGAACTCCTCGCACCAGTAGAGCGCGTTGGCGACCAGGAAGTTGCGGACCTCCTTGCGCCCGAAGTCGAACACGTACGTACCCCAGTCGGGGTGTTCGCCGCGACGCCAGTCGCCGTGCTCGTAGAGCGGGGTGCCGTCGAAACGGGCGAGGGCCCACTCGTCCTTCGGGAAGTGCGCCGGAACCCAGTCGAGGATGACGCCGACGCCGGCCTGGTGCAGCTTGTCGACCAGGTAACGGAACTCGTCGGGATTTCCGAAACGCGACGTCGGGGCGAAGTACCCGGTGACCTGGTAACCCCACGAACCGCCGAACGGGTGTTCCATGACCGGCATGAGCTCGACGTGCGTGAAGCCCATGTCGACGACGTAGTCCACGAGTTCGGAGGCGAGCTCGGTGTACGAGAGCCCCGGCCGCCACGAGCCCAGGTGCACCTCGTACACGCTGGCCGGTTCCTGATGCCACGTCTTCGAGGCCCGCGCGGTCATCCACTCGCCGTCGGCCCACTCGTAGGACGACGCGTAGACGACGGAGGCGGTCGCCGGCGGGACCTCGGTGTGCTGGGCCAGGGGGTCGGCGTGCTCGCGCCACACCCCGTCCCGGCCGAGGATGCGGAACTTGTACTTGCTGCCCACGGCCACGTCCGGGACGTAGACCTCCCAGACGCCGCTGCTGCCCAGCGAGCGCATCGGCCAGCCGTCGTACGGCCCCCAGCCGACGCAGTCGCCGATCAGCTGCACGCCGCGCGCCGACGGCGCCCACACCGCGAAGCCGACGCCGGTGCCCTTGGGCTGCGCGCCGAGGACCTTCCACAGCTTCTCGTGCCGGCCCTCACCGATCAGGTGCAGGTCGAGTTCGCCCAGGGTCGGCAGGTGACGGTACGGGTCGTCGACCGTCTCGCCGTCCACGTCCAGCCGGTAGTCGAGCACCGTGCCGGGCAGTTCGGCGGCGAAGACGCCGTCCGGGTGCACTTTGGTCATCTCGGTGCGCTCGCCGTCGACGACCACGGCGACCGCCTTGGCGCCCTTGCGCAGGGTACGGATGACGGTGTTGCCGCCGCCGGGGTGGGCGCCGAGCGTCGCGTGCGGGTCATGGGTGTCGCCGGCCACCACGCTGTTCAGGGCGCGCTGGTCCGCGGCGAGCGTCGAGACGGTCTGGCCGGTCACAAAAAGCTCCTTAGTAGAAATGTCAGCCGACGAGCCGGGCGATGGACCGCAGGGGGATCCGCAGCCATCCGGGCCGGTGCCGGGCCTCGTACGCGGCCTCGTAGACCGCCTTGTCCAGCTCGTACGCCGCCAGCAGCGACCCGTGCGAACGCGGGTCGACGCCGGAGGCGTTCGCGTATCCGTCGCAGAACGCGGCCCGGTTGCGGTCGATCCACTCGCGGGCGCGGGCGGCCAGCGGCTCGTCGTCGTCCTGGTCGACCAGCAGCTGGTAGGCCGCGTACTCGTACGAGCGCAGCACCCCGGCCACGTCGCGCAGCGGCGAGTCGGGCAGCCGGCGCTCGTCGAGCGGCTGCCCGGGCTCGCCCTCGAAGTCGATGAGCAGCCAGCCCTCGGGCACCCGCAGCACCTGGCCCAGGTGCAGGTCGCCGTGCACGCGCTGCACCTCGACCTGCTGGCCGGTGAGCCCGCGGAACCCGTCCTCGATGGCCGGCACGTACTGCTGGATCTCGGAGACCGAGTTGGCCGCCGTGCGCAGCCGGGCCAGCATGGCGTCGACCGGGAACGGGGACGGCCCGGACCCGAGCTCGCGGGCCAGGTCGGCGTGGACGGAGGCGACGGCCTCGCCGAGCCGGTACGACTCGCCCTGGAAGTCGCCGCCCACCTCGTCGGCGCCGTACTCGGAGTCGGCGAACAGGTCACGCGCCGACGCGGTCGCCATCGCCCAGCCCTCGGCCGAGTTCGCCGCGTACTGCGTGACCATGCCCAGCGGGCTGGCCTCGCCGCTCTCGGTGGTCTCGAACGAGCCGAGCAGCTTGGCCACGTGGACGTTGCCGACCCGCCCGAGCACCCGGTTCAGCTCGATGTCGGGGTTGATCCCGGCCGAGACCCGGCGGAACACCTTGAGGATGGCGTCCTGCTCGAAGATGACACTGGTGTTGCTCTGCTCGGCGTCGAAGACCCGCGGCCACGACTCGACCGGGAAGTCGGCCCCCGGCTCGGGCTGGAAGATCACGTCGCCCCTGGTGCCGCCGGCCGCGATCAGCGCCAGCAGCTTGCGGGCCATGGCCGGGTCGTACAGGGCGTCATAGCCCGTACGGTCGCCGGCCGTGCCGATCGTGGCGACCTCGCTGTACTCGACGATCGGCCCGGAGTCCCAGGCCACCAGCACCTGGTACCGCTCGGAGCTGCCGTCGGTGTACTCGACGTCGATCAGCACCAGGTCGAGGTTGTCGTCGAGCGCCGTCGACGACGCCTGTTTGACGGATGACAGGGTGCGGGCTTTACCGGCGTACCACCTCTGCTGCGGCAGCCACTCGGCGAAAGGCAGCGTCATTGCTTCTCCTCGGACCCGCACAGCTGGAACCAGTAGAAGCCGTGCCCGGGGAGCGTCAGCAGGTACGGCAGCTGGCCGATGCGCGGGAAGTTCACGTGCCCGGTCAGTTCCACGGGGGTGTACCCGTTCCAGTGCTGCAGGTTCAGCTCGATCGGTTGCGGGAAGCGCGACAGGTTGTTCACGCACAGGACGACGTCGTCGCCGTCCTCGCGCAGGTACGCCAGCACCGACGGGTTCGATCCGCCCAACTCGCGGAACGTGCCGACGGCGAACGCTTCGTGGCGGCGTCGCACCGCCAGCATCGTACGCGTCCAGTTCAGCAACGACGTGGAACTGTCGCGCTGCGCCTCCACGTTCACCGCCTGGTACCCGTACACCGGGTCCTGGTTGGCCGGCAGATACAGCCGTCCGGGGTTGGCGGTGGAGAAGCCGGCGTTGCGGTCGGGAGTCCACTGCATCGGCGTACGGACGCCGTCGCGGTCGCCCAGCCAGATGTTGTCACCCATGCCGATCTCGTCGCCGTAGTACAGGACCGGCGAGCCGGGAAGCGACAGCAGCAGCGCGGTGAACAGCTCCATCTGGTTGCGGTCGTTCTCCAGCAGGGGCGCCAGCCGCCGCCGGATGCCGACGTTGGCCTTCATCCGCGGGTCCTTGGCGTACTCGCCGTACATGTAGTCGCGCTCTTCGTCGGTGACCATCTCGAGCGTGAGCTCGTCGTGGTTACGCAGGAAGATGCCCCACTGGCAGTTGTCCGGGATGGCCGGCGTCTGGGCCAGGATCTCCGAGATCGGGAACCGCGACTCCCGCCGTACGGCCATGAAGATCCGCGGCATCAGCGGGAAGTGGAAGGCCATGTGGCACTCGTCGCCGCCGGTCTTCGGATCGCCGAAGTACTCGACCACGTCGGCCGGCCACTGGTTCGCCTCGGCCAGCAGCACCCGGCCCGGGAACTCGTCGTCGATCACCTTGCGGCAGTGCTTGAGGAACGCGTGCGTCTCGGGCAGGTTCTCGCCGTTGGTGCCCTCGCGCTCGAACAGGTACGGCACCGCGTCCAGCCGGAAACCGTCGATCCCCAGGTCGAGCCAGAAACGCAGCACGTCGAGCATCGCGTTCTGCACGGCCGGGTTGTCGTAGTTGAGGTCGGGCTGGTGCGAGAAGAACCGGTGCCAGAAGAACTGCCGCCGCACCGGGTCGAAGGTCCAGTTGGACTCCTCGGTGTCGACGAAGATGACCCGGGCGTCCTTGTACTTGTCGGAGGTGTCGCTCCAGACATAGAAGTCGCCGTACGGCCCGTCCGGGTCGCGCCGCGACTCCTGGAACCACGGGTGCTGGTCGGACGTGTGGTTCATGACCAGGTCGGTGATGACCCGGATGCCGCGCTTGTGCGCCGCCTCGAGCAGGGCCACGAAGTCCTCGACCGTGCCGAACTCCGGCAGCACCTTGTAGAAGTCGCTGATGTCGTAGCCGCCGTCGCGCAGCGGCGACTGGTAGAACGGCGGCAGCCACAGGCAGTCGACGCCCAGCCACTGCAGATAGTCGAGCCGCTCGATCAGGCCGCGCAGGTCACCGGCGCCGTCCGAGCTCGAGTCGTAGAACGCCCGGACCAGGACCTCGTAGAAGACGGCACGCTGGAACCACGTCCGGTCGGCCGGCAGCGCCCGGGCGTGACCGAAGTCCTCGGCGTTCGGGTGCTCGACCACGCCGTCCTCGATGTGGCTGCCTTCCGTGGGATCGAGACCCTCCGCCGGATCAAGGTCGAGATCGTTTTTCTGGTCCATCAGGTTCCCCACCTACCCACCCGCAGGTACTTGAATCTTGTTACTGCGCCGGTTGTACGACGAAGACGTGCGCCGGCTCCACGTACGGATCGATGCGTACCGCGTTGTGCTGGCCCCATTCGTACGTCGCGCCGGTGATCTGGTCGACGACCGTGAACCGCTCGTGCCAGTCCTTGCCGAGGGCCGGCATGTCCAGCACGGTGTTGCCCCACTGCACGTTCGACGAGTCGAACGTGACCACCACCAGCACCGTATTGCCGGTGTCGGGATCGCGCTTGGAGAAGCACAGCAGGTTGGCGTTGTCGATCTCGTGGAAGCGCAGGTTGCGCAGCCAGTGCAGGGCCGGGTTCTCGTCGCGGATCTGGTTCAGGCGGCCGATGTACGGCGCGAGCGAGCGGCCGGAGCGCTCGGCGCCGGCCCAGTCGCGCGGCTTGAGCTCGAACTTCTCGTTGTCGATGTACTCCTCGGCGCCGGGCCGGGCCACGTGCTCGAAGAGCTCGAAGCCCGCGTACATGCCCCAGGACGGGGTGAGCATCGAGGCCAGCACCGCGCGGATCTTGAACATCGGCGGGCCGCCGTGCTGCAGCGACTCGTGCAGGATGTCGGGGGTGTTGGGCCAGAAGTTCGGCCGCATCCAGTCGATCGTGGTGAGCAGCTGCTCCATGTACTGCCGCATCTCCCAGGCCGTGGTGCGCCAGGTGAAGTACGTGTACGACTGGGTGAAGCCGATCTTGCCGAGTCCGTTCATCATGGCCGGCCGGGTGAAGGCCTCGGCCAGGAACAGCACGTCCGGGTCGTTCTCCTTGACCTTGGCGATCAGCCACTGCCAGAAGTTGAGCGCCTTGGTGTGCGGGTTGTCGACCCGGAAGATCTTGACGCCGTTGTCCACCCAGTGCATGACCACGCGGTAAACCTCGTCGCGCAGGCCCTTGTAGTCGTTGTCCCAGTTCAGCGGGTAGATGTCCTGGTACTTCTTGGGTGGGTTCTCGGCGAAGGCGATGGTGCCGTCGGCGCGGGTGGTGAAGAACTCCGGGTGCTCACGGACCCACGGGTGGTCGGGCGCGGCCTGCAACGCCAGGTCCATCGCGACCTCCATGCCGTGGTCGCGGGCGACACCGATGAAGCGCCGGAAGTCCTCCAGGGTGCCCAGCTGCGGGTGGATCGCGTCGTGGCCGCCCTCGTCGGAACCGATCGCCCACGGCGAGCCGACGTCCTCGGGGCGCGCCACCAGGGTGTTGTTGCGGCCCTTACGGTTGACCTTGCCGATCGGGTGGATCGGCGGCAGGTAGAGCACGTTGAAGCCGAGCGCGGCCACGGCCGGGATCCGCTCGGCGGCGGTGGCGAACGTGCCGTGCTTGATCGGGGTGGCCTCGGGGCCGATCTCGGCGCCCTCGGAGCGCGGGAAGAACTCGTACCAGGCCGAGTAGAGGGCGCGCTTGCGGTCGACCCAGATCGCGTACGACCGGGTGGTCGTGACCAGCTGCCGCACCGGGTTGTGCCACAGCAGCTCTTCCAGGTCGAGCGCGGGGGAGACCCGGGCGAACAGCGAGCGCTGCTCGTCGCGCAGCGCCGCCGCGGCCTCGCGGACCCGGTCCTCGTCGTGCCCCGGCACGATCTTGGCGGCCAGGTCGAGCACCTCGGCGCCCTCGGCGAGGTCGTTGGCCAGATCCTCCAGGCCCTGCCCGGCGCCGATCTTCTTCACCACGGCGTCGCGCCACGTCCGGTAGGGATCGTCGAACGCCTCCACGGTGAACGTCCACCGGCCGACCCGGTCCGGGCGGATGGTGGCGTGCCACTGGTCGAGGCCGGGCTCGCCGGGGCGCATGCGGGTGAACGGCTCGGTCTCGCCGTCCGGCCCGCGCCATACCACGTTGACGCCGAGCGCGTGGTGTCCTTCGCGATAGGACACAGCGGAGACCGGCACGAGCTCGCCGACCACCGCTTTCGCCGGGTAGCGGCCACAGGACACCGAGGGCGTGACGTCCTCGATGGGGAAACGACCGGTCATGATCTCCACCGTAGTCAGAAGGGCGCGGGCGGGGTCGGCGAAACCAGACCGCCGTCAGGGCATACTTCTCCGCTGTGGAGGCGCCGCAAACGGTCACGTGCCGATGCGACTCAACCTACCGGAGCGGAACCCGGCGGGCTCATCCAGGCGAGGCGTTGCTCCCCTCCCGCTGATGCTTACCGACTTTGATCATCGGGACGTTACCGGCGGGCAAAATCAAATTTCCCACGCGTCTCATCGGGAGTGCGTTGGTTGCCGACCGGTCCCACTCCGGTCACCCCGCTCAAACCGGCCCGCCCGCCCGCCGAGAAGAACCCCGTGACGCCGCATCGCCCCGATGCCGGCGCCGTTAACGGAGGAGCACCCCACGTGGCCGGACCGTCTGTCGAGCTGTCGCCCGTCATCGCGGCCAGCACCCACTGGATCTCCCGGGCCTACCCGGCCGGGAGCCCGGACACCATCGCCCACACCCTGTCGGAGCTTCAGGCCCGGCAGGCCGTGACAGTGGCGGCGTGGCTGCGCTACCCGACCGAGGTCGACGCGGCGCTGGTCGCCATCGCCGGCCCGGGCGGCTCGGCGGTGCTCGACTGGCGCGTCGGCAGCGAGCCCGAGGACGAGGAGGCCGAGGAGGAGGGCTGGCGCACCTGGGTCGACGAGGTCGTGGTCAGCTGGGCCGCCTGCCTGCTGGCCGACCCGGCCCTGGCCCGCCGCGCGGTCGACGCGGTCGCCGCGGCCGTCCCGCTGAGCGAGGACCGCCCGCTGCCGTTCCCCCGCCGCGCCGGCGGCACCCCGAACGAGTTCCGCCGCCTGATCGAGCCCGACCAGCGCGACCGCGACGCCGCCGTGCTGCTGCGCCACCCCGACCTGCTCGAGCCGGTCGCCGAGATGCACCGCGACACTTTGCTCTACTTGCTCGACGCTGAGCAGTCTGGCCTCGCTCCGCTCGGCGGGCACTGAGCCCCCAACCGTCGGTGCCGAGGGCGCCAAAAACGTCCTCGGCTTCGCCTTGCCATTTTCGGAGCCCTCGACACCGACGGGCTCAGTGCTGAGCAGTCTGGCCTCGCTCCGCTCGGCGGGCACTGAGCCCCCAACCGTCGGTGCCGAGGGCGCCAAAAATGCCCTCGGCTTCGCCTTGCCATTTTCGGAGCCCTCGACACCGACGGGCTCAGTGCGACTCTGGTCGCGCTGAACCCCGAAGGCCGGCACCCCTCCTCGGGGTGCCGGCCTTTTTTGGTTGCAGCATTCTGGCCACACGGGCCGTTAGGGGTGCATAACTCACGACCGGAGCGGGGGTGCCGCGGATGCGGGACGCGGACGGCTTCGACGAGTTCTACCGGGAGACAAGCGCGCGGATGCTGCGGTACGGCTACGCGATGACCGGTGACCTCGCCGAAGCCCAGGATGTGGTGCAGGAGGCGTACACCAGGGCCTGGCGAAATTGGCGTACGGTCGCCGCCCACCCGGCGCCGGAAGGCTGGCTGCGCCTGGTGGTGTCCCGGCTCGCCACCGACCGCTGGCGCCGGCTGTCCGGCTGGCGGGCCGCGGTCCGCCGGGCCGGCCCACCCGAACCGGTGGCCCCGCCCGGCGAGGACGCGGTGGTGCTCACCGCCGCCCTGCGCCGCCTGGCACCGAACCTGCGCCAGGCGGTCGCCCTGCACTACCTGTTCGACCTGCCCGTCGCGGCGATCGCCGCCGAAACCGGGGCCGCCGTCGGCACCGTCACGTCCTGGCTGCACCGCGGCCGGACGGAACTCGCCGCCATCCTCGCTTCCACCCGCCTGCCGGAGGCCACCGATGTCGAATGAGCTGGAGAACGCCTTCGCGGCCCTCGCCGCGGACGCGGGCCGGGGCCGGCTGCTGCCCGCGGCCGAGGTGCGCCGCCAGTCCGACCGCCGGGCCGTGCGCCGCGGCGTGCTCACGGTGACCGCCGCCGCGGTCCTGATCGCCGGCGCGTTCGGCACGGGCTGGGCCCTCGGCGGCGACGACCGCGGCCAAGCCCCGATCGCCCCGATCCCGATCGTGACGCCGTCCCGGTCCCCGTCCGTCACGGTGTCCCCGCCGGCCAAGCCGGTGTCCACGCCGCCCTCGGCCCCGCCTTCCACGCCGCCCGCGACCTCGCCTTCCACCACGGCCCCGACGTCCAAGCCGCCCACCGTGCCGAAATCGATCCCCGCGCGGGCCATGCTGAACAAGGCGGACGGCAACACGGGAGGCTTCGCGCGCCTCACCGAGATCTGGGACCCCACGAAGCTCTGCGGCGACGCGAGCTATCCGAGCTCGCAGGACGCGGCCGTACGGGCATCGGTGCGAGTCGTCTACAAACGCCCCGAGCTGGGCGTCGAGTACGTCCCCGACGACGTCGTCTACAACACGGTCACGGTGTACCGGGGCAACGGCGCCGAGGACTTCCTGGACGAGCTCCGCGACGCCGTCCGCGAGTGCCCGACCGGGGGCGAGGGCGAGCCGCCGCCGAAATACCGTTCTCTCGGCTCACCGGGCCTGGGCGACGAGTCCGTGATGATCGAACGCTCGGCCGTCGGCCGCCTGGGCACCGGCGAACCCGACCCGAAGGCCGAACGCCAGATCACCTACATCGTCGCCGTCCGCGTCGGTGACGCCGTAACGCTCCTGGACACCACCGGCTACGAGAACGCCGGCTCGATCCGTTCCTCGGTCGACTCCCTGGCCGCAACCGCCGCCGACCGGCTCACCGACTGGCGCGGCTGAGCCACGCGGTTCTTTCGCGGGCCGCGTGGCTTCGCGGGCCGCGCGGCTCCTGGGCGGGTCAGGCCAGGCGGGCCGGGAAGCCGCCGGTGGCGATCGGGCCCCAGCGGTCGATCGTGATCCGGATCAGCGATTTGCCCTGGTCACGCATGGCCTGGCGGTATTCGTCCCAGTTCGGGTGCTCGCCGGAGATCACCCGGAAGTACTCGACCAGGGGCTCCACCGACTCGGGCAGGTCGATGATCTCGGCCGTACCGTCGACCTGGACCCACGGCCCGTTGAACTCGTCCGACTCCACCAGGACCGAGACCAGGGGATTACGGCGTACGTTGAACGCCTTGGCCCGCTCCGGATAGGTCGAGATGACGATGCGGCCCTCGGCGTCGACGCCGCACGTGTTCGGCGACGCCTGGGGCCGGCCGTCGCGCCGGGTCGTCATGAGGATGGCCTTGTGGCGCGGCCGCAGGAACTCCAGCAGCTCCTCGCGGCTCACCTTGGTGTTGGTGGCGATCGTGCGGGCCATCAGCCGGCCACCCGCGCGCCCGCCTCGTGCGGCGTCACGCCGCCGGGGGAGGCCGCCTTGGCGTCGGTCTCGGCGGTCACCGCGGCGCCGATGATGCCCGCGTTGTTGAGCAGCGTGGCCGGGACCATCGGCGTACGGATGTCGATCAGCGGCAGGAAGCGGTCGGCTTTCTTGCTGACGCCGCCGCCGATGATGAACAGCCGGGGCGAGAGCAGCATCTCCACGTGACGGAGGTAGTTGCCGACCCGGTTGGCCCACTTTTCCCAGCTCAGGTCCTCGGTCTCGCGGGCCCGGTCGGACGCGCGACTCTCGGCGTCGTGCCCGTCGAGCTCGAGGTGGCCGAACTCGGTGTTGGGGATCAGGACGCCGTCGAGGAACAGGGCGCTGCCGATACCCGTACCGAAAGTCAGCATCATGACCAGACCGGCCTGATCCTTGCCGGCGCCGAAGGCGACCTCGGCCGCACCGGCCGCGTCGGCGTCGTTGAGCACGCTGACCGGCATGCCCAGCCGGTCGCTGAACAGCTGCGCGGCGGGCGCGTCGAGCCAGGACTTGTCGACGTTGGCCGCCGTGCGGGTGACGCCGTCGACCACGACGCCGGGGAAGGTGACGCCGACCCGGTCGAACCCGTCGAACTGCGCCGCCACCTGGGCGACCGCCTCGACGACGCTGGTGACGTCGGAGGGCTGCGGCGTGGGCACGCGGAACCGCTCCGCGAGCAGCTCGCCCCTGACGGTGTCGACCGGCGCGCCCTTGACTCCGGAGCCGCCGATGTCGATGCCGAGAATGGCCATCCCTGTTTCCCGTCTGGAGACTTCGTGTGTTGCCCGTTGTTTACCACGGGGGACCGACATTAAATCCCCGGCGCGTCACCCACCTGCCGCGCGGGTCGGGGGTTGTCGAGCGTCACTCAGTCGTTCGGCTAGGCAACCCTCACCACATCGGCTAGCGTGGAGTAACTGAACGGTCGCCGCTAGCGGGCACGGCTCTCTGCCCGTTGTGATGGAGGACCAAACCCATGACCTTGTCGTACGCCGACCAGGCAGCTGCCCAGCAGACCGCGGCCGACCGGCTGGCCGCCCTGTCCGCGCTACCGCCGGACCATCCGGCCCGGCCCCGCGCCCGCGACCGGGCGATCGAGGCCTGGCTGCCGCTGGCCCGCCACCTCGCCCACCGCTACTCCGGCCGCGGCGAGCCCACCGACGACCTCGTCCAGACCGCCAACGTCGGCCTGATCAAGGCCATCGACAAATTCGACCCCGAGCGCGGCGTCGACTTCGCGGGTTACGCGATCCCGACGATCATCGGTGAGATCAAGCGCCACTTCCGCGACCGTACGTGGTCGGTCCGCGTCCCGCGCCGCCTGCAGGAACTGCGCCTGGCCATCACCGAGGCCAACAGCACCCTGACTCACAGCCTCGGCCGCTCCCCGACGGTCGCCGACGTCGCCGCCCACCTGGGCGTCAGCGAGGAAGACGTCCTCGAAGGCCTCGAAGGCGCCCGCGCCTACAACGCCACCTCGCTGTCCACCCCGATCTCGGCCGACGGCACCACCGAACTCGGCGACACCCTCGGCGGCGAAGACACCGAGTTCGAACTCGCCGAGACCCGCGTCGCCCTGGGCCCGGCCCTGGCCACCCTCGACGAGCGCGAGCAGAAGATCCTCACCCTGCGCTTCTACGGCAACCTGACCCAGTCGCAGATCGCCGACCAGATCGGCATCTCCCAGATGCACGTCTCGCGCCTGCTCACCAAGGCCCTGACCAAGCTGCGCCAGGAACTCCGAGCCGGCCTGTAATCCCAGCGGCCCCACACCGCAGCCCTCCCCGAACACTGAGCTCCGCCCGACGGGCCTCAGGCAACCGCCTGGGGTCCGCCACCTTTCCCGGCTCAAGCTCCCCGCCCTAACAGCTCCCACCGCCGTCCCAGCCGGTTGTGCCTGACCAGTCATGCCTGGGCCCGCCGTCCCGCTTGCCGTGTGTGGCCTTGCTTCTTCGTCCGCCCGCCGGGCTCGGCCTGCCACCTCCGTCCCGCCTGCCGCGTTTGATGTTTCGTCTCCATCCCATCCGCCATAGTTGGTCGTCCGTCTCCGTCCCGCCCGCCGTGCCCTCGGCCTTTTGGCCCGCTCCCGCTTGCCGTGCCTGGGTCGCCGTGCCTGGCCTTCGATCTATCGGTCGGTTCCCGCCTGCCGCGCCTGGGCCGCCGTGCTTGGCCTGCGGTGCCAGGGTCCGCCTTCCCCGGCCCGCTCGGTATGCCGGTCTTCCCTTTACCCAGCACTTTCCGCATGCGGCGTGCTGACCTTGCGGGCAACTGCGTGACAGACCAGGGTCTATTGGCTACCGCGACTGTGCTTTTTCTGTGAATGGCTAAGAAGGCTGGAGCTATGTTCGCCGGTCTGATAAAGGCCCGCGCCCACTTCGACGACAAGCCGAAATTGGCATGATCGAAAACTGACGCGAGCCACCCAGCGTGCGGGAAAATTGCTTATGGCGCAGTTGCAGTTCTTCACCCGATCAGAAGTGGCCGGTATGCGCGACCCGACAAAGGCGCGGAATTACTCTCCAGGGCGCGCGGAATTCCGCCGTGATCACGAGACCCGCCGCTATTGGGGGTTGAAGGCCCGCCACGCGCAGAAACTGCAACGCCTCTTCGGCAGCGTGGCGGCCGCCGACGCCCACTTCCAGTTGCAGGCGCGCCAGCGCAAAATGATCCCGCCCCCACCCCTCCCGCCCCGGCAGATCAACACGGAGCGCCCTTCAGCCCGCCCACCTGCCGCCGCCCAAACCGCCAAAGCCCCGCAGCCCGCCCCGCCTGTTGGTGGCTCACGGTCTGTCGCGTCTGTTGGTGGCTCACGGTCTGTCGCGTCTGTTGGTGGCTCACGGTCTGTCGCGTCTGTTGGTGGCTCACGGTCTGTCGCGTCTGTTGGTGGCTCA
>NZ_JBICTW010000016.1:0-43345 GCF_043197815.1 Actinoplanes sp. NPDC048988 | reverse complement strand
CGGTCTGTCGCGTCTGTTGGTGGCCCACGGTCTGTCCCGTCTGTTGGCGGCTCACGGTCTGTCCCGCCTGTCGGCGGCTCACGATCCGTCGCGCCTGTTGCCGGCCCACGATCCACCCCCTCTGTTGGCGGCCCAAGGTCCACTCCGCCTGTTGGGGTATCGCGGCCGGTTGCGTCGGTCGGGGTCTCGCGGTCCGCTCCGCCTGTTGGGGCATCACGGCTGGTCGTGCCAGTTAGGGTGCCGCCGGTCGGTGCCTCACAGTTCGTTCCACCTGTCGAGGTCCCGTCGCCCGCGCGCCGTGTCGAGGTTTTGCACTCCGCTCCGTCTGCCGGCGCCACGGCGGGCGCATCGGAGGACAGTTCCCGTGACGGGGCCGCCCACTGCGACGTGCCGTGCCCCGGCCATGGCGGCCCGCACTTCGCCCCGGCTGTCGTGTGGCAGTGCGCCTCGGCTGTCGTGGGGCGGTGTGCCTCGGCTGTCGTGGGGCGGTGTGCCTCGGCTGTCGTGGGACGGTGTGCCTCGGCTGTCGTGTGGCCGTGTGCCCCGGCTGCGGTGCTCATGCGGCCGGTGCTGTGGCGGATCGCCGTGACGGGAGCGGCATCTAGGAAGAGCCACCGCGGGTTCCGCTTCGGGGCGCCGCGCCTAACGGGTTCGTGCCTGAGGCGACTGCGCTCGGGTGGGCGGCGCCCGACGATGCTGGATATGTGCGGGTGGGGCTCATACCCGAAGGGCGTTTCCTTGAAGGCGTTGGGCGCGGGAGAGCTGTGCTCGTCGAGGCCACGGGCGGCCGGTGTCCGGATGTGGGTTCTGCGGATAGGCCGGTGGCTGGCGGGAAGGCTCGACCGCGTATTCCGGTATTGCCGCAGGCTGCCTTCCTTGCCGGGCCGGTGGATTATGGGTCGATTGTCAGCCCGCGCCGTCTCTTGTTCGGCTGTCGGCGGTCAGTAATAGGACCGCCGATAAAAGGAGGCCGGATGGAGAAAAGGCGCGTTGGCGAGAAAGGGGAGAGAAGGGCGGAATGGGGCGCTGCGGCTACAGTAAAGGGCCCGGCTCGGCGGCCGGGCCCTCCGGTGGGAGCAATTACTGTGCGCCCGAGGCGCGCCAGTTCAGTTGGACCAAGAGCTGTTGGGCCTGGGCCGCCACCTCGGCGTCGGCGGTTACCGCGTACTGGCCCGCCTGGAGGGAGCTTCGGGAGGCGAAGTCTCGGCGGCCGCCCGTGGCGGCGTGGGCGATGGCGCCGAAGATGGCTCCCCATACCGCGCCGATCAGCAGGGTGGACAGGATTACCGCGAACCAGTTCGAGTCGCTGAACAGGCCGAACAGCAAGCCGATGAACAGGCCGAACCAGGCGCCCGAGGCGGCGCCGGCCAGGGCCGCCCGGCCCACCGTCAGGCGGCCCAGGACGTTTTCCACCAGGCGCAGGTCGGTTCCGATGATGGCTGTGCGCTCTACCGGGAACTTGTTGTCCGACAGCAGGTCCACCGCCTGCTGGGCCAGCGCGTACTCGGGGAACGTGCCCACCACCACGGTCGGGGTCGGGCCGGCCGCCACGTTCTGGGCGGGCAGGGTGGGGACCCCGGACGGGCCCGAGGGCACGCCGGAATTGTCAGGGGTGGATGGTGTGGTCACTTTGTGCCTCCTTGGATGACGCCCGGTGAGGCCGTCAGCCACACCCAGACGAGAAACGCGCCGGCGGCCGCGGCGGTGATCGCGGCCGAGCCGGACAAGAATGTGAAGCGGCCGGGGAGGTCGTCCAGCAGGGCCTCGGCGGCGATGCCGAACGCCGCGGCGACCGCCGCGACCGCGCCGGCCAGGATCAGCGGGACCGTCGCCACCCGGCTCGGGCGGCGGGGCGCGCCCGGCGTGCGCAGGCGCCACAGGCGTACGAGGAGGACCGCTAGCGAACCCCACGCCAGCGTGACCAGCAGGCCGGCCAGCGTGTCGCTCGGGCGGTGCCACTCGGCCCACACCGTCGCCACCGCGATCACCGTCACGTAGGCGAAACCGACCAGCGCGATCGTGCCCCGCAACGCCTGCGGCAGCACCAGGATCACCGCGAACGCCACCGACGCGGCCGCCGCCGTGTGCCCGCTCGGGAACGAGTTCGGCATGTCCGTGCCGTCCAGGTCGGGCCGGTACAGGTGCATTTTCAGCAGCTGGGCGGTCGCGTTCGAGCCGATCACCATCAGGGCCGCGCCGATCGCCAGGTCGGCCCGCTTGCGCAGCACCCCGAACACCGCCGCGAACAGGCACACCAGCACCAGCGTGGCCAGCGTCGTGCCGTTCAGCGTGCGGTCGAGCACCTCCACCACCCGCGGATGCCCCACGTCGGCGCCGTCCATCGCGGCCGTGTCGGCCCGCTGCCCCGGCGACGTGCGGATGGCCACCCGCCACACCGCGTACAAGGCCGCTACCGACAGGACGAAGGTCGCCAGCGGGGCGACCAGATGGCCGGCACCCCGGGTGGGGGTGTCGGGTAACGACGGGGACGCCAGGGCCGTCATCGGCGGGCTGCCCTTCTGCGAGTCGCGGTCAACGGCGGTACGCGCATTTCCCAGCCGGTCGGATTTTCAAGCGTGCGTCCCACGCGGCACAACGTCACCTACGGCACATTTTCGCCACAGCGACCTGGCGAGGCAACGATTCTGCACCCCGGATCGCTCTCGCCCGGCAACGCCGCGCCCCCACCTTCGAACGGACGCAGAACGAAGGGGGACTTTTTTCATGAGGCACATCGCCGGACCGATGCTCGCGCTCGCCGTGGGGGCCGGCCTTCTCGCCGTACCTCAGACGGCCTACGCGGCGGGGGTGACGGCCACGGTCGATGTCCGTAGCACGCTGAAGGTCCGCTCCGCGCCGTCGCTGGCCGCGAAGGTGGTCGGCTCGCTGCGCGACGATCAGAAGGTCTCGGTCGCCTGCTCGGTGACCGGCCAGAGCGTGCGCGGCTCGGTCCGCACCACGACCCAGTGGGACCGCCTGAACACCGGCGGCTACGTCACCCACTCGTACCTGCGCAGCGGGGCGATCAAGAAGTGCGCCACCGCGTCGCCGCAGGCGTCCGCGGTCAAGACGAAGACGCCGGTGAAGAGCACGTTCACGGTCGGCACCGTCAAGAGCTCCGACGGCAAGGTCAACATCCGGACCGCCCCGTCGACCACGGCGCCCGTCAAGCGCTCGGTCACCAGCGGCGCCAAGGTCAACGGCGTCTGCGGCGTCGCCGGTTCCACGGTGAGCGGCACCGTCCGTACGACCTCGCAATGGAACAAGCTCTCCGACGGCGGTTACATCTCGCACGCGTACGTCGTCACGCCCACCCTGGCGCAGTGCCCGGGCGCCAAGACCGCGCCGGCGCCGGTCACCCCGGTCACCCCGGAGCAGTTCCTGGCCGCGGCCGTGCCCGGCGCGCAGCGCGGCTGGCGCGAGTACGGCGTCCCGGCGTCGGTCACGATCGCCCAGGCGATCCTCGAGTCGGGCTGGGGCAAGAGCGGCCTGGCCTCGGTCGACAAGAACTACTTCGGCATCAAGTGCCAGAGCGGCCGGTACGGGACGCTGGCCAGCGGCTGCCACGACTACACGACCCAGGAGTGCACCAAGGCCGGCACCTGCTTCACCACGGTCGGCAGCTTCCGGACGTACGCCTCGATGGCGCACTCGTTCCGTGACCACGGCAGCTTCCTGCGGGTGAACAACCGCTACAAGCCCGCGTTCACCTACACCAAGGACGCGAACAAGTTCATCTGGAACGTGTGGAAGGCCGGCTACGCCACCGACCCGAACTACTACACCAAGATCACGACCCTGATGGCGCAGCGGGATCTGTACCAGTACGACACCTGGAAGTGAGCTTGCCTCACCCCGGTCGGCCGAACCTGTCCGACCGGGGTGATTTGCGTTTTATGCTCACATTTGTGGCACGACTGGCGGCGGACAAGAGGGGCCTCGCGCTGGCCGTCTCGGTCGCGCTCGTCGGCCTCATCGTCTTCGGTCTGGTGTACGCCGGTATGCGCACCGCCCAGGACGAGACCGCCGAGCGCGTGATGGACCAGCGCACCGCCATGGCCCAGGCCGCCGTGCAGACCGAGACCGAGCGCTTCCGTGCCCTCACCGAGGCGACCGCCGCCGGCCTCGGCACCGACAACGATCTCACCTGGGACGACTTCGACTCGGCGACCGCGCCGCTGTCGTCGGCCAACCTGATCGGCGCCGCCTCCCTGGCCTTCATCGTGCCGGCCACCACCGCCGAGGTTCCGCAGGTGCAGCGGCTGTGGCGCAGCCGGGGCGCCGACGGGCTCCAGCTGAAGCCGGTCGGGGAGGGCGAGCACTACTTCTCGATCTACACGAGGACACTCAACTCGGCCGGGCCCGCCCTCAACGGCCTCGACGTGTCGGCCGCCGTCGAAGCGGCCGCCGCCCTGCAGGACGCCCGCCGCCTCGGCCAGCCCAGCGTCTCCGACACCTACGTTCTGCTGCGCGACCGCAATCTGCCCGGGGCCGAGCAGCAGCACTCGTTCATCTTCGCCGCCCCCGTGTGGAACCGCGCCTCGTCGCCCGGCTTCCGCGGCTGGATCGTGCTCGGCCTACGCGGGCAGGACTTCCTCAGCGGTGTGCTGGCCACCGTCAGTCAGGGCCAGCTCGACGCCACGCTGCTGGCCGCGAACCGCGACGGCGACCGGCCGGTGGTCGCCGAGTACCGGGTCGGCGGCGACACCGACCTCGAGCGGCGCGGCGACTTCGAGGTCGCCGACCGGCAGTGGACGCTGATCACCAAGGCCGACGCGTCACTGCTGCCCGGCGCGGCCAGCCCGCTGCCGCTCAGCGTGCTGCTCGGCGGCATCGCCGTCTCGCTCATCCTCGCCGGGCTCGTCTACACCCTGGCCACCGGCCGGGCCCGGGCCCTGGCCGAGGTCGAGGGGGCCACGGCCGAGCTGCGCGACGCCGAGGCCGAGAGCCGGCGCCACGCCGAGCTGCTCGGCGCGATCATGAACAGCATCGGCGACGGCGTCGGGGTGGTCGACGAGAACGGCGCCTTCCTGCTGCACAACCCGGCGGCCCGGCAGCTGCTGGGCGGGATGGACGACGCCGACGGGCCGGACGACTGGCACGAGCACTACGGGCTCTACCGGACGGACGGGCGAACCCCGTTCCCGATGGAGGACCTGCCGTTGATGCGGGCTCTGCGCGGCGAGTCGTCCGACGGCGTCGAGATGATCGTCCGCAACCAGCGCCGGCCCGAGGGGATCCTGATCAGCGTCGACGGGCGCCCGCTGCACACCGGCGCCGGCCTGCGCGGCGCGGTCGCCGTCTTCCACGACATCACCGAGCTGCGGCGCTACGAGAGCGACCTGGCCGTCTTCGCCGGGGTGGTGGCGCACGACCTGAAGGCGCCCCTGGCGGTGATCCGCGGGCACTGCGAGGCGGCGATCGAGGACCTGGCCGACGTGCCGGCCTCGGAGGCCGGCGACGACGTCCGCGACAGCCTGCAGCGGATCGTGCGGGCGGTCGACCGGATGGGCGGGCTCATCGACACGCTGCTGGCCTACAGCACCGCGCGCAACGCGCCGCTGCGCACCCGGCCGGTCGACCTCGGCGCGCTGCTGGCCGAGGTGATCCGCGACCGGGTGGAGCATCTGCGGCCCGAGGACCGCCCGGACGTCTACGTAGGCCCGATGCCCGAGGTCCGCGCCGACCCGGCGATGCTGCGGCACGTCCTGGACAACCTGGTCGGCAACGCCCTCAAGTACGTGCGTCCCGGCACCACGCCGCGGGTCGACGTGACCGGCGAGGTGGTGGCCGGGGCGTGGGCCCGCGTCGAGATCGCCGACCGCGGCATCGGTATCCCGGACGAGGACAAGCCCGAGATCTTCGAGAGCTTCCACCGGGCGCAGACCGCCGCCGGGTACGCCGGCACCGGCCTGGGCCTGGCCATCTGCAAGCGGATCGTCGAGCGCCACGGCGGCGAGATCGGCGTCGCCGACAACCCCGGCGGAGGTACCCGATTCCACTTCACGATTCCGGTCGGCAAAGAGGAGGAACCAGAGATGAGCAGGACGAAGTCGGACGACGAGGCCGCCACCCGGGCGGCGCTGGAGCGCGCGCTGGCCGAGCGCGCGGCGATCGAGAACACCCGGCTGCCCGGGCTGGGGGCGCTGCCGTCCTCGGTGCCGTCGGGCCACAACCCGGCGGCCGTGCCGCTGCGGTCGCCCGTGCCCGAGCGGCCCCCGGCGACCGCTGAGTGATCCAGAGGTGTCGGTGGCCGGATCGCGGGGCAGGATGACTCGTATGACGATTCCTGCCCTGCCGCTTCCCAAGGCCGCCGACGGCACCCCGGTCGAGATGCCCCTGCTGGGCTTCGGCACCTGGCAGATTCGCGGCGACCAGGCCTACCAGGCTGTCCGCGACGCGCTCGAGGCCGGCTACCGGCATCTCGACACGGCCACCATGTACGGCAACGAGGAGGAGGTCGGCCGGGCGCTGGCCGACTCCGGCGTGCCCCGCGACGAGGTCTTCGTGACCACCAAGCTGCCGCCCGAGCGGGCCGGCAAGGAGCGCCGGACCATCGAGGCCAGCCTGCACGCGCTCGGCCTGGACGCGGTCGACCTGTGGCTGATCCACTGGCCGCCGCACCGGGGCCGCTCGGTCAAGGTGTGGCAGGAGTTCGTCGCGATCCGCGACGCCGGGCTCGCGCGCGCCATCGGCGTCAGCAACTACGGGCCGGACGAGATCGACGAGCTCACCGCCGAGACCGGGGTGACGCCCGCGGTCAACCAGATCAGGTTCGGCCCTTCCCTGTACGACGCCGGGCTGGTCCAGGCGCACAAGGACCGCGGCGTGGTGCTCGAGGGCTACTCGCCGTTCAAGACGACCAACCTGAACGACCCGGTCCTGACCAGGATCGCCGCCGCCCACGGCGTCGACACCGCCCGCGTGGTGCTGCGCTGGCACGTCCAGCACGAGATCGTCGTGATCCCGAAGTCGTCGACGCCGGAGCGGATCGCCCGCAACGCCGACATCGCCGGATTCGAGCTCACCGCGGCGGAGATGGCCGAGGTCGACCACCTGGGGCGTTAATCACCAGGCGTTTGCGGCCAGATCCGCCTATTCTTGCCTCGCCATGTCGATAACACCTGCCCCACCGGCCGTAGCCGAGCTGCGCAGCCGGATAGCCGAGCTTCTCCCGCACGACGAGCGCCGGCTGACGCGCCGGCTCGAGGGCACCCGCAAGATCAAAGACGAGGCGGCCCGTACGGCCGTTCTCGCCGAGATCGCCGCCGACACCGACCGGGCCGCCGCCCGTCTGGCGTCGCGGCTCGCCTCCGTACCCACGATCACCTATCCCGAGTCGCTGCCGGTCAGCCAGCGCAAGGACGACATCGCCGCCGCCATCCGCGACCATCAGGTGGTCGTGGTGGCCGGCGAGACCGGCTCGGGCAAGACGACCCAGCTGCCCAAGATCTGCCTGGAGCTGGGC
Source organism: Actinoplanes sp. NPDC048988 (assembly GCF_043197815.1). NCBI lineage: Bacteria > Bacillati > Actinomycetota > Actinomycetes > Micromonosporales > Micromonosporaceae > Actinoplanes > Actinoplanes sp. NPDC048988. Next base: position 35,877 of record NZ_JBICTW010000016.1, on the reverse strand, counting down.
CGGGGCCTGCGCGGCCAGATCGGGCACACCCAGCCGCGGCGGATCGCCGCCCGCACGGTGGCCGAGCGGATCGCCGAGGAGCTCGACCGCCCGCTGGGCAACACGGTCGGCTACAAGGTGCGCTTCACCGACCAGGTCAGCGACGACACCATGGTCAAGGTGATGACGGACGGCATCCTGCTGGCCGAGATCCAGAACGACCGGATGCTGCGCCGGTACGACACACTGATCATCGACGAGGCGCACGAGCGCAGCCTCAACATCGACTTCATCCTCGGCTACCTGCGGGAGCTGCTGCCCAAGCGCCCCGACCTGAAGCTGATCATCACATCGGCCACCATCGAGACCGCCCGTTTCGCCACGCATTTCGCCGACCAATCGGGCAAACCGGCCCCGGTCATCGAGGTCAGTGGCCGGACTTTCCCGGTCGAGGTCCGATACCGGCCGCTGGTGACACTCGACGAGGACGAGACCGAAGAGCCCGTCGATCAGGTGGACGGGATCGCCGAAGCCGTCGACGAGCTGGGCCGCGAGGGCGACGGCGACATCCTGGTCTTCCTCTCCGGCGAGCGCGAGATCCGCGACACCGCCGACGCGCTGGCCAAGCGCAACCTGCGCAACACCGACATCGTGCCGCTCTACGGCCGGCTCTCCGCGGCCGAGCAGCACAAGGTCTTCGAACGGCACTCGCAGCGCCGGGTCGTGCTGGCCACCAACGTGGCCGAGACCTCGCTGACCGTGCCCGGCATCCGGTACGTCATCGACCCCGGCACCGCCCGCATCAGCCGGTACTCCAGCCGGCTCAAGGTGCAGCGGCTACCCATCGAGCCGGTCTCGCAGGCCAGCGCCAACCAGCGCAAGGGCCGCTGCGGCCGCGTCGCCGACGGCATCTGCGTCAGGCTCTACTCCGAGGAGGACTTTCTCGGCCGGCCCGAGTTCACCGAGCCCGAGATCCTGCGCACGAACCTGGCCAGCGTCATCCTCCAGATGACCAACCTGGGCCTGGGCGACCTGGCCAAGTTCCCGTTCATCGACCCGCCGGACCGCCGCAACATCACCGACGGCGTGAAGCTGCTCGAGGAACTGGGCGCCCTCGACGAGCGTCGCCTCACCCCGCTCGGCCGTCAGCTCGCGCAGCTTCCGGTCGACCCGCGGCTGGCCCGCATGGTCATGGAGGCCGACAAGCAGCAGTGTGTGGCCGAGGTCATGGTCATCGCGGCCGCGCTGTCCATCCAGGACCCGCGCGAGCGCCCGGCCGACAAGCAGCAGCAGGCCGACGAGAAACATGCCCGGTTCACCGACAAGGAATCGGACTTCTTCAGCTATCTCAACCTGTGGCGCTATCTGCGCGAGAAACAGCAGGAGCTGTCCGGAAACCAGTTCCGGCGTCTTTGCCGTACGGAATTCCTGAACTACCTGCGGGTCCGCGAGTGGCAGGACATCTACGCCCAGCTGCGCCAGGTCGCCCGTACCCTCGGACTGACCTTGTCGGAGGACCGCGAGGACGTCGCCGAGGGCCAGCACGTGCACACCGCGCTGCTGTCCGGCCTGCTCAGCCACATCGGGCTCAAGGACACCGACAAGCGCGAATACCTGGGCGCCCGCGGGGCCAAGTTCGCCATCTTCCCGGGCTCGGCGCTGTTCAAGAAACAGCCGCGCTGGGTCATGTCGGCCGAGCTCGTCGAGACCAGCCGTCTGTGGGGCCGGGTCAACGCGCGCATCGAGCCGGAATGGGCCGAAAAGCTCGCCCCGCATCTGGTGAAGCGCAGCTACAGCGAACCGCACTGGGAGAAGAAACAGGGCGCCGTCATGGCGTACGAGAAAGTGACTCTCTATGGGTTGCCTATCGTTCCGCGCCGCAAGGTCGGTTACTCGAAGGTCGACCCGGTGGTCTCGCGGGAGCTGTTCATCCGGCACGCGCTGGTCGAGGGCGACTGGGAGACCCACCACAAGTTCTTCGCCGAGAACGCCAAACTGCTCGAGCAGATCGAGGAGATCGAGAACCGGGCGCGGCGGCGCGACATCGCGGTCGACGACGAGACGGTCTACGCCCTGTACGACGCCCGCATCCCGGCCGACGTCGTCTCCGCCCGCCACTTCGACGCGTGGTGGAAGAACACCCGCCGGACCCAGCCCGACCTGCTCACCTTCACCCGTGAGCTGCTGGTCAACGCCGGGCGTGACTCCGTCGACCCCAACGCCTACCCGGACGCCTGGCTCGCCAACGGCGTCAAATTGCCCTTGTCGTACGAGTTCGAGCCGAACACGGCGGCCGACGGCGTGACCGTCGAGGTGCCGCTGCCGCTGCTCAACAAACTCGACCCCGAGGACTTCGGCTGGTCGGTGCCCGGATTCCGCAAGGACGTCGTGATCGCGCTGATCCGGGCCCTGCCCAAGGCCCTGCGCACCAACTTCGTGCCGGTGCCGGACTGGGCCGAGGCCGTCCTCGACCGGGTGCCGGCCCGCCGCGGCCCGCTGCCCGACGCGATCGCGGGCGAGCTGCGCCGGCTCACCGGGACGATCGTGCCCCGCGACGCCTGGCGCCCCGACCAGGTCCCCGACCATCTGCGGGTCAACTTCCGGGTCGTCGACGAGCAGGGCAAGGTGCTGGGGGAGGGGCGCGACCTCGAGGTGCTGCGCCGCAGCCTGGCCCCCAAGGTCCAGGCGACGATCTCCCGGGCGGCCGGCGACATCGAGCGCCGGGGCATCACCACGAACGACTTCGGCATGCTGCCGCGCCGGGTGGCCCAGGTCCGCGGCGGTTACGAGGTGAACGTCTATCCGGCGCTGGCCGACGAGGGCGACAGCGTCGCCGTGAAGGTTTTCGAGACCGAGGCCGAGCAGCGTACGGCGATGACCGCCGGCACGCGCAAGCTGCTGCTGCTCACGCTGCCGCCGGCGGCCCGCTACCTGCAGGGGCGACTCGACAACCGGGCCAAGCTCGAACTGTCACGGGCCAACCCGTACCGCTCGATCGCGGACCTGCTCGACGACTGCGCGGGCGCGGCCGTCGACAAGCTGGTGGCCGACGCGGGCGGCCCGGTCTGGTCGTCCATCGAGTTCGCGTCCCTGCGCGACACCGTACGGCAGGACCTGGTCGACGCCGTGGCGAACGTGGTCACCCAGGTCCAGGCGGTGCTGGCGACGGCGTACGACGTCGAACAGCGGTTGAAGTCCCTGCGCGACCCGGCGCTGCTGCCCGCCCTGGCCGACATCCGGCAGCAGCTCAAGGGGCTCGTGCACGCCGGGTTCGTGACCGAGACCGGCTTCCGGCAGATGCACCACCTGCCGCGCTACCTGCGGGGCATCGTCTACCGGCTGGACCGTCTCGGCGGCAACCTGGCCCGCGACCGGCAGCTGATGGCGCAGATCCACGAGATCGAGTCGGAGTACCGCGAGCTGCGGGCCGATCTCGGCGGCGCGGCGACCGAGCAGCTGCGCGAGATCCGCTGGATGATCGAGGAGCTGAGGATCAACTTCTTCGCCCAATCGTTGGGAACCGCCTATCCGATTTCGGACAAAAGGATCTACAAGGCGATGGACCAACTGCCTGCGTAGCAGCGTGGGGAGCGCTCGGGTGCCGTTCGGTTACCCCCCTGTCGCGGGGTAGCCGGAGGCCATAAGTTCTTCCGCATGACGAACGAATTCCTGGCCTTCGCCCCGATTTCCGCTCTTGTCCCGACCTCGCCGGCCGCCGGCACGCTCGACGAGATGATGGCTCGCGTGGGCGTCGACGGAATCGTCGCCGCGCTCGCCGACCCCGGCGTCCTCGCCCTCATCGACCAGCACGCGGCCGGCGTCCGCGACGCCCTGGCCGACGCCGAGCAGGCCCCCGACGCCGACGGCCTGGCCTCGTACGCCCGCTCCATCGCCGCCGGCGCCCGCCGCATGGGCCGCACCCTGCCGACCCCCGGCACGGCCCCGTCCCACTCGTCCGAGTGGCTGGCCGCCGAGTGGCACGTCCTGCGCCTGGTCGCGGTCTGCCGGATCGCCCTGGAGAACGAAGTCCTCTGACCCGCCGACTCCAGCGACCGACCCACTTCCCGCGCCTGCCCTGACCCGTTTCCCGCGCCTGCTTTGATCCGCTTCCCGCGCCTGCCCTGACCCGTTTCCCGCGCCTGCTTTGATCCGCTTCCCGCGCCTGCCCTGACCAGTTCCTGCGGCTGCTCTGACCCGCTTCCCGCGCCCGCTCTGACCCGCTTCCCGCGCCCGCTCTGACCCGCTTCCCGCGTCCGCTCTGACCCGCTTCCCGCGTCCGCTCTGACCCGCTTCCCGCGTCCGCTCTGACCCGTTTCCCGCGCTGTGCGGGTCCTCGCTCGCGTTCCTTGGGTCCTCTCTTCGACGCTGTGGCCCAGCTCGCCGTAACCCGGCTGGGCTGGTGTGGATCCCTCGGACGGGCTTCTCCCGTCGCCCGGACGGGCTCGCCCGTCCGGGCGGGGGAATCCCGCCGAAACGCCGAAAGCGGTCCTTTGCCCTTTCGCCGCCTATAAGTGAAGTTATACGTATGAAAATGGCTTATACCCTCGTTGCGCTCGCCGGTCTCGCGGTCCCGGCGCCCGCGATGGCCGCACCCGGGCTCCCCGCGCCCGCGACCACCACGCCACCGCCCCTCGCGGTGACCACCCCGACCGCCGTCCGCCCCGGCGCCGCCCCGGTCGCCACGACCGCCCCGGCCGCGGCCGCCACCTCTACTCCCGCCGCGGCCGTCACCACCGCTCCCGCCGCTGCTGCCCGTTCCGGGGCGATGCCTGCCACGACTCCCGCCGCTGCTGCCCGTTCCGGGGCGATGCCTGCCACGACTCCCGCCGCTCCCGCCGCCGGTGCCGCTGGTGGTGCTGCTGGTGGTGCTGCCGCCGTTCGGCCGGCCACCACGCCGGCCGCGCCCGCGCTCGTCGCCCGGTACACGTTCGACGCCGGCGCCGTGAACGGGCGGGTCGCCGACACCTCCGGCCGCGGGCCCGCGCTCACCGTGCGCTCCGTCGACCAGGGCGTCATCCGGTTCGACGCCGGCACGCCGGCCGGCCGCTACGCGAGCTTCCCGGGTGCCTGCGCCACCACCGCCACCTCCTGCCCGCGTGGCCTTCTCGAGGCCCCGGACGACGCCGACCTCAACCCGGGCACCCGCATGTTCCGCTGGTCGGCCCGCATCCAGCTGACCAAGGCCCAGATCACCGGCTCGGCCAACATCATGCAGAAGGGCGTGGCCACCACCGCCAGCCAGTGGAAGATGCAGGTCGGCCGCACCAACGGCAAGGCGCAGTGCGCCGTCGTGGGCACCGGCTCGGCCACCATCTACGTGGCCCGGTCGGCCGCCTCGGTCGCCGACGGCCAGTGGCACAAGATCCTGTGCCAGCGCAGCGGCTCGACGCTCTCGGTCTACGTGGACAACGTGGTCCGCGGCACGGCCACGATCCCGTCCAACCTGAACATCAGCAACCCGCTGCCGCTGCGGATCGGCGGCCCCAACTTCAACACCAAGACCGACATGTACCACGGCCGCCTGGACGACGTCTACGCCGAACTGGGCTGACCGGCACGCGTGGCGAACAGGGCGGCCCCGGCCGCCCTGTTCGTTACCGCCGTCAGATCGCGCCCTTGGCCACCAGGGCGTCCAGCTTGGCGTAGCCGTCGTTGACACCGACCTCCATGCCGCTCTCCAGCCAGGCATCGCGCCCGGCGAAGCTGTCGACCAGCGACTGGGCGTGCAGCCTGGTGTGGCCGTTGCCCAGATCCTCGAAGGTCAGGGTCTCCAGGGACACGCCGTCGGGGTCGCCCTCGTACGTGAAGGTCTGCACGATCCGGTCGGGGCGTACCTCGTGGAAGCAGCCGTGGAAGCCGTACTCCTCGCCGCCGTCCACGGCGCCGGTGAAACGCCAGGCGCCGCCGCGCTGGGCGTCCCACTTGTCGATCCGGACGGCGGTCCCGTCGGGGCCGGTCCACTGCGCGAACAGTTCGGGGTCGGTGTGTGCGCGGAACAGCTGCTCCGGTGTGGCCGCGAAGTCCCGGGTGATCCGGATGATCGGCAGGTCCTTGTCGGCTTCGATCCGTGCCTCGTTCATCTCACGTGCCCTTCTCCTCGTCGGTTGCCTCGTTCATGGCCGCGAGCACCGCGTCCAGGCGCTGGTAGCGCGCCTCGCTGCGCCGGCGGTACTGCTCGACCCATCCGCCGATCTCGTCGAAGACGTCCCGCTCGAGCCGCACGGAGCGCGGCTGCGGCCCCGGCGGCCGGCTGACCAGCCCGGCCTCCTCCAGCACCTTGAGGTGCTTGTAGACGGCTTGAAGCGACATCTCGTACGGCTCGGCGAGCTGCCCGACCGTGGCGTCGCCACCGGCCAGGCGGGCCACCATGTCGCGCCGGGTCGGATCGGCCAGGGCGGCGAACGCTTTGGAAAGTCCCTCCGCCGCCATGTCGACCTTCTTTCAACTCATCGGTTGAAAGTAACGGTAGACCCGCCGTTGAGAGGTGTCAACCAATCAGTTGAAAGACGGGCTGGCAAGGTCCGCCGAGCCGTAGCGGGCGGCGACCGTACGCGGATCCACGGCAGCATCTCGACCTTGTTCAGGGCGGCCAGGTCGCGGACGGCGTTGCCCGGATCTCCGCCGGCCGCAGTTTCTCGGTGCCGTACACCGAAGCGGGTCGCGAGCCGGCCGTGTCGCGCCGGTGGAAGGGCCGGCGATCGGTCAGCCGCCCTTCGAGCGGATCATGGCGGCGCCCTCGGTGATGCGGGGGACGGAGAAGCGCCGCGACCTCTGCGATCTTCAGCTTCGAAGCCGACGACGCGAAGAAGAGCGGGTAATGGCCGAGGCCTCCGACGACGGGTTCTCCGGGCGCGCGCGGCGATCAAGGAACGGGCAGCCGAGCTGCGCAAGGAGAGGCGCCGCGGCGCGGACAAGGCCGCCGCCGAGGCGGACGTGCTGGCGAAGATCGCGCGGATGGCGGAGCCGGACCGTGCTCCGGCCGAGCGGGTGCACACCATCGTGACCAGCGCCGCGCTCGAGCTCTAGCTTCTTTCGCAGCGGGCGGGCCGACGGGCAGCGGTACTCGACGTTCGGGTTCAGCGCCGGGGCCGCTCTCGACGACGACGGTGGGCTGTGGCCGACCTCGTACGCCCTGTGGTGTGATCGGGACAGCGGCGGAAAGGCCGGCCGGGACAGGGGCGGAAAGGCTGGCCGGGACAGGGGCGGAAAGGCTGGCCGGGACAGGGGCGGAAAGGCTGGCCGAGCTCGTCGAACGCACCGGACAGGCGCCGGAACGAGCGATCCTGATCCTGTCCGGTGCGGGCCCGGCACCCCGAGGGGTGCCGGGCCGGGGGGATCAGCTGCGCCGGAAGGCGTAGGAGCGGCCCGAGGTGGCGCCGGCGGCGCGGCCCGAACGGGAGCGGCCGGAACGTTCGCGGGCGTCCTGGCGGGCGTCGCGGGCGCCGTGGTGCTGGGCGTCGGCGGCGACGTCGCGGCGGCCGGTGGGACTGGTCGTGGACGGGCCGAACAGGCCGGCCGCCAGGTCGTTGGCGGCGAGGTCGTCGGCGTCCACGTGAACGGTGAAGGGCTGGGCAGGCATGCGGGCCTCCTCGAGGCCCGGCGCGAACGCCGGGCCGGGCAGTGCGAAGCCGTGGTGAGAGAAGATGAGCGCGCTCCGGGTGTCGGCGCTGAGGCGTCTCCACGGCGGACCACCACCGGAACACCCGGAACCGAGCACGATCAACGGCGCCGCCCACAGTCGACGGTCCCGCGAGAGGGGACCGGAGAGGGCGAAGGCCGGAGGAGCTGTCAGATCATGTGGAGCACGGTAGCGCCCGCCGCACGGGGGCGCGAGCGATTTATCTGACCAGTTGGGAGCCGGCGTTGAGGACGGCGACGGCGGTGGGGAAGTCGAGGAGCTGGGCGCGCACCGCCTCCAGGCCGACGCGCAGGGCCACCGGGGGCACGCCGCGGGCTTCCAGGACGGCGGCGGTCCAGGTGATGAAGTCGGTGAAGATCTGGGTCTCGCTGACGTACAGGGCCGCGGCCAGGAAGTCGACGATGTGGGCCAGGTCCTCGGTGGTCGCGTCCAGCTGGCGGGTGTTGTAGTCGCGCAGGCGCGGGTACGCCTCGGCCAGCGTCGTCATGGCCGTGGCGATCAGGTCGCCGCGGTGGCGGACCACGTACGTGTACTCCTCGTCGCCCAGGAACGCCGACAGCTGGGGGTCGGGGGAGTGCGGCGGCCAGTTGCGGGCCAGGCGCCGCACCGCTTCCTCCGCGCCGGCCGCCCAGGCGTCCGCGCCCAGGTGTTGCGCGTAGCGGCCGCCGGGGCCGAAGCCGCGGCCGCCCGCGATCACCGGGATGCCGGCCGCGCGGCAGGCCGTGATGGCCGCGTGGGCGCGGGGGAGGCGGGTGGCGATCATGCAGCTGAGGGCGACCGCGTCCGGTCCCGTCTGGTGCAGGTGGGTGACCAGATGCTGGCCGGGGACGTTGGCGCCCAGGAAGTCGACCCGCCAGCCGTCCAGGCGCAGCATCTCGGCCAGCAGGCGGATCGGCAGCGCGTGCCACTCACCGTCGACGCAGGCGATGGTGATGCTGCCCCGGGTCGGTCGCACCGACGTGCGGGCCGCCACCGCGGCCAGGGCGCGCTCGCTGATCGCCGTGGCCGCGTGTTCGCGGGCCACCGTCCACTCGTTGGCCGCCCACAGCTCGCCCACGCGGGCCTGGGTGCCGGCGATCAGGTCCATCATGATGCGCTGGGGCGGCACGCCCTCGTCCAGCAGGCCGGTGACCAGGGCGACCGCGCCGTACTCGTCGCTGTCGCCGACCAGCTGGAGATAGTCGTCGGCCAGGCCGGAGCGCAGCGACGTGGGTACTGTCATGTCCGCTGCCTGACGCGCCGGTCACCTCGCCGGGAAGCGTCGATGGCGAACGGCGAGGCGTTGCGGGCGCCCGTGCGGAGGCTGAGCTGGGTGCGGTCGGGGGCCCGTACGGCCAGCATCGCGATGTCGTCGCGGGCGCCGCCATGCACCCAGTCGGAGACGAGCTGGCGGATGCGCTCCACCGCGGCCGCGCCGGGCATGCCCCGGCAGCCGGACAGGGCGTCGCGCAGGCGGGCCTCGCCGTACTCCTCGGTGCCCGACGCCCCGCCCCGGGCCTCGGTCAGGCCGTCGCTGTAGAGCAGGCACAGCTCGCCGGGGGCGAGTTCGATGTCGGCCGGCCGGACGACCGTGCGGGCCACCGCGCCGATCAGCGTGCCGCTGGTCGGCACCTCCTCGACCGTGCCGTCGGTGCGCAGCACCAGCGGCGGCGGGTGGCCGCCGGTGGCCAGGGTCAGCTTGACCCGGCCGTGGTCGCCGCGGCTGACCGAGCCCACCACCATGGTGACGAACCGGTGCTGGCGGGTCGACTGGAGCAGGGCCTGGTTGAGCACCCGCAGCATGTCGCCGGGGGTGGCCTCGACCAGGCGCAGCGCGCGCAGCGTCTGGCGGACCTTGCCGGTCAGCACGGCCGCCTCGGGGCCCTTGCCGCAGACGTCGCCGAGCGCGATGACCGTGTCGGCGCTCTTCTCGGTCGGGCCGAAGACGTCGTAGAAGTCGCCGCCGATGCGCAGCGCCTCCTTGGCCGCCTGGTAGGAGCCGACCAGTTCGATGCCGTCGGGCTGGGGCAGCTCGGGCGGCAGCAGGTCGGCCTGGAGCACGGCGGTGGTGTCGACCTGCTCGCGGTAGAGGCCGGCGGCCGAGATGGCGGCGCCGGCCCGGGCCGCGAAGATCCGGGCGAGCATCTCGTCCTCGGGGCTGAACTGAGCCTCGGCGCCGCGGCGGGCCAGGATGAGCGCGCCGGCCGGCTCGGCGTTGCCGGGCAGCGGCGTGACCAGCAGCGCCCCTATCGGGCTGAAGTCGTCGGGCAGCAGCCACTCGGGTGCCTGGGCGGCGTCGAGCCACTTGCTCGGGATGGGCGGGAAGCCGCCCAGCACCTCGACCAGGCCGGGCACGTCGGGCAGCACGTTCTCCCGGAGCCGGCCCTCCTGGACGGTGCCGCCGGCGACGAGCCGGACCCAGACGCTGTGCCGGCGGTTGACCGGCAGCACGACGATCGCGGCGTCGGCCAGGTGGGCCACCGCCAGTTCGGCGGTGATCCGCAGGCAGCGGCCCTGGTGGAGTGAGGCGGACAGGCGCCGGCCGGCCTCGGCCAGGAACGCCGTGCGGGCGCGCTCGGCCTGCAGCGCGTCGGCCCGAACCACTTCCTCGGTGCGATCGCGCAGGTACCATCCGTAGTGGTCGTCGCCGAGGGCGCGGCGCCGGCCGTCGAGGTGGCGTCCGGCGAACTCGTCGGTGAAGCTGTCCTCGCCCGCGGCGACCGCGGCGGCCAGGCCGGGCAGTGGGCCGGCGGTGGCCAGGCCGCCGGGGGCCAGGCCCGGCACCAGCGCGGCGGCGGCCGCGTTGACCAGCAAGATCTTGTCGTCGGTGGCGCCGCACAGCAGCACGGCCTCGCTGGCCGCGTCGAGCGCGGCGCGGAGCAGGGCCGGTGCGGGCGTCTCGACGAGCCGGTCGCCGATGGTGACCGGCGATTGCGCCGTCATGGTCCCTCCCGTCTCTCCCCGCCGGATGTTCCTTCGATCTGCAGAGCCTACGTGCTTTCCGGTGGAATGGCCGGTGCGGCCGGTGCGGCCTGGCCGTTCAGTCGCCGAGGTCGACCACGATCGGGGCGTGGTCGGAGGGGCCTTTGCCCTTGCGCGCCTCGCGGTCCACCACCGCGTCTGTGACCCGGCCGGCGATCGCGGGGGTGGCGTAGACGAGGTCGATCCGCATCCCCTTGTTCTGGTGGAACATCCCGGCGCGGTAATCCCAATAGGTGAACGGGTGATCGCCCTTGAGCGGGCGCGCCACCACGTCCTGGAGCCCGATCTCACGGATCGCGGCCAGGGCCGCACGCTCCGCGGGGGTGACGTGGGTGGATCCGGCGAAGACGGCCGGGTCCCACACGTCGGCGTCGGTCGGGGCGACGTTGTAGTCGCCGGTGACGACGACCGGCCCGGCCGCGACGTCGGGGATCAGCGCCTCGCGCAGGGCGGCCAGCCAGCGCAGTTTGTACTCGTAGTGTGGGTCGTCGGGCGTGCGCCCGTTCGGCACGTACACCGAGACGAAGCGGATGCCGTCGCAGAGGGCGCCGATCGCGCGGGCCTCCGGTTCCGGATAGCCCGGCTCGCCGGGAAAGCCGCGGCGCACGTCCTCGAGACCGGCCCGGGACAGGATCGCCACACCATTCCAACGACCTTGCCCGTACGCGGCGGTGGCGTACCCGAGCTCGGCGACCTCGTCACTGGGGAACGCGCCGTCGGCGACCTTGGTCTCCTGGAGGCACAGCACGTCGGGTTTGGTGGTGTCGAGCCACTCCAGCAGCCGCGGCAGGCGGGCCTTGACCGAGTTGACGTTCCAGGTGGCGAAGCGCATCCACCCAGGGTGCTACATGTTGAGGGTTCTTCGCGACCTACCGCAACCAGGCCGTCCGCGCGAGTGACGTGTCCAGGTCTCCACCGTCGCGAAGAATCCTCACAGGCGGCGTGTGTGGCGGGGGCGCGCGGTGGCGAGGATCAGGGCAGCGGCGAGACCGGCCATGAGCACGAGAAGCACGACCACGAGGCCCGACATGTCGCTCCTTTGTTACCAATTCTGTAGCTAAACCTGACCTGAGTGTGATCCCCGTTACCACGCTCGTCAGCGAATAATGCCCGAACGAACCCTCAACCGCCAGTGGTTCTGGGTGAATCAAGAGAACTGTGCAAAGAGGCCGCCCCCGCGACGTGCCAGTGCGCCGCGAACTCCGCCGCCGGCACGGCGGGCCCCCAGAGCCAGCCCTGGCACCGGGTCACGCCGATCGCGTCCAGCACGTCGCGCTGCAACCTGGTCTCGACCCCCTCGGCGATCACGGTCAGCCCCAGCGCGTAGCTCATGGCCGCCACGGCCCGGACGATCTCGTCGTCCTCGGTGCTCTGCCCGAGCCCGATGATGAAGGAACGATCGAGCTTCACCCCGGTCACCGGGAAGCGCCGCAGGTAGGACAGCGAGGAGAACCCCGTACCGAAATCGTCGATCAGCAGTTGGACCCCGAGCTCACGCAGCTCGAAGAGCACCCGGCCGGGGGTGCTGTCCGGGTCGACCAGCACCGACTCGGTCATCTCCAGCGCCACGCACCGCGCCGGCACCCCGGTCTCGAGCAGCTCGGCCGAGATGATCAGCGGAAGCTCGGGGTCGGTGAGCTGCCGGGCCGACAGGTTGATGGACAGGTAGAAGTCGTCGCCGACCGTGCCGTCGCGCCGCCACTGGCCGAGCTGGCGCAGCGACTGGCGGCGGACCCAGTCGCCGAGGGCCCCGATGAGCCCGGCGTCCTCGGCGATCGGGATGAACACGGCCGGGGAGATCGCCCCGCGCTCGGGGTGCACCCAGCGGGCCAGCGCCTCGGCCCCGACCGGCACCCCGGTCCTGGTCCGGACGATCGGCTGGTACGCGACGTGCAGCTGCCCGACCTCGAGGGCCCGGCGCAGGGCCACCTCGAGCTCGATGCGCTCGCGGACCTCCTCGTGCATGGACGCGTCGAAGACCGTCGTGTGGCCCGGCCCCTCCGACTTGGCGCGGTACATGGCGGTGTCCGCGTCACGCATCAGGGCCTCGGTGACCTGCGCGTATCTCCCGTATTCGACGGGTGGGGCCGAGGCCACGCCGATCGAGGCGGTGATGGTCACGTCGATGCCGCGGATCGAGAACGGCTCGGCGAAGCAGCGGCTGACCTCGTCGCAGAGGCGCAGCGCGCCCTCGCGCTCGCCCAGGTAGGCCAGCGCGAACTCGTCCCCGCCGAGCGCGGCCACCGGCACCGCGGCCGGCGCGGCCGAGCGCAGCCGGCGGCTCAGCTCGATGACGAGCTGGTCGCCGGTGTCGTGGCCCCAGCTCTCGTTGACGTACTTGAAGCCGTCCAGGTCGAGCACGAACACCCAGACCCGCTGCAGGCCGCCGGGCGCGGCCCGCCCGAGCAGCCGCTCGATCTCCTCGCTGAGCATGAGGCGGTTGGGCAGGCCGGTGAGCGCGTCGTGCAGCGCCTGGTGCTCGGTGCGCAGCTGGGCCACGACCTGGGCCCGTACGGCGAAGACGGCCCGCACGAGCAACAGCGCCGTGGCCAGCACCCCGGCCACGGCGATGGTCAGCCGCTCGGCCCGCGTCGGCTCGGGGATCACCACCAGCAGCACGAACGGGGTGATCGAGGCGGGCGCGAGCACCGCCACCCGCCGGATCGACCACGCCTGCACGGGTGGCCGGGCCGGGCGGCTGAGCTGCACCATCGACGGATGCAGGGCGGTCACCCCGAGCATCGCGTAGGCCACCAGGAACGGCGCGTCGAGCAGCGGCGACGCGTACGTCTCGCCGGTCGTCCCGATGATCGCGTAGGCCGTGTCGCCGACGAAGAGCATGGTCATCGTGCCGAGCAGGGTGAACAGGCTCGGCGGCCACTGCCGCGCGGTGAAGGTCAGATTGACCACGAGCAGCAGCAGGATCACGTCGAACAGCGGATAGAACGCGGCCAGCATGTTCTGGATCTCGTCGCGCTCCTGGATCTCGGCCGCCGGGGCGGCGAGCAGCAGCGTCGCCGCCAGGCCGCCGGCCAGGCAGAAGATCAGACCGTCCAGGACGGCGTGCCGGTCGATGCTGACCCGCCAGCGCAGCAGGATGATCAGGAAGGCGGCCAGCATGATGTAGCCGGGGACGGTGGCCGCGTCGGCCAGCAGCGGCAGCGGCTGCGCGAGGTCGTCGACGACCGGCCGGACGAGTACGCCGAGCAGGAAGCTGGACGCGGCGAAGGCCATCAGCCGCCACGCCACCCGCGGCTCGGCGCCGAAGCGGCCCGGGCCGGTGAAGCAGGCCCAGACGGTGCCGGCCCCGATCGCCAGCAGGCACACGGCATTGACCACGGAGTTCAGGTTCGCCGTGTACGCGGCCGTCGCCGCCAGCCCGGCCACTCCGAAGAGCCGCCATTTCTCGGTCATCACTGACCATTTCGACCCGGAAGCGGCCGGGCTGAGGAGTTACCGGGCCAGGGCGTTCCCCCTGATCGGCTTGCGCGGGGAGGGTACCCGCCGGCCGTGCGGGAAGACGGTCGGGCAGGCCGCGTGGTGCAGCACCTCGCGCGCCACGGAGCCGATCAGGCCGGCCCCGTCGGCGCCCCGGTGCCCGAGAACGAGCATGCGGGCGTGCCCGGACTGGCGTACGAGCGTGGGACCCGGCGCCCCGGTGAGCACGTGCACCTCGTGATCGTCCAGTTCGGGGCAGGAGCGCACCGCCTGGGCGACGAGCCGTTCCCCCTCGGCGGGATCGGCGCAGACGTGCGCCACATGGACGGCGACCTGGTGTCGTGCGCCCTCCTTGGCCGCGTGCTGCAGAGCGACCAGAGAGTGGGCGGACCCGTCGACCGCCACCAGCACCGGACCGGCCGGAGGGCGGGGCCCGCGGGCCACCATGACCGGGCACCAGGCCCGGGAGACCGCCTGGACCAGCACCGACTGCTCGGGCAGCCAGGGCGTCGTGGCGAGGCCGTCGTCGCCGACGACCAGCAGTTCGGCGGTCCGGGCCAGGCGCAGCAGCACCCGATCGGGCAGCCCGTCGACGAGTTGTCCCGTCACGCGCACCCCTGGTGTGGAACGCTGGGCGGTGGTTATCGCCTCGTCGACCACCCGGGAGGCGGCTCGGCGGGCTCGGTCGTGATCGAGATCGGACCAGGTGAAAGCGTGGACGATTCGTAGTTGACGGCCGCGTGAGAGGGCTTCGCGCGCGGCCAGGCGCACGGCGGCAAGACCGGCCGACGTGCCGGTGACGCCTACGACGACGGGCGATGGACTCGGACGACGCATGTGGTGCACCTCCGGGTTTGATACCAACCATTATCTATGCAAGAACGCCACTCTTCGTGATCAATCCCTCAGCAGGGAGCCGCCTGATGACCCATTCAGGTTGAGGGTTTACGGTAAACGACAAAATTCGTAGGACATCTGCCGGTGAAGCGAGGGAAATACATGACGGATGTCAAGCTCGACCATCCCGGCGGGCAACTGTCGATGTCGGTACGTGAGGCTGTCGAGGGTCCGGGTGGCATCGATGTCAGCGCCCTCCTCAAGGAGACCGGCTATGTGACCCTCGACCAGGGTTTCGTGAACACCGCCTCCACCACGTCGGCGATCACCTACATCGACGGTGACGCCGGCATCCTCCGCTACCGCGGCTTCCCGATCGAGCAGCTGGCCGAGAAATCCACGTTCCTCGAGGTCTCGTACCTCCTGATGCACGACGCGCTGCCGACGGCGCAGCAGCTCAAGGACTTCGGCGACAAGATCCGGGTGCACACGCTCCTGCAGGAGGAGATGCGCGCCTTCTTCTCCGGATTCCCGCGCGACGCCCACCCGATGGCCGTGCTCTCCTCGGCCACCACCGCGCTGTCCACGTTCTACCAGGACGCGCTCGACCCGCTCGACGCCGAGCAGGTCGAGATCTCGGGCATCCGCCTGATGGCGAAGCTTCCGACGATCGCCGCGTACGCGTACAAGAGGAGCATCGGCCACCCGCTGCCGTACCCGGACAACTCCCTCGACTACGTCGAGAACTTCCTCCGGATGACGTTCGGCCTGCCCACGGTCCAGTACGACGTCGACCCCAAGATCGCCAAGATCCTGGACATGCTGTTCATCCTGCACGCCGACCACGAGCAGAACTGCTCCACGTCGACCGTGCGGCTGGTCGGCTCGGCGCAGGCCAACCTGTTCGCGTCGGTCTCGGCCGGCATCAACGCCCTCTCCGGCCCGCTGCACGGCGGCGCCAACGCGGCCGTGCTCGAGATGCTCGAGCAGATCCGCAAGGAGGGCGGCGACGTCAACTCGTTCGTCACCCGGGTGAAGAACAAGGAAAAGGGCGTCAAGCTCATGGGCTTCGGCCACCGGGTCTACAAGAACTACGACCCGCGCGCCGCCATCGTCAAGAAGGCCGCCCAGGAGATGCTCAACACGCTCGACAAGCCCGACCCCCTGCTGGAGCTCGCGTTCCAGCTCGAGGAGATCGCGCTCAGCGACGACTACTTCGTCTCGCGCAAGCTCTACCCGAACGTGGACTTCTACACCGGCCTCATCTACAAGGCCATGGGCTTCCCCACCAAGATGTTCACCGTGCTGTTCGCGCTGGGCCGCCTGCCCGGCTGGATCGCCCAGTGGACCGAGATGATGAACGACCCGGCCAACAAGATCGGCCGCCCGCGGCAGCTCTACACGGGCTCGCCCGAGCGCGACTTCGTCGCGATCGACAAGCGCTGACGCGGACGAAACAACCTTCGACGCCCCGCCGGATCTCCGGCGGGGCGTTTTCGTACCATCGGGGCATGGAGACGTTGGAGTTTCAAGCCGAAGCTCGGCAGTTGTTGCAGCTGATGGTCCACTCGATCTATTCGAACAAGGACATCTTCCTGCGTGAGCTGATCTCGAACGCCTCGGACGCGCTGGACAAGCTGCGCCTGGCGACGTTGCAGGACGGTCTCGAGGCGGACGCCTCCGACCTGCACATCGAGATCGAGGCCGACAAGGAGGCGCGCACGCTGACCGTGCGCGACAACGGCATCGGCATGACCCGCGACGAGGTGGTCGACCTGATCGGCACGATCGCCAAGTCGGGTACGGCCGAGTTGCTGCGCAAGCTGAAGGAGGCGAAGGAGAGCCCCGAGCTGATCGGCCAGTTCGGTGTCGGCTTCTACTCGACCTTCATGGTGGCCGACCGGGTCTCGCTGGTGACCCGCAAGGCCGGCACCGAGGGTCACGGCACCCGCTGGGAGTCGGCCGGCGAGGGCACCTTCACCATCGACGAGGCGCCGGACGCGCCGGTCGGCACGACGGTCACCGTCCACCTGCGGCCGAAGGACGAGGAGGACGCTCTCTACGACTACACCGACGAGTGGAAGATCAAGGAGATCGTCAAGAAGTACTCGGACTTCATCTCGTTCCCCATCAAGATGGGCGACGACACGCTCAACTCGATGAAGGCGCTCTGGGCGCGGCCGCGCTCGGAGGTGTCCGACGAGGAATACCACGAGTTCTACCGGCACATCAGCCATGACTGGTCCGAGCCGCTCGAGATCATCAACATGCGGGCCGAGGGCACCTTCGAGTACGAGGCCCTGCTGTTCCTGCCGTCGCGCGCCCCGCACGACCTGTTCCAGCGCGACTCGGCCCGCGGCCTGCAGCTCTACGTCAAGCGCGTCTTCATCATGGACGACAGCCGGGAGCTGATCCCCGACTACCTGCGGTTCGTCAAGGGCGTGGTCGACGCGGCCGACCTGTCGCTGAACATCTCGCGGGAGATCCTGCAGCAGGACCGGCACATCCAGATGATCCGCCGACGGCTGGTCAAGAAGGTGCTGTCGACCATCAAGGACCTGCTGAACAACAACCCGGAGAAGTACGCGACGTTCTGGCGCGAGTTCGGCCGGGCGGTCAAGGAAGGCCTGCTCAACGACCAGGACAACCAGAAGGCGATCCTGGACGTGGCCACCTTCGCCTCGACGGCGGGCAGCGAGCCGACGACGCTCGCCGCGTATGTCGAGCGGATGAAGGAGGGCCAGGAGGAGATCTACTTCCTGACCGGCGAATCGCGCTCCCAGGTCGAGAACTCGCCGCACATGGAGGCGTTCCAGGCCCAGGGGTACGAGGTGCTGATCCTGACCGACCCGGTCGACGAGATCTGGGTCGAGGCCGTGCCCGACTACGACGGCAAGAAGCTCCAGTCGATCGCCCGCGGTTCCGTCGATCTGCCCTCGGACTCGTCCGAGGACAAGGAGCCGGAAGGTGACTTCGACCCGCTGCTCGGGTTCCTCAAGGAGCGTCTGGAGGAGCAGGTCAAGGATGTACGTCTGTCGCACCGCCTCACGACCTCGGCGGCCTGCCTGGTGAGCGACGCCGACGACATCACCCCGACGCTGGAGAAGATGTATAGGGCGATGGGCCAGGAGGGACCCCGGGTCAAGCGGATCCTCGAGCTGAACCCGAACCACCCGCTGGTCAGCGGCCTGCGCGCGGCCCACGAGCGGGACGCCTCGGACGAGGCGCTGCCCGAGACGGCCGAGCTGCTGTACGGCACGGCGCTGCTGGCCGAGGGCGGCGACCTGGACGACCCGGCCCGGTTCGCGAAGCTGTTGGCCGACCGGCTCGCCCGTACCGTCTAGAAGTCCTTCAGGCTGTTCTTCAGCGCGGCCAGGGCCAGTTCCAGGCGATCGAAGTCGTGTGGCTGGAAGCCCGCACCGGGAGGACTGACCGCGAGAACGATGCCGACGAGGGCGCCCGCCACCACGCGGGCGTTCTCGTCGGCCGGCCGGCCGTCGCGCTCGGCGATGGCGTCGGCCAGCATGTCCACCGCGGCCACGGTCTGCTGTTGCTGACGGACGCGCAGTTCGGGGACCGTCTCGATCAGCCGCTGGCGGCGGCGCTCGACCGACCACTCCTGCTCGGTGAGGTTCTCGAAGACCCCGCGCATGCCCAGCAGGACGGCCCGCACGGCCGGCACCTCGACGGGCTGGGCTCGGATCGCCTCGACGATGAGCGGGTCGTAGTCGTCGGTGAGGACAGTGTCTTCCTTCGTCGGGAAATACCGGAAGAACGTGCTCGGTGACACCTCGGCCGCCTCGGCGATCTGCTCGACCGTGGTGGCCGCGTAGCCCTGCTCCTCGAACAGGCGCATCGCGGCCCCCCGAATGGCCGCCCGGGTCCTGGCTTTCTTTCGTTCACGCAGGCCGAGCGGCACACCGGGGGAAGGGGTCATAGCGTCGATTCTGCCAAAGCCTCTTCGCTGACCTCGGCGGGCGGCGCCGGCGTGCGGGCCGGCACGACCACCAGCGCGATCACCACGCCGGCCGCCGCGACCGCGCCGGCCACCAGCAGTGACAGGTCCATGCCGTGGGTGAAGGCCCGCTGCGCCTGGGCCAGCAGGCCCGGGTCGCCGAGCCGGACGGCGGTGGCGATCCCGTCGTCCACCGAGGCGGGAACACCGCTCCGGTAGCCGGCGCTGACGACCGTGCCCAGCACGGCCACCCCGATCGCGCCGCCCACCTGGCGCATGGCCTGAAGCACGGCGTTGCCGACGCCGCTCTGTTCGGGGGAGAGGGCGCCGAGCGCGGCGTCGAGCGAGGGCGGCAGAGTCAGGCCGAGCCCGAGTCCGGCCAGGGTGATCCACACGGCGATCGAGCCGTAGCCGGTGGCCACCTCGGTCCGCGCGCCCAGGAACGACGCGGCGGCGATCAGAACAAGACCGACGGCGATGGTGGTACGGGTGGACAGGCGCGACCGGAGCATGTCGGCCGCCCGGGCGCCGACGACCAGGCCGCCGATCACCGGCAGCAGGCGCAACCCGGAGCCGAAGGCGTCGTGGCCGCCGACCGCGGCGAAGAACTGCGGCAGCGTGAACAGCAGACCGAGCATGGCGAAGCTGGCGATGGTGGCCAGCGCGGCGCCGCCGGTGAAGGCTCGCGACCGGAACAGCCCGAGATCGATCAGAGGCGTCGAGGCGCGCCGTTGCCACCGGACGAAACCGGCCAGCAGCACCACACCGGCGCCGATCGTCCCCAGCGAGCGCCCGTCGGACCAGCCGCGGTCACCGACCGAGATGACGCCGTACGTCACCGCGACCAGCCCGGCCGCGGAAAGAGCCAGTCCGAGCCCGTCGAGCCGGCCGCCCGTGCCCCGCGACTCCGGCAGCCACCGGGCGAGCGCGGCGACGCCGACGACGACCACCGGCACGTTGATGAGGAAGACCGAGCCCCACCAGAAGTTGTCGAGCAGCCAGCCGCCGAGCAGCGGCCCGAGCGGGATGCCGAGCGCGCTGGCGGTCACCCAGATCGACATGGCCCGCGGCCGGGTGGCGCGGTCGAACAGCGTGGTCAGCACGGCGCCGGACAGCGGCATGATCACGGCCGCGCCGAGGCCCAGAACAGCCCGGGCGGCGATCAGCTGCTCCGCGTTCTGGGCGTAAGCGCAGGCCACGGAGGCGAGGCCGAACAGGGTGAGCGCCCCCACGAGCATCCGTTTGCGGCCCAGCCGGTCGCCGAGCAGGCCGGCCGGAAGCAGCGCGGCCGCGAGCACCAGCAGGTAGGCGGTGGTGAACCACTGAAGATCGCCGGTCGAGGCGGACAGATCACGGGCGAGGGTGGGCAGGGCGACGCTCAACACGGTGGTGTCGAGCCCGACGGCCAACGTGCTCAGGGCGAGCGCCGCCAGGGCGTACCAACGAGAAGTGGAAGTAACCATGTTTTGACAGTAGCTCTCACTTCATAGTGGCTGTCAAGTTTTCCCGTGTGCCGCGCGGGTGAAGATCCGCGAAGTTCGTGCGCCGACGTGCCACGATCACGTAGGCCACGCGCGGGAAGGGAGCCGAGCAGATGAAGAAGGCCCTCGGCTGGATCGTGCTCATCCTCGTGATCTTCTACATCGGCACGAACCCGGGCCCCGCCGCGGACATCGCCCAGGGCATCGGCGACGGCATCGCCGAGGTCTTCCGCAACGTGGGCGTCTTCGTCCGCGAGCTGGCCACGTGACGGCCCACTGGCTCTTCCAGCACAACCCGGCCCGGGGCGCCTGCGGCGACGGCGACTGGACGGTACGCCGCTACCGAGACCGCATAGCCGCGGGCGACAAGGTGGCCCTGTGGCACAGCGGCCCCTCGGGCGGCCTGGCCGCCCTGGGCGTGATCGTCTCGAACCCCCACGCGACCCCGGCCGGAACGTCGGTGGAACTCCGCTTCGACCGCTGGCACAGCATCCCGCGCGCCGACCTCCGTGCCGACCCCCACTTCCGCCAGGCCCTGATCCTGCGCATGCCCGCCGGCGGCAACCCGTTCCCCCTCGAGCCCGGCGAGTGGCAAGCCCTCACCGACCGCTGAGCGGCGGCTCTCACCCGGTGGCGGACAGGGCCGCCAATGAAGCGCGGGCCGATCGTTCGGCCTCCAGGACGCGGGTCGTTGTCTCGGGCTTGAGGCCGGGTTCGCCGGAGGCCACGTCGTACGCCTCACGAAGTGTGGCCACGTGCAGTGCCAGGCGCCTCGCCTCGAGCATGGGATCCGCCGGGCTCTGGCGCAGCGCCTCGGTTCCCCGCTCGACGGCGGTGATGGCCTCGGCGAGGTAGCGGTTGGCGGCGCGGTTACGGACCAGCAGGGCGGCGGCCAGGCCCAGCAGACTGCCCAGAACCGTCTGCACCAGCCGGTCGCCGATCAGGTCCAGCGGTGGCGTCTTGTGGCCGAGTTCGCCGACCAGCAGGGCCAGGGGAGTGATGGCGAGCATGGCCAGGCCGTAGTTGCGGATGACCAGCAGCTCGGCGATCACCTGGGCCAGCACGATGCCGGCGACCATCACCCACGGGCCCCCGGGCACGGAGACGACCACACCGGCGATGAGCAGGCCGAGGAGGGTGCCGCCGGCGCGCTGGACGGCCTTCTGGGAGGAGAGCCGCAGCGAGGCGGTCTGCAGGACGGCGACGGCGGAGACGGCCGCCCAGTACGGGTGGTGCAGGCCCGTGACATGCACGAGGATGCCGGCGGCGGCCCCGGCGATGAGCGCCCCGAAGGCGACACGGGCGGCCGCCGGCCAGAGCGGGCGCCGGGGCGTGCCGGGCCCGGGAGCGGGCAGATCACGCAGCAGAAGCGCGGCCAGGCGGCGCTCGGCGATCCGGGCGTTCTCGGCCGGCGTGGCGGTCAGGTGGGGGATCGGACCCCGCGCCTTGACCTGGGCGGCGAGGGCCCGCAGCTCGGCGGCGGCCTCGGCCGTGTGCCCATGCATCCCGCTGAGTTCGGTTTCCGCGTGCGCGACCAGGATCTCCTCGGCCCGCAACTCGTCGCCCCGTTCCCCCTCCTCCCGCACCCCGTTGGCTGCGCTCCCGTCGGCTGCTGTTCCGTTGGTTGCGTTACCCGCGGCCGCTGCGCTACCCGCGGCCGCTGCGCTTCCGGCGGCCGCTGTTCCGTTGGCCGGGCGCCCGGCAGCCGTCATCCCGTTGGCCGAACTTCCGTCGGCGTCCGGCTCGTCGGCGGGAACGGCTTGCGAAGGAGCGTCGGAGCCGGCGCGGTGAACGGTGTGGACGGCTTCCGTAGCGGCGAGGGAGTCGGCGGGGTGGGAGGCGTGGACGGCTGAGCGAGGGGCGGCGGGCCGGGAGGTGTCAGCGGTCGCCGGAGGGGCGGCGGAGTTGGTGGCATGGGACGTGTGAGGGGCGGCCGAGTCGACGGGTTGGCACGTGTAAAGGGCGGCTGGGCCGGCGAGGTGGGAGGTATGAGGGGCGGCGGAGCCGGTGCGGTGAACGGCGGTCCAGCGGCCGGCGGCGACGGCTCGCCAGGCTCGGTCGACGGCCAGGGCCGCCTGCTGGCGCGCCAGCAAGCCGGCCGGGCCGGCCGGCGCCGCGTGCAGGGCCGCGGCGGCGCGCAGGGCTCGGGCCACGGCCAGGCGGCGTGGGGCGTCCGGGGTCACCAGCGCCCCCGACATGACGATCAGCCAGGCCACCGCCGCCACGGCCGCGGTCAGGGCCGCGTTGCGGGGTATCGACGACGCCGTGGCGGGTAACGCGCTGGCCACCGCCGCCGCGAAGGTGAACATCAGGCCCGCCGGTGGTCCCACCCGGTAGCGGTTGCACAGCAGGGTGGCCGCGCCGCCGACCAGGGCGACCACCCCCACCCCGACGGTCTCCGGGTGCGGGGCCAGCGCGGCCAGCGTGCCGAGGACCACGCAGGCCACCAGGCCGGCCGCGCTGAACGTCAGGATCACCGCCCGGCGGCGGTAGGGCTCGTCCCGGCCGTAGAGCGCCGTGAACGCCCCGAACGTGGCCACCCCGGCCCACGCCGTGTGACCGATAGCGATCAGCACCACCAGCGGCACCGCGACGGCCAGGCCGGCGCGGAGCGCGAAGGCCCACGCCGCGTCGGCCGGGCGGACCCGGACCGCGGCGCGCAGGTCGGCGGGGACTGTGCGTGGGCTCACCAGGTCCGACATTACCCAGCCAAGATTGAAAAGCGTTCGCCTTGGGTATCCGCCCGAAAATGACGCCCCTCGCCGCTGAGGCCATCACGGACGCCGGGACCACGCAGCTGGTTCTCGCCGCTGTGCTCGGCATCATCGCTGTCGTGCTACTCATCGCCTGGGCGAAGTGGCATCCGTTCCTCGCGCTGATCATCGGGTCGGGGGTGCTCGGCCTCGTCGCCGGCGCGTCGGCCGGTGACACCATCGACTCCTTCACCGCCGGGCTCGGCAGTACCACCGGCAGTGTCGGCGTGCTGATCGCGCTCGGTGCGATGATCGGGGCGCTGCTGGCCGATTCCGGCGGTGCCGACGGCATCGTGAACCGGATCGTCAACAGCGTCTCCGGCTCGGCCCTGCCGTGGGCCATGGCGGGAGTGGCGGCCCTGATCGGCCTGCCGCTGTTCTTCGAGGTCGGCGTGGTGCTGCTGGTGCCGATCGTGCTGCTGGTGGCCCGCCGTACCGACATCGGTCTTCTCCGCATCGGCATCCCGGCGCTGGCCGGCCTCTCGGTGCTGCACGGTCTCGTGCCGCCGCACCCGGGCCCGCTGGTCGCCATCTCGAACCTCAACGCCGACCTGGGGCTGACCCTGCTGTTCGGCATCATCTGCGCGATCCCCACCGTGATCGTGGCCGGCCCGGTCTTCGGCAACTTCATCGCCAAGCGGGTCCCGCTGCGGGTTCCGGCGCTGGCCGGGGCGACTCCCGCGGCCGGCGGATCGGGCATCTCGACCGCCGACGACCTGGGCGACGTGGTGGAGGAGAAGGGCAAGCCCCGGCCGACCCACAATCCCGGGTTCTGGCCGGCCGTGCTCACCGTCCTGGTGCCGATCGTTCTCATGCTGGCCCGGGCCATCGCCGAGCTGACCCTGGACGAGGGCAACGGCGTCCGGTCGGTCCTGGAGACCATCGGCGAGCCGATCGTGGCGTTGCTGGCCGGCGTCCTGATCGCGATGTACACGCTGGGCAAGCGGGCCGGCTTCAACCGGCAGCAGACCTCCGCCGTGGTCGGCGGCGCCCTGCCGCCGGTCGCCGGCATCCTGCTCATCGTGGCCGCCGGCGGCGGTTTCAAGCAGGTGCTGGTGAACGCGGGTGTCGGCAACGTGGTGGCCGACGCCGCTCAGGACGCGAACATCAACGCGCTGCTGCTGGGCTGGCTGGTCGCGGTCGGCATCCGGGTCGCGACGGGCTCGGCCACGGTCGCGACGATCACCGCCGCCGGCATCGTGGCCCCGCTGGCCGCGACGCTCGACAAGCCTGAGGTGGCGCTGCTGGCGCTGGCCATCGGCAGCGGCTCGCTCTTCTTCTCGCACGTCAATGACGCCGGGTTCTGGCTGGTCAAGGAATACTTCGGGATGACCGTGGGCCAGACCATCAAGACCTGGTCGGTGATGGAGACGATCATCTCGGTGGTGGGCTTCGCCTGCGTGATGATCCTGAGCATCTTCGTGTGACGAAAGTCAGGCGCCGCACTTCCCGTCGAGCTTCTGGCCGACGGTCTGGAAATCGCCTTTGACGTACGCCGCCGGGTCGCTCAGCCGCGCCCCGGCGGTCAGGTCGCCCGAGATGTCCTGGAGCGCGCTCTTGAGCCCGGGCTCCGTCGTCCGGGCGACCTCGGCGTCGACCTGCGCGGCCATGTCGGTGAAGGTCTGCTTGATCTTCGCCTTGGCCTCGTCGCTGGAGCTGCCGATCCACGGCGCCAGTTTGAGCGCCCCCTCGGTCAGGGTCTTGTACACGGCCGTGCACACGTACTCGGGCACGCCGGCCGAGCCGGACGGCGTCGGGTTGATGCTGATCGGCGGCGGCACCGCCTCGGGCGCGATGTCGATCTCGCATCCGGCGGCCAGGGCCGCCGTCGCGATCAAGGCGGCGGGCAGCAGGCGGCGTCGAGACACGGCATTCTCCCTTTTCGATTCCGTACGCAGGAAGCATAGTGGCCGCCGTCACGGGCGCCACCCGGCCGGCGCCGCAACCTCGTACGAAAAGCGTAGTTAACGACCAATGTGCGCAACCTCCGAAAAAGTGCCGCCCTCGCGATCGCCGGCGTCGTAGTCGCGGCCGGTGCCGCCCTCGCCGGGGTGGTCACCTCCGAACCCTCCGCCGCCCCCTCGTTCAACGGCCCGGTCTACGCGGTCGTGTACCGCGGTGACACCGTCTACGTGGGAGGCAACTTCACCACCGCGATCGTCGGCGGCCGCAACGTCGCGCGCACGCGGCTCGCGGCCTTCAACGCCCGCACCGGCGCGCTGCTCGACTGGCAGCCCAGCGCCGACGCCAACGTCCGCGCGCTCGCGGTCGCCGGCGACGTGGTCTACGCGGCCGGCGACTTCGACGTCGTGAACGGCGAGGCCCGCGACGCGGTGGCCGGCATCGGCGCCACCAGCGGCCTGCTGACCAGCATGCGGCACTCGGTGACCGGCCAGCCCAACGCCCTCGCCACCGGCAACGGCCGGCTCTATCTGGCCGGCCGCCTCTCGGCTGTGGACGGCGTGCCGCGGGCGAATCTGGCCGCGTTCACGCTGAGCTCCGGCGCGCTCGACGCCTGGGCGCCCTCGGCCGACGACACCGTCAACGCGCTCGCCGTCACCAGCGACCGCGTCTACGTGGGCGGCCGGTTCCACCGCACCAACAACGTGAGCTCGACGATCCGGCTCTCGGCGGTCGACCCGGCCACGGGCGTGACGGACGCTTCCTTCGTACCCAAGCCGGTCTCTCAGGTCTTCGCTCTCGCCGCCGACGCCAACGGGGTCTACGCCGCCCTCGGTGGCCAGGGCGGCCGCGCCGTCGCCTACACGAGGGCCGGCGCGACCCGCTGGACCCGGGTCTTCGACGGTGACGCCCAGGCCATCGCGGTGCTGGACGGCATCACCTACGTCGGCGGCCACTTCGACAAGGCCTGCACGACCGGCAACAACGGCGTGCGCGGGGTCTGCACCGACGGCTCGGTGACCCGCGGCAAGCTGGCCGCCGTGGACGCGCAGGGCAACCTGCTCGAGTGGGCGCCGCAGGCCAACGGCGTGGCCGGCACCCGGCAGATCGCCACCAGTCCCGCCCTCGGCTCGATCAGCGCGGTCGGTGACTTCACCACGGTCAACGCGACCCCGCGCAAGCGCTACGCCGCCTTCAACGGCGTGCCGGCGCGGGAGGAGGGCGGTCCCGCGACCGGCCCGGTGGCCTCGTACAACTTCGACACGACGATCGCCGACGGCACCTTCGACGACGGCTCCGGCCACGGTCACCTGCTGCGGGCCGTGATGCGCGACGGCGGCAGGATCGCCCTGACCCCGCACGGCTCCGGCCAGGCCCTGTCGTTCCCGCCCGGCTGCGCCGAGGACGCCT
Organism: Actinoplanes sp. NPDC048988; assembly: GCF_043197815.1. Lineage (NCBI taxonomy): Bacteria > Bacillati > Actinomycetota > Actinomycetes > Micromonosporales > Micromonosporaceae > Actinoplanes > Actinoplanes sp. NPDC048988. The sequence continues at coordinate 9,522 of NZ_JBICTW010000016.1, read as the reverse complement.
GCCCGAAGCTGGTCCTGCAGGCGGCCGACACGCCGGATCTCAACCCCGGCGACAAGCCTTTCCGGTACGGCGTGACGGTGCGCCCGGGCACGACCAGGACCAGCCAGAACCTGCTCCAGAAGGGCCTCGCGGGCGCCGGCGGCCAGTACAAGGCGCAGCTGGAGGGCACGACCGGCAAGCCCAGCTGCGTGCTGACCGGCAAGGACGGCGGTCAGTCGTACGTGGCCCGCGGCCGACAGTCGATCATGGACGACGGCTGGCACACGATCGAGTGCCGCCGCACCGGCCCGACGCTCGCCGTCGTGGTGGACGACCAGGTCCAGGCCACTACCGCCGTACCGGAAAGCCTCTCGATCGTGTCCTCGCAGCCGTTCAGCATCGGCGGCAAGGGCGTGGGCAAGAACAACGACCAGTTCCACGGTTCACTCGACGACGTCTGGATCCACATCGGCTGACGAGGCGCGACAGTGGTGACAGCGAGTCACCCGATGGGGGGCGGGCGAGGTCCCCTGATCGGAATGACGACCGTCGACCCCGGGTACTGTTAACCTGCCTGCCGTCGTCTACGCAGCGTGAGGAGCTGACGCATGGCCGACTGGATTCTGGTCCCGTGCCTGGTGAAGCTGCGCTCCGAGTTCACCACGATCGCGCCCAACCGCGACAAGAGCAGCGACGGCTCGATCGGGGACAGCGCTCACCAGGCGACGCAGTCGGACCACAACGACGACGAGGTCGGCAACGTGCCGATCCACGACGCCGACAAGATCCACGAGGTGCACGCGATCGACGTCGACGTCGACCTGCGTGAGCCCGGGCTGACCATGGAGACGGTGGTGCAGTTCCTGCTGCGGCGGTGCCGGTCCGGCGCCGAGAAGCGGCTGCGCTACATCATCTTCAACCGGCGCATCTGGCAGCAGAGCAACGGCTGGAAGCAGCAGTCCTACAGCGGCGCCAACCCGCACGACCACCACGCGCACTTCTCGTCGTCGTACACCACGTCCCTCGAAGCCTCGACGGCTTCCTGGCATCTGGAGGACATACCGGTGGCTCTCACTTCCTCTGACAAGTCCTGGATCGCGGGCGAGATCAACAAGGTGGAGGAGCGGGTCTGGGACTTCCGCCTGCGCAACCCCTACACCAACGTGAATCAGCCGGCCGGGGACTTCCAGCGGTACGCGCCGAGCAAGCAGCCGCTGAACGACCTGTCCCGGCAGATCGCCGAGCTGAGCGAGCAGGTCGCCCAGCTCCAGAAGCAAGTGGCGGCACTGACCATGGTCCAAGTGGACTGAGCCAGGCGAAAGGGGGCCGCGAGGCCCCCTTTCTCATTCTCCGGCGCCGGCCGGGGTGCTCGCGTTCTCCTCGGGACCCTCGGTCTCCTCCGGCGGGGCGGTGGTCTCCGGCGGCGCCGACGTCTCCGGCTCCGAGGGACCCGACTCGTCCGAGCTGGGCGAGGTCGTGGTGGAGGTGACCGGCGCCGACGGCCGGGTGGTGGCCGGCACCGGCTGCTGCGACCGTGACGGTGCCGGGTTCGACGTCCTCTTCGGCGTGCTGGTCGGCGTCCTGGCCGGCGCGTTGCCCGTGCCGGCGGAGGACCCGACGGTGGCCGACGGCTGCGTGTCCGGCGGGGTCTGCTCGTCGTCCGGCCAGGTCAGCGCCAGCGCCAGCGCCGCCGCGGCCAGCACCAGAACAGCCGCGGCGGCCGCGATCAGCGGCTTACGGCCGCGGGCGTTCTCCTGTCGCGCGGGAAGCGCCGCCGTCGTTCCCGCCGGAGGGGCGATGGCAGCGAGCACCGTCGTGGTGTCGACGCCGGCCAGGATCTGATCGGCCGCGCCGGCCATCGCCGCCGCCGACGCGAACCGGTCCTCGGGCCGCTTGGCCATGGCCCGCAGGACCAGGGCCTGCACGGCCGGCGGCACGTCGTCCGGCAACGGCGGCGGTGGCTCGTTGAGATGCTGCATCGCGATGGCGACCGGGTTGTCGCCGAGGAACGGCGGCTGACCGGCCAGGCAGTGGTACGCGACGACGCCCAGCGCGTACACGTCCACGGCCGGGGTGATCGGCTCCTTCGACACCTGCTCGGGCGCGATGTACATCGCCGTGCCGACCACCTCGCCGGCCGCGGTCATGGTCGCGGTGTCGGCCTGCCGGGCCACCCCGAAGTCGACCAGCACCACCGTGCCGTCCGGCTTGATGATCAGGTTGCCGGGCTTGACGTCGCGGTGCACGATGCCGGCCCGGTGCGCCGCCTCGAGCGCCCGCCCGGCCTGCGACACCACCGACAGCGTCTCGTCGGCGCTCAGCCGGCCGCGCGCGGCGATCCGCTGATGGAGCGGCTCGCCTTCGACCCGGGCCATCACGATGAACGCGTCGGTGCCGCCCTCGGTCTCGCCGAAGTCGTACACGTCGGCCACGCCCGGATGGTGCAGGGCGGCCATGGCCCGCGCCTCGTTGCGGAAGCGCGTCTGGAAGTTGGGGTCGCCGGCCCGATCGGCGTGCAGCGTCTTGACCGCGACGTCCCGGCCGAGCACCGTGTCGGTGCCCCGCCAGACCTCGCCCATGCCACCGGCGGCGATCCGCTCGTCCAGCCGATACCGGCCGCCGTACATCTCTCCTGGGGAAGGCATAGCCTCTCCTCTACCCGACCGGTGATCAGGCTATACGCCGCGGGCCGGGCTGGGGGCCGAGCTGAGGTCGCCCGTCCGATGGATCGTCTGCCAGCGCAGTCGGCGGCCGGTCACCGCGGCCAGCGCCGACACCAGGAGAACGAGATACATGAGCTGGCGATACACGATCTGTTGCAGCGGCAGCGTCCACAGCGGGCGCAGCGGCTCCCGGTCGAGGCGGAAGGCCAGGATGGCGGTCAGCACCTGCACCACGAGCATCGCGAGCCAGCCGATGACGGTGATCCGGCGGTCCAGGAACAGCAGCCCGTACACCGCCATCAGGTCGATCAGCGGGGCCAGCAGGGGCAGCAGCACGCTGAAAAGGGTGATGAACGGTAGGCCGCGCCGGCCGAACCGTCCCGACGGGCCGGACTCGACGACCGCGTGGCGGTGCTTCCACATCGCCTGCATGGTGCCGTAGCTCCAGCGGTAGCGCTGCCTCCAGAGCTGCTTCATGCTGGCCGGGGCCTCGGTGTACGCCCGCGCCGACTCCTCGTAGACGACCCGCCAGCCGGCCCGGTGGATGGCCATGGTCAGGTCGGTGTCCTCGGCCAGCGTGTCGGTGCTCAGGCCGCCGGCCTCGGTCAGGGCCTTGCGGCGGAAGGCGCCGAGGGCTCCCGGGATCGTCGGGATGCAGCCGAAGGTGTCGTACAGCCGCCGGTCGAGGTTGAAGCCGATCACGTACTCGATGTGCTGCCATTTGCCGATGAGGCTGCCGCGGTTGGCGACCTTCACGTTGCCGGCGACCGCGCCGACCATCGGGTCGCCGAAGGGCTGCACGAGGCGGTGTACGGCCTCGGGTTCCACGACGGTGTCGGCGTCCACCATGACGACGATCGGGTTGCGGGACAGGGCCACCCCGGCGTTGAGCGCGTTCGCCTTGCCGGAGTTGGGCACTTGCACGATGCGAACATTGCGGATCCGCAGGTCGCGGACCGCCGCGGCGGTCCCGTCGGTCGAGCCGTCGTCGACCACCAGGACCTCGACACTCGGATGCTTCGAACCGGCCAGCGACCGGACGGCGGGCGCGATCGTCTTCTCCTCGTTGTACGCGGGCACGACGATCGTCACCGGCGTGGACACCGGCAACCCCCACGACCAGTCCGGGCTGCGCCGATGCCGCGAATGCCGCCAGGCGAACAAAAACAGGATCAGCGTCCGTACGACGATCAGGCCGCCCGCGACGATCAACAGCACCCAGAGCGCGTCGAGCACGATGTCGGCCACGTGCACGGTCCACACCAGGGCCCGGCCACGCCACACGGCCTCGTCGGTGGCCGGCGGATTGACCCGGTCACCCAGGGCGGCGCTGACCGTGCTGAACCGGTAGCCCCGGCGCTGCATCTCCGGGATGAGCCGGTCCAGCGCGGCCACCGTCTGCGAACGGTCCCCGCCGGCGTCGTGCATGAGAAGAATCTGCCCGCCGGTGCCGCGCGGCGTGCCGTTGCGCACGATGGCGTCGACACCGGGCCTCTTCCAGTCCTCACTGTCCATGGTGTCGAGCACGGTCAGATAGCCCTGCGCGCCGACGTCCTGCACGGTTTGCCAGTCCTTGTCGGAGATGGCGTCGGCGAACGACGAGTAGGGCGGCCGCATCAGCGACGAGGAGCGTCCGGTCGCGTAGGCGATGGCCAGCTGCGTCTGCGAGTTCTCCATCTCCCGCCGCCAGTTCGGCAGCTCGGCCAGATCGGGATGGGTGAAGCTGTGCCCGGCGATCTCATGCCCCTCGTCGGTGATCCGCCGGGCCACGTCCGGATGCCGGGCGACCTGGGACCCGACGACGAAGAAGGTGGCCGGCGCGTGATGCCGGCTCAACACGTCGAGGATCTTCGGCGTCCACAGCGGATCGGGGCCGTCGTCAAAAGTGAGGGCGATCGTCTTGGCCGGCATGCCGTACGTCCGGACCTGGCCGCCGTCGACGTCGATGATCGGGCCGCCGTTGCTGATCGAGTCGGGCACGTCCTCGGACGAGGTGGTGCTCTGTGTGGTCCCGTCGGGGCTGAACCCGGCGTCGGTGTAGACCGACACGAGGATCACGGTGGCCAGCAGGAGCAGAACGACAAGCCCGAGCCCGCCGGCGAACACCCGCCGTCGCCGGATACGCCGCTTACGCTGAAGCGGGGGAAGCCGCCCGGTCGACTCGGCCGGATCATGCGGCGGTGGCGTGGCCCGGTAGACGGTCACCGCGCGGCTGCCGCGCTGCTGGGGCCGGGGGTCCGTGCCGGCGGCGGCGCCGATCCGCCGAGCTGGCTGAGCCAGATGACGACCAGGGCCACAATCAGGAGAAGCCCGATTCCGTACGCCGTACGCCGCACCCACCGGCGGCGGCCACCGGTCGGATCGACGAAGACGGGCGGCGGCTCCTGCGAACCGATGGGGATGTAGTCGGTGGGCGCGTTCTCGGGCGTGCGCGCCTTGCCCACGGCCTTGCCGACCCGGGCCTGGCCGCGCGGCGGACGCTGAACCCGCGCCCGCCCGATGTTGGGTTCGTCTCCCACGCTTCCGACGCTAAGAGGTACGTCAATTCGCCGCACGTCGTGAGGCGGGGGTGGAATGTCCCTTGTGTCCGGTGTGGCTTGAGGGTTGGCGGGGTTCCTTCGCAGGTGGGGGAGGGGTGCTCGATCAAATACTGGGGGCGGTGGTGGTGTGGCCGGTAAGGAGTGGGTGTCACCCACCCGACTGACTTTGGGGCTCGCTTGCGGTGGGACGGCGGGGAGCCGGGGATGCCCACTCGGGCTGGCTGGGGAGCGCTTTATGCCTCGAGTGGTCACCCCCGGCTCCCCGCCTTGCATGGGGGCTTGGTGCGGCCAGGGGAATGGTGGGGGGCTGCTGGGTGGGTGGCTGCGGTGAGTGGTCACCTTGCGCTGCGCGGGGTTTGCTGTTCGCTGCCGCGTTGTGGTGCGGGTGGGGGGATTTGTCGGGCGGGCCGGCGTTGGTGGGGGGCTGGGCGGCAATTCCAGGCCGGTTGCGCGGGCGGGTGGAGGGCGAGACTCGTCGCGTCTGCCGGCCGTATGTCAGGCCCAGCGGAGGAACCAACAGAGGGGGCCGTGCGGGCGCTCGCCTGCCCTTGGATCTCTTGGCTTTGCGGTGTGCGTCCGGTCCGTGGCCGGTGACCACGGGCTCGGGCAACGCGCACCTTGGCCGGCACGCCGATGAGCTGAGGGCTGTCGCCGCGTTGGCCGGCGGTCACCACCACCGCCAGGAGTTTGCGGCCTTAGAACTCCTAACTCTTTGGGTGGTGGAGGCGGTGCCAGCAGATCAGGGCGCAGCCACGTTTGAGCAGGGCTTCGTGGATGTCGTCGCGGACTTCACGGCGGATGCGTAACCGCCGGAACCAGTGCGGCAACGCGAAGCTCTGCTCGACGACCCAGCGCGGCTTGCCAAGCCCGGAACCATGCTCGGTGCCGCGGCGGGCAATCACCGGGGTGATGCCCAGCTCGCGGACCAGGGCGCGGTACTTGTCGTGGTCGTAGCCGCGGTCGGCGTAGACCTTCGGGGCCCGACGGCGGGGCCTGCCGCGTTGCGGTTGCCGCCGGTCAGCAGCGCCGCCGACGCGACACCGCCGGCGTCCGTGATCAAAATGGTGCTGGGAGCCCAGCCGGCCGCGGTCTACTGGACTCCGGTCGGTTTTGGGCCGCCCTGGAGCGCGCGCACGTGACTTGAGTCGAGCACCGCTCGGGATAGGGTCCAGCTTCCCGGCCGCGCGCAGCTCGGCCAGCAGCACTTTGTGCAGGCGTTGCCGGACCCCGGCGTTGTTCCAGTCGCGTAGCCGGCGCCAGCAGCGGCCTTGGTGGTCCAGCCGCCGCGGGAACACCGGCGCGCTGCCGGTGGCGGAACCATCGATACAGCGTCGGCCACGGGCGGATACACCTCAGTCTCGACGTCCATGTGCGCGGCCGATCACGTCCCGTCCCGCAGACAGTGCACTGCGAGTCGCGCGTGACTTCCTCGCCTTCCCCGCCGCCGAGGAGATCCGCCAGTCGGTGCGGGTCTCGAAGGTTTCGATCTGCGGTCGGCGCCTGATACTGCGGGGGTGATGCCGCCTCGGCGGGTGGGGCGGGCAAAGGGGCGAGCCGGGCCGCCTCGGCGGTCCGGCTCGCTGGGGTGGGAAGGTCAGGGCTTGCGGCGGGGGAGGAAGAGGGCGATCACGGCGCCGGTGGCGACGATCGCGGCGCCTACGACGACGGCGGGCTTGATGCCGTCCACGAAGGACTGGTGGGTGGCGTAGCTGCCGTACGAGCTGAAGATCGAGGCCAGGGCGGCCACGCCGACGGCTACGCCCAGTTCGCGGATGGTGTTGTTGACGCCGGAGGCCACGCCTCGCTGGTCCTCGGTGACGCTGGCCATGGCCACCGTGCTGACGGGGGCGAAGGTCAAGCCCATGCCCACGCCGGCCATGGCGAAGGCGGCCACCAGGGACGGGTACGTCACGTCGGTGCCGATGGCCAGGCCCATCCAGAGGATGCCGCCCGCCAGCAGGGCCTGGCCGGCCAGGATGAGGTTGCGCTGGCCGACGCGGTCGCCGAACAGGCCGGCCAACGGGGCCACGATCATCGGGGCGGCGGTCCACGGGAGGGTGCGCAGGCCGGCGTCGAGCGGGCTCAGGCCCTGTACCACCTGGAAGAACTGGGCCAGCAGGAAGACCGAGCCGAAGGCGCCGGCCGAGAAGGCCAGGGTGACCAGGTTGACCAGGCCGAAACCGCGGGAGCGGAACAGCGACAGCGGCATCATCGGTGACGGGTTGCGGCTCTGCCAGGCCAGGAACGCGGCGATCAGCACGGTGCCGCCGACGAGCATGCCTAGGACGCGGGCCGAGGTCCAGCCGTGGTCGGGTCCGTCGACGACACCCCAGATGACCAGCAGCATGCCGGCCGCCGACAGGACCAGGCCGAGCGGGTCGAGGCGGCGGGCGCCGCCGCGGGACTCGGACAGGACGGTGCGGGCGAGGAACACGGCGAGCACGCCGACCGGCACGTTCAGCCAGAAGATCCAGTGCCAGTCGAGGCCTTCGACGACGGCGCCGCCGACGACCGGGCCGACCGCGACGCCGAGGCCGCTAATGCCGCCCCAGATGCCGATGGCGGCGGTGCGCATCCGGTCGGGCACGGCCGCCGACAGCAGGGTCAGGGCCAGGGGCGCGACGGCGGCGCCGCCGAGGCCCTGGATGGCGCGGGCGGCGGTGAGCTGCCACGGCGAGGAGGCCAGGCCGGCCGCGGCCGAGGCCAGGGTGAAGACGACCAGGCCGGCGACGAACATGCGGCGGCGGCCGATGCGGTCGCCCAGGGCGGCCGCGGTGAGCAGGAACGCGGCGAACGGCAGCGTGTACGCGTTCACGAACCACTGCAGGTCGGTCAGCGACGCGCCCAGGTCGGCCCGGATCACCGGCAGCGCCGTGCTCACGACGAGGTTGTCCAGCGCGACCATGAAGGTCGGGATGCCGACGGCGGCGAGCACCGCGGCCAGCGGCTTGGCGGCGCGCCGGGGTGCGGCGGGTGCTTCCAGTACGGCGGTCATGACTGTCGTTCCCCCAAGTTGTTATTGACTGATAACCAACGTAGTTATCGACTGATAATCTGTCAACATGTCTCGCACCCGCCTCACCGCCGAGGAGCGCCAGGAGCAGCTCGTGGCGGCCGCCGTCACCGCGTTCAGCAGCGGCGGCTACGCCGGCACCACCACCGATCAGGTGGCCCGCCTGGCCGGTGTCTCCCAGCCGTACGTGATCCGCCTGTTCCGTACCAAGCAGGATCTCTTCCTGGCCGCCATGCAGCACACCGTCGAACTCATCGACGCCACGTTCCGTGCCGCCGCCGACCGGGACCCCACCCTGCCCGGCCTCGGCCACGCCTACTTCCAGCTGCTGGGTCGCCGCGAGCTCATGGCCATGCTCCTGCACGGCTTCGCCGCCAGCGACGACCCCGCGATCGGCGACCACGTTCGCGCCGGCTTCGGCCGCCTGTACGACACCATCCGCGCCCTGACCGGCTGCACCCCCGAGGAGGCCCGTTCCTTCTTCGGCGAGGGCATGCTCCTGACGTGCCTGGCCTCGATGCGCGTGATCGGCCCCGCCGCCGTACCCTTGCAGCCCTGGTCGGCCGAGCTGGCCGGCACCTACCCCGACGAAAAGTTCGACTAGCCTCGTTTCGTGGCCGACCACGAGCAGTACTCGCGATACCGGCATGACCGCACCGTGCTGACCGCGATAGGCACTCGGCTGGAGTCCCAGGCCGATCGGATCAGCGTGCGCTTGCCCAGGCCGCTGGCCGAAGCGGCGGTCGCCGCCTGGCACCGCGAGGAGACGGGCGGGACAGGCGAGGAGAGCCGCGAAGAATTCGAGCTGCGTGACGACGCCGCCAACCTGGCCTTGATCGGCCTGGCCCTCAGCGAGCGAGGCGTGTGGGACGTCCAGGAGGCCGTAGTCGACCTGGACCTCGTCCAGATAGCCGCGGCATTACGGGCCGCGCGCTAGCCCAGCCTTTCAGCCCGCGCAACCGGCCTGGAATTGCCGCCCAGTCCTCACTCACCCTGGCCTGCCCGACAAATCCGCCTATCCGCACCCCGGCGCGGCAGCGAACAGCAACCCCCGCCCAGCGCAAGGTGACCCTCACCGAAGCCACCCACCCAGCGGCCCCCGACCATTCCCCTGGCCGCACCAAGCCGCCATGCAAGGTGGGGAGCCGGGGGTGACCACTCGAGGCATAAAGCGCTCCCCAGCCAGCCCGAGTGGGCACCCCCGGCTTCCCACCGTCCCAGCGCAAGCGAGCCCTAGCTTGAGTTTTAACCTGTTCGGCGTGGCCGTGGAGTGGTTGAGGGCTTCTTTCTGGGTGTGCTTTTCGGGCGATCGTTCCTGGTGACGATG
>NZ_JBICTW010000015.1:122521-270295 GCF_043197815.1 Actinoplanes sp. NPDC048988 | reverse complement strand
CTCGCGATACAAGCGCACAGCACGCGCCCTGAGCTCGTCGGGGTACTTCTTCGGTGCGGCCACGGATACTTCCTCCCCATGATCAGTCGATCATGCTTGAGAAGCTCCGCCAAACCGGGGGGAACTCACACCGCGGTCAGCCGGAAGGCCGGCGGCTCACCTCTTGGACGGCCAAGCGGCTGAGGGTTTCTGCTCGTGCCCGACCGGTGCTAAGCCGTCGGAGGCTGGCCGTTGCGCGCTGTTCAGTGCAGCGACCGGCCGCCGCGCTACGAGTACCGGTTCATATTCGGCGTCTCCGTCCGCGCCGCCGGTTGCGCACGCTAGTGGGGCAGGTGGAAGGATCGCGATGTCTTGAGTGCGTGCCTCGGAACGGCAGATCGCGGCGACGCTCGGGGTGTGGGGGGTCATCGACGTCCACGGCACGGAAGGCTCGCCCGTGCCCTAGCCGAGCAGCAGGCTGGCATGCGAATCGACTGCGGTCGCGGTGAGATCGGCGGCGGCGACGATCGAGGCTCTTTGCCGACTACGATCGAACAGCGCTACGAGCCGCACCCTCGCCCTGCCTGACCGCCATCACCCGCCGACGCGAATCCGGGCCACCGGCGAAGTTTGAGCTGACCTCGCGACTCCGGCGGCAGAGGCGGACCGTTGTCAAAGGCTCGCCGACCCGAGAGGGTTTCCGGGGATGGTCACCGACCCGTGAGCGGTCGGTGACCATCGTGCGTCGCCATGCCTCGGTCAGCGCTCGGTCAGGTGATCAGTGGGGGTATGACGCCAACCGGGCGGATGCCGTGAAGCCGGGGACCACCTGGTTGGGCTGGGTCGAGTCCACGGCGGCGCCGGTGTCGTTGACGATGTGCCGGATGCCGCCTCCCAGAGCGATCACTGCGGTCGTCATCGATTTGAATCGGACGCTGGGGCGCTGGGGTGCCTCGATTGAGGTCCAAGCGTGTGCCGGTGCGCCGGCGAAGGTGGAGTCGAGGAACAGCGTGTAGATGGCCGTGCCGGTGGCGGAGTGGGTCGTCACGCTGGGCGAGACCTTGTAAGAGGTGTAACCCTCATTGGTTCCGTCCCTCCATGCGGCCTGGTTCGGCGGGTCGTACGGGAACTCACTTTGGTAGAAGACTGTGGTGCCGCGCTCGCCGTTCCAGATGACCTGGTTCTTCTGGTGGTGCTCGACGAACAGGCCGAGGGCGGTCACGTCCGTGCCGTTGACGACGAGTCCGGTGTCGCTGGTGTTGCTGGTCCAGCCCACGCCGGTGCCGTGGTCGGCGCGCCAGATCCAGTTGTCGTCGAGGATGACTTTGCTTTGGTTGACCTGCAGTGCGGTCTTGCTGGAACCGGCTTGGGCGCCTCCGATCCGAATGAACAGGTCGCTGAGCGTCGTGGGGTTCGTGGCGTCGCCGAGGTTGTTGGCGTTGCCCGTGCCGACCTTGACCAGGACGTTGGAGCCGGGGCCGGCGTCGACGAGCAGACTGGAGATGACGACGCCCTTGACGTCACCGACTTCGATCGCGGCCTGCCCGCCGGTGGGTGCCAGCGTCGCGTAGCCCATGCCCATGACGACCGTGTCGGGCCGGGTCACCTTGATCGGTGCGTTGAGGCGGTAGATGCCCGGCGTCAGGATGAGGTGTTTGCCGGCGGCCAGCGCTGTGTTGATTGTCGTTGCGGTGTCGGTGCCTGCTTTGGCGATGTGGAATCGGGAGATCGGGATGCTGATGCCGGCTGTGCTGTCGGTCGCCCAGTTGGCACCGGAGGCGTTGGTGCGTGCCTTCGGCACGAAGACCGAGTAGGCGTCGCCGCTCATGGTCAGGAATGGGGCGGACCTGGAGGTGGGGGTGGTCGCCAGGGTGGTGATGCCGCGGCCGTTGAAGTCGCCGGCTGGGGCACCCTGTACGCCGGAGAAGACCAGGTTGGCTGAGCCGCCGTTCCAGTTGCCGATCTGGCTGTCGCGCACGTAGTACTGGGCTTGGCCCGGTCCGGCGTTGCCGCCGCTGTTGACGCTGCCGGTGATGCGGCTGTCGGCCATTTCGGTGCCGAAGAGTGTGGCTCCGTAGGCACCGTTGAGGTCCAGGTTGCCCTTGATGTCGACCCGGCGCAGCGACGATGCCTGAGAGGTCGCCCACCGCATGGTGTGTGCCGGCGCGACGCCTTCCGGCCTGGCTCGTTGAGCGTCGGCACCCACCGGCCGCTGGATCGGGTTGACCGAGATGTTGGCCAGCGACCGGTAGAAGTTCGTCAGGCCGTCGGAGGACCCGTCGGCGTTCTGACGTGGCTCGGAGTGCAACGATCCGTTGATCTTGACGCTGGTGGGCGAGGTACCCAGTCCGGCGATCGAGGTGTAGTAGCCGACCTCGCTGTTGACGATGCCGGTGGCGGTCGCCGGGTCGTTCTGGCCGGCGGCGCTGCCGTAGGTACCGGGCTTGAAATACACCGCGTGCCGGTTGGTGCTGAACTCCGGCTCGGCCGAGATGCTCTGCAGGTAGGCGTTGATGTCAGCGACCGGCGTACTGGCGTCGAAGATCTTGACGTTCGGACCGAAGTCGACACTCGACGAGGCCGGTGCCGCTGAAGCGGGGACGGCAACCGCGAGAGTGCTGACGGGTCCGAGGATGGCGAGCGAGAGACTCCACACCCGCCTCGTGGTGGATCGCCCGGCTGCCAGTGAGGCAGCGCCTGTTGGTCTGTCTGTTCGCACGGTTCTCCTCAGCTCGGCGCGCCGACCAGGGTGGCTGTGGTTGGGGATGGCGCGCGGGGGTGCCGTGACCGTGCCTCAGGGGGCAAGCCGCGGAGAAGACGAAATTGTGTATGCGATGTATCCGTCGTGTTAATAAATGAAGGTCGTCGCCTTCACTGCTGGCGCTCGGTTGAGCGCCCGAGTCGGCGCCGTTCGGACTCGATGGTGGTGTCGGCGCCGTGGCCGGTGTGCACCACGGTGTCGTCCGGCAGGACGAGCAGCTTCGCCGTGATGGACTCGACGATCTGATCCGCGTCCGAGTACGAGCGGCCGGTCGCCCCTGGTCCGCCCTGAAACAAGGTGTCCCCGGTGAAGACACATCCCAGTTCGCTCGCGTAGAGGCAGACCGCGCCGGGCGCGTGCCCCGGCGTGTGCAGCACGGTCAGCGCCGTGCCACCCACCTGGATGACCGCCCCGTCGGCAAGGTCGGCGTCCCAGGTCACCGTCTGGCCGTGGGTGAGTTCCCACAGCGGCCGGTCATCGGGGTGCAGCAGGATCGGGGCGCCGGTTCGATCGCGCAGGGCCGGAGCGGCTCGCACGTGGTCGTCGTGGGCGTGTGTGCAGATGATTGCCACTACCGTGCGGGAGCCGACCACCTTCAGGATGGCGTCCTCGTCGTGCGGGGCGTCGATGACGACGCATTCGGCGTCGTTCCCGACCACCCAGATGTTGTTGTCGACGGCGAAGGCCTGTCCGTCGAGGCTGAACGTGCCCGAGACGACGGCGTGATCGACGTGGCTCACAGGACGACCACCGAGCGCAGCACCGGGGTGCCGCCACCGCGCATGCTGGTGAACGCGGCCTCGACATCCGCCATCCCGATCTCCTCGGTGACGAACGCGTCGAGGTCGAGGCGGCCCTGCCGGTAGAGGTCGACCAGCATCGGGAAGTCGCGGCTGGGCAGGCAGTCGCCGTACCAACTGGACTTGAGCGCGCCGCCGCGGCCGAACACGTCGATCAGCGGCAGCTCAGGCACCTTCATCTCGGGCGTCGGCACGCCCACCAGCACCAGCACGCCGGCCAGGTCACGGGCGTAGAAGGCTTGTTTCCACGTGTCCGGCCGGCCCACCGCCTCGATGACCACGTCGGCGCCGTCGGCACCCTCGTACGTCGCGGCCGCGATGCGCTTGATCTCCGCGACTGGATCGGTCTGTGACGAGTCGACGAGGTGGGTGGCGCCGAGCTTGCGGGCCGCCTCCAGCTTCGCCGGGTCGATGTCGACGGCGATGATCGGGCTGGCGCCGGCCAGGGCGGCACCGGCGACTGCCGCGACGCCCACTCCCCCACAGCCGATCACTGCGACCGATCTGCCGCGGGTCACGCCGCCGGTGTTGATCGCGGCGCCGATGCCGGCCATCACGCCGCAGCCGAGCAGGCCGACGGCGGCGGGCCGCGCGGACGGGTCGACCTTGGTGCATTGTCCGGCCGCGACCAGGGTCTTCTCGGCGAACGCGCCGATGCCCAGCGCCGGCGACAGCTCGGTTCCGTCTTGCAGGGTCATCTTCTGCTTCGCGTTGTGTGTCTGGAAGCAGTACTGCGGCTGGCCGCGCTTGCAGGCGCGGCACTCGCCGCAGACGGCCCGCCAGTTCAGCACCACGAAGTCGCCCGGCACGATGCCGGTGACGCCGGCGCCGGCGCCGGCGCCGATCGACTCGACCACACCGGCTGCCTCGTGGCCCAGCAGGAACGGGAACTCGTCGTTGATGCCACCGTCGCGGTAGTGCAGGTCGGTGTGGCAGACACCGCATGACTGGATCCTCACCACGGCCTCGCCGGGGCCGGGATCGGGCACGTTGATCGTCACGAGCTCGACCGGCGCTGCTTTGGCGCGCGCGATGACCGCTTTCACTTGCTGCATGTGCTTCAACTCCGGTGTAGGTGCAGGGGGATGCTGCGCCAGGCGCGCAACGTGTTGTTGTGATGGCGGCGCACGGGCCCGGCGAGTTCCAGCCGGGCGACACGGCGGGCCAGGGCGGTCACCAGCGATTCCGCTTCCAGGCGGGCGATGTGCTGGCCGACGCACTGGTGGATGCCCATGCCGAAGCCCACGTGCCCGGACGGGTCGCGGCTCAGGTCGAAGTGGTCGGGGTCGTCCCAGCGGCGCGGGTCGCGGTTGGCGGCGCCGAGGAACATCAGGATCTTCGCGCCGGTCGGTATGACGTGGCCGTCCACCGTGACGTCGGTGGTGGCGGTCCGGAAGAAGGTCTGCACCGGCGACTCCCAGCGCACCGCCTCGTCGAAGGCGACCCGGGCCAGCGACGGCTGCTCGCGCAGACGTTGCCACTGGGCGGGGTTGGTGGCGAAGGCGTAAAGCACGGCGGACAGGCCGTGCACGGTGGTGTCGACCCCGGCGGACAGCAGCGATCGCACTACCAGCGGCGCCTGCTCCGGCGTGAGTTCCCCGCGGTCGGCGGCGGCCCAGATGGCGGCGCCGAACCCATCCGGGGTGAGCATGTCACGGGCGCACTGCGCGTTGACCCAGGCCGACAACTCGGCGACCCGTGGGATGCCGTTGGCGACCAGGTCGTTGGACGGCCCGAAGGCGTTGAACAGATGATCGCCGTACGGCAGCAAACTCTCCCTACCCTCGGCGGGAATGCCCACGGCGTCCGGGAAGACCCGCAGCGGGAAGGCCTCGGCCAGAGCCGGCACCGCGTCGGCGGTGTCGCCCTGCGCGAGAACCCGGTCCACGAGCTCGGCGGCTTCGGCGGCCCACCGCTCGCGCAGTCGGTGCAGTGACCGGGGACCGACGATCTTGGACAGGACGCGGCGCGGGGCGTCGTGCCGGGGCGGGTCGGCTTCCAGCAACAGGCTGGGCGGGCGCCACGGTTTTTCGGTACGGAAGTTGCTCAGTCCGACGCCGGCGCCGGATTCGAAGCGCTGCCAGTCGGTGAGGGCGGCGTACACGTGCTCGTAGCGGGCCAGGGCGTAGGTGTCGTAGCGGGTGAGGTGGACGACCGGGCCGGCCTCGCGCAGCTTCTCGTGCATGGGTCCCGGGTCTTCGAGGTTCTCGTGGTCGAACGGGTCGGCGTCGCTGACCGGCAGGCTCATGGCTACTCCTAGAGGTCGAGGACGAGGCGGTCGGTGCGAGATCGGGAGACGCAGACGAACATGCAGGTGCCGGCGGCGCGTTCGGCGTCGTCGAGGACGCTGTCGCGGTGGTCCGGCTCGCCCGCGAGAACGATCGCCTCGCAGGTGCCGCACACCCCTTGGCGGCAGGAGGACAGCACGTCGGCGCCGGCCGCGGTGATCACGTCGAGCACGGAGGACTCCGCGGGCACGGTCAGCACCGTTCCCGTACGGGCCAACTCGACCTCGAACGGCGTGCTGCGCACCGCCGTGCTTCCTTCGGCGGCCACGAACCGTTCAGTGCGCAGGGTGTGCGGCGGCAGATCCGCGCACGCCTGCTCGACCGCGGCCAGCAGCGGAGCCGGCCCGCAACAGTAGACGCGCGTGCCCGGTTGGTGGCCGGCGATGAACGTGGGCAGATCGAGCAGCCCGTACTGGTCCTGCGGCCGGATCTGGACGCGGTCGCCGTACCGGATGAGGTCGTCGCGGAACGCGATGCTGGCGGCGCTGCGCCCGCCGTAGAGAAGACTCCAGTCGGCGCCGAGCAGATCGGCCTGATGGATCATCGGCAGCAGCGGTGTGATCCCGATGCCGCCGGCGACGAACAGATAGTGCTGCGCGGGAACGAGCGGGAAGTTGTTGCGTGGGCCGCCGAGGCCTACGGCCTCACCCACATCCAGAACATCATGGACGTACGCGGATCCGCCGCGCCCGTCCGCCTCCCGCAGCACTGCGATCCGGTAGGTGAACGGGTCCCAGCGGTCGCCGCACAGCGAGTACTGGCGCACCATGCCACTGGGAAGAAACAGGTCGATGTGCGCGCCGGGCGTCCAATCGGGGAGACGTGCGCCGGCCGGGTCGGCCAGGGTCAGCGCCACCACACCGTCGGCAATCGGCTCTTTGCCGACGATGCGCAGAGTTCGTGTTTCCGCCACGTGAACCTCCTGTGACATGAGGCCGCCAGAATGCGACCCCGGTCACAGCGGACACAGCGGGCTTCTCACTCAACGAGAGACGAATTCACCGAAGATGACGGGCGATGCCACGGGCGGCGGCCAGCAACGCGGGCAGCAGCTGCGGCGCCCGACCGTCGTTGGGCACGATCGCCGACAGGCCGGCCACCACCGAGCTCGCCGGGTCGGGGCTCGCGCGCACCGGGACGGCGACCCCGGAGGCGTCGGCGTGGATGTGCCCGCTGGAGACGACGTGCCCCTGCCGCCGGATGCCGTCGAGCACGCGGCGCAGCCGTCCCGGCGCCGTGATCGTCTCGGGCGTGAACGCGGGCAGCGGTCCAGCGATTACCTGCTCCTGCAGTTCATGGGGCGCGTATGCGAGAAGCACCAGGCCCGCCGACGAGGCGTGCAACGGCAGCCGCCCGGCGATCCGGGTCACGTTGATCACCGCATCACGGGCGGAGAGCCGCTCGACGAACAAAACCTCGCCACCGTCGAGCACGCCGAGCTGCACATGGTGCCCGATGACCGCGTGCAGGTCCTCGAGGAACGGCATGGCCGCCTCCCGCAGCCCCAGGGTCGGCGAGGCGCGCTGGGCCAGTTCCCACAGCCTTACGCCGATGCGCACCTTGCCGTTCGCGGCGCGGGCCAGCAGTCCTTGCTCGACGAGGGCGGCGATCAGACGGGATGCGGTGGCGACGTGCAGCCGGGCCCGGCGGCCGATCTCCGAAACCGACAGCTCCGGCTCCTCCGGGGTGAAGGCCTGCAAGATACGCGCGGCGCGGGCGAGCACCGGCTCGCCCCGGGGCCGGTTGCCGCTGTCCACAACGCCCATGCTGACACGCTGTGGCCCGTCAATGAGCCCGAGAACGGTCGGCGCTGGAACCAGAGTTGGCCCGGGCGACGTTTCCCAGGAGAAGCAGAAGCCGACCGGCCGAGGCCGCCCGGTGTGTGGCGGGCACTTCGCGCCGCAGGTCGGCGACGCCGTCGAGATGGGTCACGCATTCCTGAAGCGCGGGGCCGCCAAGGCGTGCGGACACGAAGTCGCGTTGCCGCATCGAGGCCGGCGCTGTCCAGAGAAGGCCACCCAGCAGGGCGTCATGGCGCACCCAGAACAACTCGCGGTTGAGCAGATCCACGGGGAAGTAGCCGTGGTAGATCTCGAGGTCCTCGCACTGCTGGTATTCCTGTCGCACGCCGGGCCACGCCAGAGTCACATCTCCGGCTGACACCTGCCGCAGGCCGGCCAGCGATCGGTGCATTCCTTCGCCACCGATCGCGACGGCGATCTCGACGAGGCGGTGAGCATGTGCGGACTGATCACCGTTGTACCGGCGGCGTTCCGCGTACGCGAGCCCCCCGCCGGACGCCTGCGGTGAGGAGAACACCAGCTCACGCTACCCGCAGAAGTTGCCGGTCAACCGGCGTGCCCATTATGAGGCGCGCCACGGGACGCTGCGGTCAGCCCGTGGTGGACTGCCGGACGATCAGCTCAGGGTCGAAGACGATCTGCTGGTGGCTATGGTCGGCGCCCCGGTCGATCTCGTCGAAGAGCAGGTCGGCGGCGACCTGACCCAGGCGCTGCCGGGGCTGGCGGATGGAGGTGAGCGGCACGGCCGCGGCGGCCGCGTACGCGATGTCGTCATAGCCCACTACGGCCAGATCGTCGGGAAGGCGCAGCCCGTCACGGGTCACTGCCTGAAGAACGCCGAGCGCGACCAGATCATTGCCACAGAACACTGCGGTGGGCCGCTTGGCGGATGACCGCGCAGCCAGCGCGGCGCCGACGGTCCGGCCGGCCGCGACGTCGAGCCGCGACGTCTCCAGCACTTCGAGAGTCGCACCGGCGGCGTCGGCTTCACGGCGTGCGCCGGCCAGGCGGTCGGCCACCTGTCCGAGGGCCAGCGGCCCGCCGGCGAAGGCGAGCCGGCGATGGCCCAGCGCCAGCAGATGCGCGGCGGCGAGCCGCCCGCCGGCTTGATTGTCGACCGCGACTGAGCACACGGCCGCCTGTTTCGAGCCCCGGTCGATCAGAACGACCGGGGTGCCTCGGCGGCGGACGGCCTCGAGCATCTTGACGGCTCCGCCGACCGGCGTGACCAGCACACCTTGAGCGCGCTGCTCTTCCAGGCGGCCGAAGTGGCGCAGTTCCCGGTCGGCGGATTCGGCGCTGTTGTACAGGGTCACGATCACGTCGTGGCGATCGGCCACCCGCTCAGCGCCGCGGGCGACATCGGCGAAGAACGGGTTCGCGATGTCCGGGACGATCAACCCGACCGTACGGCTGCGGCCGGCTTTGAGCGCCCGCGCGGGTTCGTGGAGAACGTAACCGAGGCTGGCGATGGCCGCGGTGACCCGCTCGCGCGTGGCCGGCGCCACCACGTCGGGGCGGTTGAGCACGTTGCTGACCGTGCCGACCGACACGCCCGCCTGACGGGCGACGTCCTCGATCCTCGCCACGGCGCCGAGCGTACGTCATGGTCCGGCCAGTGGATCTTCTCCACCCCGCCGCGCCGGGTTATTGAACCGTTACAATGACAGTTTCCGCAGGTCAGGCTCTTGTTTCCGAGAGATCAAATACCGGTTATCAGCGTGATCTTCTTGACGGAGGTTGTAGCCGGGCTCACTCTTTAGACGCTTCAACGCCTCTTAGACGTTTCAATCGGCGGTCACCAAGGAGACTCCCCGTGGCGCACACCTTCCGACGGCTTGCACGACCCACGTACGCGGTGACGGCCGGCGCCGTCGCCCTCGTCCTATCCCTGTCCGCCTGCGGTGGCGGCGACAGCGACAGCGGCGGCGGTTCCTCAGCCAAGAGCTTCTCGTTCCTGTCGATCAACGAGAACACCACGATCCCGACCACGCTCACGACCTTGAGCACGTCGACGTGCGCCACCGAGAACAAGGCCCAGCCGCTGGAGATCAAGAAGCAGGCCCAGGGCAGCCTCGACCAGCAACTGCAGTTGCTCGCCGGGCAGGGCGCCCTGCCGCAGAGCTTCATCGCGGCCAACGCGCCCGCGCTGACCAAGCAGCTGTACGACAACGGCTCGGTCCTCGACGCCGGCGCGGCCGCGCAGTCGGCCGGCGTCTCCGGCGACATCCTGCCTGCCGCAACGTCGACCATCGAGAAGCTCTACGACGGCAAGCAGCTCGTGCTGCCGACCGAGCTCAACATCGAGGGCATCTGGTACAACAAGAAAATCCTGCAGGACAACGGGATCGCCGTCCCGAAGACCTGGGAAGAACTGGTCGCGGCCTTCGCCAAGCTCAAGGCGGCCAACATTCAGCCCGTCTCGAACGCCGGCAAGGGCGGCGACGGCTGGGGCATCACCCGCTGGGTCGGCAACTACATCCTGCGCCAGCAGGGCCCCGACGCGCTGCAGAAGGTCAAGGACGGCCAGGCCAAGCTGACCGACCCGCAGTACGTCGCGGCCGCGCAGGCGATCGCCGACCTCGGTAAGGCCGGCTACTTCGGCAAGTCGCCGACCTCCATCGACTACGCCACGGCGCTGAACACCTTCGCCACCGGCAAGGCCGCGTTCATCTACATGGGCTCGTGGGCGCTGTCGGTCTTCAACGACCCGAAGCAGGCCACGATCGGCGCCGACAACATCGGCTTCATGAACTTCCCGACCGTCGCCGGCGGCGCCGGCGCCGCCGACCAGGTCCCGGCCAACGTCGGCACGGCGGTCGCGGTCTCCAAGAAGGCGTACGACAACGACAAGAACACCCAGGCCTGGGTCAAGTGCATCATCGCCAACTACGGCACCGTGGCGCTGCGCGACTCCAGCCAGATCACCGGCTTCAAGACCGACGCGAGCGTCAAGGTCCCGGCGCTGACCCAGCAGATCCAGACCGAGATCGGCAACATCAAGACGAGCGTCCTGTGGTTCGAGGGCTATTTCTCGGCCAAGGCCACCACGGTGAGCCAGAACAACGGCGGACTGCTCGGCGGCGGCCAGCTGTCCGGCGAGAAGTTCATGCAGACCGTCAGCACCAACCTCGGCTGAGTGGGCTCGGCGGTGGCCGCTCCTCCGGGCGGCCACCGCGCGCCATCGAAAGAAGGACATTCATGCACAGCGTTCTGGGTGACCGGAAGTCGGTCGCCATCCTGCTCGGACCGGCCCTGCTGGTCTACTCCCTGGTGATGCTGGTCCCGATGCTGTGGTCGCTCGGGTACACCTTCTTCACCGGCAGCGTCATCTCCGGATTCACCTTCACCGGGCTGGACAACTTCAGCAAGCTCTTCAACGACCCGGCCCTACCCGGCGCGCTGTGGTTCACCATCAAGTACGCCTTGGTCATCACCGTCGGCCAGGTGCTGGTCGGCTACCTGCTCTCGCTGCTGTACGTGTTCTTCCTGCGCCGCGCCGGCGGGCTGATCCGCACCCTCGTGTTCTTCCCGGTCGTTCTGCCGACCGTCGCCGTGGCGCTGCTGTTCCAGAAGTTCTTCGAGGTGGCACCGCAGACCGGCCCGGTCAACGCGCTCCTGCAAGCCCTCGGCTTCTCCGCCGTCGACTTCTTCAGCACCCCCGGCAAGGCGTTCCTGGTCATCGCGCTCATGGACATCTGGCGCTCGATGGGCTTCTACGCGATCCTGCTCTACGCCGGCCTGCTCGACATCCCCGACGAGCTGATGGAAGCCGCCGCCATCGACGGCGCGACCACGTGGCGGCTGATCCGCAGCATCATCATCCCGCTGTCGATGCCCGTGCTGGTCTCGTCGCTGGTCTTCAGCATCAACGGCACGCTCAAGGCGTTCGACTCGATCTACGCCTTGACCGGCGGCGGGCCCGGCAGCTCGACCTCGCCGCTGACGCTGTACATGTTCCAGACCTCATTCGCCTTCGGCGATTACGGGTACGGGTCCACGATCGCGCTCACGCTGACCGTGCTGTGCCTGCTGGTCACCGTCTTCATCTTCCGCGCGACCCGCCGCGACCTGGCGCAGGGGTAGACATGGCACTCATCACCGAACAACGCGCCAACCGCATCGGCGCGCCCCGCACCTCCCGCAGTCGTGGTGCGCGCAAGGCCTCCCGCTTCCTGCGCCGCCTGCCCGGCTACGCCGCCGTCGCGGTCCTGCTGATCCTGGTCGTCTACCCGCTCATCTGGCTGCTGCTGGGTTCCTTCAAGACCCAGAGCGAATTCCTGAACTCCTCGACCACGGCCCTGCCGGACAGCTTCACCAACTTCGACAACTACTCGCAGGCGTGGTCCTCGGTCGCGCTTTACCTGCGCAACTCCCTGCTCACCGTGCTGCCGGCGCTCGCACTGATCGTCGCGTTCGGCACCGCGGCCGGGTTCGCCCTGGAAATCCTGGTCTGGCGCGGCCGCCGCACCACGCTGCTGCTGTTCCTGGCCGGCATCATGATCCCGGGCCAGATGATCCTGCTGCCGCTGTTCACGGTCTACTTCAAGCTGCATCTGACCGGCACCCTGTGGCCCCTGATCATCACGTACACGGCGACCGGTCTGCCGTTGACCGTCTTCATGATGGCCACCTACTTCCGAGCCGTCCCGCGCGAGGTCTTCGAGGCCGCGACGATCGACGGCGCGAGCGTGATCCGGTCGTTCGTATCGGTCGCGTTCCCGATGATGCGCAACTCGGTGCTGACCATCGCGCTGGTGCAGTTCTTCTTCCTCTGGAACGACCTGCTCATCGCACTGACCTTCACCACCGACGATGCCCAGCGCACCGTGCAGGTCGGCTTGCTCAACTTCACCGGGCAGTTCGGCACGGTCGAGTACGGGCCGACGTTCGCCGCCATCTGTATCAACGTGCTGCTGATCCTGGCGATCTACCTGTTCCTCAACCAGCGGGTCATGCGCGGTCTGTCGGCCGGCGCGGTGAAAGGCTAGACGTGACAGAGCAACACCAGTCCGGCGTACGGGTCCTCGCGCCCCGCATCGAGCACCACACCGAGCCGCTGGGCATCGGCGAGTCCGCACCGCGGCTGTCCTGGCGGGTCGAGACCGCTGCGACCGGATGGCGCCAACAGGCGTACGAAATCGAAGCCGTCACCACCGACGGCGCGCACCTGTGGACCAGCGGCCGGATCGCCTCGCCCGACAGCGTTCTCATGCCGTGGCCCGGCCCGGTCCTGCGATCCCGCGATCGGGTCGGCGTCCGGGTCCGGGTCTGGCCGGCCGGCGACGAGACGCCCTCGCCGTGGAGTGAAGTCACCACGGCCGAGGCGGGCCTGCTCGAGCACCAGGATTGGAAGGCGTCCTTCATCAGCGCGCGCGAGCAGACGGCCGCGGTCCTGCTGCGCCGCGACTTCGCCGTCCGCGATGGCCTGGTCCGGGCCCGGATCTACGCCACCGCCTGCGGCGTTTACGAGCTCGAGCTCAACGGCGAACGCGTCGGCAGCGACGTTCTGGCGCCGGGCTGGACCAGCTATCACCATCGGTTGCGCTATCAGACGTACGACGTGACCGGTTTGCTCTCCTCCGGCCTCAACGCCCTCGGCGGCTGGCTCGCCGACGGCTGGTGGCGCGGCAGCCTCGGCTGGAACCGCGTCGCCGGCCGCTACGGCAACCGCACGGCCCTGCTGGCCCAACTGGAGCTCACGTACGCCGACGGCACCACTGAACTGGTGGTGACCGACGAGTCGTGGAGCGCCGCGAACGGCCCGATCACCCGGGCGAGCATCTACGACGGCGAGCACCACGACGCCCGGCTCCAGCCGACGGACTGGACTCCGGTGGAGCAGGTGGATCCCGAAGTCGGCGCCCTGGTCGCGCCGATCGGGCCGCCGGTTCGCCGCATCCAGGACGTCGCGCCGGTCTCCGTCACCCGCGTCGACGCCGAGACTCACCTGCTCGACTTCGGGCAGAACCTTCCCGGCCGCCTGCGGATCCGCGTGTCCGGGCCGGCCGGCACGACCATCGGGATGCGGCACGCCGAGGTCCTCGAGAACGGGCGTCTGAGCCTGCGCCCGCTGCGCACCGCCGACGCCCACGACGTTTACGTCCTCAACGGCAGCGGCATTGAGGTCTGGGAACCTCGCTTCACCTACCACGGCTTCCGGTACGCCGAGATCACCGGCTGGCCGGGCGAGATCAACCCCGGCGACGTCGTGGCCGTGGTCTGCCACGACGACATGACCCCGGCCGGCGAGTTCGACTGCTCCGACCCACTGGTCAACCGCCTGCACGAGAATGTCCGCTGGAGCATGCGCGGCAACTTCGTCTCCGTGCCCACCGACTGCCCGCAACGCGACGAACGCCTCGGCTGGACCGGCGACCTGCAAGTATTCGCCCCCACCGCGGCGTTCCTGTACGACTCCGCGGGCAGCATCGCCGACTGGCTGGCCGACGTCGACGCCGAGACCGGGCCGGACGGGCTCGTCCCGCTCTATGTCCCGCACATCGAGACTTCGTTTCCCCAGTTCCACTGCGCGGTCTGGGGCGACGTCACCACGGTGGCGCCCGCCGTGCTGCTGGATCGGGCCGGCGACGCGGGCCCGTCGGTAACCGGATACGAGACCGCCCGAGCGTGGGTGGAGGGCTGCCGGCGGCTGCTCGACGAGCACGACGTCATCTCCGACGGTCCGCAACTGGGCGACTGGCTCGACCCGGCCGCGCCACCGGACCGCCCGGGGCAGGCTCGCACCGACGCCTACCTGGTGGCCACCGCATATCTGGCGCACTCGGCCCGGCTGCTGTCCCGGCAGGCCCGGCTGATCGGCAAGCCGGACGACGCCAGCGCCTACGAGCACCTGGCCGACCAGGTCACCGCGGGCTTCCGCCGCGAGTTCCTCACCTCGGCCGGGCGATGCGTCTCCGACACCCAGACCGCGTACGCGCTCGCGATCTGCTTCGAACTTGTCGACGGTGACGAGCAGCGCCGGCACGCCGGGAACCGGCTCGCGCAACTCGCGCGGGACAACGCCTATCGCATCGGTACGGGCTTCGCGGGCACCCCGCTGATCCTCGACGCGCTCAGCTCGTCCGGCCACCTCGACGAGGCGTACCGGATCCTGCTGGAGAAAGGCTGCCCGTCCTGGCTGTACCCGGTGACGATGGGAGCGACGACCATCTGGGAACGCTGGGACAGCATGCTGCCCGACGGCAGTATCAACCCGGGCGACATGACCTCGTTCAACCACTACGCGCTGGGCGCGGTCGCCGACTGGCTGCACCGCGTCGTCGCCGGCCTCGCACCGGCGGCGCCCGGCTACCGCACGATGTCGGTCCGGCCGCAACCCGGCGGCGGGCTCACACACGCGTCCGCTCGGCATCTCACGCCGTACGGGCCGGCCTCGGTTGCCTGGCGCCGGGACGGCGCCGTCCTGCACGTCGACGTGACGGTCCCGCCCGGGTGCGAGGCGCGGGTGGACCTGCCCGGCGCCGACCTCGTCACCGTCGGCTCCGGGCGACACAGCTTCTCGCGGCCCTTCCGGGCGGCCGAGGACGACCCGGTCGCACCCGAGCCGCTTCCCTACAGGTTCTGATCGATGGCCTGCTCCCGTACGATCGGCGCACGGGAGCAGGCCGGTGGCGACAGGTGGACGACATGCGCGCGACGATCCGGGACGTGGCCCGGGTGGCCGGTGTCTCGGACGGCACGGTCAGCAACACCCTCAACCGCCCGCACCTGGTCACCGACGAGACCCGCGAGCGGGTACACCAGGCGATGGAGGCCGTCGGCTACATCCCCAACGCCTCCGCGCGGGCGCTGCGGGTGGGGCGCAGCCGCTCGATCGGACTGGTGGTGCTCGACGTCGGCAACCCGTTCTTCACCGACGTGGCCACCGGCGCGGAGGAAGCCGCCGCGGACGTGGGTGCGGACGTCGCCCTGTTCGACACGGGCCTGGGCGAGTACGACCGCGAACAGAGGCTGTTACGCCGGCTCACCGAGCGACGCCTCGACGGCCTGATCATCACCCCGCACGACGTCGAGGACCCCT
Organism: Actinoplanes sp. NPDC048988; assembly: GCF_043197815.1. Lineage (NCBI taxonomy): Bacteria > Bacillati > Actinomycetota > Actinomycetes > Micromonosporales > Micromonosporaceae > Actinoplanes > Actinoplanes sp. NPDC048988. The sequence continues at coordinate 254,621 of NZ_JBICTW010000015.1, read as the reverse complement.
TGCTGGCCGAGCTCGAGCAGCGCGGCACGCCGGTGGTCATCCTGGCCCGCGAGGTCTCCAGCCGCCGCCGTAGCGCGGTCCGCAGCGACGACGACTACGGGGGCGTCCTGGCCGCGGAGCACCTCATCGGGCTCGGACACCGCCGATTGGCGTACGCCGGCTGGCGTCACGACGAGCGCTATCAGGGCGCTGCACGTACGGCCGCCGCCGCTCAGGCCCAGCTCACCTGGCTGGAAACCGCCAACGCCGAGTTCGCCGACGGCCTCGCCGCTGGCGCACGCCTGGTCGCCATCCCGGCCGCCGAGCGCCCCACCGCCATCTTCTGCGCCAATGACCTCATCGCCGTCGGCCTCGTTCAAGAGGTGACCCGCAACGGCCTGCGTATCCCCGAAGACCTGGCCGTCGTCGGCTTCGACGACACCGACCTGGCCAGCGCCGCCTGCGCGGTCGAGCTCACCAGCGTTCACCAAGCCGCCGTTGACATCGGCCGGACCGCGGTCAAACAACTGATCCAGGAAATGAGCGACCCGGCGGTCGAGCACAAGGACATCGTTTTCACGCCCGAACTCGTCGTCCGCGAGTCGAGCACCGCCCGAATACTCGGTCGTTCCCGCGCCTGAAACAGGCCGGCACACAACGGTTGAACCGCCCGCCCCCGGTCCTGTCGTGGGTCCCAGAGGCGGGCGTGTCCGTTGGATCGGCGCCATTTCAATCGACTCCGATAATTCCCTAAAGCCGTTTTAACCTTCTGCCCAAGCAACGCCGGAATGGCGTTATCGCGGCAACGCAAAGAGTGCTCATGGCGTTGCTGAGCATTCCGTCGAAGAAAGAGGGGTGGTGGATTGACCCAGCTTTGATGACGGCGCAGAATCCGGCAAGCCGAACGTGCTGATAACCGGTATCCGTTGCATGGATGGAGCTCACCGAGCGATGACCCGCCACGTCGACCTGAACCTGCTGATCGCCCTCGACGCGCTGCTCAACGAGTGCAGCGTCACCCGCGCCGCCGAGCGCCTGGGCCTCAGCCAGCCGGCCACCAGCGCCGCGCTGGCCAAGCTGCGCCGGCACTTCGGCGACGAGCTGCTTATCCGGGCTGGCCATGGTTATCAGCTCACTCCGCTGGCCGCCCGGCTGATCGAGCGCACCGGCGCCGCCATCGCCGCGACCGACAGGGTCTTCGCCGACCAACCCGCCTTTGATCCGGCTCTCTCGGAGCGCACGTTCAGCGTGATCATGAGCGACTACGCGCTGACGGTGCTCGGTCCCGTGGTCGCCGCGATCGTCGACCGCCAGGCCCCGCGGGTACGGCTGCAGGTGCGTCCCACCAGCCGCGACAACGTCGACCAGGCGGCTGACGTCCTGCGCACCACCGACCTGCTCGTTCTGCCCCACGGCGTCGTCACCGATTTGCCGTACCACGACCTGTACGAGGACGAATGGGTCCTGCTGGTCGCCGAGGAGTCCCCGGCGCGTTCGCTGACCATGGAGCACCTGAGCCGGATGCCATGGATCATGACGTACCACAACGGCACCGCGGTCAGCATCGCCGCGCGTGAATTGCGCACGCACGGTGTCGAACTGAACATTCGCATGGTGGTGGAGAGCTATGCCGCCCTGCCGGCGCTGATCGCCGGCACCGACCGGGTTGCGCTCGTCCAGCGCCAGCTCGGCCGCGCGATGGCCGCCGGCCACCCGGTCCGCATGGTGGCCTGCCCGTTCGACGCCACGCCCTTGATCGAGGCCATCTGGTGGCACCCGATGAACGAATCCGACCCGGGGCACCGCTGGTTGCGCCGGTGCTTCGCCGAGGCGGCCGTGCAGGTTCAAGGCTGAGGCCAACGGCCGACGGCCTCGGGGGATCCGCCGCGCCTATACCGGCTATCACCGGATCGGGCTTCCGGACCTGGCGCGGCCGCGGCGAGAGTGGTGGCACTCACACCTCAAGCAACAGAGGAGTAACCCGAGTGCCCGCAGTTCGTAACGTCCTCGTGGTCGGGGCAGGCGCGGCCGGCGCCGCGACAGCCATTCTCCTCGCTTCCGGTGGCGTCTCGGTCGATCTCATCGACGCCAAACCCGACGCGGGCGCGTTCGGTTCCGGGATCACCCTGCAGGGCAACGCCCTGCGGATCCTGCGCCGGCTCGGCGTCTGGGAACAGATCTCCGAGCAGGGGTACGCCTTCAGCACGCTGGGCCTGCGCGCGCCGGACCCGCACGGGACGCTGATCGCCGAACTGGACGATCTGCGCACCGGCGGCCCCGAGCTGCCCGCCACCCTCGGCATGTACCGGCCGGATCTGGCCCGGACCTTGCTCACCCGCGCGGCCGAGGCCGGCGCCAAGGTCCGCTTCGACACCGGCTTCCGGTCGTTGGAGCAGGACGACGCCGGCGTGGACGTCACCTTCGCCGACGGCTCGACCGGCCGCTACGACCTGGTCGTGGGCGCCGACGGCATCCGTTCGGCGACCCGCCGCGGCCTCGGCATCGAGCTGGCGACCCGGAGCGTCGGGATGGGCATCTGGCGGGTCTTCACCACCCGGCCGGAGTCGGTCGTACGTACCGATCTGTACTACGGCGGACCGAGCTACATCGCCGGCTACTGCCCGACCGGCGACGACTCCCTCTACGCCTACATCGTCGAGGACGCGCAGGACCGCGGCGCGCTGACCCCTGAGCAGTCACTGGACGTGATGCGTGAGCTCGCCGGCGCCTACCACGGGCCGTGGGACGACATCCGCGCCACGCTGACCGACCCCACCCGGATCAACTACACCCACTTCGAGAGCCACCTGCTGGACGCGCCCTGGCACCGGGGCCGGGTCGTGCTGATCGGCGACGCCGCCCACGCCTGCCCGCCCACCCTCGCGCAGGGCGCCGCGCAGGCGCTCGAGGACGCCGACGTCCTCGCCGAGCTGCTGCTGGCCGCCGGCACCCTCGACGAGGCGCTGTGGCGCTCCTTCACGGACCGCCGTCATCACCGGGCCCGCACGGTGGTCGAAGGCTCGCTGCAACTGTGCGACTGGCTGCTGGCCGGCGAACGCGGCGACGTCCCCGGCCTGATGGGCCGCATCTCCCACCTGCTGGCCGACCCCGCCTGAGGAGCGTCATGGACGAACGACTGATCACCCACCTGCGGCACGTCGACCTGGCCGTGCCCGACTACGACAAACAGCTGGACTTCTACACCACCCTGTGGGGTCTCACGCCCGAGACCACCGACGACGGCCTGGCCTTCCTGGCCGCGGCCGGCTCACCCGAGCAGTACTCGGTCCGCCTGCGCCAAGCTGACGAGAAGCGCCTTGACCTGATCGCCTTCGGCGCGGCCGGCCCGGGGGACGTGGACACGCTCGCCGAGCGTCTCGGCCGCGACGGTGTGCGACTGGTCAGCGAACCCGGCACGCTGCACACCCCGGGCGGCGGCTACGGTTTCCGGTTCTTCGACAACGACGGCCGTACGGTCGAAGTGTCCTGTGACGTCGCCGTGCGCGCCCACCGCAAGGTGGAGGCCGGCGAGTCAGTCCCGGTCAAGCTGTCGCACGTGGTCATCAACTCGCCGAACCCCGAGGCGACCGTGGCGTTCTACCAGCGGCATCTGGGCTTCGCGCTGTCCGACACCCTCATGCACCCGCACATGGGCCAGATGATGTGGTTCCTGCGCACCAACACCTACCACCACAGCCTCGCGATCGCCCGCGGCCCGCACGTCGCGCTGCACCACGCCTCGTTCGAGATGCGCGGTATCGACGAGTACATGCGCGGCACCGGCCGGCTGCTGCGCGCCGGCGTGGAGAAGGTGTGGGGCCCCGGCCGGCACATGGCCGGCAACAACACCTTCAGCTACTTCCTCGACCCGCACGGCAACACCGTCGAGTACACCACCGAGCTGGAGCAGCTGGACGAGGACACCTGGCATCCACACCTCTACGACTTCACCGACCCGATGGTCAGCGACCAGTGGGGCACGGCGAACCCGATGACCGAGTTCGTGGCCAAGCAATCGTTCAACGATCCCGACCGCGGCATCTTCGTCGCCCCGCCGCTCTGATGCGCCTGGCCACCTTCACGTACGCCGGTGAACAGCACTGCGGGGTTGTCGACGGCGACGTCGTCCGCCCCTATGCCGCCAACCTCGACGCCCGTACGATCATCGCCGCTTGGCCCGACGCTCCCCCGCTCGGCGACGCTGTCCCGCTGACACAGGTGCGTCTGCGGGCACCGCTGAGCCCAGCCTCACTGCGCGACTTCGTGGCCTTCGAGGAGCACGTGAGCGGGGTGCGGCGCAGCGTCGACGGCGTGGCCGGGGTTCCGGACGCCTGGTACGACGCGCCCACCTTCTACTTCAGCAATCCGCACACGATCTACGGACCGGACGACGACGTGCCGTTCCCCGCCGCGTCCACGGCCCGTGACTTCGAACTCGAGGTCGCTGCCGTCGTCGGGCCGGCTGGCTCGATCTTCGGCTACACGATCTTCAACGACTGGTCCGCCCGCGACCTGCAGAGCCGCGAAATGCAGGTGCACCTAGGACCGGCCAAGGGCAAGGACTTCGCCGGCAGCCTCGGCCCGTGGATCGTGACCGCCGACGAACTGGAGCCCTACGCCGACCGCGACGGCTTCCTGGACCTGTGGTGCAGCGCCGCCGTCAACGGCGCCGAGGTCGGCCGGGATCTGCTGTCCAACATGGGCTGGAGCTTCCCGACCCTGCTCGCCTACGCCGGCCGCGACAGCCGACTGGTCGCAGGCGACGTCCTCGGCTCCGGCACGGTGGGAAACGGCGGCTGCCTCGCGGAGCTGTGGGGCCGCACCGGCCGCCAGGAACCGCCACCGCTGCGTGACGGCGACGTGGTCACCTTGACGGTGCAGGGCATCGGCAGCCTCACCAACCGGGTCGTCTCCGGCCCGTCACAGCCTTCACTCACAGCGGTCCGGCGGCGGGACCCGGCCGCGGCCCGCAGTGCGGCGGCGACGCCACATCCCTCCGATCCTCTGTGAAACATCGGAAAGGCAGTAACGAATGTTCGAGTACTTCCCGGGCAACTACGTGTGGAACCTCAGCGTGGTCGCCACCCTCAACAGCGGCGGGCTCATCGATGAGGTGGATCGGGCCTGCCGCCCGATCCGGGAACTGGCCGCCCAAGGCTCCGACGTCGGCACCCGCGAGCTCATGGCCTCCTGGGCCGCGGTCGCCGAGCAACTCGCCGGGCAGGCCGCGGCCGACGAGACGGCCGGGCACACGCGTACGGCCGGGCAAAAGTATTTGCGGGCGGCGAACTACCTGAGCCAGGCCGAACGGATGCAGAGCGCCCACTCCCCCGACCGCGCCGCCGTCTATCAGCGCTGCCTGGACCTCATGCAGAAGGCCTTCGACCTGATCGACCCGGCGACCAGCCGGGTGCGGGTGCCCTTCGAGACGACGACGCTGCCTGCCTACTTCACCGACGCAGGCCCCGGCGCCCCCTGCATGATCATGTGGAACGGCCTGGACTCCACCAAGGAACACATGTACGCCGCCGGCTTCAGCCAGGAACTGGCCGCCCGGGGCATCTCCACACTCATGGTGGACTGCCCGGGCAGTGGCGAAGCGTTGCGCTTCGGCGGGCTGACCGCGCGGGTCGAGACCGAGGACTGGGCCGCGGCCTGCGTCGACTACCTGCTGGAACGCGGTGACGTGAACCCGGCCCGGATCGGCCTGGTCGGCTGGTCGCTGGGTGGCTACTACGCGCCGCGGGCCGCCGCGTTCGAGAAGCGGCTCGCCCTGTGCGTCGCGTGGGGCGCCAACCACGACTGGGGTGCCGTACAGAAACGCCGCCTGGACCGCGAGGGCGAGAACCCGGTCCCGCACTACTGGGACCACGTGCTGTGGGTGTGGGGCGAGACCGACCTCGACACCTTCATCAAGAAGGCCGAGGCGGTCAACCTCGACGGCGTCGTGGAGCAGATCACCGTGCCGTTCCTGATCGCTCACGGCGCCAACGACCGGCAGATCCCCGTGACGTACGCGCACCGCTCCTACGAACAGGCGGTCAACAGCCCCAAACGGGAGTTGCGGGTGTTCACCGCCGACGAGGGCGGCGCGGAACACATCGGCCTGGACCACCTGCCGTACGTCAGCGTCTTCATCGCCGACTGGATCGCCGGCACCTTCCGGGAGCTGCCGTGAGCCTCGACCGCACCGACCCGGCCGGCGCCATCGCCGCGGCCGCCAAACGCTGCTCCAACTGGGGACGGTGGGGCGCTGACGACGTACGCGGCACGATGAATTTCCTGACCCCCGCCAAGCGCAAGCAAGGCTCGGCGCTGGTCCGTCGCGGGGTGTCGTTCTCGCTGGCCCAGTCGTTCGACATGGACGGCCCGCAGAAAGGCTGGCGCCGCCGGACCAACCCCGTGCACACCATGCTTGACACCGGCACTGACGCCGCCGCCGGCATTCAAGGTTTCCCGCACGGCCTCGGCGGCGCCGACGACATCATCGCCATGCCCCTGCAGTGCTCGACGCAATGGGACGGGCTCGGTCACATCTTCGACCACGGGATCGCCTGGAACGGCCGGCCGGCCGGGGAGGTCGTCACCAGCCTGGGCGACGCGGTCACCGGCATCGAAACGGTGGCGGACGTCATCGCCGGGCGCGGTGTCCTTCTCGACGTGGGGCGCACGATCGGCACCGACGGAGAACTACCCGACGGATTCCCCATCACCGCCGAACATTTACGCGCCACCATCGACGAGCAAGGGCCGACCTCGAAAGTCGCAACCGGCGACATCGTGCTGGTCCGCACCGGCCAGCTCGCCCGCGCCCGCCGCGACGGCTGGGGTGACTACGCCGGCGGACCGGCACCGGGCCTGTCGTTCACCACAGCGGAGTGGCTGCACGACACCGAGATAGCCGCGATCGCCACCGACACCTGGGGATTCGAAGTTCGCCCTAACGAGTTCGACGACGCGTTCCAGCCGCTGCACCAGGTCGCCATCCCACACATCGGCCTGTTCCTCGGCGAGATGTGGGACCTCGACGCTCTCGCCGAGGACTGCCGCGCCGACGGCGTGTACGAGTTCTGGCTGAACGCCGCTCCCCTGCCGATCACCGGCGCCGTCGGCTCTCCAGTCAACCCGATAGCCGTCAAGTGATCGCATCACGGCTGATTTGTTCTCAGGTCAGCTCGAGGAGGGCCGGTCAAGCCGTTGCGCGGTCATAATGCCGACGACGACCGCGCCCATGCATGTCGGGCCAGCGAATCGTCGTGGTGGTCGACCCGCCGCCGTAGCCAATCTGTAGGTGATCGGTCGTTCATTGGCAAATGAGCTACGCAGGTTCGGCCCCTCAAAGCTTGCTCGTACCAGGCTGGGCCGCATCGCCAAAGGCATCCTAGGAACCTAACCTGAACCTATTCTGTCAAGTGTTTGGAATGCGACGGCGCGTCCGACACAATGAGTAAGCAATAACTGCGCACAAACTCCGCTTCGCCGCTTACTATCGTCGAGAGGCGCCCAGCAGAGACCGCTGACCCCCACACTGCCAGTCGCATTACAATTCGGTTAAGCACTGCCAGCCTATGTCTAGATGTACACGAGAACGGACAGAACGGCACCGCCGTGCCGCCCGATTTCGTCCAGTCCAGGGGAAGTTGATCAACGCTGTGACCAGGCGTGTGACCACGACCAATCAAGTGCGGCAGGTGTTATTTGGTCCGTCGCCATTCCGCAAGGCTCAAAGTATCCGTATTACGGTGCTCATGAACGGCAAATGCCGGAAACGGATATGGCAGAGGCCTGCCGCTCGGCGCAAGGTGCAGGTAGCTTTGCAGGATCGAGCACTTGACACCCGATGAGGACCACGGCCCTCCCCTGCCGACGAGAGCCGCTTCCACTTTGGAAGCCTCACGTTGGCTAGATTCTAGTCCCTTCCCCCGATCCTCGCGTCTCTCGCTTCCTTCGCAAGTCGTCGAAGGCAGGCGCGGCCTTTCGCTCCTCATTTCCGCAAATCCAACGGTCGAACTTAGAACGTCGCGAGGTTGACAGCGGGCAAGTAAATAAAAGGTCCTGGTTAGACAGCGCCTCGCTGTCGCCATGGATCCATCCCTCGGCAGCTATTTTCTCGGCTGATGAACGCGATTTAGTAGACGACCCAACGCTGGGGAAGATCTCGTTCGATCGGCGAGACTCAAACGAAAACCGATTGTCCCCAATGATCCGCTGTTCCATATAATTTCGGCTCGGCGACGAGTCATCGAGCTCCGCGGACGAGACGCAATGCCTCGACCATTCGTTCTTCCTCCGCGGTGGTTAAGCCTGGCATTGCGCCGTCGATCAATTCGTTGAGCCGGCCGTACGCCCACCGGCGGAGGTCTTCGTCTGACTGACCGGGCGACGCGGGGAGCACTTGGTTTAATTGATGAGCAGCGACGCGGGAGTGTACTCCGGCGCGGATCCAGCCCAAGACCTCCGGTGTGCTGGCGCCTGAACGCACTGCAAGTGGAAGCAGCGTCAGGGTTCTGAACGCATCATCTGGAAGGTGCCTCGGGCCATTGGAGTCATGTTCGCGGCCCAGCGTGGTGATGGCGGCGAGTACACCGGCGACTAGGGTTAACCCGAATCGGAAGGCGTCGCTGGTGATCGCGATGGTTCGTGGTATTGGGTCTTGTGGGCCGCGCTTGGCGCTGGCGGCGACGGATTTTGCGTGGATGTGGTCGGCGATCGAGATGATCGGGTCGCCGACGAGCCGAGCCCGTAATGCGGTTCGGTAGGCGGCCCAGGAACGGGTGCGGACGGTGTTGTCGTCGGAGTAGATGTTCGCGAGCCGGCTGGTGCCGTACGGAGCGTTGGGTAGAAGCCGCCGGAGTTGTGGTCCGGAAAGTTGGCTGAGGAGGTCGAGCATCACGTCGGCCCAGTCGGGGATGGTGTCCGGCCCAGGGGCAGCGGTGAGCTGGGCACGCAGTCCGTGATAGAGCGAAGCGGTTTCAGGCAGTGCGATGCCGGATTGATGGGCTGCTAGGGCAACCCATGATGGTGCGTCGGCGGCTTGGAGGAACGCATTGCCGGCAGTCGCGAGGCCGCGGGTGATCTCGGAGACGAGAGGTTCGGCGTGAGCTCGGTGCACGGCCCAGGTCTTGGCCACAACTTGGCGGGTCTCATCTTCGTCGCTGTCTTCGAAGGTGAGGAAGCTGAAGGCGGTATGTTCGGCGGCAGTCAGGGTATCGACGGCGAGCTCGCCAGAGATGACGTCGGCGATGAGGCCGTCCAGAGCGCTGGTCAGTTCAGAGGAAGCGTCTTCGTCTTGGAGGAATTCCGCTCGTTGGACTGCTTTGTGGGCGTCAGCGGCGGAGCTCAGGACGAGGGCTTTGTTGGGTACGACGACGGCCATCGAGCGGGGCGCGATGTGAGCGCGTCCGGCTCGTCCGATCGCGTTGAGCAACTGTGCTCGGGTCTGGTCACGGCGTTGCTGAAGGCTGCTGGTGGTGTCATAGCCGATTTCGGTTCCGCCGATGACGACGGCGGTGGCTGGCAGGTTGAGGCCCTGTGCCATGGTTCCGGTGGCGTACATGGCGGTGGCGTTGCCGAGCTCGAAGGCGATTTCGCTGGCTCGTTGCTCTTCCCGTAGTAGCGCGCTGGTGTGTACGGCTACGCCATGTTGCAAGTGATCGCGTAGCGCCGATGGCGCGCCGAGTTCGATATCTGCGAGGTACAGGAGGGCTTCGACAACGTTGACTTGCTTTCGCCGATTGCTACGCCGAGCACGCCAGACTGCACGTAAGTGCTTACTGAGTCCAAACCCTGCCGGTTCGGAGTCTCGTGAATCTCGCTTAGCGTGCACACTCGGCCGTCTACGCACGAGGTCTCGCGCCGGGCGTTGAGAGTTAGGAGCGCGTGTCCCACTCCTTCGCCCATCCATGCGTTGCGGCGGGTATCGCGGAACAGGCGTTCCGCCTTGGTAGTGAAGGAGTTGTGGCTACCGATCAGTGGCCCCACCGTTCGGCGGATCTCCTCGCGCTGGTCGACGCCCTCCGCCAGCATGTCCTGCGATAGCTGGGCGTCCAGTTGGACCGCGCCGGACAACGCGCCCACCAGGTAGCGGCCGAGGGCGACAGGAACCGCAGCAGAGTCGACCCCGGTGACGGCGACGACGGTATGACTCGACGCTGCAACGCCTGGATGGAAGACGACGTGCCTTTCGAGGTCGTCAACGGCCGCAGTAAGTAGATCGATGACGCCACTAAACGCACTCGCTGCGCAGCTCCCGCCAGCCCTGCTCGCCGGCCAGCCTGGCCTGTCGCTCTCGGCCGCCGCACTTTGGTCCAAAGCGGTGGGCGCCGACCGAGGGGACTACACCAGCCTGCGGCACGGACCGACGAAATTCAGTCACAAATAGCGCAGCCTCCGCGAATCTGCTCGTTGTTGCGTAGGCCTCTTCTAAATCTGACCGAACGACTGCGCTAATCCCTTGGAGCGGATCACGCCTGCTGTCCGGGAGCGGGCCTTGGTTCCCGGCGTAGAACGTCGCGCACCGCCGGATAGTCCAGCGGCACCAGTGTGCCGCCGGGCGGGCGGCGGCTGTCGATCCCGGCCATCTCGGGAGTCCACGGAACCGACACGTTCTCCGGGCCGCTGCGCCGGGTCAGCGGTGTTCCGGCCGCCGAGGTGAGGAGGCCCGCGGCCCGATCCGGGTCGAGGAGATGCTCGAAGTCGATGTACCGGTGCGCGTAGGAATATCGGCACGGCGCGAACCTGTCGGAGATACGCCCGCTCAGGTGCTGTTCGCGTACTGCCACCCAGTCCGGGCCGTTCCAAATTTGTTCAAACGAGCTGTCACGTAGGCTGCCCAGGGTATAGCGCTCAGTGCCGATCATGTGATCGCAGAAGCCGACGCCGCCGTCGTAGCTGACGTACGCGTAACTCCACGGATGCATGCACGCCGGCCGACGCACAAGCTCAGGGATCGCCAGCGCGGTGTCCGGGGCGCTCCCTACCTGCACGATTACACCCAGGTCGCGCGCCCGACGCGCCATGTCCTCGTAGGCGGTTTCGGTGCGACGCAGATCGTGGCGCAGATGCACCGGATCGCTCAGGTGAGTGACAATCGGGTGCACTACGACCCTGCCCACACCCAGATCTGACGCGAGTTCCACGATGCCCGGCAAATCGTGCAGGTTTTCCAGACTGGCGACCGTGTTGAAGTGCACGGCGTCGCGCGGAGCGCCGTAGCGGTCCCGGGCATCGACCAAAGCAGCAACGGTGGCACGCAACCTCTCGATCGTTCCGCCAGCACGTAGGCTGGCGAACAGTTGCGGATCGGCAGCATCGCAGCTGACCGCCACGATGGCATGCGCACGCATCATGAAGTCCCAGATGGCGGGCCGATTGATTTGGCCGTTCGTGACAAGCCGCAGTTGCACGCGGTGTTCGGCGGCGCGGGCTACAGCGCGAGCGAAGTCCGCCAGAACGGTGCTCTCGCCCCAGCCGCGAAGATCGACGATGTGTGCGGTGGGGAACAGCTCGGCGGCAGCCCGGTCAAATAGCTCCCAGGCCAGGTCCCGAGACGAGTCGTACTCGCCGGCGGAACGGCACATCGGGCAGTGCAGGTTGCAGTTCTGCGTGAGCTCGATGAAGACGGCGAGCGGACGGCTAATCAGGCGTGTCTCTCCGGCTGCATGCTCCCGCAAATTCAATTGCTGATTGTCTATGCGCCGCTCGGTGAGCTCGAACGGCTGTGCCGTCACGTCCAGCAGACTGTCATCAGTGCGAGCCATGGTGGGTTCCCTTCCAGTCTGCGGGGTCTGGTCCCGCTGCGTCCCGCGCGCTTGCTAGGAGTTGAGGCTGAATCGTCCAGGACCGTCCAACATCTGCCTGCTGAAACTGGCGTTGAGCGCGGCCCGCTGTGCCCGCGCGACTCGGTTGCCGTCGCGGGCGGCGGCATGCACAAGCGCCGCGGCCTGCTGGTTGGCGTCTGCTTCGACCAAGCAGTCCTCGATCACAAGTAGGTCCAGCCGTGCGGTGAAGAACGCCGCCACCGCGTCGGCGGTGCTGCCGACCAGAGGCTCGTCGTGCACGTTGAAACTGGTATTGATCAGGGCGGGACGTCCGGTGCGGCCCTCGTAGGACTGCAGGATCCGGTAGAGCAGCGGGTCCTCGGCTGCGGCGAGCACTTGCGGTCGTGCGGTGCCATCGACATGAACGACAGCGGGGATGGACGCTGCGGCTGGCGGTCGCACCGGCAGGCACATCGTCATGAACGGCAGGCAGCCGCTTACGTCAGCGTTCACGTCGTCGAGGTCAAACACGTCGTGCAGCCGCTCGTCGCGCAGCACCGGGGCGAACGGCATGAATTCAGTGCGGCGCAACCGGGCGTTGAGCGTGTCGAGGATCGCCCGGTCGCTGCCGTCCGCGAGAATCGACCGGTGGCCGAGAGCGCGAGGGCCGAACTCCTGGCGACCGCGGACCATCGCCACCGTGCCGCCTGCGGCCAGCGTTGTGGCGACCCGCTCGATGAGTTCGCTGGTACCGGGACGGTCGAAGGTGAGCCCGAACCGGGTCAGGTCCTGCGCCGCGTCCGTGGTCGCCGGTGGGCCCAGCGTCATCGACAACGGTGGCCCAATCTTCAACGGCGCCGTGCCGGCAGCAGCCTTGAGTCGGGTACCGGCACGTTCGTGGTGCACGGCGGCGGCGGCCCCCAGCGACAGGCCATCGTCACCCATCGCTGGGCATACGAAGACCGCCGGAAACCGTGATCGGGCGGCGAGCAGGTTGGCCTTCACGTTGGCGAAGAGGCCACCGGACAGCAACAGCGGTAGTTCCACGCCGAAGCGGTCCGCCATCCAGTCAATGATCGCGGCGACCTTTTCTTCCAACAGATCCTGCGCCGCGCGCGCAATGTCAGCGTCGCTATACGGCAGCTGGCCGCGGTAGGCGGCGACCAGGTGGTGGTTGGGCTCGTAGAACGGCGGAACGTCGTCGTCGAGGAACGCGACCCAGTCGTATAGGCGATGCTGGTCGGCGCGGATGTCAGCATGCACCCGCCACACATCCCGGCGACAGGCGTCCGACGGCTTTCCGTGTGCCGCCAGCCCGGTGATTTTGCCCTCGTGTCTGCACGGTGTGAAACCGAGCAGCACCGTAATGTCGGTGTACATCGCCGCCAACGGCTCCAGCTCTCCGTAGGCTGCCGCAGCGAGCCGTTCGATAGACCCTTGGCGCACGTGGAAGACCGAAGTGGTCACCGCACAGGCGTAAGCCCCGTAGTCGCTGGTCAGAACGAGTGCTTCGGGCAGCCCTGAGCTGGCTAGGGCCGTGTATGCGTGCATGTCGTGATGGTCGTAGAAGCGCAGCGGTGGACCGAGCGCGGCCAGTCTTTCGTGCCAGCCGGCCGGGTACGGGTCCGGCGTCGCGCGAGACCCGGACAGCAGCAGTTCCTTGAACACGTCGTCGCTGCTCGCCAGCGGTGGCGGTTGCCACAGGTACGGTACCCCGATGGCATCGACCTTCGTGAGGTCCACCAGTGAGAGTGCCTGGTAAGGGAACCGGCCGTCCTGCCGGACGCGACTCAGCCGCTCCTCGTCGACGGCGAGGACGACGGTGCCGTCGTCGTCGAGCAGACACACCGAGCTGTCGTGCATGCCGTTGTAGTTAATGCCGAGGATCATGAGTGGTTCACCACAGTTGCGGACAGGGCATCGTGCAGTAGCCGTTCGTGCACGGCTACCAAAGGGATGTCACCGGTGGTAGCAGGTGAACCCAGGGCACTCAGTAGCACCATCGCGCAGGTGTTCTCGGCGACAGGGATCAGACCGCGCTTGTTGTCACGGCGCACCAGACGCACGATTTGATCGGTGCGCAACTCCCGCGGCGCGCGCAGCGGGACACCAATCGAGGCCAGCAGGTCGGTGTGGGCAGCGACGCTGGCGGCGGCCAGTATGCCGCATCGTGCGGCCACCTCCGCTGCCGTCAGCATCCCCAGGGCGACGGCATAGCCATGCGGTACCCGGCCGCATGCCACCATCTCCACGGCGTGTCCGACGGTGTGCCCGTACTCCAGAGCGAGCGCGCGCCGGGACTCGCGTGGATCACCGATCAGCACCGACGTCTTGATTTGCACGCAGATGTCGATCAGTTGGGCCAGTTGCGCGGCGGTGTGACGGCCGGCGGCGCCGGCGATCATGCGCAGGGCGGGAAGCTGTCTCGGGTCGAGAGCCAGCACATTCTTCGCGGCTTCGCACAACGCCGAGCGCACCTGCACGACAGGCAGATCTTGCAGGAAACCCACGTCGGCCCATACCAAAGCCGGCGGGTGGTAGGCACCGATGGTGTTCTTGGCCGCGCCCAGGTTAACCGCCTGTTTCTGTGACAGGGTGGCGTCCGAGGCGGCCAGCAGCGTGGTCGGCAGGTGCACTAGCCGGATACCCCGGTACAGCAGCGCGGCGAGCAGGCCCGCGAGATTGCCTACCAGGCCGCCGCCGATCGCCACGACGCAACTGCGCCTGGTAGCCCGCGCGTCGACCGCCTGTCGGGCGAGGGCGTCAACCGTGGCCAGGGTTTTGCTCTGCTCGGCCGGCTCGATCCGCACCGCGGTGACCGGGGCCACCGCTGCCAGCGCGGACAGCGCCAGCTTCACTCCGACGTCCGGGGCGTTGCGATCAATGACGGCGAACAGCCGATCTGGAGCCAGCGACGACAACGCGTCGGAGAATTCCTGCCACAGTCCCAGAGCGACCACGAACCGGCACCCGGGTTCGCCGAATGGCAAGATCTGGTCGGTGAACCATCTGCCGCTGTCGATCAGAACAGCCGATGGCGAGGTCCGGGATGGTGACCCACCGTCATCAGTGTCGCCGTCGGGCACGAGACGCCCCTTCCAAAGATCGCCAGGTCAAGATCCCCACCGTGGTCGCAATCGCTGCGCCCAGTCACATATTGACTGCTGTCTGTAACCAATGCAACCATGGCGACGCTAGAGCACCGGTTCGACACGGCGCCGCGGGGGGAAGCCCTCCCCTGCACAGCTAGCGCGACGGTCGTACCGCTACCGGTGAGCGCCGGACAGGAGGAGAAACCCGTGCCTGAACCGTCACCGGCGCAGGATCCCGACGGCGTGACCGTTGTCGTGCCGACACACACCGGTCGCCAATACCTGGTCGACCGGTTGCTCAACTCATTGCATAAGGCAGGCGCTGCCGCAGGCGTCGGCTGTCAAGTCGTCGTGGTCGACAGCGCTCCCCAAGAACAGTCCCGGCAACTTCGCGACCGCTGCCGTCGCGACAAACTGGATTACCTACGTGGACCGCAGGCCGCCGGCGCCAAACGCAACATCGGCGCTGCAGCAGCCCGGTACCCGATCGTGCTGTTCATCGACTCCGACTGCCGCGCCACCCCGGAACTACTGCGTCGGCACTACGAAGCCCACCGCGACAGCCCGCCGGTCGTCGCCGCAATCGCCGGACCCACGGACATGTACGGCGAGATGACGCCGGTGTGGCGCATCCTGGACGGCTCATTCGAGTACAACCAGTGCTACACCTGGCCACGGACCTACCACCGACTGGGTTGGGCCACGACCTCCAACCTCTCGGTGCGCACGGAAGTCTTCCACCGGCTGGGCGGATTCCGCACCGACACCTACACCCCAGTCGGCGGCGAGGACGTCGACCTGGGGTTCCGACTGCGCGCCGCCGGCTACCAGATGCACACCGCTCCGCAGGCCGTAGCTGAGCACACCCGCGAGAACATCGTCCGGCTGCGCCAGGTGGCGCACACGCTGTTCACCTACGGCCGCGCCGATGTCTGGCTATGCAATCAGCATCCCCAGCAGCGCGCACCACACGCCAACGTCGCTGTCATCGCAGCCGTAGTCACGGCCCTCGGGCTTACCGGATCGTTGCGTTGGCGGCCAGCGGCCCTTTTCGGACCAGCCTTCGCCGCCACAATTGTCGCCGTGCGCACCGCACGCAGGCACCGAGCCACCACCCGAGGCTCGGACCCTTACGGTCGCCGGGCATACCAGCACGTACAGCAGCGTGCCGACGCCATAGCGGTGTTGCGCACCGCCTGCATGGTGTGCGTGGATGCAATGTTCGACGTGGGCACCATGATCGAGGCGGTACGCAGACACCAGTGGTCGAACCTGCTTAGCCGATTCCACTACCTCGATCCTCGCGACTTCGAACCCCACGCCGCTACTCAGCACGCCGCGGACAGCGGTGCTCGAGACGGCTGCTGAGCGGCATGCCGTACTCGATCGCCCTCGTCGGCTGCGGCCTGGCCGCAGAACTGTTCCACGTGCCCGCTCTGCGTGCCATGGCCGATCGGCTGCATGTGCGCTGGGTCGTTGACCCCCGGGCGGACCGGCGACAGCTGATCGGGGCCATGCTGCCGGGTGAGCCCGAGTTGCTTCCAGACCCGGACGCGCTGGACACCGGTGGGCGCGAACCGGACCTAGTCGTCCTGGCCAGTCCGACAGCATCACACGTTCCGCTGCTGGCCGACCACTTCCGCGGCGCCGCGATACTGTGCGAAAAACCCGTTGCAGCCCGCGCCGCCCAGGCGCGCACAGCTCTGCAACGCCGGTCTGCGGGGGCAATACCCGCAGGTCCTGTGGCCGTAGTGCACAGCGAACTGTTCCGCCCAGCCGTGGCTCGGCTGCTGACCCTGCTGGACACCGGTGTCATCGGCCGGGCGCATACCGTCAACGCCGGACATCATCTAACGGCACCGCCCGAGCATGTTCCGCAACGCCTTCCATGGCGGCTGGCCCCCGACGGCGGCGGAGTGCTCGCCGATCTGGCTTACCACCTGGCTTACCTAAGTGTCGCGGTGCTCGGCCGGCCGCTGGCGTCGACCCAGGCGCTATTCGCCACCCCGCCAGGCGCAGTGGTCGAGCACGAGGCCCTCGTACACCTCGCCGGGGTGTCCGGGACCGAAGCCACCATCGAGGTGTCCTGGCTGGCCGCAACACCTCGATGGTGGCTCGCCGTCGACGGCACCCAAGGTGCGATACGTGTCGACGACTATCGCCAGCTAAAGGTCTGCGGGCCGGACGGCCTGTGGCGGGCCGAGCCGGTCGACGAACCGGCCGGGGGGCACTACAGCGCCCTGTATGCAGCAGCCGCGGATGCTCTCGCCACCGGGCATGCCCCGGGAACGCCCGCCGATGCCGGACTGCAGGTGTTGGACCTGCTCGACAGTGCCCGCAGCATCGCCGTCGAGAGGGGATGAACCGTGCGCATCGGTGTGCAACTGGGAGTCAACGGATACGGAATGTTCGGTTCCGCCAACACCCGCGACACCGTTCGGGTCCTCACCACCGTCGCGGACGCCGGCGCCGAAGTTGTCGAAGCAATGTTCAATCTGGCCCCAAAGGCGGCCTTGCTGCGAGGCGTCGCCCAGGACCTGGGCCTACAGGTAGCAGCGGTTCACGTCTTCTGGTGGGAACTGCTCGCTCGGCAAGCAGAGGTGATTCACTACTGCCTGCAGGCCGGTGCCCGGCAAGTGATCGTCAGTCACCTGCCGGCCAGCTCACGTAGCGAATACGAACGGGTAGCGCAGCAACTGCGAGTCTGGGCGCAGGATCTGGACGCCGATGGCATCCGTCTGCTGCTGCACAACCATGCTGAGGAGATGAGCCCGGCCACCGACGATCAACGCCCGGCCTTTCAGATCCTGCGCGACGAGCTCGGTGATTCCACCGGATTCTGCCTCGACCTGTACTGGGCGGCGCTGGCAGGCGCAGATCTCGGCCCGCTGGTCAGCTTTTGGTCCGATCGGTGCTCCTACTACCACTTCCACGATGGAATAATCGGTGATCCTGCCCGGTTCACCGATTCAGTTGATCTTGGCCAGGGTAGCGTGGACCTCCTTGCCGCGTTCGCGCGGATCCCGCCCGGCCCGGACACGTATCTAGTCGCCGAACGCAAGTTCCCGCCGGCGGACTATCGCACCGCGTGCGGCGCTGACGTGTCCTTCCTGACCCGGCTGATTAGTGCAGCCTCGAATCCCGCCGGTATCCGCTGAAGGGCAGGACAGCCACCATGGACGTGTTCGTCAACCTCGAGGCTCAGGCCGGCGCCACTTACCACGACCAGTTGCGCATCGCCCTGATCGCCGAGCGGAACGGCATCGGCGGCGTTTTCCGAGCCGACCATGTCCGAGGGTTCGGAGCGTTACAGCCCCCTGGCCCCTCGGACGCGTGGACGGTGCTTGCCGGGCTCGCCCGTGACACCACCACCGTGCGGCTGGGTACTTTGATGACGTGTGCGCCGTTGCGGCTGCCGGCCATGCTCGCGATGACTACGGCCGGTGTCGACCGGATGAGCGGCGGGCGGCTGGAGCTCGGCATTGGCGCAGGTTGGTTCGAATCGGAGCACCGCTCGGCCGGGGCTCGCCTGAACTCGCCGGCTGAGCGCCTTCAGCAGTTGCACGAATACCTCGAGATCGTCACTGGCCTGTGGCGCTGCCCCCCCGGCGAGACCTTCACACACCACGGCCGGTTCTACCATGTCGAGGACAACCCCGGACTACCCAAGCCGGCGCAGACGCCACGGCCGCCGATTATCGTCGGTGGGAATGGCCGTCGGCAGACGCCGGCACTTGCCGCTCGTTTCGCCGATGAGTACAACCTCCCGCGAGCCACACCGGCTAGGGCCCAAGCGCATGTGACCCGCGCGCAGCAGGCGTGCCAGGCTGCCGGCCGGGACCCGGCCACGCTGCGGATCTCCGTCACCCTACAACTGTGCTGCGGATCGAGCGTCATGCAAGCCGATGCTCGGGCCCGGCGTTATGGCTGGGACGGCGATCAGGACACCGTGACAGGCACCCCCGGCGATTTGCTCCAGCACCTCGCCGTGTACGCCGACGCCGGCATTTCGCGGGTCTACGCGCACATCACGGATTTCCGCGACGAGGAGCACATCGCGCTGCTCGGCGCTGCAGTCGCGGTTCCGGCGATCGGCCTCGGTAACGGCCAGCCGGTGCCGATCGCATCAACCGTCGAAGGCCCAGCCTTCGCCGTTCGCTCGGCTGGTCGGCTGCAACCCGGGGATCTGATCAGGTTGCCGTGGTCGCCGAGGACGTTCGTGCGGGTGACCACCACGCCAAAACGGACCGCCACCGCCCGGGTCCGGACCGAAGCGACCAACGACCTCGGTGAGCTGTACGTCCTGGACCTCGACGACTGGCATCCCCTCCACCTGGACTGAGCAGGGGCACATATAGGCCAGCGGCTTCAGGGCCTCGGGATGAATTGGTGCCCTACGAATCCGTACACTCCACCAGGAAATTCATAAGGCACCCGTACGCACGCTCATGCATCGCCGTTGTAAGCGAGGATGGCTGGCATGCCGGACCACACGCAACGCCTCACCGAGGCGATCAGCACGTTGGTGGACGACGCTGCTTCCCACGGCGCCGAACTGACCCACGACGAAGCGGTCGCCGCGTTCGCGGTGCCGCACCTTCGGTTAATCAACATGGCGGCAGCGGCTGCGGCTAGGGCAAATGGCTATCTACATCGTGTCGACGACGAAGCAGACAGTGGGCCGGTTGAGCATCGGTGGGGTCGAACGCTGACGGTGCACACCATGGCGAACTTCGGGATTAGCGGCGTGCTGCGGAATCCTCCGGTCCCGGACCGCCTTGCTGGTGAGCTCGCCGGCTACCTCAGCGGGCCGCCGATCACAGGTGAATACTTGACCGTCCTCGACGCCGATCTTCCGGTGGCTGGCTCGCACCAGATCGCCGGCTGGATACTGAGCCAGATCGTGGAAGGCGAGCTTGATGGGCTGGTTCCGCTGCCGTCCGCGGCCACCTTCGCACGCAACCCATGGGACGACGCGTTGCGGCACGGCGGCTGCACCGTTCTGCGCCAGGACGCACCCAGCCTAGAGCCGAGCGTCGGAAGCTTCCTGCCGCGCTGGCTCGTCGAGGATCTGTTCGCCCCGTACAGAGCGATCATCGCGTGGAAGCCGCTGCTGCTGTTGAACATCGCCCAGCCGGAACGGGTGCTCGCCGCAGCAGAATACGAGATCGAACCCGGCCGGGTCGTCGATCGGGTCCATGGCGACGGCTTGGGCATGGTGGAGAACGGCAACGGCGTTGACGAATGGGAAGAACCTGGCTGGGGACCATGCCGGCCGGATCCGGACGAGCTCGCCGAGATTTTGCAGGTCGCCGAGAAGTTATCGGCGCGATTGATGCTCTGGCCTGATCCACCGGACGGCGGGAAGAAGGCGAGGCAGCATCCGTCGAACCGGCTACGGCGGGCCGCTCACCAATTTTTGGCGACGGTCTCCCGACTTGGCGCCGACCGTGACGTCTTGCATCAGCGGAACCGGGCTGAGGTGATCTTTGGGTATGTGGCCGCACTCGAGCATTTGATGACTGGCGCGGGTGAGGGACATAGCGATCTGGGCCGCAAAGTTGCGCAGCGCACGGCGGTGCTAATCGGCCGCTCCGACGAGGATCGGCTGCAGATCCGGCAAGCGATCGCTGATGCGTACGGGATCCGGTCGAGCGTGGCGCACGGCGACGACCCGGACGAGCGGCATCTGCCGACGTTGCCACGGCAGCTGCACGCCTACCTTCAGCAGGTGTTGCGCGACCTCATCATCCTCGGCCCAGACTTCGCAGTGGACAAGTCCTGCGACGACGCACTGCTGTCCGTAGCAATCCGGGAAAAGGCGATCACCGGTCCGGTCGGAGAGGCAGTGGCCGGGCTGCCGGCGTCCGCGCGATGGATCCGCGCAGATGTGAGCATCCGGGGCCGGGCAAGGCTGCGCCGGCGAGTACCGCGCGACCGCCGCTGACGCCATGCGCCGGCTCGTAGTGATTCGTTCAAGGTCACGTGGAGCCCACTGAATAGCAGCGAACAACAGACCGAGCTTGGCCATGTATCGACCGCGCATCGGCGCTCGCCTGCTCGGACGAATTCGTCACCTACGAATCCGTGCACTCCGCCAGGAAATGCGGAACTCAGGAGCGAGGTCCCTGAGTCCTCCACGATAATTTGGACACTTGGCTAAGGCCTGGGTCGTAGACTAACTTTCCGAGCTTCGCTGCTGATCAAGGCTGCCTAGATCGAGCGTGCTGGCGCCGATTGTAACCTCAAATTCTCTAGAGAGGCGGCCGCGGAGCTTTTATGTACGCAGAATCGGACAGAAAGGCACCGTTCTGCCGCCCGATATCACCCAATCCCTGAGAAGTTGATCATCGCTGTGACCAGGCGTGCGACCACGGCCAATCAAGTGCGGTGGCTCCCATTCAGTACGCGAACCCTTTGGGCGCTGCTGGATCAAGTGGGTAAAGCGCTTAGGTCGAGTCCCGGCCAACGATTTCGGGAACGCATCATGATTCAACCAGGGCGACCACTTAACAGCCCATGAGAAGACCGCCTCTCCCACACCGACATCCGGTTCAGCTATTACCGGTTGCGCTTGCCGAATCTCAGAATAGCTTGCTATTCCTGTTCGCGTTCAAGTGTCGGCGACCGCCGACGATGGCGGGCATAGCAAGTTCAGCGATACGGTCGCTGGCCTGCGACCGGCGGGCGGCACTGACCCGGGCGTAATAGCGCATTAGTACTCCAGCAGGAGATCCGTTTCAGGGTTCTGTGAGGGCTTGTCTGGCGTAGTGGCTGGTTTTGGCTGAGTCTTGGTGCTGGCGTCGGAAGATGGACCAGGCGATGACGTCGGTGACGCGTCGGGCGGGCTCGAGGATCAGGGCGTGGAAGAGTCGGCGGAGTTCGTTGACGGTGATGTCGATTAGTCCGTCCGGACTCGCTGTGCTGAGCGTTGTTGCTGCGGCGAGGAAGGCGTGGGCGGCGATGACCAGGGTGGTCCAGCGGTGCCAGGCTTTCCAGCGGCGGTGTTGGTGCTGGTCGAGACCGAGGCCGGTTTTGGTGGCCTGAAACGATTCCTCGATGCTCCAGCGCCGGCCGGCGACGGCGACCAGTTGGTGCAGGGCAACTCGCTGCGGGTTCCAGCAGCGGTAGAACGCCAGCTCGCCGGTGGTGCGGTTGCGGCGGATCAGCAGCCAGTGATGGCCTTGATGGTGGTCGGTGGCCTGTGGCAGGGCGATGAATGCCCAGTCGTAGTAACGGAATCCTTTCGCCCCTTCGCCGGCGGAGAGCCGTTGCCAGGCCTGTTTCGGCAGGCCGGCGGCGAGCTGGTCGGCCCGGAAGACACCGAGGCCGGTCGGGACATGGTGCGAGCAAGCGACGGCGAGGACATAGCCGAGTCGGTGGCCGCGAAGTGCTGCGGCCAGGCGTGGGTCGCCGCCGTAGGCTTCGTCGCCGGCGACCCACCGACACGGCAGGCCGCCGGCCACGGCTGTGTCGATCAACCGTTGGGCCAGCTGTGGTTTGGTGGCGAAGCCGATGGTGTCGGGCACTCCCGCCTTGGCACGTCGCTCGGGGTCTTCCGCCCAGGATTTCGGCAGGTAGAGAGCGACGTCGAGCAGGGTGTGCCCGAGCGGTGAGGCATAGGAAAGGTGCACGGCGAGCTGGCAGTTCTCGATCTTCCCGGCGGTGCCGGAGTACTGCCGCTGGACGCCGACGGTGTGGGTTCCCTTCTTCAGATCGCCGGTCTCGTCGACCAGCAGCACCCCGTCCGGGTGACCGAGCCGGGCGACGATGAAGTCACGCACGTCAGCGCGGACTCCGGCATCCTCCCAACTGGCTCGGCCGATCAAATCCTGCATACCGCCCGGGCCGTCGTCACCAGCATGTTCAGCGATCGTCCAGCAGTTCTTGACCGGCAGCGGCGCCAGCAAACCGGCTATGAAGTCCCGCACCCGGCGCCGTGGTTCAGGCCGGCCGAAGCGTGCCTCGATCGTGTCCATCAACGTCTCGAACAACTCAGACCATCGCTGAGCATCTACTCTGTAGGCGGCAGCCACCGCCGCATTCTTGGTAGTCCACACAACCGCTGAGACTCGACGGTGGCTGCTTGCTGTCCACGGACAAAACCACACCGTCACCGCAGCTCAGAACGGATCTCCTGCTGGAGTATTAGGGTGGCCGGATCATGGCCGAGGCGTTCGGCGACCTCATGAACGCCTCCACAGGAACCTCCGGTCAGCCGATTCTCTCCCGGTGCAGCCGGTGTGCCGACAGCGCGGCGATCCCAGCGCCGACCGCCTCGAGCGCTGCGGACAGCTCGGGACAGGACCGCCGCAACCGCTCGTGGTCGTCCTGGCCGCCGACCCGCTGAAACCACCGAACGTTGCGACCGAGTTCGGCGACGGAGACGGCCTCGTCCGGGCAACGCGCCGCGACGTGAGCGGCCGCGGCGTCAGTCGCCACGGTGGGGTGCTCCCTCAACAGGCGTTGGGCGTCGTGCTCGCTAAGTCCGCGCCAGGCGAGCTGGGACAACAGCTCAGCGGCGAGGGCATACGGCCTGCGCGCACTGGCCGCGTCACCTGCGCCCATGATCGCGTCCGCCCAGGTGACAGCGGCCTGGATGCGAACGCTCGGCGGCGCCGTGATCGTGTCCGTCGCCGCATGCCATGCGGCGACCGCGCCGGGTCTGTCCGGCCGCCGGCCGAGCCAGCGTGCGGTGCCGAGATTGGCCAGCGCCCCGGCCCGGGCCGGATCGCCCTCCGGGATGGCGCGTGTCGCGGCCAGGGCGGCGCGGCGCGCGCCTCTTAGGTCGGACGGCTGCCCGGTGCGCTGATAACGAGCCAGGTGCGCCGCCGCCAGGTTCACCGCATGCCGGGCGCTGGCCGGATGGCCCGGTGCGGTGCCGTCGACGGCATCTCCGGCCGCTCGGACAGCCTCGTCGAGGTCGTCCGGACGGTCCCGCCGCTCGGCCGACTCGTGAAGGAGCGCGGCGAGATTGGTTAGGTACATCGGGCGGTCCGGGTCGCCCCGTTCGGCCGCTGCGACCGCAGCCCGGGACACCGTCACTGCCGCGGCGAGATGCTTAGCATTGGCTGACACGGTGAACAGCGCATGCAGCGCGATCCCCAGGTTACTAAGATAGCCGGGCCGGGCAGCATGATCTTCCGGAAGAGCGGCCACCGCCTGCGCCGACAACTGCACGGCCTCCGCGATGTCGTCCGCAGAACCGGCCGCCTCGAACCGGGTGAGCAAGCACGTCGCCAGATTCTGACAGCGTCCGGGCAGATCCGGGTCGGACTCAGCACTCAGACGGACTGATCGGCGTGCCACGACGACAGCTTCCTCAAGATCGCGTGCCCGGCCGTACCGCTCGTAATGCGCGTGCAGCACGACACCCAGGTTGGCCGACAGGCCAGGCTGATGCGGCCCGGCGGCGTCGGCGGACTCGGCCGCGTCACACAGGGCGGCAGCCAGGTCGGCCTCGGCACCGGCACGCTCGTACCTCACGAACCGAGCCATTGCCAGGTTTCCCTGATAGCGGCTACGTTCCGGATGCTCAGCAGGCGTCGTTCGGACAGCATGGTCGGCGGCCTTCACCGCCTCGTCGAGCGCCGCCGGGTCTCCGGTGGCGGCCGCCGACTCGATCAGGGCGTCCGCAAGGTTCGTGAGCCTGCCGGGCAGATGCGGGTCGTCCGGCGTGCTATCCCGCACCGCGTCGCGGAGCAGAGCGATCGCCTCGGCCCGGGCAATCGCCGAGCCGAAGCGTTCTGCCCAGGAGAGGACCGCCAGCCCGAGGTTGGATAGGCGGCCGGGTCGCACCGGGTGGCCCGGAGGAAAGACAGACACTGCGGAGCGGGCGGCAGTGATCGCCCTCTCCAGGGCGCTGATGTCACCGGTCTCCTCGAACAACGCGTGCCGGGCCAAGCCGAGATTCGACTCGTAGCCGAACCGGGCCTCGCTGTCGGGTTGGGCAACGGCCACGGCCACTTCGAGCAGTTCCACGGCCCGCTCGAGGTCGGCCTTCGAACCGTCCCGGTCATGGCGCGCCTGCAGCGTGGCGGCCAGATTGGACAACCGGCCCGCCCGGTCGGCGTCCTGCGGGCCGGTGAGCCGCATTGCCTCGGTGGCTCCATCAACGGCATCGTCAAGGTCGCCGGCGTGTCCGAGGTGCTCGTAGCGCTGGCGCAACGCCATCGCCACATTTGCCCAGGCGGCTGCGATGCTGTCCGGATCACCGGCAGCGACTGCGGCGCGCCCGGCGTCCACCGCCCGATCGAGACAGCGGGTTTCGCCACTCAGCTCGAACTCGATCAGATGACCGGCGCTCAGATTGATCAACCAGGTCGCAGGGACCACACTGCAGCCGTCGACTGCCTTGGCGAGCAATGCCACGGCCCGATTCACCGCGCTGAGGTCGGCCCTGTTCCGCGCCACGATCAATGCCTCGCTCGCAGCGGCGGCAGCCTCGGTATCAGAGGTATCCACGCCGTCATTCTTGCGCCTGATCCGGGGTTGTGCGCCAGAGCCCACCCGACAGGCTGAGTCGCGGCGTCGAGCGTGAAGGACCGGTCATGACCGCGGAGTTGCATCCGAGTTCCCCGGTGGACCGCCGCATGGCGCTCGCCTATGAGTGGGACGAACTGGCCGGTCGGGTTCGTCAGCTCGACGACTTCCAGGATTTCCTGCGGCCGCCCCGATTGAAGAGCCTGCTCCCGGCAGCGCCAAAAGGGCCGGTCGTGCTCCTCAACGTGAGTGGATGGCGCTGCGAAGCCCTCCTCGTCCGCACCAGCGGCGTGACCGCGCGCCGTCTGGAGGGTCTGCCCCCAGGCCGACGCGATCGACCGCACGAACGAGTACCTGAACGTCCTCCAACAGGCAGAGGCGGCCGCCGTCGCCACCAGTCGAAGAAATCCCGGTGATCTCGGTGACCTCGACGGCTTTCTCGACGAGGTCACGGCGTCGGCCGGCGACACGCCCCCGCCACCGCACCGGGCCATGCTGAGGCCGAAGCGCTAACCCGGCGCTTCAGCCTGTCGGGCGACCTGGCCGATCTCGAGACGGCGGAGACCCTCCAACGGCAGGCGCCACTGGGTCTCGATGCGGCGATCGCCCTGCGAACCCGGAGCTTCCCCTCCCTCGGCGACATCTTGCGGGCTGTGAGCGAACTCGGCGATGAGGCAGCGGGCCAGGTCTTGCGCCTGAGACCAATAAAGGGGGGTCATACGTCGGCCGGATTGTCCAGACCGGTCCTCGCCTTCTTCCGGCGGTCGTCAGGGTGGGGGTAATCAATGCGCAGGGTGATGGACTCCGTTACGTCCGTCGGCCTCTCCAACTGGGACCGGGCCGATTCCAGGCGGGCGACTAGGTGAGGATGTTCGGCGCGCAGACTGTTGAGGTCGGTCCGGACGTCGAGTATCTGTCCCCACATCACCGCGCGGCTATTATCCAGCAGCACCACGGTCTCTTCCGCCGCAGTGGACGCGGCAAGATGGGCCGCGACCGCGTCGGTGGCGATGTCGACGGTGGCGTTGAGTAGATCCTCACGACCGGCCCGGTCGACGCCGTGCCAAGCCAACACTGGGATCAGACTGGTCGCCTCCGTGTATGCCTTGATCGCCCAGCCCCAGTCGCCTCGCCCGGCAGCGTTCGTCGCCAGCGCCCGCAGCGCCTCGAACCGGGTGGCAGCCGGTGCGGTCGACACCTGTCCCGCACGCCACCACGCGTCGACGGCGGCCGCGAGGTCGGGCACGACGCCGGACCGTTCGTATCGCAGCATCATGCAGTTCCCGAGGCTCGCGAAAATCGGCGAGCGAGAAGGATGGTCATTGGGCAGTCGGTCGAGGATCGCTCGGCACAGGTCGACGGCTTCCTCGAGGTCGGCCTCCCTACCGGTCGTCTCGGAGCGCAGCCGTAACGCCGTGGCGAGGTTCGCCTGCGACGGGAGGAAACGCTGCGGCTCGGGCAGCGCAGCGGCCCTACGACCCGCAGTGATCGCCTCGTCCAGATCGGCTGGGTCACGGCTTACTGCAAATCGCATTCGGAGGGCGACTCCTAGATTGCTCTGTGCCGCGGTCTGGTCGGGGTGGTGGCTCGGTAGCGACTCTGCGGCGGCCCGGGCGGTCGTCACCGCACGCTCAAGGTCGGAGACTGCGAGGGTACGGGCGGCCCGCATCGTCAGTACATTGCTCAGGGCCGTGAGGCGCGCTCCGCGCATCGGGTCCCGCTCGGGAGTTCGAGACACGGCCGCTTCTGCGTACTCGATGGCCTCGTCGAGATCGGCCGGTACGCCGCGCCGGCTGTAGCGCAGCCGGAGTACGTCGCTCAGATTTCCGAGCCGTGCCGCTTGATCACCGGATGTGCGGCTTGGCGCGATGACGGCGGTGCGCGCCGCGATCACGGCGTTGTCGAGATCGGCGAGGTCGCCGGTGACCTCGTACCGGGCGACGAGCGAGCTGAGTAACGCCGTCAGGGCCGGACCCGCCTCCCGCGCCGGACCGTCGGACCTGGTCGTGATTTCGACGGCCGCCATGGCCACCCCGACCGCCTCGTCAAACCTTCCCGAGTCGGGATCGTGCCGGTGCCGGGTCCGCAGCGCGGTGCAGAGATTGGTCAGCACCGCCACGCGTGCTGGACTGGCCTCCTCGAGAAGATCCGCTGCCTCGCGGGCTGCCTCGATCGCCGCGTCGGCGTCGGCGACTTCGCCGCGGTGCTCGAAACGTAGCCGGGCGGCCACTGCCAGGTTCGACAGCGCTGCGGCCCGGTTGGGGTGGCCTGGCTCGGTCGAGGCGACCGCGTCTCGGGAAGCCTCAACGGCCCGGTCTAGGTCGCCGAGGTTGCCGGTCTGCTCGAACCGGCTGCGCAGCGCCAGAGCGAGGTTGTTCCACATCAGCGGTCGGCCGGGGTCGTCGGCTGCGGCGTAGGCCAGTGCGCGGCTGCCGGCCTCGATCGCGGCGTCGGCATCAGCGAGGTCGCCCCGGTGGCTGTGCCGTTGCTGCAGGGCAGCGGCCAGGTTGCTGAGGTGGCCGGCAAGGTACGGGTCACCGTTCGGAGCGGCCTCGACGGCCTCCCGCGCGATACTGACCGCCTCGTTAAGGGTGCTGTCGTCACCGGTCAGGTCGGCGAGGGTGCGCAGCGCGGCACCGAGATTGGACAGGGTTCCTACCAGGCGCGGGTCTTTCCTGGGTGTGCGGCGCACCACCTCGCGCATGAGGCTGATGGCCTCGTCGAGATCGTGTCGATCGCCTTGGCGCTCGAAGCGCATCCCGAGTCCGGCGGCTAGGTTGGCCAGGTGCTCCGGCCGGTCGCCGGCCGTCTCTCGCAGCACTTCAATGGCCTCGTTGAGTGCATGGATGTCGCTGATGCTCAATGCCACCCGTAGCTGCCAGGCGGCGCGATCGGCGGGGCTGGCCGAGGCCGGTGGGCCGTCGACCGCAACGGTGTCCCGCAGTTCTTCGGGGACGGCGTCAATTCGCTCCCGTGCCACCATCGCGAACAGCTCGACCGCGAGATAGAGCGCGGACATGTCCGTGTTTTCGGAGGCTAGGAAGCGGTACCAGTGCAGCCACCCGGCGGTATGCTGGGCAAGGACGCTAGCGCTCTCAGTGCCAGACGGCTCGCGTGCAGCCGCCAGCGATGCCTCGGCCTCCTGGACCGCTACGGGATCAAGCACTAGGGCGAAGTCGAGACTCTGGCTGAACTTGCGCAGCCTGGTTCTGAGAGCGTCGAGTGGGTTTTCGGCCGCGGGCGGCGGGGTGTCGCCCACGGCGATGTGGACCGCGCGTGGCGTGCCGGATCCTGTCCATGGAATACGGACGTATGCAATTCCGTTGCCGGGGCGTTCGGCGGTGTGCCAGTCCTCGCCGGCCTCGTCGATTGCAACCATGATCGGCAAGTCCGGTACCGGTGCCAGTAGGATCCCCAAGCTATCGTGCTCGGGCAGGACTCGTGCGGTGACCGCAGAACCGAGTATCTCTCGTGCCTCCGCGGGTAGGTCGAGAACGATCATGTCCGCGGTTGAACGGCCGCCCGTTCCTCGAGCGCCGGCCAGTACCAGCGGAGCGGCGAAGCGTCTGGGACCGGGATCAGCGGCAGGGGAATGCGGGTGGATATCCGACCGGACTGGCCCGGCGAGGCGAAGGCGACCGTCCGACTGGTACCAGGTTCGGGCGTGCGGTGGCGCTTGCAGGGCAGTGGTCGCACCGGGATATTCGGGGCTGCCGGTGAAGCTGGTCAAGCCGGGATCGTCGGCCGCGCGTAGGTAAGGCAGGAACTGTTCGCGTGCCGTCTCCGGATCTTGATCCATCACTGCGGCAACCAGACGCAGCGCGTCGTCCAGCAACCTCAACCCGCGGGCCGCCAGGGGTAGTCCGCACCGCGTTGCGTTTCGCAGTGCAGCACCGGCCTGCTGCCAGGAATTTGCGCTGTACAGGCATGCCCAACCATGTAGTAGGTGGGCGTCGAACAAGCGTGGCCATCGTTCGATCATTTGCCGCGACCAGTCTTGCAAACGCGGGTCACCGGCGCTGAGCAGGTAGTATCCGGCTGCGGCGGCCAGGGTGGGGTCGTAAGGCAAGAACTGGAGCGTTGCCTCGGCCAGGACGGCGGCATGGACCGGATCGCCTTCGTCGAGGAAGCCCAGTAACACATGGGCTTCGTCGGATGCTGGCTCCAGTTGCCGGCCGTCGACGAACCGCACCGCGGCGCCTGTCGGAGCGACCGTACATCGTGCAAGTCCATCGCCGATCGCCCACTGGAGTATCACGTTCTCGCCGGCAGCCGCTGTGTACTCGACCGTCAGCCCGTTACCGGAGGTTCGCAGAACCTCACCGTCGACCGGCTCGAAGGACGGGTTCGGCCGCCACACCGCGATCCAGCCACTGGCCGGCTGCTTCAGCTCTGTGGCAGCACCGGGAAACTGCAGGTGAGCGATTCTTGTCTCGTCGGATGTTCCATCAACCTGCAAGACCGCGCTGAGCTGCTTTCCTCCCAGCACGAACCCACGTACCAGGTAGACCCCCGGCACGGGGAGGTCCACCTCGGTCAAGTCGCCGGCTCGTAGGACGCCGGTCCCGACGACGTCAAGATTGGCGTCGGACACGTCGAAGACGCCCACGACAGAGCGGTCCGCGTCTGAATTTGGCCCGAGCACGTACGCGGTCATGATCGGTCCGGAAGCCGGGAGCGCACTGTGAGAGACAGGACCTCGTTCGGTGGGTCAATCTGCCACAGAATCGTGTCCCCGGTGAACCGGCTGTCCGGCGGGTATGCGACATCGATCTCGTAGAACCCGGCGGACAGATGGCCTTGATTGGCCTCGAAGACCTGCACCGACGAGACCGGGCTTGGGGAGATCATCGCCCGGGCGGTGACCCGCTCGGGCAGGGGTGTCCCGGGTGGGCTGCATCCGATCCGGAACGGCACCATAGGTGCCCCGGCCAACGAGTGCAGGACTCCCCGGCCTGCCCACTGGCCCTCGATGCGCACTTCTTGGTTTCCCTCGCCGACCTGGTTCCAGTCGATGATGTTCTGCAGATGAGCTGCCAGGCTGCTGGTGGTAACCGCCCACTGCCCGCCCTTCCGGCAGGCACCGAGCCCTTCCAGGGCTGCGATCACTCCCTCGGTGTAAGGTGTGGCTGCACCGCCGTCACCGAAAGCTGAGTGACCCATCGCGGTGGAGAAGAAGACCGGAGCGTCGACCGGATGGAGCGGCCCGTCCGGTTCTGGGACATCCACCAGTGCTCTCGGCCGCGAGCCGCTCAGCGTCAAATCCATCGGAACCTCGCGGCAGGCATCGACGAAGTACGCCTGCAGCCGCGGACCGGTCAGGTGCATTCTGGCCCGCAGTACGCCGAGGTCCACGCTGTTGGCCAGCACGAGCTCCGGATCCTCGCCCAAGTCCTCCAACAGCAGAAGCTGATCGCCGTGCCGCCATCCGTGCCCGCAGAAGTAAAAGATCGCCACGTTGTCGCGACTGGCTTCGCACCGACGTAACCACCGGCGGAAGGCGGCGCGGAAGTTTTCATGGACCGCGCTCTCCACTTCGACTGGAGCACCACCCGATGCGCGCACCTTCACCGGATGCGGTGCGGAAATCAGCACCTCGACCGTGCCGATCGGCGGATCGTCCGGTTGGCGGGGCGCGGTGAGCAGCCATTCCGCGATCTCCCGTGCCGAAGGTTCCGGTACGGTCACCTGACCGAGATCGTCGAGAAGCCGGCGCGCAGGGCCGGTGCCGAGACCCTTCCCGACGTACGGATAATGCGCCACCCCAACCACGAAAGCGTGCACCCTTGGGCCGCTTCCTGCGTCCACTACAATCTCGGTCAAGCCAGCGTCTCCCCGATGCGGGCGGCCAGCCGCTTGTGGAACAGCGGCTGCCGGAAATACGCGGTATGTGCCCACGGCTCTTCGGACGGATAGTCGTACTCCACCGGACCAGCGAAGATGGGGTCGGCCCGGTAGGCGAGGACGTCCGCTGGGTCGACGACGTTGATCCAGTGCCGCAATTTTTCCGGGGCCTTCACCCGGGGCGGAATTTGGTCGGCCGTCGGGCTTCGATCGCTGGCTTGGAAAAGCGACAATTCCTCGAAGAGGCCGACCTGAGATCCGACCGTGACGAACACCTCCACTTCCAGATCGGGTCGAAAGTGGCTGAGGATGTCGTAGACGATATTGCCGCCCATGCTATGCGCGACAATCACCAGCGGTCCGTCCTTGCTCGCCCGGTCGAGGTCGGCGCAGACCAGCTTGACGATCTCACCGGGCTCATGCTGAGTGCCGCGGGTCGTCAGGTACTCGAAGACATCGCCGATCAGCAGCGACACGTTTTCGCTGCCCAGCCGACGCACTGCGGCCACGGCCAGCCGGGCCGGCAGCCCGAGCTCCTGCTGTCGGAACCGACGTAGGCCGGCGGACAGCACCCGGCGGCCGAGCCCGTTGGACCGTCGGCTGCGGCCCAGTCGCTCCTGGCCGCTTCCGTAGCCGCGGCTGGCCAGCCGGTCCAGGTCGTCTAGGACCTGGGCGTCGTCGCGCTCCTCTGCCTCGCCGGCCGTAGCCTTGTCGTCGCACTCGTCGGCCAGGGCCACTGCATAGTCGGCCAGATCCTCGATCTCGGCAGCGGAACGCCCCCGTAGGTCAGCGATCGTGAATAGAAAGTCTACGGCGTCGGCCGGGGCCAGACGGGCCAGCGACCGACCCGGGACACCGCCGACGACGCGGTAGAGGTCGGCCAGCTCGCTTAAATCGACCCCGAGCTTCTCGCGTCGGCCGCGCGGCATCGAGGCGTGCTTGAACCGGAGCCGGGCGCCGAGATCGCCCCACATCGGATTGCGGATCTCGGTCCCGGAAAGTGCCGGCACGGCCCGGGCGATCAGGAACCGCTCGAACAGCGCGTCACGCAGAGCGACCGTCTCCGCGTACGAGCCCTTCTCCGTCCGATTGCCAATGCCGTGCACGAAGACCAAACCCACGCGCTCCCCCTGAGGTCCACGACGGATGCATCATTATCCGACGGCGGATGCGGACAGTCTCTCCCCCGAACGTAGTGTCGAACGAGCCCTCGCGCCAAAGCCGAAGCACAGGTTGGATGGACGCATGACCTCTGAGCTCGCCGGTCCCCTCGGCCCGGACATCGACCGCCGGATGGCGCTGGCTCGCGAATGGGACGAACTGGTCGAGCAAGTGCGTCAGCTCGACGGCTTCGAGGACTTCCTTCGTCCACCGCGGCTGGAGACCCTGCTGCCGGCGGCCACAGACGGGCCCGTGGTCATCCTCAACGTGAGCCGCTGGCGCTGCGACGCCCTAATCGTCGAGCTGTCCGGTGTACGCGCCGTCCCGCTTCCCGACCTCACCCAGCAGGACGTCACCGAGCAGGTGAACGGCTATCTGAGCGCGGTGCAGGCGTACGAGACCGAGACGCAGATCTACCAGCAGGCCGACCACGAGTTCACGACCGGTGACCGCGACCTGCCCTCTATGGTTACGCTCGGTGAGGCCACCGCCCGGTGGGGCCAGGCCGGAGAGCGGCTGGAGACGGCGCTGCGCAACTGCCTGCGGTGGATGTGGGACACCTTCGTCGAACGGATCATGACCGAGTTGTCGCTGGTCCTGGCGGCGTCCGGCATGTTGCCTCGGATCTGGTGGTGCCCGACGGGTGCGCTAACCCTGCTGCCGATCCACGCAGCCGGACGGCATGACCAGGACGGACAGTCCGTGCTGGATAGGGCAGTGTCCTCGTATACCCCGACGCTGCGGGCACTGCTTGAGGCGCGCGGCGCGCCCGGCACCGAGTCCGGCCGGATGCTGTTCGTCGGCCTGGCCGAGACACCGGGACGCCGGCGCCTGCCCAACGTTGCCGCCGAGGCCGAACTGATCGGCGACCTCGTGCCCAGCGATCGGCGCGCGATGCTGGTCGAGCAGGATGCCACCCGCGACCGGGTGCTGGAAGAGCTACCCAATTGCCCCTGGGTGCATTTCAGCTGCCACGGCGACCAGAACCTCACCGACCCCTCGCATGGCGGCCTGGCTCTGTACGACGGGATGTTAACCGTCACCGACATCTCCACCCGCCAATTCGACGGTGAGCTGGCGTACCTGTCCGGGTGCAAGACTGCGGTTGGCGGCTCCGAACTGCCCGACGAGGCGATCACCCTGGCTGCGGCGCTGCACTACACCGGTTACCGGCACGTCATCGCGACCCTGTGGTCGGTGGCCGACCGGCACGCGGCGCAGGTGGCCGCCGACGTCTACCGGTCCCTGGTCCAGGACGGTCGGTTCGACGCCGCAACCGCCGCCCATGCCCTGCACGAGGCGGTGCAAAATTTGCGGCGCGAAAACCGGGACCGGCCCAGCTTGTGGACCCCGTTCGCCCACACCGGCCCCTGACGCTCGCGGGCGACGGATGGACAAGATCGACCGGTTGCGTCGGCGGGTGGCGCAGACCTCCGATCCGTACGCGGCTCAAGATCTCGGCGACCTGCTCTGGGAGCGTTTCGGTGAGGCGGCCGCGGACGAGGCCGTGCGGGTGTTCGCGCTGGCGATGACCTTGGACGCCGGTCCAGTTCCGGCGGCATTGCAGACGCGCGTCGCGGACGCCGCCGCCGATTACGCTGTCGGCCTGTTACAGAGGGCGATCGCCACACCGGACCCGGTGGCCGCGAACCTTGCTGCCGACCTGTGGAACCGGATCGCCAACGTTCTTCCGCACCACGGCGGCTTCCTCTCGCGGCTGGGCGTCGCGCTGCGTGTGCAGTTCGAGCGCACCGGCGATCGGCACCGCCTCGAGCTGGCGGTCCGCGCTGGTGAGACAGCGTTGCTCCGCGCTGACGAGAGCGATCCGGACTTCCCGTCGTACCTGTGCAATGTCGGGGTGACTCTGCGCCTGTGGTATGTGCACGGTGGCAATCACGCCGAGTTGACGCGCTCGGTGGAACTGCTTCGAGAGGCGCTGGCCCTGCTGCCGATCGAGCACCCGGAGCGGGCCGCCTATCTCGGTGCGTTGGCCACGTCGCTCTGTTTGCGGCCCGAGGATCGGCACGGGCTGAGCACCGCCGTCCGGCTGGCGCGACGAGCGGCAGCGATTAGCGCGCCGGACGACATCGAAAGTCTGTCGAATTTGGCCGTCACGTTGCTGACCAGCTACCGCGACAGCGGTGATCCCGCGCAACTCGACGAGGCAGCCGAGGTCCTGACCCGGGCTGCTGCCAGCGTCCCTGCCGACCATCCGGAAAGACCGGCTGTCTTCACCAATCAGGCCGCCGTTCTGCGCTCGCGATTCGAGGCCAATGGAAACCACGCCGACTTGTGGCTCGCCGTCGGCGCCGCCGGCACCGCGTTGCGATCAGCGGCCCGCACCGACCCGGATCAGGCGCTATATCGCGTCAACCTAGCCCTTGCGCTGCTGACCCGCTTCGAAACGACCGGTCGAGCGCGGGATCTCGGTCAGGCCGTGTCTCTGCTGCGCGCCGCGGTGGCGAGCACCGCGCCAGGCCACGCCGACCGAGCGATGCGCCTTTCGCACCTGGGCTTGGCCGTCGAGATGCAAGTTCGAACCACCGGGAGCCGGACAGATCTCGACGAAGCCGTGAGCTTGCTAAGAGCGGCATGCGAAGTGGGGCATGGGCATCCGATGTGGCCAATGTTCCGATCGAACTTGGGCAACGTCCTGCAAACGCGTTTCGACTGGCTGGGTGCCGTCGAGGACCTGGACGCGGCAATCGAGGCTCTGACCGACGCGGTGTCGGTCACCTCCGACGAGCATCCCGACCGGCCGATGTATCTGGGCAACCTTGGCGCCGCGAGGCTCGCCCGGTTCCGCCGTTATAGTGATCGCAGCGACGTGGACGCTGCCGTCGAGGCTGCCCAGCGTGCGCTGCGCCTGACACCGGAACGCCATCCGGCACGGCCGGGCCGGCTATCAAACTTGGGCATTGCGCTACGGGCACGTGGCCGGCAGACGGATCTGCAGGAGGCGATCACCTGCTGTCGGACCGCGATTCGCGCCGTGACGGACAACCATCCGGAACGTCCCGCACTGTTGTCCAACCTCGCCGGGGCGCTGCTTGACCGGCAACGGCACAGGGGCGATCGGACCGATCTGGACGAGGCCGTCAGTTGGTTGCGCCAGGCGGTCCAGCTATCCCCGGCCGATCATCCAGCCCGGGGCGTGTATCAAAGCAACCTCGGGTACGCATTGGCTGCGGCCGGGCACCCGGAAGCGGCCGCGAATGTCTGCCTGGCCGCTGCGGACTCCCCAACCGCGACGATCGTGGTCCGAATCCGTGCTGCCTGGCACGCTTCTGAGCTATTGGCCACCGCCAATCCGGCTCTCGCTGCCGTGGCCGGGCGGACCGCCACCCAGTTGTTGCCACTCGCAGTGCCCCGGGCGCTGGCCCGTCCTGATCAAGAGGTGGTGCTGAGCCGGCTGTCAGGGGTGGCCTTGGACGCGGCAGCCCTCTTCTTGGCCGTGGCGGACGACGCTAGCGGCGACGCGGTCGAATCGCTGGAAACCGGACGGGTCGTACTGCTCGGACAGCTGCGCGACGGTCACCCCGATCTTACCCGGTTACGCGCGAGCCGCCCGGACCTCGCGGGTCGGTTGGCCGCGTTGACGACGGTGCTGGAAGGTAGGTAGCTCACAGCTGGGCGGAAAGCCGGACGCGTGTCTCGCGCCGACGATCAGCGTCGAGGGCATCCCGAATCTCAGCGAGGCGGGCGGCGACCGCGGGTTGCGCACTGCGCAGCGCTTCGACGTCGGCGCGCCGATCCAATGCCTGATTCCAGAGCACGGTGCGGCCCTGCTCCAGCAGTGCGACCGCCCGCGCCAGCTCGTGTGCTTGGAGGCAAGTCGCTGCAGCGCTTGCGGCCAGTCCTTGCCACCGGCTCAGATGCCGGTGTTGGGTGCTGGCGTCCAGACCGTGCCAGGCAACCAACGTGAGCAGCTCGATCGCGACTGACATGCCGGCAATCGCCTCCGGAAGATCGTCGTCTGCACGGGACCAGTCGCCCCATGCGATAGCGGCGAGTGCGCGGCTAGTTGAGGATGCGACACGGTCACGCGCCGCCGCCCTACGGTAGGAAACGGCGAGACGGCGCTCGGCGCGATCGTCGTGGTGAACGGCCCGAATCCAGTGAGCCCGGCCGAGCTCAGACAGCGTGCCGGCGCGCTCTCGGTGCTCGGCCGGCAAACGCTGCCGGGCCATTTCGGCCAGCTCGATCGCCTGATCGGCAGCAGCTGGTGCATGTAGTTCGGTGGCCACTGTTCTCATCAGGACAGATAGATTGAGTGCGTACATCGGCCAGTCCGGATCCTCGTCCGGGGTAGCCATGAGCGCTTCGCGCAGCAGCGAACCGGCCCGGACCAGGTCAGCCCGGTCATGGGCCACCTCGAATGTCTCGAGGTACGCGAGCCCAAGGTTGTTGAGCATGCCCCGGCGTTCATACGCGTCAAGAGCGGTATTGCGCAGGCAGTGTGTGCCGGCCTCGACAGCCCTTGCCAGGTCGGCCGGGTCGGCGCTGACCTCGTACCCGACCCTCCGAGCCACCGCCAGGTTCGACAGCATCTGGGCAAAGTCGGGGTCGTCTTCGTCGGCTACGGCAACCGCCTGCTCGCCAAGTTCGACAGCTTCCTCGATGTCGGCGGGCCGGCCCAAGCGCTCGTAGCGTAGGCGCAGTGCGAAGCCGAGATTCGACAGCCGCTGAGCTCGTTGGCGATGTCCGTCCGGCGTCATCTCTAGGGCTCCGCGGCCAGCCTCGATAGCCTCATCCAAGTCCCCGTCACGGCCGAGGTGCTCGAAGTGCATCCGCAGCGCGTTACATAGCCGGGATAGGTGCACCGCCTCCGTCGCACTACCAGTTTCGCAGTCTGCCAAGTCGGCTCGGCTGTGCGCGATCGCCGCGTCGAGGTGTGCGAGATCGCCAGTCTCTAGGTAGCGCAGCTGCAGCGCGGCGGCAAGCGCAACGGTCATCAGCACCTCCGTATGCCAGTTCCGAGGCTAACGCCATTCCGCGATCGAGCGCTTGAAATGAGATCGATGGTGAACCCACTCTTCGCCAAAAAGTGACCGCAATGTCGCATTACAAGTTAATTAAGCAGTGAGTCCCTTTCATCTCCGGAAGGTCGGGTTCTCCACGTGATGTAGGACGAGGATGGCCTGCACGACCGCGGTGGCTCGGCGGGGATAGCAGCGCAGCGTTGCCAGGACATTCCCGGTCTTGAGAGTGGCGTTGGCGAGTTCGCCCTGAGCCCAGATTCGGGCACGTGCTCGGTCGACGGCCTTCTGCCGGGCCGACAGCCTGGGCCGGTAGCGATGGCGTCTGAGCGGGGTCCGGATGCTGCCGCGGGCGCCTTGGTAGGCGTTGTCGGCGAAGGTCATCACGTCCGTGGTCGTCAGCGCGTCGATGATGCCGTCGTCGCCGGCGCGGCACCATGTCGACTCTGCTTCACCTAAATGCTTCGCCACTTCCTCCGCCGTATGCCAGCCCGAAGACTTCGCTCATTGGCTGAGCCGGCATGACGGCAGGGTCGGGGCCGTCAACTTTGACCCGCGCCAAGAACGGCGGTTGCGAAGGAATCTCAACCTCGGATTCGAGGGTCCCCCATAGACGGGGCTGGACTCTGGCAACGAACCACGGCTTAAGGTCGCAGGCGGTAATTACCTGAGGAGCGTGTCCGCGCCGCCAACCTTTGCGGGTAAGCCAATGCCCATCCTGATACAAATCAGACGGGTTTCTAGACGCCTCTCTAGGCGGCAGTGCGGATACGCCGTATAGCGCTTCCTGAATTTGATAGTCTCTTGTCGGATATTCAGTATTGGCCAGGACTGCTACAACAAGCGGGGCGTCAAGAATCCCATACCGCTTGGCTTTTTGGTCAACTGCTCGTTTGAGCGGGCTGACGTTGTCCACCCCTGAAGCGCGCTTTCTACCGAACACGCCAACTAGTCGACCACCTTTGCCAGCTGACTCGAGGCCGAGCGGTAAGGCTGTGAATTCCAGGATCCAACCATCGGCTACGAATCGACGGCACGGAAGAGACGGATACATAGGGTTTGCGGTGTATGCGGCAATAACTTCGCCGGGGTCGAGAGATGCGAGCCATTGCATTAGTTGGGCTCTTAGCTTGGTAGTGGCTAACGGCTGTAAGCCAATCGCGTCATAGGAGAAGCGGAGCTTGAATTTGTCTGCGGGCAGATCCTCGAGCACAGTGTGCACCTCGCCTAGACGCCGCTTCTCGGCGAGCTTTTCTGCCGACACATTGGCCCGCACCGCTTCCAAGTAGAAGCGACGCTCACCGTTTTCTACAAGGAAGTCAGGGTGCTTCGAGGAGTCCGGTACCTCCGGGTGCACGGTAAGTTGATACCCGGCGCGGCGGTAAGCTTCGTGCAGATAGAGCTCCCAAAAAGCCGACTCGAAGTCGTGATCGTCTGGAGATTGCATGCTCTTGATTAGCGAGTGTTGGCCCGAGGCGGGATACCGGTCTGCCCACTCTTGGAGCAGATCGCGGGTTTCTGCAAAAACTGCTCCTGCCGAACGATTGAGGAAGCCGTATTCGGCCTCGTTTGGTTTCCTCGGCGCGTAATCTACACGTGTCGATTGATCAAAAATCAGCACGAACACTCCCATCAACAGAACCAGCACGATTATGGGCTATCAGACTACGCAAGGCGAGTCACTTAACGTCCGGACGGCACGACTGCGAGACGCCGAAGGCAACTTCTAGGCTCACGACGGCCGGTGAACCCGCCGGCGCTGCTCGGGGGCAGACTTTCACGGCACACTGAAACGATGACGATCAAGCACGATGAGCCCGACGGGGCACTGCGCATCGAGGTGTTCCTTAACCCCCTACCGGCAGGTTTGGTCTGCGGATCGTGGATGAGTGCCAGCGGACGCTGACCCCGCAAGAGATGCAAGCCGACGTCGGCCGTGCCCATGACTACTACACCGAGCAGTGGAACAGCCACCTACTCGGCCCGGATGATGCTGCTGGTGCCCGCTCGTATGCTCGCAGCAGCCTGACTGACGCGATCGGTAAACCACCGACGGATGAGCCCGGATCCGGCCGGACCGGGCTGTGTTACGTCCAGCACCCGTAGAGGAGTCGTCGTCGCGTGGCGGCAGTTCCGGCAGCATCTGCGGCGGCGGCTGCGCCTACCACGGCCGGCCGCGCTCCACCTGGAAAGTGTGGCGTTGGGGCGACTGGAGCTGCTGACCTGACTCCACCGCCGGCGCGGATGCATGCGGCGCCGTGACAGGCCGGAAACCTGAGCCCTTAAGCGACCCGATGATCCCGGCGATCCGGGCGCGACAGAGGCGGCTGAACCGCTGCCCCGGCCACTGGCCGGATATCGATCCGGTCGAGTACCGCGCGTCGGGTGGCGCCCGACGTCGGGCAGGCGATGCAATGTAGTCCGACGTCGACGAGCACGCGAGAGGCCTGTCTGGTGAGCGCGACAGACGCGGGGTTCGACCGGGCCCGCATCGAGCGGATCTTTCACGACGAGGGGTTGCCGTCGCTGGTTCGCGGCTGGAGCATGACCACGGACGTGCTCCCGCGCACGATCCCGTTCCTGCTGTTCTGCGCGGTGGCAGGCTGGTGGCCTGCCTACGCGGTGTTCGATCCGCCCAGCGCGTACCTGTTCGCCGCCGGAGCTGCACTGTACGCCGCGGTGTTCCTGGGCGTGACCGCGCTGATCACTCGTCGTCCGAAGGCCGCGCAGGCCACCGCCTATCTGAGCGTGGCCGGTTGGCCGGTGACGGTCGTCGTGGTCCGCGTGATCACCGCCTCACCGGCGGGCGGATGGCTGGGCGCCGTCGGCTACGCGGTGAAGGTGTGGGCGGTCCTGGCGTTAGTCTGCGCCGGGGTCATTCTGTCCGCCTACGCGGTGACCGCCGTCGGCGGGTTCCGGCTGGTGCGGCTGGCGTTCGGCGACCTCGCCGAGATTACCGCTTCGGGGATGGCCCGTCCGCTGGCGATCACGCCGGTGTTAATCCTGCTGACCTTGTTCTTCTTCCTCAACCCTGATGTGTGGCAAGTCGCCGCCGGGATCGACGGGTCCCGGCTGTTGACCGCCTGCGGGGTGTTCCTGCTCATTGCCGTGTTGACTGGCGTCGCCCGCACCCGGGAAGTCATCGACCAGGTCGCCGCCGACGTCGCCGCCGGCAGCCAAGTCATCCCGTGGCCGCAGAACACTGCGCAAGGTGCGCCGGTCGGCGCCCATGACCGACAGGCTCCGCGGCTGACCAGCCAGCAGGTCCTCAACTTGACCCTGGCGCTGGTCGGCCGGCAGCTCGCCCAGGCGTTCTGGGTCGGGGTGCTGCTGGCGGGGTTCCTGGTGTTGCTTGGCGTGGTTCTGGTCACCCGCGCGACCGGGGAGAAGTGGATTGGTCAGGCGGGCAGCGACCACTACCTGAAGCTGTTCTGGGACAGCGTGTGGGTGTCGGTGACGATGCTAAAGGTCGTCGTGCTGCTAGCCGGGTTCGCGATGCTGTATTTCATCGTGGTGACCGTCGCCGAATCGCAGCATCGGCGGCTGTTGGCCGAACCGGTAACGCATCTGATGTTGCGGCTGCTGCAAGTCCACGCCGCGTACTGCGCGCACGTCGGACAGCCGGTCAGCCGTTTCGAGACGCAGCTGGTGCCCGCGATTCGGCAAGCCGTACGCGGCGAGGCTAGGCGGGTGCTACCGCGCGCGATGTTGCTGACCCCGTTCGGCGTCGCCGGGGCCGTCCTCGCTGTGGTCGCCGGCCCGCTAGCAGTCGCGATCGTCGGACCGCGCCGGCGGGACCGACGCCTGACCAGCGGTTTCGGTGCCGGGCCGGCGGCCGTGGTGGCCGGGACGCTTTTCGCGAGAGCGGTCCGCGAGATCTGGCAACGATTCGACCTGCGCGACAACTGGAACGAGCGGGTGGAGCGGTGGGACCCGGACAGCGACCCGCTGTTCAAACACCGGTCCGGCACCGGCGAACCGCCCGCCGAACTCGTCGAAGACGACCGTGACCACCGTGGGCCGGCTGCACCGCCGCGGCGGTGAATGCCGCCGCCTCGTCCGCTGGCAAGGTGGGCAAGGACTGCTTTCATGGTGCTGCAGGCTGCACCACAGCCGACAGCGCGGCGATGTCTGCCAGGGAGGTGACCGGCAGATCTGCCTGATCCCACGTCTCGGTGTACCCGTCCTCCCTGTTGGTGAGGGTCCGGGTGCGGCCGCTGCGCAGGCCATGGGAGACAAGCACGGCGAGGAAGGTCTGCTCGCGCTGGCGAGCCACCGTTCCGTCCAGGGGTGGTGACACTTCGATTGGTTGCCATCCGTATCGCCGTAGCTTGACCAGCCGGGCCTTGGGCACGTTCGTGATGCCGATCTTGCGCTGTTCGCGTCCGTCGAACTCGCGGCGCAGGAGATAGAGGACTGCTGGTTTGGCCGGGTTGTACCCGGTGACCGCGCAGGCCGGGCAGTTGGTGTCGCCGGCGGTCCGGTTCGACACCTTAGTCGTCCATGTGTGTGTCGGGTTGTTGCTACAGCGCCATTCGATCGGTTTGTGTGTGCCGGCGGTTAGCTGATCGGCGGTTACTCCCTCGTTGAGGTCGGGGTCGAGTTCCGCCGCGATTTCCGGGAATCGGGTGGCGAGGGAGTTGGTCTGTGAGAGTCGCTGGCCTGCGCAGCACGGGCAGCCGTTGCCGGCTCGAGTACGGCTGGACACGACCGCCGGCCAGGTGTGGTCTGGTCCTTGAGGACATCGCCACCACAGCTTGTCCTCGCTGCCGTTGACGATCCGATCAGGGGTCAGGCCGTCGTTGAGCAGCGGGTCGAGTTGGACGGCGATCAACGGTGAACGCGTGGCCAGCGAGTTGGTCACCGATACTTGAACACCCGCGCAGGCGGGGCAGCCGGTCGATTCGCGCCCTGTTCTCTTGTCGAGCGTCGCGGACCACTCGTGGTCCGGGCCTGCAGGACATTGCCACCAGACCGAGATCGCGCTG
Source organism: Actinoplanes sp. NPDC048988 (assembly GCF_043197815.1). Lineage (NCBI taxonomy): Bacteria > Bacillati > Actinomycetota > Actinomycetes > Micromonosporales > Micromonosporaceae > Actinoplanes > Actinoplanes sp. NPDC048988. The sequence goes on along the minus strand of NZ_JBICTW010000015.1, from coordinate 212,337 downwards.
CCGGCCACTACGAGATCGGGCGTCAGCTGGCCGTTGCGGGTGGGATGCCATTGAGCGGCGAGGTCCGGGCGCCGGGTCGCGAGGCAGTTAGTCACCGACAGCTGCCGACCGTGGCAGGCGGGGCAGCCGGTGCCGATAACCGTCCGCTGGTAAGCCATTGTCGACCACTCGTGATCTGGTCCCTGTGCGCATTTCCACCAAACCAGGGTCGTGCTGCTGTCGGCGATCACGTCGTGTGGCGTCAGCTGGCCGTTGCGGGTGGGATGCCATTGAGCGGCGAGGTCCGAGCGCCGGGTCGCGAGGCAGTTAGTCACCGACAGCTGCCGACCGTGGCAGGCCGGGCAGCCGGCGTCGCGGGTCATCCGCGCAGCAACCGGCAGCTCCCACACGTGATCCGGTGCTGTCGGGCACCGCCACTTCGCGCGGAAGGTGCTGGTGGCGACGATCCGCTCGGGCCGGCGTCCACCGTTGAAGGCCGGGTCGAACTCCGCGGCCAGCGCAGGGTTCATCACGGCCAGATTGTTGGTCGCAGATACGCGACGGTTCGTGCAGTAGGGGCAGCCGGTCCCCGCCCCGTTGCGGGTGTTCGGGCCGACCTTCCACTCGTGGCTCGGGTCCTGCAGGCATTGCCACCAGACGGGCGTGTTGCTGTACGCGGTCACGTCCTGCGGTGTTTTGTCGCCGTTACGCGCGGGGTGCCATTGGGCGGCGACTTCCGGGAACAGCGTCGCGAGCGAGTTGGTCACCGATACTCGACGGCCCTTGCACGCCGGGCAGCCGGTTCCGCCTCGGGCGGTCCGGTCCTTGGGCTGGACCTTCCACACATGATCGGGGCCGGCCAGGCATCGCCACCACCGTGGCTTGTTACTCCCTGCGATCACCTCCGCCGCCGTCAGGCCCTTGTTGAGTTCGACGTCGAACTGGGCGGCGACCTCGGGAAACAACGTGGCGAGGGAGTTGGTCACCGACACTCGCTGGTTCTCGCAGAACGGGCAGCCAGATCCGCCGGTGGTGCGTTGCACGACCCGCACTTGCCATTCGTGGTCGGGGCCGGCCGGACACGCCCACCAGACGATCGAGCCGCTGCCCGCTGGGACGGTTGCCGGCGTCAGGATGCCGTTGCGATGCGGATGCCATTGCCGGGCGACACGCGGGTACAGCACCGCGAGGTTGTTTGTGGCCGACGCCTTCTTGTTCGTGCGGTAGGGACACTTGGTGGCGTCCGTCGTGCGCTGGAAGATCTGTGTTTCCCACTGATGCCGTCGATCGACGGGGCACTGCCACCAGGCGCGCTCGTTGCTGCCGTACACCACCTGATCAGGGCGGCGCCCTTGGTTCGCGGTCGGATGCCACTGCGCGGCCACGTCCGGGTATCGATCGGCGAGTGAGTTCGTCACCGATACCCGCTGATTCACGCAGAAGGGACAGCGGCTGTTCGGCCGAGTCATGTTCGACACGACCGCCCGCCACACGTGATCCTCGCCCTCAGAACAGCACCACCACAGTTTGCGTCCGCTGCCTGCGGTCAGGGTCTTGAGGTCCACCTCCGCGTTTCGCGACGGATGGATCCGCGGAAGCAGCTGGGGATACGCGTCTCGTAGCAGCGTTCCTCGAGGAAACCGGGCACCACCCGAGTTCCGGTTCGCCGGACCAGCGGCTGCAGAGGAAGGCTCCAAGGCATCCATGACCGAAACCTACTGTCTCCCAACGACGGTTTCCGTTCCGCCACAGAGAGCAAATCCGGGTCTGATCGACCGTCCCCGATCCGGCGAGCGGCACGGCGACCGGCCCCGGATGGTGTCCTCACAATTCCTGACCATGATCAGCTCGGAATCCGCGGAGTTCGCGCCGGGCGTGTTTACCGCGATCAGGCGAGCCCTTCAGGACGGGTCACGACGACGGGCGGGTGTGCTCGGCGTGGAGCATCCTAATGTGTTGCGCGCACGCGACGACAGCGCCTGGCGAGGGGTCCCCGGGTGACCTGGTCGGCGCCATCCCCGCGTACCGGAAGAAGATTCGTAACTGAATGCGAGTGCTCTGAGAGACGTAGCCATCGATCCTGGACGGTCTGCCACGGCCGGCGCCGTGCCGGGTGTGCCTGCTGACCGGAGCTCAGGCGCGGCGGCTGATCGAGTGTTGCGTGCCGGCAATGCGCGGTCTGGTCGTGGCGGCACTCGGGACCGGGATGCGACTGGGTGAGCTGCTCGGCCTACGCCGTACCGACGTGTGCCTTGGTGGGCAGATGCCATCCGTTCGGGTGACTCGCTCGACGGGGCACCGGTTGAAACAGGTGCAGGAGTTACAGGCTGAGAAGCGGGCGGCCGCTCGGCGGTGTCGGCCAGCGGCCCGGCCCCCGTGGACGACCGAATCACGGGCGATCTCCACGGGCGGCTTTAAGCTGTGCATCGGTTCCGCAGCCGAGGACTCGCAGCATGTGGGCGCGGGCCACCCGATCGAGGATCTGCACGACGGCATACAGATCCATCGTGGGGTAGCCCTTTGTGCCGTGGGAGAGATCGTTGCGGACGGCCCGCAGCGCCGCGGGTAACCCGACGGTCTCGCCGGCGTCGTGGATGACCTGCTGGACCAGCGTGGTCGCCGCGAGTTCTTCGCTCACGTCGTAGGGCAGCGAGGTGAACATGTGCGTCAGGCATTGGTCGAGGCCGCCGTGCGGCTTACGCATCAAATACTTCCTCAGGAACTTGAGGACGGGCGCCGGCAGGTCCGGGACCTGTTCGAGGGCGGCGATCGCCGCGTCGCGCTTGGCCTGGTAGGCGGCGACGTTTTCCTCGTGCTCGGTCTGGTGCTCGTGGCCGAAAAGCCCTTCCAGGGCCTGCACCAGCAGCAGGTACGTAGAGCGGGGGTGCTGGCGCGGCAGGACGATGGACGCGCCGTAGGTCTCCAGCAGCGGGTGGTGCTCGTCGTGCAAGCGTTGCCAGACGCGCAGCATCTGCAGAGGCGATGTGGCCTCGGTGGTCGCCCGGAACGCCGCGTTGATCTTGCGGACGTCGGTGTCGCGTGTGGCGAACGGCGCCTGGTCGAGTTTGTGGCCGTACACCTGGAACTCATCGTGTTCGCCGTCGCCGTCGCCGGCGGCGCGGCTCAGGGTGAGGTAGGTGATGTCTTCGACGCGTCCGGTGGCCAGGGAGATGATCCGTCGTAGCGGCTCGATCCACATGGTCAGGCAGTCGTCGACGTCGAGCGGCTCATCAAGGGTGACGATGGCGACCGGGCTGAACGCCATACGGAAGAACGCCAGCTCCTGAGCGACCGCGCTGGCCCAATCGAGCGTGAGCTCGGCGTGGTCATCGGCCCAGGTCTGCGTGCTGTCCGGGTTCGGCTCGACCTGCCAGAGGTGCTCGTAGAAGCTCTGCCCCGATGCGGGAAGGGTGAACGACCGGATCGGCCCTACGCCGGCGTAGGCGTCCAGGCCGGTGATCTGGACCGTGATCGTGTCGAAGAACGGCGGCACGTCGAGTACGGCCCGGGCAGGGCCGACCAGGGCCGCCCGAGCATTGATGAACGCAAGGTCGTCGTGCCAGGTCTCGACCTCCGCGTCCAGGAGCAGAACCGTCGGGCCGTTACGCAGCTCCCCCACAATCACCGGGTGGGTAAAACGTTGCGGGAAGGCCGCCGTGGTGAACCCGTCGCCCTGCTCAGCTGCCAACGGCACCCGGCCGGACGCCGAGACGGTCGGGGGCCGGCCCGCGGTCAGATCAAGGTCGCCGTCGAGACGCTGAACGGCCCCCGTCTCATCGGGGACTGACCAGCGGCCCCGATAGTGTCCCGGTTCCAGCCGCGGTTTGAGCGGCACGCCTTCAGCCATCCCAAGATCCTCGTATGGGGGTTGGCGTCACGTCGCACCTGCTGTGCGACGACAGCAGACGGTAAAGCGCAACGGCCGGCGGAGTAACGCTCACCGGCTGACCGGCGGCGTGTCCTGCTCGGTGGGGTCCCAGCCGTGCAAGTCGAAGATCCAGAACGTCCCGAGCAGGTGCTTGGTCAAGGCCCACAGCTGCGGCCGCAGCGGCTGGAATGCGCCCGTGTCGTGCTGGAAGGTGTGCGGGTGCTGCCGCATCCAGTTGGTGACCAGTTTGCCGGTGGGTGAGCTGCACACCAGCAGCGAGATCACTCCTTTGACCCGCTGTTCCTCGATGGCCAGCACATCGATGGTGCGATCGCCGGAGGTGCCGACCACCGACCACTTCGCCTGACCGTCGCTGGCCACCGTCTTCTGTAGAAACGCGAGGACGTTGCCGTCGATGAGGACGAACGCCGGCTCGAAGCCGCGGAAGTCGACGCCGTCGGGTGTGCTGTCCAGCGATCGCCAGGTCGAGAAGAGCAGCGGCGTGACCGGGTGACCGCTGCGGCGAAGGGAATGGGCGGCCGGCCCGGGCGGCACGGATGGCCAGGTGAGCCGGGACGCGTGCGGGTCGCCGTGGGTCCGGTCGCAGGCCAGCAGCCCTAGGCTGCTTTTCTCGCCGAGGGCTTGGTCGCCTGTGTCGAACTGGCGGCGCAGGAAGCCGGGGTGCAGCCAGGCCAGCCACAGGTGCGCGCCCAGATCGGGTGCGGTGCGGGCGAACTGCGCTACCGGGAAGCTGCCGTCGTCGGCCGGGACGATCTGACGCAGTGGCAGGACGTCGTGGTGCATCTGCACGCGTTCGCGTTGCTGGTCGTCGAGCAGCGAGGTGAGCCGGTCGCTGGTGCCGAGCGGTTCGGCGATCAGGCCGGGATGCATCGGCCGCAGCACTTCGATCGTGCCGGTGATCCAGGTGCTGACGGCGTCCGGCTCCGGAGTGTCGATGCCGGCGCCGGTGAGGAGGGCGCAGACGGCACCGATATCCATGACGGCGTCTTCGGCGGGAATGAGTTCGCGCAGGCTGTCACGTAGGGCGTCGTCGGCCAGTTGCCGGCGTAGGGCGGCGAAGCGCTGGTCGGGTGCGTGATCGCGGATGAGTTGTTCGACGGTGCCGGGCCGGCGCAGGTCGTCGGGTCCAAGATCGAGCAGGGCTTGCGGGGTCATCAGCAAGTGCATGATCAGGTGCAGGCCCGCGTCGGCCACCTGGTTGTCGAAGACGTCGGCGATGACGTGTGCCCGGCGCAGGTATTGCAAGTACCGGAGGTTGCCGACCAGCACGTCGAGTCCGTCGCGGACCTGCGCCACGGCGGCGAAGGTCGCGTACGCCTCGTGGGTCTCCAAGCATGCCCGGGCGAGATCCTGCCACAGGTCGGCCGCGACCTGGCCGTTTTCGTCGGCCAGCCCGGTGACCAGCATGGCCGTGCCCCACGCGGAGCCGGCGTGCAGTTGGTGATGGGCGCGTTCGTGGTGGGAGACAAAGGCCTGCCGCAGGCCGTCGGGATCGGCGGCGGCGTTAAGCGTCCAGGAGGAGATCCCGTCGTGATATCCGAGCAGCGGCGCATCCGGGGTGTCGCTGGCGCACCTGAACAGCGGCGGCACCTCGAGGCCCGGGCTCAGGTTCATGGTGTGACGGTCCACCCGTCGGGGTGGTCGGCGAGGACTTTGCGGCGCACGAGTTTGCCAAGACGTTCGCGGAGCTCACTGGTGTTGCCGTCGTAGGCGGCGGCGATGTCGTCCCACGTCGCGGGTCGGCCGCCTCGGCGAGCGCTGGCGCTGGTCACGACGAGGACCAGGTCGTGAGATTCCTCGTCCAGTAGTTTGATCGTGGCGAGGATTTTGCGTAGCAGTGCTGCGCCGGTCGACAGGCTCGTTGATCCACTCGCAGCCCATACGGCTGCGGCTGTGAGTGCATCAGCGCGCAGGTCGCGGGCTACCGCGCTGTTGACGAAGATGCGCGTTCCCGGCACCAGGTATGGGAAAGGCTCGTCTGTCGAGGCCAGGACGTCGCCGGCTGCTTCGACGCTGAGGTACGCCTCGGTCTGCGGCTCGAGCATGAGCAGCGACAACGCGTGCGAGGCTGTCTCGGCGTCCGGATTCAGGGCCGTGTTCAGCAGGCGTATCGCAGCGATCGGATCTTCGGCCTCGTTGTCCGGCATTCTTGCCCTCCTCACGGCGTGCCCTGCCCGACAAGGGTCGCACGTGACACGGGGCTTGCTCATCACCCCGTCAGGGGGCGGCGGGCAGATGAGCTACGCAACGTGTCGGCCGAAACAGTCCTGCTCGCGGTCGTTCATGGCGATCCCGAAGCCGCCCGATCCCGCGAACAAGAGGGTGACCGTGCCGGCGGCCCGCCTGATCGGTGCCCGAGATGGCGGACTACCGGCGCGGCACACTGAAGTGATGACGATCAAGGAAGACGTGCCCGACGGGGCGCTGCGCATTGAGGTTTTCTTCAACCCGCCGAGCGGCAGGTTCGGTCTAAGGATCGTCGATGAGGGTCCGCGGATGCTGACCGCGCACGAGATGCAGGACGTCCTGGCTGTCGCCCTGCGTAACGTCACGGCCCGGCGCACGATCGCCGAGGCATAGATGGCGAGGTCACGCATTCCTGCCGGGAGCTGGGGACCCATCCATCATGTCGAGCAGAGCCCCGGCCAGTGGCGGGCGTGGGCGACGTTCCGGGACACCGACGACGTGGCTCGTGTCGTGCAGGCCTACGGGAGCGGCCGGCAGCGGGCCGAGGTCAGGCTGATCGCGAAACTCGGAGATCGCGCCCAGCATGAACTGACCGCCACGACCCGGGTGAGCAGCCTGGCTGACTTGTGGCTCGAGGAGATCACGCTGCAGGGGCGCGTCGTCGCGCAGACCGTCGACCGCTACACCGGGTGCCTGCGCCAAACGGTTTTGCCTGCGTTCGGCGACCTACTTCTCGAGGAGCTGTCGGTGGGCCGGCTGGACCGGTTCCTCAAAGCGCTGGCCCCGGCCAAGCCGTCGCAGGCACGCAATGCCAAGGTCGTCTTGAAGCAGATGCTGTCGATGGCCGTGCGGCACGGCGCCATTGCGGCCAACCCGGTGCGCGAGGTCGGGCAGTTGCCCCGGGTGAGGCGGCCGGTCAACGCGCTCACGCTGGACGAACTCGGCACGATTCGAGCGGCCATCGAGATCCGGCAGCATCGTCGCAGCACCGGGCCCCGCCGTAGCAGCAACTTGGCCGACATCGTTGAGCTTTTGATCGCTACCGGCGCCCGCATCGGCGAAGTCTTGGCGTTGAGGTGGCAGGACCTCGACCTTGACGACGACCGGCCGACCGCGACGATCTGCGGGACGATCATCTTCATCAAGGGCCGGGGCTTCCTGCGGCAAGATCGCACGAAAACCGACGCAGGCTTCCGTACGGTGATCTTGCCAAATTTCGCGGTCGATGTGTTGTGGCGGCGCTTCAACGACCGCGAGCACCCGGTACGAGGTCGCCCAGGCATCGACGCGGTCTTCACAAGCCGTAACAACACCTGGCTCTCGCCGTACAACGTCGGCCGGCAATGGCGCGAGGTACGCAAACAGACAGGACTTGATTGGGTGACGCCACATAGCTTCCGCAAGACCGTAGCCACCGCCTTGGGCGATGCAGGCAAGGCCGAGGAGGCGTCGCGTCAGCTCGGACACGCCAGTGAGGAGGTGACCAAGGCCTATTACATCGCGAAGCCGAGACTCGCTCCGGACGTCACGGACGTGTTGGACAGCCTCGGTCCACGCCATGATTTCGGGCAGCGTCGCAGGTAAGACCAGTGGACAAGTTCTTCTCTGGAGGGCTTGGTAGCCAGGCACCAGTTAGAGTCGGATCAGGGCCGGGGTCGCAACTTGCCGGACGTCACGGCCAAGATTCGGCTCGAGCTGGGGCTACCAGCGACCGGCGCAGGCTTGACCCGTACCCGGGCAGAGAGGGCTATGCCAGTAGGTAGCCGTCGTGGCGTAGGGATTCCAGCATCGCAGTGTCGCCGTCGCGTGCTCGGGATCCATCGTTGTAGAAGTTGCTCATGGGATGGTCGTACCAGCTCGTTGGTAGCAAATTGCCGGAGGCGGTTCTGATCGCTGAACGTCGGTTGTCCACCGACAGCGCTGTGGCCGCGTCCACTGCCGCCGAGAGTCCGGCTGAGCGCAAGGTGATCGCGATGGCCGCGCCGGCGGGGTCCAGTCTGTCGAGCAGGAAGCGAGCTGAGGTCTGGTTCGTAAGGGTTGTCAGCGTGCACAGCGCAGCGCCGACCAGGTGTGTGAGCAGGGCGGGGATTGCTGCGATAGCGCTGGTCTGCCGCTCGATACAGGTCTCGCACCCGGCGTACCGGGCGGCGATGAGGTCTAGCAAGGGGCGCAGGTCCATATCGGCCCTGGATCCGTCGGGTTCGCGTCCTTGGTAGTCGGCTGCGTAGAGCGCCATCATGGACATGCCGATGCCGGCAGGTCGCGGATGGCGCGGTTCGTCGGCCGACGTTGGTCCTGCGCAAGGTCGGGCTGGCACTCGGCTGGCGCGGACCTCATCAAGAATGTCGTCGAATGAGGCGTCACCGGATCCACTCATACGGCCACCATATCGACATCCTCTGCCTATGTGTGGCCGCGAATGCACCCACAGCGGCACGAAAGGCGACGGGTGTTGGAAGGAAGGGTTACCCGCTCCCCCCGGCCTGCGATGCGTTCACGCGGCAGCCGGTGCGTCTATCGGCGGAAGGGGCGGCGGCCGTCTCGTGGCGTCGCGTTCTGGAAGGGCTTGAACTAGGCCTCGGGCCGGTAGTCGCCGATACGGAAGCGCTGGTTCTCTTGCGATTCCGGGTCTTCGATGCCGTCCAACTGCTCGTTAAACAGGTGCAGGATGTCCTCGTCTTGCAGCAGCACGTCGACGGCGAGGTCCCAGTCGTAGTCGGCGTGATGGTCGGGCAGCAGGGCGAGTTCCTCCGCGGGAACGCCCCAGCCGTCTGCTGCGGCTGCTTGCGCGGAGCGCAGCATCAGGTGCATGGACATCTCCTCGGCCGGGCAGGTCGCCAGCGGAAGGCGACCGCCAGCCAGGTCAGCGGCCAGGTCGTCGAATGCGCGGGCGGCCTGACGCCGCCACACCGCGTCTTGGCTCCAGGTGATTCGCGGGTAGTCGGCGAAGGCCATCCACGTGTTGTCCTTGCTCGACACCGGGGTGTCACCGAACTGCAGGACGTCGGTGTAGGCGTGATCGGAGTGCAGCTGGGCCATCGACCACAGCATCACCGCCGATCGGGGCGTCATCTGAAACCCGGTGCAGGCGTCGCAGTCCTCGGTTCCGCACTGGCAGACGGGGAACAACGCGGCGAAGTCGGGCAGCGTAGACACGTCAGAGCCGCGGTCCTCGCGGCCATCACCGTCGCCATCGTCGACCGTCACGGTCGAGCCCGTGACCTCGGCGCCCGCTCCGGTCTCGACGATCGAGTCCGGGTCGATGATCCAGTCCACGGCCGATCGAAGATCGTCTTATATGGCGGCTTTTTCGTCCGACCGGACATCCTCAGGGCTGCGGTCGACGTCGGCGTCGAAGGTCGTGGCCGCGACCTTGTCGAGCGCGGCCTTGCGCACTGCGGCCTCGTCGGTGACCTCGACTGTCACCTCGGCGGAAACCGTGAACCGACGCCGCTTCTTGTTCATGACGGCAGGATAGACAGAGGGCGGCTGCCGGACGAGGGCCCGATTGGGCCGCCGGCGAACAGAGTGCCTGCAGGTGCTTGCAGGTGGCCGGACTGATCGGCCGACCGGGGATCGGCGCGCTCACCAGGCGATCAGATTCACCCTTGTGGGTATAATCCCCGCTCTCTGGGCATGAGCTGACAGCCAAGCGGTTGGCGTCAAGTCGACGGATCTGCAGGACAGGCCGCGTCGCCGGGATCTTCGTGGGTCGATGACGGGGCGAGGATGCGATAGAACGATCCTCATGGATGATCTGGAAGCCGCGCACCGCGCCGAACTCGAGGGTTTCGGCATACCACCGCGGTTCGACATGCGCATGTTTCCTCTACTCGGCGAGGAGCAGCCGAGCTCAAGCGTGCTGCTGCGGGCCGTGACGCCTCAGCAGCGCGAGGTCGCGGAGCAGGTCGGCATGCAGTTCCGGCGTGAGCTGCGCTTCGACAGCGCACCGTTCGATCCGGACGACCCTGATTCCGAAGGCGTCTTAATCATGTCGAAGAGGTTCGCCGCGACGTTCGCGATCGTTGCCGGCGCCGCGGGCCTCGAGGCCGAAGACGGCGGCTGGGTGCTGAAGTGGATCTGGCTACACCCCTACGAACGCGGCAGCCTCTACATCGATGAGGTCTGGACCGAGCTGGAGGGACGATACGGTGCCTTCTTCGTGGAGGGCCCCTACTCCCCCGCAATGAGCGCCTTCTTCCGACGGCGAAGCGTCGCAGAGTCGCGCTTTGATTCGATGCAGCTCAAGTAGACGACGCCACAGCGGCAGCCGCTGATCATCCGGCGCCCTATCCGCACCGATCCCGCCTATGGCACGGAGTTCGTAACCACACCCGCTAAACCGTCCTAGGAACCTAGTTGGTGCACGTACCGGTGGCAGCAGGACCCGTTCGCCTTCCTCCGGTCACCCAAGCTCATACCGGGATCAGGACAATCGATCGCGACCACATCGGCAGCGAGGCGCACTGACCGGTTCGCCACGGAAGCTTGAGTGAAGAAATTATGCGATCAACTAAAGCGTTGATGTTATGCTGCCGTTTGTCTGTGAAGTGACCCTGGAGGCGACGGTGGAGCGTGCGATCAGCGGCTGGGCTCAAGAGCGTTTCGGTGAGCGCGCTCAGCAGGTTCGCGAGGCCGTGGTCCAGGCGTTACGCTCGACCGTGACGGACGCGCAGGACGCCCATAAGGAGGGTAAGAGCGACAAGCTGTACACCTTCGGCTGGACGCTCGCGGTGCGTAAGTACGAGCGCCTCGTCGAGGCCCTGCAGGACATGGATGATGTAGAGCTGGTGCGCCCGCCGGGGTCGCCCCACAATCTCGTGCTGTTCGGTGGGAACTTGTTCTATCCGTTCCGGTACGCCAAGGACGGCGCCACCCCACTGAGCGAAGCCCGCGTCACGGACGGCAGAGTCAGTGCGATGGTCACGGAGCTGTTCCAGCGCTTCGGACCCGAGCCTACCAATCAGGAAGTCACCTTCCCGCTCTTCGAGCCCGAACCGAGCCCGGACGACGACGCATTCCGGTCGGCGTTGGACCGCGTTCCCGCAGAGACGAAGTTGGTTTTGGTCGCCTTCGCGTGCAACGAGCGCAGTGGCCTTATTGATGCGGCGTGGGGTGAGGGAGAGCTGGTCGACAGCACCGGTCATCTGCGGTGGCTACCCGGTTGCTACGAGCCTCTGCCGATCGCCGCGGCGGCAGCAGAGTCGCGTGGCTCGGTCCCGCAGCCTCGCGCGGCAGGCGAAACATCAGGCGAGACCAGGTTCGGCGAGGGCGCCATGCCGAGTGTTCCGCTGACGACGCGGCCCCCGATCGAGCGGGCTAACAGCGACGCGTTCCCGCCGGCCATTGAGCCAACTCCAGAAACGCCCAGGGTCGATGAAGAGGACCAGTAGCCGTCAGCTGTCGCTGCTACCCGGCGTCGGCGCGAACTCTGCTCCGACACCGGGTGCGGTTGCCAAGGTGTTCGATCCGGCGCGATTAACCCAGGCGCGTCATCTCGCCGGTAAGACGAAGAAGGAGGTTGCCGAGGCCGTCGGAGTGACGCCGGCAGCGGTGGGACAGTACGAGGCTGGTGTCACCAGACCGCGACCGGATCTGTTGCCCAGGCTCGCTGACGAACTCGACGTGCCGATCGCATTCTTCGTCGCCGGTCGACCGCACGCGCGTATCGATGCCTCCGGCGCGCACTTCCGGAGCCTGCGTACGGCTCGCGCGTGGCAGCGAGATAAAGCGATCGCCCACGTCACCCAGGTGGGTGAGCTCGCGCTTGCGTTGGAGAAGCGGGTGCAGTTGCCGCTGGTGGATCTGCCGGGGTTCGTCGGAGGAGAGATGCATTCCGGCGTCGAGCTGCCTCAGTCGCCGGCCGAAGCCGCCCGGGCGCTGCGTTCTCACTGGGGACTGGGAACGGGCCCTATCCCCCACCTCGTACGGCACTTGGAGGCACGCGGGCTTGTCGTCGATGCCCCCGCGCCGGACCACGCCGACCGGGAGGTCGACGCGTTCTCCATCGCCTACCTGCGGCCGATCATGGTTCTGACCGCAAACCGCACCGATGACGTCTACCGGTACAGGTTCACCGGCGCCCACGAGCTTGGACACCTGGTGCTGCACGGCGACACCGCACCCGGTGACACGCAGCACGAACGAGAGGCGGACGCGTTCGCGGCCGAGTTTTTGACTCCCCGCGACAGTATCCTGCCTGAGCTGCCGGCTCGCGCTGACTTTCGTCGCCTGGCCGAGTTGCAGCGAGTTTGGGGGGTCTCGATCGACTCGTTGCTGTACCGCTGCCGCGAAGTCGGACTTCTCTCGGATCAGGCCGCCGGCCGCGCATGGCGCCGACTTGCCCAGCTGCGCCAAGAGACCGGCTTCGCCACGGAGTCAGTCGACCGCTATCCCGGAGAACAGCCAATCATGCTGCGCCAGGCGTTCGAGCTAGCCGTGCGGGAAGCCGGCCTTACTGACTACGCACTAGCCCAGGAGCTCGGCTGGTCAGTGGCTCGGACGCGCGAGCTTCTCGGCTTGGCGCATCAGCGTCCGGTACTGCGGTTGGTTCCCTAAATCTTGGGCCGCGTAGGTGTGCCGGCCCTATTTCTCCGGCCGGTCGATCGGCTCGGGGTACCAGGTCTCGCACACATAGGGTGATGGGGAATGCGTGGGCGTGCCGGAGACCTTGACCTCGACCTGTCGCTGGACGGTGAAGTTTGCTGGCCGGCTCGGACCGGTGCACGCAAGCCTGTCTTCCTTAGCGCCACTGGAGTGGTGCCACCAAAACCACCCCATGACGATCATCCCCAGCAAGAAGCCAGCCAGTAAAGCGATTCCTGCTGCTTTGGCGAGACGCTTGGGGTTGTGTCGTCCAGTCGAGGGCGTGGATGCGCGCACGGGGATAGGATTCGGGCGTAGCCGCGGGACGCTCGGTTCGTTGAGTTCGGCCAGCCGGTCGACTGCTGATTCGAGCTGGCCTGCCACCGTCTCGAGCCTGAGTAGGTCGAGTTGCGCGGTGACGCTTTCGAGGGATGCGACAGTGCGGCCAAGCGCTTGGCCGTGTTCGGCCAGAGTGGAGGCCGAGTGCTCGAACTGCGGCGCTGCGTCAATAAAGTGCCTCGAGCTGCGCTGCGGAGTGCTCGAATCCGGGCATGGCGTCGACGAACAGTCCCAAGTGCTGCGCGGAGCGGTCGAACGAGGGAACGACATCGGCGAAGAACATCAGCAGCTGCGCTGAGTGGTCGATCTCCGGCAGCGCGTCGGCTGAGCTCTGGAGCAGTTCAGCCGCACCATGGGCGATCTTGCCTGCTTGTTCCAGACGGGCAACGGTGGCTTTCAGCTCGGCTGTGATCTCTTTGAACGACTGCACGAACAGAGACTTGAGGTCGGCCGCGGACATGCGGATGGCGTGGAGCTCTCTGAGTGTCTGCTCGTCGAACTCCGCTTCCCGGGAGTGCTTCCACTTACGCAGTTCACCCGGCGGATAGTGCTGCCGGGTGTCTGCGCCGTCGACGATGGCATGATGGCGGCCGCAGAGGACCAAGAGGTTCTCGAACGCCTCAGTATTCGTCCGGCTGCCATTGCCCCGCGGGCCACCGGACGATGCGGCCACGATATGCGCGACCTCGCCCACGAACACGACTTGATCCCGGTCGATGACCAGGACCGGCTCACCACAGTTCGGCGCGTAGCACCGCCCCCTGCTCAGCACGTAGAGCGCGCGCCGGATCCTCTCCGGGATGCTTCTTCGGCTTTGACTCACGGCAGCAGAGTAGTTGCCCGGTGTGACATCTCTCGATGTCCGTCGCGCCGGAGGACTTGGGCAGGGCTCGAAGTTCTGTCGAGGTACTGGGCCGGCACACGCGCTAAAAGCTAGCCATAGGACTACCTCCGGTCCGTCCTGAACTCATTCACAAGGCTAATTAGGGCGAAGTCGTTCGGCGCGAAAGGAATAATAGTCAAGTGTTTGTGATTCGGGAAGCCGAAGCAGATACTAGTGACGCCCGAAATACCAATCATCATATCCGAGCGTTGTACGATCTTCCATTCCGTATAAGGGGTTATGCATGAGCCGTAACGTGGTTCCGCAGCAGCGGTCGCACGACTCAGTGTGCTTGCGGTGCCGTCGCCTCGATCAGTTGGTGAGCGTGCCGGCCGCGGTACGCGCCGGTCACTCCACCGGAGTGGTACATGGCAGCGTGACCGGCCGTTTCGGCTACGCCGTTCCTGCCACTGGCCGGGTGTCTCAGGTCAGCGCGTTGGCGCGTGCATTGGCTGCGCCGAGGCGACCACATGCCGCCACCGGGCCGGCCATCGTCTTCGGCGGGTCTGTCCTGCTGGCGATGTGGAATTTGCCGCTGGCGGTATCGGATCCTTCTGACAGTACGGCGTGGTTCGGGACGGTGCTCTTTCTCGCTGCGGCGGCCGGCAGCGGTTGGGTGTTGCGAGCACGGCAGCGTCGCCTTCAGGTGGTGGGTCCCCTGGCCGACGAAGCGGTCGAGCTTTGGCGGCGGTCGTGGTACTGCCGCCGGTGCGGCGTGGTCAGCGTCTACGGCACTGGCGTGCCGATGACTGTGCCGGCGGGCGGCCTCGGCACTGCTCTGATCTCGGTGGCTAAACAGCGCCGTCGGCGGCCGGCGCAGCCTGTGCGGTCCCGTCCGCGGGGGTCTCGCAGTAGCCTGTAATTGGCGGTGCCTGCCGCGCTTACAGGATCTTGGGCAGCGAGGGCTTTCGCTCGCTGCCTGGCCGCGTTCAGGCACTCTTTCCTGGTCAGCGCCGGTGGCGACTCGCTGAATGTCGGCACGTCACGACTATGGTGGATGTTGATAGTGCAACGACCGAACAGGTCGTGAAAACAGGAGTGTTGATTCATGGCGAAGCAAGTCATTACCGTCCTGACGGACGATCTCGACGGCGGCGACGCCAATCGCACCGTGGAGTTCGGGCTCGACGGGGTGAACTACACCATCGATCTGTCGGAGAAGAACGCCGGCAAGCTCCGCAAGGTCCTCGACCCTTACCTCGAGGCGGCAACCAGAATCGGCCGGGGGACGGCAGCTGGCCGTATCACGTCCCGCACCGCCGCAGCCCAGCCCAGCAGGGCTAACCGTGATCAGAACCAGGCGATCCGGGAATGGGCGAAGAAGAACGGCCACGAGGTCTCTGACCGGGGCCGGATCCCGACTGGTGTCGTCGAGGCGTTCCACGCCAATCGTTGAAGCTCTGTAAAATGTTGGTTCGTGGATAGCTGACGGGGTGCCGTTGCAGGCCTCTCTCTGATGGGCTCGCAACGGCACCTCGGCGCGCTTAACACTTGAGGTTGTCAAGCTCCGGCAAGTCATCGATAGATTAGTATTGTCGCCCCGGCGGCCTGCACTCTCAAGCTGTAGGCGTCCTGCCAGACCCTCGCCAGTCAGTGAAGGTGTGGGCAAGAGAGACGGACATTATTCAACGTCCGAACTGACTTGGTCCCTTGAGTCGACTCATCCGCGGCCGCGTAGAAACTCGGACTCGCGGGCCTTCACGATGAATTTATCTTTCCAATCGTCTTCAAGTCGGCCGACCTGCAGCACTGCACTGCCGACAAGATGCAAGAAAGCTGTCTCCGGAGTAGTAGTCGCAGCGGTGCTGTGATGCTGCTGCACGAGACGACTACCAGCTGGGACGAGGTCGAGAATCAGGTCCATGGTGCATGCACGAACACTGCGTTTAACTTGGTCTGTCTCGTTCTCGGAATGGACTATTTCGTAGCCCAACGCTCGCAGTCCGGCTTCTTGGAGTGCAGACAAGAGGGCAACCCACGCTTCGGGATCACGGTTCGCGTAGGAAAAGATTAGGTGGCCGTCTTCCTTGAGCACCCGCCGGCTCTCGGCGTAGATCCTCGTGAGTAGCTGCTGGTACTCACCCACTCCCGCCAGTTGTCCGGTTGCGGCGTTTACAACGGCCTCACCGGCGAGAGCACCATCGACTAGCCCCGCCCATGACCGAAGCGGCAGTGAAAGTTCGCTGTATTGGACGTCGTCGTGATATGGCGGGTCCGTTAGAACAAGGTCCGCGAGTTTGTCCGGTAGCAGCAGCCTCTCGCTGCTACCTTCGACAACTTGAACCGCCGACGGGCTTTGCTTCTTGGGCATGGGCTCGCTGGCGCGGCGCCTCTCAACGGTCAACGGGCCGCCGGTACGAGAATGCAGCCACTCTGCAGCCCGGACGAGCTGACCGAGGCGACGCAATACAGTGCCTCGACCGCTAACTTCCGTGCCCCAGGCGTTTGGCTCAGCGGTGAATGTTGTCAGGTTGAAGCGATGCCCTGCCATCGACTCGTAGCTTTTGAGATACCAGCGGTCCCATCTTGAGAGATGGCCGGCCATTTCTGTGCTGCCGATGATTGCCATTCGGAGTGCCGCTTGTACTGCCAGTTGGCTCGAACAGTCTGGTACGAGATCGAGGAGCTGGCGCACTAGAAAGGCTTGCCTCGTGGGGTAGAGGTCCGCCCAGTCTTTGAAGCCGTGGCGGAGCAGTACGCGGGTCTCTGCGCCTTCAGGAATCGGGCCGAGGGGTACGGGTGCGCCCCATCGATCAGCGTTTGCGGCTGCGACTTCCGCCTCTGTCGGGATTGCAAGCTCTCGGCGGAAGCCGTTGGCCCGCTCCACCAGGACGACGTCCCATTCCCACGCCCGGCTGGCGACTCGCTCGGAGAGCCGTTCACGGTGACCCTTCGAGCATGTGACTACCCGTCCCGGGGCGTACATAGCCGACGGGTCGATGACTGTTCCGCACGTCTCACAGTGGCTTGCCTTATCACTGCGGCCAAGTTGCAGGTGGCCCTGCCTACAGCTGATGAAGGCTTCTGGCAAACCTCGTTCCTTGCGGACGAGAAGGGAAACCATCGCATAAGGGAAGTGTCGGTTGCGCTCGCCGCACTGTGTGCAGTGACTTGCCGCGACGCGGAAGGTATGACTTACGTGACCGCGGGAGCCGTCCTCCATCAGCGTGCCGTAGGCAGCTGTTGCAAGAGAGTTTGCTCGCTGGGTGAGCGCCGCGATGCCCTCTCGAAGTTCGGTAGGTTGGGGCAGGGCTAGCATCGCCGCCAGCCCGGTCGCTGCCCATGGATTGAGGTCTTGGGCGTAAACCCGGTGCCCTCGTGTGACCGCGGACAGAGGTATGACGCCTCCGCCTGCGAAGGGATCAACGATCAGCAGCGGCGAATCTGCCTGAGAGGCCACAGCCTCAATCAGAGCACCGTTCACCGCGTCTGTACGGCGTGCCCACCACCGGTAAACGCTCACTGGCGGTAAGTGAACCTCACGATTGCGGCTCTCTGCTTTTGCCGCAGCACTGATCGAATCAGCGTCAAGGTGACGGAGCGGCGATCGGAGGGGCGACGCAGACGTGTCGGCCCTAGGTGCCGTCGCATCGGCACGTCGAGTGATGACAGTCATACACTCCTCCTCTCCCCGTCGTAACTCATGATTCCGTACCCTAGCCGCATTTTCCGGCATCGACGCACCCGGGTCGGTCACGGTTCATGCGGATCAGGCTCTGGGCAGCCAGCGGACGCGGACGGCTCCGGCACCAGATCGATAGTTCTTGCTGGGATGGGCTTACCGTGCTGGTGGGCAGGCATAGGCAGGCCCGGGCGGAGAGTTGCCATCGGGATCTCGATGCGAACAGACTCCCACCGCGCGCCTCCATGATCGGTCGGCAGGAAGGGATCAAGATCACTGCCGGTCAGCCATCCGGCAACGAAGAGCTGGCCGGCTAGATCCTCCTTAACCGCGACGAGAGACCAGTGGTCGTCCGCCGCACCTGTGCGAGCCTCGTTTCGGCTGAGGAAGAAGGAGAAAGCTCCCGGTTTCGGTCCAGAGGTCTTGACCTCGAGACGGTGTCGACATCCACCGGGATCTGGGCAGCTCACGTCGTAACCGAGATCGTCGCTGTGCAGACTGAGCCAGCAGACGTCAGCCGCGAGGTCCAGTCGGCCCATGCCTTTGAGCCAGTCGCGGGCGCTCTGGACGACGAACTCTTCGCCGGCTGCGCCGATAGCTTTCATGCGCTCGTCATCAACTTTCCGTCCCATCATCAGGAGGAAGTTCTCGCGGCGTTGCGGGTCGAAGACGCTACCCAGTGCTTCCAGCACGTCCTCTGGGATCATTGCTTCGCCCTGTTCCGCGACGGTGAAAAGCCATAGCGGTGGTTCGCGCATCAGGCAGTGCGCGAGCAGGAACTCACTTGCAGCATCAAGTGGCATCGACGCGAAGGTCGTGAACTCTTCAGCTGGCGCCAGCCAGTCGCCAGTCCGGACGAGAACACCTACGGTCTCGAGGAGCAACTGACCGTCCTCGAGATGTCTTGGGGCGAAGATGCCACCGCTCGGTGTAACTGCGTAGGACTGGCGTGCGTCCTCGGTACTGGCGCCTGCGCCGATTAGTCGGCATGCACGGACAGCGGCCTCTAGCTCGAACGCTGTGGGGCAGAACGGCGTCATGATCAGTCGTGGAAGTCTCGGGGGCCGGGAGGATCCGCACGTAGGTGCGCGAAGAGCGCTTGGAGGTCGTCGCTGTCGACAGCGCGCTCGATCGTCCCGGCTTCCTCGTCGGGGAGCGCGGTGCTCATAAGGCTCGGATCATCGAGCGCCTCGGCCAGGTTCTTGGCTTTGATCTGAATTCGGGCATCTACGACGTCGTCGATGGTGCCGGCAGTCACCAAGTAACGGATACGAGTCTCGTCGGAGGGAAGAAGGCCGAGTCTGTGAATTCGATCGATGCTCTGGAGCCAGTGACCAGCGTTGAAGGTTCGATCGAGATAGATGGCATCGTGGCACTCTTTATGGAGGCTGACTCCCTCGCTCATTGAAGCCGGGTTCGCAATAAGGACCATGCATTCGTTGTCTGGCGAACGAAACCTTCTAAGTTCCGATTCTCGGGTACGCTCGGCGTCCGGCTGTGTTAGCTGGGATGGCATACCACCGTAGATCAAAGCTGGACGGTAGATCGTCAACATGGTCTCGAGGAGCTTGATGTTACGGACGAAATTCGTCCACACTAATGTTTTGCGTCCAGCGTCGGCATTCTCCTTAATCATCGACAGGAGCACCTGAAACTTTGCGGGTGTCTCGTACTGGTTGTAGCGCTGCATTACCTCCCACAAGGGCGTACCTCGGGGAACGTCTAGTGGCGGATGCCGGAAGATGTCGTCGCCTGCCGAGCCAGCGCTGAGGAGTTTCGGGTTCGTTGCGGCCTCCAGCAAGTACATGACGATGTCGCCCATACGAGCCAGCTCTACTCGGGTACTCATACTCACACGCAACTCGCCTGCGTATTGATCATGCAGAGCGGCATAGATCGTCGCCTGCAGCCCTTCAAGCGGCACCGGAACAGCTTTGATGCTGACTTCCGGCAGGCCCAGTTCGGCCTTCTTAGTGCGTGTGAACATCGGAGCGATACGAGATGCGATTGCCGCACCTGCGCCCGGGGGCGCTGGGTTTAGCAGGGCTTCGGGCGGTAGAACTCGTCTCGCTTGGCCGGGCCACAGGAAGTCAATGAGCGCTACGAAGTCGGACGGCGCTTGGGGTGCTGGCGTTCCCGTTAGCAGATCACGACGGACGGCTAGAAATGCTAGCGAAAGGCAGGCGCTGCCCCACTGGCCGTCCCAACCCTTCTTCATTCTGTGAGCCTCGTCGAGGAGCACCATCGTCGGCTTCGCTCGCGCCCACGCGCTAAGGTCTTCGTAGTTCGCGGCAAGCCGTTGATAATTAACGAGCAAAATCTCGGCGTCGTGCGGAATATAATCCCCGTTGTATGCCTGGACGACGGGTTTGACCTCGTCTCCGAAGCAGACTTCAACCTCTGACGTCCATGCGTCATACGCTGATAGAGGCGCCACGACGAGCAATCGCTCGACCCGGCCGGCGGTGCGTTCAGCCTCATAGGTGGCATAAGCAACTGTAGTCTTTCCTGCGCCGGGCACAGAGAAGTTGGCACCGTGTGGCAGGCTCAACAGGTGGGCAAGGTCGCGGAGCTGAAACGGGCGCAAGGGGCGCGTGAAGCGACTGGTTTTAAGTCGAGCCTCGGCTTGTTCCGTCGTTAGCTGCGGTAAGGCATTGAGGATTTCCGACAGTGTCTTGCGCTCGGCGTGAGTCGATCTCAGGATTTGCTGCAACTCCGGCGATATCTCGAGGCCGACACGGTCACGTCGGCCCGCCGGACCGACCCAAGCCATCCTGCTGAGGACGCGTTCGAGGTTGCAAAGTGCTTGAGAGTTCGCGTTTCCGACAGTCGGATCGGCTGCCCATTCCATCATGAGCTCGAACCAGAAGCTGTCGGGGACGCCCTCGCCTCGCTTAGCGTGCACCCGCGGTGGAGAACCAGCCAGCTGCAACGTAACTTTCGCTGCCGTGGCGGTGGACGCGGTCATGCCGAACCCGTGAACGGGAAGACGTCATTGAGATCTTGGATCGCTCGGTCCAAAGCTTCGTATGCCTGCTTCCACGCCTCGGTGTCGAAATCTTGCCGATTGCGCACGTTATCGTATGACGAACGCGCGGCATCGATTCGTTTCGTAGCTTCCTTGAGGAGCTTGGTGGGCGCCAAGATTTCGTCCCCTTGGGCGTCGTCCAAGCTCTTGGTCTCGATCGCCGTGGCGTACGCGGTGGCGATGCCTCCAAGGAGCTGCTGCCGGTTGATCGTTTGCGTCGTGCCGTCTACGGACGAAATCTCGACGGTGGGAGCATCAACCGTCGTGGCAAGCAGCGTCACGAGTTCCTCGAACGGCACCGAGGTAGAGCGATCACTGGCCGCCTGTTCGACGTGTTCAGAGTCGTCGAACAGGTCGAGACCGTCGGGCTCCGTGAGGTCGGGTGACGATTCACGGCTTGCTACGACGCCAACGACCGGGCTCTCGGCGAATGCATCGCCCAGGTACGAAGCGACGAGCGTTTCATCCACCTCGCGTAGCTTCGAGTAACCAAGTCCAGCAAGCATGCCAACAATGCGAGCGTCGCGGATCCGCGCGGCTTTCACCGCGTTCGTCTTGGCGGTCTTCTGATAACCGCCGGCAATCTCCAGCAGACTTTGACGCATTCCCTCGAAGAACGTCCAGGGAATCGGTGGGTTAGACCTGGCTCGCACGCTCTCGATGATCTGCAGTATGGACAACTCTTGATCAACGCGGGTCGCAGCCTCCTTGCGGCCCCTGTCGCCCTTGGCTCGGAGCTCGCGCCACGTTAGGAGACCGATCTCCTCTTTCGAGTAGTCCTGAAGTAAGTCTCTGACAAAGAGCAGGGTGTTGACGTTGGAATAGCCTTGCTTGACGTCCTCCTCCATCTGGAGTGACGCCTCGATTGCCCGGAACTCTTTGTCCATGGCGTCAGTCGGTAGAACGACGACATCGATGTACTGCTTACCGAGTTCGCGAAGTGCAGCTGCTCGAGTGTTTGCATTTACCAGAATGCCGGTGTGACTGACGACGCCGGGGTAACGCTGCCCGTCTGCCTCGAGAGCGCCCTTGATGCGCGTGTACCCCTCGGTAGCACGAAGCTGTTCCTCAAGGAACGCCTGCGCCCTCTCCCCCCACGGCTCCTTCTGAAAAAGTTTCTGCGTCTCCTCCGGAGCGGAGAGGATTTGCGCCCGAATGCGGTGACTTGTGGGGCTGTACAGCGTGAGCTCGAGCGGGATGCTCACCACTGGCAGGAGGACATCCTTGCCCTTGTAGGTGATCAGCTCCTGCCGCGCGCTTCCGCTAGCGATCGCCGCTTGGCGGGCAGCCTCGATCGCAGCAGTTCGCGCCTCAACGGTCGTCGTCACTCGAACATCCCCCAGCACAAGGTCAGTCCCCGGTTACCGCACCGGAGGTCAGTCTCATTCTGTCCGACGGGTACGACATTTTGGTCGACTGGTCTGGTGTCCGCCTACTTGAGCTGGACAGCGAGCTGGGCGAGTGCGTGCAGCTGCAGCTCGGTGTAGACCCTGCCCTCGAAGGCGCGGGCCAGCTCCGTGGTGGAGAGCACTCGATCTGCCCAACCAGGGCCTACAACGACGGCGGCTAGCGGCAGCTGCGGAAACTGCGCGGGCAACGGCTCAAGCTGTCCGACGCTCTTACGCACGGTGCCGCCATCCCTGGCACTCGCGATCGTGACACCGAGGATGGGCTCGGGCTCATGGTCCCTGTCGCGGCGGATGGCGCAGACCTGCAGAGGACCAGCAGCCGGCCCGAGTAGTTCGTGCCACAACTTCCGACCAAGGTCTCGCTGCGTGAGCATCTCGATACCCTCTGCTCCGAGCACCGCGCCAAGTTCGTCAGTGAGAATGCCTACGAGGAGGTTATTCGTCCGATTACGGTGTGCCAGCCAAGCTCCACCAGCGCCTCGCTGCGCGAGCAGAAGCGAAAAGGGCACCCCGTGCTTGTAGAGATTAGCGACGAGATCCCACCCGGTGGCTGTCTGCCCCGGCACACCGAATAGGTGCTCGATAGCGCGCGCAGGCGTTGCTCCTGTGATGGCCGGCGCCAGGCGGCCAGTGACGTGCGCGTCGAGAACCTTCCAAGCGGCTTTAATCTGGTTGGTGTTCCACGCGCCATCCGGCTCCCCTGGTGGTGTCGCTGCACCAGCGAGCTTGAGCCTGTCAACGAGGTCGCGGTATGAGAGCCCGGCAATGTCGCACAGGCAGATCATGACGTAGTCATTCTGAGACTGGGCAGCGTGCACCACATCCGCCGAAAGGTTCGCTAGCGAGCCGCCGCCGGCGTGAATAGCAAGGGCATCCAGTGCTCCTTGGTGCTGCGTAGGCGTAACAACCCGGTCGACAGCAAGCAGGTCGGCGCTGCTATCAAGGCGGGAGACGGTCGATCGAGTAACGGCTTGACGTAGTGCTTCCGTTGTCTTAACGGTTTCAGGCAGAACTGCAAGAGCTGCGAATACTTCATACCAGCTGTGCGATGCTGTGCGTAAGTCGCGGCCCTCCGCGAGCCAGGCAAGTGCTTGATCAACATTAGGCTGCGCCGTCGCGGCGATTAGCACTGCAGCTGGCTCGTCCACGACTGCTCCGTCCTCCTGTTGAGTTGCACCGGCTAGAGTATCGGCGTCGATGGCGACTCGAATACCCGGCGCGCCGGTTGGAACCTGTCCCGCCGGATTGACCAGACGACGTCGCTGACAACGAGGTCGTCTGCCACGAAGTACGGTGCACTGTGCGCCAGGATCTGGTTCGACGCTGCTACCAACTTCATCGCGGCGCAGAAGTGACACAGGAGAGATGTCCACACTGCCGCCCGTGATAGCTCAGAGTGCGCCAGGCCGAATTCGGCGAGCTGGCCCGCTTAGCCCGAACCGATCGACACCCTCCTGCCGAGACGACAGGGCATCGCCGCGAACCGCAACGACGCCCTGTCGCCGAACTGAAGACTTCCGCTGGCGCGTACGCCGGCTCAGAAGTCGGACACGCCGGTCGCGCCGGTCGCCCAGCCGGAGGTGTTGTACAAGATCCCGGCCCGCATCCGGAAGTACGTGCCGTCCTTGACGTTCGTGGCCGCGTTGGCCCAGGCACCGGCCGCGATGGTGGTGTAGTAGTTGCACTTGTTGCTGGTCTTGCCGAACATCACGCAGACGCGGATCTTGCCTCGCGTCGTATTCTTGACGTTGATGTCGCGGCACTGGCTGGTGGTCTTGAGCACCGGCGTGACCGAGTAGTTGAACTGGCCGGTGGGGTCTTCGGGGAAGGCGATGCTTCCGTAACCCTCGAAGTGGAACGAGTACGGCGACGCCCGGCAGCCGGACGCGGCCAGGGCCGACAGCGTGCCCGAGCCGGGGGTCGGGTCTCGGTAGGTGGCGGCCTGCGCGGGGGTGGCACCCATCAGCGGCAGGGCCGCGGCGATCGCGGCGGCGACGATCACCAGCAGCGGGGTGCGCCGGCGTCTCCGGGCCGTGACCCGGGTCGCGCTGATCGTCGTGTCGTGCCGTGCAAGCGGCGCGGCGGCGTCGGCGACGGCCGGGGTGGCGGTGGCGGTGCGGGTCAGGGTGGTGTTCATCGCAGTGCTCCTTCGAGCTCGGTGACCGGATGGTCGATGTGGTTGGTGGTGAACTCTGGCGCGAGGACCTGGCCGGTGGGGCGTGTCGTGTCGTCGCTCGAGGTCAGGGCGAGCGTGGTGGTGCTGCGGGTTCTCGCCGGTCGGTGGTGGCGGCCGCGGCTGCGGTGCACGACGGGGGCGCCGATGACCAGGAGCGTCGCGAGGACCGGGAGGATGAGCAGGGCGTTGCCGAGGCCGATGTGCATGGCGGCGCCGCCGATGATGGCCGGCCCGGTGACGTAGCCGAGGTAGCCCAGCGCGGCGACGCGCGACAGGGCCGCGCCGGGTCGGGCCGGGTCGAGGCCGCCGGCGGTGGAGTAGAGCAGCGGGACGACGCAGGACAGTCCGGCGCCGAGGCAGGCGAACCCGGCGATCGCGGTGGCAGGTGTGCCGCCGATCAGGCCGAGGGCGAGGCCACCGCCGCCGATCAGGCCGCAGCCGCGTAGCAGGGCGGCAGGGGCGACGGCCGCGGTGAGCCGGTCCCCGACGAGCCGGCCGAGGGTCATGCTCGCGGCGAAGGCCGCGTAGGCGGTGGCGGCCATGGCGGGTGTCGCCCCGATGCGGGTGAGGTAGGTGCTGGCCCAGTCAGCGGCGGCGCCTTCGCTGATCAACGCGCTGAAGGCGAGCAGGCCCAGCAGCAGGACCCGGGTCCGCGGGCGGCGCTGCGCCGCCTGGGCGGCCGGGGATGCCTGCTCTTGGCTGGTGGGGCTCGAGTCGGGTGCGGGGATGAGGCGGTGAATCGACCATCCGGCCGCCGCGGTGGACACCACGGCCACGGCGGCGAAGGCGTCAGCGACGCTGAGGCCGATGTGGGCGCACGCGGCGGACAGCAGGGCCCCGGCGACGCCGCCGATGCTGAACAGCGCGTGGAACGAGGTCATGATCGGGCGGCCGTACGCGGTCTGGCATGAGACGGCCGCGGCGTTCATGGCGACGTTGAGGGTGCCGTGCAGGACGCCGAAGGTCAGCAGGGCGGCGGCCAGCATGATCCAGGTCGGGGCGTGCCCGGCGAGCAGCAGCGCGGCGCCGAGGCCCAGCGAGGGCCAGACCATGACGGTGGTGCTGCCGTGCCGGTCGATGAACCGGCCGGCGGCGCGCATGCCGAGCAGGCCACCGACGGCGAGGAGGAGCAGGCAGATGCTCAGCTTACTGTCGGCCATTCCGATGTTGTGCTGGATGGTGGGGATCCGAGCGGTCCAGGTGCCGATGGTCATGCCGGCGATGCCGAACATCAGGCTGATCGCCAGCCGGTAGCGGCGCAGGACATCGGGCACGGCGGTGTTCGTGCTGGGCTGGGTCTGCAGGGCGAGGGTCATGAAGAGGTTCTCCGCGAGAGGTTCAGGGCGGCGCGGCGGCAGCCGAAGCGGCTTCGGGTGCGGGGCCGGCTCGGGGCGCGGTGATGCCGGCGGCATCACCGGCCACTGCGGTCAGCCGACGGTGGCGCAGGCGGTTCCGAAGCTGGTGTAGCCGTTGACGCTGCCGGGCTTGGTCGAGCCGTTGTTCCACCAGAACTTCGAGCAGATCTTGGTGCCCTTGGCGTAGTTGCGGTTGACGTTCCAGGTGCCGGTGGTGACCTCGGCCCCGAAGATCGACTTGGAGCAGTAGTCCTTGTCCTTGCCGCCGTTGGAGTCGGCGTAGTGCTTGCCGTTGATCAGCACTTGGCTATGGCCGTACCGGCACGTTTTCGCGTACAGGGCGACGCGGCTCTTGATCGAGTTGACGTGCAGCTTGCTGCCGTTGACCGCCACGCAGCTGGCGAAGGCGTCGCCCTTGCACTTGTCCGCGCTGGCCAGCGCGGGCGTGGCCACCGTCAACGTCAGGCCCAGCGCCGCGGCGGCAACAGCGGCGGCACGAGCGAGGGTGTTGTTCATGGCTGCCTCTTTCCGGGAAGGGTGGTGGGTCCCCGGGGTCCGCGGCACGAGCAGTGATGCGGTGACGCCGTCACCGGAGCCGGCCGCGACCGCACCGACGGGTGTCCGCCGTCTCGGCAGGAGCCGCGCTACTGGATGCGGTGCGGGGCAAGACGGCCCAGGGCTGGGTATCGATCGCTTCCTTCACGACCCTGCCCGCCCGGAACCCCGCGATATAGCTGTCCACCGCTGTCTTGGGCTGTCCCGCAACGCGGCGGGAGCCAGCCCCCTCGGCGTCGCCGAAGCCTGATCGCGGAGCCGATCGGCAGCCGCGAACCGGCGCACCGCGGCGTCAGTGGCGCGTTCGGCGTGATTCATCAAGCAGCCCGGGCGACTCGAGCGCGCGGGTCCTCGACGTACGCCTCCCCGGCCAGCAGGATGGTCGTGTGGACGAGACGGCCAGCGCTTCAAGCCAGGTCCCCGCCGACGTCGGCGCCCTCGATCACCTGCCCGGCTGGCACCCAGGCGAGCAGCTGCGACGAACTGACAAGGCCGTCACCATCGCCGGCCGCTGGCACGGACATGACGTGGTCGCCAAGCAGCTGACCAGCTCCGAGCGGCACTGGGTCAAACGCTTCACGCACGAGGTCAGCAGCTACCGGGCGTTCACGGACGCGCCGCCGCCCTGGCCGGTACCGCGACTGCATCATGCCGGCCGCCAAGTGCTGATCATCGAACGGCTGCCCGGGAAATCCCCGCACACCGACCGCTACCCACCCCGGCTGCCCGGGCGCATCGTGACGGGCATGATCGATGCACTGACCGGCTTCGCCGCGTGGCAGCCTCCCCCAGGACCGCTGAGCATGCCGGCCACCGACTGGCCGGCCCGGATCCGCCGCTACGCCGCAGCCGGAGACCTGCCCGACGACGTTCAGCAACCGCTGCTCGAAGCGGTCACCAGCGCCCCGCTGGTCTTCGGGCACGGCGATCCGCTGGCCAGCAACGCCTTGGACGGCGCCGGTCAGCCGCTGGTCTTCGTCGACTACGAGTTCGCCGGCATGTACCCGCCCGGCGCCGACCTCGCACTTCTCGGCCTGTGGCTGGGCCGCCACGATCCCGGCGCCGAGCAACGATGCGCCCAGATCGCCGCGGCCAGCGGATCGTTGAGCCGTTACCAGGCGATGCGGGTCCTGTGGCTCGCCCGCGAGCAGCGGCTCTACCAGGATTTGTTCGACACGGTCGACGACCGCAAGCACCGGCAGTGGCTCGATGACCAGGCTGTAGACGCGATCGCCGTACTGTGCCTGGCCGTAGGCTGTCGGTGAATCTGGGTCAGGCTGGTGTATCTCTGAGCGAGTTCAGCCAGCGGGGGTCACGGTTCGTCGGTGGCCGTCTCATGCTGCCGATGCCTTCTGATCCACTCTTCGACATCGTCCATGTGCCAGACCTTGCCTTGCACCAGGTCAGCAGCGGGACGTGGGAAATCATCGCGGCGAGTGATCTGGTAAGTCCGCTGCCGGCTGACCCCGCCGAGTCGGATTCGGATCTCATGGGCGCCCATCAAGCGAAGCGGCTGACCTGTCATGAGACAACTCTAGTCGCTAAGCTAGGGTCCAGCCCTCTGAAGTCCGCGTCAGCGGAGGCAGTTCGCCGCTGGTTAGGAGCTTCTTCAGGTAGTCGTGTTCGCTTTCGATGCGAGGCCGATCGGTGCTCGACACCCAGGTGCTCCGGTTGTAGGGGCGGCCGTCCGCGCGGGCTGGCGGGTTCCACGTGGCGGCGTAGATCCGTTCGACCGACGAGAACCCAGCAGCTAATTGATGTATCTGTCTCCTCTGCCACCACTTGGTGACGGCGATGACGGTCCGGACCGGGCCGAGGCGTTCCTCGATGAGGGGGCGAGCGAAGAGGACGTTCTCCTTCGAGGTTTGAGAGCGTCGCTCGACAAGCAGCTGATCAGGGGTGATCCCGTGTGATTGGAGTAGCTGCGCGTGGGCGTCGCTCTCCACATGGGCAGGGTTGCGGCGGTTGGGGCCGCCGGTCAGGACGATCAGCGGTGCGAGCCCGACTCGGAACGCCCGTAGGGCGGGCGTGATGGCGTCCGGCAGGGTGGAGCCGAACACGAAGATCAGGTCGGCGGTTCCGAGCCCCGGCGCAGAGGCGTCGACGAAGTCCGCGATGTCTTCGGTCACCGACATGGCGACCACCCTGGCCTATCGTCCTGCCTTTCGCCGGCCGGTGCGCGCCGGAGTGCGAGGTTGGCAGTTTGCAGGGACCGGTCGTGGATCATCGCGGTGCCGCGTGGCAGGTATCGGTGTTCTTGGCGTGCAGGCGCAGGTCCCATCCGGACGGCTGGTGGTCGCCGGTAGGGGTCAGGGTGGTGGTGTAACGGTCGGGGCCGGGCCGGGCGGCGTTTTCCCAGCTGGTCAGCCAAGTGCGTAACGTGGCCAGCGACGGCGAATCTGGCCGGTCCGCGATGAGCGTTCCGTCGTCGAGGATCGCGGCGGCCGACTCCGGTGTGCTGTGGCCGATGCCGCGGTCCTGGCCGCGGGCGGTGATGACGCTCAGCTGGGGGTCGCCGGTCGCCGCGAGGTGGGCGGTCAGCGAGCGCCAATCCAGTGGCTGAAGCGGGTAGCGCTCGCGGTGCCCGGGCTCGAGCAGGCGCTCCAGGGTGGTGCGGGCGCCGGTGTGCTGCAGGTCGTCCTGGTCGCGCCAGCCGATCGCGATCCAGGACGGCTGTGGGCCGGGGATGCTCCAGTCGACCCAGCGGCCGGGAATCGTGGTGGGGTCGTCGACCTGGGCCAGGGTGCTTTGCGCGTAGCCGCCGAACACCGCGGTCTCGACCTGAGGGTTGCGGCCGGGACCGAGAGTGATGGTGGTGATCATCGTCAGAGACGGCAACGGTGCGATCGGCAGACATACGACCATCCGCCCGTCGACCGCCAGCTGTTCCACGAGCACGCGAGGCAGCTGCGCGGGCGTACACCACACCGCGACCCGGTCGAAGATTGTTGCCTGCTGGCGGATAGTCAGGCCGTCACCGGTCACGCAGCGGACGGTGCGGATGCCCCGCTGCTGGTGCAGCCGGTCCGCGCAGCGCGTCAGGTGGTCGCTGACGTCGATGGTGACGACCTGCCCAGACGGGCCGACGAGCTCGGCGAGGAGCGCACTCGAATAGCCGGTCCCGGTACCGACGTCGTAGACCCGGTCTCCGGGACGCACGCGGAGGCCTGCCAACTCGCGGCGGATCGCGGCGGGGTCGGACCAGTGTCTGGTCGCGCCGCGGTGCGGGTCGTTCAGGTAGTAGTCGAGGGGTACGCGGGTGATCGCATCGTCGATCGAGACCACGCTCTCTCCTTCCGGCGGTGATCGCGGCAGGCGGTGGGTCCGGCCCTCAGCGCGCGGCGACTGCTGCACGCAGCTGCGGCGCCGTGCGCCGAGGTAGCGCTGCGAGCCGGTCATCGTTGCCTCCCGGCGTCCGCGCGGATAGCGGTGACGTAGCGGGCGACGGCCCGGCGGCTGCGCAGGTGAACGACGGTGGCTCCGGGGGCGTGCTCGCGCAGGCAGTCGTGGACTCTGGGTAAGTGACGGACGCGGTACGTTGCCACGTACCGCAGGACGTCGATCGTGATGCGGTCGTATACGCCGTCGGCGTGTTGGCCGCCGCGGTAGCGCAGCCGCCGGACAGCGATCCCCGCGAGGCAGACCAGTGGGTGCGGGTCGAGGACGATGATCGTGTCCGCAGCGGCGGCGCGGATCGGCAGGCTGGCCAGGCTGTTGCCGTCCGCGATCCAGTGCGAGCCGGCCACGAGCTGACGTTGGGCCGCGACGAACTCCGGCTCGGGGACCACATTCCAGTCGGCGTCATAACGCAACTGGTCCAGATGGGTCACCGGCAGGTCAAGCAGCGCGCCGAGCGTGCGGGCCAGGACTGTCTTGCCCGCGCCGCTGGCACCAAGAACCGCGACCCGCTCCACAGGTATCCCCCTTTCATGATGATTGTGGTCGGCACCCTGCACGACGCTGAGCCCCTTTGCCCGCCGCGGTTGTCGGCGGCAGGACCGCGTTGCTCGGCGCGGCATCGACGCAGACGCGCGAGCATATGGTCGAGCGTTGTCATAGTTTGTGGCCGGGCCAGGTGATCGCGGTCGTGGTGTACCGGCGCGGCACCAGCAGCTGTAGCCCGCTGCTTTCGGGGAGCCGGGTGCCGGCCGGGTGCACGGTGATCAGAGGTCCGGACCCGCCGCGGTGCTGCTCGTCCCAGACGGTGAGGAGGTCGACGAGATCGGCGACCAAGGTGCCGGCAGCAGGCCCGTAGCCGTGCGCCCCGAACCGCCACGTCTCCGCGTCCTGCTTCTGCAGGGTGAGATAGGCGAAGCTGTCGTCGGTCAGCAGGGTCGGGCAGAAGAACCGGTCCTGTGGGTCCAGCAGGCCGACGGTCTTCTCGCGGTCGACCGTAAGGATTCCGTACGGGCGGGGCTGGCTGGCCAGCCACAGATGCACCGACTCGAACGCGCTGCCATCATCGAGTGCGACTGTCACGGTCGACCACTGCTGCACGCCCGGCTTGTCGAGCGCGGCTCGCAATGCGTCCTCGTCGACGTGGGTGGTGGGGTCGTCCAGCACCAGGACGGCGTCGTCGCCGCGCAGCGGCACGCGGCGTACGGGGTCGCGGCCGTGGCCCTGCATCGATACGAACCCGCACTGCAACGCCGCCGCCGCGACCAGATGATCGCCATCAGTCTGCAGAGTCAGGCAGCGGGTGTGTCCACGCATCCGCAACGGGATCACGAGCACGCCATCGGGGGCGAGCTGCTGGATCCACGCTGGCGGTACGTCGCTGGTCTCGACCGTGACGATCACGGCGTCATAGGGGCCGGCGTCGGCATATCCGTGCTCACCGTCCGCGCAGATCACCTTGACCTGCGGGTAGCCGGCTCGGACGAGCCCAGTCCGTGCGTTGGCGACAACCTGTGCGTCGATGTCGACGGTGACCACTGTGCCGGCCGCGCCGACCACCTCGGCCAGCAAGGCCGCGTTGTAGCCGCCGGAACCGATCTCGAGCACCCGCGCTCCTGGCTTCAGCCGGGCGGTCTCGATCATGTACGCCTGAAGCCACGGCGCCGAGATCGAGCTTGTCGCTTTCCCATCCGGGCCTCTCCGGGTGACCACCGTGTCGTTGGCGTAGGCAGCCTCGAGGCTGGTGCCGTCAGGGGCGAACAGATGGCGCGGTACGGCCGTGAACGCCGCGGCTACCGCGGGCTGTTTGATCCATCCTCGGGCGATAAGCTGGTCGACCAGTTGCTGCCGGACACGCTCGGGAACGTGATCCTGCACGTCGGGGCTGACGGACACGGGCACCTCTTTCAACATCATGAGGGCGGATACGGGATGAGCAGCCGCCTGACCGACGGCACCCGGACCTGTTCGCCGCGAAACTCGGCTTCCAGAAAAGTCGGGTAGTCGTGGTGCTCGCTGAAGTTCACCCGTCGGCCCGGACTGAGGATTCGGATCCGGAAAGTTGGCATCGCGAATGAATTACTTGGCCGGTCATGACATAGCGGTACCGGCCGAAGAAGGCACGCCGCGAGGCGGCGCGCACATCAGGTCGCCGACGGAGGGGATTCTGTCGCCTACCCGAAGGAACACCCGTATCTCCCCGTAGCCATCGATGCCGCTGATCCGAGTGTGCCGGTCAGGTGCGGTCGCCCGGCGGGCAGGTTGTGCGCCATCAGTTGGCTGGCGACAGTCGGCCGCTTCATCCACCACGACACCGACCGTGCTGTTCAGGCTCTCCGGGTCGGCTTGATGAGCGCCTCATCGCAAGAGAGATAGACACGGTACGAACGTGCGGTCATTGCAGGACGGAGGGGCAGTCCCGACGGGAGAATATAAGGTCGCTCATTTCCGTGACTTCGTGGTGCCAGCGGCGGGGCACGGAGAGGCTGCGTTTTGTGTAGCTGCTGGCGGCGTAGCTGTTTCCGATTTTATAGCAGTGGAAACCTGCGTCGCGAAGGGGACCTATCACGTCGGCGCTTGTCCGACCCTGGCGGACCAGCCGGCGAGGGGATACCTCAATGGCGATTTCAGCATCGGCTCGAAGTCGGCCGAGGTGGGGCGCCAATCCGTCTATCACGTCGGCCTCGGATCCTTCGACGTCGATTTTGATGATGCGAGCACTCTCAAGTTCCTTGGCGCTGAGCAAGGCGGGAAGGGATGCGGCCGTTGCGCGGAAGCTGGGTAGGATCTCGATTCGTGGGCGAACGCTGGTCGTACCGCCGAGGTTGCTGCGGTCCTTGATATAGAACGGCAACTCGCCAGCTGTTCCCGCAACGGCGCTGCTCACTACGCGGATATTGCGATAGCCATTGTTGGCTGCGGTCCGCTCAAGGGATGCTGCGAATTGCGGGAAGGCATCGATCGCAACTACCCGACCTGAGGGGCCGACCAGTGATGCGGCGAGGAGGGAGAAGTGGCCGACGTTGGAGCCGACATCAATGAAGGTGTCGCCGGACTGGAGCCGACTACGGATCCAGGCGGTCAGATTGGGCTCCCAGGTGCCGAACATGTAGAGGTAGCGCTGGATGAGGTCCTTGGTCACCACGGGAATCCGAGCGCCATATCGGGTGCGCGTGATGGTGCTGATCGGATGGCGTTGTAAATGTCCGTCAAGGGCTTCAGCTAAGAACGCAGCAAGGCGCCCGGCTGGGCCGTGACGGACATAAGCGCGTAGCAGGCGCGCAGGCATCATGGAGGTACCTCTGGTTGACTTCTGCCAGCTGTGTGGGCGGTGACCACGGATCAAGTGAGCTTTCCTTGATGATCTTTCGATCGCCGGTTCGGAGTCGGCAGGTTTCGTTTGCGCGCAGCACTCGCGCAGCGCGGCATTCGCATGACCGGCGGCCGGTGGTCCGCTCAGGAGCTGCGCCCTTCTCCGGCAGCTCGGGCATGCTGGGATCGAATTTCGTAACCGAGCAGATCGACAATGTTGAGCTCGACGGCGATGCCAGCGGCGACACGCATGACGTCGGCGAGTTCTGTGGCGAGGTTCTGCGGGACGAACTCGCCGTGTTTCTCCCGCTTGAGTCCGGTGCCGGCCCAGATGTTGATTTGCTCGGCGACCTCACCGGTTTCCTCCGCTAGCTGAACGACTCGTTCGAAGGCTCCGTGCTTCTTCGGGAACTTGTCGGTGAGCAGCTGCGAGGTGGCGATGAGCAGCGTGAACAGGTCCTGGGTGCCCGGTTCGGTATCAACGGCATCAACCGTGGTGCCGCTCGTTGCTGAGCCCGTCATGGCTGGACTTCCTTCCCTCCGTTGTGTCGAACGTCGGGCTGGTCAGCGGTGCAGTTGGTCCGTAGGTGGGCGAGCGAGGCCGTTCCGGGGACGACCACCATTGCTGGGGATCGCTGCAGCAGCGACTGCAAGAGGTGTGTCGCGATGGTGGGATCGTTAGCGGCACCGGCCAGGTCGGTGCCGGCGTCGAAGGGCTTGTAGGCGACGTAGGCGAGACCGTGTTGCTCGCAGTAGGGCAGGACCGGGTCGGTGGTCGTCAGCCCGTGCTGGTTTTGCACAGCGGCGATCTCGGTGATGGTGCGGGCTTGCCCTACTTGGTTGACGGAGACCTTGGACAAGCCGAGGTGGCGGATCTTGCCAGCCTGGCGGAGTTCGTCCAAGACGCCGAGTTGGTCGGCGAGCGGTACCTGCGGGTCGATGCGGTGCAGGTAGTAGAGGTCGATGCAGTCGACGCCGAGTCGGCGCAGGCTGAGCTCGACGCATTGTTGGAGGTACTCGGGCCGCCCGCACGGGCGCCAGACGTTGGGACCGGGGCGGGCCAGGCCGCCTTTGGTGGCGATGACGACCTCGTCGGGGTAGGGGTGCAGCGCCTGCCGGATGAGCGTTTCGACGGTGTGCGGGCCGTAGGCATCGGCGGTGTCCAGGTGGGTGATGCCGAGTTCGTGGACTGCCGTGCGCAGGACCTCGATGGCGTTGTCCGGATCCTGCGGGAGGTCCCAGTGGCCGGGCCCGGTCAGCTGCATGGTGCCGTAGCCGAGCCGGCGCACGGGCAGGTCTCCGCCGATCATGAAGCGAGACGGCATTGTGGCAGGTGGGGCGGTGGTCATGGCCGGGCGCCTTTCGCCGTGGCCGGCGCCAATTAGGGTCCTAGTCGAACAGGGTCCCCTGGTTCGCCGGGCTGGGTGGTGTCGCGGGTGATGCCGGCGTGGTCGGTATGCCGGCGACGTCGAGCAGTTGTTGAAGGGTGGGTTCGCTGGAGAAGTGCTGACGGATCAGCGCGGGGAGGAGCAGCGCCGCGCCGGTGGTGTCCCACAGTGCCCGGTGCGGGCGGCTGGCCGGTGCTGCGGTGGTGACCGCGCCGGTCAGTCGAAGGCGGGCGAGCAGGTCGGTCAGGCTGAGCTTGCCGCTCAGGTCAGCGGTTTTCGCCAGGCGGTAGGTGTCGATCAGTCCGGCGAGCGTGAGCTCGGGCAGGTGCCGGTGCAGCAGCCGCCAATCCACGCTGACGTTGTGGCCGACCAGGTAGGTTCCTTGCAGCCTGGCGAGCAGCGTGTCGCGGATCTCGGCGAAGGCCGGCTCACCTTGTAAGGCCAGGCCGCTCAGTCCGGGTGAGATCCACGGTCTCGCGGGGATCGGCCGGCCCGGGTCGAGGCAGGTGGCGTAGGCGGTGGCCATGTCTGGCTTGCCGTTGACGAGCCGGATCGCGGCGATCTCCAGGATTTGCTCATCGTCGCGTTCTTGGGCCCCGCTTCCCTCGAGGTCAAGGGCGACCAGGTTCGCCGTGTGCCAGGACTGATAGGCTGAGGTCACCGCCTGCACCGTACCGGCCCGTCAGTCGTCTTCGGTACGGGCCACGAGCGCGAACTGGTTCCTCACCCGATCGAAGTCGGCGGCCTGTTCAGGGCTGAGGTCGTGACCGGTCAGAGACCGGCCGTGGGCGCCGAGCACGTGCGGTGTGTCGATGTCCCAGATCTGGTAGCCGAGATCGTGCTGGATGGCGTAGCGGCGCTGCTCGCCGAGCCCGGTCGTCCAGACGTGTCCGTCGTCGACCTCCCAGGGGGTGTCGAAGCCGAAGTGGTCGAGCACGCGGCGCATGTCGGCGTCGGTGGGTTGCTTCAGCGCGTCGGCGCAGCGTTGTTGTTGCTCGAGCGGGCAGATGTCGCAAAGCTCGCGGACGCCCCAGTGGCCGTTGTAGTCGAAGGTGGTGTGGGCGAAGGCGACACCGCAGGAGGTCTTGCGGAACAGCGGGGTGGTGCTGCCGGAGTCGCGCCAGGCGGCGACGACGCGGGCGTCGAGGTCTGCGGCCATGGTCTTGCGGCGGTGGTATTCGTCTTCGCTGTAGGGGACGTCGACGCCGAGGCTTTCGAGGTAGGTGGCGTTTTCCTGCTTGTGGTACAGGCCGGTGAACACCATCGCGTCGACGTCACGGCCGACGTCGAGGACGTGCGCCATCGTCTCGGGGCTGTCGTTCCAGCCGGGCGTGATTGGCCGCCAGTACAGGATCACCCCGGTCCGGCGGCGGTGCGCGGCCGCGGTCCGGATGGACGTGACGGTCATGTTGCTCTTGGAGATCGGCTCGATCCGGTCGTCGCTGATCCCGGAGTACGTAAACAGCAGCGTCACCCGCAGATGCTTGAGGCTTTCCAGGAAGGCCATGTCGTCGGCGGTGACCTTGAATCGGGTGATGACCAGCATGTGGTTGGTGAACCCGCGCTCGTCTAGGGCGGCAAGGACCTGGAACAGGTGCGGTTTGACGCCGGGCAGGAACGGGTCGGTGGCCTTGTTGAAGATCTGCAGCGGGGTCGTGTGCGGCTGGAACATCGGGTGACCGATCAGCTGCTCGATCGCCTGCTCGGTGGGGACGAGCAGCTGCGGGACCTTCATATCGAAGTTGCCCCAGAAGTGCCGCACGCAGTAGCCGCAATTCAGGGTGCAGCCGACGATGTGGTTCAGCGACAGGCCGCTCTTGCGGTTGCCGATGATCTGAGCGATGTACGGGTCGAGCTGGGTCTGTTCCCCGGCGGGCATGAGGCGCAGCGTGCGCGGGCCGGGGGCGAAGCTGACGGAGACGGGCATGGTCATTCGAGCTCTCCGATCACGGGGATGAGGGCAGGAGCAGGGACGGGCGCGTGCAGCAGGTGCCGGTTGGCGGCGCCGAACCAGATGTCGAAATCGGCGGGGACGACCTCGGTGGTGTCGGAGCTGTGGATGAGGTTGTCGATCAGCCGGCCCTCGGCGCTCGCCTGCGCGAGGCTGTCGGCGGCATACCGGCCGCGGATGGTGTCCGGGCCGGCGGCCGCTGGATCGGTGGGTCCGAGCAATGCCCGTAGACGCGCTGCCGCGTCCGGGCCGTAGCCGAGCGCGACTGCGGCCGCCTGGCCGACGTAGATGCGTCGCAGTTCGGCGGCGACGTCACGGCCGAGTTCGGCTGAGCGCGGCAGCATGTCGGCGTAGTGGGCGAAGATCTGCGCCTCGGTGGGGAACACGACGGTGACGTGCTGAACGGTCAGGTGTTGCTCCACCATCGACAGGACCGGACTGAGCAGGTCTCGCGCTAGGCAGTCGGGTTTGAGCAGGATCACCGTCCAGTGGTCCCAGTCGATAGGCCGGCCGGTCATGCCGGCTGACCCGCCACGTCGGCGGCGGTGATCCGGTCCGGCCACCGGTGGGCGAGCAGCCACCGGTGGGCGGCGGTCAGCGCGATCGCGGTGTCGTCGCTGACGTGCTGGCCCGCCTGGATCTGGCGGTAGGCGTCGAACAAAAGCAGGACCTGGCGCCAGAAGTCCGGCAGCGGCAGCTCGCGGGCGGTCTCAGCGGTCAGCTCACCGCGTCCGGTGCGTAGCGCGGACTCCCGGTCCAGGAGCAGCTCTAGTTCAGCCTGGCTCAGACCGGGCATCGGCGTGCCCGGGAATGGCGGTGCCGGCGTGGTGTCGGCCTCGTGGAGGATCGCGCGGACCTTCTCTTGGTCGAGGACGTTGATGTGCATCGACCCGACGTGGTGGGTGTAGCTGCCGGGCTCGACGCCGAGCTGGCGGGCGGCGAGCTCCTGGATCATCGTGAAGGAGAACGTGTCGCACAGCAGCCCGATGACCGCGTCGTTGCCGCGCATGTAGCCGGTCGCGTGCAGCCGTCCGCCGCGGAGCATGAACTGCAGCCCCAGGGTGCAGGCGACATCCGGGTTGTCGACGCCGATCGGCTCGTGCGGGCGCATGATCACCATTGCGGCGCGTTTGCTGTCCGGGTCCTCCTGCAGCGTGCGCAGGCATCGGTCGAACTGCGACAGGCCGTCGTCGCCGTCGGGGCCGAAAAGCCGCGGCCCGTACGCGGTGCCCGTCAGCGTGGTCCCGTCGGTCGACAGTTTCGCCAGCCGCGGCGCGTAGTAGCTGATCATGGCGACGTCGTTGCGGCCGGCCACGTACCACAGCAACTCGGCGTAGTTGAACACGATGTTGGTCTTCCGCGCCGCCAGGAACGGGGTGCGGCGGGTCACGTCGGTGAGCCGGAAGCTGATGTTGGGCACCTCGAGGCCGTCTTTGCCGCGCCCGGACGTCTCGTGCTCGGGGTCGTCGAGGATCCGGCGCAGTACCGCGACGTAGGCGTCGGCGAAGGTGTCGTAGTCGGGCGGGGTGAGCATCAGCAACTCCTGGTGGTGAGAGGCGGGCCTGCGTCGGCGAGGTCGCGTAGCGCAGCGAGCAGGACCGTTGCTTGCCGCGAGGTGCGGTACGGGTCGAGCATGTCCAGGCACGAGCGGATCAGGGCGGCGTGCTCGGCGGTTCCGGCGATCCGCTCGATCCAGGTGATCTTGTCGATGACGTCGGCGGCGTCCTGGACGTGCAGCGCAGCCGGGGTGAAGGCGTCGGCACCAACGCTCTCGGCCGGGGTCAGGGGCAGGCACCCCTGGGTGATCGCCTCGAACAGCCGGGACCCGAACGCGCCGACGGTGCGGTATCGCTCGGGCATCAGCAGCACGGTGGCCAGGGCCTGCGCGTGCAGCCCGGCCACCTCAGCGAATCCGATGCGGCCGGTGAAGTTCACGTGCGGCCAGGCACCCGTGTTGGTCCACTTCCCCGCGACGCGGTGGGTTACGCGGGCTGCGGCAGGCGCGAAGTAGCGGTCGAACGCGTCGTCGCGGTCGTACTGGTTGCCGACATACACCAGCGGCAGAGGTCGAGGCAGACCAGCCAGATGCTGCGGGTCGGCGTTGTCGAGCAGATCGTCGGGGACGGGGCAGTTCACGGTGATCCCGCCCGGCCCGGGCCGCAGGCCGTATTCGGCGACCCGCACGTTCGCCAGCGTGCGCACAGGATCGTCGGCCTGTAGCTGCCGGTCTTGGTCCCAGATGATCGTGGGTAGGCGACGCAAGCGGGTGTAGTGGTCGAGTAGCTGCTGTTGCCGATGCAGATCGCAGGTGTGCCCTGCCGATCCGCAGACGGTGGTGTTGCGGCCGGGTAGCGGCCACCGCCACTCGTAAATGATCGCGTCCAGGTCAGGGAAACCGTCTTCGAATGTGTAGGAGCCGGCAAGGTCGACGCCGGCCTCGCTCAAGTCACGGTTGGCTTGAACGAATACGACGTGGTTGCCGGCTTGCTGGAGCGCATCAATGACAGGTCGGCGGTAACTACGACCCCCGTCCGGGGTATCCAGCACGCCGCCACTGAGAAAGCCCCAGAAGCTGTACCCAATCCGCAATCGTGTCTCGGCGGATTGACCAGCGCCGGCGAGGGTGAAACGCAGATCCTCGACCATGAAACGACCTTCCGAGTCGCTTGATATGTATTCGCGCAGCCGACAATTTATGAATCAGAGGCAGGCGGGGTCGCGCCCACACCTCGACAAGGGCAGCGTGGGGACGGTTATCAAGTCTGAAATTGGAGAGGAATCGCTTTGCTAGGGCAAGTCAGGCCTAACTGTCATGCGCGGCGCCATTCTATCCGGATGACGAAGACGCCTATCTCAGAACGGGGTTGGGCGACGTTGTCTCGCCTTTCCACCCGCGGTGCTTAGCCCATTGCGATGTCCAGTCGGCGAGTTGGTGCATCCAAGGCGCTGTCGCCTGTGCCGACTTGGAGGCCCATTTCTCTGCGTTCTTCGCCGCGAAGTGATCCAAGACCTCCGGGTCGGCCAGCTCCCACGCTGGCTGCTGCGCCAGCCACTGTTCGGCCTGCTCCGCAGTGTGTCCAGCGCTGATCAGCCAGGGGGTGAGCATGGCCAGTTCGACCCACGGGGCGGCCTTGGCCGCCATCGCCCAGTCGACGATGCGCAGCCCTCGCGGGGTGACGATCAGGTTGGCCGGGCCCAAGTCGGTGTGCACGAGTGTGTCGCCGGCCATCGCCGGATGATCGAATCCGAGCCGCCCTTTCGGACTGAACAACGCCACG
This sequence comes from Actinoplanes sp. NPDC048988, assembly GCF_043197815.1. Taxonomy (NCBI): domain Bacteria; kingdom Bacillati; phylum Actinomycetota; class Actinomycetes; order Micromonosporales; family Micromonosporaceae; genus Actinoplanes; species Actinoplanes sp. NPDC048988. Next base: position 173,005 of record NZ_JBICTW010000015.1, on the reverse strand, counting down.
TCGGGTGCTGGCGTCTGTCCGAGCACCTCGAGCGCTTCACGGAGGAGATCCAGATCGGCGCTTCCTGGGGACAGGTCAGCGTGCGGGCCGTCGCAGTGCTCGAAGCCCGCCACCAGCCAACCGGCCGCCTCGAAGTGCCAGGCGACCGCGGGTGAGTGGGGCCCGCTGACGGCCTCACTCACCCGCAGCTCGAAGCGCAATGACCGGACACCAAAATCGGTGTGGGCCGCCTTGACGAACACCTTCCCGTTCGTCCCGGTGACGGTTGCGGCGATCTCCGCGTGGTCACCGGTCGTGGCCGGGGTGATGTGGCAAGTTTCGCCGGTTCGGTTGGCTACCTCTGTGGTGACGGCCTCGGGCAGCTCGGTCCAGTCAATGCGCATTGCTCAGTTGCTCCTTCAGACGCCCGGGTTCGGCGGGCAGCAGGACTTCGCCTCGCCGTCCCAGAATTCGGGGTCGATGTAGTAGCCGGTCGCCTTCAGCGCCTGGCGGGTGTACTCCATGGAGGAGCCGTCCGCCATGCCCTCGGTCAGGATCGGCACGTGGTGCACGAAGCCTCCCGCGATCTGCTCGCAGGCGGCGGCGTACGGCTCGGTGTGTTGCAGCGAAACGTGCCAGGCCGCGTCGACGGGCTCGGTCGGGACGACGCGGTACGCCCGGCCGTCGGGCAGCAGCCGGCCGAAGTCGGGGTCGTGCTGCGAGTCGGCGTGCGCCTTGAGCATGAGCAGCATCTGCCCGACGGCCCGCCGGGCGTAGGTCTTGGTGACCTCCTGCACGGCGGCGAAGTGCAGGGCGAGCTTGTCGAAGGTCTGCGCGTCGATGAGGGCCTGGGGGTCCTTGTCGGCCTGGACCGGCAACGTGGGTGTGAGGGTCACGACTGCTCCTTGGGGGTTATGGATCACCGGCGCCTGCTGCACCGGAGGAATCCCTTGATCAGCGAGACGTTGGCTGGCCAGCGGGGCGAGGCCGCGGCGCGTGAGAGACGTAGTCGACGTTCGGCTCGGTACGGGCGATGTGGAGCAGCTCGTCGGCCAGAGCACCGACGTCGGCGTCGGCGAGCCACTGAGTCAGCAGGTCTCGCGCCCCGGCGACCTGCGTGGCGAAGGCGACGGAATCGACAACACTGGCGGGCGGGATGACGCGCCGCAAGGGTGTCGAGGAAAGCGCGGCTTGGGCCAGCTTTCCCGCGATCCAGTAGCCGGTGAGCTCCCGAGCCACGAACGTCACGTGCACGCTGTCCTCGGTCTGGCCACGAGCGTGCGGGTTGTGCACCCAGCCCCGCGGGAGGACCAGGACCTGGCCGGGGCCGAGGTCGAACTCGAAGTCAGGGTGCATCGACTTCGTGCGCTCGATGACATCGCTGCCCGGTGGCGTGTTGGACGCGAACTGCTCGTTGTGGGGTTCCTCGACGCCGGGCTCCCAGAGCTGCCAGGTCTTGCGGCCGGAGATCTGGTAGATCAGACCCAGGTTCTGGTCCCAGTGGTGGTACAGGCCCTGTCCCCCTGCCGGGGTGACGAAGCCAGTGGCGTAGCAGCCGTACCCTGTCTCGTCCTGAATCGCCGCACAGATCCCGTGTACCGGGGGACACCAGCGATTGAGGTTGCGTAGTTGGACGGTGTAGCCGCGGCTGCGCCACTTCGCGATCTTTGCGGGATCTAGATAGCCGCCCGTCGTATATGCGCGGGTGTGCAGCGCTGCGCCGTCCTTGATCACGATGAGTTGTTCTGCCGGCGCGGTACCGGTGTCGAGGTACTCGTTGATCAGCCCTGAGCTGACGAGGCTGAGAAGACGGCTATCGTCTGGGGGCTTGTGAAGCGTCGGCTCGGTCGGCCATGCGGTCATGAATTCGCCGACCGTGGTGTCGCCGATGAACATCGACAGAGACATTCCGACCTCCAAGGGCGGGAAGAAGTTCCGACGGATGCAATGACTGACCAAGCGCTCCCTCTATGGGCATACGCAAACGAAGACCATGATATGAGGCCCCCTGGATAAGAATGCGTCACCGGTTTGGCGGTAGTTGATTTCTTTCCTGCATTCACAATCGCGGAAAGCTCGACGGGCCGGAACTACACCGTCGTGTGCACCGTTCGCGGCCCGCTAGGTGCACATGACGGTGCATAGCCAGGGAGCGCCTGCTTGGTCGACCGATGCACGCCGTCACTCATTGTTGATCGACAATGGGGCCTACTACCGGCAGCAAGATGGCTGAGTTCCTTAAAGCGAATCAACTGGCCAAACCTCTACGAGAAGCGCCTGCCGAAGACGTGCCCCGAGCGCACTTGGAGCCACATCGAATATATCTACAGGTGACTCAGCGTCAGGTAGAGCAGATTCAGAGCAGAAGACCCCGCGGCGGGGCCACGGCGCAGCATCATGTTGACAGATGTGCGCATCCCGAGTTCTCGGCATACGGCCCCCAGCGCACGTCTACCAAGCGTGACGGTAAGTCATCAGCGCCGCAAGAAGGCCGCAGAGCTGTTCGGGCACTAAGATTGACAGCCAACAAAGGCGGGCGGCAGTCGGATTCGCCTCGGCGCAACCCTATCGACACCTGGCGGCGGCATATGCAACAAATAACGCTCGTTCAATCGGGCTATTTCTGCCTGATTACGTCAGCAACTCCGAGAGCGTCCAGATGCTTCGCAAAGGAATCGACAAGGCTCACCAACAGGGCCTTTCCTTTATCTACGTTCGCTGCGCCGGGTTTGCCGATTACACCATTCGCAGTGTAGGGTCCCATGCCGTGCACAAGTAAAAACTCTCGATCGTTGGCAATGCTGTCGGCCGTCAGCGCGCCCTCCCTGACAGCGTCGGGGTAGGAAGCAAGGAGTATTGATACTTCAAGCTCGCCGGCGTGCATGTCTTCGTGCGCGTCGGACTCTAGCGCCGCTGCTTGGCGTGCCGTATCCCAGTCAGTTCGGGTCGGGAAGAGGCTCATGGAGCCTGCCCTTTCCGCGTTGGCTGTTTGGACGACATTGCTTAGCACATAGTTGCCGCCATGGCCGTTGAGAACTACAAGGTGATTGATCCCTTGAGCTCTCAAGGATGCCTCAATATCCGTCACGATGTAGGCAAGCGTGTGGTAGCTGATACTAACCGTGCCGGGCCATTGGGAGTGCTCCTGCGAGCAGGACACTGGCAGGGCAGGTAGCAGCAGGACGTTGTACCGGGCAGCGACGCCGGCGCCAATCGCGGCAGCTACGAGCGTGTCTGTGGCTAGAGGCAGGTGATCGCCGTGCTGCTCAAAGCTGCCGACCGGCAAGACGGCTACGACGGGTTCGTCGCGACGCACATCGGCACTGGTGATGCTCGGAATCTGGTCCACCTGATCATTTTGGCAGTAGATCCGCCAAGGCTGCTCGATGCGCAGTGAGGAACTCCCCGACGGGGCCATGGTGCGCGTGTGGCCGGAGCCTCACCGCCAATGGCAGCAAGGCCCGAACGGCACGTGCGGACGTGCCACGGCTCGTCGAGCTGAGTACATCGATCCCGCCAGCTGCTGCTTGTCTCGCGTCTCTGTGCGCCAGCGCGTCGGCGCGGTAGACCATCCACATACTCCTGTCGACCGGAGCCACCGGCGCCGCATCGGTGAAGATCTCGTCGATAAGAGCGACTGCTTCGTCGGGACGGCCAAGAAGGTGGAGGCAACGGGCGCGAGCGGCCAGCACGTAGCGGTGGTCGCAGTGCTGAGCTATGAGGTCTTCGGGCCGCTGGACGGCAGCGTCCGTTCTTCGTGTGGCCGAAGACAAGACCTCGAGGCTCTCTTCGTGACCGGAAAGCGCGAGCCCTTCAGCAAGACGGGCGAGACACAGCGCCCGAACCTTTGGGGGTAGGTCTTCTTCACGAAGCGCCTTGCGGGAAAGGTCGACCGCCCTACGCGCGTCACCATTATCGAGCGCCTTCTGACTCCGGCGCATCAACATATAGCCCTTGAGGGCCTGATCATTCGCGTCGATAGCTTTGACATGCGCGCGGTTGAGCCAGTTATCGCCTTCGTCCGCCCCGCCATTATCAGATGCCCAGCTCATGAACTCGGCCCAGCGGGCTTCCGCAAACGCCAGAAGGCCTCGGGTTTCTCGGCCACTACGTCGCAGGCGATCAAACGCTTCAAGATTTCGCCGGACCAGCGGCTGGACTGCCGTCCATCCAAGACGGTTCGCCGACTCGGTAAGGCTGTCTAATATGACCACCAATTCTTCAGGACTTTCGGACACGTCCAAGCAGTCGGCCGCATGCTCCTGAACGGCCCATGCGTCTCGATCAGGCTCCGGCTCGCCTTGTCGACGATGAGAGGCGCGGGGGTGCGACGGCGCCGAGCGGGTTGGTCGGCGCCGTTCAGCAACCAGGCCGATCCCTGCCGGACTGCCGGCTCGTAGTGTGAGGCAGAGAGCCGCCAGGCGTTCGGCACACATGCCCCCGCCGATGCGGCCTTGTTCGATCCTGCCGATCCAGTTCTCGGTCATCGGCTGGTGCTCGCACGAAGCCATGATTGGCTGCTGGTTGGCATGGTCCGCAACAGCCAGTCGCGACAACCCTAGCGCCTCGCGTGCTGTCCAGAACAACTTGTTGGGCTCGAAGTCCCTCTTTGCCACCGCGGCGCGCTCCCGCCCGACTCATCCCAACAGGACCAGATCGGCCATCATCCCAGCACATTCAGTCACAACGCAACCACTCGAGCGCCGCTCCGCACACCCCTGAGACCGCGGAGCTGCATGCATCACGGGATTGATAACCATCATCATCCCGAGTGTCAACGAGCTAGCTGCGCGAACGGGATCCAACGAGCAGTCGTGTCACCGGCGCGTATTGAGTCGAGGCGTCTCTGAAACTCTTCAGCTGCGTGGGGTTCGCTCGCGAGTCGGGGCAGTGCACCGACCACCATCTTTAGTTCCCGGGCGTCTCGGAGCAGGGGCCAAGCGCGGTCTGTGGTGATGTCGTAGCCATACCCTGCGACCAGTTGAGCGTGACCTCCGGGCCGGCGGAACCGCGCCTCATTCACCGGCGTGGGGACCAGGTCCACTAGCTGCGGGCCGCGGCAGGTTCCGTCGAAGTCGCACAGCAGCACTCGACCGTCGGTTCCTCGAAGGAGGTTGGCCTGTATGGCATCGCCGTGGACCAGCCCTATTGGCTGCTGGGCGATGTAGTCGTCGAGGCGCGGTTCGAGGCGATCGCACCAGTCGAGCAGATAGTTCCTGTCACCGTCGTCAAGACCCTCGGCGTCTTTGACACGCGTGCGGGTATCACCGAGCGGGTCCCAAAGAGGTAGTGGCTCGTCGGGCAGCCCGAGTCCATGGAAGGTACGGAGGACATGTCCGAGTTCGGTGACCGACGGCTGGGGCTCCCGTGGCTCGATGAGCTGCCAGACCGTGGCTAGAAGGTCTCCATCGGCGATGGGCTGTGTCATGCCGTGTGCAAGTCGGATGGTTGGTGCGTCGACTAGGGCGAACCAATCTCCCAGGAGGACGTTCTTGTAGGTGCGGTCGCGAAGTCCGAGGCTCCGGTTGATTCGGATGACCAGCCCGGCGGTGGGCAGCGCGAACGCGGCGTTGTTGGCGAGTCGTAGCAGGGTGGCGTCGTCCGCGACGGCGCCGATGTTATCCGCCATGCGACGCATCGCGTCCCACATGGCTGACTCGGTAAATCGGCCGTTTTCGCTCACGCGGCGACTCTAACGGGTTGCGGAAGGCTTGCTAGGAAGTCGTCGACGGCGCTGTTCCCTCGGTAAGCAATGGCATCGCGGCGGAGGTTGGCGATGCGGTCGACGACTCGTGGTGAGTTGATTTGGGAAGCGGCATGCAGCAGGTGGGCGCCTTCGGCGACGGCTCGGTCTGGATCGCCGGCGAGGAAGTACGAGGAGGTCAGGCCCACGCGGTTGAGAATCATGCTGCGGACGCTTGAAGGCCCTAGTTCGGCGATTGCCTTGCTGTTCCAACGGACGGCTTCCACGCCTTGGTCGGGATCGCGTCGCGCCCAGTCCCTGTATACGCGGCCATACTGGGCGTATACCTCGCCGATGTCGCGGAAAGCAAGACGGTTGGGCTCGTTGCCAGCCACGATATTTGAGTGGGCTGCAACGGCATCTTCCAGTGCGGCGCGGGCGGCGTCGAAATCTCCTAGGGCTGCAAGCGACGCGGCCTCGGTACCACGAACGGTCGCGGTGAGCGCAGGCGTCGCGGTGAGACCGCGATGAGCCAGGGCAAGTACCTGCAATGCCTCGCGGTTGTCGCGTTGGTGTTGGAGTTGTTTCGCTTGTCCATAACGCACGAAGGCGAGAAGTGAGCGATCTCCGGATTCGGTCGCGAAGCGCTCTGCGGCGGTGAAATGCCGACTCGCTCGATCGAACTGCATGGCATCGAAGGCAGTCCAGCCAGCAAGGTATCGGAGCTCTGCGAGGGCGACGAAAAGTTGGGGCTCAACGTCCGCGGCCACTTTTTGGTGCACCAAGTTAGGGGCGAGTCGAGCGACATTATCAATTTCTTCAACAAATATTCCGCCGCCGGCTTGTCGGTCGGCTGTGCGACAAAGAGCGGTAATCTTCGTCAGCTGTTCGATATCAGCAATGCCGATAAGCCTGCGCGGTAACTGCTCAGCGCCGATTAGCCCCAGCTCGGCGGCAAGTGCTCTCAGCGTGTCGAGCAGTGGGCGTCGGTTGATGCGAGCGACATCAAATCTCTCGTTAACTCTTTGCTGCTCTTGGGATTCGAGCGATCTTGGGTCGCCTCGCTCGGCTACCAGATTCGGTAATGCTCGCCGTGCAAGGGTCGGAGCCGAGCGGGTTGGGAGTCTACGTTCGGCAATTAATCCGATATCAGCGGGATCGTCAACCTGAAGAGACTTACAGATTGCCGTAAGCCTTTCGTGGCACATGCCGCCACCGATTCGCCCCTGCTCGATTCTGCCGATCCAGTTCTCGTTCAGCGGCACGTGCTTACAAGCAGCCATGGTCGGCTGCTGGTTAGCTAGATCCGCCAGCTGGGCCCGGGACAGGTTCGCGCGAAGCCGGGCACGCCAGAAGAGCTCGTTCGCAATAGGGTTCTTCTTCGGCATCGCCCCTCCCAACGGCTGGTTCGTCCTGATGGGACCAGGTCGGTCATCATCTCAGCACCAACGGCGCCCGTGCAACCAGCCCTGCGTCTAGGTAAGCGCGCGAGAGATGATCTTGCTTCCAGCGCGCCAGCCGATGTGACGTCTTGGTGAAGCTACCGAGAGAAGTTGAAAGCTCCTTCCTTAATATCTGTCACGAGTTGGCGGAATACATCGGGCTCGAGCTCAATGACCGGGCCCGTGGGGTACCTCGAATTTCTTAAAGCGATCGTGCCGTCGGAGGCAGTGCCAACTTCAACGCAGTTGCCGCCTCCCGTACTCCGCCCCGACTTCGTGAAGGACTGGTACACCCGGCCCGACGCGCTGGTGTAGGGGGTGGTCATGCTGATCTCCTTGCTGATTGAGACAAGCTTTCGGCCTCAGCGACCAGGAACTCCAATGTCTCAGCTGGACTGAGGGCAGCTGAGCGGAGCAGCCCGAATCGGTGACGATAGGCAGCCGTCTTTGACGGATCCGTGATGAACAGGTCAGAGTCATCAGTCTCTACAGCGACCACCTCGAGGCCTTGAAGCTCCCGGTAGTGGTAGATAGAGAATGACGTTGCTGGGATCGCCTCGCTCGGTAGAGGTACCCCAAGGCGGAGAAGCCGGACCGATACCTTCGAGTTCTGAACAGCCATTCCGACGATATGGTTGATCTGATCCCGAATCACCGGGGCCGCAGCCACGGCCCGACGCAGCACCGCCTCATCAAGAATGACTTCGTATCCACGCGCAGTCAAACCGGACAAGACCTTCTGGCGTAGAGACCTCGCTTCCACGGCTCTTTCCACAAGAAACCGCTTCGAATGGTACGTTCGATCTGCCTCGGCTCGACCTGTGGCATATTCCTCAGTCTGCAGAAGACCTGGAAATAACGTTTGGCTGAACTCGCAAATCGCCGCGCCGACCTCTAGGTCTGCGTACGTCGCTTGACGGGATCCCATTTCAATGCTGAAGCGATCCCACCATCCGCTTCTCTCCGCCTCAGCAGCGGCATATAGCAACTCTTTCTGATCTTGAGGTGCCACATCCAGCGCGTCCAGAATCTTAGATATGTCTTGCACACTCGACTTGCGTTCCGCCTTCAAGAGATAGCTGATCTTGCGTGGGTCCACACCCGCCTTGCGGGCTAGTTCCCCGGCAGTGCAACCCGAGCGCTTGACGAGCTCGGCTAGCTCCGAGGCCAGCCAAAGCCGGCTGGCGAGTGGGCTGATCAATGCGACCTCCGGGTGCGGACGCTACATCGCGGCCTCATCATGAGGCCTCGGTGGCGGCATCGTATCCCGTCCCTCAAGCCTCTGGATGTCGGGTTTTCGAGTGAAGCTAAATATCCCCAGGTAGATCGACTGTGCATCTTGATGTGCACCGTCATGTGCACCTAGAACTAGGTACACCTCACGTTGCCGAGTGCATACGACGGTGTAGTTCCCCTTGTCCACGCTTTCCGCGATTGTTGCAACACGCCAGTGATCGAGCGCACATGGACGGGTTCACCAGCGTATCTCCGTGATACCAGGGAGGCGAACATGGCTGTACTGAGAATCGAAAGTATGCTGCCGTGCTCCGTCACCGAGAATCCGTCAACCATTAGCGAGATGAAGGATGCTGCGGTCCCTGGCCGGCCGAATCCTCGCGACCCTTCGACGTATGCATCGACGAACGAAGCATTACGGACGAAGCCTCTGACAGCTCCGGGGCGGGCGTTGCTGCAAAATCGCCGCCCGCCTCGGAGCAAATCGCGAGACAGGCACCTGCACGTCGACTCGAGCTACGTCCGAACGACCCGACGCAGGCCGAAGGAGGAGAAGTCGCGGCACCCGAACAATGCAGCCGACGGGCTTATCCCTAACGACGTGCATCCTCGCGGTGGTGTGCCAGCCGAAGCTTCCCCCGTGGCCGGCCGGCACACCACCGCTCAGCCCTTATCTTTTCCCTCGCGACGAGAGACCCCTTCCTCCATGTCTTCCCCTGGGCCGGTGAGCAATCTCCTCCTGCCACCGCGTACTTGTGACCGCGCGTTATGGATACGCGCCCAAACGCTGATGTCGCAGCACGCTCTGTCAGCTTTCGATGCCCGATGCGCCAATCCGCGATGCGGTCAGAGGTATCCCTGCATCCCAGCACGGACGGCGGCCAGGTTGAAAGCGGCCAGCACTGGTCCCTTCCACCAGAGAATGACGGCCCTTATCGACGCCCAATCCTGCGAAGTGCCTCCATCAGACGCCATCGGGCTTTCCACGCTAACTCCGACCGCTGAGCGTGAAAATTTCGTGACGAACCGTCCACCCGGCGGCACCTGCGTCAGCGCTTCGACCGACACGATGGTGCCGGCGGCGATCGCATGACGGCCCCCGCCGCCTCGCCGCGGAAGGGTGGGCGCCGATGGATGCGGCTGGCGGAGCGTCCGATCCGCTCCAAGTTGGCTCTGTTGTTGACGGTGCCGCTTGTGGCGATCCTGACGTTAGCGGCGCTGATCGGTGTCACTGGCATGTTCGCGGCGTTGAAGGCCGAACAGGCGCGTCGGCTGGTTAACGTCGGCGTCATCGCTGGTGAGCTGACGGCGCAGCTGCAGCGGGAGCGCGCGGCGGCTGCGGCGGTGTTCGTGCAGTCCAGCCAGCCCGGGGTGATCGAGACGTACCGTCGCCAGGCGGAGGTCACCGACGTGGCCGCCGCGCAGTTCGTGGCCGCTCAGAAGGACCTTGACGCTCCTGCCGGGCTGGCAGCGCCGTTGCAGCGCCTGGATGCGCAGTTGACGGCGCTACCGCTGTTGCGCGAGCAGGTCCGCAGCGGCCAAGACGCCACCGGCAGCTTGACGATCTTCCGGTACCGAGCGCTGACCGCCGAGCTCGGCGGCTACCGAACCGCGTTGAGCCAGCTCGGCGTCGACGCGGAGACCGCCAACGGCCTGCGAGCCTCAGCCACGGTGTCCCAGGCCATCGAAGCGCTCGGGCTGATGCAGGTCGCGGTCCTGCCGGCCATCCGGGACACGCCGTTGACGGCCGCCGAACAGCAGCAGATCGTCAGCGCGAACGCCACGTTCAACGAAGCGCTGGAGACGTTTCGGCAGATCGCGCCTGCAGACTGGCAGGCTACGCTCGCTGGGCAGGCCAGCAGTAAGACCGCACTGGCGGGTGAGCGGCTGCAGGGCGTCGCCGCGCGGGCTCAAGCGAACGCTCCGCTGGACTTGGGAAGCAGCGCCAGTAACTGGGTCACGGCTACGAACGCCCGCATGCAGCAGTTGCACGCCGCGGAGCACCAGTTCGACACCGACCTGCTTGCCTCGGTCACCGGCCAACGCGACCAGCAGCGGAACAACCTGCTGTGGCTGGGCATCGGCGTCGTGACCGTCCTGGTCGTGCTGGGGACCGTGGTGTGGCGGGTCAGCGCGTCGATCACCGGTCCGCTGCGGCTGCTGCAAGCTGGTGCCCAACGGATGGCCACCGTACGGCTGCCGGAGATGGTTCGCCGGATCACCACCGGCCCAGCCACTTGGGAGCTCGGCCCCGGCGAGTCGCTTCACACTGCCGCCGATGCTGATACCGCGGCAGGTCAGCTGGCTGCCATTGGCGGCGGCGAGGTCGGCGATGTCGCCGCGGCGTTCGAGCAGGTGGCCCGTACAGCCGTCGAGCTGGCCGGTCAGGAGGCTACGGCCCGGGCCACGGTCGATGACGTCGTGCAGAACGTCGCCCGGCGGCTGCTGTCGCACATCGAGATGCTGACCAGCCAGCTTGACGAGCTGGAACGGCCCGAGGCAGACGTCCAGCGGCTCGAGCAGCTGTATGGACTGGACCACCGCACGACTTTGGCGCGGCGAACCATCGGCAACCTGCTAGTCATCGCGGGCGGGCGCGCCGGCGAGGATGTGCACGAACCGACCGCCCTGTTCGACGTGGTCCGTGGCGCCTTCAGCCGGATTGATCAGTACACGCGGGTCGAGAACAACGTGGGCGCGCACATCATGATCGAGGCGTTCGCCGTCGCGGATCTGCTGCATCTGCTGACCGAGCTGTTCGCCAACGGAACCCGTTTCTCTCCACCGCACACGCTGGTGTATGTGCAGGCTGAGGTGGTCGGCGACACCCTGCATATTCAGGTCACCGACGAGGGCTACGGGATCGACTCGGAAGAGCTGGAGGAACAGCGGCAGCGGTTGCGGCACTTCCGCCTGGACGCCCAGACGGTGCGGCACATGGGCCTGCCGGTCGTCGGCCGCATCGCCGAACGTCTGGGCATCACCGTCAACCTGCGCTCGAGCAAGGGCGAAGGAACCCGCGTCGACCTCAACCTGCCGGCCACGCTGTTCCAGGTCGCCGAACCGCAGCCCGCTGCACCAACGGCTCTGCCTCGTCAGCCCACCAGCGCGCAGACGTCGGCTCGCGGCGCGGTCCCGGACCAGCCGTACGGACAAGCCGACACCGCACCGTTCTCCGCGCTGACCAGCGCCGCACCGGCGGTAGCGGTTATGGTGCCCACCCAGGAGCTGCTGCCGTACGCCGGACGACCACCGGCGTCCGTCGCACCGCACCACGAGGGCGCATCGGCTCCCACGGTGATATTCGATCAGCTTGCTTCGGCCAACCCGTGGTTCGCCGGCGCGGGCGGTGCTGACCAGCCACCTCCCTCACTGGGGGAGCAATGGCAGCAGGGCGCCAGCGTGATGGCTGCCCATGCCGCCGGTGCTGCCGGGCCGGATACGGCCCCGCCAGCAGAGCAGGTGACCCGCAGCGGGTTGCCGAAACGACAGCCCCGCCAGTACGAGGTTCCCCGCACGTCCGTCCAGCCGGTACCTCGCCAGCGCGATCCTCAACGTTCTCGTGCCCAGCTCAGCGCTGCCGCGATTGCTATGCGCCGTCCCGCCAGGTCTCCCTCCGGACAGTTAGGCCCATCATGACCATGTCACCCGTCAGCCCCACCGGCTACCACGCGAGCGTTCCCTCGGTCACCCAGTTCACGGCGCTGCTCGACGAGCTGCCGCAGCTAGTCCGCGGCGTCGCGCTCGTCGTGGCGGCCAGCGCCGATGGCATCACTCGCGCCGCGTCGAGCAACCTGCGCCGGGAGAACGGTGATCCGCTCGGGGCCGCGGCGTCCGGGATCGTCGGCATGATCAGCGGCATCGCGGGCCACCTCAACGCCGGAGCGACCCACCACGTGCTGGTGGAGCTCGATGAAGGCTTCATGGTCATCCAGAAACCGACCGAGCATGCCTTGCTGCTGGTGCTCGCCGGTCACGACACCAACATGGACCAGCTGTTCTTCGAGCTCGACCGCCTCGGCGAATCCGCCGGTCGCATTCTCGACCCCGGTGCCCGCGTCTTCAGCTGAGCCCGGCCCCGCCGGCTTAACCCCTCGCTGGGCGCCTCTCTGCGGCGCTCGGGGCCGGCCGGTCGTCACGGTCGGCTTGCCCACCACCCTTCCATCACTGACCCAGGAGTCCGCGTGAAACCCCGGTCACACCATCCACGCTCTCGTACTCGCTGCGCCCTCGCCGGCCTGCTGACCGTTGCGCTGCTCGCTGTCAGCGCATGCAGTGGCTCCAGCCTCGACAACGACAAGTCGGCCGATGGGGCGATCCGTATCGGCCTGATCTGGCCGAAGACCGGCCCGTATCAGGCGCTCGGTGTGGATATGGAACGCGGCTGGCAGCTTTACCTCGACTCCCATGGCGGCAAGCTGGGCGGCCACACGGTCACCACCGCGACCGGTGACGAAGGCGTCAACCAGGGCACCGCGCTGACTGCGGCGAAGAAGCTGCTCGACGCCGACAAGGCGACCGTGCTGGTCGGCACCGCCAGCGCCGACCCCACCGTCGCGATCGCGCCGATCGCGAATCAGCGCAAGGTGCCGTTCATCGGCACCGGCGGCCGGCCCGGCTCCCTCAAACCCGCCGACCTGGGCTATGTGTGGCACACCTCGTGGCAATCGCGCGAGACCGGCGCCGCGATCGCCGACCACGTCCGCACCACCGTCAACGGCCCGGTCTACTTGATGGCCCCGGACTACCAGGGCGGCTGGGACCAGCTCGGCGGCTTCACCGACGCCTTCACCAAGGCCGGCGGCAAACTCGCCAACGAGGGCGACAAACCGGCCTGGACCCCGTGGGGGGCTACCAGCGTCAACTTCCTGCCCTACTTGAACAAGATCAAGGACTCCGGGGCCAAGGCCGTCTACGTCTTCTACGCCGGCAGCATGGCCGTCGAATTCGTCAAGCAGTACAAGCAGTCCGGACTTGCCATCCCGCTGTACGGCGCCGGGTTCCTGACCGAGGGCGCCGTCCTGGCCGCCGAAGGCGCCGCCGCCGACGGGGTGCAGACGGTCATGAACTACGTGCCGGACCTCGACAACCCTGCCAACCGCACGTTCTCCACCGAGTACCAGAAGAAGTACCAGCAGCCGCCGAGCATCTACTCGGTCACCGCCTGGGACGCCGCCCTGCTGCTCGACCAGGCGATCGCCGCGGCCGGCGCGAACCCGACCAGCGAGTCGATCAACACGGCGATCGGCAAGCTCGGCGCGATCGACAGCCCCCGCGGCAGCTTCCGGCTGGGCACCGTCGGTCACTCCCCGGTGCAGGCCTGGTACCTGCGCAAGGTCGCCTTCGACGGCCGGACCCGCGCGAACGTCACCCAGCAGACCCTGACCACCCTCGGCAGCTGAAAGGCCCCTTGTTATGACCTCCACCGACACCACCACGCCAACCAGCAGGTACATGTTCGACAACGACACCGCCGAGGCCGCCCGGCAGGTTCAGATCCTGGCCGACGTCCTCGACGACCACACCATCAGCGTCCTCGAGGGCATTGAGGTGCCGCACGACGGCCGCTGCCTGGACCTCGGCGCCGGAGCCGGCACGATCTCCACCTGGATGGCCGGCGAGCTCGTCCCGGCCGGTCACGTCGACGTCCTCGACCTCAACCCCCGCCACATCCCCGCCCACGAGCGGACCACCGTGATCACCGGCGACGTCACCACCCACGAGTTCCCCGCCGCCGGCTACGACCTGATCCACGCCCGGCTGCTGCTGATGCACCTGGCCGACCGCGACCAGGTCCTCGCCCGGATCGCGGCCGCGCTCAAGCCCGGCGGGGTGCTGGTCGTCTCGGACTGGGAGACCACGCACCTCGACGAGATGTTCGTCCGCGGCACAGGCGAGGTCGCCGCGGCGTTCCTCGCCTTCCAGCAAGCCCTGATCGGCCTCGGCGAGGCAGGCGGCATGGACTCGCGGTGGGCGCGGCGCATCCCCGCCGTCATGGCCGACGCCGGGCTGGTCGGCGTCACCGCGCAGACCTTCAACCGGGTGTGGGTCGGCGGCAGCGCCGGGATGCTGCTGCACGACTGCAACAGCCGCCAGAAAGAGCGCGAACTACTGGCCGCCGGCATGACTCTCGAGCAGCTCGACACGCTGCGCACCGCGATGACCAACCCCGACGTATGGGCGTGGCACTGGCCCATGCACACCGCCGTCGGCGTACGCCCCGCGAACTAACACCCCTACCCGACGAGAAGAGCAGAGGAGCGTGCCGTGACAGCGGCAGAACTCGCGGCGACCAGCATCGACGGCGTGGCCTACGGGCTGCTGCTGTTCACCGTCGCCGTCGGCCTGACCCTGATCCTCGGCGTCATGGGCGTGATGAACCTCGCGCACGGCACGCTCTACCTGCTCGGCGCCTACCTCGGCTACGCCCTGTCCGATGGCACCCTGCCCGGACTCGCGCTCGCCGTCGGCGCGGCGCTGCTGGTCGGCGCCACCGGCGGAGCGCTACTGGACTTGCTCCTGCGACCGGTGCACGATCACCGCCAGCAAGCCCTGGTCACCCTCGGCGTCGCGTTCCTCGCCGTCGCGTGCTTCAACGCAGCGTTCGGCGGCAGCCCTCTACCCGCCGACCCGCCCGACGCGCTGGCCGGCAGCGTCGCACTGTTCGGGCACGGCTACCCCGTCTACCGCCTCGTCTTCATCGCCGTCGCCGCGCTGATCGCCGCCGGCCTGCACCTGCTGCTGCGCCACACCCTCACCGGGGCCCGGCTGCGCGCCGTGGTCGCCTACCCGGCCATGGCCGCCGCCACGGGCATCCGCACCCCGGCCGTGCGCCTGGGAGCGCTCGCCGTCGGCGCCGCCCTCGCCGTCACCGCCGGCGTGCTCGGCGCCCCGCTGATCGGCCCTGCCCCAGGCACCGACACCCACGTCCTCACCCTGTCGCTGATCGTCGTCGTACTCGGCGGCGCCGGCAACATCGCCGCCACCCTGGCCGCCGCGCTGTTCGTCGGCCAAGTCCAAACCCTCGGCGTAGCCCTCGCCCCGGGCACCGCCTCGTTCGCGCTGTTCGTACCCGTGCTGCTCCTGCTGATCGTCAAAGCCCGCCGCGGCCGGGCCGTCCTCGCCACACCCGCCGCCACGACCCCCGACCAGCTCCCCGCGCCCGTGCGACCCTGGTCGACCCGGCCGGTACGCGCTGCCGCCCTGAGCGTCCTGCTCGTGCTCGCCGCCGCCTGGCCGGCGCTGGTGGACCGCTACCTGGTCGTGCTCGCCGCGACAGCGCTGATCTACGCGATCCTGGCCGTCAGCACCCAGTTGCTCGTCGGCGTGGCCGGGCTCCCCTCGTTCGGTCAGGTCGCCTACGCCGGCGTCGGCGCCTACACCGCCGCCCTGCTCTCCCTCGCCGGACACACCAACGCGCTGCTACACCTCGCCGCCGCTGCGGCCACCGCCGCCGCGGCAGCCGCGCTGACCGCGCCGCTGGTACTGCAGGCCCGCGGCACCGCGTTCATGCTCATCACCCTCATGCTCGCCGGCACCGTCGCGCTGCTCGCCTCTCAGTGGAAGACCCTGACTGGCGGCGACGAAGGCCTCCAGCTACCGGCGGTCCAGCTGTGGCCCGGGACCGAGCCGGCCACGCAACCGGCGTACCTGTACTGGTACATCCTCGCCTTCACCGTCGTCACCATCGGCGCAGTGCTGCTGGTCACCCGGTCACGGCTCGCGCTGATCTTGCGCGGGCTGGCCGGCCATGAACCGCGCATGGCCGCCCTCGGCCACCGCCCCACCCTGGCGCACACCGCCGGGTACACCCTCGCCGGGGCGGTCGCCGGCGTCGGCGGGGCCCTGCTCGCCGCCCTCAACGCCTACGTCTCCCCGGCCGATCTCGGGTTCGACGCCGCCACGGTGGTGTTCCTGGCCGCCGCGATCGGCGGCACCAGCCTCACCGGCGCCGTCGCCGGAGCGTTCGCCGTCATCGCCGCACGCGACTGGGCCGCCAACGCGCTCGGCGGCGCTCCGCTCTGGCTCGGCCTGCTGTTCCTCGCCGCCGTCTACGCGCCCCTGGGATACAACCACGTCCGGCACCGGGCCGGCCGGGCAGCCGTCGTGTCCCCGGCGCTGACCGAGGGGAGCCCGGCGTGAGCACCCCGCTGCTGCACCTGCACCAGGTCAGCCGCCGCTACGGCGCCGTGACCGCCCTGCACCCGCTCAGCCTCGACATCCCGACGGGGGCCCGGCACGCCATCATCGGCCCCAACGGCGCCGGGAAATCCACTCTGCTCAACCTCATCGCGGGCAGTCACCGCCCCAGCGACGGCGCCATCACGCTCGACGGACGGCCGATCACCCGGCTGGGCGCAGCCGCGCGCGCCCGGCACGGTATCGGCCGCACCTTCCAGCACCCCGCCGTCATCGGCGAGCTCACCGCGTCCGACAACATCGCCGTGGCCGCACACGCCGCCGGCCGCCGCGCCCGCGCCGCTGAGCGCCGCCGCCGGGTACAGACGGCACTGACCAGCGTGGACCTCGACGCCCACGCGGGCACGCCCGCACGTGCCCTGTCCTACGGCCAGCAGCGCCGCCTCGAACTGGCCATGGCCCTCACGGCCCGACCCCGGCTCCTGCTGCTCGACGAACCCTCCGCCGGCCTCGACCCCGCCGAAATCGTCCAGCTCACCACGACCCTGCGAGACCTGCCGTCCGAGATCACCGTGCTGCTCGTGGACCACCACCTGCCGCTGGTCTTCGACGTCGCCACCGCCGTCACCGTGCTCGCCGCCGGCGCTCACGTCGCCACCGGCACCGTCGACCAGATCCGCGCCGATACCCGCGTCGCCGACGCCTACTTCGCCACCCCCGCGACGACCACGACGCGCACGGTCCGCACCGGCAGCCAGGCCGTCTTGACGGTCGAGCAGCTGCGCGCCGGCTACCACGGCGCCCCCGTCCTCGACGGCGTCGACCTCGAGGTGGCAGGGGGCGCGGTGCACGCCCTGCTCGGCCGCAACGGCGCCGGGAAGACCACGCTGTTCAACGTGCTCGCCGGGCTGCACCCGGCCCTGCCCGGCGGCACCATCTCACCGCGACCGGGCCCGCGCCACGCCGGTAGCGACGAAGTTGCGCTCGTGCCGCAGGGACGCCGGCTGTGGCCCACCCTCACCGTCGCCGAACACCTCAACCTCGCGGCCGCGGCGGGGACACGTCGCAACGGCCACGGTCGCCGCTTCACCCACGACGACATGTGGCGTCTGCTGCCCGCCCTGGACGGCAAGCAGCACCGCTACCCAGCCCAGATGTCCGGCGGGGAACAGCAGATGCTCGCGATCGCCCGGGCGCTACTGCTGCAACCGCGGCTGCTGCTGCTCGACGAACCCACCGAAGGCCTGGCCCCCCAGGTCGTCGACCAGCTCGCGCAGCTCATCACCCGCATCGCCGACGACGGCGTCGCCGTGCTGCTGGCCGAGCAGAACCAGCAGTTCGCCCACACCGTCGCCGACCGCATCAGCGTGCTGGACGGCGGCCGCATCGCGTTCTCCACCACCGAGTTCACCGAGCCGGCCACCCGTACCCGCCTCGCCGCCTACCTCGGCGTCAGCACCGCAGGAACCGCCGCATGAACCCGGTCAACCCGCGCTTCGCCCGCGGTGGACTCGAGCCCCCGCTCAACGACCCCCGCGCCGACCGGTGGCTCAACTCCACCGGCCGCACCACAGCGGAGGCCGACCTGGCCCGTCCCACCGTGGAGGATATGCGCCGCGAGTGGCAGCACCATGTCGACCAGATGCGGCGGCGGGTGCGGACCATCGTGGCGGTCGCCGCCGTCCTGGTCGCGATCGCCGTCGCCGCCATCGCTGTCCACGGACGCATCGCGACCCCCTGCTCGTCGCCCCTACAGTCCGCCCCCGCAGCGGTGACGCCATGAGCCGCCCCCGCAGCGCCCGGCCGGCCATCGCCAGTACCTCGGCCAGCATTCCCGCCGCCGGGACGGCACGTAACGAACGGTGGCCAGCACCCTCCACACCCGACCGGCCGCACAACGAAGCCACGACCGCCTACGCACCCGGGCACGATCCGGACAGCGAGCAATGGACCGGATTCGTCACCGAACTGCTCGCCCTCGGCTTCGACCCGCAGGACCTGGTCAGCGTCGCCGCCCACGCGGCCGAGCACCGCGACTATCCGCACGACGTGCGGGACCTCATCTCGCGACGAGCGTGCCAACTCGCCCAGCACGCCTGCACCCCGACCGCTGCGGCCACGCTGTTCGCGTTGCGCACTCGCGCCACCGTCCTCGACGACGCCGGCCACCACCAGCAGGCCGCCGAACTCTGGGACCAGCTCATCACCCGGTATCGAAGCGCGGATCAGCCCGGTCAGGCCCAACAGGCCCGGCTGGCGTATGCCACCTGCCTGCACCGCCAAGGCCGCTGCGTCGACGCCCTCGACCAGATTGTCCTCGGTTGGCAGACCGCGGCCGAGACAGCCGACGATGACGCGCCGTCGGCGGTCACGGTCGTGCGGCTGTACCGGTTGATGCTCGACGCCTGCCATCCCCGCGCCGGCACCACCATCACACGGCCGGCCACCCCCAGCACGGCGCAGCCACCGACCGAGGTAGCCGGCACCCTGCCGATCGCCGAGGCCCTTGAGCATCAGCGTGTGTGCGCCTACCGCGCGCGGAGCAGCGGAAGGGCACGCCCATGACCTCCGCGGAGCGGCAAGCACTGCCGATGGCCCTGCCCTTCGCCCGCCTCCTACTGGCCAACGGAGACCCCGACGGCGCAGCCCTCCTGCTGAAACATCACCTGAGCGGCCTCGATCCCGATGATGCCCCCTGCGACCTGGTGCTGCTGGAGGCCGCAGCCCTCTACAGCGACATCACCGGCGACCCGAGATGGACCCGCTACGCCGTCCGCGCCCGCCTGCGCTTTCCCCCACCGCGACCCTCAATACCTTCGCCGCGGCGTTCCCAGCCAGACACCGCTGACCAGCGGACAGGGTCGGCGTTCGTACATCCCTCGTACGACCACATGCCCTTGTCGCCGGACCTGCCGATGAAGCTGCTGCACGATGCGCAGTCCCTGCACTGGCGGGGCCACTGCGGCGAAGCCGTCCGTACCGCCACGTACGCGTTGAATTTCTGGCACAGGCAGCAGCACGACGGCGGCGGAGCAACGCTGCTGCTCTGGCTGGCCGCGATGCTGTGCGCGTGCCGGCGCGACCTCGACGCCCATGCCCAACTCCTGGCTGACAGCCGTCTTCTGCCCCCACGAGGCAGTGCCGAGCGGTACGAGCTTGCGGAGTACGGCATCCGCACCTTCACCAGAGTTGTTGCGACGCACGACAACGTCTGCGCGCGCTGGCGGCACCCGTCGCCGCTCGCTGAGCTCGGCGCCCTCACGTTCGCCGACGATGCTGCCCAGCCGTGGTCCGAGCGCCGCAATCGCTGGTGGCGGCTGCTCCTGAGCCTGCCCGGTGTGTCATGACCGGCAGCGCCCCTGATTTCTTCCCGCTCCGTCGTCACCCGCGAGGCAGCTCATGACACACGACGCACCAAAGATCGACACCAGCGTGTCGCACCCGGCACGCCGCTACAACTACTGGCTCGGCGGCAAGGACAACTTCGCCGCCGACCGCGGGTCCGCCGACGCGATCCAGGCGCGGTACCCGGACATTCGCACCGCCGCGCGGGAGAACCGGCGCTTTCTGCAACGGACGGTGCGCTACCTCACGGGCGAGGCGGGGATCCGGCAGTTCCTCGACATCGGCACCGGCCTGCCCACCGCCGACAACACTCACGAAGTTGCCCAGCAGGTTGCGCCTGCCAGCCGCATCGTCTACGTCGACAACGACCCCCTGGTGATGACCCACGCCCGCGCCCTGCTCACCAGCGATCCCGAAGGACGCACCGACTACATCGAGGCTGACCTGCGCGAACCGCACAAGATCCTCAGCGACCCGAAGCTGCACGAAGTCCTCGACCTCGAGCAGCCCGTCGCGTTGATGCTCGTCGCGGTGCTGCACTTCCTCGACGATGACCAGCGGCCGCACTCCGTCGTCCGAGAGTTGCTCGACCGCCTCGCGCCCGGTAGCTACCTGGTTGCCTCGCACGCCACCGGCGACTTCCTCGACCAAGGCACTCGCGAGCAGCTGAACCAGTACGACTTCGTTCTCCGCAGCCAGGAACAGTTCAGCGAGTTCTTCACCGGTCTTGAGCTGATCGAGCCGGGGATCGGCCCGATCACCGCGTGGCGGCCAGACAGCACCGAGATCGTCAATCCCAAGGAGGCATCGGTCTACGGGGCGGTCGCCCGCGTTGCCGGCCCGCGGACCGCACGGGCCGCCCGATGAGCGCCATGCCGCCGGAGCTGGCACGCCACGAGCCTGCGACCGCACCCGACGATGAGCGGCTTGTCGACATCGTCCTGAGGTGGATCGCCGAGGCGCCGCATCGCGGGCCGGTAGTGGCCCAGTGGGCGCAGTATGCCGCGGCGGCCAGCGCCCGGCTGCACCCGAACGGGGATCAGCAACGGCAACGCGCCACCCTGGCCGACGCCGCCGTGCGGGCGGGCATCCTGCCGCTGTTCGACAGCACGTCCCGGGTGGCGGCAGCGGTCGCGGCACGCATCACCGATACCGGCCGTTCTTCCGCCGATGCCGTGAGCATGCTCGACCATCTGCACGCCTACTTCGCCCTGCATACCCACGGGATGTGTCCCCTCGCCCACCAGGGAGTACGGCATACGTCCATCCCTGCGGAGCATGGCCAGGGGCCCAAGCCGGCCCTGCTGACGACGGTGGTCGTCGGCGTTGCAATGGCCGGCGCGTGTGGCCGCGACGACCTCGCCGGCCGCTTGCTCGAGGTGCGCGCAGAACACCTGGACGTTCTGGACGCACCCGGGCGTGCCCTGTTCGCTGCTCTCGCGCTGGACCTCACCGACCGGATCTCTGGACCGCACCGCGGCGTATGCACCCAGACCCGGCGCCGGGCGCTGGACCGGCACCAGTTCTCGGCCCTGCTGCACGGCGAACCCCCCTCCGGGCACCGTGCGCCGGCACCGTCCGACACCGCGCCACCTACCGCAGACGTGGGCGCAGCGGAGACGAGGTGGGAGGTAGACCTGGACGCTGTCTGGTACGGACTCAGTGCGTACACCGAAGCCCTGCACAACCGCCAGCGGCTGTCCGCCACACCGGCAAGCAGCGGCGTATGGCTGGTCTGTGACACCTGCCGGCTCGCGCTGCGAATAGGTAGCTCCGTGGTGCACAGCGCGCTGGGCACGCTGACGGCTCCGATCATCGCCGCCGGTCAGCCTGCCTGGCTGCAGGCCGACATCAGCCGGGCGACGTGGCGGATGCTCGGCGAGCACCCCAACCATGACCTTCGTGTCCTGACCGATATCTCGCCTGCCTGGCGGAAATACGCGTTCACCCCCACCGACCTGATCGCCTCAGCCGGCACCGACCCGAAACCGGACATCGCTCTCGCCGACTACCTCACCGACTGGCCCGGCCCGCTCACGTCCACCGACTTCGCCGGCGCTACCGCCGCTCAGCCGCAGGAACCGGTCGACGGTGCAGTGAGCCTGGTGTGCCTGCCCTGCCGCCTCGATCTGGCCCTGGGCCGCAGCACCGGCCAACCCGGCGCCGCCGTCATCATCGGCGGCCGGCCCGCAGCCGATCAGGCCGTCGCCACGACCGCCGTGTTCCGGATGCTGACCGAGCACGCCGGGCACGACCTGGCCGTCTTCAACAACGCCGGGCCGTGGGACCAATACGTCGACTACGGCGAGTGGGGTTTCTCCATCGAGTGCGGCGATGACCGCCGGCCGCCGAACCTCGGCGATATCACCCACCGGCAGTACATCGAAGGCTGGCCCGAGGCCCCCACCCGTCAGCACTATCGCGGCGCCGACCCGGTGGAAACGCCGGCATGGCCAGGCAGGTCCTCGGGGGCACCGTGGTGACGCCACCAGCGCTCTCGTCGAACCTCCCGTCCGTTCCCCTCGCCCCGTCACGCGCGGGCACCACACCACACGAGGAACCATGAAGCAGCCTGCGCCACCCAC
Organism: Actinoplanes sp. NPDC048988; assembly: GCF_043197815.1. Taxonomy (NCBI): domain Bacteria; kingdom Bacillati; phylum Actinomycetota; class Actinomycetes; order Micromonosporales; family Micromonosporaceae; genus Actinoplanes; species Actinoplanes sp. NPDC048988. The sequence goes on along the minus strand of NZ_JBICTW010000015.1, from coordinate 150,596 downwards.
AGCGCCGACCGACTCCTACAGCCTCGGGGCAGACCCCGGCCCGGCCCCCGCCGGTGACCAGGTCTCACGCAGCCCCTGGCGGGCTGTCGCCGCAGCATTGACAGCCGTCGTCACCATCACCACGGCTGGAGCTCTGCTTCCCCGGCGAGCCATCGACATGCCCAACCTGAGCCGGCAAGCCCGCAGCGACGCCGCCGCGCCAGCCCTTACCGTGCCGGCACCCGCCACCGCCCCCGGCTCCGCGGCGGCGAGCGTGCCGGCCGCGCGACTGCTGCAGGTTGCCGATCACCTCAGTGCCGCACCCTACGAGGCCCACCCGGGGCGGTTCGACTACGTCGAGACGCGCCGGTGGGAGACCGATCCACCCGCCGGTGGCACTGCGCCGGCGAGCCCGCCTTCGGCATCGGTACGTCATCTCGCCGCCTGGACCGACAATCAGGGCAGCGGCCGGTCCTACGAGCTCGACGAAACTCACGGCTGCACCCTCGAGCGCGACGAATCGTGGACTCAACCGGAGGCGGCGCCCTGGGACGGTCCGTTGTCCAGTGACCCCCACGCGGTGCGCCGTCAACTACTCGGCCCACCACCGAATACCGGCATCGACCTGTTCGGCCAGATCTCGGAGCTGTTCGCCGCCCGAGTCGTGCCGTTACCCACCCGCCGCGGCGTCCTGCGCATGCTCGCCGGCCACCCTCACACCGTCGTTCGTGAAGGCGCCTTCGACTCCAGCGGGCGCGCCGGGATCACGGTTACCACCACCGTGACGACCCCGGCACCACCGCCCTACGACTCATACGAGCGCACGCTGACCTTTGACCCCGCCATCGGTGACCTGCTCGCCGCAGGCTCCACCGACCCAGACGCCGGCGCAGCCGATCCGACTGTTGCACCCTGGCACCGCCCCGGCTTGCGCACCTACACCGAGTACCTGGACCGCCGCCACACCAACAACCGGTCGACGCCGCAGCCACGCTGCTCCGAACACGAGCACAGCACAGCGCTCCGGCCCGCCGGCACCTCGAGAACGGCCACCCACGACCAGGCCGCGAACGCCACCGACTTCACGGTCCTGGTCGAGGACACCACGTATCTCGGAGTTCGCCGATGAACGCCCGGCCCGGCGCCGACCAGATCTCCTTCCATATCGGCGAGCAGGCCGTGACCGCACAATGTGCCCTACACCCCGACTTCGCCGAGTCCCACCCGTACGGCGACGACCAGCTGGTGCCGGCCACGTGGTTCGTCCGCGTTCTGTCCGAGCACCTCAACGCCCACCCCGCAGCCACCCCTGACGCCCCGGCGGTCGAGCAACTCGCTGCTGACCCGGCTGGTGTTCTGAGCGCGGCACCGGCGTTACCGCTTGACGAGTTCAGCCGTGAGGTCGTCGCCCGCTGCCGGTGGGCAACGGACATCAACGACGACGACCCTCGCGGCGACTGGCCGCTTGAGCTGCGCCTCGCCGTGGCGCTGGTGCTCGGCAACACCGACTACCTAGGTGACATGGGACCTGGGCCCGGCTACACCGCCGACCAGGCAGCAGAGCTGCTCGTGCGCAGCATGCCCCACCCGCCGCCGGACCTGCGCGCCTGGATCGAAGCCATCCGCAACGAGATCAAACCCCAGCAGCCCGGCAGCCCACACACGCCGTGGCTGCCGCCCAAAAACTGCGGCTCGGCCCCTGATCAGCGCGCTGGCTCAGACAGGTGATCCGTCACCAACGCCCGTCGCCTGAGGCGACCCTCAACTCCCGCCGCCAAAGATGACGGCGGGCTGATACCGGTCTGCAACCCGCAGGCCGGTCCATCCCTCATCTGAAGAAGGACGCGACTTTGACGTCACGTACCTGGCTCGGCGGCATCACCGCCGTAGCCGTGACCACCGCCTCTCTGCTGATCCCGGCCACGCCGGCATCAGCACGCACGCCGCACGCCGCGGCGCCGGCTCAGCTGGCCGAGCCCACGAGCCTCGACGACAACGGCGAGGTCTCGCCGTTCATCATCGGCGGCACCGACGCCACCGAGAACTACCCCTTCGCCGCCCGGGTGCTGACCACCTTCCCCGGCCTCGGCACCGCGAAGTGCACCGGCACCTTCGTCAGCACACCGCGAGGACGCATCGGGGTGGTCAGCAACGCCCACTGCTTCGAGCTCGAGGGCGACACCGAGCCCGCACCGTTCACCAACGTGCAGGTCCAAGCCGGCTCCATCCATCTGGACCAGCTGGTCACCCTCAACGCCACCGGGCTGCAGCTGCACCCGGAATGGGACTGGATGACCGGCGCCGACCGGGTCGCCGACCTCGCCGTCATCATCCTGCCGGTCCCGGCGGGCCGGCGCATCCGAGCGATCCCGATTGCCGAGTGGGTACGCGCCTACCAGAAGGTCCGGCTGCTCGGCTGGGGAAAGACCACCTACGACGCCACCCAGCCGCCGCCGGTCCTGCAGCAGCTCGACACCCGCCTCGCCACATCCTCGACCTGCGCGGTAGCCGGAATCACCGCCGGGGAACTCTGCGTCGCCGCGGCCGCCAACGGCGGTTCACCCTGCTTCGGTGACTCCGGCGGTCCCGCTCTGGCCCGCCGCGCAGGCTCCTGGGCGCTGCTCGGCAGCGCCAGCCGCGGCACCGACGAATCCACATGCACCGGCGCGATGATCTACACCGACGCCACCTACTACGCCGGCTGGATCGAACGCACCATCGACGGCAAGCACAAGCCGTATCGGCCGCGGCCCACCGCGCCGAGTCTCACGAAGAGGCACTGGGCGCTCGCCGGCTGACCGCCGCGAGAGCAGGGCGCGGTGTGCTGGGCGGCTGTCCGCTGTTCCGGCACACCGCGCCTGGGGCACCCGAACACCGCGGCGCGCATGGGGTGCAGGTATCGACCCCTGCCGCCCTTCCAGCGGTGACCGCAGAGGCGGGACGCCTGCTCGGCGAAAGCGCCTTCGCCACGCTGGATGAGGAAGGGGGCCGGGCCGAATGAGCCACGATCACGGCCTCGCACCGTGGGCGAACCTCGGTTGCGCCTCCCGCCGCCGGTCACGCTGGTGAACATGCCGCCTCGGCGGCGCGGCCATCCTGCCTCTCCGCCGCCGCTCGACCCGACGAACCACGAGGAAGGCACCTCGATGTATCCCAACCCCACACCGGGCCCGAACGACCCGACGCGGATGACTGCGCCGACCGGCCCGGGGGGAAGAGCCGGCTGCCGTGTGCTGGTCACCGGCGTCCCAATCCCGGGCCACGTCATGCCGGTGCTGCCCCTGGCCCACGCGATCGCCGCAGCCGGCGACCAGGTCACCATGGCCGTTGCGGCATCGATGGCCCACCTTATGGGCGGCCTCCCGGTCCTGGCGACCGGGGCGGACGTCGACGTGCTGCTGACGGAGAACGCCCGGCGTACCGGCGGCGCTGATCTGGGCGACATCTCCGCGCTTGCTCAGTTCTTCACCGCAACCCGCATCAATCTGACGTTCGACGACGCGATGCGGCACGCGCACCGCATCCGTCCCGACCTCATCATCAGCGACGAGTACGACACCATCGGCCCGATGCTGGCCGCCGCGCTGGCCGTGCCATGGGTGCAGCACGCGATCGGCCTACCGGTGTCACCGCCTCCGTTGGCACCGGCCATGAAAGGCCTGCTCGTACCCGAGTACGTGCGGCGCGGGTTCGTCAAGGCCGAGCGTCTGGCTCTCGTCGACCCCTGGCCGCCAGCGTTGCGGGAACCAGGCCGGGCGTTGCCACCGGACCGGCTGGCGATTCGCCCGCAGCCGTACACCGCGCCACCCACCGCTGACCAGACGGCGGTACCCATGCCCGGGCCTCATCCGCGCGTGCTGGTCACCCTGGGAACCGTCCTGCTCGACGGCGAACTGCTCGACGCCCTCGTCGACGCCGTGGCCGCGCTCGACAACGTCGAGGTGCTCGCGCTGGTGCCGCCCGGCGTCGACCACCCCCTCACCGACCCACGCGGCCACGTGCGGTTCCTGGGCTTCACCCCGATGGCGCACCTGCTGGCCGCAGGTGTCTCGGTCATCGTGGCCGCAGGCGGCGCCGGGACCGTGCTGGCCGCCATGAGCGCCGGCATCCCGATGGTGCTGCTACCGCGAGGGGCCGAGAAGCCACAGAACGCCGAGCGAGTGGTCGAAGCCGGCGCCGGCATCGCCATCACCGACCCGGCAAAGGCCGGCGCCGCCGTTCGTGGGCTGCTCACCGACCCGTCGTACCGATCCGCGGCCGAACGGATCAGGGAACAGATCCGGCGAGCGCCTCATGCGAAGCAGGTCTGGGCTGCGCTCCGTGAGCGCCTCCGAGCGTGACTGGCGACGCCATGCGTGTCTTGTCCTCCGGCACCCCTACGCCCTGAGACCGCCGCCCAGCAACGGCCTTCCAACCCGCGGCGACCGTCCTCCAGCACTGTCCAGCCGTGTCACTGAAGGGATTCCCTGCCGTGCCTATCCTGCTGCCCGCCCTTACCTACAACTACGAAGGCGGCGGTTATGACCGGACGACCCGACGCCACCGCTTCGACGGCCTGCAAAACACCCTCGAGCGGGCACCGAAACCACCTGCCGTGATCCTGTTCTGCGAGGCCAAGCACTACGAAGCATCGGGCAACGCCGGTCTTTACCAGGCCGCTGAGGCCGTCACCGACGTCTTCGGCGTCCCCTTCGGTGCCTTGCTGGGCCGCGGTGACCGCGGGCCGATCCCGCCGGCGATCTTCTACGACACCAGTCGGCTCATCCCACGGTCTTTCATCGACCGCAGCGACCCCGGCCCCTTCACCGATCAGATCAACATCTGCCGTTTCGCCGTCCTCGACAGCCACGACGACACCGGCCGCCGACGCGAGCTGATCGCCGCTGTCGACCACTTCCCCGGCGAGTCCCCGGACGCCCGCGTCAAGGCCGCCAGCCGCCTCCACAGGTGGGCGAAAGACCCCACCCCCGTCATCCTCGGCGGGGACCTCAACGAACAGCCCTCCGGCGATCACTACCCACGCTGGGAATCCGACCTGTGCACCCCGCTGGTCCGCCGCCGCAAAGCCCGGCGCGTCGGCGACAGATGGGTGCACTCGAGCGACGCGCTCGACAGCCTCGTCGGCACCTGGAACTCCACCACCGGCGGACGCGACGACAACATCGGTTTCCACCTGATCTCCGAACTGGCCTGGCAGGCCAGCAACCGGATCACCGCCATCGAGGCGACCGTCGTCGACAAACCCGGCGAAGTCCCTCTCACGATCGACCACCTCATCGTCAACGACGTGATGCGCCCACATGTCGACGCCGAGACCTTCCGAACCTTGCCCGCCGCCTGCGGCCAAGAGGAGGCGTCCGACCACATCGCGGTCTACGCCGAACTCTCCTTCTGAATCAACACGGCCCCGCAACGCCCACCTGCTGCGACCGACCACCCCGCCCTCGAGAGGACCGATCATGGCCACCCGAGTACAACAGGACCCTCCCGCCCGACGGCACCGCTTCACCTACACCGACCAATTCCGCTCTCTGCCCCGCAGCGACCGCGAGCAGGAACTGACGCTGCTGAAGAAGCTCTACGAGCAGGACCGACTGACGATCCGGCAGCTCGCAGACCTTCTCGAGGCCTCCTACGGATTTATGCAGAAGCGCCTCGCCGACGCTGGCACAACAACCAACATCACGAGAAGGAAGAGAACGTCCGTATCAGCTGACGCCGCCGCCACCATCGCCGCTTTGCCCAGCCGCCGCCAGGCACCCTCATGACCCGAGTGATCGGCGTTCACGCCTATGCCCTCGGCTGGGTCGCCGTCGAACTGCATGCCGGTGTCTTTACCCGGGCCCTGCTCGCGAGCACCCTGTACGAGGTCATCACCAACGGCTCCGGAGCTGCGGTGATCGGCGTTGACATACCCCTCGGCATGATGCCCGACCGGTGGCGCGTCGCGGACACGCTCGTCGCGGAACAGCTCGGCCCGCGCCGCAGCAGCGTCGTCCGGACCCCGCCGGAACCGGTGTGGAATGAGCCGGACTTCGCTGCCGCAAACAAGCGGTGTCGCGAACTAACCGGCCGACAGCTCGACCGGCAAGTTTGGTCTCTGCGTCCGAAAGTCCTCGAGGCCAACGCCCTCTGGCAACGACATCCCACCCTGCTGTTCGAGGCACACCCCGAGTTATCCTTCCGCACCATGGCCGGTCAGCCGCTGGAGCACGCCAAGAAGACCTGGGCCGGACAGAACCATCGAGCTCATCTACTGGCTCACAACGGCATATACCTCCCGAACCGTCTCGGCCCGGCGGGTCAGGCACCGGCAGATGACCTCTACAACGCAGCGGCGATCGCTTGGACCGCACATCGCAGAGCAACTGGCGAGGCATACAGCAGCCCCAACCCGCCGGAGCACAACGGCGCCGGCACCTTTTCCGCCATCTGGGCCTGAGCCTTCTCCCAGGTTAGAGCCCATACCAGCCCACCCCGACCGCGTGTCTCCATCCGGCGATGTTCGGCTCCTGGCGAGACGGTCTCCGCCGGCAGATGCGGAGGTTCGTCAAGGCCCTGGTCGCCAGGTTCGGACCGCCGTTTGCAGCGCATCCGGTAGACCGCTGCTGCGCACATCCCTCGCGTTGATGACGTCGAAGGTCAGCTGCCCGATCGCGGCCATGCGTGTGCCCCTGTTAGCCATGGCCGTCCTGGCCAGAGCCAGCAGCGGCTGACCCGCCGGCGTGGGCAGGTAGCCGAGCGTCGTGATGTGCCGACGCAGCCGCATTCCCTCATAGAGCGATGAGTGACTGCTCGCGGTGTCGCTGGGGACGTGCCCAAGCCGATGGACGACGGGCGTGATCAGTTCGTTCAGCATCACGTCGGCTGCGGTGAGCTCATCAGCGGCGCACCGGGCGGCTACGGCGGTGCCCGCGAGCCACGCCGCAAAGTAGGTGGCACCGCAGAAGGCGGCCGCCGCGTCGCCCGGGTCGTCGTCGCCGTCGTTTGCCGCGATGTGCGCACGCCCGAGTTCGAGGCAGCCAGACACGATGCGCTGCACAACCACGTCGTAGTCGTCTGCCAGGCCGGTCACTGCCGAGCCGATCAGCTGGGCCACGTACCGGTCGTGGTGCGTCGCGGGCACCAGGTCGCGGGCGAGGCCGGCGAGCGTGCCGGGCCGGGCCCGCCCGGTGACCACCGGCGCCAAGTTCAAGTCGTCGATCATGCCAGGGATCCTTTCGAGTGGGACACGTTGAGTGGGGCGAGCTGCAACGACCAACGCCGGCGTCGGCCGGACCGCTCCGGGCCTGGACACACGGGCTTGCGCGTGGCCGGTTCGCGAGAGGCGCGGATGCATGGGAGGTGCCCGGGTGCCGTTCCCACGTCAGAGCTCGCCGGCTCGGGATTGCCGCAGGCATTACCGGGCACCTTCCGGGTGTCCGCGTCTCAGCTGGCCGCCCGGCCGGCCGCGAACATGATTTGTTCGTCGTACAGGGTGCCGGTGGCCAGGCAGTGGTGCAGGCCGGACAGCAGCCGCCCGGCGAGGCGACGCAGCGCCCCGGCGTAGGAGTCGCCGGCCGCGCGGCGCCGGTCGTAGAACGCACGGGCACCCGGCGAATGGGTGAGCGAGCTGAACGCCCACCGGTGGCACACCAGCTTCAGCCGGCGATTGCAGATCCGGCGGTGGGTGACCTGTCGGACCGTGCCGCTGGCCCACGTCAACGGGGCCAGCCCCGCGTAGGCGCGCAGCCCTTTCGCGGTGGCGAACCGGTGCGCATCATCGCCGAGCTCGGCGAGCAGCCGCGCCCCGGTCAACGCCCCGCAGCCCGGGAACGACAGGTACGTGACCGCGTGCGGATGGGACTCGAAGGCGTCGGTCAGGGTGGCGGTGAGTTCGTCGGCACGCCGGCAGGCGTCATCGAAGGCCGCGAGCAGCGTGCGTACCTCGACCGCGGTCGCCGTTTCGATCGCTGCCGGCAGCCGCAGCACCGGCGCGACGAACAGCTCGTGCAGCCGGTAGGCCTCCTGCTCGATCAGCCGCAGCCGGGCCCCGGTCAGAATCTTCTCCCACCGATAGACGCTGATGCGCTGCGCGGCGGCCGCGGTCGGCCCGGCCGCCAGGACCGCGCGGGCCTCCGCGCGCCGCAACCCGTGATCGCGGCCGTCCCAGGCGCGCGCCGCGACCGGATGCACCTGCACCAGCAGCGCCCGCAATCGGGCCTGCAACTGCTCACGCAGCCGCTGCGCCCGGTACTGCGCCGATGCGAGCACCGTAAGTGCCGCCGCGTCCGGGCTCACCACCGGCAGCTCCCGCAGAAGGCCCCACCGGTCACGCAACATCACGGCTAGCAGCTCCGCGTCCGAGCTGTCGGACTTCTTCGCCGCCCGCGACGTACGCCGCCGCTGACCGGCCACCTCGCTCGGCGGAATCTGGAACACCGGCTGGCCCTTGGCACGCAGCGCATGAACCAGCAGCCCCTGATTCGTTTCGATCGCCACCGGCACCTTCCGCCGGCCGTGGGTATGACTGGCCCGCAACCCGTCCAACACGCGGAACAGCTGCCGCAGCCCGTCCGGGGTGGCACTGATCCGGGCACGGGCCAAGACCTCGCCGCGACGGTCGACGACCGCGACGTCATTAAGCTGATCCGCCCAGTCGATGCCGCAATAGAACCGTGGTGAGCCCTGCACGCCGATGTCTCCTCCGCCGATCGGGGTTGTCGACCAGCGCCACATCTCACCGCAACCTCGCACCAGCGCACCGCCGACGAAGTTCGGACGGCACACCAAAGCCCGCAGTCACGCGAGCTTTGCAGGAGCGTGAGCGACATCCCGAGCTGATGCCGGGAACCACGAACCGCCACGACCCAATGGCCGGGGGCGTCGGGCGTCTGACGCTGGATCAACCCCGCTCAGGCGGGGACCAAGGTGGAACGACAACTACGGTACGACACCAGCCGGGCCCAGCACCACCCATCTCTGTGGTCGAAGGTGGGGTGCTCGATGGCCAGCCCGCTGGGGCGGGCGTCATAGCCGGAATACCCGATCGGACGTCTTGGGCCGTCGCCGGCCGAACGACGGCGCGTGGCTACGCGGTGACTTGTGGGCCGGCACCGCGATTTGGAACCGGTCTGGGTCGCAGGACCTGGATGGGTTGGCCTGACCAGTCGGGCCCGCCGCCTACGGGCGCCGCCGATCTGGAGACGGAGCACGGTCCCGGCCGTCCGTGGCGCCATCAAGCCGCACCCCGGCGAACGCCCCTTGACGCTGCTATTCGAGGCACCGCAGGGCATCAAGCTTCAGTCGTTCGCGACGGCTGCGGCGGGGCGCCGGGGTGGGCTGGACACCGCCTGTGCCCGGCCGGGCCTGATCGTGCCGTCCCCGCTCGGACGGCACGCCATTGCGCCGTCAGGGCCATCGCCGTCCGTGGACGACCTATCGGCGTAGCTCGCTACCCACAGGCTTTTCGGCCGCCGCACCCGGGGCGACCGCCTGCAACCCCGGACTGCGTGGGATACGGCCCCTTGTTCTTCTCCCATCTGCTCAAGATCCCCATCGACAACTCGAAAGTGACGGTGTGCTGATGGTTATCACTGCTGCAAAGTCCGGCAGGCGGCAGGCGTTCTACATCGACGAAACGATGCGAACCGAACACGGATTCATCCCCTCAATCGTCACTGAGGACACGCCCGGGCACACGCCGCTGAGCGGCAGCGGACCGCAGTCATCGCCCTGGTTCTGGGGTCACGACTTGGCCAGCGCTCGCAGGATCGCCGCAACAGCCAACGCCAGGCTCGGTCTCAGTGACAGCGACGTACGAGACATCGTCGCCTCGTCGTTCCGCGCCTCCGAAGCGATCGCAGAGGCGGGGCAGGTCATCCGCTCGATGGCTGCGGGCGCCGTTTCGTACGACGTGGCCCGTGGCGACGAGCCCGACGACGGCTGGTTCTTGCGCCGGGTGACCTTGGCAGACGGCGCGGTCATCGATCAAGACGACCCATCTCTTGCGATCATCGAGCGTACCGTCGCGCTCTACTTGTCCCAGATCGCTTGGGGGGCATGGGGTGGCAGAGACGCGGTCAGTGTTCTGCGTATCGACGCGCGCACCGGCCGCTGGTTGCGGGAGCCGTGAGCGCGGCGCGGCCGACCGGCGGCCCGCAGGAGCAGCAGCGACCAGATACAGCAACGCCGACGACTGCTGGGGCTGCGGCGCCCGAACAACTGGCCCTATGGCCGGCGGACTCACCAACTCGCTCTGCGCAGCGCTCAGCCCGAGCTGCCCGGTTGCTGACGAACAGCAACCGGCGACTCAAGGACATAGGCGTGTGGACGTGGAGCCTGCCCGCGTGGGCCGGGCGGCTGCCCGACGGGCGTACGTACAACACCTGTACGTCAGCTGGAGTCTGCCGGCAGGTCTGCTATGCCCTTCAGGGCGCCTACCTATGGCCTGTTGTGCGCGGCCGCCACGAGGCGAACCTGCGCTTCGTGCTTGACGATCTGCCAGGCTGGCGGCAGGCGATGATCGCTGAACTTCAGTCGCCTCGATCAGCGGGCCGATGGGTCAGAATTCACGACTCGGGTGATTTCTTCTCCGACGACTATCTACGCGCCTGGACCGACATCTGCCGGGCCTGCCCGAGTGTCCGTTTCTACTGCTACACCAAGGAAGTCGACCGGTTCCGTCGGTTGGTGGAGCCTGATCCGCCCGGCAATCTGCGCTGGGTGTATTCCTACGGCGGGGTTCAGGACCGCTCACTGAATCCGGGGGTGGACCGGGTCGCCGACGTGTTTCCCGACGAGGACGCGATCGACCGCGCCGGGTGGTCCTCTCAGCGTGCCTCCGACCTGCTCGCGGTGCTGGGGCCGCCCCTGGTGGGGATGTCGGCCAATCGCATACCGGCCTTCTTGAAGAAGATTGCCGGCCGCCGGTTCAGCACCTGGCAAGCAATCGAGTCCGCAAAAACGGCCGCCCGCGACGTCCGTCGCATCGCCTCCGCCGAAGACCGCGGACGCTGTGATGACGGTGGGCACACGGGGTTGTCCGGGCTGGCTGAAGGCTGACGGCGGTGCTGGCCAGGCACGGTGGCACGGCCCGGAGCGGACGCAAGCCGGTCCGAGAACATCTTGGCCTTCGGCCAGAGATCTTCTCGTTCCTGATGGCTTGCCGCCCGCCGATCCGGGCCGGCCCCGGCCAGGTTGGCCAGCACGCGCTCGTCGCCTCGGCGTGAACGGCCGCCGACAGGTCAGGTCGGCTCTGTCCATACCCATGGCGTCGTGCCGCGTTGCGGCGGGCGGCCGCGTTACCGCCTCCCGCAGCGGTGGTCACCGGTGCCCGGAGCCAGACGGGCGCAGGGCGATCACCGCTTGGTGGCTCTGTCTGCGCCCGTCCGCCGTGTGCGGCCTACCAGGCTGCCCGGCACGGACGGCCCTACCGTGAAAGGGCGCTTCCCATGCGTAAGACCCTGATTGCCGGCCTTGCCGCCACCGCGCTCGTTGGGGCGCTCGGCGGCCGCCTCAGTGCGACGCCAACCATCCGCGCCCTGCGCCGGCACAACGACACACTCGCCGAGCAGGTCCGCAGCGATCGGCTCACCGGCGTCTTGAGCCGGGCCGGGCTTGAGCAGGCGTACGCCGCGAGCAACGATCATGGGCGTTTCGTGGTCGTCGTGGATCTCGACACCTTCAAGTCCGTGAATGACGAGCACGGTCATCCCACCGGTGACCGGGTCCTCAGCGCGCTCGGTGCACGCCTGGCCGATCTCGCGTCCCGGCACCGCGGGTGGGCGGGCCGGCTCGGAGGCGACGAATTCGCGCTGATCCTGGCCGACTGCACCGCATCGCAGGCGCTGCAGATCGCGACGCAAGCGGTGGCCGCAATCGTCACCGACAGCCGCACCGGATCGGTGCAGGTCGCCGGCAGTGCGGGGGTCGCCTATGCGGCGGCGACCACCTCGTGGTCGAACGCTCTGACTGACGCCGACATCGCGCTCTACCACGCGAAGCAGCGCGGCACGATCACGCTGTTCGAGCCGGGAATGACCTACCCACAGCCTCCGGCGCCTCGTCGGCGAGCCCGTGACGTACGCGAGAGGAACTAGCGGCGCCCTCCTGTCGCGAGCGCCGCCCTGGCAGTCGTCGAGATGGTCAATCCGCGCACCTCCCCACAGCCGTAAACCGGACACGCAGCCGCTGGTCGCGAGGCTCCCGCTGAGCCCGGCACCGCTTCGGATGGCGCCGCCGACCTCTCAGCTGGATTTCTCCTTTCGGCTTCCCATGCAGCCGTTGCGGTTGCACAACACCAGCCCAACTCTCCTGCCTGTGGCCTCGCCCGGCCGCAGGCTCATTCGCCTGCGTCCGCGAAGGGACAACCCCATGACAAACCGAGCCACCTCTCCGACACCGCACTCTGCCGACGAGGCGGACCGGATCGCCCGCGCTGCCTTGACGCTGCTGACCGAGCCCGGCCACCCGGTGCTCTGGTCCATGGCACAGCGGGACGGGGCCCCCGCCACACTCGACCGTCTGCTCACTGGTGACATCCCGGACGCGTCACTGCGCGCGGCGGTCGCGGCCCGCTCGGCCCGGGGTGACGTGCGTCGTATGGCGCAGGCTGCCTTGCGTCGCGCACAGCGGCTGAACGCCCGGCTGGTCGTGCCCGGCGACCGCGAGTGGCCGGCACAGGTGAACGACCTCGCCCGCCTCGCACCCGGCGCCCCCGGGCCGTTCATCCAGCGCACCGCGCCGCCGCTAGGCCTGTGGGTTCGCGGCGAACGCTCGCTGAGCGAGGCGTTCACCCGGTCGGTAGCAATCGTGGGAGCTCGAGCAGCAACCTCGTACGGCGTCCACGTCAGTACCGATTTCGCCCACGTTCTCGCAGGCCAGGAATGGGCAATTGTTTCCGGCGGCGCTTTCGGCATTGACGCCGCTGCGCATCGGGGTGCCTTGGCCGCTGGTGGCCTGACCGTCGCCGTGCTGGCCTGTGGGATCGACCGCCCCTACCCCGTCGGCAACGCCGCACTGTTCGACCAGATTGTCGCCGACGGACTGCTGGTCAGCGAATGGCCGTTCGGTGCCGAACCTCTGCAGCACCGATTCAGCATCCGGAACCGCCTCATCGCCGCCGCTGGTGGCACGGTGGTCGTCGAGGCCGCGGCGCGCAGCGGAGCCGTGCAGACCGTGAGGCGGGCATTGGATCTGGGCCGGCCCGCGATGGTCGTACCTGGTCCGGTGACCTCGGCCATGTCGACGGGCTGCCACGGCATCCTGCGCGATAACCCGGCAGCCCGTCTGGTGACGTCGGCCGACGAGATCGTCATCGAGCTGAGCCAGGCCGACCACTGAATCCGATACCCCCGGGCAGTGTCGCAAGCGGTCCGTGTCGATGCGCAGCCACGGTGCGGTTGTTCGGGTCCTGGCTGGCAGCCGGTGGTCGTCGCTGCCCGTAAGCGCTTGTACCGGCCCCGTCCCGGGCCGGTCAGGGCGCTGCACCCGGCCCGCCCACCGTCACGATCGCCCCCGTGGCGATGCGGCGGCGAGTGGGCGGGCTGGGCTGGTCCCTGGCCTGCCTCGGGCCGTCAGGGCCGGTCCGCGCCCGGGGTCAGCGCGACCCCGCGTGCCCGCCTTCGGCCGGTGCACCGCGATCGGTGGCTTTCCCGGTCGAGGTACCGGCGAGGGCTTTCCGCAGGTCGGGGTCGCGACATCTGCCACGCCCCTGAAGGAGTGTGATTGTTGTGCTCGACCCTGCACCGTCCGTCGTTCGCGGTCCGGCTGACCTGCTCGCCGCCATCCCGTACGTCCTCGGATACCACCCTCACGACAGTGTCGTCGTCGTGTTCGTCACCGGCGAGGGACGCCTGACCTGCGGTCTGAGCGTCGGCCGGCAGGCCCCGGACGAGTTCATCATTGCCGAGAGCAGCACCGCAGCCGCCCGCGCGGACGCCGCCCTCGCCTTCGTCGTTTACTACGGCGCGCTGTCGAACCGCGAACGGATCGCCGGGCTCGCTGAGGCGTTGAGCATGGCGGTCACCGTCGCGGCGTGCCTGCTGGTCGACGAAGGCAGGTACTACTGCCTCAACGACGAGTGCCCCTGCACACCTGAGCACGGCGCTGTCCTGGACCCCTCTCGTAGTGTCATCGCCGCCGAGATGACGTTGCGCGGCCGCGTGGCGCTGCCCTCGCGGGAGCACTTCGACTCCGTCGTCGCGCCGGACCCCGACGCGCAGTCCCGCACCGCCGCCGCCCTGAGCCGGGTGCCGGAGCAGGTATCGGACGCTGTCGCCGTCGTGCAAACCAGCCTGGACATCGCGTCCGCGGGAGATCGACTCAGCGACGAACAGGCAGCGCATCTGGTAGTCGCCCTGTCCGACAACGACGGCCGCAGCGCGGCATGGCAGGCAACCACAGGCGAGATCTGGCAGCACGACCTGTGGCTGGACATGACCCGCCGCGTGCCGCCGACCTGCGTAGCAACGCCGGCCAACCTGGCCGCTTGGAGTGCCTGGCGGCGTAGAGAGCCGGCGCTCGCCTGGGCCGCGCTGTCCCAGGCCGTCCAAGCGGAGCCGGACAACACCCTGTCCCACCTGATCGGCCTGGTGCTGAGCTCCGGGATCAACCCAGCGACGCTGCCCTGGCCGCTGACCGACGGCACTGACCTCGAGGACCTCCTGCAGTAAGTCCGCCGACGGTGTCCCCGCGCCGACCGTGCCGGGACACCGCCCGCCAGCCCGCTGCCCCACGTCTGCACCTCGCTGAGCTGCGGACTACTGGCGCGCGCCTGCATGCGACGTCGGCGGCGCGTGCGCCTTCTTCGGCCCGCCTTAGCGGCCATGACGCCGCAGTCGGGCTGCCTCTTTTCCGACTGGCCAAGGAGATGTCTCGTGGACGACTTCCCACCTGCGGAGCTCGCCGAACACCACTCAACCTTCTCTTCCGCAACCGCTGAACCCGCGTCGGTCGACACGCTGGCGTACCCGATCTCGCCCGAGTACGTGAAGTCATGGACCCCGGTGCGGGCGCTGTGCGAGCTGATCGCCAACGCCCTCGACGAGGACCCCGGCGCCCGCGTCGAGTGGGCCGACGGCGTACTGACCATCAGCGACGACGGCCCCGGCATCCCCGAAGAGGGACTCGTGCTGGGGTATTCGACGAAAACCGACGCCCAGATCGGCCAGTTCGGTGAAGGCAAGAAACTCGCCTGCCTGGTCCTGGCCCGCAGCCCCGAGGTCGGTCAGCTGCGATACGACACCGTCGGCTACGGGTTCACCCCCGTCGTCGAACGCCGCCGGCTGCTCAACGGCATCGTCCCGTCACGATCCGCCGACGGCACCGAAGTCCTCGTCTACCGCCTGCACCGCAGCGACCGCACCCGCGGCACCGTCGTCACCGTCGCCTGCTCCGAGGACCTTGCGGACCAGGCCATCGGCCGGTTCCGGGCACTGAGTGAGCCCGGCTACCAGCCGCCGCAGGGCAACCGCACGTGCGTACTCACCGGCCAGACCGGCCGGATCTGGATCGGCGGCGTCCTGGTCACCACCATGCTCGGCTTGCTGGCCTCCTACGACCTGCCCTTGGACGCCAAGGGCCTGCAGAACCGCGACCGCACCGTCATCGAAGCCGGCGCCCTACGCGACGCGGTCCGCGCCATCCTGGCCGACAGCGAAGACCAGCAGATCATCGACCGGTTCGCCCAGCACGTCCTGAACGGCGGCAAGCTGCGGGAGCCGGAGCAATACTTCACCGACATCCGCCTGCCCCGGGCCCGGGCCGCGTGGCGGACCTGGGCGCGGACCCACCTGCCCGCCCTGTGCTTCTACACCACCTCGGGCAACGAGGAAGCCAAACTCGACCTGGCCGACAAGGGCTACACCGAACTTGCCGCCACAGGCCTGCCCCACGAGCAGCTGTGGGCGTTCATGGACCGCCTCGGCGTCGAAATCGCCCGGACCCGCCGCGTCCACCACTACGAACGCACCCGAGACAAGACAACCTGGTTCCCCTACGGCAGCTCACCACCGCCGAACGCGACGTGCTGACCGAGACCCGGCAGCTCGTGCGCCGGGCGATCGGCCCGTTCGCGCTGGACCGCGTCAGGGTGTACTCCGACAGCGAAGAAACACCGTGCTCCGACGGGTTCTACCACCCGGGCACCGGCGACGTCGCCATACACCGCACCGCCCTGAACAGCCGGCACCGGGCACGGCGCGTTCTGCTGCACGAGGCCGGGCATCGCGTGGCCCACCGCGGCGGCGGCCGATGGCTGCCCATCGGTGACTATCACGACCGCAGCCGCGGCTTCGAGCAAGTCCTCGACGACTTCTCCGCGGTGCTGCTGGACTACCTCGCGGCCGGTGCCGCTCTTCCCGAACTGCCCGACGAGCCGCTTCCCGCACCCCGCGCGCCGCGCCTGGCCGCAGCCGACGATCCGGCGGTACCGGCCGTCCGCCGCGAACTGGCCCACCTGCTTCTCGACCAACTGCCCCACGCCCTGACCGCCGGTGGCTTCACCGGCGAGAAAGACCTGGTCGCCTCCACCGGAGTCCACCCGGACTACTGGCGCACGCTGACGAACCCGAAAGTCACCGGACACCGTCAACAACGCGGCGGCCGGGCCTGGGACTACGACAAAGTCGCCCTGCTAGCACAAGCCGCCGGTATCCATCCGCCGGTCGTCTGGCTCGGCTACCACCTCTGCGAAGGACCGATCTACGGCCGCGCACGCCGCCGCGGAATCCCAGATCTGCCCGACGTCCTCGGCCACCTCGCTGACGACAGCGCGCCTGATCCCAACAGCGCCCCCGCTAGACAGCACCAGCAGCCGCACTCCGCCGCGACCCAGCGCGCCGGCTGGACCAAGAAGATGCGCGACGCCACGCTGCGCGCCTGCGCCGACCTGCAGTCGATCGGCGGTGCCTACGCCGAGCAGATCCCCGCCCTGCACGCGCTGATCGACGGACGGACAACCGCGGTCATCGGTGACGACCGCTGGCACGCCCCCGCTCGGACGCTGCTGGCGCTGGAACGCCAGCGACTGCTGTCCGAGGCCGAACCGGCGTAGCAGTGCCTGGCCCGCCTCGCCCTGCACCAGCACGCGACTCTCGGCGGTCTGCGAACGCCGAGAGCCGCGAGTGCATCGCCTTCAGCTCGGTCCTGGACCGACTAACAGCTTGGAGCAACGGCATGCTGATCAGGCTGGAATGCGTCCAAGCAGAAGGCGCTCAGACAGCCGGCGGCGTGTCGGGTGCGGACGACCGCGCGGGAAGGGACTAGGCACGGTCCCGCCCGCGCGCGCCGTCGTCAAGCCACCGGCCAACCGTCGCGACCAGCGTGGCGTCGGGGTCAACGGCTGCACCGACGCGGTCAGCCTGTCGCGCCGGGGCTGGACACCGTCACCACGCCGGGCGGGCCGGCTCGTGCCGTCCCTGCCGGCTGCCACCGCAACACCTCGGTCGCCGGGACCGTACTGACGACGGAGGCCGTCGATGTCCATGCTCGATAACAACGCCCGCTATGTAGGGGCCGGTCAGGAGATTCCCCTCGATCTCGTCCTGCCGGGGCGCCGACGTGCCCCGGCAGGGATCAATCACAGCGTCTGCTCGGCGCGGTGGACGGCATGACGGCGCTGAGCGTGGCGACGTTGACGCTCGACGGCGGTCCTCAGGAGGTAGTCGTCCAGGTGAGCGCGCTGACCGGCGGCCGCGGTCTGAGCGCGGTCAATCCGGCGGGCTTCTCGAATTTTGAGCTGCGCGACCGTGTGTACGCAGGTATCACCAACAGCGGCCTGAGCTGGCCGGACCGCAACATCATCGTCTCCTTCGTTCCGCTGGGGCTGTACCCGGTGCATCCCAGCACCGACCTGACGGTCGCTGCGGCGGTTCTCGCCGCCGCCGGTCACCTTCCGTTCACCGCGCTGAGCGACACGATGTTCTTCGGCGAAATCGGTCTCGACGGAGCAGTACGCCCAGTCCCTGACACGCTCGCCCTGGTCGCCGCAGCCGCAGAGCGCGAATTCCACACGGTCGTGGTACCTGCGGCCAACGCCCCACAGGCGATGCTGGTGCCCGGCGTGCGCGTGATCGGCGTCAACAGCCTGTCCGAACTGCTGACCTGGACCACCACCGGCACCGACCCGGTTCCACCCGGCCCGGGGCCAGACCGTGCGGTGGGCACTGATGGTCAGGCCGAGCCGGACCTGCCGCCGCTCCCGGCGTGGATGCAACCAGCACGGTTCGCCCTCGAGGTCGCCGCAGCCGGACGACATCACCTCGGGGTCACCGCCGCACCGCAGCTCCCAGTGACGTTGATCGGCCAGTACCTGCGTTCGTTCCTGCCCGACCTCGACGACCGTCAGGCCGTGGAGGTCAGCGCGCTGTACGCCGCCGCCGGTCACCCGGTCGACGCGCTAATCCGGCGCCCGCCGTTGCAGGCTTCAGGACCCCAGACGTCGATGACCAGCATGATCGGCGGACACCGGCCGGGCTTGGCCAGTTTGGCGCACCGTGGCATCCTGCTGCTGCACGACGCCCCTGACGTCGCACCAGAGGTCCTGCACGCCCTGCGTCAGCCGCTCGACCGCCGCATCGTGCAGCTCGCCCGCCCACAAGGCACCACCACCTTTGCTGCCGACGTCCAGCTGATCGTCACGTCCAAGCCGTGTCCCTGCTCGACGCCCCACAGCACGAGCAGCGGGTGCAGCGCGCCGGCACGCCGCCGGTACCGAGATCGGCTACGGGCAATCTCTGACCGCCTGGACATTGCCGTCACCATCGAGGCGACCGCCGGCGACGCCGGCACCGGTGAGTCAACCGCCACGCTCACGGCGCGGGTTGTTGCGGCCCGGGCAGCCGCCGCCGCGCGGTGGGCGCCGGAGGGCTTCTCCACCAATGCGGAAGTCACGAAAGACGTCTTGAGGCGACCTTCGTTCCGTATCCCCGCGCCGGCCACGGAGCCGCTGCGGCGGCTGCTCGATGCCGGCCAGCTGAGCGTGCATGCCTACGGCCGGGTGCTGCGGCTCGCGTGGACAGTCAGTGACCTGCGCGGTGCCGGCCGCCCCGACCGGGATGCCGTCGACACCGCCATTGAGCTCTACAACCCACGGCGACACACCAGCTGAGCCCTCGGTCTTCTCGGCCCTGGTGAAGCCCACCACTCCACTTCGCGACTTGCCAAGCAGGGCGCTCATCCATGCGGTGGACGCCCTGCTCGATGCTCAGGAGCAACGCATGCCCCTCAAAGACCTCGTCCGCGCAGCGCTTGCACGGCGGCGCGGCAAAGACCGGCCGGAGAGCTCGGTTAGCGCTGGGCTATCCGTCTGGGCTGATCTGACCCGGCTGGATGAACTCGTGGCTGGCGCCACCGAGGATCTACCGACTCTGTTCATGCTGATCAACCCTGCCGGTCATGACTTCGGCACGGACGTCGCCGCCTTCATCGACCACTGCTGCGAACAGCAGGTCCTGCTGCTCGCAGCACCGGTCACCGCAGTCGGTATCGAGGCGACCGTCAGTGGTGATTACCGCGACGGCGGCTTCTTGGTCATGGTCACCATCGCTGACCAGATCACCCTGGCCTCCGGTCAGCTGGTTCCGGAGGCGTTCCGTGACGCCGACAATCTGCCACGCCAGGTCCTCGCTGTGGTCGTCGACGTCGCCGACCACGCGTATCGCGAGTTTCTGCGCACCGCGGCCGAACTCGCCGGGCGCACATCATGACCGTCCGCCCAGATATGCGCCGTGCCTGGCCCCGCCCAGGACCTGCTGCCACCGACGCACCGCCGCGTCGCGACGACCACGGTTCCATTACTGTCGGCGCAGGCCGCCATGACTGAACATCCGTGCCACCGCCACCGTCCGGGGCAGCACACCAAGGCCTGCATGAGCGGCTCATGCGGATTCTGCGACGCCGACCTGAACACCACCGCTTCCGGTGAATGCCGCAGCTGCCTGCGGATCGTCTGCGAAATCTGCGACGCAGGCTACGACGCTGACCTCGGGCCGATCTGCCGGCCCTGCCACGACGCCGACAACGCGACATCTGGCGCCTCGCCGTCGGGTAGCCCCCACGAGCAGCGGCGACGCTGCGTGTTCGAGCTCGACCTGTCCTGCGGCCACGTCGTCACCTACGCCGTGACCGGCTGGTACCCGGTGCGCGTGTCGTGCTGCGACCGGCTCGGCGGCACCGTCGTGCACGGCCAGTACGTCGCCTTCGCGTCAGACGTCGACTTCGTCCGCCTGGTATCAGAACGCTACATCGACTGTCCGGCAGATACCGCACATCGCCCGAACCGCGTGCTGCGTCGGCGCTCGCGGACCGACACCCCGTCGAAAC
This sequence comes from Actinoplanes sp. NPDC048988, assembly GCF_043197815.1. Lineage (NCBI taxonomy): Bacteria > Bacillati > Actinomycetota > Actinomycetes > Micromonosporales > Micromonosporaceae > Actinoplanes > Actinoplanes sp. NPDC048988. Next base: position 130,313 of record NZ_JBICTW010000015.1, on the reverse strand, counting down.
CGTCGTATCCGGGCGACCGCGCGAGCACCGGTCGATACCCGGCCCGCGTCGGCGCTATCTGGATTCTCGGCGAATCAGCGTTGCGCCCGTCCTGAGGTAGCGGCATTCGAGAACAAGCCGCACATCAGCGACGGTACGCATGGCGTTACCCCGAGCTGGCGCAGTTCCCGGCAAAACGAACACAGGGCTCGGGTTGATCACCGAATCCTTGGCGGTTCACGATTCCCGGTCCGGTCACCGGCGGGGGCGGCGGTGCTGGCCGGGGCACGGTGGCCGACCCGGCACCGGGCGCAAGGCGGTCTGAGGACATCTTGGCCTTCGGCCAGAGATCTCCTCGTCCTGGCCGCCTTGCCGCTCCGGCCGGCCGGGCACGGCCCCGGCACCGCGGGCCAGCACACGCTCGCCCGGCCGGCTACGGCCTGCCGCGGGCGTGCCCGCCGGCCGTCACCGTTGGCGGTGGCGGCCTTGCACGGAAGGCCCGTACTCATGGCTCAGCCGACGCTAGCTGTGGCACCGAATCGCCACATCGGCATGAACACTCTGATCACCACGCTGCGCGATCAGCACAGCCGGTCGGTCGACGTCATTGCCGGCGCCGCAACACTGCACGCGGACAACGGCAAGCTGATCATTCCGCGCACCGCGCCGCTGCTCACCTCGACGGGTGTGGATCTCGCCACGGGCACCTTCACGCTCTCCGACGTGGCCCTGGGCGGCGTCGGCACAAAGCTCTCCATCCCTGTCGACTACCTGCGCCGGATGGGCCGCGAGAACATCCCGGCGCTGGACTTCAACATCAACACCTGGCTGGAGCGCGACGACCGCCGGTTCCTGGTGCGATGCCTGCGGCGGAGCATCGGCAGCGGTGAGGGCACCGCCCGGGCGTTCCTGTCCGACAAGTATCTGCGCATCGACAACCTCGACGTGCTGATGGCCGCGATCAAGGGCATCGAGAAGGCCGGCGTGGCGGTGAACATCGCGTCCTGCGACCTGACCGACCGGCGCATGTACGTGCGTTTCGTGTCGCCTGAGGTGCAGGTCATGGCGCCGGAGTTGCTGCGCAACTATCGCAGCCCGTTCGACGGGCGCCGCGGCAGTGACCTGCCGGTCATCTCCGGTGGGTTCCTGCTGAAGAACTCCGAGACCGGCTACGGCCGGTACTCCCTCGCCCCGTGGCTGCGTATCGAGGTGTGCCGTAACGGTCAGACTGTTGAACGAGGGGACGTCGGACGGCGCCACCTCGGTGCCCGCATCACCGACGACGACGGCATCGTCGACCCCTCGGCCGAGACGATGGGCAAGCTGCTAGAACTCATCACCGCGCAGACGGTCGACACGATCCGCGCCTACCTCAACGTCGACTTCGTCGCCCGCGCGGTGGCCGACCTGGAACACGCCGCCGGAGTCACGGTCCGCCGACCGGAAGTCACCATCAAGATCGTCTCCCAGCAGTTGCACTACACCAAGGACCAGCAGGACGCGATCCTCGCGCACTTCATCGCCGGGGCCGACCTGAGCGCCGGCGGCATCATGCAGGCCGTCACCTCCGTGGCCCGCAGCATCCACGACGCCGACGCGGCCTACCGGATGGAAACCACGGCCTCCAAGGCACTGCGTCTGGCCGCCGCCGCAGCCTGAGGTAGCTGTCCGTCACTGCTTTCACCGCTGGCCATTGCAGGGCGCCCGCCGATTCGGTGGGCGCCCTGTCGTGCGTTCTGGAGGTAGTTCATGCCAGTTCAACGGCACCGCGTGCGCCCGCGGTCCACCGCCACGCCGAGCCCGTCCGGTAGCGATGCTCACAGCGCAGGTCTCACCGTCGACGGGCGAGCGCCGCGGTTCGCGTGCGGCACCTGCGGCAGCCCGCTCGACCGCTACGCCGAGCTGCCCTCCGGCGTCGTGACCTACCAGCATCCGATCTGGAAGGACGCCGACCACCCGCCCGTACCGGTGACCGCCGACACCGTCGCGGCCACCTATGTCTGTGACTTCTGCACCGATCCCAAAATCCTGTTCGTCTACGCGACGACCCGGCGGGTTCTCATCCATGTCGAGACGGCGCAGGGCTCGGTCGTGCGGGACTACGGCATTCGCTGGTCGGCATGCGTCGAGTGCGCTGCCTTGGTCGAAGCCCGCAACCTGTCCGGTCTGCTGGACCGGGTCCTGGCGCGCGGCATGAGCTTCGCCGCCGAAGTAAGGGCGCACCTGGCCGACATGCTGCGACAGGTCCTCACCCTCCTGCGGCCTGGCCGGGCCTTGACCGCCGATGGGCGATGGGACGCTCTCCCGCTGGTCGCGACGACCTTGCCGAAGGTCCGCGACCGGCTGGCCGCTCTGCTCGCCGGTGATGTCGGGTTGCCCTTCGGGCTCGGCCACGAGGCGGTGCGCGCGTCGCTGGCGGCCAGCTTGGCGATCACCCGGCTGTACTGGATCGACGAGGAGTTCACCGTCCTGACCCGCAGCGCCGCCCAGGTTCTGCCGCGGATGGGGTTCTCGCCGGGTGACTTGCCGGCCGCCCACGGCTTCGTCGCGTGGACGCAGCCGGTCGACCGGCGCCGGCGCTGCGTGGCCGCGTCGTGGAGCAGCCACGGCGACACGGTACAGCTCGTGGGCTACCGCAGCATCGGTGACGGCCTCCCGCCCGTGCCGTTGCAGCAGCTACGCGGGGAGGTCGGCTGGCTTGTCCCCACGTTCGCGGTCACGCTGCGCCCCGGACAGCCCGTCACCGCCACCCATCCGGCTGCCCCGCTACTGACCACGTGGCGGCTCATCCGCCAGCGCCTCGCCGAGACAACGCCCGTCAAGGTCGACACGTCGGTTCGCAGGGCGTACCGGCGCGCGCGGCGGCCGGAACCCGAGGTGGCGTTGGTGCGGATCCGCGGTACCCGGACACGCTCGGCGCCCGCGCAGCACACAGGCACCGGCGGCGAGTCCGAGCGTGATTTCCGCTGGTGGGTGACGCCGCACTGGCGGTATCAGCCGTACGGGCCACGCCGGGCGCTGCGGGATTGGATCGTCGTGCGGCCGCACCTGCGGGGCCCGGAAGACAAGCCGATCAGGGCCACCACCACCGTGCGGGTGCTCGGCGCGCTACCGCCGCGGCCCGACGCCCCTGCCGGCCGGCGGTAACCGGTTCACGAAGGCGCGCGCCGTGTCGCTGTCCGACGGCACCACACCCGCATGCCGCCCGGCCGGACATCCCGCCGACGCCGGGACGGCCGCGTACCCGACCCCTGCTTGGTGAAGGAATTCTGATCATGACCGAACACTTCTCGGACACCACCATCAACAACCCTCAAGACCTGCTGGGTGCCGTGCCGTACCTGCTGGGCTATCACCCGGGCGACGAGATCGTGGCGGTGTACCTCGCCGCGGACCGGCGTGTCTTAGGGGTGGCTGCGGAACCGTTGCGGTTCTCGGCTGAGGCTCTCAGCGAGCACCTGATGCTGCAGGCACCGGCCGGGCCGTGCGCCGAGGTCGCCCTCATCGGCTACGGCCCACCCCCGATACGACCCGTGTTGGCCACGATCGGCCGGATCCTCGATCTGTTCTGGCCGCTGCACACCCTGCTGTGGGTCACCGGATCGCGGTGCGTGTGTCTGCTCGACAGCTGTACGTGCCAGGCCAGCCGCGGTATGGACATCGACCCGGCCACCAGTGCGGTCGCCACGCAGCTGACCTACGCCGGCATGGTGGCCTTACCGTCGCGGCAGGATCTGGACACTCTGGTCGCCCCCGACCTGGTATCGCAGGCAGAGACGGAGGCCGCGGTGGCGGCCCTGGCGCCGGATGCCGCCGTCCCCGGGTTGCACGACGACGTTCTGACCACCGCCAGACGGGGGCAGCGCCTCACCGCTGGGCAGCTGGCGCCGCTGGCGCTCGCCCTGGCCCACCGCGACATCCTCGAGACGGCGTGGGGCGGCGTGTGCGCGTGCATGTGGCAACGCGATCTGTGGCTGGATGTGACCCGCCGCGTCCCGGACCGCTACGCCTGCGGCCCGGCCACGCTGGCCGCCTGGTGCGCGTGGCGGCGCGGCGAACACGCGCTGGCCACCGTGGCCTGCAGGCGCGCTGTCCGCGAAGGACCGGGAAGCCGGTTGACCCGGCTGGTGGCCAGCGTGGTACGGACCCATGTGCCCGCTCACCGGCTACGCCACCCCGCCGCGCACTGACGTTTGGCGTCGCGCAACGCGCACATCGCCCAGGCCGCTTTCCGTCACCGCCGGCACCAACCCGAACGGCTGCCTGACCTTCAAGGGGCCGGTTGTCTCGTCAGCGACGAACGCCGATCGGGTGCCGGCGGGGCTGGCCGCTGATCCTGGCCGCCCGCGCCGCGCCCCGCAAGCCCACCCCTACCAGCCATTCCTGCGTCGATGTGACCGCCGGGGTGGGCCCTTGCGGGTTCACGTCGATCGGCCGGCCCGGGGCGGATCAGGCCAGCACCGCTCGGGCGCCCGCCCGAGCGCAGCTCATCACTGCTCTATGTGGAGGTAATTCCATCGTGACTACCGTCATCAACGACACCACCACCGAGACTGCTGCGGACGACGACTTCGTCGCCAATGACGAGCCCGGCACCGAGCTGGTCGCGGCCGCGGCCGCGCTGATCGGCGAGGTCGTCGACGGGCCGCTGCACCTCAACACCGGATCGGACGGCCAGCAGCTGCCGTTCCGCGCCGGGCTGCTCGACGCCCGCCACGTGCACGAGCCGCAGGGCTTCAAGCGCACGCAGATGGGCGAGTTGGACGACCTGATCGCCTCCGTGCGGCTGTTCGGCGTCCGCGCCCCGCTGGTCGTGCGCTCCATCGGGTTCTTCCCGCCTGTCGACGCCGAGGGTAAGCCGATCGAGGACGCCGAACCCGTCGAGCACTTCGCCGTCGTCGACGGGCTGCGGCGCCGGATCGCGGCGATCGCGGCCGAACGCTTCGAGCTGCCGTGCTTCATCGCCGACACCGACGACGACATCCAGCTCATCCTGCAGATGCTGGAGGTCAACGACCACCACAAGGACCTGGAAGGTATCGAGCAGGCCGAGGCCTACCAGATGCTGCTCGACTTCGGTCTCAGCGACCAGCAGATCGCCGACGCCCGTCGCGTCGACGTCAGCCGGGTCCGCACCGCCATCAAGGCCCGCACGCTGCCGGCCACCGCGCAGCGCGCGCTCAACGCCGGCACCCTCACCCTCGACCAGGCGCTCGCGCTGGAGGAGTTCGCCGACGACCCGGACGCCCAGAGCAAGCTGCTGAACAAGCTGGGTGACCAGTACGACTTCAAGCACGAGCTGTCGCGGCTGCGTGACAAGCGCGCCTACGCCCGCAACCGCGACGTGGCCAAGGCGCACCTGGTCCTCGAGAGCGTCGACGTGACGCCCAAGCCGCGCGGCTTCGGCTACGACGGCACCGCGGTCCGCGCCGACCTGCTCCTGGACGCCGACGGCCGGCCGGTCGACATCGACGCGGTCAAGACCCAGCCCGGCTTCCACGCCTTCGTGGAGAAGGACGGCGGTCAAGCGAAGACGGTCGTGTACTGCGACGACCCGGCACAGCGCGGCTACACCCGCCGCAAGGAGATCCCGGCGGCGCACCGTGGCCTAAGCCCCGAACAGATCGCCGCCAAGGAACTCGCCGAGCAGCAGAAGAAGGAGCGCCTCGAGCGCCTCACGCTGGCCGCGACGGTGCGCCGCGAATTCATCGTCGAGAAGTTCGGCACCGCTAAGGGCGCCCGAGCGCTATTCGTCCAGGCCCTGCGGACGGCGGCCCTCGGCAAGACGATGAGCCGCTCTACCGACCTGGACGAGCTCTACCGGGCGCTCGGCGGCTCCGACAACGACACCCTGCACGGAGCCGGCGAGGACCGGCTGCGCCGCAGCCTGGTCGCCAAGTACATCTGCGCACAGGAGTACAACCTGAACGGCACCACCCAACCGGACCGGTACTGGGTCAACCAGGGGACCGCCGTCGCTTGGTACGACGAGCTGCGCCAGCGCGGGTACCCGCTGACCGACGACGAGCAGGAGCTCTACCAGGGGTGGACGGCCACAGCCGCCGACGACGAGGACGAGGACGAGGAGGACGACGGCGAGATCCAGGCTCTCGACGATGAGGAAGCCGAGGTTCCTGACACCGCGCCGGTCACCGACCTGAAGCCGATGCCCGACACCGGCGAGCAGGACGAGATCGTCGACGTCGTCGCGGCCGACGAGGCGGCGGCGGACGAGGCGGCGAGGATCGAGGACGCGGACGCCGTGGTGATCGAGGCGACGTTCGACCGCGACGAGGTGCGCGCCGACGACACCAGCGAGCCGCACGATCTCGACGAATTCTCCAACGCCGCCTGACCGGTCTGCCGCGCTGCATCTCTCGTCCGCACCGCGGGAGGTGCAGCGCGGCGCCGCCCGCAAGCATTGCCTGACCTCGGTCGGACGCACAGGTACCCGGGCCGGGACCGGGTGACTTCCCGCCGTCCGACCCCGCAGCTGGCCCGAGCCTGTGAACGCACCGAGCGGGCATCACGCCGTAGGGCCGCATCTGCCCGTAGTGCCTGGCGAGTTCTGTGCGCTATGGCCGACGGCTTCGGATCACCTCCGCTCTGACGACGAGAGTCGGTTCACTGCCGACCCGTCGACGTCTGCCTCCTGCGATGCCTGCACAGCGAGGGGTCGCATCGCGGTGATCCGCCCACCACCATCTGTCACTCGCCGTCTGGCACGTCCCCGATGACGTGCCAGGCGGTCTTTCTTTCATCGGAGTTGCGCCATGAACCCTTGGTTCACCCCGACGTCACCGCCGCCGACGGTCACCGTTGTCCGGCGTCCTCTCTCAGACAGCGAGCTGGACATCGTTCGCGCGCGGATCCACGAGGACGCCGCCGGCCCCTACGAGCTGGTCGACGCCGTGGTCACCGCGGTGTTCGACGCCCTGCTGACCGACCAAGGAGTCACGTACCGCGACCACCGCGACGACGCGCTGTTCGACCGCAACAACTACGCGATTCCGGTCACCCAGTGGACCGCGATCGTCACCACCGTCACCGATCGGGCCTACACGTGGGGCGCCGCGGCCTCGGCCGGGATGAACCTCGCCGCGCTGCTGCCGGCAAGCTACGACGACCCGGCCGTACCCACGCCGCTGCTCACACTCGTCGACACCCAGCCCCACCTGGTGCGTCTCGACATTAGCCGTGATGCGACCGCCACCGTCGCCGCCTGCCAGCAGCATCTGGTCGACCTCGCCGACGCGTATGGCACCGACAGCGACCTCTACCGCGTTGCCGCAGCCAGCTGGTCGCTGCAGCTGACCGCCCTGATCAGCGCGCCGCCCGGCGCCCACCGGGTGCTGCACCCCGACGGGCCGCTCTCGCTGTATGTCAGCACCGACGACGCCGGGCACTACGGCATCGTCTTCGACCCCCTCGCGCCGCACTGCACCGTCGAGGGCTGCCACGCCGTAGCGGCAGACGGCCAGTGGCAGCCGAGCCATCGCGACGCCACGGTGATCGATCACGAACACCAGCCCAGTCACCCGGCCGACGGCCCGCAGCCTGGTCGTTGGGAAGCCAGGCCCTAACCGCCCACGGGGGAACACACCCGCCGACCGTCGCCCGTGTCGAGTGAGGCGCACCAGCACCCGGCCAGCCGCCGTCGACCGACCGGTAGCGGCGGCACGCCCGCGGAGCGACGGCGGGTGAAGCACCGCGGGCGTGGGGGGGGGGGGGGGGGCGCGGGCCCCCCCCCCCCCCCCCCCGGCGCCGGGCGGCGGGCGGCCCCCCCCCCCCCGCCCCCCCCCACCCCCCCACC